>NZ_JAGHRA010000010.1 GCF_017744015.1 Paracoccus sp. R12_2
ATTCGGCGCTGCTGTGATTGGAATGGACCACGCGGTTTTCGCGGTCGATCTGCACCACCGCCTGCCCAAACCGGCAATCGACGCCGTGGGCCCGATACCAGTCCTCGTCATGTGTGACGATCTGCTCATATGTCTTCTCGCCCGATAGCACGGGCGACAGCATCAGCCGGTTGTAGTTGCCGCGTGGCTCGCCGTTGAACAAAGTCACCTGCCAGGCGTCCGGGGCGGTGTCGAACAGATGCTCCAGCAGGCGGCCCGAGGCCATCCCGGCGCCGATGACGACCAGTTTCTTCTTCATGATCATGCCTCGTTCGTGCGGCGCGCAGGGGCGAACGACACCCGATGCAGGATCAGGTCGGGCAGGGGCCGGGCGTTGCGTGAAATCCGGTGTGGAAAAGGCGGCATGGGATGCTCCGATTGCTGGCGTGAGGCGGATCGCGCAGGCATCAGTCGTGGCATCCCGAAGATGCCAGGGGCTGACCGCGCAATCAGGCTGTCATGAGATCCGCGTCCTCGCGGAATCGTGCCGCATCTTTGCGAGCGGGCGACTGCCGCATCGTTGCTGCCCGCCCATGTGGCGTATCGTTGCGCGGCGGACGTGGCATCGCAAGCAGGGCGACGCGGAATCGGTCCCGATGATCATGACCAGACTTCCGGCGCATGAAATTTAGGCGCCTGGATGTGCCTTTGCCCAACAGGTGATCAGTCTTGCGACGCGGACGTGTCCGGGGATTCGCCTGGCGGCTCGAACACGAACCCGTCGAAGAAGCGGTCTGCGCGCAATGTCATCTGGCCGCGCTCTGCCGCCACGACCCGCTCTGCCTCGATCATACCCTCGACTCGCAGCGAGGCGCCGGGCAACGATGCACCCGCCGGACGCAGATGCTGCCGGTACAGATCGGTCCTGAAATGCGTCATCGCGCGACGCATGGCAGCGTCGGGCGCAAGGTCGTGCCGCACTGCGATGCTGCGGGCGATCAGCGCGGCAAGGCTTTTCCAGGGGAAACTGGCCGCGCCGGCGTTGAAGGCCAGAAAATTCGGAACGGATCGCACCTCGCCCCCGGTGGAAATCAGCAGTCGCCCGGTCAGGCCGCGTTCGGCCAGCTCCGCCGGCAGGTCCAGATAGTCCGGGCGCGACAGGATCTCTGCGGCGGTGCCCCGGTGGTCGGGTTCGTCAAGCCAGCGCCCGGCCCGCCAGATCGCCCGCATCAGTGCGCCGGTCTGGTCAGGCCGGGTCACGGCAAAGTCGCGGCGCAGCACCAACCCCTTCTCCGGAGGAGAGGCCCAGATCGCCGGTCCCGGCAGCAACAGCGCGGCGATGCCGCGTTCCACCGCGAACGATGCCCAGGGTTCGCCCACGCAGAACGCGTCGATCTCGTCCGCGGCCAGCGCGTCGGCCATCATCGGCGGCGGCACCGTCTTCAGCCGCAGATCATCGGGCCGGAAGCCGCAACCGGTCAGCCAGTGGCGGATCAGTTCAAGCTGGGTCGAGAACGTGAACGGCACGCCGACCCGCAACCTGCCCGGCGCCGCGCGCCGCAGCGCCAGTCCCGCGGCGCGCGCGTCGGAAAAATCAAAGCCGTGCCCCTCTGCGCGCAGGCGCTGTTCGATCCCGGCGCTGATTGCGACGGCCTGCCCGCCATGGGCAAGAAACATGACAAGGTCGAAATCCGGCAGGCGCGGCCCCAGCCCAAGGGCCTGTCCGATCGGCATCGGGACCAGCATATGGGCGGCGTCGATCAGGCCCGCCCCCAGCATGTCGCGGCTTTGCGCCCACGCCCCCAGACGGACAAGGTCCAGCGTCAGACCTTCCTCGGCGGCAAAGCCCAATTCGTGCGCCACGATCAGCGGCGCTGCGTCGATCAGGGGGATATAGCCAAGCCGCAACCGCATCATCGTCCCAGCAACCCTGCCGCCGTGACCAGTTGCTGGGCGATCTCACCGATGCGTTTGCCCTGGTCCATGGCGGTCTTGCGCAGCAGCGCATAGGCTTCGGCCTCGTCCATCCCGCGCGCCTTCATCAGGACCGCCTTGGCGCGATCCACGATCTTGCGTTCCTCCAGCGCGGCGCGAGTCGCGGCAAGTTCGGCGCGCAGTTGCTGCAGCATGTGGAACCGCGCCACTGCGGCATCGATGATGGGCTTGATCCTGTCCGGTCGCAGCCCGTCCACGACATAAGCCGAGATTCCCGCCTCGATCGCGGATCTGGTCAGTTGTTCGTCGGACCTGTCCACAAACATGGCGACCGGACGTTCTGCCGGGCCCGAGGCCAGCGCCAGTTCCTCAAGGATGTCGCGCGAGGGATCGGCGATGTCGATCAGGACGACATCCGGGCGCAGTTCGGCGACCCGCCGGGCAAGCGAGGATTGTTCGGCCACGATCCGGATGTCGTGGTCGCCGGTCTCGGCCAGACCGTCGGCAATCGACTGCGCCCGGTCGGTATCGGCTTCGACGACAACGATGAGAAGGTTTTTCAGCATGAGACATCCGTGATCATGTCGCGGTCTCATGCGCGTCGATCCGGAACAAGAGTTACTATGCTATGCGGACGCGGCGGCATCGCGGGTGCCTGATAAACAGGCAGCGATGCCGCAGAACGGTCAGTCTTTCGAGTTCATGACATGGCTGTTGGGAAATGCCGCGCGCAGCGTCGTGATGGGGCCGCTGTCATTCCATGTCGTCCGCTGCAGCAGCAGGATTGCCTCGCGGGGTGGAATGTCCAGCAGCCGCGCATCCCGGTCGCTGGCGTTTCTGGCCGAAATGGCGATCTCGGTCCGGGTGTAGGGCGCGTTGCGAACCAGCCATTCATTGGCGTTCACATGCCGGAAATCGACCTCGTTCATTCCCGGCACGGCAGCTGGATTGATCCAGCGATCATCGAATTGGAAAGGTTTTCCATCACCGTAGTGCACCGCCCGCAGATGCAGCAGAACCTGACCTTCCGGCAGTCCGATGCGCTGCGCGATCTCGGCCGGGATCGGACTGCGGCGTTGGGCGATGACGCGATGGCCGTAGTCCATGCCGGCGCTTTCGACCTGCTCGCGCACGATCGGGATGGTGAAGGTCGCCTTGCGCACGGGGTCGATCGCGACGCGGGTTCCGGCCCTGCGCCGTCGTTCCAGCAGCCCTTCGTCCGCCAGCAATTGCAGCGCCTTGTTCACGGTCGCCCGCGCCGCGCCGAACTGCACGGCCAGATCCGCCTCGTCGGGAATCCGCTGGCCCTGCCGCCATTCGCGTTCGATGATGCGGCGCCGCACCTCGGAGGCGATCAGTTGCGCCTTGGGCGCGGTCGAGCCGGGGACGCGTTCGGTCACATTCGTTCCTTCAGGCTGTCGATACAGTTCAGATAATCGGTGAGGATGCGGTCGCGGTCCAGATGCCGGCCCGCGCGCACAACATGCCGTCCGGCCGCCCAGACATCGCCGATCAGCCCGTCGCCGCCCGCAAAGACAAGGCTGTCCAGCATCTGATCGCCCGTACGCCCCGCCATCACCGGATTGCGCAGCGACACCGCGCACAGATCACCCCACAGCCCGGCCCGAATCGCGCCGGTGTCGCGCCCGGCGGCACGGGCACCGCCCCGAAGTCCGCTGTCATAGAGAACGCGCCCCGTCGATCGCGGCGGGTCGGCCAAGATGGCGCGTGCGTTGTCGCGCAGGCGCTGACTGTATTCCAGCGTGCGCAACTCCTCGATCATCGAGATGCGGATATTGCTGTCGGACCCGAAGCCCAGCTCGCCGCCCGCATCACGCCACGTCGTGCCGTTGAAGATGCCGTCGCCCAGGCTGCTTTCGGTGATCGGGCACAGCCCGGCCACCGCGCCGGTCGCGGCAAGGCGGCGGGTTTCGTCCGTGGTCATGTGGGTCAGGTGGATCAGCGTCCAGCGCGCGTCGGGGGCGTGATGTTCCAGCAACCATTCGACCGAGCGCAGGCCATAGGCCGCGCTGACCTCTTCGATCTCGGGGATCTGTTCGGCCAGATGCATGTGCAGCGGGCGGTCGGGGCGCAGCCCGGCGCAGATCGCCAGCGCCTCGGGCGAGATTGCGCGCAGCGAATGCGGCGCGACCCCGATCCCGGCATCCTCGGGCAGGGCGTGCAGCGCGGCTTCGGCAGCGTCCAGAAGCCGGGCGAAACCGTCGGGGTCAGTTCCAAAGCGCGCCTGGCCGGGGCCAAGCGGACGGCGGTCGCAGCCGCCAAACTGATAGTGAACCGGCAGCAGCGTCAGCCCGATCCCGGTCTGCGCGGCCGCGGCGGCGATGCGCTGCGACATTTCGGCGGGATTGGCATAGGCAGAGCCGCCCGGCTGATGGTGCAGATAGTGGAATTCGACATTGGTGGCGTAACCTGCTTCCAGCATCTCCATCTGGACCAGCGCCGCGATGGCCTGAACGTCGTCGGGCGTCAGCTGGTCCAGAAAACGGAACATGATCTGCCGCCAGGTCCAGAACGTGTCGCGCGGATGCGGGCCGCGCGCCTCGGACAGGCCGGCCATGGCGCGCTGGAAGGCATGCGAGTGCAGATTGGCCATCGCCGGTAACAGCAGCTCGACCCGCTGCCCGTCGGGCGGCATGCCCGCCTGGACCGATTCGATGCGTCCATCCGCCGCCAGCGTCACCTGTACATTTTCTGCCCAGCCCTCGGGCAGCAGCGCCCGTTCCGCCCACAGCACAGTCATCTGCATCCATCCCCGCGATTCGCGTTTGACGAGAAATATCTTTAGACATAGAAGATAAATAAGTTTAAACATAGAATTGCAGCTTGCGCAATCTAAAGCGGGTGACCGATGCAGCTTCTCAGCAATGCAAGAATCGCCGGGATCGATGGAAAATCAGGCCAGTATGGCCTGTCTTCGCCCCAAGTCATCGCGATTGATGGGGGGCGGATCGCGTGGGTTGGCGAGGAATCGGCGATCCCTGCCGCGTATCTGCGGGCCGCGCGGCACGATCTGGGCGGGCGTGCGGTCACGCCGGGGCTGATCGACTGCCACACCCATGTCGTCTTCGGCGGCGATCGCGCACGCGAATTCGAGATGCGGTTGGAAGGCGCCAGCTATCAACAGATCGCGCAGGCGGGCGGCGGCATTCTGTCGACCGTGCGCGCCACGCGCGACACCGACGAGGCTGATCTGCTGGCGTCGGCGCTGCGCCGGGTGGATGCGCTGCTGGCCGAGGGCGTGACCACGATCGAGGTCAAGTCCGGCTACGGGCTGGATATCGACACCGAGCTGAAGATGCTGCGCGTGGCCCGGCTGATCGAATCGCGCCGCGCCGTCAGCGTGCGGACAACCTGGCTGGCAGCCCACGCCTTGCCGCCTGAATATGCCGACGACCGGGCGGGGTATCTGCGCGACGTCGTGATCGCGGGCATGGATCGCGGCCATGCCGAGGATCTGATCGACGCGGTGGACGGGTTCTGCGAAGGCATTGCCTTCACCCCCGCCGAGATGTCGCAGGTCTTCGATCATGCGGTCGGGCTGGGCCTGCCAGTCAAGCTGCATGCCGAACAGCTGTCCGATCTGGGCGGGGCGGCGATGGCCGCGCGTCATCGGGCGCTGTCCGCCGACCATCTGGAATATCTGGATGCGGACGGAATTGCCGCGATGGCGCGGGCGGGCACCGTTGCGGTGATGTTGCCGGGTGCCTTCTACACCTTGCGGGAATCGCAGCTTCCGCCGGTGCAGGCGCTGCGCGATGCGGGGGTTCCGATGGCGCTGGCCACCGATTGCAATCCCGGCACATCGCCGCTGACCTCACTGCTACTGACGATGAACATGGGGGCGACACTGTTCCGCATGACGCCGTCTGAATGCCTTGCGGGGGTCACCGTCCACGCCGCCCGGGCACTGGGTCTGGCGGATCGCGGCGCGATCGCGCCCGGACAGCGCGCGGACCTGGCGGTGTGGGACATCGATCACCTGGCCGAGTTGTCCTATCGCATCGGCTTCAACCCGCTTCATGCCCGTATCGTCGGAGGCGAATTTGTCTGATCTCATCCTTGTTCCGAACCAGGCCACGCTGTCGCAGCTGGAACAGGTCTGGCGGCAGACCGGTTCCGTGCGGCTGGCCGACAGCGCGCATCAGGGCATCGCCGAATCCGCTGCGCGCATCCATGCGGCGGCGAACGGTTCGGTTCCGGTCTATGGCGTCAATACCGGCTTCGGGAAGCTGGCCTCGGTCCGGATCGCGGCCGAGGATACCGCGACGCTGCAGCGCAACCTGATCCTGTCGCATTGCTGCGGCGTGGGCGAGCCGGTCGAGGCGCAGACCGTCCGGCTGATCTTGGTGCTGAAACTGCTGTCGCTGGGGCGCGGCGCGTCCGGCGTTCGCCCCCAGATCATCGCGTTGCTGCAGGACATGCTGGCGCGCGGCGTGCTGCCGGTGATCCCGTCGCAGGGTTCGGTCGGCGCCTCGGGCGATCTGGCACCGCTGGCCCACATGGCGGCGGTAGTGATCGGCGAGGGCAGGGCGGTTCTTGACGGGTCCGAGATGTCGGGGGCCAAGGCCGGGCTGTCGCCGGTGACCCTTGCCGCCAAGGAAGGGCTGGCGCTGATCAACGGCACCCAGGTCTCGACCGCCTTCGCGCTGGTCGGCCTGTTCCAGGCCTTTGCCGCCGCCCGCGCGGCGCTGGTCACATCCGCACTTTCCACCGACGCGATCATGGGTTCGACCGCGCCGTTCCTGGACGAGATCCACCAGCTGCGCGGCCACCGCGGCCAGATCGTCGCGGCGCGCGCGATCCGCGATCTGATGGCGGGCAGCGAGATCCGGGAAAGCCACCGCGAAGGCGATGCCCGCGTGCAGGATCCCTATTGCATCCGCTGTCAGCCGCAGGTCACCGGGGCTTGCATCGACCTGCTGTGGCAGGCCGCGCGCACGCTGCAGATCGAGGCGAACGCCGCCACCGACAATCCGCTGGTGCTGGTGCAGACCGATCAGATCGTGTCGGGCGGCAATTTCCACGCCGAGCCGGTGGCCTTCGCGGCCGACCAGATCGCGCTGGCCATCGCCGAAATGGGCGCGATTGCGCAGCGCAGGGTCGCGCTGATGGTCGATCCCACCCTCAGCCATGACCTGCCGCCCTTCCTGACGCCCGACCCCGGTCTGAACAGCGGGCTGATGATCGCAGAGGTAACCAGCGCCGCGCTGATGAGCGAGAACAAGCATCTGGCCAACCCCTGCAGCACCGATTCCACGCCGACCAGCGCCAATCAGGAAGACCATGTCAGCATGGCCGCGCACGGTGCGCGCCGGCTGCTGAGGATGAACGCGAACCTGTCGCAGATCCTGGGGATCGAGGCGATCTGCGCCGCCGCAGGGGTCGAATTCCGCGCACCGCTGACGACATCGGCACCGTTGCGCGCGGTCATCGCCCGGCTGCGCGCGCATGTCCCCGCGCTGGATCAGGACCGCTATCTTGCCCCCGATCTTGCCGAGGCGGCGCGTCTGGTGCGCGAGGATGTGCTGACCGGCGCCGTGCCGGGCGATCTGCTGGCCGAGGTGCATCCATGACCCCGGTCGAGATCTGCGAAGGCGACAGCCCGGTGATTCTGGGCCTGCCGCATACCGGCACGTTCCTGCCTGCCGAAATCGTCGCGCGCCTGAATGCGCGCGGGCAGCTGCTGGCCGATACCGACTGGCATATCCATCGTCTCTATGACGGGCTGCTGCCCGGCGCGACGACGGTGCGGGCAACCTTTCACCGTTATGTCATCGACGCCAATCGCGGCCCTGACGACGCAAGCCTCTATCCCGGCCAGAACACCACCGGGCTGGTGCCGCTGACCGATTTCGACGGTCAGCCGATCTGGACCGAACCACCGACCGAAGACGACATCGCCGACCGCAGGGTGCGGTATCACGCGCCCTATCACGCGGCCTTGTCGGCGCAGATCGACCGGATCCGCGCGCGGCATGGCGTCGCGATCCTGTATGACTGCCATTCGATCCGCAGCCACATCCCGTTCCTGTTCGACGGCACGCTGCCGGATTTCAACATCGGCACCAATCTGGGCGCGACATGCGATCCGCGCATCGAGAACGCGGTCTCGGACATCGTCAAGGCGACCGGACGGACCTGGGCTCTGAACGGTCGCTTCAAGGGCGGCTGGACGACACGCCATTACGGCGATCCGCGCAACGGCGTTCACGCCATCCAGATGGAACTGGCGCAGGCCACGCATCTGACGCAGGAAACGCCGCCCTTCGACCTTGATCCTGAAAAGGCCGCGCCGCTGCGCGCCGCCCTGGCCGATATCCTGCACCAACTTGCGGCTTTGGCCGCCGATCTGAAGGCATGATCCGATGACCAATCCCCGCCACAACACCCGCGACATCTATCCCGCCACCGGAACGCAGATCTCCGCCAAAAGCTGGCTGACCGAGGCGCCCTTGCGGATGCTGATGAACAACCTGCATCCCGACGTGGCCGAAAACCCGCACGAGTTGGTCGTCTATGGCGGGATCGGCCGGGCGGCGCGGACATGGCGCGATTTCGACCTGATCGTGGACAGCCTGCGCGCGCTGGAAGAGGATCAGACCCTGCTGGTGCAATCGGGCAAGCCGGTGGGCGTGTTCCAGACCCACAGGGACGCGCCGCGCGTGCTGATCGCCAACTCGAACCTGGTGCCGCACTGGGCCAATTGGGACCATTTCAACGAACTGGATCGCAAGGGTCTGGCCATGTATGGCCAGATGACCGCCGGATCGTGGATCTATATCGGCAGTCAGGGGATCGTGCAGGGCACCTATGAAACCTTCGTCGAGGCCGGGCGGCAGCACTATGACGGCGATCTGACGGGGCGCTGGATCCTGACGGCGGGGCTTGGCGGCATGGGCGGCGCGCAGCCGCTGGCGGCGGTCATGGCCGGGGCGTGCTGTCTTGCCGTCGAATGCGACGAGACGCGGGCGGATTTCCGGCTGCGCACGCGCTATGTCGATGAAAAAACACATGATCTGGACAAGGCACTGGCGATGATCGACCGCTGGACCAAGGCGGGCGAGGCGAAATCCGTGGCGCTGATCGGCAACGCGGCCGAGATCTATCCCGAACTGGTGCGGCGCGGCGTGCACCCGGACATCGTCACCGATCAGACCAGCGCGCATGACCCGATCCACGGCTATCTGCCGCAGGGCTGGAGCGTGGCGGAATGGCGTGCCAGACAGGAAAGCGACCCCAAGGCCGTCGAAGCCGCCGCGCGCGCCAGCATGAAGACCCATGTTGCCGCGATGGTCGATTTCTGGAACGCCGGCGTGCCGACGCTGGATTACGGCAACAATATCCGGCAGGTCGCCAAGGAAGAGGGGCTGGAAAATGCCTTCGCCTTCCCCGGCTTCGTGCCCGCCTATATCCGGCCGCTGTTCTGCCGCGGCATCGGGCCGTTCCGCTGGGCCGCGCTTTCGGGCGACCCCGAGGATATCTACCGCACCGATGCCAAGGTGAAGGAACTGATCGACGATCCGCATCTGCACAACTGGCTGGACATGGCCCGCGAACGGATCAGCTTTCAGGGCCTGCCCGCGCGGATCTGCTGGGTCGGGCTTGGCCTGCGCCACAAGCTGGGCCTTGCCTTCAACGAGATGGTCCGCAGCGGCGAATTGAAGGCGCCCATCGTGATCGGCCGCGACCATCTGGACAGCGGCAGCGTCGCCAGCCCCAACCGCGAGACCGAGGCGATGCGCGACGGCAGCGATGCGGTCAGCGACTGGCCACTTCTGAATGCGCTGCTGAATTGTGCATCGGGTGCCACCTGGGTCAGCCTGCATCACGGCGGGGGTGTCGGCATGGGCTTTTCCCAGCATTCGGGCATGGTCATTTGCTGCGATGGCAGCAAGGATGCCGATGCCCGCATCGCGCGCGTTCTTTGGAACGATCCGGCCACCGGCGTGATGCGCCACGCCGACGCAGGATACCAGATTGCGCTGGACTGCGCGCGCGAGCATCAATTGAACCTGCCCGGTATCCTGTGACGCCGGAAAATCATAACAAGCCACCCAACAAGGAGAATCTCATGAAACTCGCAACATCGCTGAAGGCCGCAATGATCGGCATGGCGGCGCTGGCCGTGGCGGCGCCCGCCTCGGCCGACCTGCTCGAGGACGTGAAGGCCGCCGGCAAGGTCGTCACCGCGACCGACATGCACTATGCGCCCTTCGACATGCTGAACAACGGCACCTACGAAGGCATGACCAAGGACCTGTTCGACGAGGTCAGCAAGGAACTGGGCGTCGAGCCGGTCTATCAGGACATTCCCTGGCCTGCGGAATTGCCGGGGCTGGAAGTCGGCAAGTTCGACATCATCATCGCGCCGGTCACGATCACCCCGGAACGCCAGGAACGCTATGCGTTCGGATTGCCGATCGCCGATGCGACCGTCGGTCTGGTGCGCGCGGCAGCCAGCGACGCGGTGAGCAAGCCCGAAGACATCGCCGGCAAGACCGTCGGCGTCCAGCAGGGCACCGCGCAGTTCAAGCAGCTTGAAGCCTATGGCGAAAGCCTGGGCGGCGTCTCCATCAAGGAATACGGCACCACCGACGAGGCTTATGCCGATCTGGCGGCTGGCCGGCTGGATGCGGTCGCGGGCTCGTTTCCGAACCTTGCCTATCTGGTCAAGAACCGCGGCGAGACCTTTGCCCTGACCGAACCCGCCACTTTCGGTGAACCGAAATACTTCGCCTGGGCGATGCGCAAGGACGACAATTCGGCCAGCTTCGTCGCGGCGGTGAACGAGGCCATCCTGAAGATGCACGATGACGGCCGGATGACCCAGATCCAGGAAAAATGGCTTGGCGCAGCGCCCGATCTGCCGCGCGAAGTGCCCGCCAACTGATCCGGCGTCGGGCGGGGTCTGACCCCGCCCACGCCCCTTCGAAAGGCCGGCGATGTTTTCCACCCAGACCTTTTTTGACAGCTTCGGTCCGCTGTTCTGGGCCGCGCGCTATACGCTGCTGGTATCGGGCCTTGGCATCGCGCTGGGACTGGTGATCGGCGCGCTGGTCTGCGCCGCGGCGCTGTCGCGGGTGCGAGCGCTGCGCCGGCTCGCCGCATTGTGGGTCAGCTTCCTGCGCGGGGTTCCGCTGCTGGTTCAGCTCCTGCTGATGTATTACCTGCTGCCGGTCATCGGCATCAATGTGCCCGCCATCGCCGCCGCGGTCATCACCGTCGGCATCTGCGCCAGCGCCTATATCAGCGAGATCTGGCGCGGCGCGATCGGCGCGCTGCCCCCTGGCCAGTCAGAGGCCGCCGCCGCGATCGGCATGGCACCGCGCGACATCTGGGCGCGGATCGTGCTGCCGCAGGCGGTGGTGATGTCGCTGCCCGCGCTGGTCAACGAACTGATCCTGCTGGTCAAGGCCTCGTCGCTGGTCTCGGTCGTCGGCATCCTCGAAGTCACCCGCGCCAGCCAGGCGCAGGCGGCGACGACGTTCCGCCCGCTCGAGGTCTATCTGGCCGCTGCCTGCATCTATCTGCTGATCAATCTCTGCCTTGCCGGACTGGGCCGCTACCTCGAACACAGGATGGCCGTCTGATGGAACTGAGCGTTTTTCAGGACTACGGCCCGATGCTGCTTCGCGGTTTCGGCGTCACCATCTTCTGCTGGCTGGCGGGCACCGTGCTGGGCATGCTTCTGGGTCTTCTGGTCGCGCTGGCACAGCGTTACGGCCCGCGCCCGCTGCGCTGGCTGCTGCAGGTCTATATCGAGGTGATCCGCGGCACGCCGTTCCTGGTGCAGTTGTTCGTCCTTTACTATGGCGGCCCGCTGATCGGGCTGCGGCTGGACGCGCTGCCCGCCGGGCTTCTGGGCCTGACCGTCTATGGCAGTCCCTATTTCGCGGAAATCTTCCGTTCGGGCTTTAACGCGGTACCCATCGGACAGATCGAGGCTGCGCGCGCCATCGGCATGGCGGAACCGTCGATCGTGCGGCGTATCCTGCTGCCGCTGGGGTTGGTCTCGGCGTTGCCCGCGCTGGTCAATTTCTCGATCATCCTGACCAAGGAAACGGTTATCCTGTCGATCATCACGGTCCCCGAACTGATGTATCAGGTCCAGCGCATGTCCACCGAAACCTTCCGCTATCTGGAAGCGAATCTGGTGCTGGCGCTGTTCTTCTGGGGGCTGGTCGAAACGATATCGCGCGCGGGGCGCAGGCTGGAAACCCGCATCACCCGACATCTGATCGAAAGGGTCTGAGATGGTTCAGGCATCCGCGGTCGAGATCCGCAATCTCGACAAGTTCTATGGTCCGTTTCAGGCGCTGAAGCAGATCGACCTGACGATCCCGCCCGGCAAGGTGACCTGCCTGATCGGTCCGTCCGGGTCGGGCAAGTCGACCTTGCTGCGCTGTATCAATTTCCTCGAGGAATACGACGCGGGCGAGGTCCGGATCGACGGCCAACTGATCGGCTATGAGGGTCCGGGCAGGAAGATGTCCGCCCGCAAGCTGCGGCAGATGCGGCGCTCGATCGGCATGGTGTTTCAGCAGTTCAACCTGTGGCCGCACATGACCGCGTTGGAAAACGTCGCCGAAGGGCTGATCCGGGTGCGCGGTTTGGGCAAGGCAGACGCCGCCACCCGCGCCGCCGAGGCGCTGCGCAAGGTGGGGCTGGAAGACAAGATGCAGAACCACCCGGCACGCCTGTCGGGCGGACAGCAGCAACGTGTCGCCATCGCCCGCGCCATCGCGATGGAGCCGCGCCTGATGCTGTTTGACGAACCGACCAGCGCGCTGGACCCCGAACTGGTGGGCGAGGTGCTGCAGGTCATGAAGACGCTTGCGGGCGAGGGCATGACCATGGCTGTCGTCACCCACGAGATGGGCTTTGCCGCCCATGTCGCCGACCAGGTCGCCTTCATGGAGGCGGGCGAACTGGTCGCCGTGAACAGCCCGGACGCGATCCTGCACAACCCGTCCGATCCGCGCATCTCGGACTTTCTGCGCACCTATCACGAACGCAACGCCTTCTAGGGACGGCGCGGCCAACCGGCTTTTGTCTGCCGCACAAAGGCCCTAGTCTGGCGTGGAACCGGATGTTCCGGGAACGAGATCGGGCATGATGACAGCACGCCACTTCCCACCGCGCAGGGGGCCGGCTTGAAGGCCGAGCCGACCTCGCTGTGGTCGATCAGCGCGGGCGAACGCATCCCTGCCGCGCCGCTGGATCGGGATGTCACCGTGGATCTGGCCATCGTCGGCGCGGGTTTCACCGGCTGCTCGGCCGCGCTGGAGGCGGCGCGCCGGGGGGCATCCGTGGCCGTGTTCGAGGCGTCTCGGGTGGCGTTCGGCGGGTCGGGCCGCAATGTCGGGCTGGTCAATGCCGGGCTGTGGCTGCCGCCGGACCAGATCATTTCGCAGATGGGCGAGGCCGACGGGACGCGCCTGATCGACCGGCTGGGTCAGGCGCCACGGCTGGTCTTCGACCTGATCGAACGCGAATCCATCGCCTGCGAGGCCACGCGCAGCGGCACGCTGCATCTGGCGCATTCGGCATCCGGGCTTGCCGATCTGCGGGACCGCTTTGCGCAGGGCAACCGGATCGGGGCGCCGCTGCGGCTGCTGGACGCGCAGGACACGGCCCGCCGTGTCGGCTCCGGGGCGTTCCATGGCGCGCTGCTGGACCCGCGCGCGGGGACGGTGCAACCGCTGGCCTATTGCGCGGGGCTTGCCCGTGCGGCGCAAGGGGCCGGGGCGCGGCTTCACGAAGGCAGCGCGGTCAGCGATATCGCCCGGCAGGGTGACGGCTGGCACCTGACCGTCAACGGGCGCACCGTGCGCGCGCGCGCCGTGCTGGTAGCCACCAATGCCTACCAGTCCGGTCTTGCGCGGCCCAGAACATCGTTCTCGACCGTGAACTACAGCCAGTTCGCCACCGCACCGCTGCCCGATGATCTGCGCGCCCGGATCCTGCCGGGCGGCGAGGGATGCTGGGACACCGGGCTGGTGATGACCTCGATCCGCACGGACAGGGCCGGTCGCCTGATCCTGGGCGGCATGGGCGATGTGGCGGGGCCGGGCGGCCGCGCGCATGCCGCATGGGCAAGGCGCAAGCTGCGCGTTCTGTTCCCGGAACTGGACGGCATCGCGTTCGAATACCAATGGTCGGGCCGCATCGCGATGACCTCGGACCATGTGCCCAAGGTGCTGCGCTTCGGACCGCGCGGACTGGCGATCTTCGGCTATTCCGGGCGCGGCATCGCGCCGGGCACCGCGTTCGGCACTGCCGCCGCGGCAGCCCTGCTGGACGACCGCCCCGAGGCGATGCCGCTGCCGGTCGTGTCAGGCCACACGGAACGCTTTACCACATTGCGCGGCGCCGTGTTCGAGGCCGGCGCGACCCTGATCCATGCGCTTCCCCCGTCACGTTTCCAAGGCAGATCCTGATGACCGACCATTTGCACGGCGACGAAATCCGCACGCTGTTCTCGTCGGCGATGTCCGACATGTATCGCACCGAGGTTCCGCAATACGGCACGCTGATCGATCTGGTGGCCAGGGTGAATGACGATGTGCTGCGCGCCGATCCGGCGCTGCGGGCGCGGATGCAGGACGCCGATGAACTGGACCGCCTGACGGTCGAGCGTCACGGCGCGATCCGTCTGGGCACGGCCGGGGAACTGTCCGCCATCCGGCGCATGTTCGCGGTGATGGGCATGTTCCCCGTCGGTTACTACGATCTGTCGGTCGCGGGACTCCCGGTGCATTCGACCGCGTTCCGGCCGATCGACCCCACTGCCCTGTCGCGCAACCCGTTTCGGGTCTTCACCTCGCTGGTCCGGCTGGAGTTGCTGCCGGACCGTGATCTGGCCGATGCGGCGGCGCAGATCCTGTCGCGTCGCCAGATCGTCACGGACGGCGCGATGCGGATGATCCGCAAGGCCGAAACCGACGGCGGCCTGACCCGTGACGAGGCCGCGATCTTCGTGGCCGAGGCGCTGCAGACATTTCGCTGGCATGCGCGTGCGACAGTCGATGCGCAGACCTATGCCCGCCTGCATGACGCGCATCGCCTGATCGCGGATGTGGTGTGTTTTCGTGGCCCGCATATCAATCACCTGACCCCGCGCACGCTGGATATCGACGCGGTGCAGGCGGCAATGCCCGCGCACGGCATCGCGGCGAAGGCCGTGATCGAGGGGCCGCCGCGCCGCGACTGCCCGATCCTGCTGCGCCAGACCGCCTTCAAGGCGCTTGAGGAACGGGTGATCTTCGATGGTGTCCCCGGCTCGCACACCGCACGCTTCGGCGAGATCGAGCAGCGCGGTGCTGCCCTGACCCCCGCCGGACGCGATCTTTATGATCGCTGCCTTGCGCGGACGCGGGCGGATGTGTCCGTCGCTGCGGATGGTCGGAACGCAGCCGACTATGTCGCGGCACTGAACGCCCGTTTCGCGGATTTCCCCGACGATCCGGACGCGCTGCGTCGCGCCGGGCTGGCACGGTTCCGCTATCGCGCGACATGCGGCGCGGTTGCGCCCGCGGACAACGTCGATCAGTTGATCGCGTCAGGGCATCTGGCCGTCGATCCGCTGACCTACGAGGATTTCCTGCCCGTATCCGCCGCCGGGATCTTTCAGGCGAATCTGGGATCGGACGGTCAGTCGAACTATGACGCGACCGCCAACCGCGATGCGTTCGAACAGGCGCTTGGCGCGACGGTCACGGACCCGGACGACCTGTATGAACGGACCGAACGCGCCAGCCTGACCGATGCGCTGACCCAGCTTGCGCAGGTGCATCTTCTGCCGGGCGCACCGGGACGCGACTGATCCGCGGCTAGAAGGCGCCCTCGGCGGCGCCGTCCATGACCGCCAGCATCGCCGCCCGCACCCCTTCGGCCTCTCCGCGCAGCTCGTCGGGCAGGGGCCTGCCGCCATACAGCATCAGGTCCATGTTCATCGTGATCAGCCATAATTGCCCGTCGCCATCCTCGACCAGGCTGATCCGGCAGGGCAGATAGGCCGCGAAGGCGGGCGAATATTCGACCATCCGCGCCGCCGTCAGCGGGTTGCAGAACAGATAGACCTGCAGGCTGCGCCAGTCCTTGCCCTGCATCGCGGCGACCTGTTCCCCCAGCGGCAGCTGGCCGACATCGCGCAGGTTCCGGTCCGCCGCCAGCGACCGGATCGACTGGTCCACCTCGGCAAAGCTCAACCCTGATGCGACCAGGCGCTTCCAGACCGTCGCCTCGGCCGGGTCGCCGGTCCTGGCCAGAATGCGCGCCATGTCCCAATAGACCGCGCCCGCGCGATCAGAGAAACCGCGAAACATCGTGAAGACCAGCACCGCGGCGACCAGCGCGGCCGCCGTCGCAACATATCCGATCGCGGCGAAGAATGTCCTGAAAGGCAATCGCGCCTCCTGTTCCAGCTTCGTGCAAAGACATTCCACGCCGGTCCCGCGCCCGCAAGCCCGCCATGCCACCGGGCGTGATATCGGTTGCATCGCGGATCGCGGCCTTGGCATAGATCGGACATGACCCAGCCGCAGCCCGACCCGACGGAAGATCCCCGCCTCAGGTTCCGAATCCTGTTCGGCCCCGACTGTTATCTGGGGCCGGGCAAGGCCGATCTGCTGGAACGCATCCGCGAGACCGGCTCGATCTCTGCCGCCGGACGGTCGATGTCGATGAGCTACAAGCGCGCCTGGCTGCTGGTCGAGGAAATGAACCGGATGTTTCGCGACCCGCTGGTCGATTCGACACGCGGTGGCAGCAAGGGCGGGGGTGCGCGGCTGACTGCTGCGGGCGAGGCGGTTCTGGATCATTACCGTGAACTGCACCGGATCATGACCGATGCAGGGTCGAACCGGATCGCCGCCTTGCAGGCGATGCTGGTCGATATGTCTGACAGGAAATAAGGCTTGCCCGCGCATGATCCCGCTGCGATATGTTCGTGAAAACATATCTGAGGAGGAAATTCCCTTGCCGCATATCGCGCAGGAAAGTTTGTCGGCGGCGCTGGCCGTCACCGGCGCGATCTGCGCCGGTTTGCTGTCGTCCAGCGCGGCGGCGGAACAGATCACTGTCTTCGCCGCTGCCAGCATGACCAATGCCATGGCGCGGATCGAACAGGATTTCGAAGCCGGGACCGGGCATGATCTGGTCGTGTCGCTGGCCGGGACGTCGGTGCTGGCCCGCCAGATCCAGCAGGGCGCGCCCGCGGATATCTTCATCTCGGCCAATGCGGACTGGATGGATGCGCTGGAACAGGACGGACTGATCGAACCCGGCACGCGGTTCGATCTGCTGGCAAACGCGCTGGTGCTGGTCGCGCATGGCAAGGACGCCAAGCCGGTCGCGATCGGCCCCGACACGGATCTTGCCGGTCTTGTGGGCGATGGCAGGCTGGCCATGGCGCTGGTCGATGCGGTGCCTGCGGGGATCTATGGCAAGGCGTCGCTTGAAAGCCTGGGTCTGTGGGACAGCGTCGCGCCCGCCGTGGCTCAGGCCGACAATGTGCGGGCCGCGCTGCGCCTTGTGGCGACCGGCGAGGCGAGGCTTGGCATCGTCTATGCCACCGATGCGGTGGCCGAAAAGGACGTGTCCGTGATCGGCAGCTTTCCCGCCGACAGCCACCCGCCCATCGTCTATCCGGCGGCCGACATCGCCGGGCGCGACCTGCCGGCCGAGACCGAATTCCTTGACTATCTGCGTGGACCACAGGCGCGCGAGGCTTTCGAGCAGCAGGGTTTCGTGGTCATGGCGCGGTAACCGGCATGGGCTTTCTGGCACCCGAGGAATGGCAGGCCGTCGCGCTGTCGCTGCGCGTGTCGCTGCTGGCGACGGCGGTCAGCCTGCCCTTGGGTATCCTTGTCGCCCACGCGCTGGCGCGCTGGCGCTTTCCGGGCAAGCAGATCCTCAACGGGGCGGTGCATCTGCCGCTGATCCTGCCACCGGTCGTCACCGGCTATCTGCTGCTGCTGACGATGGGGACGCAGGGGCCGGTCGGCGGGTTTCTGGCGGAACTAGGCATCGTCGTGGCGTTTCGCTGGACCGGCGCGGCGCTGGCCGCCGGCATCATGGCCTTTCCGCTGATGGTCCGGGCGATCCGGCTGTCGATCGAGGCGACCGATCCGGGGTTGGAACAGGCGGCCTCGACGCTGGGTGCCTCGCCGCTGTGGGTCTTCGTCACTGTGACCCTGCCGATGGCACTGCCGGGGATCATCGCGGGCGCAATCCTGGCCTTTGCCAAGGCGATGGGCGAATTCGGCGCGACGATCACCTTCGTGTCGAACATTCCCGGCCAGACCCGCACCATCCCGTCGGCGATCTATGCCTTCCTGCAGGTGCCCGGGGGCGAGGATTCGGCGATGAAGCTGGTCGCGGTCTCGGTCGTGGTGGCGATGGGCGCATTGCTGGCCTCTGAAATCCTGGCCCGCCGGGTCGCGGCGCGGGTGGGGGGGCGGTGATGCTGTCCGTCGCCGTCCGCCATCGCCTGGGCGACTTTGCGCTGGATGCGGAACTCACCGCGCCGCCGGGCATCACGGTGCTGTTCGGCCGGTCAGGATCGGGCAAGACCACGCTGATCAACGCGGTTGCCGGATTGCTGATGCCCGATTCCGGCCGGATCGCGGCGGGCGACTGGGTGATGCTGGATACCGCGCAGGGCATCCGGCTGCGGCCTCATCGCCGCCGCCTCGGCTATATCTTTCAGGAAGATCGGCTGTTCCCGCATCTGACCGTGCGCCAGAACCTGGCCTATGGCGCGTGGTTCGCGCCGCGGGACGCCACGCGCGAGGATACCGGGCGGATCGTCGATCTTCTGGGTATCGGACATCTGCTGGATCGCCGCCCCGGCCGCCTGTCGGGGGGCGAGAAACAGCGCGTGGCGATCGGGCGGGCGCTGCTGTCGGCGCCGCGGCTGATCCTTGCGGACGAACCTCTGGCGGCGCTGGACGCGGCCCGCAAGGCCGAGATCCTGCCCTATTTCGAACGGCTGCGGGACGAAGTGAACATCCCCATCCTCTATGTCAGCCATGCCGCGTCCGAGGTCGCGCGTCTGGCCACGACGGTCGTCGCGCTGGATGCGGGGCGCGTGGTCGCACAAGGATCGGCGGCCCAGGTGCTGGGCGACCCGGCGATCCTGCCCGCCGGGATCCGTCAGGCCGGCGCGGTTCTGTCCGCAACCGTCGCGGCCCATCACCCCGACGGGCTGACGCAGCTGGATGCGGGCGGTGTCGCGCTGTTCCTGCCCGCGCTGGCACGCGATATCGGCAGGCCCATCCGGGTGCGCATCGCGGCACATGACGTGATGCTGGCGGTGTCGCGACCCGACGGCATCTCGGCGCTGAACATCGTGCCGGGAACAGTTCAGCGCATCCATCGCGGCGAAGGACCAGGGGCGATGGTCGTGCTGGATACGGCGGCCGGACGGCTGCTGGCGCGGGTCACGCAGCGTTCCGTCGATGCGATGCAGCTTGTGGTCGGGCGAAACTGCCATGCGATCATCAAGTCTGTCGCCGTCGCACCCGAGGATGCCGGCTGATCCGATGTCCGGCACCGGATGCGCGGGACGGACAGACCTGTCCGATCGGCGGAACATGGCCGGAATCTGCCGATCGCGCATTCAGCGTGCGCGCCGCATGAGTTATAACGCCGACGCAAGGCTTGCCGACCATGCAGGCGGCAGGCAGGGATGCAATCGCGAAAGGTCCGATCAGTCCGCATGACAGTCTGGAACATTCATCTTCTGAACGCGCGCAACGCCCTGACCCTTCTTCTGCCACAGATCAGGGCAACCGCACGCGAGGCGGTGGCGCGCGTGTCCCAGCACGCCGATCTGCCGCGATTCGATCTTGTGGTGAAGGCGCAACCGGGTGGCGGTATCCCCGATTGGGGGGTCGGCGGTTACGCCGCCGCGCCGGGCCTGATCGAGGTGACACTGAACCCCGACCGCTTCGACGCCGCTCTGCTGTTGCGGACGCTGGTCCACGAGATGCATCACCTGATTCGCTGGGACGGCCCCGGCTATGGACGATCCCTGGGCGAGGCGCTGGTCAGCGAAGGGCTGGCGGGGCATTTCGTCCTGCAGGTGCTGGGTGGCAAACCCGATCCCTGGGACGCGGTCACCCCGGCTGCAGGCGTCGCACGGCAGGCGATGAACGAATGGGCACGGCTGGATCACGACCATGCGCGCTGGTTCCTGGGAAAGGGCGATCTGCGCAAATGGACCGGCTATGGGCTTGGCCACCGCCTGATCGCCGAACATCTGGCGCAGGCGCAGGGCGACGACGCGGTAACGCTGTCGACCACCCGCGCCGATGCGTTCCGCCCGGCGATGCGCCGCCTGGTCGGCACCGACGGCCAGTCGCCCGAGGATGAGATGGCCAAAGATGAGGTAGCCGAGGACGAGATGGCCGATCAGGACGCCACGACCGGCGACAAGCCGGGCGACGGCGCCGCCACACCCGCGTCCGAACTTGGCGATACCGACGCGGCTGCGGCCGACACGGTCCCGACTGACAGGCCATCAGACAGCGGCGCCGAAGATCGCTCTGCGCAGGACGACGAAACCGTGTCGACCGGCAAGCCTGCCCCGGGTGATGGCGACCCGAAGGCCTCGGCAGACGACAAGAAGGGCTGAGATCAGACCCGACGTGCGGCGGCCAGCGCCAGCCCGATCCCGATGACGGCACCCATTGCCGCGCCGCCCAGATGCGCCTGCCACGCGATCGAGGGCACCAGCACCGTGATGGCCACGTTCAGCGCCAGGATCAGCCCGACACTGCGCCACATCTGGCCCATCGGCCGCCGCCGGCGATGACCGACGATCGCGGCATAGCCGATCAGCGCCCCTGCGACGCCGAACACGGCGCCTGATGCGCCGATCATCGGCCCCGCCGCGGGTTGCATCACCGCGAACAATGCCGCCGCAGCGATCTGGCTGGACAGGTAGATCAGCGCCATCAGCCCCGGCCCGATCAGCCGGTGCAACTCTCGGGCGACGAAGGCCAGCGAGATCATGTTCATCGCCAGATGAATCGGCCCCGAATGCAGCAGCCCATAGGTCAGGAACATCAGCAGCGGCTGTCCGGGATACAAACCGTATCCGTCATGGATCAGCGGCGACCAGAACCCGGCCAGCATGAAGACGGCCTGCCGTGCAGAGGGATAGCCCGCAAGGATCGCTAGCTGCAGCGCGGCCTCGACCAGGCAGCACACGACGATCAGCACGGTGACCCAGCGCGGCAATTGCGATCTTGCCGCGGATGCAGGCGAGGGCTGTCGGATCAGCGGGATGCGGTCAGTCATCGGCCCTGATCTGCCGGGCCTCGTCGATCAGCATGATCGGAATTCCGGCGCGGATCGGAAACGCCAGCCCCGCCGCCTCCGAGATCAGCTCTTGCCGCGCGGCGTCATAGCGCAGGGTCGCATGCGTCACCGGGCAGACCAGTGCCTCGATCATGTGGCGGTCAAAGCCCGCGCCGCCGCCGGTCTCGTTCGGTGTTTCGGTCATTGCAATCGGTCCTCTTCATCGCCGCCATGCAGGGCGAACTCGATCAGTCCCTGCAACAATTCGCGCCGGTCCGACAGGGTCGGGCTTTCCAGCAGCGCCTGCTTGTCGCCCGGCGAAAAGGGCAGCATCATCGACAGCGAATTGACCAGCGTCTCGTCGCCCGCCCGCGCCGCAGCCTCCCAGTCGGTGGACAGGTCATGCGCCTCCATATAGCGGTGCAGACAGGCGAACAGCGCATCCCGGTCCAGCCCGGGATCGCGTTCCGATCCCGTCAGGTCGCGCCCGAACGGCGCCCAGTCGATGCTGCCCTGGATATAGGGGGCAAAGCCGTCCTCGGTGGCGATCAGCCGAAACCGCGACACCGCCTTCAGCGAAATCATCATCCGGCCGTCGTCGCCTTCGGAAAAGGCAATCACCCGCCCCGCAGTGCCGATCGCCGCCAGCCCGTCGCCCTCGGGCTGGATGATCCCGATCAGCCGGTGCTCGGTCTTCAGGACATCTTCCAGCATCTGCAGATAGCGTGGCTCGAAGACATGCAGGGGCAGGCGGGTGCGCGGCAGCAGCACCGCGCCCTCCAGCGGGAAAAGCGCGATCCGCCCGGGCAGATCGAAATGCGGCCGCATCAGGCGAAGATCATCGAAGACAGCCGGCGGCGGCCCTTCTGGCCGACCGGGTCGGTGGGCTTCAGGCTGTCGAAGATGGTCAGCAACTGCGCCTTGGCCGCGCCCTCGTTCCAGTCGCGGTCCCTGCGGAAACTGTCCAGCAGCACATCGATTGCCTCTTCGACGTGACCCGCCGCATGCAGGGCCTGGGCATAATCCAGCCGTGCCTGCTGGTCGTCGGGATCGGCCTCGACCCGCGCCTGCAACTCGGACAGCGGACCCGCGCTTTCCGCCTGCTGCGCCAGTTGCAGCTGCGCCCGCGCGGCTTCCACCGGGGCCGAACCTGCGGCCTTCTGCGGCACCTGCTGCAGGGTCGATGCGGCAGCCGCCGCGTCGCCCGCCGCCAGATGCGCCCGGATCAGCCCGCCCCATGCCTCGGGGCTTTCGGGTTCTTCGCCGATGATCGCGGTAAAGGTCTCGATGGCGTCACCATGCGCGCCCTCTTCCAGCATCGCCTCGGCGGCCGCCAGCGCATCGCCCAGCCCGCCATCTTCACCCGACATCGCCGCCAGCTTGTCCACGAACTGCTTCAACTGGCTTTGCGGCACCGCGCCCTGAAAGGCGTCGACGGGCTGGCCCTGATAAAAGGCATAGACGGTAGGGATCGACTGAACCCGCAACTGGCCCGCGATCATCTGGTTTTCGTCCACATTGACCTTGGCCATCTTCACGCGGCCCTTGTGGCGCATCACCTCGGCCTCAAGCTGCGGTCCCAGCGTCTTGCAGGGGCCACACCAGGGCGCCCAGAAATCGACGATCACCGGCACCTGCATGGACGCCTCGACCACCTCGGCCATGAAGTCGGCTTCGGTCACGTCCTTGATGAAGTCCGGGGATTGGGGGGCGTCCTGAGCGCCATCGAAAAGTATCGTCATGTCGTTCCCATTCAGTTCGGGCCGTTCGGCCAGAGTCAGTGCGGTTCGTCAGCAATATGGGGCGGCAGCCGCCCAAGCGAAAGGGTGGATAATGGCTGCGAACCAGCTCGCGGACATCAGACGAACCGACAGATCACATGCCGGCCCGCTGATGGCGCGGTATGGCGAACAGGACCATTTCGCGCGGCAGCCAGTGATAGTGCCGCAACTTGAAACTGTACCAAAGCCCGTAACTGTCGATCAGCCCCGGAATCCGGAATATGTCGCTTGGCCTGTGATAGATTGCGACCATGCAGGTCGGGCGATGGTTCCGCAACGTATTGACGGCACCGCGAAGGGCATCAACCTCGGACCCTTCGATATCGAATTTCATGAAGTTGACCTGCCGGATCTTTTCCTTTCTGACGAAGCTGTCAATCGTGGTCAGCTTCAATTCGGCCTTGTCCTGCGGGTCCTCGACATTGCCGACCAATGGACGTGTTCTGGGTCCTTGCAGCGCGAACTCGATCGTCTTCTCGCGTTCCGCGACGCCCAGATTGACCGCCGTGATCGACGGATACGCGGCGCAGTTCTGGCTGACGACCGGGAACAGCCGGGGATTTGGTTCGAACGTATAGACGCGGCCGGTATCGCCGACCAGCTTGGCGAACTGTATCGCGTTGTTGCCGTTGAAAGAGCCGATATCAAACACGACATCGCCGGCTTGCGGCTGGACCACGTCTTCGATCACATAACCGTTCAGGACATTGGTTTCGATGACCTCATCCAGATGCTCGCTGACGGTGCCGCCGGGCTCTTTCATCAGCGCATCCGCCCTTGATCTGTAGTCCTGCCAGCGCTGTTCGTTGTGAACACCCCGAAACGCCCGAAAACGCTTGAACCTGTCCGCCTTGCCCATCTCGCGCGATATCTGCCCGGCCAGATACCAATGGAACAGCGATCGCGACAGGTCGTCGTCAAAGCGGTCATGAAGCTCGTTGATCGAATCCCAATTCTCAAGAAGCTGTTCGACCCATCTCAGCGGACGGTCGCTTGTATCCGCCAACACCTGAAAGGCCAGCCGAAGAATCTTGGTTCTGGGGTCCATACTGCGCCTGTCCTTCCCGATGATCTGTAATCTGGAAAAGCTACAGGTTCAGTCTGGCCTCAAGACCGACCGATGTCACGGCTCGTGATGCGGTCGCGGTTTCCGGTCCGCACCGCGCGAGTTCTGGCCTACAGATCGAAGCTGGCAAAGACCGGAACGTGGTCGCTGGGTTTTTCCCATCCGCGCAGATCGCGCAGCACGCGGCTGCCGTGACCCGCATTGGCGATATCGGGGCTGGCCCAGATATGGTCCAGACGCCGCCCGCGATCCGAGGCGTCCCAGTCGCGGTTGCGATAGCTCCACCATGAATAAAGCTGACCCTCGGGGATGTCCTGGCGGGTGATGTCCACCCATTTGCCCGCGTCCTGCGCGGCCAGCAGATGCTCGACCTCGATGGGGGTGTGGCTGACGACCTTCAGAAGCTGCTTGTGCGACCAGACATCGTCTTCGCGCGGGGCGATGTTGAAATCGCCGACCATGATCGCACGTTCGGGCCGGTCGGCATGGAACACGTCGCGCATCTCGGACACGAAATCCAGCTTCTGGCCGAATTTCTCGTTCATCTCGCGGTCGGGCACGTCGCCGCCGGCGGGAATGTACATATTGTGGATGGTGACGCCGTTTTCCAGCCGTGCCGCGACATGCCGGGCATGTCCAAGCCGGGCATAGTCACGATCGCCCGCATCGGTGATCGGCAGCCGCGACAGGATCGCCACGCCGTTGTACCCCTTTTGCCCGCGCGCCACGATATGGCCATAGCCAAGCGCCCGGAACTGATCCATCGGGATCTTCTCGACCGGCGACTTGCATTCCTGCAGGCACAGGATGTCGGGGGCCTCGTCGCGCAGCAGCCGGGCGACCAGATCCTCGCGCAGGCGGACCGAGTTGATGTTCCATGTGGCCAGTGTGAACATGCGGATCTCCTTTTGCCGCGCGACCCTAGACCTGCCGCCACGGGGTGTCGAGCCAATGCCGCGGCGCCGCAACAAATCCTTGGTATTCCGGCATGCGGGGCGTTACGCAGTCTTACAGGCAAGGCGACCGGCAAGGGGCAAGGCGATGCGGCTGACCGTGGACGAGGCACTGGCGCGTGGCGGAACCGGGCGGTTCCAGTGGCGGCTTCTGGGGATTTTCGGGCTGGTCTGGGCGGCCGACGCGATGCAGGTGATCGCGGTGGGCTTCGCCGCGCCATCGGTCGCCGCAACCTTCGGCATCGACCGGGTGACGGCGTTCCAGATCGGCACGGTGTTCTTCCTGGGCATGTTTGTCGGCGCCTGGGGCTTCGGGCGGCTGGCCGACCGGATCGGCCGGCGCAACCTGCTGATCCTGACCGTCGGCATGGACGCGGTGTTCGGTCTGGCCTCGGTCTTCGCGCAGGATTTCACCCTGCTTCTGGTCCTGCGCTTCCTGACCGGCGCCGCGGTGGGCGGCACGCTGCCGGTCGATTACGCGATGATGGCCGAATTCCTGCCGCCGAAGAATCGCGGTCGCTGGCTGGTCTGGCTGGAAGGGTTCTGGGCCGTCGGCACCATCGTCATCGCGCTGACCGCGTGGATCGCCGCCGCCAACGGCGCCGTCGCCCCGTGGCGCTGGATCTTCGCCGTGGCGGCGTTCCCTGCGCTGATCGGGATCTTCCTGCGCATCTGGGTGCCGGAATCGCCCATGTATCTGGTCCGCAAGGGTCGTGCGGACCAGGCGCGCGTGGTCATCGACCGTGTGCTTGCCGCCAACGGGACGCAGGCCCTGCCGCGCGATGCCGAACTGGTCCCCGCCTCGGTGCCCGCAGGGGCGGAAAGCTCGATCTTCGCGCCGCTTCTGCGCAGCCGCACCATCGGCGTGCTGGCGGTCTGGTTCCTCGTCTCGCTGTCCTATTACGGGGTCTTCGTCTGGGTGCCGGGACAACTGGCAACCGACGGGTTCGGCTTCGTGCGCGGCTACGGGTTCCTGGTCATCCTGGCGCTGGCGCAGATCCCCGGCTACGCGCTGGCCGCCTGGGGGGTCGAGGCGGTGGGCCGCCGCGCCACGCTGATGGGGTTCCTGATCCTCAGCGCGGCGGGCTGTGCACTGTTCACCATGGCCTCGGGCACCGCGATGGTCGCCACCGCCCTGATCCTGATGAGCTTTGCGTTGCTGGGCACCTGGGGGGCGCTTTACGCCTTTACCCCCGAACTTTACCCGACCCATCTGCGTGGCACCGGCATGGGCACGGCCAGCGCGATGGCCCGGCTTGGCGGAATCCTGGCACCCAGCTTGCTTGCCGTCGTCTTCGCGCGCGGCTTCGGGGTGGCCATCGGGGTCTTCGCGGTCCTGCTGCTGCTGGCGGCGGCGGCGCTGCTGCTGGTCAGGGCCGAAACCCGCGATCAGGCCATCGGCTAGACGAAACCGCAGCGCATCCCCGACCGTTGCGTTGCGAAACGGAGGACATGACGATGGGCCAACTGGTTGACGGCGTCTGGAAGGACGAATGGTACGACACCGACGCGCATGACGGCGAATTCGTTCGCGACAGCGCGAAATACCGCAGCTGGGTGACCGCCGACGGCACGCCCGGCCCGACCGGCGACGGCGGGTTCAAGGCCGAAACCGGGCGCTATCACCTCTATGTCTCCTATGCCTGCCCGTGGGCGCATCGGGCGCTGATCTTCCGCGCGCTGAAGGATCTGACCGACCATATCCAGGTCTCGGCGGTCCATCCCGACATGCTGTCCGAGGGCTGGGAATTCCGCCAGGACTTTCCCGGCGCGACCGGCGACCTTCTGTTCGACAGCGCCTATATGCGCGACATCTATCTGCGCGCGAACCCCAAGGCGTCCGGCCGCGTCACCGTGCCGGTTCTGTGGGACCGTGAACGCGACACGATCGTGTCGAACGAAAGCGCCGACATCATTCGCATGTTCAATTCCGCCTTCGACGGAATCACCGGCAACGACGACGATTACTGGCCCGAACATTTGCGCGACCAGATCGAACAGGTGAACGCCCGCATCTACGACACCGTGAACAACGGCGTCTACAAGGCCGGCTTCGCGACCTCGCAGGCCGCCTATGACAAGGCGGTCGCGCCGCTGTTCGACAGCCTCGACTGGATCGAGGGGCTGCTGGCCCGGACCCGCTATCTGACCGGCCAGCGCATCACCGAGGCCGACTGGCGCCTGTTCACCACCATCGCCCGCTTCGATCCGGTCTATCACACGCATTTCAAATGCAACCGCCGCCGGGTCGTCGATTATCCGAACCTGTGGGGCTGGGCGCGTGAACTGTATCAATGGCCCGGCGTCGCGCCCACCGTCCGCCCCGACCATTTCGTGCGCCACTACTACTACAGCCACGACACGGTGAACCCGCACCGCATCATCCCCATCGGCCCCGACGAGGACTGGACCGCCCCGCACGGCAGGGGCTAAGCGGGCCTGCGCCGGCGGGCAACGGCTTGCCGACGTCGCGTCTGATACCAGCGAACGCCAAGGGGGTGCTTTGAGCTCTTTCAGGAAGTCGAATCCCTTGCGGCCCTGTCTTTCTTCCTCGACGCTTTCTCTCTACAGGTTGTGACCAGCCATGGACGACGTGCGGGTAGTGAAACTGGCAGCCGACGATCTGCCAATCTTCAAGGCGATCCGGTTGGAGTCCTTGAAGATGGCACCGGAGGCATTTGCCAACACCTTCGCGGACTGGTCATCCCTGTCAGACGAAGAATGGCTCGACCGCATGAAGATCCCGGTCTTTGTGACGCTGAAGGGGTCGGAACCTGTCGGAGTCATGGGGCTGATGCCCCAACGTGGGGAAAAGCGTTCTCACCGGGCGTCAATCATCATGGTTTACCTTCGCGAAAGCGAACAGGGGTCCGGCTTGGCGAATGTTCTGCTGCAGGCACTCATGGATTTTGCCAAGGAAAGCGGCGTGCGCCAACTCGAGCTCAACGTAAACCAAACCAACATTCGGGCCATCCGCTTCTACCAGCGGCACGGCTTCCAGACGGTGGGGCGAATTCCGGCAGCGCTGATCGCAAACGGCCTCGAAGTGGACGAACTGATCATGGTTCGTCGGTGAACCAGCCAAGGTCTGCTTCGTCCCTCGTAGCTATCGCAAAAGCGATGCAAAGATAACCTTGGTTGAAGCCCAAACCAGATGATTCTGCGCCTGAAAAAACTATTAGCTGCCGTGCTATTCGTCGCGCCCGGGCTCATTCGTGTCGCTCGAGAACAATGCGATCTTGTTGCCGTCCGGGTCACGAACATAAGCGACATAGAAGTGGGGACCATACATGGCCCGAAACCCGGGCTGCCCATCATCAAGGCCGCCCGCGGCCAGCGCGGCGCTGTGAAGGTCACGAACCTGCTTCTGCGATCGCGCCTGAAACGCGACCATGACACCATTCCCGGCCGACGCAGCTTGCCCATCGAAAGGTGATTTGACGTAGAAATCTGGTTGGACCGAGGGCTCGCCCGACCGTGCGGGCAGAATATAGCTCAAGTCTCCCTGATACTCTTCCAGCCCGTAACCAAGATCCGGCAGGAATGCCGAGTAGAAGCGTTCTGCCCGCGTGATGTCGTTTGCTCCTACAGTGACGTAAGCGATCATGATGTGCGTCCTTCTGGTGGTTCGGCGATGGTGATGGGTTCACCGGTATGGCCCGCATAGACGATTTCGGCTCCCTCGTCACATCGCGCCCGCCTCTGGCACGATCAGCCTTCCGTCCGGGGTGCTTCCTGCGCCTCTGTTGCGTGGCAGGTGGGGCGTGCAACGCGCGCAAGCGGTGTACAGGCTGTGCACGCCCTGTGCGCGTGTCGTGTACGCTGTGTGATCCGTGAAACGCAGCATTTGCAGGGATTTTCGCGGTCCCGCCGAAATTCCCTGCATCGCGCAACGCGCGCACCCGTTGCGCGGCTCTGAACCGAAAGATCCTGAAACGCGAAACCCCGGCGCGGGAAACGCCGGGGCATCAGAGAGAGAGGGTGTGGCCGCATCCGCCGACCACTGGGCTTCGGTGGTCTAACGCCCGCCACGCGGGGCGGTTCCCCAAAGAAACACATGCGCGAATTCCTGCCGTGACCGGCGTCGTTGCGTGCCGAAGTCAGCCGGAAACGTCGAAGCTCTGATCCCAGATATTGCCATCGACATCCTCGGCATGGACCCGGATCGGCTGGCCGTTCGGGCGATAGGCAAAGCGGAACACCGGGTCTTCACTGACCGAAATACCGGCCTTCATCGCGAACAGCAGATCGTCGCCCTGCTGCACCTCGAGCCGGTCGATGAAATTCGCGGGAATGTTCAGCAGAGTCACCTGATCGCGCTGCAGCCCCGAGAACATCGGATGCCGGATCATCAGCGTGCCGATGTTCCGGCCGTCCGCTTCGGCAGTTTTCCAGCGCATCTGGCCCTTGCTGGCCTCGACCGCTGCCATGTCCTTGCCGGCGGGCGCCGAACAGCCGCCCGAGGCCTTGACGAACCGCCCGGCCATGATCTTGCCGCCATCCACCCGAGTGCCGATCGCGCGCACGTCGGAATAGGCGTCCACGCGGACCCGCACCTCGAAATCCAGGGGCATCAGCGCGTCGCCGAAGCTGTATTCGGCGGCGACGGGGGCCGGATTCTCGTCGATGACCAGGGTCAGGTCGGTCAGGGGCGCGGCATCCGGGGCCTGGGTCAGCCGGATCGGCACGATGGCCGCGTCATTGGCACGGAACGGCGCGTCCAGATCCAGCGCGGTGGCATCGATCGGCGGTTCCTCGGTCAGCCCGACGACCGATTCACGCAGGTCGTTCCAGGTTTCCGAGGGCAGCAAGGGGTTGTCCTGCGCGAATGCGGGCGAGGCCAGCAGAAGCGCCGCGGCGGTAAGCCATGCCTTCATCACTTCATCCTCCCTTTTTCATGCGCCGGTAGATGAATTCTGCCGTATCGGCGGCCGCATCCTCCTCGGCCCGCGCGACGACCTGCGCATGCAGCGGTGATTTTGAACAGACCGGATCGGTTGCCCGCGCATCGCCCGCCAAGGCCATAGCTTGACACCGACAGCCGCCGAAATCCACGGTTTTCCGCTCACAAGACCGGCATGGTTCGGGCATCCATTCGGTGCCGCGAAAGGCGTTGAAGGCGTCGGACAGGTTCCAGATGTCGGACAGGCTGCGGTCGCGGACATTGTCGAACCGCATCCAATCGATGGATTGGGCGGCATGGCAGGGCAGGACCGATCCATCCGGCGCCACGTTCAGACCGGTGCTGCCCCAGCCGCCCATGCAGGCCTTGGGGTAGATCGCATGATGATCGGCGGGCACATAGTCGATGACCATCCGGCCGCGCAGCCGCAGGCGCGATTCGTTGACGATGCGTCGGGCGAAGGCGGCCTGTTCCTGCGTCGGCATCAGCGCGGCGCGGTTCAGGTCGGCCCATCCGTGGAACTGCACCGTTGCCACCTCGATCCGCCGCGCGCCCAGGTGTTCGGCCAGGTTGATCATGTCGGGCAGACGTTCCATGTTCTGGCGGTGGACGACGGCATTGATGGTCAGCGGAAAGCCGATTTCCGTGACCCAGTCGGCGAAACCCATCTTCTTGTCCCACGACCCCGGATGGCCGCTGATCCGGTCGGCCATGTCGGGACGGATCCCCTGCAGGGACAGTTGAACGTGATCGACACCGGCGCGGTCCAGTTCGATCAGCCGGTCGCGGGTGATGCCGATCCCCGAGGTGATCAGGTTGACGTAAAGCCCCGCGTCGCGGGCGCTGGCGACGATCTGGGCCAGGTCGCGGCGCGCGCCGGGTTCGCCGCCCGAGATATGGACCTGCAGGACGCCCAGATCGGCGGCTTCGCGGAACACCCGCGCCCAATCCTCTGCCGGCAATTCCTGCGCGGCGCGGGTCAGTTCGACCGGGTTGGAACAATAGGGACAGGCCAGGGGGCAGCGGTGGGTGATCTCGGCCAGCATCGCCATGGGCAGGCCGGGCGTGACCGGGTTGCCGTCAAGATCCCTTGGCTGAACAGGGGGCTGGCCGGGAAGATCCTTCATGTCGCCTCCTTCAGAAACACCATGCGGCGTTCGATCAGGCCGGTCAGGAAATCGCGGATATCGCCCGCGATCTGATCCTGCGGCGCGTTGTAGCGCGCGGCGAGATCGGCAGCGATCTGGGACATGCTTCGCACGCCGTCCAGTTCCGACAGGATCGCATCGCCGATCGGGTCCAGCTGCATGGCCCGTTCGGGCGCCTGCAGCACGCGAATGCCGCGCACTCGGTCATCTGCAAGCCGCACGCCGCGCGGCAGATAGGGAATGTCGGCCGGTTCGATAAGCGGTTCCATCAGGCCATGCCCTCGCCGGGCCGCCAGGCGCCGGGCGGGATGTTGCCTTCGACATAGCCGTGCCACAGCGCGTCCAACTGCGCCCACAGCACGTCGGTCTTGAAGATCAGCGCGGCGGCGGCGGCGTCCTGCTTTTCCTTGGTGTCGGCGTTGGTCAGGACGTAGTCGAGGCCGAATTTGACGTCCTCGGGCGCCTCGGTCAGGCGCTTTTTGAAGTAGGCCAGGCTGGTGTCGTCGGCGAAATCGTAATGGGCCAGCAGCCCCTCGATCCGCTGCGCGTGGATCCGTGGGGCGAACAACTCGGTCAGGCTGGCTGCGACGGCATCCAGCAGGGGCATGTCGCGCACGAAGCGCACATAGGCGTCCACGGCAAAGCGTGTGGCGGGCATGATGCCCGTGCCGCTGGCGACATAGTCGGGGTCCAACCCGACGGCCTGCGCCAACGCCAGCCAGCGGCGGATGCCGCCGCCTTCGGTGGTTCCGCCGTCGTGATCCTCGATCCGCTTGCGCCAGGCCCGGCGCAAAGCGGGATCCTCGACGCGCGACATGAAGGCCGCGTCCTTCATCGGGATGCGGGACTGATACATCCAGCGATTGATGACCCAGGCGCGCACCTCGTCGGGGGTGCATTGCCCACCGTGCAGGCGGGCGTGGAACGGGTGGCGATCGTGATAACGCTCGGCCCCGATGGCACGCAGCCGGGCCTCGAAATCCTCGCGCGATTGCGGGCCGTCATTGATGTCCTTCACAGCGTGATCTCCATACCGTCGCGGCCGATCTGCCATCCCTGCGCCTCGGCCCGTGCCGTCTCGGCGCTGTCCGGATCGGTCAGCGGGTTCGAATTGTTCATGTGGACGAAGATGCGCCGCCTGACCGGCACCCCGTCCAGCGCCGCGATCGTTTCGCTGGCGGCCATATGACCCATGCGGCGGCCGGTCTTGCGACCCAGCCCCGCCCGGATCATCTCGTCATCCTGCCACAGCGTGCCGTCGAACAGCAGCGCATCGGCGTCCTTGATCCTTGCCGTCAGCCAATCGGGCATCTCGGCGCAGCCGGGAATGTAAAGGGCGCGCCGACCGTTCGCGGCCAGTTCGACGCCCACGGTCGCCTCGCCCATCAGCCCGGTCTCGACGACCTCGCCTTCCTGGTACAGCGGCACCTTGCCGGGCACGGCGAACAGGGTCGCGGTCAGGCCCGGCGCCAGGTCGATGGCCTGATCCAGCGCGACGGTCCGACGCGGCACCAGATCCGGCTGCAACGCGGCCAGCATCGGGTTCTGCGCCAGCGCGTCGTGAATCGCGGCGGTCGCAAAAAGATCGAAGGGCTGACTTTCGCGCAGTGTCAGTAGACCCGCGACATGGTCGATATCGCCGTTCGTCAGCAGAACCGCGCGCAACGGCATGTCGCGCGGCCCCGTCGGATGCAGTGCGGGCGTGGCCGCCAGTTGCATCCTGATATCGGGCGACGCGTTCAGGATCGCCCAGTCGCGCCCATCGGCGCTGACCGCGATCGAGCTTTGCGTCAGCGACGGGATGCGACCCGCGCGCGCAGCGTCGCAATTTCGGCAACCGCAGTTCCACTGCGGCAAACCTCCTCCTGCGGCTGCGCCTAGAATGATGATGTGCATATCGGTCCAGACGAAACGGCCCTGCCCGAATAGGTCGGACAGGGCCGGTCTTGCGTCTGTTCTGTCAGTTGATCAGAACAGGACAGGCTCGTCCTCGGCCGGGGCATACATGTTGATTTCCATGCCGCAGGCGATTTCCTTAAGGATTGGTTTCGTCCATGCCATTCTTGCTTCTCCTCCAATAGCCGGAGCCGCAGAAATCGCGGCTGGATTTCATGTTAGATGAGGGGCAGGATGAATCAACACGACTAAGGTCGCAGTCACGGGAATTTGGCTGCGTGCGACCGTAGATCGGGAAGGTTCGGCAATGTTCCATCTGATACTGACTGCCTGCCTTGCTGGACCATCCGCGCCTTGCGTGCCGATTCTTCTGCCCCAGGGTGACGCCGCTTCCGGGCCGGCCTGCAGGCAGGGCGCCGCGCGAATCAGCAAGGACTGGTTGGACCGTCATTCCGATCTGGTCGCGGACGGGACAGAATGCGTGCCGACCGAAGATCTGCCCGCGCTGGATCTGCGACAGGTCGCGCCGGGGGTATTTGCGTTCTTCGGCCAGGCCGTCCAGCTTGAAGACAGCGCCGATGGCAGGATCGCCAATCTGGGGGTGGTGATCGGGCAGGATTCGGTGGCGGTCATCGACACGGGCGTGTCGCGGATGCAGGGCCAGCAGCTTTATGCGGCGATCCGTCGGCTGACGCCGAAGCCGGTCAGCCACGTCATCCTGACCCACATGCATCCCGATCATGTTCTGGGAACTTCGGTCTTCCAGGACGCCGGGGCGCAGGTGCTGGGCCATCACGCCCTGCCGCTGGCCCTGCAGATGCGGGCGGGCGGGTATCTGGAGAACATCGCGCGGCTTCTGCCGCCTGAAGAAGTTCTGGGAACCGAAGTCGTGCTGCCCGACACGACCGTGCAGGACAGTCTGCGGATCGATCTGGGGGGGCGGTCGCTGCTGCTGCGCGCGGAACAGACGGCACATACCGACAACGATCTGACCGCATTCGATGACACGACCAACACGCTGTTCTCGGGCGATCTGATCTTTCGTGAACTGACCCCGATCATTGACGGGTCGTTGACCGGCTGGCTGGGCTGGATCGCAGCACCGCCGCAGCCTGAGCCGCGCGTGATCGTGCCCGGCCACGGAGACGTTGCCCGTGAATGGCAGCAGGCGATCGCGCCACAATCGGATTTTTTGAAAGCGCTTGCGGATGTGACGCGATCGCAGATAGATGCCGGAACACCGCTTTCAGAGGCCGTCGAGATCATCGTTAATAATCTGAATTACATGAATAAAAATTGGAATTCCTTCCCGGCCTCGGTCGCCCGCGATGCAACGGCCGCATACAAAGAGCTGGAGTGGGAATGATAAGCGTTTGACAGCTTCGCCGAAGTTGTTGATTGATCGAAGCAAGGGTCGGAAACTGAACGTGATTCTGGCCTGACAAGGGAGGAAAAATTGAAGTCAGCATTTTTCATGACAGTCGCGGTCGCCGCGCTGTCTGCGGGGGCGGTCTGCGCGCAGATGGTCATCGAGCCGGGCAGCGACGATCGCATCGACTGGCAGAGCCTTGAAGACTTCAAGGCGGCGCACGGCGATCTGGACGGGCAATCCTTCACCATTCTCGGTCCCTGGCTGGGCGCGGACCAGGAACTGTTCACTTCGATCCTGCCCTATTTCCAAGAGGCGACCGGGGCGGTGGCCAACTATTCCGGGTCTGACAGCTTCGAACAGCAGATCGTGATCGACAGCGAAGCGGGCTCGCCGCCCGATGTCGCCGTGTTCCCGCAGCCCGGTCTTGCCGCCGACCTTGCCAAGAAAGGGCATCTCACGCCGTTGGGGGACGAGACGGCACAATGGGTGCGCGACAACTATGCCGCCGGTGACAGTTGGGCCAGACTTGGCACCTATGCCGGACAGGATGGCGCGGAACATTTCTACGCCTTCCCCTACAAGGCCGACGTGAAATCCCTGGTCTGGTTTGTCCCCGAGAACTTCGAAGATGCCGGATACGAAATTCCCGAAACCTACGAGGATCTGAAGGCCCTGACCGAACAGATCGCTGCGGATGGCGAAACCCCATGGTGCATCGGACTGGGGTCGGGTGGTGCGACGGGGTGGCCCGCGACCGACTGGGTCGAGGATCTGATGCTGCGCACCAACACGCCCGAGGATTACGACGCCTGGACGACCAATGCTCTGCCGTTCAACGATCCAAAGGTGGTCGCGGCGATCGATGAATTCGGCTGGTTCGCGAAGAACGACGACTATGTGTCCGGTGGCAGCGCGGCGGTCGCCTCGACCGATTTCCGCGACAGCCCGAAGGGTTTGTTCGAAAGCCCGCCTGCCTGTTACATGCATCGTCAGGCCAGCTTCATTCCGTCGTTCTTCCCCGAGGGAACCGAAATCGGGCTGGATGTCGATTTCTTCTACTTCCCGGCGCCGGCGGATGGCAGCCTTGGTCAGCCGGTCCTGGGCGGTGGGACGCTGTTCTCGGTGCTGTCGGACAACCCTGCCGCGCTGGCATTCGTCGATTTCCTGAAGACGCCCGCCGCGCACGAGATCTGGATGGCGCAGAAAGGGTTCCTGACTCCGCATACCGGCGTCAACACCGAAGCCTACGGTGACGAGACCCTGAAGAAGATGGGTCAGATCCTGCTGGATGCGACGACCTTCCGCTTCGACGGATCGGACCTGATGCCCGGCGCCATCGGTGCGGGGGCGTTCTGGACCGGAATGGTCGATTTCGTCGGAGGCAAGCCCGCCCAAGACGTGGCCGATCAGATCCAGCAGACCTGGGATACGATCAAGTAAAGACCTCGGTCGCATGACAAGGCTCTGGCGCGGCCACCGCGCCGGACCACAAGAAAATCCGGGGGGATTGAGGGATGGAACTGTTCTGGCTGGCGATCAGCACGATCGTGATTGGCGTATTCGGCTGCGTGGCGTGGTTCTGGGGATCGAACATGGTCCTGGACGCGATCTACCCGCCGCGCGGCGAGAATGCAGGCGACAATATCCGCAGGGCGAACCAGGTGCGGCCATGGCTGTTTCTGGGGCCGGCGCTGCTGTTTCTGGGCCTGTATCTGGTCTATCCGGTGATCGACAGCCTGTGGCGATCGCTGCACAATGCCGATGGAAGCCGCTTTGTCGGCGGGTCCAACTACAGCTGGCTTCTTGGCGACGGCAAGTTTCGCGAGTCCATGCGAAACAACATGCTGTGGCTGCTGGTCGTGCCGGCCCTGTCCACATTTTTCGGGCTGATTGCAGCGCAGCTGACCGACCGGATCAAGTGGGGCAATATCGGCAAGTCGCTGATCTTCATGCCGATGGCGATCAGTTTCGTCGGCGCCGGCGTGATCTGGAAATTCATCTATGAATACCGCGCCCCCGACGAGATCCAGATCGGTCTGCTGAACTGGATCGTGACCAAGCTGGGCGGCGATCCGCAGATCTGGCTGACGCTGCTTCCGTGGAACAACTTCTTCCTGATGATCGTGCTGGTCTGGATCCAGACCGGGTTCGCCATGGTGATCCTGTCCGCCGCCCTGCGCGGCATCCCCGAGGAAACCATCGAGGCCGCGATCCTGGACGGCGCCTCGCCGATGCAGGTCTTCATGAAGATCAAGGTGCCGCAGATCATGGGCACCATCGCCGTGGTCTGGACCACCATCACCATCGTCGTGCTGAAGGTCTTCGACATCGTGTTCGTGATGACCAACGGCCAGTGGGGCACGCAGGTGCTGGCGAACCTGATGTATGACTGGATGTTCCGCGGCAGCCCCGACTACGGGCGCGGGTCGGCCATCGCTATCGTCCTGATGATCCTGGTCACGCCGATCATGGTCTGGAACATCCGCAACGCACGCAAGGAGGTCCGCTGATGGAGGGCATGGCAGGACAGAAATCCTCGCTGACATGGGCGGTCAACATTGCGGCCTTCCTGCTGGTGCTGGCATGGACGATCCCGACACTGGGCCTGTTCGTGTCGTCGTTCCGCGATCGCGACCAGATCGCGTCAACCGGCTGGTGGCAGTCATTTTCGGGGTCCGAACAGACCGGCTTCGTGCGCACAGGCACTGATGACGACGCGACTCAGGTCGATGGCATGTATGTCATCGAGGGCAATGTGCTTGAGGGCGAGCAGAGCCTGATCGCCTGGGGCACCGGTGCCCGGCAGCCGGCAGAATTCCAGCCGGGCGAGACGGCCCAGATCGAGGACGGCTGGGATCTGACCGTGAACGAGGACGGCAGCTATCGCCTGAGTTCGGCCGAACCGTTCGAGATGCGACGAGGCGAACGGATCTTCACCACCACCGAGGTGCCGCCGAAATTCACCACCGCGAATTATCAGCGCGTTCTGACGGCCGAGGGGCTTGGCCGGGCCTTCATGAACACCATGACGGTGACGATCCCGGCGACGGTGATCCCGATCCTGATCGCGGCCTTCGCGGCCTATGCGCTGGCGTGGATGGAATTTCCGGGCAGGGCGATCCTGACTGCTGCGGTCGTCGGGCTGCTGGTCGTGCCGCTGCAGGTGTCGCTGATCCCGCTGTTGCGGCTTCACAACGATCTGGGCATCGGCAAGGGCTATCTGGGGATCTGGCTGGCGCATACCGGCTTTGGTTTGCCATTGGCGGTCTATCTGCTGCGAAACTACATGGTCGGCCTGCCGCGCGAGGTGATCGAAAGCGCCCGCGTCGATGGCGCGACCGAATTCCAGATCTTCCGCCGCATTATCCTGCCGCTGTCGTTCCCCGCGCTGGCCAGTTTCGCGATCTTCCAGTTCCTGTGGGTCTGGAACGACCTGCTGGTGGCGACTGTTTTCCTGGGCAACACCCGCGAACAGCTGGTCATGACCGGGGTGTTGCGCGAACTGATGGGATCGAAGGGCGGCGAATGGGAAATCCTTGCGACATCTGCGTTCATCTCGATCGCGGTGCCGCTGATCGTTTTCTTCGCAATGCAGAAATATCTGGTCCGCGGGCTGCTGGCCGGATCGGTGAAAGGTGGCTGACTTGACGGAAATGACGGCAGACTGGTGGAAGGGCGGGATCATCTATCAGGTGTATCCGCGCAGTTTTCAGGACACGACGGGCGACGGCATCGGCGATCTGGCCGGCATCGCGCAGCGTCTGCCCTATGTCGCCTCGCTGGGGGTGGACGCGGTCTGGATCTCGCCCTTCTTTACGTCGCCGATGAAGGATTTCGGTTACGATGTCAGCGATTATCGCGGCATCGACCCGATCTTCGGCACGATGGACGATTTCGACTGGCTGATCGAACGGGCGCACGAGCTGGGCCTGAAGGTGATGATCGATCTGGTCATGTCGCACACATCGGACCAGCATCCCTGGTTCAAGGAAAGCCGGTCCAGCCGCGACAACGCCAAGGCCGAATGGTTCGTGTGGTCCGACCCCAAGCCGGACGGCACGGCCCCCACCAACTGGTTGTCGATCTTCGGCGGCAGCGCGTGGCAATGGGATGCACGGCGCGAACAATATTACCTGCACAACTTTCTGGCCTCGCAGCCGGACCTGAATTTCCACAATCCCCAGGTTCAGGACGCGCTGCTGGAAATGGCGAATTTCTGGTTGGACAAGGGCGTGGACGGCTTCCGTCTGGACACGATCAACTTCTATTTCCATGACAAGGAATTGCGCGACAACCCGCCTCTGGCACCCGAACTGCGCAAGGCGGATACGGCGCCCGCGGTGAATCCCTACAACCACCAAAGCCACAAGTTCGACAAGTCGCAGCCCGAGAATGTGGCGTTCCTGGAACGCTTCGCGACCACCTTGAAGCCGCGCGGCGCCGTGGTGGTGGGCGAGATCGGCGACAGCGAACGCGGGCTTGAACTGCTTGAGGAATATACCGGCGTGCCGGGCCGGGTGCAGATGTCCTATGTCTTCGACTTCCTGTCGGGCGACAATCTGCCGGCGGACCGGATCGTGGCCGTTTTCGAGCAGTTGCAATCGGTCGCACCGAACAGCTGGCCGTGCTGGGCGATGTCGAACCATGACGTGATGCGCCACATCACCCGCTGGAATCTCAGCGATCAGGCGGCCAAGGCCTATTGCACGGTGCTGATGTGCCTGCGCGGCAGCGTCTGCCTGTATCAGGGCGAGGAACTTGGCCTGCCTGAAGCGGATCTGAACTTCGAGGATCTGCGCGATCCCTATGGCATCGAATTCTGGCCCGAATTCAAGGGCCGCGACGGATGCCGCACGCCGATGGTGTGGGATATGGGCGTTAATGGCGGATTCTCGACCAGCCAGCCGTGGCTGCCGGTGCCGCATGCGCATCTTCAGCGCACCGTTGTCGCCGAAGAGGCCGACGCACAGTCGGTGCTGCACCATTATCGGTGGGCAATCGGCCTGCGCAAGAAACACAGCGCGCTGCGCCTGGGCGCGATGACGGATATCCGTGCCGACGGTCCGGTCCTGTCCTTCACGCGGTCGGACAGCGAACAGACATTGCGGATAAAAGCCAATCTTTCCGAGGAAGAGGTTGGCGGACTGGGACCGTGGCAGGTCCAGATCATCGAGGGTTAACGGGGGGAGGGATCGCGAATGGCCGATCTGAAGCTGACCGACATCGCCAAGTCGTATGGCGACGTGCAGGTACTGAAGAATATCGACCTCGACATCAAATCGGGCGAATTCATCGTGTTCGTGGGCCCGTCGGGTTGCGGCAAATCCACGCTGCTGCGCATGATCGCGGGGCTTGAACGGATCACGGGGGGCGAGTTGCAGATTGGTGGGCAGGTGATGAACGACATCCCGCCCAGCCAGCGCGGCATCGCGATGGTGTTCCAGTCCTATGCCCTCTACCCGCACATGACGGTGCGCGACAACATGGCCTTCGCGCTGAAGATCGCCGGGCAGTCGAAAGATCAGATCCAGCAGGCCACCGACCGGGCCGGCAAGATGCTGCAACTGACCCCCTATCTGGACCGCCTGCCCAAGGCGCTGTCGGGCGGCCAGCGTCAGCGGGTGGCCATCGGACGCGCAATCGTGCGCGATCCGCAGGTCTATCTGTTCGACGAACCGCTGTCGAACCTGGACGCCGCCCTGCGCGTCGCCACCCGGATCGAGATTGCGCAGCTGAAGGCTTCGATGCCCGACCGCACGATGATCTACGTGACCCATGACCAGACCGAGGCGATGACCCTGGCCGACCGCATCGTGGTGCTGGCCGGCGGCGGCATCGCGCAGGTAGGCGCGCCGCTGGAATTGTATGAACGCCCGGTCAACGAATTCGTGGCGCAGTTCATCGGCAGCCCGGCGATGAACCTGCTGCCGGGCAAGGTCAAGACAGTGGGCCAGATGACCACGGTCGCGCTGGATGGCGGGCTGGAGGCGCAGGTGGCCATTCCGACGCGCCCCGGCGACGAGGGCATGTCCGTCAATCTGGGCGTTCGCCCCGAGGACATGCGCGAGACCGACGGAACCCCGGTCTTCGAAGGCAAGGTCGACCTGACCGAGGCCTTGGGCGAGGTGACGCTGCTGTATTTCGGCACGGCCGAGGATATCGTGCCGGTGACGGCCAAGCTGCCGGGCATCCATCCCGGCCTGAACGGCCGCACCATCCGGCTGACGGCCGACCCCGAGGCGCTGCATCTGTTCCACAAGGGAAACTCGCTTCTCTATCGCGACGGGGTGGACCTGCCCCCCTATCAGCCCCGCACGAACCGGCCTTCGGGCAGCGTGGGCGGCGAACACGGCGCCAGCGCGATGCCGTCGGAGGCGGGGGACGCATCCGATGGTCGCATCGACAATGGGCTGATCAAGCCCGAAGGCCCCGTCAGGTAAGGCGAGAACGCGCCGGGGCGCGACGAAAGTCGTAAATCGCGACCCGGCGTTTCTGATATACTCTCCCCACCGGGGGAGGAATCATGACGCAACGCAGCCACGCGGATCGGGTGGCCGAGCAGTCGCAGTCGAAATCCGCGACGTCGGCGCTTGCTGCATCCTGGCGCAGGTCGATGCTGAAATACGGGCTGGATCCGGGCGACGGGCGTCGCCCAGAACGGCTGAGCCTTGCCGAATTGTCCGTCCGCCGCCAGGCCATGGAACATTTCCTGAAGGTCGCGGGTCTACAGCTTGACCAGCTTTACACCATTGTCGGCCTGTCGGGCTGCAACGTCCTGCTGACCGACGCGACCGGCGTGGTGCTGGATCAGCGGGTCAGCGACGCCGATGCCGCCCAGTTTCGCGACTGGGGCCTGTGGCAGGGCATGGACTGGTCCGAAGCCGCACAGGGCACGAACGGCATCGGAACCTGCCTGGTCGAGGGTCGCCAGGTGACGATCCATCGTGACGAACATTTCCGGACCAACAATATCGGCATGTCCTGCATGGATGCGCCGATCTGGGGGCCTGACGGACGCCTGCTGGCCGCGCTGGATGTCAGCTCTGCCCGCGCCGATCAGACCGAACGCTACAACCGCCTGATCGGCGCGCAGGTCGCCCAGACCGCCCGCGCCATCGAGGCCGTGTTCTTTCATGCATCGTTCCCGCAGGCCCGGATCGTGGTGGCCGCCGATGACAGCGTGGACGCCACGATGCTGCTGGCGGTGGACAAGGACGATCTGGCCATCGGCGCGACACGGGCGGCGCGCCGCGCGCTGGGTCTGGAACGTGAAGGCGCGTTTCGTCCACGCCCTGCGGCCGACCTGCTGGGGCGCGATGACGATCTGCGCGGCTTTGACCGGGCCGAGCGCGCGGCTGTCGCACGGGCCTTGGCGCGGGCGGGCGGCAACGTCTCGGCCGCCGCGCGCGCGCTGGGGATCGGCCGGGCGACGCTGTATCGCCGCATGGCGCGGCTGGGACTGAGCGAAAAACAGTCGCGACTGTCTCACGGTTGAGACAATTGCCCGCGACCGCGACCTTGGTGTTGTTGAAACGAATCCTCACAGCGCCAAGCTAGGGACCAGACCCGAAGAAGGAGACTTCGGGATCATCAGAGGAGGATACGATGCCGAACGATCAGACGCATGAGTTCAAGGGCGTGGGCGTGATGCCCTTTGCCAAGCGGTATGACAACTTCATCAACGGCCAGTGGATGGCACCGAAGTCGGGCAGGTATTTCATGAATACCACCCCGATCACCGGCGGCGAAATCGGCGAGATCGCTCGCTCCGGCGCCGAGGATATCGAGGCCGCGCTGGACGCCGCGCACGCCGCCAAGGACAAGTGGGGCCAGACCTCCGCCGCGGAACGCGCCAATGTCCTGAACCGGATCGCCGACCGGATGGAAGCCAACCTGGAACTGCTGGCCACCGCCGAGACCTGGGACAACGGCAAGCCGATCCGCGAGACGATGGCCGCCGACCTGCCGCTGGCCGTCGATCACTTCCGTTATTTCGCCGGTGTCCTGCGGGCGCAGGAAGGCGGGATCTCGGAAATCGACCACGACACCATCGCCTATCACTTCCACGAGCCTCTGGGCGTCGTGGGCCAGATCATTCCGTGGAACTTCCCGCTGCTGATGGCGACGTGGAAACTGGCGCCTGCGCTGGCTGCCGGCAATTGCGTGGTTCTGAAGCCCGCCGAACAGACCCCCGCGGGGATCATGGTGTTCGCCGACCTGATCGGTGACCTGTTGCCGCCGGGCGTCCTGAACATCGTCAACGGCTTCGGCCTGGAAGCCGGCAAGCCCCTGGCCAGCAACCCGCGCATCGCCAAGATCGCCTTTACCGGCGAGACGACGACCGGCCGGCTGATCATGCAGTATGCCTCGGAAAACCTGATCCCGGTGACGCTGGAACTGGGCGGAAAATCCCCCAACATCTTCTTCGAGGATGTCGCCCGCGAGGATGACGATTACTTCGACAAGGCCATCGAGGGCTTCGTGATGTTCGCGCTGAACCAGGGCGAGGTCTGCACCTGCCCGTCGCGCGCCCTGATCGCGGAATCGATCTATGACAAGTTCATGGATCGCGCCTTGCAGCGCGTGAAGGACATCGTGCAGGGCGATCCGCGCGACAGCGCGACGATGATCGGCGCGCAGGCATCCAGCGAGCAGAAGGAAAAGATCCTGTCCTATTTCGACATCGGTCGGAAAGAGGGCGCCGAGGTTCTGACCGGCGGCGAGGCGGCCGATCTGGGCGGTGAATTGTCCAGCGGCTATTATATCAAGCCGACGGTCCTGAAGGGCCACAACAAGATGCGGGTCTTCCAGGAGGAAATCTTTGGCCCGGTCGTCTCGGTGACCACCTTCAAGGATCAGGACGAGGCCCTGTCGATCGCCAATGATACGCTTTACGGTCTTGGCGCCGGCGTCTGGTCGCGCGACGCGAATACCTGCTATCGCTTTGGCCGTGCGATCAAGGCGGGGCGCGTCTGGACCAACTGCTATCACGCCTATCCGGCCCATGCGGCCTTCGGCGGCTACAAGCAGTCGGGCATCGGCCGCGAGAATCACCGCATGATGCTGGACCACTATCAGCAGACCAAGAACATGCTGGTCAGCTATAGCCCGAAGAAACTGGGCTTCTTCTGAGAAGATGAACGGACCGGCCCCCTGCGGGGCCGGTCCTTCCCCGCGATCTGCGGGCGCCTGTGGCGTCGGGACCTAACGCCCCTCCCTGCCGGACAGTCCCGATGCCTCAGGCACCGCCACATCATGCCAGGGTGATACAGGCCCCGCCGGCTGACCAACGCCATTGCAAGGCCCAGGCTGGAAATGCCCTGCAGGATGGTTCACAATCCGGCAGGTCCACCCCGAAAAGGAGGTTGAAGACATGAGCACCGTGACGGCCACACCAGAGGCGCTGCAACTGCTTGAGGAAATCACCGCCGATCACGGGCCGGTCCTGTTCCACCAGTCCGGCGGCTGCTGCGACGGGTCCAGCCCGATGTGTTATCCGCAAAGCGATTTCAAGGTCAGCGACCGCGATGTGAAGCTGGGCGAGATCGGCGGTGCGCCGTTCTACATCTCGGCCAGCCAGTATGAGACATGGAAGCATACCGATCTGGTCATCGACGTGGTGCCGGGCCGGGGCGGCATGTTCAGCCTGGATAACGGGCGTGAGAAACGCTTTCTGACCCGGTCCGAGATGTGTTCGATCTGAAGCCCCCGACGCAATTGTGATGCCCCCGGGTTTCGCCTATAAACGGCGCGTTCACCCGGAGGGTCTATCATGGAATACAGCATCTTCATCGACGGCGAAGCCGGCACGACGGGTCTGCAGATCCGCGAGCGGCTGGAGGCGCGTGAAGACATTCGCCTGATCCAGATCGACCCCGCACGCCGCAAGGATGCCGATGCCCGCCGCGAAGCGTTTCAGGAAGCGGATGTCGCGATCCTGTGCCTGCCTGACGACGCCGCCCGCGAGGCGGTGGAACTGACCAGCGATCTGGACGTCCGTCTGATCGACGCCTCGACCGCGCATCGGGTCGATGACCGCTGGGTCTATGGCTTTCCCGAACTGTCGGACGAGATTCGCGACCAGATCGCCGAGGCGCAGCTTGTCAGCAATCCCGGCTGCTATTCCACCGGATCGATCGCGATCATCGCGCCGCTGATCGCGGCGGGGCTGATCGATGCGGACGAGCCTCTGGCGATCAACGCGGTCAGCGGGTTCACCGGCGGCGGCAAGGCTTTGGTCGCCGAATATGGGGATGGCGCGGCGCCTGCGCATTTCGTCTATGGGCTGAACCAGCGCCACAAGCATATCCCCGAGATCATGGCCCATACAGGCCTGATGCTGCAGCCGGTCTTCGCCCCCTCGGTCGGCAATTTCGCGCAGGGCATGGCGGTGCAACTGCCGCTGCATCTGGACGACGAACGGACCGTCAAGGCGCTGTTCGAGGCGCTGTCGGATCATTACGACGGACAGAAATTCGTCCGCGTCGTGCCTGCGGCCGAAATCGGCGCGCGCATCGTGCCCACCGCGATGAACGGCAGCAATGTGATGCAGATCAGCGTGCATGGCGATGATGACAATGGCTGCTGCATGGTGGTCGCGGTGCTGGACAATCTGGGCAAGGGCGCGTCCGGCGCGGCGGTTCAGAACCTGAACATCATGCTGGACATGGACGAGGGCGAGGGGCTTTGACCCCCGTGGGTTCACGCTTGGGCCGGCTTTCGCCTGTTGCGGGCCGCCGGATGGGCGGGACTGTTCCGACGACGCGCCGGCTCGCTTGACGCCCGGCGCGCTTCCGGCGCACCTCTGACGCTGAAATCCGGCGCGGTCGTGACGCCGGATACGGGCAAGAGGTCCAGCGCGTGGCTGTCATCAGATCGCAACATTCCTTCAACATTCTCAGCATCGACCTGCATCGGCTGGATTATGGTGCGACCGGTCACGATTTCGATGACAACGTCAATCTGAGATATGCCGGCCAATCCCACCGCGATGTCTATGAATACGCGTGGGAATTGCCGGGCTATCAGTACAGCAGCCGCTATATGGGCGACGACCTGCGGGTTTCCGGGTCGGGTGACCTGGCCTCGGGCGTCGTCGATACCTATTCCGAACGTGTCTGGACGGGATCGGACTGGTGGGAACTGTGGCGCATGAGCGGCGTGTCGATCGACGCCGGTGACCTGGCCGATGCCATTTCCAGCCCCTCGGTCGCCGATGATCGACGGCTGTATCGCGATGCGTTCTCGGGCGACGACCTGTTCCGCCTCAGCATCAACGCCGACCGCGCCTATGGATATGCGGGCGACGATACGCTGAAGGGGGGCGCGGGCAACGACACGCTGGCCGGGCAGGCAGGGCAGGACCGGCTGTTCGGCGGTCAGGGGAACGATTCGATGAATGGCGGGCCGGGGCGCGATCACCTGAAGGGGGATGGCGGTGCGGATGTCTTCATCTTCCAGTCCACGCGCGACATCGGCAACAGCTATGGCGGAAGCGATATCGTCGTCGATTTCCACGAGGGGCAGGACGTGCTGCACCTGTCAAGGATCGACGCCAGCACGCAGCTGGCCGGGAACAACGGGTTTGTGTGGCGCGGCGAAGGCGACTTCACGGGCAGCGCGAAGGGCGAGGTGCGCTATGACAGCATCGACCGTCCGGGCACCGCGAACGACGTCACGCTGGTCTATATCGACACCGACGCCGATCGCGGGGCCGAGGCAACGATCCGGCTTCAGGGGCTGCACGATCTGACCGCCGACGATTTCCTGTTCTAGCCGCGTCCGGCGCGGGTCGGTGCGTCATTCTGGACAAGGACGGTCCTGCGCGCTATCGGCAAGAAAATGCCGATAAACTCCGACCCGGCCTGTGTGGTCGATTTGCGGATCAGCAGGACAAGCCGACAATGGCCGAAATTTTCGCATCATCGAATTGTGGGCTGCCGCGCCTGACCGCAGCCGGGGTGATCAACGCCCCTCTGGCGGACGCGGCTCGACCAGAACGTCCTGAAAATAGCGCTTGCTGCGCTGGCCGGTCGTGATGGGGGTGATTTTTTCGATGCAGGCGCGGTAATGCGGGGTCTGACCATGGGCCTTCAGCGCCTCGATCCCGGTAAAGATCTCATAGACCGTGAACCGGTTCTGGTCCTCGGGGTCGCACAGAAGGTCAAAGCGCAGATTTCCGGGTTCCTGTCGCGTGCCTTCCCAATTGATGCGGAAGGCCTCGATGAACTCGTCCCGGTGGCCGGGCAAGACTTCGATGCTGACCAGTTGCACAAGCATGGGCGTTTCCTTGATAGGCCGTTCGAAGGCTGTCGGCCCGGCATTCCTAGTCGATTTTCCGAAACTCGGCCAGTGTCAGGGAAGCCATGCGTTCGGACATTCGGGACATTCGACGGTTTTTCGTTACCTCTACAAGGTTGATTTCAGATGTTTCATTCGATCAGACCCGTGACTTCGCGCCTGCGCCGGCTGGCCGGCCTTCCGCCAAGGGATTTCTTTCGGAACGCCGAGGAAAGCTGGCAGATTTCACCCGCCGAGACCATCCAGTTCCGGCCCGCCTACGCGCTGCCCGGGCAGGTCGAACGTATCGCCGGCACCATGTTCGCGTCGATGGCCGACACCGTCGAGGCCCTGACCCGCGATGGGGCGGCGTCGGAACGCGCGACCCGTGCCTGGCGGCTGCGCGGCGTCGATCTGATCGATGGCGTGCTGTATCACGGCGGCGGCGAATATCATCTTCGGACCCGCCGCAACCGGTTCGGGCTGGCGCGCCGCCCGCGCAGCGAAACCAGCGGCGCGCTGTACGAGACCTGGACGACGAACCGCTGGTTCGGAAGCTGGCTGATGGATGCCACGCTGGCGCATGGCCTTGCCGCAGCCGAAGGCCCCGCCCTGACAACCGCGCCCGAACCCGCGCCGGGCGGTCATCAGGCCGCGTATGAACAGCTGATCGGCATGACGCCGCAGCGCCTGCCGGGCGATGTTCATTTCCGCGAACTGGTTCTGTTCGATGATCTGCCGAACAATGGCGGCAAGGCCGCGCGCGCCAAGGCGCTGCGCCGTCGGCTTCTTGATGCGGCGCCGCCGGTCCCGGTGCCGGGTGTTTTCCTGTTGCGGGGCGAGGCGGGCGACCGTCGCGTGCTTGCAAACGAACGCCAGCTTGCCGACAGCCTCGCCGAAAGCCGGGGGTTTCTGGTCATGGACCCGCTGCAGGTGACGGTAGAGGATCTGATCCGTGCCTGCGGTGCCGCCCGCGCCATCGTCGGGGTCGAGGGCAGCCATCTTGTCCACGGCATCACCGTTGCACCCGAAGGCGCCGCGATCGTGCCGATCCAGCCGCCGCAGCGCGTCGCCGCCACGTTGAAGCAGATGACCGACCGGCTGGACCAGCGGTTCGGCCTGCTGGTGGCCGAGGGCAACGATACCGATTTCACGCTGGCGCGCGACGACCTGTTCGCGACGCTGGATCTTTTCGACTGAGGGTCAGCGACCTGCCATCGCGGCGTCGGTCATCCGCACAAGATCCGCCGCGGGGCGGGCGCCCGCCTGACGGCTGACCTCGCGCCCGTCGCGAAACAGGATAAAGGCCGGGATGCCGCGAATGTTCCAGCGCGCCGACGCTGCGGGATGGGTTTGCGTGTCGATCTTGACCAGCCGCGCCCGGCCCTTCAACAGGGCTGCGGCCTTTTCGAACTCGGGTGCCATCATCCTGCACGGACCGCACCACGGCGCCCAGAAATCGACCAGTAGAGGAACCTGATCGGTCCTGGCCGCCTTCTGCAGCGTCGCGTCATCGACGGCCACCGGCTTTGCCGGCATCAGCGCCGCGCCGCAGGTGCCGCATTTCGGGTTTGCGTCCAGTCGTTCCGACGGCACGCGATTGGCCTGTGCGCAGGACAGGCAGACAAGCTTCCGGGGCGACATCGCGGCCTCCTATTCCATGATTCGAATATGAAGCCGCGCGCGCGGTTTTCAAGATGATCGTGCGAGGCCTGCGGAATTATTCCGCAGCCTCGGCATAGCTGTCCAGCGGCGGACAGGTGCAGATCAGGTTGCGGTCGCCGAAGACGTTGTCCACCCGTCCGACCGGAGGCCAGTACTTGTCCACCCTGAACGCGCCCGCCGGGAAACAGCCCTGCTCGCGCGAATAGGGGCGATCCCAGTCCGCGACCAGATCCTCGACCGTGTGGGGCGCCCGGCGCAGCGGGCTTTCCTCGGCGGCGATCCGCCCTTCCGCGACCTCGGTGATCTCGTCGCGGATCGCCAGCATCGCGGCGACAAAGCGGTCGATCTCGGCCTTGGTCTCGGATTCCGTAGGCTCCACCATCAGCGTTCCGGCGACCGGCCAGGACATCGTGGGGGCGTGGAAACCGTTGTCGATCAGCCGCTTGGCGATGTCGTCCACGGTCACCCCGTGATCCGCGAAGGGCCGCGTGTCCAGGATGCATTCATGCGCGACGCGCCCGCGATTGCCCATGAACAGGATCGGATAGGCACCCGCCAGCCGCGAGGCGATGTAATTGGCATTCAGGATCGCCACGCGCGTCGCCTGGGTCAGGCCGGCGCCGCCCATCATCAGGCAGTAGGCCCAGGAAATCAGCAGGATCGACGCGCTGCCATAGGGGGCCGCGGACACGGCGCCGCTGTCGTCATCCCGCGGATCGCCCGGCAGATGCGGGGCCAGATGCGCCTTGACGCCGATCGGGCCCATGCCAGGGCCGCCGCCGCCATGCGGGATGGCAAAGGTCTTGTGCAGGTTCAGGTGGCTGACATCGCCGCCGATCTCGCCCGGCTTCACCAGCCCGACCAGCGCGTTCAGGTTCGCCCCGTCGATATAGACCTGACCGCCGTGGTCGTGGGTGATCCGGCAGACATCGCGCACCGTATCCTCGAAGACGCCATGGGTGCTGGGATAGGTGATCATCACGGCGGCCAGACGGTCGCCCGCCTTCGCCGCCTTGTCGGCGAAATCCTCCAGATCGATGTCGCCGTTCGGCGCGGATTTCACCACCACGACCTTCATGCCGCACATCTGCGCGCTGGCCGGGTTGGTGCCATGCGCCGACATCGGGATCAGGCAGATGTCGCGCTGATCATCGCCGCGCGCCCGGTGATAGGCCTGGATCGTCAGCAGCCCGGCATATTCCCCCTGCGCGCCGCTGTTCGGTTGCATCGAAAACGCATCATAGCCGGTGATCTCGCACAGCTTCGCGTCCAGATCCGCGATCGCCTCGGCATATCCCGCCGCCTGGTGGCGCGGCGCAAAGGGATGCAGCGCGCCGAATTCGGGCCAGGTGATCGGCATCATCTCGGCGGCCGCATTAAGCTTCATCGTGCAGGACCCCAGCGGGATCATCGCCCGGTCCAGCGCCAGATCGCGATCCGACAGACGCCGCATATAGCGCATCATCTCGGACTCGGCGCGGTTCATGTGAAAGACCGGATGGGTCAGGTAGTCGCTGTCGCGCAGCAGATCGTCGGGGATCGCGGGGCCTTGCGCGGGGGCGGGCGCGTCCTCGATGCCGAACGCGTCCAGCAGCCGCAGAATGACATCGGCATCGGTCGTCTCGTCGACGCTGATCCCGACGCGGTCGCGACCCACGCGGCGCAGGTTGATGCCGCGCTGTTCGGCCGCGGCCAGGATTCCAGCCTGACCGACCCCGACCTTCACGGTGACCGTGTCGAAGAATGCCTGCGGGGCGACCTCGGCCCCCGCGCGACGCAGCGCCTCGGCAATCGTCACTGCGCCCAGATGGACGCGCTGCGCGATGGCGCGCAACCCCTCGGGGCCGTGGAACACCGCGTAGAAGCTGGCCATGACGGCCAGCAGGGCCTGCGCGGTGCAGACATTCGAGGTCGCTTTCTCGCGCCGTATATGCTGCTCGCGCGTCTGCAAGGACAGGCGATAGGCCTGATTGCCCTTGGCATCGATGCTGACCCCGACGATCCGGCCGGGCATCGCACGCTTCAGTTCGTCGCGGCAGGACATGAAGGCGGCGTGCGGCCCGCCATAGCCCATCGGCACCCCGAAACGCTGTGCCGACCCGACGGCGATGTCCGCGCCCATCGCACCGGGTTCCTTCAGCAGGCACAAGGCCAGCAGGTCGGTCGCGACGATGGCCAGCGCCTTTGCGTCATGCAGCGCCTCGATCTCGGGCGTCAGGTCGCGGACATGGCCATAGGTGCCCGGATACTGAAAGATCGCGCCGAAGACCTCGGCGGCATTCAGATCGTCGATGGACCCCTTGATGATGCGGATGCCCAACGGCGCGGCCCGCGTCTCGATCACGGCGATGGTCTGGGGGTGCAGGTCATGGGCAACGAAGAACGCATCGGCCTTGGATTTGGCTTGCCGCCGCGCCATCGCCATCGCCTCGGCCGCCGCCGTCGCCTCGTCCAGCAGGCTGGCATTGGCGATGGGAAGCCCGGTCAGATCGGCGACCATGGTCTGAAAATTCAGCAGCGCCTCAAGCCGTCCCTGGGCGATCTCGGGCTGATAGGGGGTATAGGCGGTGTACCAGGCCGGGTTTTCCAGAATGTTGCGCTGGATCGCCGGCGGGGTGAAGGTGCCATGATAGCCTTGTCCGATCAGGCTGGTCATCACGGTGTTCTTCTTCGCCACGTCCTGCATGCGGGCCAGCAGCGCGGCCTCTGACAGCGCGGGCCAGCCTAGCGGCTCATCCTGACGGATTGCCTGCGGCACGGTCTGGTCGATCAGCGCATCAAGGCTTTCCGCGCCCACGACACGCAGCATCTCGGCCATTTCGACGGGCGAGGGGCCGATATGCCGGCGGTTGGCGAAATCATCGGGATGATAGTCGGTCGGGTTCCAGCGGGTCATACGCGCCTTCTTTCGTTATCCTTGGCCCTGCCCGGCATGGCAAAGCACGTTCACAAGATTTCCTTCCGGGTCGCGCAGATAAATGCGCCTGACGCCCCATGGCTCATCCGCCGGGCCATAGACGATCGCGTCGCCCGCCCGCGCAGTCACGGCCTCCAGATCGTCCACCTCGATCGAGATGACCGGCAGATCTGTGCCCGACCCGCCTTGCGAGGCCAGCGACAGCTGCGTGACCTGCGACTGCCCGCCAAGCGTGACGATGAATCCATGATCCATCGCCACGTCCAGCCCCAGCAATTCGCGATACCATTTGGCAAGACGCGCGGGATCGCGGGCGGGAACAATGCGCAGAACGCTCATCCTCGGCTTCCCCTTAAAGATACGGTGCGGCCCGGAGGCGCAAACCCCATGGGGTTTCGCCGGACCCTAACCCCGCGTGCGCCTGTCACCCGATCAGTTCGTCATAGGCGGCCTCGTCCATGAAACCGTCGATCGCGCCCGCCTCGGCGGGCTTGATCCGAAAGAACCATGCCGTCAGCGGATCTTCGTTCACCGCGCCGGGATTGTCGGCCAGATCGGCATTGACCGCCACGATCACCCCCGCAACCGGGGCCGAGATGTCTGACGCCGCCTTGACCGATTCGATCACCACGATCTCGTCGCCGGCCTCGACCTCGCGTCCTTCCTCGGGCAGTTCGACGAACACCACGTCACCCAGCTGTTCGCTGGCATGTCTGGTGATGCCCACGACGATCTCGTCGCCATCGGCGCGCAGCCATTCGTGGTCTTCGGTATATTTCAGCATGGGTCAGGCTCCTCAGCGTTTGTAGGACGGCGTGATGAAGGGCAGGGGGGTGACGGTGACCGGCAGGCGCTTGCCGCGCAATTCGGCGTAAAGGGTCGCGCCGTCGGGAATATCGGTGGGAATGCGGGCCATGGCCACCGGGCCGCCGACGCTGGGGCCGAAGCCGCCCGAACTGACCCCGCCGATCGGTGTTCCGCCCTCGGCATCGGCGAAGATCGGCACCCCCTCGCGGATCGGTGCGCGGCCTTCGGGGCGCAGGCCACGGCGGGTTTGCGCCGCGCCGCGATCCATTTCCGCCAGCACGATTTCTGCGCCGGGGAATCCGCCGGCGCGATCGCCGCCATGGCGGCGCAGCTTCTGGATCGCCCAGCCAAGCCCGGCGGCGGCCGGGGTCACGCCCGCATCCATGTCATGGCCATAAAGCGGCATGCCGGCCTCAAGGCGCAGGCTGTCGCGCGCGCCCAGACCGATCGGCGCGACCGCATCCTCGGCCAGCAGCGCCTTGGCGAAGGCCACAAGCTGCGCGTCGGGGACCGAAATCTCGAACCCGTCCTCGCCGGTATAGCCCGACCGCGAGATCCAAAGCTCCGTGCCCTGCCAGTCCAGGATGCGGCTGTCCATGAAGCGCATCGTGGCGGTCTCGGGGACGATCCGCGCCAGAACCTGCACGGCGTCCGGTCCTTGCAGCGCCAGCAGACCGCGATCCGTCACCGGCGTCACGACGACCTCGTCCAGTGTCTTCAGATGCGCGATGTCCTGATCGGCGCAGGCGGCGTTGACGACCAGCAGGTAATGGTCGCCGCGATTTGCGAACATCAGGTCGTCCAGAATCCCGCCTTCGGGATTGGTGAACAGGCCATAGCGCTGCCGCCCCTGCGGCAGGCCCAGCACATCGGCCGGGATCAGGCGTTCCAGCGCCAGCGCCGCGGTTTCCAACCTGCCGTCGCGCGGCGTGACAAGAACCTGTCCCATATGGCCGACATCGAACAGCCCGGCATGGGCGCGGGTGTGCAGATGTTCGGCCATCACGCCGGTCGCATACTGGACCGGCATTTCCCAACCGGCAAAGGGCACCATGCGCGCCCCATAGGTCAGATGCAGATCGTAAAGCCCGGTCCGGCGCAATTCCTCGGCCATCTGGCCTCCCTGTGGTCTTGCCGGGGATCCGGCATCGGTTGGGCAGGCGTCTTCAGCCTGCGTGACGATGCCCCCTCTGTCCTTGCCCGATCCGGGCGCCTGAGATCGTTATCCCTTCGGCGGACCTGTTGACGGTCCCTCTCCAGAGTCTTGCCGGAAAACGGTCTTTTTGCCTGAGAGTTTACCGGGGCGGTTGCTCCGTCGGCACCGGCGCGGGGGCCAGCTTCTCCCGAATTCCTGCCTCACAGCTAGCCGCCGCGCGGCGGCAAGGCAAGACCTTTGTCGCAGTTCGCGCGGGGTCCCGCAAAGGCGAACGGGCAGGTCACGGGGGTGCTAGCCCCGTGGAAAGACAAACACGCGGTCGCGCCGCAGCATCAGCCACATCTTGGTGCCTTCCGGCGGCAGGAACACCCCCGGCAGGGTCGCGTTCAGGGCGATCGCGTCCTGTTCGGTCCTGAACTCGACCAGCGATTCGCGACCCAGATAGCGCGCCCGCACCACGCGGGCCAGGGCGGCGCTGCCGTCTTCGGGCGTGGCCGCGGGCCCCTTTCCGCCGCGGTCAAAGTCGATCTTCAGGTGCTGGGGACGGATCACGATGTCGATCGGGGTGCCGTCGGGCAGGCCGGGGGTCAGGAAATCCCCGAACGGCGTGGCGGTCAGCGACCCTCGAACCAGACCCGTCAGCACGTTGATATCGCTGAAGAAGGCCGCCACCTGCCGGTCCGCCGGGGCGTTGTACAGATTATAGGGCGCGCCCTGCTGAACGATCCGCCCGTCGCGCATCAGCAGGATCTGATCGGCCATCCGCATCGCCTCGTGGGGTTCGTGCGTGACCAGCAGCACGGCCGTCCCCTCTTCCTTCAGCAGGGCCAGCGTCTCGTCGCGGATGCCGTCGCGCAGCCGTTCGTCCAAGCCGCTGAACGGCTCGTCCATCAGCAGCACGCGCGGCCGTGGTGCCAGCGCGCGCGCCAGCGCCACCCGCTGCTGTTCGCCGCCCGACAACTCGTGCGGATAGCTGTCGATATGGCTGGTCATGCGCACCCGGTCCAGCAATTCGGCAACCCGGGCGCGATTGGCCGCGTGCCCGCCCTTCAGCCCGAAGGCGACATTCTCGCTGACCGGCAGATGCGGGAACAAGGCGAAATCCTGAAACATCAGCCCGATGGCGCGGCGTTCGGGCGGAAGCCGGAAGACGGTGTCGCAGACCAGCTTGCCATCGACAAAGATCCGCCCGCTGTCCTGCATGTCCACGCCGGCGATCATCCGCAGCGTCGTGGACTTGCCGCATCCGGACGGGCCAAGCAGGCACGCGACCTGCCCGGCCGGGACGCCGAAGGACACATCCGCGACCACGCGCTGACCGTCAAAGGCGCGGTTCAGGTTCTGGACCTCCAGTCGGGGCGGCGTCGTCACGGCTTGGCTGATTCTTTCGGTTGGGCTTTTGCTGGCCTAGCAGCGGCTGTCCGGGTCCGCAACTGCCTCGGCCAGCCGCCAGCCATGCAGAGGGCTCAGCGCCGGCATCCGCGACCGGCCATGGTCTGACAGGGACCAGCGTGGCACGGGAACGGCCGGATCGATCAGCACCTGCGGATGGCTGAGATATCGCAGGACCGCCATCAGATCGTGACGTTCAGCGCGCCCCCGTCCAGCAGGATGTTCTGGCCGATGATGAACTTGGCGTGTTCGCTGCACAGGAACGCGCAGGTCGCGCCGAAATCCTCGGGCTGGCCATAGGTGCCGGTGGGGATGCCGGCCTGACGCTGTGCGCGGGCCTCGTCCATGCTGATGCCCTGCTGCTGCGACACGCCCTTGTCCAGGCTGTCGGCGCGGTCGGTCGCGTGAATGCCCGGCAGGATGTTGTTCACGCAGACCCCGTGCCCCGCGACCTGCCGCGACATGCCCGCGACAAATCCGGTCAGCCCGGCGCGCGCCGTGTTGGACAGCCCCAGCACCGCAATGGGCGAGCGGACCGATTGCGAGGTGATGTTGACGACCCGGCCCCAGCCGCGATCCATCATGCCGGGCACCAGCGCCTGCATCAACGCGATGGCGGTCAGCATGTTGGCGTCGATGGCCTTGATGAAATCGTCGCGGTTCCAGTCGGTCCACGTCCCCGGCGGCGGGCCGCCGGCATTGTTCACCAGAATGTCGATCTGCCCGGCTGCGTCCAGCACGCGGGCGCGGCCATCCTCGGTCGTGATGTCGGCGGCGACGGGGGTGACGCTGACGCCATGCCTGTCCGCGATCTCGCCCGCGGTGCGGACAATCTCGTCCTCGGTGCGGCTGTTGATGACCAGATCGACCCCGGCTTCGGCCAGCGCCTCGGCGCAGCCCCGTCCCAATCCCTTCGAGGCGGCGCAGACCAGTGCGCGCTTGCCCTTGATACCCAGATCCATCGCGTCCTCCTGTGATCGGGGCGCAGGGAAGCGCGCGGGCAGCAGAATGTCAAATGGCGATCTTCAAGGACGCCGGTGCCGCCGGGTATGCGGGGCATCGCCCCGCGGCGGCCAAGGGGCTCGATGCCCCGCAGGCCGCCTGTCCCCAGTATCGTCCCGGGTATTCTTACCATGCCCGGCGTGAAGGCGGGGCATCCAGCGCCTACAGCGTTGCCGCCTCACGGATGGCCCGGATATTCTCGCCATAGACCTGCGGTTGATCGACCGAGCCGCCCCGGAAGACCGCCGATCCGGCGACCAGCACATCGGCGCCGGCCTTGGCGACCAGCGGCGCGGTCTTCGGATCGATGCCGCCATCGACCTGGATATGGATCGGGCGGTCGCCGATCATGCCGCGCAGCCGGGCGATCTTGTCAACCTGGCTGTGGATGAATTTCTGTCCGCCGAAGCCTGGATTGACGGTCATCACCAGCACCATGTCGCACAGGTCCAGCAGGTAATCGACCGCCTCCAGCGGCGTGCCGGGGTTCAGCGCGATGCCCGCCTTCTTGCCGGTCGCGCGGATCGCCTGCAGCGTGCGGTGCGGATGGGGACCGGCCTCGACATGGGCGGTGATCAGGTCGGCGCCCGCCTCGGCATAGGCCTCGATATAGGCATCGACCGGCGCGATCATCAAATGCACGTCCATGAAGGTCGTCACATGCGGCCGGAACGCCTTCACGGCGGGCGGGCCGAAGGTCAGGTTCGGCACGAAATGCCCGTCCATCACATCGACATGCACCCAGTCGGCACCCTCGGCTTCGATGGCGCGGATCTCGCGCCCGAAATCGGCGAAATCGGCGGACAGGATCGACGGCGCGATCCTGATCTTGCGGTCGAATGTCATGGCGGTGTTCCCTCGGCTTGCCTGGCTGCCTGCTGCCCGCTTGCGCGCGTCCCGTCAAGCCCGCCGCGAAACACCCGGCTGGCGCGCAGGTCGGGTTCGGTGATCGTGGACAGGGTATCCGCATCAAGCGGCCCCCGCGCCTCGTTGAACAGCCGGTTCGCCTGCCGCAGCCGCGCCCGGTCCAGCGCGTTGCGGACCGAACGGGCGTTGGCGAAATGCGACTGGCCGCGTCGCGCCGCGATGTATTCGGCCATCGTCCGCCGCGCGTCGTCATCAAGGCGATAGTTCTGCTGATCCAGCATCCTCTCGGCGATGTGCAGCAGTTCGTCGTCCTGGTAATCCGGAAACTCGATGTGATGCGCGATGCGCGACCGGAACCCCGGATTCGAGGCAAAGAACCTGTCCATCCGATCCGCATAGCCCGCCAGGATCACCACCAGGTCGTCGCGGTTGTTCTCCATCACCTGCAACAGGATCTCGATCGCCTCCTGCCCGTAGTCGCGTTCGTTCTCGGGCCGGTAGAGGTAATAGGCCTCGTCGATGAACAGGACGCCGCCCATCGCCTTCTTCAGCACCTCCTTGGTCTTGGGTGCGGTATGGCCGATATACTGGCCCACCAGGTCGTCGCGCGTCACCGTCACCAGATGGCCCTTGCGGACATAGCCAAGGCGGTGCAGCAGGTCGGCCATCTTCAGCGCCACCGTCGTCTTGCCGGTGCCGGGATTGCCGGTGAAGGACATGTGCAGCGTCGGCGTCTCGGTGGCCAATCCCATCTGTCGGCGGGCCTTGTCCACCAGCAGCAGCGCGGCCGTCTCGCGGATGCGCGCCTTGACCGGCTTCAATCCGATCAGGGTGCGGTCCAGTTCTTCCAGCACGTCGCGGACGCCGCTTTCCTCGAAGGCGGCGGCCAGATCGACGCGGGTCGGTGGGGCGGTTGCGGCGGGATCGGTGTCGTCGGTCATCATGGCCTCTTGCAATCGGAACCTGTTCCGGGCGGCGAAGGGGGCACCGCCCGGAACTCCGTCAGGCGTAGCGGGCGCCTTCGGGTTCGCGCACCGCATAGCTTTCGACGGTGTAGCGGATGATCCGGCCCTCGCCTTCCTGCCGCACGACGCGGAAGCCGGGCTCGGTCGCGGGACGGTTGACGATGAACCCCATCCTGACCGATTCCCATCCGGGCGAGGCGTCGAAGGCGATCACCCGGATATATTTCCCGCCATGTTCCTTGCGGCATTCGTTGACCTCATAGACCACGGCGGCGGCATCCGGGTTGTCGAACATCGGGTGGCCCCACATCTCCCAGTAGGTGTTCCGGGGATGCGGGTCGTCGGTGTATTCGACCGACACGGCCCAGCCCATGTCGATGGCGTATTGGGCCTGAACCCGGATGTCGTCGTCGGTCAGGTCGGGCAGAAAGCTGAATTGTCCCTGGCGCAGTTTCATGTCGTTTCTCCTTACGCGGACACTTCGGGGGTGGGGGCGAAATCGGGCGCATCGGTCGAGGCATAGTTGAAGCTGACGTCCTTCCAGACATCCAGCGCCTGCTTCAGCGGTGTGCAGCTGCGGGCCGCGTCGCGCAGGATATCCTCGCCCTCGTTCCAGATGTCGCGCCCGGCATTGCGGGCAAAGACCATCGCCTCCAGCGCGACGCGGTTCGCCTGCGCGCCCGCCTCGATCCCATGCGGATGGCCGATCGTGCCGCCGCCGAACTGCAACACCACATCCTCGCCCAGATAGGTCAGCAGCTGGTGCATCTGCCCGGCATGGATGCCGCCCGAGGCGACCGGCATCATCTTGTTGAGGCTGGCCCATTCCTGATCGAAGAAGATCCCGTTCTCCAGCGCCACGGGATTCCGTTCCTCGCGGAAGATGTCGTAATAGCCCTTGGTGGTCGCCGGATCGCCTTCCAGCTTGCCGACGACGGTGCCGGCATGCAGGTGATCGACCCCCGCCAGCCGCATCCATTTCGCGATCACGCGGAAACTGACGCCGTGGCTGCGCTGGCGGGTATAGGTGCTGTGCCCCGCGCGATGCAGGTGCAGGATCATGTCGTTGTCGCGCGCCCATTTGGCCATCGACTGGATCGCGGTATAGCCGATCACCAGGTCGATCATTACGATCACCGACCCCAGCGATTTCGCGAACTCGGCGCGGGCATACATCTCTTCCATGGTGCCGGCGGTGACGTTCAGATATGTGCCCTTGACCTCTCCGGTCGCAGCAGACGCGCGGTTCACCGCCTCCATGCAGTACAGGAACCGGTCGCGCCAATGCATGAAGGGCTGGCTGTTGATGTTCTCGTCATCCTTGGTGAAATCCAGACCGCCCTTCAGCGCCTCATAAACGACGCGGCCGTAATTGCGCCCCGACAGGCCCAGCTTGGGTTTCACCGTCGCCCCCAGCAGCGGGCGGCCATAGCAGTTCAGCCGTTCACGCTCGACCACGATGCCGGTCGCCGGGCCCTGAAAGGTCTTCACATATGCCACGGGCAGGCGCATGTCCTCCAGCCGCAGGGCCTTCAGCGGCTTGAAGCCGAAGACATTACCGATGATGGATGCCGTCAGGTTGGCGATGCTGCCGCCCTCGAACAGGTCCAGGTCATAGGCGATATAGGCAAAGAACTCGCCCTCGCTGCCCGGGACCGGATCGACGCGATAGGCCTTGGCGCGGTATTTCTCGCAGGCCGTCAGCCGGTCGGTCCAGACCACCGTCCAGGTCGCGGTGCTGCTTTCGCCGGCCACGGCCGCCGCCGCCTCGACCGCGTCCACCCCGTCCTGCGGCGTGATGCGGAACAGCGCGATCACGTCCGTGTCCTTGGGCTCGTAATCGGGTTCCCAATAGCCCATCTGGGCGTATTTCATCACGCCCGCCGAGTATCTTTTCTTGGCGTCGGTCACGGTCTGGTTCGACATCTCGTTCATCTCTCTCTCCCTTCAGGCGGCGCATGCGCCGGTTCTGGCCGGGTCACGTTGCCCCGCCTCATGCGATCTGGTGGTCCTTCCCGGTGGCGGTGATCCGGCAACCGGTCCGGGGCGGCGTCCTCAGGCCCGTTTCGAATCTCCGACCAGCCGCAGGATCATCGGGGTCAGGATCAGCTGCATCGCCAGGTCCAGCTTGGGGCCTGGTATGACGATCGAATTCGCACGGCTCATCCACGACCCCTGGATCATCGAGGTCAGGTAGGGGAAATCGATCCCCCGCGGGTTTCTGAAACGGATCACCACAAGGCTTTCGTCCGCCGTGGGAATCCAGCGCGCGATGAACGGGTTCGAGGTATCGACCACCGGCACGCGCTGGAAATTGATGTCGGTCTGCGTGAACTGCGGACAGATGCAGTGCACATAGGCGTGCATCCGGCGCAGGATCACATCGGTCACCGCCTCGGTCGTATAGCCGCGGCTGGCCTTGTCGCGGTGGATCTTCTGGATCCATTCAAGATTGACCACCGGCACCACGCCGATCTTCAGATCCGCCAGCGCGGCAAGGTTCACCCGGTCGTTGACGACCGCGCCGTGCAGCCCCTCGTAGAACAGCAGGTCGCTGCCATCCTCGAACGGGGCCCAGTCGGTGAACGTGCCGGGCGGCGCGCCGTATCTGGCGGCCTCGTCATCGTCATGGACATAGTGGCGCGTCTCGCCCCGGCCGGTCTGGCCATAGATGCGAAAGATGTCTTCCAGCTTTTCCAGCTCGTTCGCATCAAAGCTGAAATGGCTGAAGGTCGCATCCCCGTCGGCCAGCCTTTGCACCAGTTCGGCCTTCATCGCGGCCCGGTCAAAGCGGTGAAAGGCGTCGCCTTCGATGCTGACCGCGCTGATGCCCTCGCGGCGGAAAATCTGGTCGAAGGTCGATTTCACCGTGGTCGTGCCCGCGCCGGACGAGCCTGTGACAGATATGATCGGATGGGTTTTGCTCATGTCATTCCTCAGGCGCGGAACAGGCCGCGATTGCCGAACAGCGCCGACACCTCAGCCTCGGGCAGGTCGTGATAGGCGGCGACTCGGTTGACCTTGTCGGCGCTGCCGAACACGAACGGCGTGCGGCCGTGCAGCGCGGTGACGCGGGCATCCAGGATCGGCAGCGCGCCGTCCGTCGCCCGTCCGCCCGCCTGTTCGATCAGGAACGCGATGGGCGCGCATTCATACAGCATCCGCAGCCGTCCGCGTCCGTATCCCGGACGGTCATCGGCGGGATAAAGAAAGATCCCGCCGCGCATCAGGATGCGATGCGCCTCGGCCACCAGGCTGCCGATCCAGCGCATGTTGAAATTCTTGTCGCGGGGGCCGTCGGTTCCTGCCAGGCAATCATCGATATAGGCGCGGACGGGACGCGGCCAATGACGATAGTTCGAGGCGTTGATCGCGAACTCGAAAGAGGTATCGGGGAATGACAGCCGCGCATCGGTCAGGTCGAAACAGCCGGTGTCGGGGTTCAGTGCATAGATCTGGGTGCCGTCGCCGAAGCTGACGACCATGCTGCAACGGGGGCCGTAAATGACATAGCCGCCGCAGATCAGCTCGCGCGCCGGGCGCAGAAAGCTTGCATTTGCGTCCGTGCCGGCGGGATAGACCGCAAAGATCGTCCCGATCGAGACATTGGTGTCGATATTGCTGGACCCGTCCAGCGGGTCGATGGCCAGCGCCCAGTCGCCGCCGTCCTGCATCGCAACGGGGTCGCACAGCTCCTCGCTGGCATACCAGCGCAGCCCCGCATGCCGCAGCGCGTCGCGAAACAGCGCGTCGGCATCCAGATCCAGCCGTTTCTGTCCGTCGCCGTTGCTGTTGACGCCCATCTCGGCGGCCATGCGACGATCGCCGCGCCGAATGACCCCTGCCATTTCCGCCGCGCCGCGCGCCATCGCCAGCATCAGGGGCCGCAGCGGTGCGGGAACATGCGTGGTGTCGATGCTGGGCGCACTCATCGGCCCCTCCTCAGGCGTCAGTTCTGTATGACATGCAGCTTGACAGGATCGCGGCTTCGGGAAAATTTAATAAGATGGAAGCCAAATTAGAGAAATTCTAAGATGCGTCTCGATGCCCTGACACTTCGGCAACTGCGCGCGCTGCGCGCCGTGGCTGAAACCGGCAGCCTGACCGCCGCGGCCGCGGCGCTTGGACTGACGCCGCCGGCCGTCCACAGCCAGCTGCGCGGGCTGGAGGGGCTGGCGGGGTGCACGCTCATGGCGCGTGCCGAACATGGTGCGTTCCGTCCCACGGCCGAGGGACGCGCCCTGCTGCAGGCCGAGGCGCAGGTCGGCGTTGCCCTGGGGCGCGCGGGCCGCGAAATCGGCGCGCTGCGGCAGGGTCTCAGCGGCAATGTGGTTCTGGGGGTGGTCTCGACCGGCAAGTATTTCGCGCCGGCGCTTGTTGCGCGGCTGCTGCGGCTGCTGCCGATGATCGAGGTGACATTGCGGATCGGCAACCGCGACGCGATCCTTGCCGCGCTGGCGGGAAACGAACTGGATCTGGCGATCATGGGCCGCCCGCCGCGAGAGCCTGCCGTGCTGGCCGACCCGATCGGCCCTCATCCCCACATCATCATCGCCGCCCCCGATCATCCCCTGGCCGCGCAGGATCCGGTCACCTCGGGCGATCTTCTGGGCCAGACCTTCCTGTCCCGCGAATCGGGATCGGGCACGCGCATCCTGATGACCCGTTTTCTGGACCGCATCGGCGAGGGCACGCCCTGGCGCGCGGTCGAAATGGGCACGAACGAGACGATCAAGCAGGCGGTGATGGCGGGGCTGGGGATCGCGCTGATCTCGCAGCATACCGTGACCGAGGAATTGCGGTCGGGGCGACTGGTGGCGCTGTCGGCGATCGGTCTGCCGATCCAGCGCAGCTGGTATCTGCTGCGGCAGGCGGATCGCGACATGACACCGGCCACCGCGCGCGTCCATGCCGAGATCGAGGCGCTGCGCGGCAGTTTCCTGCCCACGATCTGAAGACGAACCACGCGATGCGACCCGCCACCCGACCCGACGCGGCGTCGGACCGACCCGAAACGCAGGCCGGTCACAGCGACCCGCCTACGCGGCCTTTCAATAGGGGCCGTCAGGCCGGATCGCGCAACGCCGCGATGTCGGATGCGGGTGCCGAACTGCCGCCCTCGAAGATCAACTGCACGCCGTCGGAGCCGGTCTCGGCCTCGACGATGCGCGCATAGGCGCCGACCGCATCCTCGGAGATCACCTCGCCGTTGCGGCTGCTTTCGATGACGAAGGAATAGCGCCCGTCGGGCAGCTTGTCGCCGGCGGCGTCCCGACCGTACCAGTCGATCTGGCCGGCGCCGGGGCCGATTTCCTCGCGCGACACCTGCTGGCCGGTGGCTGTCAGTGTGACCAGCGTCACGGCGTCGGCCGCCGTATCAGGCCGGACATCCAGCGTCACCGCCTTGTCGCCGAACCAGACCGGCTGCGTGGTCCGGGCCTCTTTGCCGATCCAGTCCGCGACCTGACCCAGCCCGCCGCCACCCAGCTGCGCGATCATCTGGTTCAGCAGCTTGTTGGTCTGCGCCTGCTGTTCGACCCCCGAGAATGTCGCAAGCTGCACCGCGAATTCGGTCCCCTCCATGGGGTTCAGCGGATCCTGGTTCTGCAACTGCGCGGTCAGCATCTTCAGGAAGGTATCGAAATCCGCATTGCTGGTGGCGGTCGCGGCGGTGGTGGTGGTGGCGGTCGCGGCAACGGCCGCGGTGGAACTTCCAAGTGCGGAAATCATCCCTTTTCCTCTCACAATCTGATATCGATCCGGCGGTCGCCCGCCATCGTGGCTGACCCAAGCCGGACGGCATGGGCGATGATCTGACCGCTCATTTCGGCCGCCGGGACGGCGTCGGGAAGATCCGTGGCGCTGCGGTCCGGATGATCCTTCCGGCCGCGCCCTTCCTCGCGGAATTCCAGCGCCGCGCCGTTCAGACCGGCCTCGTCGAAATGGCTCTGCAGCATGGCCGCGTTGCGGCGAATCAGGTCCATGACCTCGGGCCTCTCGACCCAGACGGTGACATGCGGCGCGCGCTCGGACCCGGTCACGACCAACCGCACCCGCCCCAGTTCTTCGGGGGACAGGGCGATCTCGATCCGGTCGTCGCGCGTGGTCACGACGGCGTCGGCGATCTGCCGGATCACCGCCTGCGGATGCAGATGCGCTGGACGCCAGTCGGGCTGCGCGGCGATGCCGCGGGGCATGTCGGAGAGACCGGCCGGTGTCGCAGGTGTCGCTTGCGGTTCGACCTGCGGCATGTCTGGAAACGGGGGCGCGGCCGGCGCCGCCCGCATGGCGGTGGTGCCCGGCTGATCGCCGCGCTCTGGTCGCGGAATGGGCGCGTCACGGGTGCCGGTCGCCAATGGCGTGCGATTCGTCTCGCCGTCTGCCTGCGGATCTGCTGTCTGGCTGGCCTCGACCTGGGCCTGAGCCTGGACCTGGGCCAGCGGCGCGGCCTCGGGCTTTGCCTGCTGCCCGGCACCGGCGGACGCAAGCGCCAGCGTCGACGATGCGTCCGACAGGCCCATCGTCTGTCCCGGCATCTGCGCCGCCTCGTCTGACTGGGGCATCGGCTGCAGATCAATTGCTGCACCACCGCCAACCTGCGCGCTGATGCCCGACCAGCTTTCCAGCATCATCGCCACGGCGTCGGGCGATGCCGGGGGGGCGCTTGTCGGTACCTCCTCGGTCGCCGGATCCCCTCCGGCTTCCGGCTCGGTCGCGATATCGGGGGTTTCGCGCCGATCCCAGGCTTCTTCTGCCTTGTCGGCTGCGGGCGCGTCGGACGGCGACACCTCATTCAATATCGCGTCGAACCGGTCCGCGCCCTCGTGATCGGCGGCAGCCGCGGCGCCTTGTGGCGACGCCGACCGGCCTTCGCCTGCCGCGACCGCGCCGAATGTCATGAATGCCGAACTGTCCATATCCGCGCCCTTCGATTTCACGCATATGTAACGGCTAATCATTACCTATTATTTACCGATAGGCCCTAAATTCCGAAATTCTGAACAATTCGGAGAGTCAGGATGCAAATTCAGCATGTTTCCCTTGCGGCGCCCGCAACATCGGCGCCGACGCCAGCCGACCGGTTGGAACAGGTATTTCTGGAAGAGATGTTGAAATATTGTGGCCCGCGCGCAGCCGAGGGGGCGTTCGCGGGCGGCGCGACGGAACAGCAATTCGAAAGTTTCCTCACCCGCGAATACGCCGCGATCCTGGCGGAAAAGCTGGACCTGGGGTTCGGCGACATGATCGCGGGGGACGCGCAATGAAGACCTCGATCGCCCGAAATCTGGCATCTGTGAAGTCCGCGATCATCGCGGGCGATCCCATCACGGCGCTGATGACATTGGAAAAACTTGCAGCGACCTTGGAACGCGAGGGCTTGCCGCCTGCGGACCGGACCGCCCTGACGGACGCGATGTCCGAACTGATGGTCCTGGCCGAGGCGTCGCTGCGCGGGGCGCGGCAGGTCTCCGAGGAGGTGCAGGCCATCATCCAGGCGGCGCGCAGCCTGCAGACATATGACAGCGATGGATGTCGCCGCACGGCACTGGTCACGGCGCCGGCGCCACGCCGATTTTGACTAAAATGCGCGACGTTGCGGATTTGAGAGGAGGGCCGGAATTCACTATTTGTAAATGGCCAGCCGATTAGAACGGTGGACGTGCGAAGAAACGCACGGGGCATTTCAGCCCGCCAGGTCAGAAGGCCGGATCTCTCAATCGCGGGTGCAAAGCGCCCCATTTCACGGAGGACAACATGTCCAGCATTCTGACCAATAACGGCGCCATCGTCGCCCTGCAGACCCTGAAGTCGATCAACGCGGGTCTCGACAAGGCCCAATCCGAGATTTCGACCGGCAAGTCCATCGCCAATGCGCAGGACAATGCCGCGATCTGGGCGATCTCGAAGGTCATGGAAACCGACCAGGCGGCGTTCAAGACGATCCAGAGCGGCCTGAACGTGGCCGAGGCGACCGTCGCAACCGCCCGTGCGGGTGCCGAACAGGTGACCGACCTTCTGAACGAGATGAAGAATCTCGCGCTGAATGCCGGGACCGACGGCTTCGACTACGACAAGGTTCAGACCGACATCACCGCCAAAATGGCGCAGATCACCTCGATCGTTTCGGGCACGCAGATGAACGGCGTGAACCTGCTCAGCACGAACGGCATCGATGGCGGCGCGACCTTCACGGTCCTGGCGTCACTGGATCGTTCGGTCGCCACGGCCGCGACCACGTCGAACACCATCGTCGTGGACTCGGCTGATTTCGAGGCCAGCATCGTCGGTGGCACGCTGACCGCGATCACCGATCGCGCGACTGCGGACACCGCGGTTCACGATCTCGAGGTCCTGATCGAGGCCGCCGTGAACGGCGCCGCCGATCTGGGTTCGGCCGGCAAGCGCATCGCCGACCAGTCGGATTTCGTGGGCAAGCTGGCCGATTCGCTGAAAGCGGGCATCGGGTCGCTTGTGGACGCCGACATGGAAGAGGCGTCGGCCCGTCTGCAGGCGCTGCAGACCCAGCAGCAGCTGGGCATCCAGTCGCTGTCGATCGCCAACCAGGCGCCGTCGTCGATCCTGGCGCTGTTCCGCTGATGACATTGCGGGGCGCCTTCGGGCGCCCCGTTCCAGCTACACCACACCACATCGGGAATCACGACATTGAACGCGGTAACACCCTTGTCTGAGACCGGCTATGGCGCCAACGCCGTCCGGACGGCGCGCGACGCCGAATACGATATCCTCTCGCGTGTCACCCGGCTGCTGAAGCAGTCCGACCGCACAGGTCGCAGTGCCGACACGGTCATGGCGGTGCACAAGAACAACCAGCTCTGGACGATCTTCGCGTCGGATCTTGCAGATCCACAGAACGGGCTGGCGGATGAGATCAAGGCAGGTCTGCTGTCCCTGGCCGGTTTCTCGCTGCGCCATGGCCACGCGGTGCTGTCGGGCTCCGCCACGACCGATGCGCTGATCGACATCAACATGTCCATCATGAAAGGATTGCGCGGCGAGGCTGACATATGAGCGGCCTGGTCCTCAAGCTTGCCCCGAACGAGCGGGTGCTGATCAACGGTGCCGTGATCGAGAATGGCGACCGCAGGTCGAAGATCGCGATCAAGACCCCGAACGCGAACGTGCTGCGCCTGAAGGACGCGATCCATCCGGATCGGGCATGCACGCCAGTGGCGCGGGCCTGCTATATCGCGCAGCTGATCCTGTCGGGGGATGCCGACCTGTCGCAGGGGCGCAAGCAGCTTCTGCTTGCGATGGAACAGTTGAGCCAGGTTTTCGACGATCGCGACAGTCGCAGGGTCCTTGCGGACGCGACGGACCACGCGGTCGATGGCAATGCCTATCAGGCCCTGCGAAGCCTGCGGCAGCTTCTTCCTAGAGAGGCGCGGCTGTTCGCTGCCCGGCAACAATGAGATTGGCATGACGGCTGCGATCACCTTCGGCGCGGGCGGCCTGCTGGGATGGCGGGTTCTGAAGCAAAGCGAGGATCGGCAGATGGAAATTCTGTCGAAGGATCCGGTCCTGCAGCGCAACACCGCATATTTCAGGCAGAATATAGACACTACCTTGACCGCCGAAGATCTGGTCAAGGACTATCGCTTGCTGAACGTGGCGCTGGGCGCCTTTGGTCTGGAAGCCGATATCTCGAACAAGGCCTTTATCAGGCAGGTCCTGGACTCGGATGTCAGCGACCGCACGTCACTGGTCAACCGGCTCAGCGACAAGCGGTATCTGCGACTGGCAGAGGCACTCGGCTTTGGCGCGGGCGCACCTGCCGCGGACGAACTGGGCGCGAAGGTATCTGCCGCATATCTGCAGCGAGAGTTCGAACGGCGGGTCGGCGAAGGCGACGAAAACCTGCGCCTTGCCCTGAATGCACGCCGCGAACTGCAGGGATTTGCCGGTCGCGATTCGAAGGATTCGACCCTGTGGTTCGAGGTGATGGGAAACCCGCCGCTGCGCGAGGTGTTCGAAGGCGCATTCGGTTTCGGCAACGCCTATGGCAAGCTGTCCATCGATCGCCAGCTGGAGGAATTCACGAAGGCCTCTGAACGCTATCTGGGCAGCGCGTCCTTCGCGGATATCGCCACCGATCAGGGCATCGACAAACTGGTGCGCAACTTCCTTGCGCGCTCGCAACTGGAACAGGCTCAGGTCCAGAACCGCTACAGCGCCGCACTGACCCTGCTGTCCTCGTAGGACAACGATCTTTTCGGGTCATCCACACGCCATCGACCGGATCGGGCGTCGCACATGGCGGGTGGCCAGACCCCACCCCGTGTCGCGACCTGGTGTTCGCAGACAGGGCGGCCCTCGCGATTCGCGAAAAATCCCGGACGACACGCGGTTCCTGTTATGTCAGGCAAGTCACATCCCTCGGTCATCCGTGACCTCGGCGCCTGGCCATCGGTGAGCTTGACGCCCGGCCGCCGCAGGAACAGCAGGGTGCGATCAGCGGCTGGGCGCGCCTTCGGGCATGATCATTCGCGTTGGTCGCGGGCCCGACCGCATCTTCTGGATCCACCAGACGCCTTGCCGACCGGCGATCCGCGGCACGCGGCTTTTCGTGTCGCGGGACCGATTTCCTGCCGGATGCGGCTTCTTGCCTTGAACCCCGGGCGTGCTTGGCTATAACCCCGGACGATTTGCGCAGATCCAAGCCAGCCCCGGAGGCTCCATGCCGAAAAGAACCGATATCAAGTCCATCCTGATCATCGGGGCAGGGCCCATCGTCATCGGGCAGGCCTGCGAGTTCGACTATTCCGGCGCACAGGCCTGCAAGGCCCTGCGCGAGGAAGGCTATCGGGTGATCCTCGTGAACTCGAATCCCGCGACGATCATGACCGATCCGGAAATGGCCGACGCGACCTATATCGAACCGATCACGCCCGGCATCGTCGAAAAGATCATCGCCAAGGAACGCCCCGATGCGCTGCTGCCAACGATGGGCGGGCAGACCGGTCTTAACACCGCGCTGGCGCTGGCCGATGCAGGGGTTCTGAACCGTTACGGCGTCGAACTGATCGGGGCGCAGCGCTCGGCGATCGAGATGGCCGAGGATCGCAAGCTGTTCCGCGAGGCGATGGACCGGATCGGTCTGGAAAACCCGCGCGCCACCATCATTGCCGCACCCAAGCTGGCCAGCGGCAAATACGACATCAATGCCGGCGTCCAGCAGGCGGTCGAGGCGCTGGAGGATATCGGCCTGCCCGCCATCATCCGTCCCGCCTATACGCTGGGCGGGACCGGCGGCGGTGTCGCCTATAACCGCGATGACTATGAACGGATCGTGCGGTCGGGGCTGGATGCCAGCCCGGTCGCGCAGGTGCTGATCGACGAAAGCCTGCTGGGCTGGAAGGAATACGAGATGGAGGTGGTGCGCGACCGCGCCGACAACGCCATCATCGTCTGTTCCATCGAGAACGTCGATCCGATGGGGGTTCACACGGGCGATTCGATCACCGTCGCCCCCGCCCTGACCCTGACCGATCGCGAATATCAGCGGATGCGGAACGGCAGCATCGCGGTCCTGCGCGAGATCGGCGTAGAGACCGGCGGCTCGAACGTGCAATGGGCCATCAATCCCGAGGATGGCCGGATGGTGGTGATCGAGATGAACCCCCGCGTCAGCCGCTCCTCGGCGCTGGCGTCCAAGGCGACCGGCTTCCCGATCGCCAAGATCGCCGCGAAGCTGGCCGTGGGCTATACACTGGACGAGTTGGACAATGACATCACCAAGGTCACGCCCGCGTCGTTCGAGCCCTCGATCGACTATGTCGTGACCAAGATCCCGCGCTTCGCGTTCGAGAAATTCCCCGGATCGAAGCCAGAGCTGACCACCGCCATGAAATCAGTGGGCGAGGTCATGGCGATCGGACGCAGCTTCCATGAATCGCTGCAGAAGGCCCTGACCTCGATGGAGAACGGCCTGACCGGACTGGATGAAATCGTCATCGAGGGCGCGGCGGAACAGGGCAAGCCCGCCGTCATCGCCGCGCTGTCCAAGCAGACCCCGGACCGCATCCGCATCATTGCCGAGGCGATGCGCTTCGGCCTCTCCGATGACGAGATCCAGCGTGTCACCAGCTTCGATCCGTGGTTCCTGTCGCGGATCCGCGAGATCATCGACGCCGAACACCGCGTCCGCGAAAACGGCCTGCCCGTCGATGCCGACGCCCTGCGCGCGCTGAAGATGATGGGCTTTACCGATGCCCGGCTGGCGCATCTTACGGGCGGTGAGGAATCCGATATCCGCCGCGCCCGCGCCGCCGTCGGCATCCGTCCCGTGTTCAAGCGCATCGATACCTGCGCCGCCGAATTCGAGGCCCAGACCCCCTACATGTATTCCACCTACGAGGCCCCGGCGATGGGCGACGTGGAATGCGAATCCCGCCCCACCGACGCCAAGAAGGTCGTCATCCTCGGCGGCGGCCCGAACCGCATCGGCCAGGGCATCGAATTCGACTATTGCTGCTGCCATGCCTGTTTCGCGCTGACCGACGCGGGCTATGAGACCATCATGGTCAACTGCAACCCGGAAACCGTCTCGACCGACTACGACACCTCGGACCGGCTGTATTTCGAACCGCTGACCCTGGAACATGTGCTGGAAATCCTGCGCGTGGAACAGGAAAACGGCACGCTGCACGGCGTCATCGTCCAGTTCGGCGGCCAGACGCCGCTGAAGCTGGCCAACGATCTGGAGGCCGAGGGGATCCCGATCCTGGGCACCACCCCCGACGCCATCGACCTGGCCGAGGATCGCGAACGGTTCCAGGACCTGCTGAACCGCCTGAACCTCAAGCAGCCGATCAACGGCATCGCCAGCAGCGACGATCAGGCCATCGCCATCGCCGAACGCATCGGCTTCCCGCTGGTCATCCGCCCCTCCTACGTGCTGGGCGGCCGCGCGATGGAGATCGTGCGCGACATGGACCACCTGAAACGCTACATCACCGAGGCGGTGACCGTCTCGGGCAAGAACCCGGTGCTTCTGGACAGCTACCTGTCCGGCGCGATCGAGGTTGATGTGGACGCGCTGTCGGATGGCGACAATGTCCACGTCGCCGGCATCATGGAACATATCGAGGAGGCGGGCGTCCATTCCGGCGACAGCGCCTGTTCGCTGCCCCCGCACACGCTGGACGCCGCCACGATCCAGGAACTGAAACGCCAGACCACCGCGATGGCCCGCGCCCTGCGCGTGGTCGGGCTGATGAATGTCCAGTTCGCGCTGAAGGACGGTCAGATCTACGTGCTCGAGGTCAATCCCCGCGCCTCGCGCACCGTGCCCTTCGTCGCCAAGGCCACCGACAGCGCCATCGCCTCCATCGCCGCGCGCCTGATGGCGGGCGAGCCGATGTCGAACTTCCCCGAACGCGCGCCCTATCCCGAAGGCGTCGGCCCCGAGGATGATCTGCCCTTTGCCGACCCGCTGACGCTGGCCGACCCGATCACGCCGTGGTTTTCGGTGAAAGAGGCCGTGCTGCCCTTCGCCCGCTTCCCCGGCGTCGATACGCTATTAGGCCCCGAAATGCGCTCGACCGGCGAGGTGATGGGCTGGGACCGCAACTTCCCGCGCGCCTTCCTCAAGGCGCAGCTTGGCGCGGGCACGCTGCTGCCCTTCGAAGGCCGCATCTTCATCTCGATCAAGGATGCCGACAAATCCGACGCGCTGGCCGACGCCGCCCGCGATCTGGTCCAGATGGGCTTTTCGCTGGTCGCCACCTCGGGCACGGCCGATTTCCTGGGCCAGCACGGCGTCGCCACGACCCGCGTGAACAAGGTCTATGAGGGCCGCCCGAACATCGTCGACCGCCTCAAGAACGGCGATATCGCCATGGTCCTGAACACGACCGAGGGCACCCAGGCCATCGCCGACAGCCGCGAAATCCGCGCCGTCGCGCTGTATGACAAGATCCCCTACTTCACCACGGCCGCCGGCAGCATCGCCGCCGTGGCGGCGATCAAGTCACGCGAGGAGGGGGAAGTCGGGGTGAGGAGCTTGCAGGCTTAGGTGACTAGTGTCACGTGTTGCTAGGAGCGCGAAACCGCGCTGACTGATTAAGTAACGGCACGAGATAAGTTTGCGGAGCGTCAGTATGCGTCAAGCCACCAACTTTCGTTCCAACCTAAGTCTGCGACGAACCTTAATCGAACTTAACACTCAAGTGGACCATCTAAAGGATTGGATCGCTTTAAACGGCTCCTCCGATTCATTCTCAAGTCTGAGTAAGTCTTTTGAAGATCGCGATCATCTGCCACAGGTCGTTTTCGATATTCTTGTACTGGAAGATCGGCGTTTTTTCAAACATCGGGGGGCGGAGTTTAGATCAATCCCCCGCGGACTAAAGAGGCGAGTTCGGACCGGGAAGATTGGCGGGACTAGTACTATCGATCAACTACTAGTAAGGACCTGTATTCAAAGAAGCGAAAGAACGTTCGCAAGGAAGGCTCGTGAAACGCTGCTCGCTCTTCTGATTAATTTACACTGTGGAAAAGACGAGATTGCACTCTCGTTTGTTAATTCGGCCTATTTCGGGTCCCGAATGTATGGCGCTGACTCTGCCTCTATTCTGCTATTCGGATTACAGGCAATTCAATTGCGGGGCGACTATAGCGCATTTGTTGCAAGCTTGCTCCCATATCCCGTGCCGGTTAACGTTTCAAAGTTTGTTAGGACGGTGCATAGTTTTTCTCATCCATTCGACCTTCTTCGCGCATTCGAGGTCAGCAACCCTTGGTGGGTTGGCCGGGTTAGAGCGAGAATGGAGTATCTCAAGGACCTCCGGCCTAAATATTCAGCAGCCTCTTTATTAGCCGCCAGTCGCTGATATATTCGTTCTTCGGATCCTTCCAGTCGTAAATCTTTTGGAGAGATCCTATTTTTTCTTCTGAGATCAGCCCCGATAGTTTCTTGCAATACTGAAAAACTTTTGTAGAAATGATAGAAAGCTCACCATCGAGCGAGGCGATCTGCATTTCTAAAGGAGCGTCCTGTTTAAGGAGTTTTACTACGAGATTTCCGTGCTCTACAATTTTGTTGTTGAGCTTGTTTTCGAAATAGAGAACTTCGGAATATGACGTGTAGTAGAAGAGTCGGTATCTTATCTCGTTGTAGCTTTCCGAGTATAGCTTCACGGCGGCGCGATATTCGTCTATGATTCTATCTTTATTAACATCAGATAAATTCAGCAGCAGGAACCTCTGTGCGACGATTCTCTTGTCAAAGGCTGTCGCAATGTCGCTAACTAGCGCCGTTGCCTCCTTAGTTTCTCGAACTCGAATTTCTTCCCTAGTTGCGCGTAGCCAGTGCATCCTTTGGAAGCGCGCGGTTACAAAAATGCCGACGAAAGCAAGGAGTGCCGCTAAGGGTATGTTCATGGCGCTTGCCTCTTAGGTCAACCTTTGCAAGCTTATGATCGCACGATTAATGGTGCTTGGCCAGGGGGCCAAAGACTGGCCCGGGTAGCGCCAGCTCTGGCTGAGGAAATCCATCCGTCCGTCCGCGTGCAGTCACGACCCTGACAGCTTAGCGCAGGCTGAGGGGGCGTCAAACATTGATGCGCGCCGCGGCTGTCGCGTCTGGCCCCTCACACCTCCCCGATCCCGTTCCGCTTCTTCATCTCCTCCATCAGCGCCTGCCGCGCCACGGGGGACATCGTGGTGACGCGCTGGGGCATCGGCACGCCGCCCTTGTCGCGCCAGCCCTCGGGGTTTTCGGGGCCCAGCATGTCGTCGCGCTTGCGCTGATACTCTCCGAACTCGGGGCGCGGGCCATCCAGCATCTGATCCTCGCGCCGGGCCAGGTAATCCATCGTCTCGCCGCCATGGATCAGCCCGGCCAGGCGCGCATGCATCCAGACCGACATCAGCCGGTTGACGCGCACCTGCCAGTCCGGCCCCATGCTGCGAAAGAATTTCACGATGTCCTCGTCCAGCCGCAGGGTGACGCGGGTCCTGGGTCGGGCGGGTTTCTCGCGGGCGATCTGGTGCCATTCCTCGGGGATCCGCATCCGGTCCAGGATGGTGCTGTGCAGGTCCCATTCCAGTTGCCGCATCGCGTCGGCCATGTAGTGGTAATTGACCCGCCGCGTCTCTTCCGCCTTGCCGATGCCCATCGCCGTGCCGCCCCGTTGCTTGCCAGTGTCTGCCCGTGACGACGGTGGCGCGGGGTGGTTAACGCGGCCTTAACAGGCCGTGCGTTGTCGGTGTACGCGCTGTGCACGCCCGGTGCTGCGCGGGTGCACGGCTTGTGCGGCGGCGATCTTCGGCCTAGACGGCGTGCCGAGGATGCCCAAGGAAGACCGCCATGCACACCGTCTCGCTGATCGCCGCGCCCACCGTCGCCAATCTGGAAAGCGCGCTGCTTGACGGGCTGGCAAAGTCCTGGGATGGCGGCAGCCCGCGCTGGCTGAACCCTGGAATCGCTGGGGAATTCGACATTCCGGCGCTGCCCGACGACGCCGAACAGGTCTGGTCGGACCTGCAGACGATCGGCATAGACCTGGCCATTCAGCCCACCGCCGCGCGGCATAAATCGATCCTGCTGGCCGACATGGATTCAACCATGATCGATCAGGAATGCATCGACGAAATCGCCGCCTTCGCCGGCGCCGGCCCCCGCGTCGCCGCCATCACCGCCCGCGCCATGAATGGCGAACTGAACTTTCACGAGGCGCTGGTCGAACGCGTCAACCTGTTGGCGGGATTGCAGGAATCGGTGATCGACGAAGTCCTGGCGACGCGCATCACGCTGGCGTCGGGCGGTCGCGAACTGGTCGCCACGATGCGCGCGAACGGCGGATATGCGGCGCTGGTCTCGGGCGGGTTCACCTCATTCACGGGCCCGGTCGCCGCCCGGCTCGGGTTTGATGAGCATCGTGCCAATACACTGCTGGCCGAAAGCGGGGTGCTGACCGGCCATGTCGCCCTGCCTGTGCTGGGCCGCGAGGCAAAGATCGAGGCTTTGCGCGACGTGGCCGTCGCGCGCGGTCTGACCCCCGACGACGTGCTTGCGGTCGGCGACGGCGCCAACGATCTGGGCATGCTGCAACTGGCCGGCACCGGCGTCGCCCTGCACGCAAAGCCCGCCGTCGCCGCGCAGGCGAAGCTGCGTATCAACCACGGCGATCTGACCGCGCTGCTGTATCTTCAGGGATACCGCGCGACCGAGTTCGTCACGGACTGATCGCGGCGATTGTCTCGGCCGCAGGCCTTGCGACCGCAGCCGCCGCCCCGGTGCCGGCCCAGAACGCGCCAAACCGGGTTTCTCCGGTTGCCAGGGCCGCGGCGTTCAACGCTTTTCCTGCATCGTAAGTCACGGGATAGGCAGGGGCTTCAGCGTCATCTATCGCGGTGAAAAGATTTTCCAGTCCGCGTGCCGGCCGGCCCGATATCGCCCGGGTCATGCGGGTGCGGCCAGTACCCATCGCCTCTCGGTGGGGCGCTGAGGTCGCGGCTTCGGGGGCAAGCAGGAATGCCGTCCCGCATTGCACGGCCACAGCCCCGTCGGCGATGGCGGCACGTGCGTCCTGTCGCGTCATGATCGCCCCGGCAGCGACGACCGGCAGTCCCAGTCCGGCAATCTGGCGCAGCAGCGGCCGTGTCTGCAAGCCGGGATCCTCGGCATCGGGATCGAACATGCCGCGATGGCCGCCGGCCTGCCAGCCCTGCGCCACGATCACGTCCAGACCTGCGGCCACGATCAGGCGCGCTTCGGCCAGATTCGTGGCGGTGGCCATCAGAGCCGCGCCTGTCTGACGCAGGGCGGCAATCTGGTCCGCAGTGGGCAGGCCGAAATGAAAGCTGATCGCGGCGGGCCTGACCTCTTGCAGCAGCCGCATCATCGGGTCGTTGACCCGAAAGCTTTGATAGATTTCGGACAGGGATTGCGGAGGCTGGGCTTTGAACCGCGCAAATTCGGGCCGCAGTCGGTCCAGCCAGGCTGCTTCGCGCGCCGCGTTCCGGACCGCCGGGGCGTGGCAGAAAAGGTTCACCGCAAAGGGACGCGCGGTCAGCGCGCGTGTCTGTGCGATGGCGCTTCTTGCCCCGGCCACATCCAGTGCCCCAAGCGCGACCGAACCCAGCCCACCGGCATTGCATGCGGCCGCTGCCAGCGCCGGCGTTGATACGCCCGCCATCGGGGCCTGAACGATCGGATGCCGCAGATCCAGCTGTTCCAGCATGACGTGATCCCCTCGTTTTCCCTGCCAAGCTATCTCACGCCGGGAACGGCGAAGGAACCCCGTTGCCCAGGGCTTTACAATCCGGTGTCCGCAGCGCAATGGCCGATCATGCTGGATCTAAGCCTGAATCTTGTCTTGGTGCTGATCGCCGCGGGTTTTGCGGCGGGGTTCGTGGATGCCATTGCCGGCGGTGGTGGCCTGATTACCGTTCCGGCGCTGATGCTGGCGGGGGTGCCGCCGGCGCAGGCGTTGGCCACCAACAAGGTGCAGGGCGTGTTCGGGGCGGCGACAGCGGCGATCAGCTATGCCGCGCGCGGCCTTGTGGATCTGCGTCAGCAATGGCACCTTGCGCTGCTGGCCGGGGCCGGAGGCATTCTGGGCGCCGCGCTTGTGACCCGTCTGCCGACCGAGGGTTTGCGGCTGGCCTTGCCGGTAGTTCTGATCGGAATCGCGGTCTTCTTCGCGGTGAAGCCGGGCCTGGATGATCTGGACCGGTTGCGCCGGATGTCGCCCGCACTGTTGGGCGCGCTGGTCGTGCCGCTGATCGGTTTCTATGACGGCTTGATCGGACCCGGCGCCGGGTCTTTCTACATGATCGCGTTCGTGTCGCTGGCTGGATACGGCGTCTTGAAAGCCACTGCGCATACCAAGCTTCTGAACCTGTTTTCCAATCTGGGTGGATTGCTGACCTTTGCCTTGGTCGGATCGCCGCTTTGGGGGCTGGGGTTGATGATGGGGCTGGCCCAGGTTGCCGGGGCGGCTTTGGGCGCCCGGCTGGCGGCGCGGATCGGATCGCGCCTGATCAAGCCGCTGCTTGTGCTGACCTCGACCGTGCTGGCGCTGCGACTGATCTGGGAGATGATCTGACGGCCGTCCGCGGGCGGGCCGGCGCCCGCTCTGCCAAGGGACGCCGACCGATCTTCGCCCGGAGGGAGGCGGTGGGGGAACCGCCCTCATCGGCATTCAAGCAGAAAACTGCGTCGGATTCGTGACGATTCAGGCCGGAAATCCCGGCGCGGTTCGCATTTCTCCGGTCACCATGCCGCGCCAGTTGCGGATCGGGCCGGTCAGAAAAGTCTGGACTGCGGGCTGGGCGCGATCCAGCACGCCCAGATGGACGAGGATGGCGGTGATCGCGGCTTCTGCCGCACGGGTGCCGCCATCGGCAATCTTCAGCGCGACGCCCAGACCCTGTTCCGGCAGGATGGCGACGAAGACGGCTTCTGCCCCGGTCTTTGCCGCGACATGCCCGCCCATTGCCCGCATCAGCAATGTGCAGGCCCTGCCTTCCCCCGCGACCAATTCGGGATGGGCCCGCATGGCGTCAACCAGCCGCTTCATGGCCCGGCCGCGACGATCCGATCCGGGATTGGCGAATGCCGCCATCGCGCGTCCAAGCCCCTCGAGCGAGCATGACCAGTTCGGCGCCGAACAGCCGTCGATCCCATAGCCGGGGCTGATCTCGTCGGTGACTTCCTCGAAGGCGGTCTTCACCGCCTGCTGGACCGGATGATCGGCATCGACATAGTCGGGGCCACCGCGCAGATGCTGGTTCAGCGTCAGGAACCCCGCATGCTTGCCCGAGCAGTTGTTGTGCAGCTGGCAGGGGCTTTCATCCGAACATGTCAGGCGGCGGTTCTCGTCGCGGTCGCGGGGCATGTGGCTGCCGCAGCGCAGATCCGCCTCGGACAGGCCAAGGGTGTTCAGCCAATCGCCGACCGCGCTGACATGCATCCGCGCGCCGCTGTGGCTGGCGCAGGCCAGGGCCAGTTGTCGTTCGGTCAGGCCTGCGGCGTCGGCCGCACCGCTTTCGACCAAAGGCAGCGCCTGCACCATCTTGCACGATGATCGCGGAAATATGATCCGCGATGGTTCGCCCCAGGCCTCGACCACGCCCCTGCGGTCGCAGACCACCGCGTGCCCGCGATGCAGGCTTTCGCGCTGGCCTCCGCGCCATAATTCGATCAATTTGGCTGAACGCATCGCAATCTCCCCCTGACAATTGCGCGATTTCATGCCTTGCGCTCTTTTTCGCGCAATGATTTTGGCTATCCTGATTGCAGAAGGTTGAAAAGACCACAGCAATCGGCAAGAACGCCGGGCAAAGCGGCGAAGCGAAACGGCAGGAGGCCAGAGCATGAAGAATACCACGCTGCGCGGCATGGCAGCCATTGCGGTCCTGATGGCGGGGCTGGGTTCGGCGGTCGCACAGGAATCGACGAATGTGGTGGCGACCGAGGATGACTGGACCGTCTTCGCGGCCGACGATCCGCGGGAATGCTGGGCGGTTTCACCCCCGAAATCCACGCTGAACACCAAGGACGGCGAAGAGGTCGAGGTGACGCGGGGCGACATCCGCCTGTATGTCGCCTATCGTCCAGGCAACAACGGCGAGGTCTCGTTCACCGGCGGCTATCCGTTCGCCCCCGGCTCGACGGTCGAGGTCGATATCGGCGGACAGAAGTTCAACCTGTTCACCGAAGGCGAGAATGCCTGGACCGGCAGCCCGTCCGAGGATCAGAAGCTGATCGGCGCCTTGCGCGCAGGGTCGTCCGTCGTGGTCACCGGCCGTTCTTCCCGTGGCACGACGACCAAGGACACGTTCAGCCTGATCGGCATTACCGCCGCGACCAACAGCGCAAAATCGCGCTGCGAGTGATCCCTTCGCGGTCGGGCCTTCCAGCCCTGCCGTGACAAGGATGGCGGACTGCAAGGCAGAGGCCGGTTGAATTGCCGGCCCATTTCGCTTATCTGCGGATCTTTCACGCGCAACTCTGGTAAATCCATGTCCGCTCCGATCACGCAGGATGTCCTGACCATTCCCCGCAAGCTGCCGGAAGGCGGTCGGGTGAACATTGTCGGGTTTACCCGCGAACAGCTTCACGACGCGCTGATTGCCGCGGGCACGCCCGAGCGGCAGGCGAAGATGCGTGTCGGGCAGGTCTGGCAATGGGTCTATCACTGGGGCGTGCGCGATTTCGCGGCGATGACCAATCTGGCCAAGGATTATCGCGCGCTGCTGGCCGACCGGTTCGAGATTTCGCTGCCCGAGGTGGTGACGCGTCAGGTCAGCGCTGATGGCACGCGCAAGTATCTGCTGCGGATTGCCGGCGGGCACGAGGTCGAGGCGGTCTATATCCCCGAGGAAGGGCGCGGAACATTGTGCGTCAGCAGCCAGGTGGGCTGCACGCTGACCTGTTCCTTCTGCCACACCGGCACGCAAAAGCTGGTCCGCAACCTGACACCGGGCGAGATCGTCGGTCAGTTGATGATCGCCCGCGACGATCTGGACGAATGGCCCACGCAGGGCGCACCGAAGAACGAGACACGTCTGATCAGCAACATGGTGCTGATGGGCATGGGCGAGCCGCTTTATAATTTCGAGGGCGTGCGTGATGCGATGAAAGTGGTGATGGACGGCGAGGGGCTGTCCCTGTCACGCCGCCGCATCACCCTGTCGACCAGCGGTGTCGTGCCCGAAATCGCGCGCACCGCCGAGGAAATCGGCTGCCTTCTGGCGGTCAGCTTTCATGCGACCACCGACGAGGTGCGTGACAGGCTGGTGCCGATCAACAAGCGCTGGAACATTCAGACCCTGCTGGATGCGCTGCGCGAGTATCCCCGGCTTTCCAATTCCGAACGGATCACCTTCGAATATGTGATGCTGGACGGGGTTAACGACAGCGATGAAGACGCGCGCAGGCTGGTCAGGCTGATCCAGGGCATTCCGGCCAAGATCAACCTGATCCCGTTCAACGAATGGCCCGGTGCGCCCTATCAGCGATCAAGCTGGGAACGCATCGAATCTTTTGCGGATATCGTCCACAAGGCAGGCTATGCCAGCCCGATCCGCACCCCGCGCGGCGAGGATATCATGGCGGCGTGCGGTCAGTTGAAATCCGCCACCGAACGCGGCCGCAAGAGCCGTGCCCAGATCGCGGCCGAGGCGGCGGGATAATCGCGCGGCCGGGGCGGTCTTGGCGAATCTCCGGCGTCTTGTCTGTGGAAAACCGGCAGATACACCTCCTTACCGGAAACGCGTCATGGACTTTTCAACGGACTACACCGCTCACGCTGACGCAATCACCCAGCTCTTTCATTCTGCCTTCACCGCATCGGAAGGTGCGGAAGAGGGAGCGCTGATCAGCGATCTTGCGCGTCGAATCATGCTGGAGACGTCTGCCGAGGACCTGCGTGTCCTGACGGCTTGGCAAGATGGAACGCTTGTCGGGGGTGCCTTCTTCACACGGCTTGTCTATCCCGAGGATCGGCGTTCCGTCTTCCTGATCGCGCCCGTTGCAGTCGCGCCCGAACGGCAGGGTCAAGGCATCGGACAACTTCTTCTTCGTCGCGGCCTTGATGCACTGCGCCAGGAAGGGGTGGGCATCGCCGTCACCTATGGCGACCCGTCCTTCTACGGTCGGGTCGGGTTCAAGGCGATGTCACAGACCGACATGGCCGCCCCGCAACCGTTGCAACAACCACAGGGCTGGATCGGCCTGTCGTTGACCAGGCAGCCGCTGACACCGGTGCGCGGGCCATGCCGCTGCGTCGCGGCCTTCGACGACCCGGCATTCTGGTGATGTCGGCAACAGGCATGGTGCCGGTCGCCGTTTCATCCTGAAATTGGACTGGGGCCAACAGCCGCGAATTCTGGCTTGCAAGCCTCAATGATCAATGGCGCTAACAGGGTTCTTCCCACGCGTCGATGATCGCCACCGCCTCCTCGGCTGTTTCGACATAGTGGAACAGGTCCAGATCGGATTCGCTGATCGTGCCCGCTTCGGCCAGTGCCTCCCAATTCAGGATCCTGTCCCAGAACTCGGCCCCGAACAGCAGGATCGGGATCGGCTTCATCCGCTTGGTCTGCACCAGTGTCAGCGTCTCGAACAACTCGTCCAGCGTCCCGAAGCCGCCGGGAAAGACGGTGATCGCCCGCGCGCGCATCAGGAAATGCATCTTGCGGATCGCGAAATAATGGAAATTGAAGCACAGATCCGGCGTGACATAGCGGTTCGGCGCCTGCTCGTGCGGCAGCACGATACCCAGCCCGATCGACGCGCCACCGGCTTCTTCGGCGCCCATGTTGCCGGCCTCCATCACGCCCGGCCCGCCGCCGGTGCAGATGACGAATTCACGGCCATAGGTTTCCAGGCTGCGCCGCGTCATCTCGCGTGCGAAAAGCCTTGCCTGCTCGTAATATTTCGCCAGGTCCGCCAGCGTTTTCGTGCGGGCTTGGTCGGCGTGTTCGGGCGACGGGATGCGTGCGCCGCCGAACATGACGACAGTGGATTCGACCCCGCGTTCGTCCATCACCATCTGCGGCTTCAGCAGTTCCAGTTGCAGCCGCAGCGGGCGCAGTTCCTCTCGCAGCATGAAATCGCGGTCGGTGAAGGCCAGCCGATAGGCGGGAGACCGCGTCTGCGGCGTGTCGGGAATGCGATCGGCGCGGGCCGCGTCCTCGTCGCTGTGCGGAAAGGGGTGGGCGCGGTCTTCCTTGTCGGTCATCGAAAGCCTCGGAGGTGTTTCGCGGTCCGCGCGGATTGCGCGGCGCTTTTCACAGGCTTATAGCCCTGACGTGACAGTTTCCACCCGGACGCGACATATCGAGGAGAGGCCGCGATGACCCAAGCCCTGGAACATGCCATCGAAACCGCGTGGGACAACCGCGCCGACATCAGCAGCGCCACGCAGGGTCAGGTCCGCGAGGCCGTCGATGAGGCACTGAACCGGCTGGACACGGGCGAACTGCGTGTCGCCGAAAAGCGCGGTGCCGACTGGCATGTGAACCAGTGGGCGAAAAAGGCCGTGCTGCTGTCGTTCCGCCTGAACGACATGACAGAAATGTCGGGCGGTCCGCAGGGCGCCAACTGGTGGGACAAGGTGCCATCGAAATTCGCGGGCTGGGGAGACAACCAGTGGCGCGCCGCCGGGTTCCGCGCGGTGCCCGGCGCGATCGTGCGGCGCAGCGCCTTCATCGGCAAGGGGGCGGTGCTGATGCCGTCCTTCGTGAACCTTGGCGCGCATGTGGGCGAGGGCACGATGGTGGACACATGGGCCACGGTGGGATCCTGCGCGCAGATCGGGAAGCACGTGCATCTGTCGGGCGGCGTCGGCATCGGCGGCGTGCTGGAACCCCTGCAGGCCGGACCGACGATCATCGAGGACGAATGCTTCATCGGCGCGCGCTCCGAAGTGGTCGAGGGTTGCATTGTCCGCGAAGGGTCCGTGCTGGGCATGGGCGTGTTCATTGGCCAATCCACCAAGATCGTGGACCGAGAGACCGGGCAGGTCATGTATGGCGAGGTGCCCGCCGGGTCGGTCGTCGTCGCAGGCTCGATGCCATCCAAGAACGGCGTGAACCTGTATTGCGCCGTGATCGTCAAGCGGGTGGATGCAAGAACGCGCGCCAAGACATCGGTCAACGAATTGCTGCGCGATTGACGACGCTTTACATCGACGCGGATGCCTGCCCGGTCAAGGCCGAGGCCGAACGTGTGGCGACCCGCCTGCAGGTGCCGATGGTTCTGGTCTGCAATGGCGGGTTGCGGCCGTCGCCGAATCCGCTGGTGTCCCTGCGGATCGTGGCCGAGGGGCCGGATGAGGCCGACAAATGGATCGCCGAGGCATGCGGACCCGGTGACGTGGTGGTGACGGCCGATCTGCCATTGGCCGATCGCTGCCTGAAGGCAGGCGCGCAGGTGCTGCAGCATGACGGCGAGGTGCTGTCCGCGGCAAATATCGGCCCGCGCCTGGCGACCCGTGACCTGATGGCCGATATCCGGTCGGCCAATCCCTTTCATCAGGGTGGCGGCGCCGGGTTTTCCAAGGCCGACCGGTCTCGTTTCCTGCAATCTCTGGATCGACTGTTGCAGAGCGCATTGCGCGACTAGGGATGCGAACTTTCGGCGCCGGATGCCGTTGCCTTGCAGCTTGCCGCGATCCGCGGCGCCTGAGGGGATGGGAATGGCAGAGCATGTCAGCATCGTCGGACTGATCGAACGCGTCGAGAATGCGTCCGGCGACAAGATGACAAGCGTCGCGCAGATTCTGCGTGCGCTGGGGCAGAACTCGTTCACGCCAAACCTGCTGATCCCGGCTTTGGCGGTGCTGTCGCCGCTGTCGGGGGTGCCGCTGGTTTCCACGTTCTGCGGCTGCCTGATCGCCCTGGTCTCGGCGCAGATGCTGCTGGGGCGCGATCACATCTGGCTGCCGCGGGCGCTGATGGCGCGCCAGATCGGAACGGCACGGCTGCGGCAGGTCGGCGCGTTCATCAAGCGGCCGGCGCGCTGGCTGGACCGGGTGACGCGGCCCAGGCTGCAGATCCTGTCGCAGCCGCCCTTCAGCGTCATGGCGCGAGTGATCTGCCTGGTCGGTGGCATGTCGATGCCATTCCTTGAACTGGTTCCGTTCACCTCGTCGATCGTCGGGGCGGTGGTCGCGCTGCTTGCGTTCGGCATGCTGGCGCGGGACGGGGTTTTCACGCTTGTGGCGTTCGTGGCGGTTCTGCTTCTGGCCGGGGGGCTGGTCTGGTTGCTTGTCTGAGGCTGCGGCCGCCTCAGCCCTGTGGCTTGATCTTGTTGGCCGTGCCCTTCGCGAACGCCTCCAGCCGTGCCTTGGCGGCGTCCTGTGTGTTGACTACACCTGCCACGACCGCCTCGGCATAGGCCGCGTCCAGCGCGCTCATGTTCTGCATGTGGCTGATGGCCGAACAGATCGCGAAATTGGACAGCGGCGGATTCTGGGCCGCGTTCCTTGCGATCTCCCATGCCTTGGCCTCTGCGTCCTCGACCAGGTACTGGCACAGGCCGACATCGACGGCTTCCTGTCCGCGATACAGCCGGCCCGACAGCATCATGTCGATCATGCGCGCCTTGCCGATCAGATCCGCGACCCGGATCGTCGCGCCGCCGCCGGTGAACAACCCGCGCTGGCCTTCGGGCAGGCCGAAATAGCTGTCGGTCCCCGCCACCCGGATATGCGCGGCGGACGCCAGTTCAAGTCCGCCGCCGACGACCGCGCCCTTCAGCACCGCGATGATCGGGACACCGCCATATTCCATCTTGTTGAACGCCTCGTGCCAGCGCAGGCAGACATGCATGAAATCGCTTGCCGAGCGGTTCTCGCGGTGATGTTCCACCAGATCCAGCCCGGCGCTGAAGTGATCGCCGTTCGCACGCAGGATCGCGGCTTTCACGCCCGCCCGCGGCAGTGTCGAGAAGATGTCGACCAGTTCGTCGATGGTTGCCAGATCCAGCGCATTGCGTTTCTCGGGGCGGTTCAGCGTGACGGTCGCGATGCCGTCGTCATCGACCTCCAGCAGGATGTTTTGCAGCCTCAGATTGCCGATATCGCGCATGATACCCTCCCTAGTTTTGGCTGTGGCATAGCGCGGGTGGCGGGCCTGGTCGAGGGGGTTGAAGCATCAGGTCTGGCCGATCAGCGCCATCACCACCGGCACGGTCAGGATGCTGGCCGCTGTCGAGATCAGGATCGCCGCCGAAACGCGCTGTTGCGCGACGCCGAAATATTGCGCGAGGATATAGACATTTCCCGCCACCGGCAGTGCCGCTGCAGCCATCATCACGCCCGCCGCGAACGGGGCGACGCCGCAGGCCCAGGATGCCAGCCCGACCGCCGCCGGATGCAGCACCAGCTTGGCGAAGCTGAGCCATCCCGACGCTGCCACGCGCTGCAGTCGCCGTGCGGCCAGGCTGGCGCCGATGGCGAACAGGGCACCGGGTGTGGCTGCGGCGCCAAGCAGCGTCAGGAATTCGGCGAACGGCCCCGGCATCGGCAGCCGCATCTGCGCCCAGATCAGGCCGGCGACCATCGACAGGATCATCGGATTGGCGACGATGCCGCGCATCACCGGCAGGATCGTGCGCAGCCGCAACCCACCGCTGCGCGAGGCATGGATGATCAGCGTGATCAGGGTCGAAAACACCAGCATGTCGATGGTCAGCACCATCAGAACCGGTCCGACCGCGCGTTCGCCCAGCAACACAACCAGCATCGGCACGCCAAGAAAGCCGGTATTGCCGATCATGCAGCACTGCGCTTCCATCGCGGCCTCGGGCACGGGCAGGCCGCGCCAGCGGGCGACGGCCATGCCGATCGCCCACACGGCGGTCGATCCGGCCAGATAGGCCAGCACGAAGCGCAGGTCGAACAGCGCCGCCAGATCAAGGCTTGCGGCAAACCGGAACAGCATCGCCGACAGCGCGAAGAAGAAGACGAACTTCGTCAGCCACGCTGCGCCTTCTTCGGGAAAGAACCGCGATCGCGCGGCCAGCCAGCCAAGCCCGATCAGGCCGAAGAACGGCAGTGTTTTCAGAAACACTGCCAGCATCAGAGGCGCTGCGCGATCGTCGGAAGGACGGTCGGAATGCGTGGATATACAGGCAGGTCGCGGCGTGCGCGCCCGTTGGTCCGCCTCGGTCGAGCCGCATCATTCGCGCGCCCCGGATCGATTCCTGTTGCTTGCCGACAGGTCAAGCCGCCCCCTTTTTTCGGGGTCAGCCCGAACCGATCAGCACCCCCGTCGCGAAGACCAAACCACCGCCCACGACGACTTGCAAGGCCGCCCGCCAGAACGGTGTCTTCATCCAGCGGTTCTGGATCCACGCGATGGCCCACAACTCGACGAACACCACGATGCAGGCGATGATCGTCGCGGTCCAGAAATGCGGGATCAGATAGGGCAGGGCGTGGCCCAGCCCGCCGACCGCCGTCATCACCCCCGAGGCGACGCCGCGCTTGATCGGCGAGCCGCGTCCCGACACCACGCCGTCATCCGATGCGGCCTCGGTAAAGCCCATGCTGATCCCGGCACCAAGGCTGGCGGCCAGTCCGACCAGAAACGTCGTCCCGGTGTCCTGCGTGGCGAAGGCGGTGGCAAAGATCGGCGCCAGGGTCGAGACGGATCCGTCCATCAGCCCCGCCAAACCCGGCTGCACCCAGGTCAGGACGAATTCGCGGTGGGCGACGGCGTCCTCTTCCTCGCGGGCCTCGTCGGTCAGGTTTTCTCCGGCAAGTTCGCCGGCGCGGACTTCGTGGCCCCGTTCGGCGGCGGCCAGATCGCCCAACAGCTTGCGCGTGGCGGCGTCGGAACTGGCCTGCGCGGCGCGCGCGTAGAAATCGGCAGCGTCGTGTTCCATCAGCGCGGCCTCGCGGCGGATAGTTTCCAGCGACAGGTTCTGCATCATCCAGGCAGGACGTCGGCTGTAATATCCGGCCACATGCTCGCGCCGGATGACCGGGATCGCCTCGCCGAAACGGGCGCGATACCCTTCGATCAGTCTGGCGCGGTGATCATCCTCTTCCTCGCCCATCCCGTCGAAGATGGCGGCGGTGGCCGGATAATCGGTCCGCAGGAACTCGGCCCAATTGCGATAGATGCGGGCATCATCCTCTTCCGACGAAATGGCCAGGGCCAGGATCTCGCGTTCGGTCAGGTCGGAAAACCGCTTTCGGTTGCCAGGTATTCGCATCGTCATGTTCTGCTATCCACACATGTCCTTCGCCCCACGGGCTGGTGAACGCGCCTGGACCGTGTATTCGCGTGCACCTTTGTCCAGGTCGCGCACCCCGATCATGACATGACCTGCCTCGCGACAGAAATGCGGCACATCGACCGCCGCCATCGGATCGGTGGCAATCAGCCTCAGCCGGGTTCCCGGCGCGACACCGGCCAGGGCCTTGCGCAGCCGCAACACAGGCAGGGGGCACAGAAGCCCGCGCGCGTCGATCGTGCCATCGGGATTCACGCCGCGCCCGTCGTCTGCGCCACGCACCAGCGATCCAGTTCGTCGGGCGCGATGCGTTCGGCCAGATCGCCGCAGAACCGCGCGAAATCGGCCCTTTGTTCGGCCGGCACGTGCAGAAGCACCGGCAGTTCATCCGTGACTGCCTGGGCGATGATCGCGCGAAACCCGCGACCCACCGCCTCTTGCCGTCCGAATTTCGGCAGGATCAGCAATTCGGCGCCAGCCAGCCGCGCGCCGACTCGCGCCGCCGCCATTTCCAGCGCACCGGCATCAAGCCGGCAGCCGCTGGAACCACGCCCCAGCGACTGGGAAATGCGGATCGGGCGATCTTCTTCGCCGATCACGATCACGTCCATGTCGCAGGCGCAATCCTCGCCCAGATCAAGATTTCTCTGTACGGCACCCGCGACGCGCAGGCCGGCATCCTTCAGGTCGCACGCCAGCCGCGCCAGCATCCGGTCCGCCTCGCCAGGGGGGGCGTCGTCAGGAAGTCCGAACCATCCCAGTGTCGCCATGGCCCCGCCTCAGACCCCGCTGTCCAGTGCAAATTTCATCAATCCGTTGATTCCGTCCACGCCAAGCTTTTTCTTCAAAGAGGAAGACGTGTTCGCGGCGGTCTTGTAGCTTACGCCAAGTTCGTCGGCGATGGCCTGCAGGCTGAGGCCGCGGCCGATCAGACCCAGCACCTGCCGTTCGCGGTCAGACAATGCGGCCAGCGGATCTGCGCTGGCCCCGGCGCGCAACGTCGCCAGCGCCACAGCCTGCCGTGCCGACAGATAGAATTCGCCCGCCTCCAGCGTCCTCACGGCCTCGCGAAAATCGGCCGGAGGGGCATTCTTGGACAGAAAACCCTGCGCGCCGGCCTGCAGCGCGCGGGCCGCGAAGCCCGTCTGGTCGTTCATCGAGAAGATGAGGATGCGTGCGTCCGGCGCCAGCGCCTTCAGAGGCGCCACCAGATCAAGCCCGCCGGTGCCCGGCAGGCTGATATCCAGCACGATCAGCGCAGGTGCCGGTGCGTGGGCCAACTGCGCCAACGCATCCTCGCCCGACATCGCCTGTCCGACGGGGTCATAGCCCAGGTCGCGCAACAGGCGGCTGGCGCCCAGATGCGTGATCGGATGATCGTCGATGACCAGCGCTGTCTTCATTCCCTGTGGCCTCATTGCGCCCGCAGATGGGGCAGGCTTGCCTCGATCCGGGTTCCGTTGCGGTCCGATGACAGGGTCAGGACGCCGCCAAGCAGGGTGATCCGTTCCCGCATCCCGGTCAGCCCGGTGCCCTCGCGGCTGTCCCCGGCAAATCCTTCGCCGTCATCGGTCAGGATCATGCGCCAATGTGCCGGATCGGTCCAGAGCCGGATCGCAAGCCGGTCGGCACCGGAATGGCGCATCGCATTGGTGGTTCCCTCCTGCAGGATCCGGAACAGGGTGACGGCGGTCGCCTCGTCGGGTTCCGGCAGGCCATCGGCGATGTCCAAGTCGATGCGGATCTCGGGGAAGCGTCGTCGCAGATCGGCGACGTAATCGGACAGCACCGTGGCCAGCGGCAGCTGGCCGATCGCGGCGGGGCGCAGGTCGCCCAGAAGGGCGCGGTTGACCCGTGCGATCTGTTCGGCGATCTCGGCGATGGCGTCCGCATGACCGCGGATCATGTCGTCTGAGGCGGCCTCGTGCAGTGCATCGATTTCGACCCGAAGTCCGAACAGGCATGGACCCATCTCGTCGTGAAGATCGCGGGCAATGGCCTTGCGTTCGGCGTCGCCGCGCCCGACCACCTGGCGTTGCAGCCGGCTGGTGTCGATCCGTGCCTTCTCAAGTGCGTCCGCAAGACGGTCGACACCTGCGGCAAGGGGCGCAAGATCGGGCTGGGGCAGGGTGCCGACCCGCGCCGACAGATCGCCACGGGTCAGTTCCGCCAGCCGCCCTGTGATGCGCTGAACGGGCCTCAGGGCGCGTCGTGTTGCGATCAGGATCAGCAGCGCCTGTGCCCCCGCGGCCAGGGCAGCCAGTCCCAGAACGGTGCGAACCTGTTCCCACGCCGCCGCGATCTCGGGGCCGGGTTCGCTGGCGATATAGACATATCCGCGCAGCCGGCCCTCGATGCTGACCGGCAGCCGGGTCTCGTGCGGTTCCGGGGCAACCAGCGCCGCGAACCAGCGCGGGGCGGTGGCCTGTCGGGATGCCGGCATGAAGGGCTCTCGCACGATGCCCTCTCGCGCATCCAGAATGCCGATATGGGTGTGACGTGGCGGGATCAGACGTTCTGGCAGCAGCGCCATCAATCGGTCGGGCGGCACCGCGCCCTGCATGGTTCCGATTGTCGCCAGCACAAGTGATCTGGCCGTCTGGGCGGCCAGCTCGGTCTCGACCGAGATCTCGCGGCGCAGATTGCCAAGACTTGCCGCTGACAGCGCCGCGAACAGCAGCAACTGCACGACGAGAATCACCAGAAAGACGCGCGAGGTCAGGTTCAGCCGGTTCAACATGACGGCCAGATTGGCCGATCCCTTGCCCCGCGTCCATGATCGCGCATGGCTGCGGTGTGATGCGCCGCGCGCCGCGATTTCCGATGCCGTCCGATGACGGGGTTTTCGTCGCCCGCCTTGGCGCGTAGAACCCGATGGATGAGCCACTATGACGAACTTGCGGCGCGGATCAGCGCCTTGACCCAGGGCGAGACCGACGAGGTCGCGCTGATGGCCACGCTGGCCTGCGAAATCCATCATTCGGATGACCGCTTTGACTGGACCGGTTTTTATCGCGTGGTAGGACCTGAACTGCTGAAGATCGGCCCCTACCAGGGCGGGCATGGGTGCTTGGTCATCCCGTTCTCTCGCGGCGTGTGCGGCGCGGCGGCGCGGACCGGGCAGGTGCAGCTTGTGGCCGACGTGGACGCCTTTCCCGGTCACATCGCCTGCGCCAGTTCCACGCGATCCGAGATCGTCTTGCCGGTCTTTGGCGCCGGGGGGCGGCTGATCGGGGTGCTGGACATCGACAGCGACCGGGTTGATGCTTTCACCGCCGAGGATGCGGCGCGGCTGAGGGAGATCCTGGATGACGTCTTCGCAGAACTTTGAAATCCGGGGACAGTGCCTGTGCGGCGCGGTCCGGTTTTCTGGCCGGGCCGGTGGCCCCGAGGTGACAGCCTGCCATTGCGGCCAGTGCCGTCGCTGGTCGGGCCATGTCTGGGCGTCGTTCCATCTGGATGCGCCGGTGATCGATGGCGAGGCGCTGCGCTGGTACCAGTCCTCGCCCGAGGCCGAGCGGGGTTTCTGTTCGGTATGCGGCACGTCGCTGTTCTGGCGGCCGAACGGTCGCGAGACGCTGTCCGTGTCGCCCGGCGCGATCGAAAACCCGACGGGGTTGCGGATGGACGAACATATCTATGTCGCGGACAAGGGCGACTATTACCGGATCGCGGACGGGCTGCCGCAGCAGGACCAGTAGACGATGATCTGGGAGACGCTGGCCAACATCCCCGCCGCACAGCTGACGGCGTTCATCGCAGGCGGGCTGGTGCTGAACTTCGCGCCCGGTCAGGACGTGTTCTTCGCAAGCGCCTGTGGCATCCAGGGCGGGCCGCGCGCGGGCGCGTTGGCGGGTCTTGGTGTCGGTCTGGGCGTGCTGATGCATCTGACCATGGCGACCGTTGGTCTGGGCGCTGTCGTCGCGGCCCACCCGCAGGCCCTGCTGGCCATCAAATATGCGGGCGCCGCCTATCTTTTGTGGCTGGCGTGGAAAAGCTGGACTGCGGGGCCTGTCGATCCCTCGGCGCGCGGCAGTGTCAGACCATGGAACATCATCCGGCGCGGCTTCATGTCGAATGCACTGAACCCCAAGCCGGTGCTGTTCCTGCTGGCCTTTCTGCCGCAATTCACCAATCCGGCATGGGGGCCGGTCTGGCAGCAGATCCTTGGGCTGGGCCTGATCTTTGCAGTGACCGGAACGATCGTGACGATGGGCTATGGCATCGTGGGCGGGCTGGCGGGCCATGTCATCGGACGCAATCTGGGCGTCGTCAACAAGATCGCGGCGGTGATGTTCGCCGGCCTCGCCCTGCGCCTTGTCACGAAATGAGCTTCGTCTATTCCCCGCCTCCGGATGCGCCCGAGATCATTCATGTCGATCACGAAATCCTTGTGGTGAACAAGCCGTCCGGGCTGTTGTCGGTGCCGGGGCGCGGACCGGACCGGGCCGATTGCCTGATCGAGCGTCTGCGCGGTGCGTTTCCGACCGTGCTTCTGGTCCACAGGCTGGATCTGGACACGTCGGGCGTGATCATTTTCGGCCTGACCCCGCATGCGCAGCGGCATCTGTCCAAGCAGTTCGAAGATCGGCGCACAAAGAAAGCCTATGTCGCGCGCGTGGCAGGTCGCTTGCAGCCGGACACCGGGCGTGTGGACCTGCCGCTGATCGTGGACTGGCCGAACCGACCCCGACAAAAGGTCGATCACGATACGGGTAAGCCCGCGCGAACCGATTGGCGGGTGATGCGTGCGGGCGATGACGAAACGCGGGTCAGGCTGTTTCCGCTGACCGGGCGCAGCCATCAGCTGCGCGTCCACATGGCCGAAACCGGCCATGCCATACTGGGTGATCCGCTTTACGCCACCGGCGATGCGGCGGCGCACCCGCGCCTGATGCTGCACGCCGAAAGCCTGCGGATCAAACATCCCGAAAGCGGCGTGCAGCAAGGTTTCAACGCGCCGGTGCCGTTCTAGGCCTCGCCGTCGGGATACCAGTTCGCGATCACGACCTCGGAGTCCGAGCCGCCATCAAGGACAAACTGCGCGAATTCCTGGATATCGCTGCCACGATGGTGATAGGGAAAGACCACCGCAGGCTTGAACGCTGCCACGGCGTCGGCGGCCTGCTGCACGGTCATCGTGTAGGGCAGGTTCATCGGCAGGAATGCCACCGCGATATCAGTCAGAGCCTGCATCTCAGGCGTGGGCTCGGTGTCGCCGGCGATGTAGAAACGCTTGCCACCGATCGTCAGGACATAGCCATTGTCGCGCCCTTCCGGATGGTACTGCATCCGGTCTTCGGTCGTGTTGTGGGCCGGAACAGCCTCGATCTGCATACCCAGTGCCTCGGCCATGTCGCCATTCGCCATGGTGCTGGCCTGTTCTTTCAGCGCATCCGGCAGCATTTCGTGGACCGCAGGGTTGGTGATCAGCCGCACGTCGGGCAGGGCCTCCAGCGTGGGAAGATCGTAGTGGTCACCATGTTCGTGCGTAATCAGGATAAGCGAGGGTTGCGGCAGATCCGCGTATTGTTCGGCGCCGCCAACCGGATCGACATAGATCACCCCGCCCGGCGTCTCGACCACCATCGAGGCATGATCGACCGGGTGGAAGACGACATTGCCGCCTTCGACAGGATAGCTGAATTCCGACGCGCCCTGTTGTGCGGCGGCAAAGCGGGGCAGGGCGGTGACGCCCAGGGCGGCGACGGCAAGGGAAAGTCCGGTGCGGCGGGTGATCTGCATGGGGAATCCTCCTGTTCACAGGTGCGCGCTGAGAACCAAACCCGGATCGGCGGTCCGGGTTCCCTCTGGTTGCTGACGCGCGGGCGCTGGCCTAGAACGGCGGATGACCGGCAGCGGAGGCCAAGGATGACACATCTGTGGGTGCGGGCGGAAAGTCGCGCGAATGAAGACCGGGTGGGCATCACCCCCGACGGCGTCGCCACGCTGATCAGGAACGGCATGCGCGTCACCGTCGAAGACAGTCCGCGCCGGATCATCCCGACCGCGGAGTATCGCAAGGCAGGCGCCGACATCGCGCGCGAAGGCAGCTGGCCCGATGCGCCGGCGGATGCCATCGTCTTCGGCCTGAAGGAACTGCCCGATGACGGATCGGCACTGACCCACCGCCACATCATGTTCGGCCACGCCTTCAAGGGCCAGCCCGCCGGACAGCTGCTGCTGCGGCGGTTTCGGGCTGGCGGCGGCACGCTGTATGATCTGGAATACCTGCTGGACGAGGACGGGCGCAGGCTGGCCGCATTCGGATACTGGGCTGGATATGCCGGCGCGGCGGTGTCGTTGAAATGCTGGGCGGCGCAGCAGCAGGGGGGCGTCTGTGGGCCCGTCCACGCCTATGCCGACAAGAACCTGCTGATCGAGGATTTGCGCGCCCGGATGGATGCCACCGGTCGTCCGCGTCCGCATGCCATCGTGATCGGCGCCAAGGGGCGGGTCGGCAGCGGTGCGGCGGATCTGATGACCGCGATGGGTGTGCCGGTCACACGCTGGGACATCGAGGAAACTGCCCATGGCGGCCCGTTCCCCCAGGTGCTGGCGCACGAGATCTTCATCAACGCCATCCTTGCCCGGCCCGGTGCCCCGGTCTTCGTACCGGCCGAGGCGGTCAATCCCGGGCGTGCGCTGACCGTGATCGGCGACGTTGCCTGCGATCCGACCAGCGATTTTTCCCCGATCAAGGTCTATGACCGCACGACGACATGGGATGCGCCGGCGTTGCGCTTGGCCGACGATCCGCCGCTGGACGTGATGGCCATCGACAACCTGCCATCGATGCTGCCGCGCGAAAGTTCGGCCGACTATGCGGCGCAGCTGCTGCCGGTTCTGGCCCGACTTGACGACATCGACGCCGGCGCGTGGGGGCGCGCGCGGGCGATTTTTCGCGACAATCTGAACGAGGTTTGACATGACTATCCACTGGATCGGAACCGGCCTCAGCGCCATCCCCGGCCTGCGTCGCCTGCTGCAATCTGGTGCCGACGTGACCGTCTGGAACCGCACCGAGGCGAAGGCCCGGGCCGAGGTCGGCGATCTGACCGACGATATCCGCGCCTACAGTTTCGATGACTTGGCCGATGCGGTCGGAAAGGGCGATATCATCGTGTCGATGCTGCCCGCCGATCAGCATGTCGGGTTGGCCAGACTGGCGATCGCGAACGGCGCGCATTTCGTCAGTTCCAGCTATGTGGCACCCGAGATGGCCGCGCTGGCAGACGATGCCAAAGAGGCCGGCGTGGTGCTGATGAACGAGGTCGGGCTGGACCCCGGCATCGATCACCTGATGGCCCATGATCTGGTCGCGGACTACAAGCTGCAGGCCGCCCGTCCAGGTGATGTGGTGCGCTTCACCTCTTATTGCGGTGGCGTGCCCAAACACCCCAACCCATTTCGCTACAAGTTCAGCTGGTCGCCCCTTGGGGTTCTGCGGGCGCTTCGATCGCCCTCGAAATCGCTGCGCGGCGGGGCGGTGCGCGATGTCGCCCGGCCATGGGACGCGATCGAGCCCTATGATGCGCCGCTGCCGGTGCCGGAACGGTTCGAAGTCTATCCGAACCGCGATTCGTTGCCCTTCATCCGCCAATACGGCTTTGATACCGATTGGGACGTGCAGGATTTCGTGCGTGGCACCCTGCGTCTGAAGGGGTGGCAGCAGGCATGGTCTCCGGTCTTTGCCGAGGTCGAGACGTTGTCAGGACCCGAAGGCGATGACCGGCTGCGCGAAATGGCCGATCAGTTCTGGCGCGACAACGCCTATGCATCGGGCGAACCCGATCGCGTCGTGCTGTTCGTCGCGCTGCGGGCCGAACGGGATGGCAAGATCGTCTGGCACAAGGAATGGGTTCTGGACGCACATGGCGACGCCAAGGGCAGCGCGATGGCACAGCTTGTCTCGGTCCCGGTGTCGATGGCCGTGCAGGCGGTGGCCGATGGCCGTGTGGCGCCGGGCGTTCACGCCGCCCCGGACGATCCGTTGCTGGTGGCCGATTGGCTGGTCGAGATAGGCGAGATCGCCCAGCACATGGCGAAGGTTGATCACCTGCGTTGACGCGGACGTGATGGGGTGCGGCTTCCGCCGCGCCACGACGCGTGTCAGGCTGAATGCAAGTTGGTTGACGAGGAGATTTTCGATGAAGCGATTGACGGTCGTCGCGGCGACTACCCTGTTCGCAGGATGCGCCATTGCACAGGGTTTCAACGATCGTCCGGCCAACGCGCCGGGTCAGACGCCAGCCTTCGAGAACCAGACCCGCGCACCGGGCCTGCGAGCCTTGTCCCTGCGGCGCGAGGTCGTCGCGGACGGTCTGGAAAATCCCTGGGGCATGGCGCAGTTGCCCGACGGCAGCTGGCTGGTCACCGAAAAGCCGGGACGGCTGCGCATGATATCACCCGATGGCGCGGTCTCAGATCCGATACCGGGTCTTCCGAGAGCGGACCCCGAGGCGCAGGGGGGTCTGCTGGACGTGATCGTTGATCAGAATTTCGACCAGACCCGCCGTATCTGGGTCAGCTTTTCCGAACGCCAGCCGAACAACGACACGGCGACCGCAGTTGCGACCGGGGTGTTGTCCGCGGATGGTCGGCAGGTCGAGGACGCGAAGCTGATCTGGCGGCAGACGCCGTGGCCGTCGGCACTGCATTACGGATCCCGGCTGGTGCTGGACGGCAAGGGTGGCCTGTTCGTCACCACCGGCGAACGTGGCGGCAACGAGGCACGTCACGAGGCTCAGAACACCGCGAACACGCTTGGCACCGTGGTGCGGATCGACCCGTTGTCGGGGGCGCCGATGGGAGCGGACCTTGGCGGCGATGCGTTGCCCGAGATCTGGTCCTATGGCCACCGGAACATGCAGGGTGCGGCGCTGGCGGCCGACGGAACGCTGTGGACTGTCGAACATGGTCCGCAAGGCGGGGACGAGCTGAATCGGCCCGAGGCGGGAAAGAACTATGGCTGGCCCGATGTCAGCTATGGTGCCGAATATGGCGGCGGCACCATCACTGGCGGGCTGACGCAGAAAGAAGGCACTGAACAGCCGGTCTATTACTGGGATCCCGTGATCGCACCGGGTGGAATGACCTTCTATGACGGCGAAATGTTTCCCGACTGGAACGGCGACCTGCTGATCGGCGGGTTGCAATCGGGATCCCTGGTCCGGTTGGAACTGTCAGGCAATCGCGTGACCGGAGAGGCCCGGCATGTCGAGGGCATAGGGCGGGTGCGGGATGTCGCGGTGGCGCAGGACGGGGCGATCATGGTGCTGACCGACGACGCCAACGGCGCCCTGATCCGCCTGACCGCACGCTGATCCAGTCCAATCGATACCCGCCGCCGGATCTGGCGGCGGGGATGGTCGTCGACGTCGTCACTTGCCACCTTCGTCGTTTTCCTCGGAAATCGGATCGGCATTGCCTTCCCGACCCTCCGAATCGTCATGACGCCGGGTCTTGTGTCGATCGTGATTTTCCTCGCTGATCGGTCTGGCGCCGGTGTCCTGGCCTTGATCGGGCGAAGATTTGTCCTGATTGCTGCGTTCGTCGCTCATGGTTGAATCCTTCCGAAGATCGCGCCGTCATCATCAGGTCCGGCACGTTTCGACATCTCAACGACGGGCAGAGGGTGGTTGTTCCGGCGGGCGTTTCAAACGGGCTTCTGCAGCGCGTCCTCGGCATCCTCGGGCGAGATGCCAAGTGCGTCCATCCCGGATTCCAGCAGATCTGCAAGACGCGGCTCGCCCATCAGGTAATCCTGGGTCGGCGTGGTCCGCTCGACCCGTGCCGTGGCAATCGCTTCGGCCAGTTCCTCGGGCTCGAAGCTTTCGCGTCCGATCCACATCACTGCGACCAGACTTGCCTGTTCGTCCTCGTTCAGGTTTTCGATGAAATCATGCAACTCGGTCCGGGTTCCATGCTGACGTCGTTCGCCTTCATGCGCCCAGGCGTTGATGCCGCTTTCATATTCACGGGCGCGGATGATGATATGGGCGATCTTGTCGGGGCTGATCTGCAGCATGGCGGGTCTCCGGCGGATGCCCAGTTGTGATCCCGCCCGCGCGTCCCGTCAATCCTTCCGGCCGAACAGACGTTCAATATCGGACAGGCGCAGCTTGACCCATGTCGGGCGACCGTGGTTGCACTGGCCGGATTTCGGCGTGCGTTCCATTTCGCGCAGCAGGGCGTTCATTTCGTCCGCGCCCATGCGGCGCCCCGAACGGACCGAGCCGTGGCAGGCCATCGATGACAGCACCGCATCGATGCGCGCGCGCAGCCGGTCTGTGCTGCCCTGATCCGACAGATCGTCCAGAATGTCGCGGATCAGCGCGGCGGCATTCAGTCGTGTCAGCATGGCGGGCGCTTCGCGCACGGCGATTGCGCCGCTGCCGAATGCCTCGATCACAAGGCCCAGATCGGCAAGTTCATCGGCGATTGACAGCAGCCGGACGGCGTCACTGTCGGGCAGTTCGACGATCTCGGGGATCAGCAGGGCCTGGCTTGCGATGCCGGTCGCGTCGGCCTGCGCCTTCAGCCGTTCATAGACCAGGCGTTCATGCGCCGCGTGCTGATCGACGATCACCAGCCCGTCCTGCGTCTGGGCGATGATATAATTTTCGTGGATCTGCGCCCGCGCGGCGCCCAGGGGGGCGTCGTCGGCGAATTCCCGGGGCGTGTCTTCGAACCGGGCCGAAGGCGCTTCGGCAAATCCCGGCTGCGGGTCGGGGGCCTGCAGGTCCAAAGCGGCGCGGACGGCACCGCCCGAGGGGCGGTAGTCCATCTGATAGGTGCGGGTCGGCCGGTTCGGGGTGTCGGATTCGGGCCGGAACGCGGCCAGCGTCGCGTCGCCCACGGTAGATGAGGCCCGATGTCCCGCATTCGCCAGCCCATGCCGCAATCCGCTGACGATCAGTCCGCGCGCGGACTGAGGATCGCGGAACCGCACCTCGGCCTTGGCGGGGTGGACATTGACGTCGACCAGCTGCGGATCGCAGGTCAGGTACAGAACTGCCGCCGGATGCCGCCCCTGCGCAAGCACATCCATGTATCCCGCCCTCAGCGCCCCGGTCAGCAGCTTGTCGCGCACCGGGCGGCCGTTGACATACAGGTGCTGCGCTATTGCCGCACCGCGGGAATAGGTCGGCAGGGCGGCAAAGCCTGTCAGGGTCAGACCGTCGCGTTCGGCGTCCAGTGCGATGGTGTTGTCGATAAACTCGGGCCCCATGACGCGGGCCAGTCGCGCCTGCAGCGCGCCGAACAACTCGCCCTGTTCGGCGTCGGCGCGAAAGACCTCTCGCCCATCCGCGGTCAGCGTGAACCCGACCCAGGGCTCTGCCATCGCCAGCCGGCGCAGCGTGTCTGCGACGGCCTGCGTTTCGGCGCGTTCGCTGCGCATGAATTTCAGCCGTGCCGGTGTCGCGAAGAACAGGTCGCGCAGTTCGACCACCGTGCCCGGATTGCCGGGGGCGGGCCTGACGGAACCGGCCTTGCCCGCAGTCACGGTGATCTGGGCGCCGTCCGCGCCGCGCGCGCGCGATGTGATCGTCAGCCGCCCGACCGCCCCCAGCGATGGCAGCGCCTCGCCGCGAAAGCCGAAGCTGCGAATGGCCAGAAGATCGCTGCCGTCGATCTTGCTGGTGGCATGGCGGGACAGGGCCAGCGGCAGATCATCGGGTGTCATGCCGCAACCGTCATCCGCGACGCGGATCAGGCGTTTCCCGCCATCCTCGATGGCGACCTCGATCCGCGATGCGCCTGCGTCCAGCGCGTTCTCGACCAGTTCCTTGACCGCCGAGGCCGGGCGTTCCACCACCTCGCCCGCCGCGATCCGGTTCGCGGTCGCCTCGTCCAGTTGCCGGATGATCGGGCGGATATTGGGGGCATGGCTGTTCATGCCACCAGATTTAGCAAGAAGCGGGCCGTCCCGCCAGCGATTCGGCGGCAAGCGTCGGCTAGTTGACCGCCGCTTCCGGTTCGGTCTGGCTGGCCTCGGCCTCTTGCCCGGTCGCGCTGTCGTCCAGCCCCTCCGGGCGACCGACCAGAACAAAGCGCAGCTCGTCCGAACGCAGCAGCCGATCTGCGACGCGTTGGACGTCGCTGGCCGTCACGGCCTCAACCTTGTCGTTACGGGTGTTGACGTAGTCGATCGGAAAACCTGCAAGCTGCATTCCCGAAAGAATCGACGCGATCTTGCGGTTGCCATCGAAGCGCAGCGGGTATTCGCCGGTCAGATAGGTCTTGGCGTCGTTCAGTTCCTGTTCGGTCACGCCGTCCTCGGCCATGCGATCCCATTCCTGGCGGATCAGTTGCAGGGCCTGTTCGATATTGGCGTTCGACCCGGCCATACCGCCTTGCCATGTCTGACCGTAAAGCCCCGTCGCCAGACCGGTCCCGATGCCATAGGTCAGCCCGCGCTTCTCGCGGATCTCGTCCATCAGACGCGAACTGAAACCGCCGCCGCCAAGGATGTGGTTCGCGACATAGGCTGCGAAATAGTCCGGATCGTCGATTGGCAGGCCCGGCCCGGCGAAGCTGACGATCGTCTGCGGGCTGTCCCAGTCGATCACCGTGACCCCGCCGCTCAACTGCAGCTCTGCCTGTTCGGGCAGCGGCGCGGTTCCCTTTTCGGGCAACCCGCCAAGAACCTGATCCAGCAGGACGCCAAGCTCGTCCGGGGTGATGTCGCCGGCGGCGCCGATCACCACCCTGTCGCGGGCCAGAACGCGGTTCTTGGCCGCGACCAGATCCTTGCGGGTCAACGCGGCGTTCGAATCGGCGGTGCCGTTGATCGAGGTTGCATAGGGATGATCGCCCCAGGCCTGCGACGCCATTTCCTTGGCGGCGATGGATTGCGGATCGGTCGCCTCGGACCGGATGATCGCCTGGACCTGGGCGCGCACCCGTTCGACCGCGTCCTCGTCAAAGCGCGGCTGGGTCAGGGCCTGCGCCAGCAATCCTGCGGCCTGGTCGCGATTTTCGGTCAGGGCGCGCATCCTGATCGACAGCGCGTCGTCGCTGACATCGAAGGACAGGTCGGCGCCCAGATCCTCGACCGCCTGGGCGAAGCCGGTTGCATCCAGCTTGCCCGCCCCCTCTTCCAGAAGGCCGGTCATCAGGTTGATCGCGCCGCGCCTGCCCGGTGCTTCCAGGCTGGCGCCGCCCTGGAAGTCCAGGCTGAGGGCCGTGAAGGGGATCGAGTGATCCTCGACCAGCCAGGCTTCGATGCCGCCGGGTGATGTAACCTTCTGGATGTCGATCGCGTGGGCCGGAACGGCCAGAACGGCAAGGAACAGGGCAATGGCGGCGCGGATCATTCTTGCACCTCGTCGGCGGTAGTGGCGTTTCGGGCAGGGCGCAGCGGCGGGCGATCCCCATCGGAGTCAGGGGCACGCGACGCAGGCACGGGTCGCGCGGATTTCGCGGCCCGGTTCTGCGCCGGCGAGGACTTGGCTTGCTGCTGCGTCTCTTCGGGCAGCAGCCAGCCCGTCACCGTCGCGTCGCTGGTCAACAGATCCTGCGCCGCCGCACGCACATCCTGTGCCGTCACCGATGCCAGGATGTCGGGCCAGTCGTTCACATCCTCGATGGTCAGCCCCGTGGCCAGACCCTGGCCATAGTCATAGGCACGGCCATGGGCCGAATCGCGGGCATAGATTCGGGCGGCGCGGATGCGGGTCTTGACCCGTTCCAGATCATCCTCGTCAGGGCCCGCTTCAAGGAATTTCGCAAGGCTCTGATCCAGAAGCTGTTCTGCCTGCTCGGTCGACATGTCCTGCGCAGGCACCATCGAGATCGAGAAGGTGGTCGGATCGACCGCCAGCCCGTCATAGCCCGCGCCGACCCAGATGGCCTTGCCCGTCAGTGCCAGTTCGCGGCCCAGGACCGAGGTCTGCATCGACCCGCCCAGAAGTTCGGACAGGACCGTCAGTGCGGCGGCGCGCCGCTGATCGCCCGAATTGCGTTCCGTCGCCAGATAGCTGCGGATCAGCGTCGGCTGCGCGACGCGCGCATCATGCATCTGCATGCGCCGGGGGGATTTCTGTGCCGGCTCCTGCGGTCGGACACGCGGTTCTGCCTGCCCCTTTGCAGGGATCGGGCCGTAATATGTTTCGGCAAGTTCGCGGGCCTTTTCGGGCGTCACATCACCGGCAAGGATCAGCACGGCCTCGTTCGGCGAATAGTGGCTGTCATACCAGTCGATGGCATCCTCGCGCGTCAGCCCTTCCATCTCTTGACGCCAGCCGATGATCGGGCGGCCATAGGGGTGATTGTAGAACTGAACCGCGTCGCGTTCCTCGGAAAACAGGGCCCGCGGATCGCTGTCCACGCGCTGCGCACGTTCCTCCAGTACCACCTGACGTTCGGCCTGCCAGTCGTCCTCGCCGATCTTCAGGTTCTGCATGCGGTCCGATTCCATCTCCATGACAAGAGGCAGGCGGTCGCTGGCGATGCGCTGAAAATAGGCCGTGTAGTCGTAAGAGGTGAAGGCGTTGTCCATGCCGCCATTGGCGGTGACGGTCTTCGACAACTCGCCCGGCTCCAGCTTGTCGGTGCCCTTGAACATCAGGTGTTCAAGATAATGCGCGATGCCCGACTTGCCCGGCATCTCGTCGGCGGCGCCGATCTTGTACCAGACCATCTGCACGATGACCGGGGCGCGGTGATCCTCGATCACAACGGTTTCCAGGCCGTTTGGCAGGGTGAAATGGCTGATTCCCTCGGGCATCTCAGCGAATGCCGGAAATGCGGTGAGGCACAGGGCCAGTGCGGTGGGCAGGACAGGGTGATGCATCCGGGGCTCGACCTCCTCTTTCACGGGCGGAAATCTGAACCGGGGGGCGGTGCGGCGCAAGACGGTCTCGCGGTATTGTGTGTGTCAAGCCTACCTGCCGGAGCGGGCGCGCCGCCCGCAAATGACCGCCGATATGCGAATTCAGTCTGTTCTTCGCAAGCTATCCGGCTGACCCGCAGCGCATCGTGCTGCAAGCCTGCGCGACGATCACTCTACTGTGGGGGTCGGAGAGGTCGACGTCCGCGCCCCGGCACGCTGCCAGCGCAGCTGCTCGGCGCTGGGGTCCAGCGCCATCGGGCGATAGGCGCGCTGATAGACCGAGGTGCCGAACAGCGCCTCCAGCGGACGGCGCGCGTTCCGCGAACGCCAGCGCAGATCTGCCTCGGCCAGCGTTGTGCGGATGCCGGGATTGTTGCCGCGACGTGATGCGTAGGCGACCAGCGCCTGATCCGAGGCCGCGATGCCCTGATCGGCCAAGCGACCGGGATTGCCGCCAAGCGCCGCAACCGCGTCGGCCTGCGGCGTAGGATCGGTGATGTTCGCACCGCCGGGGCTCGGCGTCGGCAACACCGCCAGGTCGGGTGGCATCGACAGGGGTTTGGTCGGCAGGATCGCAAATTCGTCGGGGCTGTTCTGGCCAGACTCGATATTCATCAGACGCGGGTCGCCGCTGCAGGCCGAAAGCCCGGCCGCTGCCGCAAATCCGATTACCAGCGCGAATGCTCGCATCACCTGCCCCTTTATCATTCGCGCCCGTTCTAGCCGGATTTTTTTCCCCCGTCACGGGGGTTGTCCTTGCCCTGGGCCTGACGACGCGGCTTGCGGGCGGATTTGTCGTCACCGGTCTTGTCCTGTGGCATCAGCACAAGACCGATCGCCCCCGCGAAGATGGCGATGTCGGCGACATTGAAACTGTACGGGTTCTGCCAGCCAGGCAGCGACATGTTCAGGAAATCCGCGACCGCGCCATAGGCCAGTCGGTCGATCACGTTGCCGATCGCGCCGCCGATCAGCAATCCCCCGGCGACGCGGGCAAAGCGGCTGGCGGCGCTGCGCCACAACCACACCCAGACCCACAGGCAGATCGCCACGGCGATCGCGATCAGCAGCCAGCGCGTGAGATCCTGTTCCGAGGACAGCAGCCCGAAATTCACACCCTGGTTCCATGCCATCCGCAGGTTCAGCCATGGCGGCAGCACATCCAGATTGCGCAGCTGATCCAGCCGCAGCACATGAACGACCCAGTATTTCAGCAGCTGATCGAACATGATGATCGCCACGGCGATCCAGGCGGTCAGCCGCATGTCGCCGCGCTGCGGCGGCTTTGGCTTGCGCGGTCGCCGCGGCGTCCTGGGTTTCGGTGCGGGCTCGGGCGTTTGCCCGTCCTCGAAAGGCAGTTCCTGTTGCATCAGTGTCGGAAATGTCGCTGGCCGGTGAAGACCATTGCCAGACCCAGCCGGTCGGCGGCGGCGATCACCTCGTCGTCCCGCATCGAGCCGCCGGGCTGGATCACCGCCTTGGCGCCGGCCTCGGCCAGCGCCTCGATTCCGTCGGCGAAGGGGAAGAACGCATCCGATGCGACCACCGCGCCGATGGTCAGCGGCAAGGGCAGGCCAAGCGCCTCGGCCATGTCTTCGGATTTGCGGCGCCCGATTCGGGTCGAATCGACGCGGCTCATCTGCCCCGCGCCGACGCCGACCGTGGCGCGGTCCTTGGCATAGACGATGGCGTTAGACTTGACGTGCTTGGCCACGGTCCAGGCAAAAAGCATGTCGGCCAGTTCCGCCTCCGAGGGCTGGCGCCGGGTCACGATCTTCAGCGCGTCTACGCCGACATGGCCGTTATCGCGTCCCTGGGCCAGAAATCCGCCCGCGACCTGACGGAAGGTCATGCCTGCTGCGCGCGGATCGGGCAGGCTGCCTGTCGTCAGCAATCGCAGGTTCTTCTTGGCGGCGAAGATGCGCTTTGCGTCCTCGTCGGCATCCGGCGCGATCACCACCTCGGTGAAGATCTTCACGATTTCCTCGGCGGTGGCGCCATCCAGAGGTTGGTTCAGCGCGACGATCCCCCCGAAGGCCGACGTGCGGTCGCAGTCGAAGGCACGCTTGTAGGCATCGATCGCGGTCGTGCCGCGCGCGACGCCGCAGGGATTTGCGTGCTTGATGATCGCGCAGGCCGGGCCGTCCGCTGGGTCGAATTCGGCCACCAGTTCGAACGCTGCATCGGTGTCGTTGATGTTGTTATAGGACAACTCCTTGCCTTGCCATTGGCGCGCGGACGCAACGCCGGGACGCGCTTCTCCGGTCACATAGAAGGCTGCTGTCTGATGCGGATTCTCGCCATATCGCAACCCCTGGGCCAGGGTGCCGGCAAAGGCACGGCGGCGCGGCATTTCCTCGTCGATCGCGTCGGCCATCCAGTTCGAAACCGCCGCGTCATAGGCGGCGGTGCGGGCGTAGGCGATCTGCGCCTGACGACGGCGGAACTCGTAGGTCGTGCGGTCGTCGTTGTCGTCCAGTTCGGCCAGCAGCGCGTCATAGTCCTGCACGTCCACGATCACCGTAACGAAGCCGTGATTCTTGGCCGCGGCCCGGATCATCGCGGGACCGCCGATATCGATATTCTCGATGCAATCGTCATAGCCCGCACCGCTGGCGACCGTGGCTTCGAACGGATACAGGCTCACCACCAGCAGATCGATCGGCCCGATCCCATGGGCCTCCATCGCGGCCAGATGCTCTTGGTTGTCGCGCAGCGCCAAGAGGCCGCCGTGAACCGCCGGATGCAGCGTCTTCACGCGGCCATCCATCATTTCCGGAAAGCCGGTCACGTCGGCAACGTCGGTCACGGTCAATCCCGCCTCTCGCATCGCCTTGGCGCTGCCGCCGGTGGACAGCAGTTCCACGCCTCGCGCCTCCAGCTTGCGGGCGAACTCGATCAGGCCGGTCTTGTCGGACACCGAGATCAGCGCACGTTTCAGGGCGATGGGATGGGACATGGGCAAGCCTCGCATCTGGATTTTGCCGCTCACCTAAACCCGATACAGGCGAAGGTCCAGCGTCGCCGGCGTCAAGACAATCCGCTGGTCCGGGGTCGGCGGCATGCCTTGGGGTGCAGGTGGGTCAGAAAAACCAGCCGTCTCGGATCACCAGATCCGCCGTGGATCGTCCTGGCCGCTAATGCCACCCGCTCAGCCCCGCCGCAGTCGCGCCATGTAGAACCCGTCCATGCCGCCCAGATCCGACCAGTAATCCGGGCGCAGTCGCAACCCGCCTTCGGCTGTGATCCAGTCCGGCTGGATACCCGCGATTTCGGGCGCCTCGACCGTGACACCCGCATGGCGTGACAAGGCGGCGGCGATCTGAGCCTCGCCTTCGTCCGGCAGCAGCGAGCACACCGCGTAGACAAGGCGTCCACCGGGCGGGATCAACTGCAGCGCATGATCGATCAGCCGTGCCTGCAGATCGACCAGTTCCGCGATCCCGGTCCCGTCGCGCAGAAACGGCAGATCGGGATGCCGACGTATGGTGCCGGTGGCCGAGCAGGGGGCGTCCAGCAGCACCGCGTCGAACGGCGTGTCCGGCCGCCATTCCAGCGCGTCGGCAGTGACCAGTTCCGCCTGCAAACTGCAGCGGCGCAGATTTTCGGAGACCCGCTTCAGGCGCGGGGCGCTGATATCGACCGCTGTGACATGTGCCCCGGCAGCCGACAGTTGCAGCGTCTTTCCGCCCGGCGCGGCGCACAGATCGGCGATCCGTTCGCCTGGCGCAGGATCCAGCAGCCGAACCGGCAGCGCGGCGGCGGCATCCTGAACCCACCAATCGCCGGACGCAAACCCCGGCAGGGCGGATACCTGCACAGAACCGCGCAGCCGCGACGAGCCGGTCGGCAGAACCTCGGCCCCGTCCATTCGCGCGGCGCCGGGCTTCAGGGACAGATCCAACGCGGCGCCGGTCTGATGTGCGGTCTCGATCCGGCGGGCCGCATCCTCGCCCCATGCCGCCTGCACCCGCTTGCGCAGCCAGTCCGGCATTTGCTGAGGCGGCAGATCCGCCCAGCCCTCGTGGCGCGCGACCTTGCGCAGGACGGCGTTGACCATGCCCGCGGCGGCCTGACCACGCTTGCCCAGTCCGCGTGTCAGATTGACGGCCGCATCCACCACCCCGTGGGCTGCGCCGCCCAGTTCCAGCAATTCGACCGTGGCCAGTCGCAGCACATCGGCGACCTGCGGCGCAGGCTTGCGGGCGACGTAGCCTGCCAGAACCGCGTCGGCGCGATCGTGGTTGCGCAAAGTTTCCGCCGCAAGCCGCGCGGCGCGGGCCTGATCCGAGGGCGTCAGCGCCTTCAGCGCCCCGGCCTGATCCGACAGCGACACCCCCTCGCGCACGCCCTGAAGCAGTCGCAATGCGCCTTTTCGCGCCTGATCGGACCCCGGCTTTGCCAAATCGCTTTCCTTCGCCTAGATGTTGTTGAATTAGTGACACCGACCCTTAAGCCCAATCGGGGGATGTTTCCATGAATGATCGACCCGATCTTCCGCCCGCCGCGCAACGTGCGCTTGCCGAGGCCGAAGAACGTCGCAGACAGGCCGCGAAGATGGCGCCACCTCCCGTCGAATACGGCGGGCGCGACGGACCGGAACCGGTGCGCTTTGGCGACTATGAAAAGAACGGCATCGCGGTGGATTTCTGATCATGGATTGGTTGCGTGCCTCGGCGGTTCAGCAGGGCCGGGCGATCATGGCCGGGCTTCTTGACCCGATCGACCAGACCGAAGCCTATCTTGATGCGGCCAAGGCCCATCCCGACGGCAAGCGGATCTACGCACGTCTGACCGCGGCGCGCGCCCGATCCGAGGCGGTTGCGGCCCATGATCGTGCCAAGGTCGAGCTGCGCCACGGCATCCTTGACGGTGTGGCGATCAGCTGGAAAGACAATATCGACAGCGGCGGCACGGTGACCGAGGCCGGATCCAGGCTTCTGGAGGCGCGGGTTCCGCGCAAGGACGCGACCGTGCTGGCGCGATGCGCCCGGACCGGGCTGGTCTGTCTGGGCAAGACCCACATGACCGAGCTGGCATTTTCCGGTCTGGGGCTGAACCCGAATACCGCGACCCCGCCCAATGGTCTGGACCCGGCGCTTGCTCCGGGCGGATCGTCCTCGGGCGCGGCGGTGTCGGTGGCGCTGGGTCTGGCGGCGGCAGCGATCGGGTCGGATACCGGCGGCTCGATCCGGGTGCCTGCTGCGTGGAACGGGCTGGTGGGGTTCAAGCCGACCCATGACAGCCTGCCCGAGAAGGGCGTCGTTCCGCTGTGCCGCAAGTTCGATGTGGTCGGGCCGATCGCCAGAACCGTCGAGGATTGTGCCGAATTGCTGGCGGTGATGGCGAACCGCAAGGCCGTCGATCTGCATGGCGCGCAGGCGTCGGGGCTGCGGCTGATGGTGCTGGACGGGCTGCCTTTCGACGATGCCGGTGAAGGCCCCGTGACCGCGTTTCAGGATGCGGTGGAACGGCTGGCCCGTGCCGGCGCCCAGATAACCCATGTGGCGACCGAATGGCTGGACAAGGCGATGGCGCTGTCGCCGCAACTGTTCGCGCCGGAAGCCTATGGGATCTGGCGGGCGCAGATCGAAGATGCGCCCGAACTGATGTGGAACCCGATCCTTGAACGATTCCGCGGCGGCGCCGAGGTCAGCGCGCCGGACTATGTCGCGGCCTGGGAACAACTTGTCCGCATCCGCCGGAAATGGGTCAAGGACGTGGCGTCGTCATTCGATGCGGTGATCCTGCCGACGGTGCCGATCCTGCCGCCAGACGCGAAGCGGTTGATGGAGGACGAGGCGTATTTCGTCCGCGCGAACCTGCTGACCCTGCGCAATACAAGGATCGCAAACCTGTTGGGCTTGCCTGCGGCAACCCTGCCGACGGGGCATCCGGGATGCGGGATCATGATGATGGGACATGCCGGGCGCGACGGCCATCTGCTGCGCGTGGCTGCCGCCACCGAAGCTGCGCTGGACGCGGACTGAACGCCGCTGCGGCGCCTATAGCAGCCCTTCGGACCGAAAGCTGAGTTCGCGGGACTTTCCGATGATCAGGTGGTCGTGGACGGTGATGCCCATGCTGTCCGCCGCCCGTGCCACGCGCGCGGTCATTGTGATGTCCGAATCTGATGGTGTCGGATCGCCCGAGGGGTGGTTGTGGACAAGGATCACGGCCGAGGCGTTCAGTTCCAATGCGCGCCGGATGATCTCTCGCGGATAGACCGGAACATGATCGACCGTTCCACGCCCCTGTTCCTCGTCCGCGATCAGCACGTTTTTGCGGTCCAGATACAGCACGCGAAACTGTTCGACCTCGCGATGCGCCATCGTCGTGTGACAGTAGTCAAGCAGTGCATCCCAGCCCGACAGGACGGGCCGGTTCATGATCCGGGCGCGCGACAGACGCTGTGCTGCCGCCTCGACGATCTTCAGTTCGACGATGACTGCGGGACCGACCCCGTCAATTTCGGCCAGCCGGGCAGGAGGGGCCGATAGAACCCGGTTGAAGTCACCGAAACTGTCGATAAGTCGCCGGGCCAGCGGCTTGACATCCTGTCGCGGAATGGCGCGGAACAGGACAAGTTCCAGCATTTCGTAATCCGGCATCGCGGCCACGCCGCCCTGCATGAAGCGGTCGCGAAGCCGCGCCCGGTGGTCGGCAAGATAAGATGGTGCGCCCGCGCCCTGCTTCCGCGTGGGTATGACCGCGACTGGTATCGCCACGTCGTCGGAAGCGGGCGAGAACAAGGGCAGCGGCATTTCGCCAAAGGCGCGATTCTGGTCCATGACGACAGTCTGGCGCGGCAGGGGTGAAGAAAGCGTTAACGCCTGCCGCGCCGTGCGATCATCGTGTCATGTCGTCCCAGAAACCTTTGACCTTCTTGAAGAAGCTGTCGGACTGCGGGCTGTTGTCGGCTTTCACTGCCTCGAACTCTCGCAGCAGTTCTTTTTGCCGGGTCGTCAGGTTTACCGGCGTCTCTACTGCAAGTTCGATCAGCATGTCGCCATGTTCCCCGCCTGCACCCGCGCCGTGGCGCAAAGGCGGCATGCCCTTGCCGCGCAGACGCATCTGGCGGCCGGACTGGCTGCCTGCGGGAACCTTGACGCGGGCGCGGCCGCCATCGATCGTCGGCACCTCGACCTCGCCGCCCAGGGCTGCCGTGGCCATGCCGACAGGCACCTGGCAGGCCAGCATCCTGCCGTCGCGGATGAAGATCTCGTGCTCCTGCACCTCGATGAAGATATACAGATCGCCCGCAGGGCCGCCGCGCAACCCGGCCTCGCCTTCGCCTGCCAGGCGGATGCGGGTGCCGGTTTCGACGCCGGCGGGGATGTTCACCGACAATGTGCGGTCCTTTTCGATCCGGCCGGCACCGTGGCATGCCTTGCAGGGGTTCTTGACGATCTGGCCCGCGCCGCCGCAGGTCGGGCAGCTGCGTTCGACGGTGAAGAAACCCTGCTGCGCGCGCACCTTGCCCATACCGGCACAGGTCGGGCATGTCGCCGGCTGAGTGGCGCCTTCGGCACCCGTCCCCTCGCATTCCTCGCAAGCGGCCGAGCCGCGGACGGAGATGGTCTTCTGCAGGCCCCTGTAGGCGTCTTCCAGCGAGACATGCAGGTTATAGCGCAGATCCTGGCCACGCTGCGCCCGCGAACGGCCGCCGCCCGGGCCGCGCCGTCCCATCATGTCGCCGAAAAGATCCTCGAACACATCTGCGAAGGCGCTTCCGAAATCGCCCGGATGGCCGCCACGCGCGCCGCCGAACCCACCGCCCATGCCGCCATTCTCGAACGCGGCGTGGCCGAAGCGATCATAGGCCGCCTTCTTCTGGTCGTCCTTCAGGCAGTCATAGGCCTCGTTTACTTCCTTGAAACGTGCCTCGGACTGGCTGTCGTCCTTGTTGCGGTCTGGGTGAAGCTCTTTCGCCTTGCCGCGATAGGCTTTCTTGATTTCTTCCGACGAGGCCCCGCGGGTGACGCCCAGAACCTCGTAATAGCAACGCTTGGCCATGTGGTTTCCTGTTCACTTCCCCAAGAAGGCGGGCCGGCCCGCTGGTTGGCGGACCGGCCCGGACGGGGTGCGGCCCGGATCAGCCGCGTTTCTTGTCGTCGCCGAGATCCTCGAAATCGGCATCCACGATGTCGTCATCCACATCGCGCGGCGAATCGCCCTCGGACTCGGCGCCTTCCGAACTGTCCTGCTGCGCCTTGTAGATCGCTTCGCCCAGCTTCATCGAGGCGTCCATGACGTTCTGAAGACCGGACTTGATCTTGCCGGCATCTTCCGACTTCACGGCCTCTTCCAGGGCGCCGATCGACAGCTCGATCGCCTCGACGGTCGATTCGTCCACCTTGTCGCCATGCTCTTCCAGCGATTTGCGGGTGGTGTGGATCAGGCTTTCGGCCTGGTTCTTGGCCTCGACCAGTTCGCGGCGGCCCTTGTCGGCCTCGGCGTTCTGTTCGGCATCCTTCACCATCCGATCGATATCCTCGTCGGACAGCCCGCCCGAAGCCTGGATGGTGATGTTCTGTTCCTTGCCGGTGCCCTTGTCCTTGGCACTGACCGAGACGATGCCGTTGGCGTCGATGTCGAAGGTCACCTCGATCTGCGGCATGCCGCGCGGTGCGGGCGGAATGTCCTCGAGGTTGAACTGACCCAGCATCTTGTTGTCGGCGGCCATCTCGCGTTCGCCCTGGAAAACCCGGATCGTCACGGCGTTCTGGTTATCCTCGGCGGTCGAGAAGATCTGCGACTTCTTGGTCGGGATGGTGGTGTTGCGGTCGATCAGGCGGGTAAAGACGCCACCCAGGGTTTCGATCCCCAGCGAAAGCGGCGTCACGTCCAGCAGCACGACGTCCTTGACGTCACCCTGCAGCACACCAGCCTGAATCGCGGCGCCCAGGGCCACGACCTCGTCGGGGTTCACGCCCTTGTGGGGTTCCTTGCCGAAGAAATCGGAGACTTCCTGGAAAACCTTCGGCATCCGGGTCATGCCGCCGACCAGAACCACCTCGTCGATTTCGCCCTTGCTGACGCCGGCGTCCTTAAGGGCGTCCTGCACCGGCTTCATCGTGCGCTTGATCAGGTCACCGACCAGGCTTTCCAGCTTGGCGCGGGTCAGCTTCATGACCATGTGCAGCGGCGTGCCCGAATCCTTGTCCATCGAGATGAACGGCTGGTTGATCTCGGTCTGGCTGCTGCTGGACAGTTCGATCTTGGCTTTCTCGGCGGCCTCTTTCAGGCGCTGCAGGGCCATCTTGTCCTTGGTCAGATCGACGCCGTGCTCTTTCTTGAACTCGTCCGCCAGATAGTTGACGATCCGCATGTCGAAGTCTTCGCCACCCAGGAACGTGTCCCCGTTGGTCGATTTGACCTCGAACAGGCCGTCGTCGATTTCCAGAATGGTGATGTCGAAGGTGCCGCCGCCGAGGTCATAGACCGCGATCGTCTTGCTTTCCTTCTTGTCCAGACCATAGGCCAGCGCGGCCGCAGTCGGCTCGTTGATGATGCGCAGGACCTCAAGGCCCGCGATCTTGCCGGCGTCCTTGGTGGCCTGACGCTGCGCGTCGTTGAAATAGGCCGGAACGGTGATGACGGCCTGCGTCACCTCTTCGCCCAGATAGGATTCGGCGGTTTCCTTCATCTTCTGAAGGATCATCGCGCTGACCTGAGCGGGGGAATATTTCTCGCCCTTCACCTCGACCCATGCATCGCCATTGCCGCCGTCGACGATCGAATACGGGACCAGTTTCTTGTCCTTCTCGACGGCTTCGTCGCCGATGCGACGGCCGATCAGGCGCTTGACGGCAAAGACGGTGTTGGTGGGGTTGGTCACGGCCTGGCGTTTCGCAGACTGGCCGACCAGACGCTCACCGTCGGTAAAGCCGACGATCGAGGGCGTGGTGCGTGCGCCTTCGCTGTTTTCGATGACCTTCGGCTGGCTGCCATCCATGATGGCGACGCAGCTGTTGGTGGTGCCAAGGTCGATGCCGATAACTTTGGACATGAGTTTCTAACCTCTCTTGCGGCGATATCTTGGGCTGTGGGTCCGTTGCGGCCCCCGCAGTCCGATCCCAGTGATTGTTCAGCTCCGGACATGCCCGGAGGCTTCGGGGGTGTATATAGGGATGGTTTTCAGGCCCGCAAGCGTCCCGCCGGTCCAAATTGCATGGCATTTCGACCGAAACCTGCCGGATGCGAACCGAACCTGCCTAATGTCCAGCGCTCCAGCTGAGCGATTCGTATTTGCGGGTTGTGAAGTTGATCAGCAGGCCCAGCATCATCGCCGCAAGCGAAAACCAGATCGCATAATAGGGGTCGGTTTTCTGTGGCGTGTAGTTCACGAAGATATCGCCGCGGGCCTGGTCGATGATGTGGAACAGCGGATTCCAGATGAACCACGGCAGCATGAAGTTCGGCAGAACATTTGCGACGAACATCTTGCCCGACGCGAACATGTTGATGCGCTGATAGACCGTGGTCAGCAGTTGCGACGCTTTCGGCGCCCAAGGCCGGATGCCCAGAAACACCAGCCCGACGCATGCGCCCGAAAACCATGCCTGCAGGTACATCGCCACGCAGCCTACCGGATGGGCCAGTGTCACCGGATTGAGCAGCACATGATACAGTCCAAGAATGGCAAGGATGCTGATCGTCTGCCGATACAACACCGCCAAAGCCGCCGCGGCGATCAGCACCGCGGGATTAAGGGGCTCGTGCTGGGTAAGCCCTCCGGATACGGAATGGCTGCTGGCCACGGCGCCGACGGATTTCACATGCGTCATGAACAGGAAAATGCCCGACATGATGTACATCATGAAGTCGCCACGGATCGGCGATTGCCGGATGCCGATCACCAGGAAGATCAGCAGGAAAGCAGCCATGAACACGACGGTCTGCAGGATGGTCAGCAGCAGTCCGATGACAGCGTTCCGGTGATCGGTCCGCAGGTTATAGACCGTCTGGTGATAGATCAGCGCCAGCGTCGTGCCGGCGGCTTGTATCAGGTTCTGGTTGCGGCGCTGGATAAACAATCTTCGGGTCCGTTCGTGGTATCCTTGCGGTGCTGCCCGTGTCGGGTTGGAAAGGCCGCGGAAGGACCGGAAAAGGTCGCGCATGACGGGTGCTTGCCCAAGCCTTTCATGGCGATCATAAGGGGGCGCGGCCGGTCGCACAATCGTGCGGTGGCGTCGGGGCGACAGATGGGAAGGAAAACTGGATGCAATTTGATCGACTGACCACCGAGATGCGCCGTCTCGCCCTTCAGGCCGGGGCCCGGATCATGGAGATCTACGAGGCCGAGGACTTCGAGGTTCGCGCGAAATCGGACGATTCGCCTGTGACCGAGGCTGACGAGGCCGCAGATGCGCTGATCGCCGCCGGGCTGCGAGAGGCATTTCCCGATCTTCCGCTGGTCACCGAGGAGCAGGCGGCGACGCATGGTCAGGCGGTTTCCACGTTCCTGATCGTCGATCCGCTGGACGGGACCAAGGAATTCGTTCAGCGCCGCGGCGATTTCACCGTGAATATTGCCTATGTCGAAAACGGTGTGCCGATTCGCGGCGTTGTCTATGCGCCTGCCAAGGGACGGCTTTTCTACACCACCGCCGATGGCCGCTCGGTAGAAGAGCGCGGCCCGTTCGGCGAGCAGCCGGGTGAAACGCAGTCGGTCGGGGTGAACCCGATGCCCGACAATCGCGGGCTGATGGTTGTCGCCTCGAAGTCGCATCGTGACGAGGCGACGGATACCTATATCGCGCAGTACGGAGTGCGCGACATGACCAGTGCCGGATCTTCGCTGAAGTTCTGCCTTGTGGCGACCGGCGAGGCTGACCTGTATCCGCGTCTTGGCCGCACGATGGAATGGGATACGGCTGCAGGTGACGCGGTGCTGCGCGGCGCCGGTGGCGAGGTCGTGCGTTTCGACGATCATACACCGCTTGCCTATGGAAAGCCCGGTTTCGAGAACCCGTTCTTCATCGCCTATGCTCCGGGCGTTCTGCTGGCGAAGGCCTGATCCGGATGTCGGTCCTTGTCGTCATACCCGCCCGCCACGCCTCGACCCGCTATCCTGGCAAGCCGCTTGTCGATCTGACAGGGGCGTCGGGCAGCAAACGCAGCCTGATCCGGCGCAGCTGGGACGCCGCGATGACGGTCACCGGCGTGGATCAGGTCATCGTCGCGACGGACGATGACCGCATTCGGGACCACGCGGAAGGCTTTGGCGCACAGGTGGTCATGACATCCACCTTGTGCCGCAACGGAACCGAGCGTTGTGCCGAAGCGGTTGCCAATCTTGGCCTGTCGCCCGAGATCGTCGTCAACTTGCAGGGTGACGCGCCGCTGACGCCGGCATGGTTCGTCGAGGACCTGATCGCAGGGCTGCGCGCCGATGCGCGGGCCGATGTCGCGACGCCGGTGTTGCGTTGTTCCGGGCGGATGCGGGCCGATCTGATCGCAGATCGCATGGCTGGTCGGGTCGGTGGCACGACCGCCGTCTTTGGCCATGACCGGCAGGCGCTGTATTTTTCAAAGGAAGTCATCCCCTTCGCGCCCGGTGAATTCGGCGATGACCAGCCAAGCCCGGTGTTTCACCATGTCGGCGTCTATGCCTATCGGCCCGCCGCGCTGACCGCTTATGCGGATTGGCCCGAAGGGCCGCTGGAACAGCTGGAAGGACTTGAGCAGTTGCGTTTCCTTGAACGGGGTCGGCGCATCCTGTGTGTCGAGGTCGAAGCGCGTGGACGACAATTTTGGGAACTGAACAATCCCGAGGATGTTGCGAGGATCGAAGAGATGATGCGCGAGATGCGCATCGAGTGAACCAAGTGCGGGAAAAGCCGTGATGCGACCTGGATCGGCGAATGTCCGTCGAAATGAACCGAATGGGTTGGCGTGCCCCTGCCCAAGGCAGTATCCTGAGCCTTGCGTCCGCACGCCGTCCGCGCTGTGTGTGGCGCTGCCGGCACGTCTGTCGTCCTTGAACAGGAACAAAGGTATTCATCAATGAGTCGCAAGGTAACAAAGGCCATTTTCCCCGTGGCCGGTCTGGGGACACGCTTTCTTCCCGCCACGAAAAGCATCCCGAAAGAGATCATGACGCTGGTGGACAGGCCGTTGATTCAATATGCGATCGACGAGGCGCGTGCCGCAGGCATCAAGGAATTCATCTTCGTCACCTCGCGCGGCAAGGGTGCGCTTGAAGACTATTTCGACCATGCGCACGAACTGGAATCCAGCCTGAAGAAATCCGGCAAGACCGAGCTTCTGGACGTGTTGCGGTCGACGAACATGGAATCGGGTGCCATCGCCTATATCCGGCAGCACAAGGCGCTTGGCCTTGGCCACGCCGTATGGTGTGCCCGCCGTCTGGTCAACGAGGATGAACCCTTCGCGGTGATTCTGACGGATGACGTCATCATGGGCGAGCCACCCTGCCTTCAGCAGATGATCGAAGCCTATCGGGAGACCGGCGGCAGCATGGTCGCCACGATGGAAGTCGCGCCCGAAAAGGCGCAGTCCTATGGTGTGCTGGATGTCAGCGAGGACATGGGCGCCATCGTCAAGGCCCGGGGCATGGTCGAGAAGCCAGCACCGGGAACCGCGCCCTCGAATCTTGCAGTCATCGGTCGCTATATCCTTGCCCCGACGGTCATGCAGAACCTCAACAAGCTGAAGGCCGGTTCCGGTGGCGAGATCCAGCTGACCGATGCCATCGCGGACGAAATTGCCGCCGATCGGGGCGTGTATGGCCTGCGCTTCCGCGGGCAACGGTTCGATTGCGGCTCGAAGGCAGGGTTCCTGCAGGCGACCGTCGCCTTCGGGCTGGAGCGGGACGAATTGCGGGAAGAGTTTTCCGAATATCTCAGCGATGTCGTCACCGCGCGGCGCGCGGCGGAGTAAGCCATGACAGGGAAGGTGCTCGTGACCGGCGGCGCCGGTTATATCGGCTCGCATGCCTGCAAGGCACTGGCGGCGGCAGGACTTGTCCCGGTGACGTTCGACAATCTGTCGACGGGCTGGCGAGATGCGGTCAAGTTCGGCCCGCTGGTCCAGGGCGATCTGTTGGACCGTGCCGCGCTGGATAGGGCATTCGCTGAGCATCGGCCCGTCGCCGTTCTGCATTTCGCGGCGCTCAGCCAGGTGGGCGAGGCAATGGCCGAGCCTGGCCGATACTGGCGCAACAATGTCGCAGGGTCGCTGAACCTGATCGAGGCGGCTGTCGCGGCGGGATGTCTGGATTTTGTCTTCAGTTCGACCTGCGCGACCTATGGTGACCGCGACGGCGAGGTTCTGGATGAGGATACGCCTCAAGTACCCCTGAACGCCTATGGCGCCTCCAAACGCGCGATCGAGGATATGCTGGTCGATTTTGGCGCGGCCCACGGCTTGCGGCATGTCATTTTTCGCTATTTCAACGTCGCGGGCGCCGATCCCGACGCCGAGATCGGAGAATTTCACCGGCCCGAGACGCACCTGATCCCGCTGATTCTGGATGCGGTGGATGGAAAGCGCACGGCGCTGACCATTCACGGCACCGACTATCCGACACCGGACGGAACCTGCATTCGCGACTATGTGCATGTCATGGATCTGGTTGATGCCCATGTTGCCGGGCTGGAGTGGCTGCGTTCTGGCAAGGGCAGCCAGGTGTTCTGCCTTGGAACCGGCGATGGGTTTTCGGTGCGCGAAGTCGTCGATGCGACCAGACATGTCACCAATCGGACGGTTCCGATGCAGGATGGGCCGCGCAGGGGCGGCGATGCCGTGAAGCTTGTGTGCGGCAGCCAGCGGGCGAAGGCGGAACTGGGCTGGCATCCCGGGCGCTCGACCATGAAGCAGATGATCGGCGACGCTTGGCGGTGGCACCAGAACGGCCACTACGAGCGCTGAGATGGAACGGGGCCGGCTGCGCAGGGCATGGTCGGCCTATCGGCTGCGCTGGAAGCGGCGTGAACTGATCTGGCGCGCCATCAGGTCGGGCCGCGAGCTGTCACCGCTTGCCGACCGCACCGCCGCGATTCGCAGCGATGACATTCTGTTATTCGCCACGATGCGGAACGAGGCGCGGCGTTTGCCCGAGTTCATGGATCATTATCGCGCGCTTGGCGTGCGTCATTTCCTGATAGTGGACAACGACAGCAGCGACGGTTCAGCCGATCTGCTTCGCGGGCAAGGCGATGTGTCGCTGTGGCGTGCGACCGGCAGTTACCGCGACAGCCGGTTCGGCATGGACTGGCTGGGTGCCTTGCTGTTCCGCCATGGCACCGGACATTGGTGCCTGACGGTGGATCTGGACGAGTTGCTTGTCTATCCCGGCTGCCAGACGCGGGATCTGGCGGAGTTGACCGTCGATCTGGCCTCGCGGCGCGCCGAGGCGATGGGTGCGCTGATGCTGGACCTCTATCCACGCGGGCCGCTGGGTCGTCCGGACGCGACAAAAAAGGCCGTGCTGACCGAACAACTGCCGTTCTTCGATGCGGGTCCATATCGCTGTCGGATACAGCAACCCAAACGTAATCGCTGGGTGCGGGGTGGGCCGCGCGAACGGGCGTTCTTCGCCGATGATCCAAGGCGCGCGCCGACGCTGAACAAGCTGCCGTTGGTGCGCTGGCAGCGCGGCTATGTCTATGTCAACTCGACCCATTCCATGCTGCCGCCGCGGCTGAACGATCTGTATGACGGGCCGGGTGATCCGCGGCTGTCAGGCGTGTTGCTGCACGGAAAATTCCTGCCCGAGATCGTTGCGAAATCCCAAGAGGAACTGACGCGACGCCAGCATTTTGCCGATCCTGACGCCTATGCAGACTATCATCGCGCCCTGACCGATGCGCCGGTGCTGTGGCATCCGGGTTCGGTGCGTTTTGACAATCCTGCACAATTGCAGGCGCTGGGGCTGATGAGTGCAGGCGATTCCGCAAAGGCAAACACCCACAAGGGGTGAAAACTCTTGCCAAATCGCGGCTGAAACCGCATGTCGGGGCCATGATCCTGAAGGCCAGACTTCCTGCAAGAACGGGCATTTCCAGATGACACCTCTTGGCCGTCTTCCGGTGCCCGACCGCATTCGCCGTAGGCTGGAAAGGCAATATCTGATCGGTCGCGCGGTTCGCCGACGCAGGGTGCTGCACGCGGTCGCCGACCGGACCGCGCTGATCCAGCCAAAGGATATCCTTGCCTTCGTCACCCAGCGTAACGAACGAATTCGCCTGCCTTATTTTCTGGATTACTATCGCAATCTGGGCGTGCGGCATTTCCTGTTCGTGGATAATGCCAGCGACGACGGCAGCAGTGATTTCCTGCGCGAACAGGCTGATGTTTCGCTGTGGTGGACCGACTCGAGTTACAAGCGGCATCGTTTCGGCATGGACTGGATCAACTGGTTGCTTCTGCGATATGGGCGCGGACATTGGTGCCTGACCGTTGATCCGGACGAATTCCTGATCTACCCGCATTGCGACACGCGTCCGCTGGACGCGCTGACGGACTGGCTGGATGCGTCCGGACGGCCGTCCTTTCCAGCGATGCTTCTGGACATGTATCCCAAGGGCGGCATAGAGGATCAGATCTATCGCGAAGGTCAGGACCCCTTCGAGATCGCACGCTGGTTCGATCCCGCCAACTATTCGATCAGCAAGAACCAATATCTCGGCAATCTCTGGATCCAGGGCGGTCCCAGAACGCGGGCGTTCTTTTCCTATGATCCCCTGACAGGGCCGGCACTGAACAAGATACCTCTGGTCAAGTGGCACTGGCGATATGCCTATGTCAGTTCGACCCATATGCTGCTGCCGCGTGGCCTGAACCATGTCTATGACGAGAGCGGCGGAGAAATGGCGTCGGGAAGTCTGCTGCACGCCAAGTTCCTGTCCACCTTCGCCCAGAAATCCGCCGAAGAGCTTGACCGACGCCAACACTATGCAAACAGCAAGGAATACCGGGCGTACCATTCGGGCATGCAGCGCGGAACCACGTTGTGGTGCAGCGAATCGCGTGAATATCAGGATTGGCGGCAGCTGGAGGATCTGGGGCTGATCAGCCGGGGTAACTGGGCATGAGCTTTCAGGTGCGCCTTGGTGTGGTCCTGCTGTGCCACGCCGACCTGGATGTGGCCGCGCGAATGGCGCGAATATGGGCCGAAGGCGGTGCGCGTGTGGTGATCCATGTCGATGCCAAGGTTCCTGAATCTCGCCTTGGACCGATGAAGGCGGCGCTGGCCGGGCTGGATGGGGTCATGTATTCGCGCCGCCATCGGTGCGACTGGGGCCGGTTCAACCTTGTCCGGGCAACCCAGGACGCTGCCGAGGCGCTTCTGCATGAATATCCCGACATCACGCATGTCTATCTGGCCTCGGGGGCATGTCTGCCGCTGCGGCCCATCGCCGACTTGATTGCCTTTCTGGCCGCCGACCCGCAGCGAGATCACATTGAAAGTGTCAGCGCGCACGAAGTTGGCTGGGCGGTCGGAGGACTGAACGAGGAAAGGTTCACGCTGTACTTTCCGTTCGACTGGCGACGTCAGCGTTGGCTTTTCGACCGTTTCGTCGAATGGCAACGTCGGCTTGGGATTCGCCGTCGGCTGCCGCGCGGTGTGGCGCCGCATCTGGGTGCGCAGTGGTGGTGTCTGACAGCGGAAACACTACGCCTGATCCTGAACGACCCTCGGCGCGCCGAGTTCGATCGCTATTTCCGGCTTAGCTGGATCCCTGACGAAAGCTACTTCCAGACGCTGGTCCGGCGACATTCGGTCGATGTCGAAAGCCGTTCACTGACTCTGGCTCAATTCGACCACCAGGGGCGCCCGTATCAGCTGTATGACGATCATATTCGCCTGCTTGAGGAGTCGCGCTGCTTCGTTGCCCGCAAGGCATGGCCGCGTGCGGCAAGATTGATGGCACATTTCCCGCGGCCCATGACGGGGCACGCCGATATGTCCCCGCCACAGCCTGCGCGGTTCCAACGAATGATCAATCGCACGGTTATGCGGCGAGTTCTGGGGCGGCCGGGGCTTTACATGCAAAGCCGTTATCCGCGAAAGGACGCCGAGAACGGCAAGACCTCGGCGCCCTATGCCGTGTTTCAAGGCTTTTCAGACGTGTTTCCCGAATTCGAGACATGGTTGACCGATCGGGTTTCGGGCGATGTGCATGGCCATCTATTCGGCCCCGAGGGTGTCGAGTTTGCCGGGCGCCCCGAGATCGGGCCGGGGGCCATCTCGTCGAATTCCATGTTGCGCGATCACGACGCGCAGGGTTTCCTGACGGCGCTGATCCGCATCACCACGCGGATGCAGATCTTCCAGTTCAGTCCGCGCGACAACCAGGTCCTGAACTGGTTCATCGCAACCGACCCGAATGCACATCTGATTGTCGTGACCGGCGCGTGGATGCTGCCCTTGCTGCAATCGGGCATGCCATTCGACGATATCCGGCGCGTCACAGCGCTGTTGCAACGCGGCGAGATCGAACAGCTTGACGTGCTGAATTCGGTATGGGTCAAGGCGCGGGTTCAGGTCCATGACCTCAGTGACTTTCTTTCCCGTCCGCTGGCCCTGCTGGACGAGGCCGTCCGACAGATCGACCCGCAGGCCGCACCGGTCACAGACCTTCCCAGGATGCGGGATCTGACGGGGCTGGATGACCTGTTGCGCCGGCTGCGCAATTCGGGACTGCGGCCTCGTCTGACCGGCGATGGGCTGCCCTTGACGAATATCGACGACGGCCAAAGGAGAAGCGCCGAATGATCCACGGTTTCCGCAGCTTCGTGATTTTCGCCGAGATGCGCACCGGCTCGAACCTGCTGGAGGCAACACTGAACCGGCTGAAGAAGGTCACCTGCTTCGGAGAGGCTTTCAATCCCTATATGATGGGTTGGCCGGACAAGGACGAAATGCAGGGAATCACCCGCGACGAGCGCGAGGCAGATCCCATGCCGCTGTTGCGGAAACTGACCGACAAACCCGGACATTTGCCAGGTTTCCGCTATTTCCACGATCATGATCCGCGTGTGTTCGATGCGATCATGGACAATCACGCCTGCGCCAAGATCGTGCTGACCCGCAACCCCCTGGACAGCTATGTATCGACGCGGCTGGCACGGGAAACGAACCAATGGAAGCTGAACGAGACGGAAACCCCGATTCCCGCCCGAACCACCTATGACAGCGCCGAATTTCATCGGATGCTGTCCGATGTCGAGGCGTTTCAGCGCCGGATCATCCACCGTCTGCAAATCAGCGGGCAGTCCGCGTTCTGGCTGGAATATGACGATCTGCGCGATCCGGAGGTGATGACCGGTTTGCTGCATTGGCTGGGCCGGCGCGATCTGGACAAGGTTGATGCGGCCCGCGATCAGGTGCCGCAGAACCCGCGCGAGTTGGCCGACAAGGTCGGCAACTTCGATCAGATGCGGACGGATCTGGCCAAGCTTGACGTGTTCGGACTGCACAGGATTCCCAATTTCGAACCTCGTCGTGGCCCTGCCGTTCCCAGCTACATTGTCTGCGATGCAGGGGCAGGGCTGTTGCATCTGCCGGTTCAAGGCGGCCCGGTCGAGATGACGCATGGCTGGCTGCGGGCGCTGGGACCGGTGACCGGCGAGCATACGCAGAACATCCTGCGGCAGTGGAAACGTGATCGCCCCGGGCATCGCAGCTTTGCGGTGCTGCGCCATCCTCTGCACCGTGCCTGGGACGCCTTTCTTCATCTTCTGACCAACGCCCGGCCTGAGCTGCGGCAATTGATGCGCGATGTCCATCGCGTGGCGCTGCCCGAGGATGCGGCGTTGGCCGAGCTGGGCGATGATCAAAGCGCGGCGTTGTTCCGCGATTTTCTTGGCTTCCTGCGCCGCAATCTCAACGCCCAGACGACGTTGCCCACCCATCCGCATTGGGCGTCACAGACCGAGGTTCTGGCAGGATATTCCCGCTTTACGCAGCCCGACATGCTGGTCCGAGAGTCGCGCCTTGCCGAGGACCTAGGGTTTCTGTGCCGGCAGGTGGGCATAGAGGAGGCAAGGCTGGACCGGATCGCCGCCGAGGCATGGCCCGCATTCCTTGATGAACCCGATCTGGTCGCAGCGGCAAAGTCGGCCTACTTGCGCGACTATATCGCCTTCGGGTTCCCGGACAGGCCCTGAGGGCCGGCGACCCGTGTCGCGCGCCCCCAGGTCGTTCAGGCTTTCAGCAAAGCCGCAAGTTCAGCCTGTTTTTCATTGACCAGTGCCTCGTCCCCATCGGCCTCAAGGTTCAGCCGCACGACGGGCTCGGTATTGGACTTCCGCAGGTTGAAGCGCCAGTTGCCGAAGTTCAGCGACACGCCGTCCAGATCGTCGCGACTTTCTGCCTGCGACTGATAACGGTCGATCAGCCGGGCGATCGCCGCGTCGGGATCGTCGATGTGATAGTTCGTCTCGCCCGAGGATGGATAAAGCCGCATCCGCTCCGACAGCAGTTCTGCCAGCGTCTTGCCCTTGCGCGACAGCAATTCGACCATCAGCAGCCAAGGGATCATCCCGCTGTCGCAAAAATAGAAGTCGCGGAAATAGTGATGGGCGGACATCTCGCCGCCATAGATCGCGCCAACATCGCGCATCTTGCGTTTGATGAAGGCGTGCCCGGTCTTGGAGACCACAGCCTCGCCGCCCGCTTCTTCGATCATCGCGCGGGTGTTCATGATGACGCGCGGATCATGGACGATCTTCTCGCCAGGTGACTTTTCCAGGAACGCCGCGCCCAGAAGCCCCACGATGTATTCGCCCGGGATGAAGCGACCATTTTCGTCGAAGAAGAAACACCGGTCGAAATCGCCGTCCCAGGCCACCCCCAGGTCGGCGTTCTCGGCCTGCACCTTCTGGACGGTGGGCGGCTGGTTTTCCGGCAGCAGGGGATTCGGAATGCCGTTGGGAAAGCTGCTGTCGACATCATGGTGCATCCGCACGAAGGTCAGCGGGGCACCGCGCCGTTCCAGTTCGGCGGCAATCGCGTCGAAGGTCGGACCCGCGGTTCCGTTGCCGGCGTTGACCACGATCTTCATGGGGCGCAGCGCATCGATCTGGACGAAGTCGGCCATGGCTTTCGCGTATTCTGCGCGCGCGTGGCTGAAATCGGTGACACTGCCCTTGGTCGCGGCCTTGAAATCGCCGCCCGTTGCCAGCGCGACGATCGGCGGCAGTTCGGTTGCCGGGTCCAGCGGCGCCGAGCCGCGTCCAACGATCTTCATGCCGTTGTAGTTGATCGGATTGTGTGACGCCGTCACCTCGATCCCGCCATCGGTATCGTGAAAGCCGGTGTGGAAATAGACCTCTTCGGTGCCGGCCAGTCCCAAGTCCAGCACGTCGGCGCCACCATCGGTCAACCCCTCGATCAGCGCATCGGCAAGCTGGGGCGAGGTTTCGCGGCTGTCGCGTCCTACCACCACCCTCTTTGCGTCACGGGCCTGGGCAAAGGCGCGACCGATGCGGTAGGCAACGTCCTGATCCAGATTCTTGCCCAGTTCGCCGCGGACATCGTATGCCTTGAAGCAGGTGATCTCTCGGTGGCCAAGGCTGGTCGTGTCGGTCATGGCGCAAATCCCCCCTGCGCGTTGGTTCTGATAAGCGCTAACATGATGGCTGCAAAATTCAAGCGGCGCCAGCCCGCGCGGACTGGCAAGATTGCCCATATGTCGCGATAGATGCCCGCGATGTCGGTTGGTATGGCGCGATCCGGCCCATGGACCGATTAGCTTGCCACGCGGTCGGCGACTGGTCCCTAGTGCCGGGATGACGCGGCGTGCCGTGCAGGATAGACCGGCCAAAGGCCACCAAGGAGGATCGCGAATGGACACCAAAACCCTGATCGCCGCCTATTTCGAGGCATTCAACGCTGGCCAAACCGACCGGATGCTGGATCTGTTGCATGACGAAGTCGAACATCACGTCAATGAGGGCCAGATCCGGCGCGGAAAGGACCTGTTCGCCCAGTTCAACGCCCATATGGCGCGTTGCTACAAGGAGAATCTGACAGATATCGTCGTTTTCGCGAGCGAGGATGGTGATCGGGCCGCCGCGGAATTCGTGGTGAACGGCAGCTATCTTGAAACCGACGAGGGGCTGCCCGAGGCGAATGGTCAGACCTACCGTCTGCCCGCAGGATCCTTTTTCACCATCCGGGACGGCAAGATCGCCCGCGTCACGACCTATTACAATCTTGCCGACTGGGTGCGGCAGGTCAACCAATGACGGTGAAGACACGCATCCTGACCGGCGATTCGCTGACCAGCGCGTTGCCCGATGTTGCACGGCTTCGCATGGCGGTCTTTCGCGACTGGCCGTATCTTTACGATGGCGATGCCGAATACGAAGAGAATTATCTTCAGGCCTACAGGTCGCCAGGCGCCGTCGTCGTCGCGGCGCTGGACGGCGACCGGATCGTGGGGGCGGCCACCGGCGCGCCGATGGCTGATCATGCCGCCGACTTCGGCGCCGCCTTCGCGGATCGTCCGGAATCGCTGTCCGAGATTTTCTACTGTGCGGAATCGGTGCTGTTGCCGGAATATCGGGGGCGCGGGCTCGGCCACGCCTTCTTCGACGCCAGAGAGGCGCATGCCCGTGGGCTGGGCGCGCGCTATTCGGCGTTCTGCCGCGTGATCCGGCCCGACGGGCATCCCGCGCAACCCGCAGATTATCGACCGCTGGATGGATTCTGGCGCAAGCGCGGCTATACATCGCTTGACGGGGTCACGGCGGAGTTTGCGTGGCGCGACATCGGGGCCGAGCACGAAACCGAAAAGCAACTGCAATTCTGGATGAGAGAACTATGAAGATCGCCGCAGCCGCCTATCCCGTCGACTGGCTGGAAGATTTCGATGCCTACGAGGCCAAGATCAGTCGCTGGGTGCAGGATTCCGAGGGCGCCGATCTTCTTGTTTTCCCCGAATATGGCGCGATGGAACTTGCCTCGCTTGGGGGTCGTGAGGTCGCTTGGGATCTGGAATCGTCGCTGCAAGAGGTGGCACGTCACGCCGCGGCGGCGGGCGATCTTCACGCGCGCCTTGCCGCGCGCCACGGCTGTCACATCCTGGCCGCGTCCGGCCCGGTGTTCGAGGGGGCAAGGCCGGTGAACCGCGCCGTGTTGTTTGGTCCGAACGGTCGGATCGGCCATCAGGACAAGCAGATCATGACGCGATTTGAACGCGATCCTTGGTGTGTTGTGGGCGGCAGCGGTCTGCGTGTGTTCGACACCGCGTTGGGGCGGATCGGTATCCTGATCTGTTATGACAGCGAGTTTCCCTTGCTTGGGCGGGTGCTGGCGGAAGCCGGCGTGGAAATCCTTCTTGTGCCAAGCTGCACCGATACCGTGGCCGGTTTTCACCGGGTCCGGATCGGCGCAATGGCGCGCGCGCTGGAAAGCCAGTGCGTCGTGGTTCACGCGCCGACGGTCGGTCAGGTGGACTGGAACCCGGCGATCGACGAAAATCGGGGCCGCGCGGCGATCTATGGCCCACCTGACGGTTTCTGGCCCGAGACGGGGATCGTGGCCGAGGGTCAGATGGACAGCGCCGGCTGGATCTTTGCCGAGATCGACGTTGCGCGGATCGGTCAAAGCCGCCGCGACGGCGCCGTGTTGCCATACGCGCACTGGCCCGAATCCGCGAAAAAGCCCCTTGTCTGAAGTTTTTTCTGCGTCTATCTGACAGCCTTTACGTTTCTTTTACGAATATAGCCTTAACTGATCCAAGCGTGTGCCATATCTTGCGGTCATGCTGTATGTGACCGACAATATAACGATTGAGGAATGGGAACTGTCCGAACAGTTCACCCGAGCCCAAGGGCCGGGCGGGCAGAATGTGAACAAGGTGGCCACGGCGGTGGAACTGCGCTTCGAGGCTCAGCGTTCTCCAAATCTGAGCGATCCTGTGAAGCGCCGCCTTCAGCGGCTTGCCGGGCGCCGCTGGAATGCGGACGGTGCGATCCAGATCCTGGTTCAGGACACGCGCAGCCAAGCCCGCAACCGTGAAATCGCGCGCGAGCGGCTTGCCGAACTGATCCGGCGCGCCACGGTCGCGCCGAAACGGCGAATCGCAACCCGGCCGACGCTTGGAAGCAAGAAGAGAAGATTGAAGGCCAAGGCCGTTCGCGGCCAGGTGAAGTCATTAAGAGGGAGGGTGGAGACCGAGGAATGAACGCGTTGCGCAGTTCGCTTCGGATGCTGATGGGCAGACGCCCGCCTGCAATGCAGGTCGGGGCCATCTGTGTGGATCCTGACAACGGCAAGGTGCTGCTGGTGACAAGTCGCGGCACCGGACGGTGGATCATTCCCAAAGGTTGGCCGATGGAAGGTCGGACGCTGCCCGGCGCCGCCGCGCAAGAGGCCTGGGAGGAGGCGGGCGTCGAAGGCCGCGTCGGCCACGAAGAAATCGGCCGCTATGTCTATGACAAGGAACAGGAAAGCGGTTTCTCGATCGCCGTCGAGGTGCGCGTTTTCCTGTTGAAGGTCACGCGTTTGGTTGCCGATTTTCCCGAATCCGATGAACGCAGCCGGCGCTGGGTGACCCCGGCCGAGGCCGCGCGCATGGTGGCCGAACCGGGGCTGAAACGTGTCCTGCGCGATCTTTCACGTTCCTCGTCTGACCCCGACATTGAACCTGACGAACATGACGACCCGTCTTAGGATTCAGGGCGGCAAACATCCATGGGCGGGCGCGGCATGATCCGGATGTCGCGTGGGTTTCATGTGCTGGACAAGGATCTTGGTCGCGTCACCCACGCCGAGGCGGCGCAGCGTCACGCCTTTCGGCCGGTCTGGCGGCTGGGACTGGCGATGTTGCTGGTGGTCGCGGGGCTTGTCGCTGCGATGGGGGCGGGTGCCGGTGAGCCTGCGTTGACCGGTCTGGTCGCCGGGCTTGTGGTCGCCGGATGGCTGGGCCTTGCGATCGGGTCGAACGATGTCGCCAACTCGTTGGGACCGGCGGTCGGGGCCGGCGCAATCAGGCTTTTTCCCGGCCTGGTCCTGGTCGCCTTGGCCGAAATCGCGGGCGCCAGCCTGGCCGGTGATGCCGTTACGTCCCGGCTTGCGCATGGCATATTCGACGCCGAATTGCTGGTATCCGGTGGCCAGACGGCACCGACGATCATGCTGTCTGCGCTGCTTGGCGCCGCGGTATGGATCACGGCGGCGACCGGTGCTGGATTGCCGGTCAGTACCTCGCATTCCATCGTCGGAGGTATCGCAGGGGCGGGAATTGCGGCCCTTGGCGGTCAGGCTGTGCATTGGTCAACGCTGGGGATGATCGCCAGCGCCTGGATGATCGCGCCGCTTGTTGCCGCGGCGCTTGCCGGGATGTTGGTCATCCTGATCCGCCAGCGGGTTCTGGATGCGCCGGATCGTGGTGCCGCTGCAATGCGCTGGCTGCCGCCGCTGGTTGGCGTGATGACCGGAGGCTTTGCCGCCTATCTTGTGCTGCTTGCGCGGATGTATCTGGATCCGGCCCTTGCCCTGCCGGTCGGAGTGATCGCCGGTGGCGTGGGTCTTGCGATGATGCGCCGGATCGTGGCGACCGAGATCGCACAGTCCGACGACAGGCCGGGCGGCAAGCGGTTGTTCAGGCCGGTCCTGCTGGTCGCCGTCGTCATCATGGGCTTTGCGCATGGGGCGAATGATGTCGCGAATGTCGCCGGTCCGCTGTCGGTGATCCTGTCGAACGGTGGCGATACCCTGTCGCCGGTGCCGATCACTGCGCTTCTGCTGGCCGGGTTGGCGATTGCGTTGGGAACCCTGCTGTTCGGGCGACGACTGGTCGTGATGGTCGGCAGCGGGATCACCAGACTGAACGCCGGGCGGGCCTTTTGCGTATCGCTGGCGACCGCCGTGACGGTGCTGACTGCCTCGTCCTTCGGGCTGCCGGTCTCAACCACGCATGTCGCGATCGGCGGCATTTTCGGGGTGGGGTTCGCGCGGGAATGGCTGGACCGGCGCGCCGCAAGGGCGCGATCCCCCTTGCCAGCCGAGGAAAGCCGCCGCCGCCTGCTGATCCGGCGCAGTCATGTTGCCACCATCTCGGCAGCCTGGATCGTGACGGTTCCCGCGACCGGTTTCCTGGGCGCGATGTGCTGTCTGCTGATACTTCGGGTGACCGGCGGCTGAGATCAGACCAGGACTGGCTGCGCCGTTTGCTCGTCGACATCGAAGACCCGGCGATAGCGCGCGATCTCGGGCGCGGGACCGGTGGCCTTGGCCGGATTGTCAGACAGCTTGACGGTCGGGCGGCCATTCGCGGCGACCGCCTTGCAGACCAGGCTGAACGGGGCCAGTCCGTCACCGGCCACCAGACCCCGGAAATCATTCGTCAGCAACGTCCCCCAGCCGAAGCTGACCCTGACGCGCCCGTGAAACTGGTGGTGCAGTTCGGCGATCTTGTCGACATCCAGGCCGTCCGAGAAGATGATCAACTTCTGCCTGGGATCCTCGCCGCGCTTTTGCCACCAGCGGATCGCGGCTTCGGCGCCTTGGGCCGGGTCGCCGCTGTCGATGCGGATCCCCGTCCAACCCGCCAGCCAGTCGGGGGCGTGTTCTAGAAACTGTGCGGTGCCGTAGGTGTCAGGCAGGATGACGCGCAGGTTGCCCTCGTGTTCTTCGTGCCAGTCGGCCAGCACATCATAGGGTGCGCGGCGCAATTCGGCATCGCTGTCGGCCAGTGCGGCGTAGACCATCGGCAATTCGTGGGCATTGGTGCCGATCGCCTCGATGTCGCGGCGCATGGCAATCAGACAGTTCGAGGTCCCGGTGAAACGCTGGCCCAGCCCCTCCATCATTGCCTGCACGCACCAGTCCTGCCACAGAAAGCTGTGCCGCCGCCGCGTTCCGAAATCGGCGATCCGCAGATTGTCCAGTTCCCGCAGCGCCTGGACCTTTTCCCAAAGCCGGGTCATCGCGCGCGCATACAGCACCTGCAGTTCGAACCGACCCATGTCCTTCAGTTCCGCGCGGGATCGCAACTCCATGAGAATGGCCAGCGCGGGGATTTCCCACAGCATGACCTCGGGCCATTTGCCCTCGAAGGTCAGTTCGTACTGTCCGTCGCGCTTCTCGAGGTGATAGGGCGGCAGACGCAATCCTTCGAGAAATTCCATGAAATCCGGGCGGAACATCTGCCGTTTGCCATAGAAGGTATTGCCGCGCAGCCATGTGCTTTCACCACGGCTCAGCGACAGGCTGCGGACATGGTCAAGCTGTTCGCGCAATTCGCCCTCGTCGATCAGTTCGGCAAGGCGGATCGACTTGCTGCGGTTGATCAGGCTGAATGTCACATTGGTGTCGGGGCGATTGCGGAACACCGATTGGCACATCAGCAGCTTGTAGAAATCGGTGTCTATCAGCGACCGGACGATCGGGTCGATCTTCCATTTGTGATTATAGACACGCGTGGCGATATCGACCATCGGCGGCCCCCTTTATTTCCGATCATTGGTGCCCTGAACGTGACGGGCTGTGCAAGCCCGCGCGTCGTCTATCGCAGCGATACGCCTGCCTGCTGCATGTTCTGGCGTGCCGCATCCTTGCTGCCGTTCAGGTCGATGGCGCGGGTGGCGTCCTCGATCACGCTGACGGAAAAGCCCAGTCTGGCTGCGTCCAGCGCGCTCCACGCCACGCAGAAATCGTGGGCGAGGCCGACGAAGGTCAACTGCGTCAGGTCGCGTTCGCGCAGATAGCCTGCCAGCCCTGTCGGTGTGCGCCGGTCATTCTCGAAAAACGCCGAATAGCTGTCGATATGGGCGCGAAAGCCCTTGCGGATCACCAGGTCCGCACGGCTGACGTCCAGATCGCGGTGAAAGCCGGCGCCCTCGCTGCCGATCACGCAATGCCGCGGCCACAGGACCTGTTCGCCGTAATCCATTTCCGTCGTCTCGAACGGCCTCGCGCCGGCATGGTTGTCGGCGAAGCTGGCATGATCGGCCGGGTGCCAGTCCTGCGTCAGCACCACGGCGTCGAAGTCCGCCATCAGGTTGTTGATCCGGCCGACGATCTCGTGCCCGCCGTCAACCGCAAGCGCGCCGCCCGGACAGAAATCATTCTGCATGTCGATCACGATCAGCGCGTGGGGCATGTCGGCACCTTACTTGTTGCTTGCCGGACCCAAGAAACTTCGATCCCGGTGGGGAATGCAACCCCGCCGATATCTGGCGCTGCGTGTTGGGGATTTTCAGAACAGATGCGGCAGCGTACCAAGGATGGATTGAAAGATGAATTCCAACTGGCGGGTACAACGCAAACGGGAGGGTGCGGCGATGGGGCTTGATGACGAATTCCACCAGCAGGGTCAGTATGACGACTATGATGGCGGCGAAAGATCCGCCCGGCTGATCTGGGGTCTGCGGCTGCTGGGGCTGGGAATGGCACTGCTGGTGTGGTTGCTTCTGGGCAACTCGGAAGGGCTGGCGCCTGACGCGCGGGTGGTCGCTTCTGTCGGCACGCTGATGGCGATCTGGTGGATGACCGAGGCGATCCCGTTGTCGGCGACCGCACTGTTGCCCATCGTGCTGATTCCGGCGCTGACGGATCGAACCGTCGGTGAGGCGACTGCCCCCTATGCCAGTTCCATCGTGTTCCTGTTCCTTGGTGGTTTCCTGATCGCGATCGCGATGGAGAAATGGAACCTGCATCGCCGGGTCGCGCTGCTGACGCTGCGCAAGGTCGGCGTTGAGCCGCGCCGGATCGTGTTGGGGATGATGCTGGCGACCGGGTTCCTGTCGATGTGGGTGTCCAATACCGCAACGACTCTGATGATGCTGCCGATCGGTCTTTCTGTGCTGGCGCTGGTCGTCGATCGCGGGTCGAAGCAGGGCGGCGCGGCTGCCGAGGAGGAACTGTCTGGCGGGGCCAGGATCACCGACGTGGTGCGCGACCCGAATATCCGGGCCTTCGGCGTGTGCCTTGTGCTTTCGATCGCATGGGCTGCGTCGATGGGCGGGTTGGGAACGCTGCTTGGCAGCCCGCCCAACGCCATCGTGGCGGGGTATGCCGCCGACGAGCTTGGCCGTCAGATCGGCTTTCTGGAGTGGATGATTCTGGGGGTGCCGCTGGCCTTCGGGTTCATCTTCATCGCATGGCTGCTGATGACCCGGGTCCTGTATCGTTTCGACCTGCCCGAGATTCCGGGAGGTCGCCAGATGATCGATGACCAGATCGCGCATCTTGGCCCGCTGAGCCAGGGCGAGAAGATGGTGATGTTCGTCTTTCTGGGCGCGGCATTCCTGTGGGTCGTGCCGGGGCTTTTGTCCGGGATTCTGGGCATCGGTTGGCTGGACAGCCTTAACGACACTGCGATTGCCATCGCCGCCGGACTTGCGATGTTCATCCTTCCCGGTCAGGGCCGCAACAAGATGGTGCTGGAATGGAAGGACGCCGAAGAGGGGCTGCCTTGGGGCGTGCTGTTGCTGTTCGGCGGCGGGCTCAGCCTTGCGTCGGCGGTCGCGGCATCCGGGCTGGACAGCTGGTTCGGCGCACAGGTGCAAGGGCTTGGTGCGCTTCCCAGCGTGCTGCTGGTGGCTGCGGTCGTCACGATCATCCTGTTTCTGACCGAGATCACCTCGAACACCGCGACGGCCGCGACCTTCATTCCGATTCTGGGCGGGGTCGCGCTGGGGATCAATGCAGATGCGCTGAGCCTGCTGATCCCGGCGGCGTTCGCCGCGACCTGCGCCTTCATGTTGCCGGTGGGCACGCCGCCCAACGCCATCGTCTTCGGCACCGGCACCGTGACCATCGGGCAGATGGCGCGCGGCGGCGTCGTGCTGAACATCATCGGTATCCTGCTTATCACGCTGGTGTGTTACGTGCTTGGCGGTTTCGCGATGGGCCTGACGTTCTGAGCCTTGTCATGCGGGGCGCGGCTGGACTATGCCGCGCCCATGCTGACCGTCGCCGCGCTATATCATTTCACCCGTTTCCCGGATCCGGCCGCGTTGCAGGGTCCGTTGGCCCGACTGGCCTGCGGTAAGGGTGTGCGTGGAACATTGCTGCTGGCGGCCGAGGGCATCAACGGGACCATTGCCGGCACCCGCGAAGGGGTCGACGCCGTTCTGGATCATATCCGCGCGTTGCCGGGCTGCGCGGCGCTGGACTGGAAGGAAAACACCGCCGAGACGATGCCGTTCGGACGCATGAAGGTGCGGGTGAAGCGCGAGATCGTCACAATGGGTCAACCGGATGTCGATCCGACGGCCTCGGTGGGCCACTATGTCGAGCCGGCGGACTGGAACGCCCTGATCAGCGCGCCCGACGTGGCGGTGATCGATACCCGCAACGATTACGAAGTCGGCATCGGAACGTTTCAGGGCGCGGTCGATCCCGGCACACGAAGCTTTCGCGACTTTCCCGCATGGTGGCAGGCCAACGCCCACCGCTTTCACAACAAGCGCATCGCGATGTTCTGCACCGGCGGCATCCGCTGCGAGAAATCGACGAACTACCTGCTGTCGCAGGGTGTCGAGAACGTGTTCCACCTCAAAGGCGGGATTCTGAAATACCTTGAGGATGTTCCCGAGGATGAAAGCCTGTGGCAGGGCGATTGCTTTGTCTTTGATCAGCGTGTCAGCCTGACCCACGGTTTGCGTCAGGGGCGGCATGGCATGTGCCACGCCTGCCGCCGTCCGCTGGCCCCCGAAGATCGGCAACGGCCCGAATACGAGGAGGGCGTCTGCTGCCACCGTTGCGTGGATGAATACAGCAGCGCGGACCGAGTCCGGTTCCGCGAACGCCAGCGTCAGTTCGATCTTGCTGCCCGCAGGAACGATGGCTCGAACGTTCCGGGCGAACCCGGCACCAGACCCGAAGGGCTGGAATCCTGATCGGTTGAGGCCGACGGTTCGCGTCCCCGCGGATCAGGACTCGTCCCAGGATGGCCGGCGTTTTTCCAGGAAGGCGGAAATGCCCTCTTCGGTGTCGGGCAGCATCAGGTTTTCGCAGATCGTGCCGCTGGCCGTGGCGTAGGCATCGGCAAGGCCAAGCCGCAACTGCTCGTGGAAGGCGCGCTTGCCCATACGCACCGCGGCGGGAAGCTTGGCCGCGATCTGTTGCGCCATCTGCATTGTCACCTCGGACAAGCTGGCCTGCGTGGCGACCCGGTTGACCAGGCCCAGTTCTTGCGCGCGCGCGGCGGTGATGAAGTTGCCGGTCACAAGCATCTCAAAAGCCGCGCGTGGCGCGATCGCGCGGGTCAGCGCAACCATCGGAGTCGAACAGAAAAGACCGATGTCCACGCCGTTGACGCCGAATTTCGCGTCCTCGGTCGCGATCGCAAGGTCGCAGGCCGCCACCAGCTGACATCCGGCCGCTGTCGCAACCCCGTGAACCTCGGCGATCACCGGCTGGGGCAGGGCCGGGATCATCTGCATCATGCCGCCGCAGCGACCGAAAAGCCGGTCGAACGCTGCTCGTCCCGCGTCCTCGTCTTGGCGCGACGCCTGCATCTGGCGCAGATCATGCCCCACGCAGAATGCCTTGCCGTTTGCGGACAGGATCACCGCGCGAATCTTCTCGTCCGCCTCGATGCCGCGAAACGCGTCGGCAAGCGCGTCGATCATCTCGAAGGACAGAACGTTCAGCCGAGCGGGATCGTTCAGGGTCAGCCGGGCGACATGCCCCGTGTCGTTACGTAAGACCAGGTCTTGCATCTTGATCTCTCCTCCCTTTCCCGGAAGCCTAGGCCGGCACGGGGCAGGGGGAAAGCATGGATCTGGTGATGGATGCGACGGCGCTGAACGCGTTCCTGCAGCGAGAGTTTCCGCAGGTCGCCAGCGAGTATCGCGTTGAGAGTGTCGGGATCGCAGAGCTGACTGCACGCATGACGGTCGGGCAGGCGCATCTGCGCCCGGGCGGCACGATCAGCGGTCCGACCATGTTCGCGCTTGCCGATCTGGCGGTCTATTGCGCGATCCTTGCGCGGATCGGGCCGGTTGCGTTGGCGGTGACCACCAATGCCTCGATCGATTTCATGCGCAAGCCCGAGGCAGGTTGCGACCTGATCGCGACATGCCGCTTGCTGAAACTGGGCAGGGTGCTGGCCGTGGCGGACACGTTGATCCGTTCGGACGGGCAGGCTCACCCGGTGGCCCGCTGTTCGATGACCTACTCGATTCCGCCAAAACCGCCTGAAAACGGCGCCTTGGCGGGTGGTATTTAATTACCTATTTGGTAATTTACTGATATTGCTAAAAAATATGGTGCCAAACTGTATTGACTGGCGTCGCGTTATCAAGGATACACCGCCATCTCGAATTCAATCCGACCCTGAAGGGACGAAAGATGAAAACCTATACCGCGAAACCGGCGGAAATCGAGAAGAAGTGGATCCTGATCGACGCCGAAGGCGTCGTTCTGGGCCGTCTCGCCTCGATCGTCGCCAATCGCCTGCGCGGCAAGCACAAGCCCAGCTTCACGCCGCATATGGACATGGGCGACAATGTCATCATCATCAACGCCGACAAGGTGCAGATGACCGGCGCCAAGCGCGATGACAAGAAATACTACTGGCATACCGGCCATCCGGGCGGCATCAAGCATCGCACCGCGCGCCAGATCCTTGAAGGCGCCCATCCCGAGCGTGTCGTGATCAAGGCGGTCGAGCGGATGATCAGCCGCAACAAGCTGGGCAAGCAGCAGATGACCAACCTGCGCGTCTATGCCGGCGCAGAGCATCCGCACGAAGCACAGCAGCCCGAAGTTCTGGACGTCAAAGTCCTGAACAAGAAAAACACCCGGAGCGCGTGATCATGGCCGAAGACATCAAAACTCTCGACGATCTCAAGTCGGCTGTCTCGGGCACCGAGGCCGCCGTGGCCGAAGCCCCCGTCAAGCGCGAACCCCAGCGCGACGATCTGGGCCGTGCCTATGCCACCGGCAAACGCAAGGATGCGGTTGCCCGCGTCTGGGTGAAGCCCGGCTCGGGCAAGGTCACCGTGAACGGCAAGGACATCAACGAGTATTTCGCTCGCCCCGTTCTGCAGATGATCCTGAAGCAGCCTTTCGACGTCGCTGGCGTCGCTGGACAGTATGACGTTCAGGCCACCGTCAAGGGCGGCGGGCTGTCGGGTCAGGCCGGTGCCGTCAAGCACGGCATCAGCCAGGCGCTTCAGCTGCACGAGCCTTCGCTGCGCGCGGCGCTGAAAGCCGCGGGCTTCCTGACCCGCGACAGCCGCGTTGTCGAGCGCAAGAAGTACGGCCGCGCGAAAGCCCGCCGCAGCTTCCAGTTCTCGAAGCGCTGATCTTCAGCACATCAAATCCAGAAGGCGCGACCCTGCGGGGCCGCGCCTTTTTTCTTTCGTAGCGCGGATTCGGAGGGGGCGGCGCGCAAGGCATCCCGACTCGGCGGCGCAGATCTGACCCGAAGAAGACGGCTTTCAACCGCTGATTCCGCCCGATTCCCTGTCGGATTCGCCGACTCAAAGGGCTTCAGGGGTAAAATCTGGTCCAGAAAGCCGCAGCACTACCGCCGACGCGTCATCGGAATGTCACGAATTTATAACGCAAAATCAGTGACCTGTCGAAAAAATGGCGAACAAGTCGAAATTTCCTCTTGCGGGTCTCGGCGGCCATCCGTAAATACCCCTTCACCGAACGGCGGGACACGCTGAACGGGACGGAGAGACGGGCCAGACGGAACCGCGCTTCGGGAAGACAATCTGGGAATGAAC
>NZ_JAGHRA010000011.1 GCF_017744015.1 Paracoccus sp. R12_2
CAATCTCGAGACATTCTCGACCGGCCTCACGCACCAATGCCGCAGTTGAGGCTGCATCTTCGGTCTCTTCAAGGTAGATCAACGCCACATCCGCACCTTCGCGGGCATAGGCAATCGCCACGGCGCGACCGATACCACTGTCGCCGCCGGTGATGATCGCCTTCTTGCCCCTTAGACGCCCGCTGCCCTTCCAACTCTGCTCGCCGTGATCAGGGCGCGGTTCCATCTTCTGGAAACTTCCGGGCAGTGATTGCTGCTGTTTGGGAAAAGGCGGTTTGGGGTAGTAGGTCATGTGAACCTCTCCTTTCATCGTTCCCTGCTACTCTTCGGGTGGTGGCGTCAGCCTGCGGATCGCGTGCTTCAGAAGAATCCGCCCCAATTGCTCGGCCAGAACGCGCGTGTCTTCGCTTTCCAATTCCAAGCCTTGAATGTCGTCCGAAACCAGACGAATCCCGTGCGTGCCGCTACGGTAGAAATGAAGCGTCATTGAGGTGTGGTCGTGCATCTACTTAACCTTCGGCTCTTGCTCCAGGGGTTCGGGCGATGCTCTTCGCCCGGGTTCACTGCGTAAGCACCTTGCCAAGACACCTTGTGGGTCATCAGGTGATCGATGGTTCCGATACGTGCGCCGTCGGCGCCGTAGACCTTTGTCCCGTTGACGTGATCAGAAGACTTCAGACTCGCGATTTGCCCAATCATGAGCAACTCTCCAATTGACTGACGAAACCGAACCTCCATCTCGCATCCAGCGTTCCCTAGGAATTGCCCGCGACAAACAAAAATGAACTATCTGCAGAGCGGTCCTGCGAAACTTCCCCGATCATCGCGGCGGGGATTGTGGACACCGATCACAGTCCTGATCGTCCCCTCATTCGCCGGGACTTTTCTGACTGGATCAGTAGTTAGCACCGAGAATGAGAGTTGCTATGCGGGCAGTAAATGCAGCTTCCCTAGGATCGCAGATCCGGCACGTTGAGGTTGATCGCGTTTGTCCGACCGGCAAATCACATTGCCCTGATCGATGATTTTGCATAACCAGCGTCCATGCTGGCATGGATCGAGACGCATAGCTCTGCTCTGCAGGTTGTCGTGGGCCTGACGACAGCGCTTGTCTGGGTGATCTATCTGCATATCCTCGTCTCGGGTTTGCGGCGACAGCGCCGATCCGAGATCCTGATTACTCTTGGCGGCAAGCGTGACATGTCAGGACGGATCATGGTCAGCAATCTCGGTTTCGAACCGATCTATATCCTCGACATCCTGCTGAAGTTGAGTGCCGATCATCGGGAAGACACGGTTTCGGTCGCAGAGCGTGGCAAACAGGACCAGCGTGGCCAGGACCCGTCGGACAAGTCCACTCTGCAGACGCCCCTGAAGACTGGCGACCTGGTCGATATCGGAGAAATCGCGACACTGCTGGATCGTGCGGGCGCAGGTTCCACAGATTCGCCTGCTGAGGTCTCCTTGTCACGCATCGACATCACCGTCGTCGCCGTCACGGCAGCCACGTCCAGCATTGTCGCGGCCCAACGCAGCTTTGACATTGACCAAGGCGAGGATGGTCCTGGCAGATTGCGCGCGCGCTCTCTCTACGCCCGGCAGATCCGAAGCCGTCGTGAGCGTCGCAGGATTGAACAGGACATGCAGCGCAGTCTGTAGCGAGGGATCGGCCGGTCATCAGGACGGCTGTCGCCTGCAAACTCGTGAAACTATCATGACGACCTAGCGGTTAAGTCCTCGCAGCAAGGTGAGGATTGCAAAGAGGTCGAGATGAACAGAACGCGGGCGGGCCTGATGATCGCGGTACTGATCCTCGCAGCATGCAGGTTTCCCACAGATCCCGATCATACCGCGCAATCGGTCGAGGGCGGCACGCTGAAGGTCGGCGCGCTGACCCCATTGGAGACGACGGATCGAACAGCGGTCGAACGGATTGCCGCAGCGTTCGATGCTGACCTCCGGATCATCGAAAACGACCCGCACAGGCTTTTTGCGATGCTCGAGGAAGGTTCCGTGCAGATTGTCGCGGGCAATATCCCTGAGGACACGCCGTTCAAATCCTCGGTCGCATTGACCGATCCCATAGGAGACCTGAGGCTGAGCGGCGAGACCAAGCAGCGCGTGCTGGCGGTCAAGCAGGGTGAGAATGCGTTCCTCATCCGCGTGAACCGTGCGCTGGCGAGGTCTGCCCATGAATGAACTGCCTGCCGAAATCCAAAGAAAGCTCGCCAAGGCCGAGCGACTGGAATGGTGGAGCCTTGGGTTCCTGATAAGCATCGTCATCGTCATGTATCTGGTCATGGGGTCAAGCCAGGCCATGAAAACGGCGTGGATCGAAGATACGCTCAGCCTGATACCCCCTGCCCTCTTTCTCATCACGCGCAAACTCGAGACGAAGGCGCCAACCCGCCATTACCCCTATGGTCTTCATCGCGTGGGCTCGCTGGGCTTCTTCCTGTCCGCAGCGGCGCTCAGCACGATGGGCGCCTTCCTGATCTACAGCTCAGCCACGGCCCTGTTGCTTCGCGAACACCCCACCATCGGCAACACGCAGATATTCGGCCATGATCTCTGGCTGGGATGGTTGATGATCGTCGCGCTTGCCTATTCGGTAGTCCCCCCTGTCATCCTGGGTCGCAAGAAATTGCCTCTTGCGCGTCAGACCATGGATAAGGTGCTGCATACGGACGCCCAAATGAATGCCGCGGATTGGAAGACGGGATTGGCGGGAATTGCCGGGGTCGCGGGAATCGGGATGGGCTGGTGGTGGGCCGACGCCGCCGCAGCGGGGTTCATCGCCGTCGACATCCTGCGCGACGGATTGCGCGCGATGCGGATCTCTCTCTCGGAGTTGCTGGACGGCGCACCGCGACAATTGGACAGCCCCGACATTCACCCGCTGGTGGACAGAATTGGCCGGAACCTGGAACAACTGGGCTGGGGATCCAGCGTCAAGGTCCGCGAAACGGGCCGTTATGTCCGCGCCAGTCTCGAGCCAGAGACCGGTCGGGCGATTTCGGTCGACGAGGCTCTCAAGATCGGTGCGGAGGATGATGCCTGGCGGCTGATTGTTGTCAATCGGACAATCAAGATGAACTCCTGCGCAGGAAGCGATGGGAAAGATCGCCCGGAATGAAACCTGAAGGATTGGCAGTCTCAGCAGAGCGAGATCGCCCGGCATGACGACCTGATCGGCGAAAAATGATCAAGGAGACGTGCGGACGGGTCGGCCAACCAGCGGCAGATCGTGGTGAAATCGTGTGAGCCGCCTCAGATCGGGAAGGTCACTGCGACACGCAACACCGCGGCAGAGTTCAATTTTACCTCAGATATTGACATGGTTCGTCTCGCCATTGCCCCCCAAGTCAGACGGTCGGCCTCGGGATGAACAGGCCGTGGTGGCGTAGCGCCGTCGTCGGCTAGGCCGCCCTTGCCATCAGAGACGGGCCGAGCGAAGCCCACAATCTTCTGCAATCCCTACGAGAATGCGCAGTCGCGCTTCCGCGCGCCCAATAAGATCCGCGTCCCGGTGCGCGCCGGATGCCCGCCCCCACCACGCCGCAGACACACCCTAACAAATGTTGTTGGAACACGGCTCTGTCTGCGGTGTTGAATTGTCGGATCGCACGATGTCCCGTGCCGATGCACTCAGGAGAATTCTGCAATGGTCAGGGTGGACGGCCGAGGCGTGTTCCTCGGCTTGACGGCGCTTGCCTGGAGCGCGCGCACGATCACCGAGGATGCAGAACTGGCGCTGCGACTGCTGCGGCACCGGTTTCAGGGCCGGTTCGTCGACCGCATCATCGGCAGGGGCATCCTGCCGATCGATTTCACCGGACTCGCGCTTCAGCGTTATCGCTGGACGGCGGGAAACGCGGACATGCTCCGGAGGGGACTCAAGGGGATGTCTGCGCGCACGGCGATCCAGGTTTTCGCTCAGCTGACGGCGTGGGCCAACATGGCGCTGCCGCTTGCGGCGGGCCTTATCGGGGGCAACTACGCCCTGCTGTTGGGTGACGACAGCGGTCAAGCGGCACGGCTGTGCGCGCTCTCGGGCTTCGGGTTGCTGCTGGTTGTGCTTTCGGTCTGCCTGCCAATGGTGCTGAGTACGATTGTCCGCGGCAGGCCCGCGCTGCCGGTGATCCTCGGCGCGCTCGCCATGCGGATCGCGATGATCGTGCCCTCGGCAATGGCAAGCATCGACGCCCTCTTGGGTCGCTCGGGAACCTTCAGGCGCACAGCAAAGGATACCGGAGAGGCTTCCGAACACGTCGTTTGGCAGTTTCCCGCTCTTTCCGCTGTTGGTCTTGTGCTGCTCTGGAACTCATCCAGCTTGCCTTTGTTGGGTCCGGCGGGTGCGGTTGTGCTGCTGCCGCATCCGTTCGCCCGTCTCGCCTGCACCAGCCTCGCCACATACCGCAGCTGCCTTAGCTCGGAAAAGGAGGCCCGGACATGATCCCGAGCGTCACCATCGTCATCCCCACCTACAACCGGGCCAGTGTCCTGGCCCAAGTGATCGACGCCGCGCTTGGGCAATCCCTTCCAGGTGTCACGGTGATGGTCAACGACGACGGTTCGTCCGACGAGACCGCCGAAGTCCTGAAACGGTATGCGGGCAGCCAGCGGTTCGTCGGCGTCACCCTGGCGGAAAACTTCGGCACCGCGCGTGCAAAGAACCTGGGCATCGCGTTATCGGCGTCTGACGCTATAACCTTCCACGATTCCGACGATATTCCGCATCGCGACAAGGTGATGCTGCAGGCGCGCGTGATGGGCAATGAGGCCATCGGCGCTCACCCCTGCCTCAACTGGCGTCTTGCGGGCCGCGAGCCTAACACGACGATACAGATCGGTGTGGTGCTGACCCACCACGAGCTGATCCTGCCGAACGGCGAACGCGCCGAGATCCATCGCACGCTCAGCCTCGTTCACGACTTCTTCCCGAACCTGCAGATGGCGGCGGGCGTTCCCGGCGACTGGACACATATCAATTCCGGTTTGTTCCATCACTCGGTCTTCCAGCGTCTCGGCGGGTTCTCGGATTGCATCGAGGAGGACAGGGAGTTCCGCAACCGGTTGATCATGGCCGGCGAGGTGCTTTGGGTGATTCCGGAAATCCTGCTCACCAAGATCGAATCCGCGGACCGGTTGACCCAGCAATCGGCGACCGATTGCGACAGCGCGCGACGTCAGGCGGATCGGCAGCGTGTCTGGGATGCGGTGGGCCACTGGTTCCGCACCCGCGAGGTGACACCGATTCCGGTCGATCTCACGGGGGTGCACGTCGCAGCATGCACCAATTCAGGGCTCTGTGACCCCGCGGCGGCAAGTCGGCTGAGCGGGCGCGCGCCGGAGAAGTTCGCGTGATGGCCGGCGTCGCCTTCCTTGATGCCATGGCCCCGCGCGCCTACAGCGGAGGGCCGGGCGATCTTGCCGGGCTCGGCGGGACCGAGGCGACGCTTGTGCGCATCTGCGAGGGTCTGGCGGCGGATCGGCCCGTGACCGTCCACCAGGCCGCCCGGGCGACGGGCCCGGTCCAAGTGAACGGCGAGCGCTATTCGGGGTGGGATGTCAGCTGTCCGCTGGAAGAGCGGCCGGACGTGATCGTGGTCGTCAACTCCTGGAAGATCGCCGCGAAGATCGCCCGACAGCATCCCGGCGCCCGGGTCATCGTCTGGCAGCGTGTGTTTCCGGGACGCCACAACCCCGTGCACGCCGCCGGCCTGCGCGCCGCTGGTATCGAGGTGATCTGTGTCTCTGCGGCACAGTCCCGCTGGCTGCGCGGTTTCGCGGGGTGGGATGCGGTCTCCATCTCGCACATACCCAACCCGATCGCCGATGATCTGGCCCCCTACGATACCGCGCGCGACCCGGACCTGCTTCTCTACGCAAGTTCGCCTCACAAGGGGCTGACCCAGGTCCTTCGACGGTTCGAGGTGCTTCGGTCACGAATCCCGACCTTGCGACTGGCCGTCGCCGATCCCGGATATCTGGCGTGGCCGACCGGCCGGGTGCCGGATGGTGTCCTGTCCTACGGAAAGTTGTCCCAAGCCGACCTTCACCAGCAGATGCGACATGCGCATTGCCTGTTCTATCCGCAGGACCAGTTCGCCGAGACCTTTGGTCTTGTCATAGCCGAGGCCAACGCGCTGGGTTGCCCGGCCCTTCTGCAACGTGGACTGGGCGCGAATGACGAAGTCGCCTCGGACCCGTCGCAATGCATCGCCACCACCGATTCCGACGCCATCGCTTTGCGCGTCCGTCAGTGGCGCGCTTCGGACCCCGGAACGCCCCTTGCCGCCGCCCGGTCCGAATTCCGCCTGTCGCGGGTCGTAGCGCTTTGGCGCGCGAAGACGGCGTGCGCGGCGGCGCCGGAAGACGAGCGGATGCTCGAAACCCAATCCCTCTGACCAAGGAAAGGCTCTGAGATGACTCGTAAGACCTCCAAGACCCTGCCGAACGACGGTGGTGAGACCCACCAGACCGCCCAGGACGGGCACGAGACCATGACCACCCAGGTCGGGATGCCGATTGCGGATGGCCAGAACAGCCTCAAAGTCGGCCCTCGCGGCCCGCACCTGATCGAGGACCAGATCTTCCGCGAGAAGCTGTTCCACTTCGATCACGAACGCATCCCCGAGCGCGTCGTGCACGCCCGCGGCTATGGGGCACATGGCACGTTTGAACTGACGGAGTCGCTGGACGACGTCACCCGCGCGCGGGTGCTGACCGAGGTCGGAGAGAAGACCGAGGTGTTCGTCCGCTTCTCGACCGTCGCGGGCAACAAGGGCTCGGCCGACCTTGCCCGCGACGTGCGCGGCTTCGCCGTGAAATTCTACACCAAGGAAGGCAACTGGGATCTCGTCGGCAACAACATCCCCGTATTCTTCATCCAGGATGCGATCAAGTTCCCCGACCTGATCCACGCCGCAAAGCAGGAACCCGACCGGGCCTTCCCCCAGGCCCAGACCGCTCACGACAATTTCTGGGATTTCATGTCGCTGATGCCTGAGGCGATGCACATGGTGATGTGGATCATGTCGGACCGCACAATCCCGCGCAGTTTCCGGTTCATGGAAGGTTTCGGGGTCCACACGTTCCGCCTTGTCAACGACGCAGGCAAGTCCACCTTCGTAAAGTTTCACTGGAAGCCGCGGCAGGGGATGCAGTCCGTGCTGTGGGACGAGGCCGTAAAGATCAACGGCGCCGATCCCGACTTTCACCGGCGCGATCTCTGGGATGCGATCCAGAAGGGCGATTATCCGAAATGGGATCTCGGTGTGCAGATCTTCGACGAAGACTTCGCAGACAGCTTCGACTTCGACGTGCTGGACGCGACCAAGCTTATCCCCGAGGAACAGGTTCCAGTGCGCATCGTGGGCACGCTGACGCTTGACCGAATGGTGGACAACTTCTTCGCCGAGACCGAGCAGGTCGCCTTCCAGACCGGCAATATCGTGCCCGGCATCGACCATTCCAACGATCCATTGCTGCAGGGGCGGAACTTCAGCTACCTCGACACCCAGTTGAAGCGGCTTGGCAGCCCCAACTTCAACCACATCCCGATCAACGCACCGCGCTGTCCCTTCGCCCATCTCCAGCAGGACGGTCACATGGCGATGCACAATCCCCGGGGCCGCGCGAATTACGAGCCGAACAGCCACGGCGAGGGTCCGCGCGAGGATCCCGAACGCGGCTTCCTCTCCTACCCGGCCGAGGAGCAGGGGGAAAAGCTGCGCGTGCGCTCGGAGACGTTTGCCGATCACTACAGCCAGGCGCGAATGTTTTATCGCAGCCAGACCGATATCGAGAAGGATCACATCGCCAAGGCGCTGATCTTCGAACTCTCCAAGGTCGAGGCGGTTTCGATCCGCGAACGGATGGTGTCGCATCTCGTCAACATCGAAACCGGCCTTGCCGAGAAGGTGGCCGACGGGCTCGGTCTGACGGAGGTGCCAGAGGCGGCCGAACCGGCGCGGCCGGTGATCGACACCGACCTGTCGCCGGCGCTCAGCATTCTCGCAAACGCGCCTGACATCTTCGCAGGGCGCAAGCTGGGCGTGCTGGTGACCGACGGCATCGACGCAAAGGTCTTCGACGCATTGAAGCAGGCGGCCGAGGACGCCGGCGCAACGGTCGAGATCGTGGCCGAGAAGGTCGGCGGCGTCACATCCAACCGGGGGCAGCGGATTGAAGCGGACCAGAAGCTTGAAGGGGCGCCGTCGGTTCTGTACGACGCCGTGGCGGTCATCGCTTCCGACGAGGGTGCCGCCAGGCTGGGACGGATGCACGCCGCCCGCAGCTGGCTTGCCGACGCCCATGCACATCTAAAGTTCATCGCGCTGTCGGAGGCGGCACAGTCTAAATTCTGGCCGAAGGCCGTCCCCGATGACCCCGACGCAGGCGTCTTCGTCCTCTCGGCGGATGAAGGAGCCAAGGACTTCCTGACCGCCTGCGCCAGCATGCGGTTCTGGGACCGCGGGGCGTGACAGGTTCGCGCCGCTTCGGTCCGGGCGACCCCTGGCCGGTGGCGATCACGGTCCCGGCGCGCAACGAGGCAGACCGCATCGCGGACTGTCTCGAAGCCGCCGCGGAAAGCCTGCGCCACCGAGGCGGTATCGTGGGTCGGGGTCAACGACTGATCGGACCGGACGCTTGAACGCACGCTTGCCTGGTTCGAAGCGTGCGGGACCAGCGGCCTCGTCCTTCACTGTCCTGATGCACCGGGCGGCGGAGCCGGCGCCGTGCGGCGGGACCTTGTCGCCGCCTGTGCGCCGTATCTAGCCCCCCACGGCGTGGTCATGACGACGGATGCAGACAGCCGGATCTTTCCCGACTGGGTCGAGGCAAACCTGGATGAACTGAACCGGGCCGACCTGATCTGCGGCACCGTCCTTCCCGATCCGGCCGAATTCGCGCGCCTGCCGCCTGTCATCGCGGGGCGCTTGAGGGCGAATACATGGCGCTGACAATTGCCCTGAAAGGCGCCATCGATCCGGTTCCGCACGATCCGGACCCGTCCCACCTGTCCGAGCCCGGGGCGAGCCGCGCCTTTCGCATGCCGCTTTACGACGACGTTGGTGGCTTCCCCGCCCTGCCATCCGGCGAGGATCGCGCCTTTGCTGAGCGCGCGGACCTGCAAGGTTGGCAGGTTCGTCACTCCACGGGCCGCGCGTGCAGACGTCAGGCCGGCTCGAGGGCCGCGCGCCCGGGGGCATGGCCGAGGCGCTGCGATTCCGGATCCACGCGCCCGACCCCCTCGTCGATTAGCTGCCGGAATCCGCCGAGGCGACCGTCGCCCGGGCCCGGCTGCGGTCTGAGTTGCGCACACTCTCCGCCCGGCCCGGCATATCCCCTGAGGCCCTGTCCGCTGCGCGCCTGCACCTTGCCGGGATGCCGCGCATGCGCATGCGCCTTTCGGACATCCCGCGGGAACTGCCGCGCCTCGCCGCCGCGCTGGCAAGCGAACGGGCCAGGCCGGAACGGGCGGCCTCGGCATGAGGGGGATCGCCGCGCCCCGGGGACATCCGAGACGACGAACAGGCCGTGTTCGCCACCATCGCCGCCGGTGCGGCGGAGGCCGATGCCAGCCATCGCGACCTGTCGGCGGACATGGTCTTGCTGGCTACCTCGGGCATCTTGCGACGTTTGTACGCAGAGGCCGATCCGGCCGACCATGTGGGTCTGCTGCGGCGCATCGGTGCGGCCAGTCTGCCGGTCGGTCGGCTGGCGGGCCTCGCGCACGGCGCGCCCCTGTTCGTCACGGATGCCGCGTGCAGGGTCGAAGCACCCGGTGCTGGCGAGGAAGAGGCCGCGCTGTCCCTTGCGGCGCGCGAGACGGTAGAGACCGCGTGCCTCGAAGCGATGGCCCTGGCCGATCGCGCGCTTGGCGCCCGGTCGTTCGTGACCGGGAATCCGATCGATCTCCTGCGCCGGGATCTCGGTTTCTTCCTGAGGCAGGCTGACCTTGACGGCAAGCTGCGGCGGGTCGGCCGGACCCTTTGCGAATCCCGGAAACCGATCGGCGCAATCTGGAGCGACTGATGATCGTCTTCACATCTCTCGTGCGTCAGACCCGCGATGCGCCGGTCGTCGGCATTTCCGAACTTGCGGGATCGGGCGACGTGCTGGTGCTTGCCCCCCATCCGGACGAGGAAAGCCTCGCGATGGGTGGGGCGATCGCGGCCGCTTCTGCAATTGGCCGCCGGATCCATGTCGCCGTCGTGACCGATGGCGCGCGATCGCATCCCAACTCCGAATGCCATCCTCCCGCCCGTCCTCGGGCGCTTCGCCGCCGCGAGGTGTGGCAGGCAGTCGCGATCCTCACGGAAGGGAGCGGCGTGGTCCACTGGCTTGGCTACCCGGACATGGCCGCGCCGGATGACGAGGCGTGCTTCGCGGAAGTCGAGACCGCCTTGGCGCCGGTGTTTCCCGACGTCACGGCGATCTGGACCACCTGGAACGGCGACCCGCACCCAGGTCACCAGCGCGTCTGGCGTCTGGCGCAGTGGCTGACGCGTCGCCGCTGTGGCGTCCGCATGTTCGCCTGCCCGGTCTGGGGACGTGTCCAGCGTCCCGTGGCTGGGTGCGGATGGCAGGGGGCGCGACGGTTCCGCAGCCTCGAACATCGCGGGACCAAGTCCCGTGCGGTCTTCGCCCATGCCTCGCAGATAACCGACCTGATCCGCGACGACCCAGAGGTTTTCCGAATGCCACGGGCCTTGGCTCGCCATTTCATCGTCAGCGACGAAATCTTCATTCCGTCATGACCCGGGATGCAACCTCTTTCGATACGCTCTACAAGGCCGAGCAAGATCCTTGGAACTACGAGACCAGTGCCTATGAGGCCGAGAAATATCGCCGTTGCCTCGCACTGCTGCCAAGATGCAGATACACGCGCGGGCTAGAGATCGGATGCTTCATCGGCGTGATGAGCGCCGCGATCGCCCGGCGGTGCGACAGCCTGCTCGCCCTCGATTTCGCACCGACGGCGGTGGCACGGGCGCGGGCGCGCGGGATCCCGAATGCCCGCTTCGAGGTCGCAGCGATACCCGCGGAATGGCCTGCGGGGCGATGGGACCTGATCGTTCTCTCCAAGGTTCTGTATTACCTTGATCCCGCAGGGCTCGACAGGACCGTGGCCGTGGTTGCGAAATCGCTGACCGCAGGCGGTTGCTGTCTCGTCGCCGGCCATACCGGCCCGACCGAAACCACCCTGAGTGCGCTTGACGTACAGGATCGCCTGCTGCACGGCCTCGCCGAGGCGCACCCCCGGCACGCCATCTACAAGGATCGGGACGCGTCCTGGATCGCGGCGATCTTTGAATGCCGGATTGGTCCGGCGGCGGGGTGGAGATAGCGTTCGTCGAAGCTCACCAGCTGTGCAACGGCATTGCCCACGCCCAGAGCTTCTTCAACCTGCTCGAGCGCGAGAGGATCAGGCGCCGCACCTACTGGACCCGCCAGGAAACCCGGCGACCCGTCCACCGCTCGGCAGGGCGAGCTTGAGATCGAAGATTACGCCGACGCGGTCGCCGGCTTCCGAGAATTCATTGCCGGGGCAAATGGTGCGCAGGACAACGATCCAGCAGCGCTAGCCAGTCTGATTGTCGCCGAGGCCGGGTCCGCCAGCCCTGCGCGACGCCTGCTGTTCGGCGCCGATGCACTCGAGTGGGCGGGCACCAAGAGCCGGCAGCTTGCGGCCGAGATCAATGCATCCATCCGTCGGACATGAGCCCGATCGCACAGAAGATGGAGAGTGGGCTGCCGCGCTCGACGCTGATCCCCCCGTCATGCTCGAGACCGGGACGACCGGCAGGTTTGGTTCAGTTGCTTCTAGCGACCCATGGCCGGCTTACCTGACAGTCTATCCCAGCTTTGCTGCGCATCGCGGGAAAATGACCCTGAAAGCGCTGCCAGCCGAGCAGCCACCATCTTCAGCGGGACGAATAAGTCGCAGGTTGCGGAAATGACCGATATCAGGCCTAGCAGAAGATCAGTGGCAAGACGTGACGAACAGAGCATATCGATAGTAAATGAACCAATCAGCCTTGGGGAATGTTGGATCTTCAGCCCCGAGGAGCTTAGATGCCACCGACCGCAAAGACCGCTGGACATTTGTCCGCCGAAGTCGCCGAGCAAGCGATCCTGATGCATACTCTCCTTCTAATCGCGGTCTTCGGTTGCATAGCGCTTGCTGCTGTCGACCTGATCGCAGAATTCTTCGTTCCCAATCAGGACTGGATCGCCGGCACCATCACTGATCTCGGCGCCGGGCGCTACGAGATCATCGTCGACACAGGTCGTTACGCCTTATCTGCAGCATTGATTGCTCGTGCCGTATTCGCTGCTCCTATCCACCTCGGCGCGTGGGATTGCAGCCTTGGGATCATCGCACTCGTTATCTCTGGCTTGGTGGTTTTCCCCATCCGGCCCCGCAACGAATACGGCGGCAATGGCAGTGAAGGCCGGTTGATCCACACCGATTTGGTCTATGCCCTGGATTCGCGATGATGGTAGCCTGCCTCATCTTTTCGCGTGGCGCAGCACCGGTCAGCGCGTTTTGCCGCACTCTGCTGATTGGCACCGGCATCGTCTGGGGCAGCACCGCGCCCCTGTTCCTCGCTCCACCCACGGATCTCGACGGCATCTACGAACGCAGCCTCGCAGCCGTTTCTTGTGTACTTGTCCTCACCATTGCACGCCTCTTTTGCCCACCTGCCAAGCAGCTGAAAGCGACCTGATGTTCACGGATATTTCTGCTCTCGACGTTGTTCTCCGCGGCACGCTACTTGCCCTCGTCGGCCTGGCGTGGGTGGTGATCTGTGTGCGTATCATCGGTTTGCGGGCTTTCTCGAAGATGACGTCATTCGATTTCGTCACCACCATCGCCATCGGTTCGCTTCTGGCGGGATGCGTGCAAGCAACGAGCTGGAGCGGATTCGCGCAAGCTCTCATCGCCATTTCGGCTCTTCTCGGGATCCAGTATGCTGTCTCGCGCACCCGCGCACGGCGGGACGACTTCGAGGGATTGATCGGCAACACGCCGACCTTGCTCATGCGAGAGGGTGAATTTCAGGAAGCCGCGCTCAAACGCACGCGGACATCCCGAAGTGACGTCATCGCCAAACTTCGCGAAGCAAATGTCCTGCACATCAGCGATGTTCGCGCCGTCGTGCTCGAATCCACCGGAGACATCTCCGTGCTGCACGGTGAGAACCTAAACGACATCCTTCTTGACGGGGTCAGGACCGACGCATGAAGCCGGTTGTGTTCAGGAAAACAGACGAACGTTAGCGGCGATCTTAAGGCTGCCATTCGATTTGCTGCCGGGAAAGACAGCTTCGACCGCACAGTGACCATCCGGCCGGTGGAAATGCTGCGCGACGCTCGAACTTCCGGTTCGGTAGAGCTGCGCTCCACCTTCGAATGGCAGTTCAGGGCCGACTGTGCCCTTATCCCCCTTGACGTCGGTGTCAGTGCGCCGCGACGGTTGCGCGCTTTGGCGAGACGCCGAGCGCCGAGGCCTGGTATTGCAGGCGGGCGATCACCTCGCGGTAGTCGGCATTGTGGCTATAGGCTTCGATCGCACGAAGAATGAGGCGCAGATCCTCTCCGGAGACCGAGGCGCGCAGGGCTTTTCGCTGACTGTCCAACATTGGAACCTCCTACTGGTGAAACACACTCCCCGCGTTCTACCAGAGGCGTATCCGGCGGATAGATGGCTTTTTGTATATGCCTATCACGCCTTCCCGACCGTCCGCGCAACCGGACCGAAAGTCGAGGGTCAACAACTCGGCCGGGCCGGATAGGATCCGAAGGTGATCCGGAGACGCACATGACAGAACTTCCAACGCGGATGGCAGGCGTCCTGCTGACCGGCCATGGCGGGGTCGAAAGCCTTGAATACAAGGACCGACCTCCCCGTGCCGAGACCTGCGAACGGCGAGGTCCTGATGCGTGTGACGGCGACCGCGAAGAACGACGCCGGCCGCAGGGTCCGCGTATGCGTCACCGTCACCGCTGGACCGCTCAAATCGCCCGAACGGGAGGGGATGGGCCTGACGTCAAATCTTCTCTACCTCCGACAATGTGTGTGAACCACTGCAGAGGCCGTGGCAAACGCTCACATCCTCACTCCCACTCCATCTGTTGGAACACGGCCTGCGCGTTCCGCCCGGCCAGCGTGTCGAACTGTTCCAGATGGGAAAAAGCGGCCTGGTCTACCTCGACCGAGCCGATGATGTCGCCGCCCGTGTCGATGTGCGCGCGCATCCGGTCGCGCAGGTTGACGAGGTAGTCATATGTATCCGCCCGCGCGCGCTCCAGCGTCGTGGGATCTCCGTGGCCGGGGACGACGTGCAGGGGCGCGCGCGCGGCCATCGCGTCGAAGGCCTCGAGCCAGCCTGCGGAGCTTGAGAAGTCCAGCACGCCCAGAAGCCGTTCGGTGAAGACGATGTCGCCGGCGAAGACGACCCTCTCCTCGGGCAGCCAGACAAAGGCGTCTCCCGGCGTATGGGCCGGGGCGGGCTGGACGATCTCGATGCTCCGGCCGCCGACCATGAGCTGAAGGCGATCCGCGAATGTCTCGGACGCGTAGACTGGCTCGGTGCCGGCCAAACCCTCGCCGATCAGTTGGCTGAGCATGGTCATCTGCATCGAGGCGCGCGCCTTCTAATCCTCGACGGCCGCCTCGGCAGCAACGATCCGGGCGCCCTGCTCGGTCCAGTAGCCGTTGCCGATCCAGCGGTGATCCTGCCCGCCGGTGTTGATGACCAGCGTCACGGGCCGATCGGTCAGGTTCCGGATCGCGGCGTGCAGCTGTTCGGCCCCTCGGTAGCTGCCGCCCGCGTCGATCAGGACCGCGCCCGCGTCGGTTTCGATCAGGCCGAAGGTGGCGTTGTTCCCAAGGTTCTCCGGACTGCGCTGGCCCTTGTCGCCCACCATGGCCCAGACTCCATCGGCCACGGGCAGGCTGCGCAACTCGGCAAGCGCCGGGGTGGCGAGCGTCAGCGCGACGAGAACGCCGAGTGCGGCGCGCGTGCGGGTCAAAAGGATCTGCATGGGGCGTTCCTCATTCGCAATTGTTGTGGCGGCGCCACATCGCCGGATCATGACCTTCGGGCATGGTCGCGCAGGGGTCAGCCGCGCCGTAGCCACGCAGGTCATTGTAGCGCGCGATCTGGTCGGCCGTCAGCAGAGGCGGCGTTTCGAGGTGGCGCGAGAGATGGATGAAGCGCAGTTGTGCACGCGCGGTGGCAGCGGTGTCGATAAGGTCACGTAGCGCCTCCGGCGTCAGGCGGCCCGCGCGAAACCCCGCCTCGATGGCGGCCTCGGCCGCGATGAGGCGTTCTCCGGCCGCCTGCGCCTCAGCCTGCATGGCGGCAAAGATCGCCTCGATGGCGGTCACCTGCTCGGGCGACAGGCCGATCTCCTCCCGCAGCTCCAGAAGATGCGCCGGACCCGGCACGCCGTTGAGTTCCGCCGCAAGCGCAAGGCCCCAGCCGCGACCTGCGCGCAGATCCTCGATGTCCTCGGCAGACAGGCTCTTGATCTCGCGGGCTTCCATCCCGGCATAGGGGGAATGGCCCTGATGCTGGGCACTCGCACCGAGGGGCATGGCCAGAACAAGACACGCGAGCGCGAGACGGATCATCTAGAAACTCCAGTGGTTTTCTTTCCTCTCTCGCATCTGGCGGCGGCGATGCATATGATCGTGATCATGTCCGACCTGTTCGAGCCTCTTTTTACCGATGCGGCCGCGCGCGAATTCGCCGCTGGAGACCTGCTGTTCCGCGCCGGCGACCCGGTGGTGTCGATGATCCTGCTCCGGGCCGGACGGGCCGATCTGGTCCGCCATACGGACCACGGGCTGAAGATGATCCTGCAGCGCGCCGGGCCCGGGCAGACCCTCGCCGAGGCGTCCGCCTGGTCGGACACCTATCATTGCGATGCGGTGGCGGCGGAGTCGTGCGTGGCGGCGCTTCTGCCGCGCCACGTGTTCGTGGCGCGACTGAGGTCCGACCCAGACCTTGCAGAGCTCTGGGCGAGAAACCTCGCGCGCGCGGTTCAGGCGGCGCGGCTCCGGGCCGAGATCCGGTCCCTGCCGCGGGTCGCGGATCGTCTGGATGCCTGGCTCGGCGAAGGCCACAACCTGCCGGAGAAGGGCCGCTTGCAGGAGGTGGCCGCCGAACTGGGCGTCACCCGCGAGGCGCTCTATCGCGAATTGTCGCGTCGGCGCTCGGAGAAACATGCATGACCTTCATCTGGTATCTGATCGCGGCGTTTGCGGAAATCGCAGGGTGCTTCGCTTTCTGGGCCTGGGCGCGGCTGGACAAGTCGGCGCTCTGGCTGATCCCGGGGCTCGCCAGCCTCGCGCTGTTCGCCTGGGTCCTGACGCGCGCCGACAGCGCCATCGCGGGTCGCGCCTATGCCGCCTATGGCGGCGTCTATATCGCCAGTTCGATGGTCTGGATGTGGCTGGTGGAGGGACAACGGCCCGATCGATGGGACATGGCGGGCCTTGCGCTGTGTCTGATCGGCAGTGCGGTGATCCTTCTGCCGTCGCGCAATTGACACAAGATCCGCCGACAAGGCGTAGGATTTCTAGAAACGGGACAGAGATTTGCAGGATCAGGACCAGACGACGGCGCAGGGATCGGCCCGCGGGACAGCGGGCGAGGTGTTCGCGACCTTCCTGAGGCTTGGCCTCACCTCCTTTGGCGGGCCGATTGCGCATCTGGGCTATTTCCGCGAGGAATTGGTCAGCCGGCGAGAATGGCTATCGGACCATGCCTACGCCGACCTTGTGGCGCTTTGTCAGTTCCTGCCTGGTCCGGCCTCCAGCCAGGTGGGCTTTGCCCTTGGCATGATGCGCGCGGGCTGGCTGGGGGCGCTGGCGGCCTTTACCGCGTTCACGCTGCCCTCGGCGCTGGTTCTGCTGGTCTTTGCCATGACAGCGGCCAGCATCGCGGGACCGGTGGGCACAGGTGTCCTGCATGGGCTCAAGATCGTCGCGGTGGCCATCGTCGCGCAGGCGGTCTGGGGGATGGCAAAGAACCTCTGCCCCGACAAGGAACGCGCGGCGATAGCTGTCGTCGCCGTCGCGATGCTGGCCTTCCTGCCGGGGGCCATTGGCATGGTCGGCGCAATCATCGTTGGCGCGGCGCTTGGATTTGTCCTCGGCCGAGGCACGGGCGCGCCTATCGGTGGGCACATCACCATGCCGGTGACACGCGGTATCGCGGCCAGTGCGCTCTTCGTCTTCGTTGGGTTCCTTGCAATTCTGCCTCTGCTGGCGGGGCAAGGGCAGACGCTGGCGGTATTCGACAGCTTCTACCGTGCCGGTGCGCTGGTCTTCGGCGGCGGCCATGTGGTGCTGCCGCTTCTGGAGGCGGAGGTGGTGCAGCCCGGTTGGGTGACGCCGGACGCCTTCCTCGCCGGTTATGGCGCGGCGCAGGCGGTGCCGGGTCCGCTCTTCACCTTCGCCGCCTATCTCGGTGCGGTGCTCGGCCCCGAACCGAACGGCGTCATCGGCGCGCTCATCGCCCTTGTGGCCGTCTTTCTGCCGGGGTTCCTGATCTTGATCGGCGTCCTGCCCTACTGGGACCGTTTCAGGTCGATTGCGCGCGCACAGTCACTGATGCAAGGGGCGAATGCCGCCGTCGTCGGCATCCTCGGCGCAGCGCTCTATTCGCCGGTCTTTACCAGCGCGATCGGCGACATGCGCGATTTCACCCTGGCGCTCGCTTGCCTTGTCCTGTTGATGGCTTGGAAAGTGCCGCCCTGGGGTGTCGTGATCGTCGCTGCCCTCGGCGGGATCGGCCTGACGCTGGTGGCCTGAATGCGTCAAGCGGGGCTGGCGGCGGGTCGCGAAACCACGTCGAGGGCATCGGTTTTCCCGTTCGCCTCGCCCTTTGCGAAGTCGCGCTCAGTGGCGCCCACCTGATTGGTCGCGTGGACGAGGCAGATGACGGACCGGTCCCGCGCCCGAGCGAAAGCTTAGAACCAGGCCGCTTCCATCTCGACCGAGAGGATGCCGCCTGCCGGTGCCGCAGCGATGGCGGTCTCCATCTTGCGGAAAGGTGCGTCGGTCGTCAAGGTCGCCCTTATCAGCACGCAGGGGCCGCCCTCGAACGCACGCTGCAGCTGGGAGAGAGGATGTTTGAGCGCGGCGCAGCAGTCCGAGGGCGGAAGTCATTGATAGCGCGTTCCCTCGTCGCGCCACGCCCGGTCGATCAGAATGAAATACGACGGGGCGCCCTGCGGCGTGATCTGTCCCGACAAGCCGACGCTGATCAGGTGTCCGCATCCAGAGGCGATCACCTCCTCGGCAACGAGCACGGCGAGGGAAACGCCGACAGCGCAGCCGACCACGCCGATCTCGTGGCCCTCCAGATCGAACCTCCAGATGCCCGTGTGGTAGCAGACCCATCCTCCGTGCCGCCGCGTGCGGCCCTTGGATCTTTCCTGTCTCCTTGTTGGCGTACATGATGGTGACAAGCACGGTGTCGGTCGTGATCGCATGCCGCAGGTCGTCGGAATCGACCATCCCCATGCCATCAGCCGCCGGGTCACCCGCGCGCCGAGGCGCTGGACGAAACGAAGCGGCGCCACGATTGCCGAATGCTCGGCGCTCGACGTGATGAAATGCGGCCGTTCCTTGCCGCTGGCGAAGGACACACCCTTCAGCGCGTGGTTGTTCGCCTCGCTGCCGCCGCTCGTGAACACGATCTCCTGTGGCGCGCGGCCGAGGAGGTCCGCGATCTGGGTCCTCGCATCCTGCGCCATCCTACAGCCGGGCACCCGGGCCCGGTGACTGCTGGAAGGATTGCCCCGTTTCCAGGGCACGGCGCATGATCGCGGCGACCTCGGGTGCGACCGGAATGCTGGCGTTGCAATCCAGATAGATGTCGCGCATGGGCCTGCCTCCCTTTCGTGGTCGCCCTGCCCCGGATCAGGGCTGGTAGGCCGCGTCCTGCTGCCAGCCGGTGAAGCCCGTCTGCATGACGACGACGTTCGACCGCCCCGCCACGCGCAGCGCGAAGGCGGCCTGCGCCGAGAGGCTGCCGGTGTTGCAGAACAGGATGGTCATCCGGTCCTCGGGGATCTCGTCGATCCGGTCGAGCACTTCGCGCCACTCGATGTTGACCGCGCCCGGAATCGTTCCTTCCTCGAACTGGCCCGCATCGCGGGTGTCGACGAAGAGCGCGGTCTCGAAGACGGTCCGGTCGATCTGCTGAGGCAGTATGATGCCGGACTCGTACTCCGAGAACATCATGTATTCCTGCATGGCCTCAACGGCGGCGTCCTGCGCCAGTGCGGGCGCTGCATGCAGCCCGAGCGCGACAGCTGCCGCCGCGAGAAGGTGTTTCAGGTTCATTCGGGGGTTCCTCCGTTTCGGATTTCTGGTTTCTTGGTCGGCCTCAGAACACAAGCAGCTTGTCGGCGGCGAGCGTTCCTTGCGCGAGTTCGTCCATGGTCGAGCGGATCGCGCCCTCCGCCCTCCTCAAGGCCGCGCGTCCATGCAGGTGCCGCACATCTGGACATACCCCTTGGCGGACAGGACACGGCGGGGCATGCGCTCGAAATTGTAGTAGCCATCGGGCGTCTTCTGCCCCGCCTTGGCCCAGAGCACCGCGTCGGCCATCAGGAAGACGGTGATCTCCGCGTCGGGGTCATTCTTGACCAGCGCGTGGGCCATGCGCAGGCCATTGAAGCTGCGCTCGGTTCCATAGGGTGGGTCGTTCAGAAGGATCAGGTGTTTCATCTTGGGTCCTCAGGTCCGGGCGCGCATTTCGAGATCTGACAGGAAGGCTTCGATGCGCCGGGCATTGGCGCCACGGTCGATCTGGCCGAGGCGCGAGCGCGAGCGCATGTCGATGCGGGCACCGGTGTCGGTTTCGGTGACGCGGATCGCCACCTCGTCCTCGAAGCCGAACAGACGGCTCGTGGCGATCGCCTCGATCTGGCTCTCCTCGGGATCGGCCGACAGCACCTCCCAGCCGCGCTCTTCCACGAGGCCGAGCGCCGCGGCGAAAGCCTCGACTGCGGAGACCGGCAGGTCCAGCAGGCGCACGTCCGGATAAGCGGCGCGCTGCGGTCCGGCGTTCTGCGCCGGGTAATCGCTGGGCGTCGCCGTGAACCAGAAGACGGGCGGATCTTCGGTGTCAGTCGAGATGTCGTTGATCGACAGCGTGGTGCGTGCGGCGATCTCGAAGGCCGCGCCAAGGCCCGCGACGGGCAGAGACAGGATCAGCCCCAGCAGGACCGCCCCAGAGCCGCCCTTCCTGCGGCGGAGCCAGACCACCAGCCCGGCCAGCGCGACGATGACGCCGGCACCGGCCGCCCACGCGCCCCAGCCGGCAAGGTCATAGGCCCGCGGCCAGGGCCGGCCGCCTGCCCGGAAGCCCCAGACAGAGATCGCAAGAAGCGCGATGGAGGCGACGCCCAACAAGATCGAAAGGAAGCCCAGAGGGCGGGCAAGCGTGTCAGGCATCTGCAAGCTCCCGTGGGCTGGCGGGGTTGAGTCGCGGGTGCGTCTCCTCGGACAGCCAGAACAGCAGGCCGCCGGAGACGAACATGGAGATCGCGACGAACCAGAAGGCCGCTTCCGCGGCGCCGGTCAGGCTGGCCGCCAGCCCGAGACCGAGCGCGCCGATGGCGTAGCCGAGGTCACGCCAGAAGCGGTAGATGCCGATGGCCGAGCCGCGCCAGGCCGGCGGGGTGATGTCCGCGACGGCCGCCGAGAGGTTCGGGTAGATCAGCGCCATGCCGAAGCCCGCCACCCCGGCCGAGACCGACCACCAGAGCGCGCCCGTGCCCATGACGACCATCGCCACGCCCGCACCGCAGATCCACATGCCCAGCACGTTCGGCCAGAACCGGCCGACATGGTCCGACAGCCGTCCTGTTAACAGCTGCGAGCCGCCCCAGACGAAGCCATAGGTGCCGATGATCCAGCCGACCTCGGTCAGGGTCGCGCCTTGGGTCACAAGGAAGACCGGAAACAGCGCCCAGACCAGCGCATCGACGAACTTCTCGACCAGCCCCGCCTGGGAGATCGCGAAAAGGCGGCGGTCGCGCCAGCTCATCAGCGCGAAGACCTCGGACGCCGAGGGGTATTCGGACACGCCCTGCGGATAGCGCGGCAGGGATTTCGGCGGCGCAGCCTTGTGCGCGGCAGTTTCGACCTTCGCCCAGGGAAGCGTGTCCTTGACCCAGACAACCGTCAGGACTAGCGCCAGCAGGACCACGGCCATGCCAAAGACCAGCAAGCCCGTCCGTGCGCCCAGCCATTCAGCGGCATAGGCGGTCAGGATCCCCGCGATGGCGACGCCGACATAGCCCGAGAACTCGTTCAGCCCCATGGTGAGGCCCCGTTCCTCGGCTTTCGTGATGTCGAGCTTGGCCGTCTGCGTCATCGACCAGCAAAGACCCTGGTTGACCCCCAGCAGCACGGTCGCGGCCACGATCCAGTTCCAGTCGGGCGCGTACCAGATCATCACCGGGATCGGCAGCGCCACGACCCAGCCCCAGAACAGCACCCGCTTGCGGCCGATCCGCTCGGACCATCGCCCGGCGACGAAGTTCATCACCGCCTTGACTGCGCCGAAAGCCACGACGAAGGAGGCAAGTAGCAGGAACGATCCGCGTTCCAGCCCGAACTCGCTTTCGGCCAGCGCCGGGACCACCGTGCGCGTCATGCCGATGGCGAAGCCGACCAGCATCACCTGGATAAGCTGATGGGCGACCTGAACCCGGTTCTCACGGATACCGCGCGTGAAGTCGCCGGAGGTCATTCGGCGGGCTTCTTCGTCGTGATGCGTCGGTCGGGTGCGTGGCCGCTGGCGGGTCCGCGCAAAGGCTGGACCAGCATCCGGTCAAGCCACAGGTCGCGACGCGTGCGGAACTGTTCGATCCCGATCTCCATCCGCTCGTGACCCTTGGCGGGCTGCGCGATGTAGGTGCCGAGCAGCCGGTCCCACCATGGCAGGTTGAAGCCGTAGTTCGAGTTGGTCTCGCGCGGGTCGGTGGAATGGTGGACGCGGTGCATGTCCGGCGTCACCATGATGAGGCGCAGCACGCGCTCCACCGGGCGCGGCAGGTCGATATTGGCGTGGTTGAACAGCGCGGTCGCGTTCAGGATTACCTCGAACAACAGCACCGCGATGGCGGGCGGGCCAAGGGCCGCGACCACCGCCAGCTTGGTCCCCATGGAAATGAGGATCTCCACGGGATGGAAACGCAGTCCCGTGGTCGCGTCGAAGTCGAGATCGGCGTGGTGCATCCGGTGCAGCCGCCAGAGTCCCGGCACCGCATGGAACATCACGTGCTGAAGGTAGATCGCTAGGTCGAGGGCGAGCATGGAGACGACGATGGCAAGCCAGAAAGGCACGTCGATGTTGTTGAAGAGGCCCCAGCTACGCTCCTCTGCCAGGACCGCGAGCCCGACGGCGATGATCGGGAATGTCAGCCGCAGGATCGCGGTGTCGAGCACCACGAGCGCGAGGTTGTTCGTCCAGCGGATGACGCGCGGGATCTCGCGCCGACGCCGGGGCGCCGCCACTTCCCACAGCCCCATGGCCACAAGAACGCCCAGAAAGGCGGCAAGGCGGATGGTCGGTGCTGAGGCAAGGATGGTCTCGGACATGGGATCTGGACTTCGGACTTGTGGGGCGCGATGGAATCGCTATCATTCAAACTATCGCTTGAATGATTTACAGTCTGGAGACGTCCCGTGTCAATCAGCCCGAAGCTGGCTCTGCTCGAAGAATACGCGCTCGTCGCACGCGCCCTGTCAGCGCCGGCCCGACTGTCGCTCCTCGAACAACTCGCGCAAGGAGAGCGTGGCGTGGAGGCGCTGGCGGAAAAGACTGGCCTGACCGTCGCAAACTGCTCGCAGCATCTGCAGCAGCTGCGCCGCGCGGGCCTCGTCACCAGCCGCCGCGATGGCAAGGCGGTGATCTACCGGCTGACCGACGCCAAGACGCTTCAGCTGATGGACCTTCTGCGCATCGTGGCAGAGCGGAACCTCGCGCAGGTCGAACGCATTTTGCGGGGGCTCTCGGGCGGCGAGGACGCCCCCGAGCCCGTAAGTCGCGCAGACCTTGCCGCTCGGCTCGCGGAAGGCTCGGTTACCGTGCTCGACGTGAGACCGGCAGACGAATACGCCGCGGGCCACATTCCCGGCGCGCTGAACGCGGCCCTGGCGCAGCTGGAGCAGATCCTCCCCACGCTCGCGCCGGACGCCGAGATCGTCGCCTATTGCCGCGGCCCCTACTGCGTCTATGCCCATCAGGCCGTTGCTACCCTGCGCCGCCACGGGCTCAACGCGCGGCGTCTCGAAGGGGGTCTTCCGGAGTGGCGCGAGGACGGGCGCGAGGTCGCGCGCGCCAGCTGATCTCAGACCAGTTCCTCCGCCGTCTTTGTCACATCCTCAACCCAAGCCATCAGCGCCGCGTGATCAGACGGCAATTGCACTGCCAACCCTTGCGTGAAACTCTCGAAGGCCGGTCGGTTAAGCGTATTGAGGCCAACCAGAACAGGAATATCCATTGCGACCGCCTCGGCGATCACGTTGCGGAACCCCCGCCCCTCGGCCTCGTGCTTGCCGAACTTGTTGACGATCAGAAGATGCGCCCCGGATAAGAGGTCAGCCTTGACCAACCCGACCGCCGTTTCCAGCGCGGCCGGGTCGAGGCGGCACCCCCGCGCCTGCGGGCCAAGATCCTGGCTGATGCGCAAGACCGCGCCACCGGGCAACACCCGCACATCCATGTCGCAGGGGCCGGCATCGACGCGCTCGCTGTTGATCTGGACGGTGCCGCAACATCTGAGGCCCCGGGCCGCGAGGTCGGCTGCCAGCCGTTCAAGCACCAGATCCGTATCGCCGCGTCCCGGCGCCATCGTGTAGGCAAGTTTCATATCCGGACTCCTTCAGGATTGGCAGAAAGGTTGAAATTCGACCAGCGCACCGGCTGGCTGGCTATCGGCATCGGAGGGCAGGAACATCAGCCCGTCCGCGAGGGAAAGCAGGCCGACACGGGCCGAATGGGTGACATCCTCGAAACGGACGATCTCGCAGCCTTGCGCATCGAACCCCGCCATCGTCGCAGGCCCGAGTTTGCAGCGCCCGGGCCTGCAGCGGATTGCGATTTTGGTCACGATGTGCCGGCGGGTTGGGGTGCCCTTGAAGATCCGGGCGGCCACGGCGCCTGCAACCGGTGTCGTCACCGCCTGCCCGGCAGGCAGGCGGGCCACGACCGGCAGCACCCAGGGTCCGGCGCCGGTCAGGGCCGATGTCGCGATCGCATAGCCATCCATCGCCGTATTGTCGAAAGCCGGTGCCATTGACCGGGACCGAACCGGCCGGGCCGGAATGCGGCCAAGGGCGCGGTCTAGCGACACGGCCTCGGGCCGGCCGACAGGTTCAGTGTGCGCCGCAATCCTGGCAAGGGCCTCGATGACTCCGATCAGTGCATGGTCCATGTCCTGGCTATCATTGCCGCAGCCCGGTGACGCGATGGCCTGATGGATGGTCATTGTGCTGCCTCCAATGTGGATTGGGCGCCCTGGAAGTGCCCAGGCCCGATGCTGCAATCCAGATCGCGCAAGCGTCCGTCCTTGAGGCCATAAATCAGGCCATGCACGCGAACGACGGCGCCGCGAGCCCAGGCCCGTTGCAGGATCGGCGTTTCACAGACGCGCCGCACGCCCTCGACCACGTTCCATTCCGCCAGCCGGTCGCGTTGTGCTTCCAGGTCGGGTTCGCGCCCCAGATCGACCGCGTAGGCGCGGGCCAGGCGCCGGATCGGTTCCAGCCAGTGATCGGCCAGACCGTGCGGCAGATCCTCGGTCGCGGCCTTGACCCCGCCGCAGCCATAGTGGCCGCAAACGATGATCTCGCGCACATGCAGTGCGTCTACCGCGAATTCCAGCGCCGACAGCAGGTTCAGGTCGGTGGAATGGACGACATTGGCGACGTTGCGATGGACGAAGACTTCGCCCGGATCAAGCCCCGCGACAACGTTGGCCGGAACCCGACTGTCCGAGCAGCCGATCCAGAAAAACTCGGGCGCCTGAAGGGCGGCAAGCCGGGTGAAATAGTCGGGTTCCTGGGCGTGGCGTTGTCGCGACCACGCCTCGTTGCGCGCCAGAAGATCATTCAGCATCGGTCGTCTCCATGGGGTCCGGCAGCGGAAGGATGGCCTTGTGCCGAACGGCCCTCAGCGGGTCGATCGCTCCCACGCAGCTGTGGCTCTGACGGTTGCATGACACGTCCTTCTGCGTGGTTCAGATCGGCGCAAGGCTTGCGCCGGTGATCTGTGCGCCTTGCGCCAGGGTTTCGACGAAATCCCGTGATGCCCTTGCCCAGGCAGCTTTTTCCAGCGCCTGCGCGATCTTGGGGCGGACGGTCTCATAGGGCAGGGTCTGACCCGGCGCGGTGGCGTTCAGGCGGATGATGTGCCAGCCGTGCCGAGTAAGAACGGGTGCGGGGCTGATGCCGCCCTCGGTCAGGCTGCGCAACGCCGCTTCAAACTCGGGCACGGTGTCGCCCGGGCCAAGCTGGCCAAGATGCCCACCGGACGCCTTCGATCCGCAATCGCTTTCGCGGGCAGCGGCGGCAAATCCCTTGGCATCCCCGTCCAGCCGCGCCAGCAGGGCGATGGCCCGCGCCTTCGCCATGGCGCGTTCGGCATCGTCACGCGGGTCGCAGGCGCACAGGATGTGCGAAACATCCCATAGCGGCGCGGAGCGGTAGCGATCGGGGTCCTTTTCCCATTCCGCTCGCACCGCGTCCTCGGCAACTGGCTCCATTGCCAGCGCTTCATCCAGAAGGGCGCGGATCAGGGCTTCGTCTTCGGTCTCGAAGCGGTTCGGCGCCAGTTCGAGCGGGTCAGGCACCAGCCCACGTCGCCTTGCCTCCCGCAGCAGAAGCGCGCGGATGGCCAGCGCTTGCGCCGCCTTGCGCCAGGCGATGCCCGGCTTGTCCTTGGGGCCGGTGTGGTTCTGGGCCTCGGCGGCGATGGCCGCCGAGGGGATGGTTTCGCCGTTCACGACGACATCGGGAAACAGGGCCACGTTCATCTGGCTCACTCCGCTGGCGTCGTGGCGGTGGGACCGCGCTTGGCTTGTACCTTGTCATAGGCGCGGCGGCGTTCTTCGAGCGGGCGATGCCGTCGCGATCGTACGATCTGGTAACCCGGCCGCGTCAGCAGGTAGCGGAACGGAGCGGCAAAGCCCGACCAGATGTGCACCAGCCGCGTGAACGGAAAGAGCGCCGTTATGATCAGACCCAGGAAGATGTGCAGCTTGTAGAGCCAGTGCACGTCGACCACGGTAACCCAGGCGTTGATGTTCCAGCTGACCACACTCTGCGACCAGGTCATGAAGCGGACCATTTCCGACCCGTCCATGTGCTGAAGCGTCTGGGTGATGGTCAGCAGGCCGATGGCCAGCTGCAGCCAGATCAGGACCATGATCAGGATGTCGGGAAAGGTCGATGTCAAGCGGATGCGCGGATCGACCAGACGGCGATGGATCAGCATGGTCGAGCCGATCAGGGCGGCAATCCCCGCCGGCCCGCCGATCAGCACCGCCATCCACTGCTTGAGGCCATAAGGAACAGCAAGGGCATCCAGAACCCAGACCGGGGTGAACAGCCCGACAAGGTGGCCGAAGAACACCGTCAGGATGCCGACGTGAAACAGGATTGACCCCCAGATCAGTTGCTTGCGTCTCAGAAGCTGGCTGGACGAGCTTTTCCAGGTGAACGGATCACGTTCGTAGCGCGCGATCGACCCCACGAGGAAGATCGTCAGCGCGACATACGGCATGACGCCGAAGATGACGAAATTGATGTCGAAGTCGCCGAACATATCATGCGCTCCTGTTCAGGGATGTGGGGGCCGGCTTGTCCATCAGGGCGAGCATGTCGCGCACCTGCGGACATCCGGCATTCGGATCGGGTCCAAAGGTTACTTCCGTTTCCTCCCAGACGGCGTCCAGCGCCTCCAGGTCGGTGGGGTCGTCGTCCGGCTGCGCCAGCATGCCTGCCACCGCGTCCGTGTCGGCGTTCGCCCCGGCAAGCTGGGAAAGGGCGGCGAACGCGGCGTCATACCCGCTGCCGCGCCGCACCAGACGGGTGGCAAGCGCGTCGAGGATATGGGCCGCGTCCGCCAAGGTTTCCTTCGCCTCGGGCGAAGGACGCGTCGACAGGAATTCCAGCAGCACCGGCAGGTGGTCCGGCAGTTCCGAGGTGGCGGGCTCGAACCCGCCGCCCCTGTAGGTCTCGATCAGGCTGACCATCGCGCCGCCCCGGTCCCGGCTTTCGCCGTGGACATGTTCGAACAGGTTCAGCGACAGGGTGCGCGAGCGGTCGAAGAGCATGACGTAGTTTTCCTGAATATCGAACAGATCGCCCTGCCCCAACTCATCGGCAAGCGCCTGCAACGCCGCACGCGTGTCGGGCGCGATGCGGCGATCGGCACCCAGAACGGCCCCGATCTCGGGCATGGCGTCTTGCAGTTCTGCGCTAGGATAGCTGAGTGTCAGCGACAGCGCCTTGAGTGTACGGTCCATCAAAACGACTCCAACGGAAGGGCAAAGGACTTCTTCTTGCCGCCGAACAGGCTGGTCTTGCCCGTCTCGCCGGTGGAACAACCGTTGCCGTCTGTGAACCCGCAGCCGCCGCGGATGTCGGCGCCATGCTCGTTCTGTTCGCGGTGCGCCGTGGGGATCGCGAAGCGGTCCTCGTAATCGGCGATGGCCATGATCTTGTACATGTCCTCGATCACCCGGCCCGACATGCCGACACGGGCGGCGATGCCTTCGTCGCGCACGCCATCGACACTGAGCGCCCGCATGTAGAGCCGCATCGCGGACATGCGTTCGAGGGCGTGAACGATGGGATCCTCGTCGCCCGCCGTCAGCATGTTGGCGAGGTACTTGACCGGGATACGCAAGCTGCGCACGTCGGGCATCTGGTCGCTCATGGCGATCTGGCCCGCTTGCGCCGCGTTCTGGATCGGCGACAGCGGCGGGATGTACCACACCATCGGCAGCGTTCGGTATTCGGGATGCAGCGGAAACGCGACCTTCCAGTCCATTGCCATCTTCCACACCGGGCTAATCTTGGCTGCTTCGATCCAATCCTCGGGCACACCGTCGCGGCGGGCGGCGGCGATCACCTCGGGGTCATTCGGATCAAGAAAGACATCCAGTTGCGCGCGGTAGAGATCGGTCTCGCGCTCGGCACTGGCCGCCGCCTCGATCTTGTCGGCGTCATAAAGGATCACGCCCAGATAGCGGATACGCCCCACGCAGGTTTCCGAGCAGACCGTCGGCTGGCCGGATTCGATGCGCGGATAGCAAAAGGTGCATTTCTCGGATTTGCCGGATTCCCAGTTGTAATACACCTTCTTGTAGGGACAGCCCGAGATGCACATCCGCCAGCCGCGACACTTCTCCTGGTCGATCAGGACGATGCCGTCTTCTTCGCGCTTGTATATCGCGCCTGATGGGCAGGAGGCGGAACAGGTGGGGTTGAGGCAATGCTCGCAGAGCCGCGGCAGGTACATCATGAAGGTATTTTCATACTCTCCATAGATGTCCTTCTGCACCTGGTCGAAGTTGTAGTCCTGAGACCGCTTGGAGAATTCGCCGCCTAGGATTTCCTCCCAGTTCGGACCCTTCTCGATCTTCTCCATCCGCTCGCCGGTGATCTTGGATCGGGGGCGCGCGGTCGGGAACGCGGTCATGTCGGGCGCCGATTTCAGGTGGTCATAGTCGAAATCGAACGGCTCGTAGTAATCGTCGATCTCGGGCATCGACGGATTGGCGAAGATGTTCGCCAGAATGCGCCATTTCGACCCCTGCTTGGGTTGCAGCTTGCCGCTGGCCGACCGTGCCCAGCCACCGTTCCAGCGCTTCTGGTTTTCCCAGTCCGTCGGATAACCGGTACCGGGCTTGGTCTCGACGTTGTTGAACCAAGCGTATTCGACACCTTCGCGCGTCGTCCACACGTTCTTGCAGGTGACCGAGCAGGTGTGACACCCGATGCATTTGTCGAGGTTCAGAACCTTGCCGATTTGTGCGCGAACTCTCATTCCGCGGCCTCCAGTTTGACGGTTGCGGGCTGATCCAGCCAGTCGATCTTCTTCATCTTCCGCACGATGACGAACTCGTCGCGGTTACTGCCCACGGTGCCGTAGTAGTTGAAGCCGTAGGACAACTGCGCATAGCCGCCGATCATGTGCGTGGGTTTCAGAGTGGCGCGGGTCACCGAATTGTGGATGCCGCCGCGATTGCCGGTCTTTTCGGAACCGGGCGTGTTCACGATCTTTTCCTGCGCGTGATACATGAACAGCGTGCCCTGCTTGATCCGCTGGGACACCACCACCCGCGCGGTCAGCGCGCCGTTGGTGTTGTAGGCCTCGACCCAGTCGTTATCGACAAGACCCGCCTTTGCCGCGTCCACCTCGGACATCCACACGACCGGTCCGCCCCTGTTCAGCGTCAGCATCAAGAGGTTGTCGGTATAGGTGCTGTGGATGCCCCATTTCTGATGCGGCGTGATGAAGTTCAGCACTACGTGCGGGCTACCCTCGGCCGCGTCATTGTTGACGGCCGCGGTGATGGTCTTCAGGTCCACCGGCGGGCGATAGCTGACGAAGCCCTCGCCGAATGCCCGCATCCAAAGATGATCCTGATACAGCTGCTGGCGGCCCGTCAGGGTGCGCCATGGGATCAACTCGTGGACATTGGTGTAGCCGGCGTTGTAGCAGACTTCCTCGCTCTCGATCCCCGACCAGGTGGGGCTAGAGATGATCTTGCGCGGTTGCGCCGCGATATCGCGGAAGCGGATCTTGGTGTGATGAGCGCCCTCGGCCAGATGGGCGTGGTGGCGGCCGGTGGGTTTTTCCAGTTCCTCCCACGCCTTCACGGCCACCTCGCCGTTGGTCTCGGGCGCCAGCATCAGGATCATTTCCGCCGCGTCGATGGCGGTTTCCAGCTTCGCGTGACCCTTGGAAACACCCTCGTCTTGAACCACACCGTTCAGGTCGCGCAGATGACCGACCTCGACCTTGGTGTCCCAGGTGATCCCCTTGCCGCCGTTGCCGAGTTTCTCCAGCAGCGGACCGACCGAGGTGAACTTCATGTAGAGGTTGGGATAGTCCCGCTCGACCGCGATGTAATTCGGCGCGGTCTTGCCCGGGATCAGGTCGCATTCGCCCCTCTTCCAGTCCTTCACATGGGCCTGCGCCAACTCGGCGGGGGTGTCGTGCAGCAGCGGAAGCTGGACGATGTCGGTCTCGACCCCCAGCACCTCGGGCGCAACCTCGGAGAACTTCCGCGCGATCGACTTGAAGATCTCCCAGTCCGACTTGCTTTCGTAGGCCGGGTCCACCGCCGCCTGCAGCGGGTGGATGAAGGGGTGCATGTCCGAGGTGTTCAGGTCGTCCTTCTCGTACCAGCTGGCCGTGGGCAGCACGATGTCGGAATAGACGCAGGTGGTGGACATCCGGAAATCAATGGTCACCAGCAGGTCGAGCTTCCCCTTGGGGGCTTCTTCATGCCAGACCGCCTCTTTCGGCATGACACCGCCTTCCTCGCCCAGATCCTTGCCCATCACACCGTGATCGGTGCCCAGAAGGTGCTTGAGGAAGTATTCGTGGCCCTTACCCGACGACCCAAGCAGGTTCGAGCGCCAGACGAACAGGTTTCGCGGCCAGTTTTCCGGGGCGTCCGGATCCTGACACGACATTTCCAGATCACCAGACTTCAGCTGTTCGGCGACGTAGTCCTTGATCTCCTTACCGGCCTTCTTGGCGGCTTTGGAGACTTCGAGCGGGTTGGTTTTCAACTGCGGTGCCGAGGGCAGCCAGCCCATGCGCTCGGCCCGGATGTTGTAGTCGATCAGGGAAATATCCCAATCGCCCGCGGGCGCGGTCGGCGACAGGATCTCGCCCGCGCGCAGGGTTTCGTAGCGCCACTGGTCGGTATGGGCATACCAGCACGAGGTCGAATTCATGTGCCGCGGCGGGCGGTTCCAGTCCAGCGCGAAGGCCAGGGGCTGCCAGCCGGTCTGCGGGCGCAGCTTCTCCTGCCCCACGTAATGCGACCAGCCGCCGCCCTCCTGCCCGATGCAGCCGCACATCACCAGCATGTTGATGATGCCGCGATAGTTCATGTCCATGTGGTACCAGTGATTCAGACCGGCCCCGAGGATGACCATGGATTTCCCGTGGGTCTTTTCGGCGTTGCCCGCGAACTCCCGCGCCACCGCGATGATCTTCTCGCGATCCACGCCGGTGATCTTCTCGGCCCAGGCCGGAGTGTAGGGGCTGTCGTCGTTGAAATCCTTCGACACCCAGTCGCCGCCAAGCCCCCGGTCCAGACCGTAATTGGCGCACAACAGGTCGAACACCGTGGCGACAAGCGCTTCCGACCCGTCGGCCAAGGCAACGCGGCGGGCAGGAATGTTCCGGATCAGCACCTCGGGGTGGTCGCATTTGACGAAATCGCCCGTCGCGGCACCGCCGAAATAGGGGAAATCGACGCCCACAATTTCGTCGTGGTCGCCATCCATGATCTGACTCAGGCGCAGTTGGGCATCCGTTCCCTTGGCGCGTTGCTCAAGGTTCCACTTGCCCTCTTCGCCCCAGCGGAAACCGATCGACCCGTTAGGCGCCACGATCTGGCCAGAAGCCTCGTCATAGGCGACGGTCTTCCAGTCGGGATTGTTGGCCTCGTCCAGCTTTCCATCGAAATCCTCGGCGCGCAGCATGCGGCCCGGCACCAGATGTCCGTCGCGGTCCTCAAGCCGCACCAGCATCGGCATGTCGGTGTATTTCCGGGCGTAGTCCTCGAAATACTCCGCCTGCCGGTCCAGGTGGAACTCGCGCAGGATCACGTGGCCCATGGCCATCGCCAGCGCCGCGTCGGTGCCCGCCTGCGGGTTCAGCCAGATATCGCCAAACTTGGCGGCCTCGGAATAGTCGGGGCTGACCACTGCGGACTTGGTGCCGCGATAGCGCACCTCGGTGTAGAAATGGGCATCCGGCGTGCGCGTCTGCGGCACGTTCGACCCCCAAAGCATCAGGAAGCCCGCGTTGTACCAGTCGGCCGATTCCGGCACGTCGGTCTGCTCGCCCCAAGTCTGCGGGCTGGCGGGCGGCAGGTCGCAATACCAGTCGTAGAACGACATGCAGGTGCCGCCCAGAAGCGACAGGTAGCGCGAGCCTGCGGCGTAGCTGACCATCGACATGGCCGGGATCGGCGAGAAGCCGAACACCCGGTCGGGGCCCCAGACCTTGGCCGTATGGGCGTTGGCGGCGGCGACGATCTCGGTCGCCTCGTCCCAGCTTGCCCGCACGAACCCGCCCTTGCCGCGGGTCTTGGTGTAGCTGGCGCGAAGGATCGGGTCATTCTGAATCGCGGCCCAGGCGGCCACGGGCGTCATCGTCTCGCGCATCTTGCGCCAGGTCCGCATCAGGGCGCCCCGGATCAACGGGTTCTTCACCCGGTTCGCGGAATAGAGATACCAGCTGTAGGACGCTCCCCGCGCGCAGCCGCGCGGTTCGTGGTTGGGCAGGCCCGCGCGGGTACGCGGATAGTCGGTCTGCTGGGTTTCCCAGGTGACGATGCCGGACTTGACATAGATCTTCCACGAACAGGACCCGGTGCAGTTCACCCCATGGGTCGAACGGACGATCTTGTCGTGCCGCCAGCGGTTTCTGTAGGTGTCCTCCCAGTCGCGGTTCTCGCGGGTGGTCTGACCCCAACCGTCCGAGAATTGCTCCAGTTCCTTGCTCTGGAAGAAGTTCAATTTGTCGAGCAGATGGCTCATTGGGCTGTCCTTTCGGGTGTCTGGCTGCGGGCGGCGACCCACGCCGCCCGGGAATTCAACTGGATCATTCAGCTGGCTGGGCTGCGGTGCCCTGCGGTGTGCGACCATGCTCGATGTCGTGCAGCAGGCCGCCGGGGCGCGTGTAGACCGCCCAGGTGATGACGACGCAGAGCACGTAGAAGATCAGGAAGCCCCACAGCGCCCCCACGGCGGACCCGGTCATCGCGATGGACGTCCCGTAGGCCTTGGGGATGAAGAAGGCGCCGTAAGCTGCGATGGCCGAGGTGAAGGCCACGATGGCCCCGGATTCCATCGCGATCTGCCGCTTGCGCTCGTCGACACCCAGCTGCGGCATCAGGCGCGGGACTTCGCGGCCCATGATGACCGGGATCATCTGGAAGGTGGAGGCATTGCCGACACCGGTCAGGAAGAACAGCGCCATGAAGCAGACGAAAAAGCCGATGAACGATCCAAGCCCGAGGAAAGTGATCACGCCGAAGGTGGCCACGATCATCGCAGCGAAGGTCCAGAAGGTCACGCGACCGCCGCCGAACTTGTCCGAGATCCAGCCGGTGGCCGCGCGGCTCAGCGCGCCGACCAGCGGCCCAAGGAACACGTAGTTCAGGGCGTTTACCTCCGGGAAGGCCAGCTTGGTCAGCAGCGGGAAGCCCGCCGAATACCCGATGAAGCTGCCGAAGGTGCCGGTATAGAGGATGCACATCAACCAGTTCTGCTTGCGGCTGAAGATGACAGCCTGATCGGCGAAGCTGGCGCGGGCGTCGGCGATGTCGTTCATGCCCAGCCAGGCCGCAACGGTCGCGGCAAGGATGAAGGGCACCCAGACGAAGCCGGCGTTCTGCATCCAGAGTTGCCCACCGTCGGACAGGGTCACAGGCTCGCCGCCGATGGCTCCGAACACACCCGCCGTCATGACGATGGGCACCAGGAACTGCATGACCGAGACGCCAAGGTTGCCCAGTCCCGCGTTCAGCGCCAGCGCGTTGCCCTTTTCGGCCTTCGGGAAGAAGTAGCCGATATTGGCCATGGAGGAGGCGAAGTTGCCGCCGCCGAAACCGCACAGAAGGGCCAGGACCAGGAAGATCAGATAGGGCGTCTCGGGGTTCTGCACTGCGTAGCCGATGCCCATCGCGGGCAAGAGCAGCGAGGCGGTCGACAACGTCGTCCAGAGCCGCCCGCCGAAGATCGGCACCATGAAGCTGTAAAAGATCCGCAGCGTGGCACCCGACAGGCCCGGCAGGGCCGCCAGCCAGAACAACTGGCCCGGGGTGAAGTCGAACCCGATGGCGGGCAGGCGCGCCACGACCACCGACCACACCATCCAGACCGAGAAGGCCAGCAGAAGCGCCGGGATCGAGATCCACAGATTGCGGCGTGCGACGGCGCGGCCCTTTTCCGCCCAGAATTGTTGGTCCTCTGGCCGCCAATCCTCCAGCACGCGCGGCATGGCGGTGCGTTCGGGATGGTGAATATCATGCATCTCGGGTAGCTGTGGCAACTGGTCGAGCGCTTCACCATGCGCCGCACGCTCCATCGCGCGGATCGACAGGTGCATCCAGGTCAGAGCGATGGCGACCAGTCCGAAGAGCAGCGCAAAGCATGACGTATAGATTCCCGTGAGATCGAGGAGTGCGCCGAAGGCGATCGGCAGGACGAACCCGCCAAGGCCCCCGATCATGCCGACAAGCCCGCCGACAGCGCCCACGTGTTTGGGGTAGTAGACAGGAATGTGCTTGAAGACGGCCGCCTTGCCGAGGCTCATGAAGAAACCCAAGCCGAACAGCGTCACGATGAAGGGCCACAGACCCATCTGGGTCGAGAAGGCGATGGCACCGTCCTTGCCCTGGATGACGTAGTCCGTCGGCGGGTAGCTGAGCATGAACAGGAACAGCAGGGAAAAGCCGAAGGTCCAGTACATGACCCTACGCGCGCCGAACTTGTCCGACAGCACGCCACCATAGGCCCGGAACAGCGAAGCCGAGAGGCTGAACGAGGCAGCCGCCATGCCCGCGAAGCGCACGTCGATGCCATAGACGTCGATCAGGTAATGCGGCATCCACAGCGCGAGGGCTACGAAGGCGCCGAACACGAAGAAATAGTAGAGTGAGAACCGCCAGACCTGCAGGTTCTTCAGCGGCGCGAACTGCTGCGCCAGCGACGGGGCCTTGGCGCCCGTCCTGCGGCGTTCAACCAGTTCGGGGTCGTCCTTGGCCAGAAGGAAGAACAGCACGCCGATGATCGCGAGGCCCGCCGCCCAGACATAGGCGACACCGTGCCAGCCATAGGCGACCATCACGAAGGGGGCCACGAACTTGGTGACCGCCGCGCCGACGTTGCCCGCACCGAAGATCCCGAGCGCCGTACCCTGGTGGCCAGCGTCATACCACCGGCTGACATAGGCCACGCCGATGATGAACGACCCACCCGCGAGGCCAATGCCGAGCGCCGCGATCAGGTACATGATGTAGCTGTCCGCCAGTGTCAGCGCCCAGGTCGCAAGCGCGGTCAGGATCATCTGGCTGGAAAATACCAGCCGCCCACCGTATTTCTCGGTCCAGACGCCAAGGAACAGGCGGGTGATGGACCCTGTCAGGATCGGCGTGGCGACCAGCAGGCCGAACTGGGTGTCATTCAGACCAAGCTCGGCCTTGATGGCGACACCGATGATGGAAAAGATCGTCCAGACCGCAAAACAGGCGGTGAAGGCGATCGTGCTCAGGCTCAAGGCGCGTGTCTGATCGGCGCGCAAGGCTGTTGCTACGGTCTGCATGTTGGGTCTCCGGCAAGAATAGCGCTTTCACCCCTGCTTGGGGTTCAGTGCCAGACCTGATGCCGGAACGGCGAAGATGACTTGATCTAGATCACAAAATGGCGAAAATATAACGAAACAAATGGCTTACGTAAATATGTCATCCGGCGAGCAGCGGTAGATCAAAGACTGTTGCGGCGAAGGTCAGCTTCTTGGTTGACTTTTATCAATTCATTTGATGACACTTGTTAAGTGCGCAAAAGCAAGGGGAACGACATGCCCGATTCCGAACACCGGGATATTCGAAAACTCGATCTCTTTGCGCAGATGGCGGATGATAATTTCACATCCTTGATGCGGGGCGCCTATGTGCAGAATTTCCCAGCACAGATCGAATTGATCACTGAAGGAGAACCGAGCGATTTTCTTCATATCGTCGTTTCGGGCTCGGTCGATCTGTTTTCGACCTGGAATGGCCGAGAGACCAGCATGGCGACCGTCCGCCCGATCTCGACCTTCATTCTTGCCGCGACCATCAAGGATGCGCCCTATCTGATGTCGGCCCGCACGTTGGAGAAAAGCCGGATCGCGCTGATCCCCAGTCAGGACGTGCGCGCGATCTTCGACGCCGACGGCAACTTTGCTCGTGCGATCGTCACGGAACTGGCGCAGTGCTATCGCTCGGTCATTAAGGCGCAGAAGGATCTGAAACTCAGAACCTCGCTCGAGCGGCTCGCGAACTACCTGCTCAGGCAACAAAGGCACGCCGGCGGCGGGGCCGCGTTCGAGCTGGATTTCGAAAAGCGGCGGCTGGCCTCCGTGCTGGGCATGACCCCCGAAAATCTCAGCCGCGCCTTCAAGGGCCTGCAGCCCTATGGCGTTACCGTGACCGGCACCCACATCAGCATCGGCGATCAGGCGGACCTTGAGCGCTTTGCGAAACCAAATCCGCTGATTGATGACTTTTCAAGCTGAGGAACGAACAGATGACACGGCGGACGGGATAGAGGCTGAGGCGATCATGCAGGTGGCGATGCTGGCCATCGCTCCGCTTCGCCTGCCCCGTGCCGTCGCGGCGAAGACCTGGATCGAAGAACTGACGGTCACGGCAGCGGGCTGACGCCGAAGAGAACGGGATGCACCCAGATCAGCGCGGCGTAAAGGACAGTGCCGGCCACCAGCCGCGCCAGGGTGCCTCTTGACGCGCGCAAGAACAGAAGCGGCGCGCGCTTTTCAGCCGCGCGCAGGCGCTGCCATTCTGACCCCATCTCGCGGCGCTTGCGCCGGTCGATCAGACGGCCGCCAAGGACTGCGAAAGCGGCGAAAGTTCCGAACAGGATCACATGCGCCAGATCACCGTTCGGCACGACATGGGCCGCCGCCCAAAGCGCCAGGGCGGCAAGCAGCGGATGACGTGACCACCGGACGATGCCGGGCCGTGCCGGGTCGAACTGGTCGTTGCGTGCACCCCCGAAGGAGAATGGGTTGGGCCGCCCGATGGACAGCGCAAGGATCAGGCAGACCGGCCCCATGACCGTCAGTGGGACATGGACCTGCCATGGAGCCCAGCCCCACAGGGGCACATGCGGCGCACGGCCTGCCGCCCCGATCAACCAGGCCAGGACAGCAAGGGACAGGACGGAATAGGCCAGTGTGAAACCGGAAGCTCCAAGCCGCGCCTGAAACCAGGCCCGCAGCGGCGGTCGCACGGGCAAGGAATGCGACAGGAAGAACACGACATAAGCCAGGGCGAACTCGAACCATCCCATCTGCGCGCGCCTCAGACCCGCTTGGCCACGGGCGGGCGCAACAAGAGCGCACCGTAGACGACGGCAAAGCCTCCGAAGGCCGCGACCCAGAACAGCCCCGCCGCCATGTGCAGCCTGCCGGAGAATTCGGGCCAAACGCCGCCCGCAACCCGGGCAAAGACGGAGAGGATCAGCGCCAGATAGATCGCGACCGTCCCCGCCCCTGCCGTCAGCGCCTGCCCGGTATGACCCAGCGTCGCGCGGGTCATTACGGCCAGCGTCATCAGACCGATGGCGCCTGCCATCCAGAAATGCTGTGCACCGGCCATCCCGAAGGACCCCGGCAGCAGGATTTCCGCGGCAAGGGCCAGGGCACCCAGCGGCACGAAGGCATAGCCTGCGTGCAACACCGTCACCAACGGCTCGGCCAAGGTCCGATGCCCCGCCCAACGGGCCAATCGCAGGGCGTGCAACACGGCTGCGAGCGCAAGGACCAGCCCGGTCAGCGTCCCAAGAGGCAAGACGACCCACAGGCCAAGCGAGATCAGAAGGATCAGCAGCGCCATTTTGTCAAAGGACTGCATCGGCGGCGCGGGCAAGACGGTGCTGCGCCGTTTCACCAGCCAGTTGCGGGTGAAGGACGGCACCACACGGCCGCCGATCACGGCGATCATCATGATGCCCGCGCCAAGGCCCAGCCGCAGGCCGTGGCCCTGGGCCGCGTAACCGCCCTTCGCGGCCTCCCAATGGAACAGCGCGTTGCCGAGGATGAAGACCCCCAGCATCGCCAGCACGATCAGGTTGCGCCAGTTCTTGCCCGCCACGATCTCGCGCGCGATCAGCATCGCAAAGACCACCGGAAACGCCAGATCTACCATGGCAACCGGCAGCGCAGGCACGCTGCCCGAGACCGCAACCGCCACGCGGCCCATCAGCCACAGGCCCACAAGCATCCCCAGTCGCCAGCCGACGATCGGCAAGCGCCCCGTCCAGTTCGGCACCGCGGTCAGCAGGAAACCCGCGACAACGGCGCCCAGATAGCCGAAAAGGAATTCATGCGCGTGCCATGACACGGGGTCGAATGCGGTGGGCAGCACCACGTGCCCCGACAGCATCGGCACCCAAAGCGCCATCGCCAGCGCGGCGCAGACCGTCGCGCCGAAAAAGAACGGGCGGAACCCGAAGGTCAAGATCGCGGGTCCGGTCCAGGCGCGCATTCGTTCGGTGGTGGTGGTCATCGATGTGTCCTTGAGTCCGGCCTTGTTGCCGCGACGCCTTCCTCGGTCAGTAGGGGTCGAGCGGGATGTCATGGGGTTGCGGAAAGATCGTCGGCTGGCGGGCGGCGTTCAGCGCGATGCCAATGGTGATGGGGCGTGGTGTCGGCGCGGCCAGCGTCCGATCGAAATAGCCCCTACCCCAGCCCAACCGATAACAGTCGTCGATCCACCCCAGGCAGGGCGCGAGCGCGAAATCGGGCACCAGCATATTGGCATGGGGCGGGGGAACGGGGATGTTCCAGTCGCCGCGCACCAGTCTGGTCTCCGGTGTCAAGCGGCGAAACACCAGCGGCGCGGCGCGCGTTTCGACCACCGGCAGGGCGATGGTCACGCCCGCGCTTTGCAGATCGGCCAAGGCCGGGCGCAGGTGGGGCTCTCCCTTGATCGGCCAGTAGCCGGACAGGACGCATCCGTGCCTTGCCCCGCGCCCTGTCAGCTCCCTCTTCGGATGCCCCGCGACCCTGTCTGATATCTGCGCCCGCCCGGCCTGGCGCAGGCCCTCCCTCAGCCCGGCCAGCCGTTTCCGTTCCGCCCGGCGCCCGCGCGCCACATCGCGCACCTGCCCGGGATCAACGCCAAGCGGGTCGAAATACGCGGGATCGACCTCTGTCGCCATGCAAGGCGGCGAGGCATATGTCCCGCACTTGGTCATCTTGCCGGCTCGAACCGGGGTAAAAGCACGTCTTTCTCCAGCGCGATGTGCGCGGCCAGTTCGTCGAGCAGCGTCGCCGTGCCGCCATAAATCGACCGCCACGAACCACAGGCATGCTCTGGCGGTGTCAGATCACCTGTCAGCTTGCGGATCAGCGCGATGGTCTCGGCGTGATCGTCATGGTCGGCGCACATGACCGCAATGGGGTGTTCGATGCCCGCGCCGCCGCCCGCACGCATGGCCGGGAACAGGATCAGCTTTTCCTTGGTCATGTGGTCTTCCATCTCGTGCGCAAGCGTGGCCAGGGCACGAGCGAGGCCAGGCCAGCCCGGTGCATCTGGTGATAGTTGGTCAGGATGTGGTCGATCATGGCACCGGTTTCCGGCGACACTGCGGCGGTGGCATCGTCGTGCATGGCACATCCCCTCTGTGGTGTATCGTCGGAACAAGATGAATTGGCATTTTATTTACCGATTAGACCACAGTAATACGCATTGCAAATACCAAATCAGGAGCGCGACAATGCGCCTCACGTCCTTCACAGATTACGGGCTTCGCGTGCTGATGCGCATGGCGGGCACGCCGGATCGTGCCTTCACGGCCGCCGACCTTGCCGCCGAGTTCAGCGTCTCGCGCAACCATCTGGCCAAAGTGGTTTCCGCGCTTGCCGCGGCAGGTCTTCTGGAAACCCGGCGTGGCGGCGGGGGCGGTGCGATGCTGGCCCGCGCCCCCGAGGACATCCGGCTGGGCGATGTGGTAACGGTGCTGGAAGCCGATCAGGCGCTGGTGGAATGCTTTGCCTCCGGCACCAACACCTGCACCCTGACCCCGCAATGCCGGTTGAAGGCGCGGCTGGCCCATGCCGAGGCGGCCTTCGTGGCCGATCTTAACGGCAGCACCCTTGCCGATTGCGTCTACCGCCCGGAAAACGCCTGATCGGTCAGCAGTTGTCGGGCGACCAGCGCGATGCCGCCCCATAACGTGCTGCGAAGGGTCATGGCGAACACGGTGCGCGCCTCGAACGCGCCGCCTTGGGCGACATGCAGACCAAACGCCGCAAAGACCAACAGCGTTGCCGCGAAGATCGCCAGCGACAGGGGCCAGGACCATTGCCGCCCCTGCCACAGGCCAAGGTCCGCGACGACATAGACAAGCCCGGCCAGCGTGTTGAACCACAGAACGAACGAGACGTTCGCCCCTATCTGAAGCCCGCCAGGAAGCGTCGCCTCGCCCGAAACAACCGTCAAAAGGCCGAAGGCTCTCGCAACACCCCCCGCGACGCGCAGCAGTATATATTGCTTCGTTATCGAAACCGTCCTCCTGAGCTGTCGATAGCGCCGACTGCACCTCAAACAGTCGCAACCCCTCGTGCAGGAGCGAAGCGCCCCGCGCGCCGAGCGTCCAGCGGATGGCGATGCCCTGCGCAAGAGACATCAGCAGGATGGCGACATCTTCCGGGCCGACGTCGCGCTGCAGGTCGCCAGTCGCCTGAAGATCCCTTATCGCGGCAACGACGCGGCCCTGAAACGAGGCCAGAAGCCCGCGAAACACGTCGCGAAGCGCTTGATTGTCCACCTGCAACTTGCGCGAGAACAGGATCGACGACAGGACGTGCGTCTCGGATGTGGCTGACGGCCGGGCACCGATCAGCGGCTTCAGGCGCACATGCGGGTTGCTGGCCACGGACTCGGCTGCGGTCCAGTCATCCCGCAAACGATCCGCGATTTCTACGGCAACCGCCAGCCAGGGCGCACCCTTGGTGGGGAAGTGCCGAATGATCGCGGGCTGGCTGAGGCCAATGGCGCGCGCCACATCCGTGGTTCGCAGCCGGTCGGGTTCGATATCGCCGGCCAGTCACAGCACCTCGGCCACGGTCTGCGGTTTTCGTTCGTCCGCGCTCTGACGACCGACACGCTTCACCTCTCGTTGTCTGACATCAGATAATTTAGGACGTGAGGGCTTGATCGAGAACGGAGAGCCGCGGGCGGGGTTACCACCTACGCCCGCAAGGGAAATGTTCGGCAGCGGGCATCGCACGATCCCGACACGGGAATTCGCGACTCAGGACTGCCGGACATAGTCGCCGGGGGCTGGATCGAGCGCAGGAAGACCGCGCTGCGACGCCCCTATGCCTGGAGGTGCCACAAGTCCACCGCCATAGGTCGCGAGCCATTTCGTCCAGTCCGGCCACCACGATCCCGGCACGGGTTCCGTCTGAGCCAGCCAGCCGTCGGGTCCGACATAGAGCGCGCCAGCCGGGCGATGCGAGATTCGGTAGTGCCGGCCCTTGTGACCGGGCTGGCTGAGGATGCCGGTGTTGTGTCCGCCCTTGGTCAGCACGAAGGTCAGGTCGCAGTCAGTGAACAGCTGGGTCTTGTAGACTGATCGCCATGGCGCGATGTGGTCCGTTTCGGTGCCCACGACGAACAGGGGCACGGAAAGATCCTTCAGCGCGATCACCCGGCCCTCCACCGCGAAACGCCCCGCCGTCAGCCGGTTTTCAAGAAACAGCCCGCGCAGGTATTGCGAATGCATGCGGGCGGGCATCCGGGTCGTGTCAGAGAGCCACGCACCGATGTCGGTGGGCACATCCTCATGCCCGAGGAAGTAGCGATGGACGGCGCGGGTCCAGATCAGGTCTTCGGCGCGGATGGCCGCAAAGGCACGGGCCATCTGCGGGCGGTCCAGGTATCCCTGTTGCCACATCAGGTCTTCCAGGAACGCGATCTGGCTTTCGTCAAGGAACAGCAGAAGCTCGCCCGCCTCGGCGAAGTCCACTTGGGCGGCCATCAACGTGACCGAGGCCAGCCGGCGATCGCGGTCACGCGCCATGGTCGCCGCCGCAATCGCAAGGATCGTGCCGCCAAGGCAGTAGCCTACGGCCTGCACTGGCGTGTCGGGAACGATCGCCGCCACAGCGTTCAACGCGGCCAAGACGCCACACTTGCGGTAATCCTCCAGCGACAGGTTCCGCCGCTCGGCCTTCGGATTGATCCACGAGATCATGAAGACGGTGAAGCTTTGCTGGACCAGATAGCGCACCATCGAATTTTCGGGCGAGAGGTCGAGGATGTAATACTTCATGATCCAGGCGGGGACGATCAGGATCGGACGGGCGTGAACCTGCGGTGTCTGCGGAGCGTACTGGATCAGTTCAATCAGGTCGTTGCGAAAGACCACCTGGCCCGGAGTACAGGCCAGATCCTCACCAACTCGGTAGCCTGCGGGGGGAGAGTCGTGCCGGTTTGTCAGAGTCTTGGTCACATCCTCCCGGAAATGCGCGGCACCTTCAGTCAGGTTTCGGCCACCGGTCTTCACCGTCTCTTGGATGATCTCGGGATTGAGCAGCGGCTGGTTCGAGGGCGACAGCATGTCAAGCGTCTGGCGAGCCAGAAACCTGGTGCGGTCCGCATCTTCGATACGCAGGCCGCGCATCGGTTCGGTGGCATGATCCCACCAGTCCTGCACGGCAAGGAACCCTTGCTGCCACATCTTGAACGGAAAGGCCTGCCAGCCCGGATGGGCAAAGCGCTTGTCGTAGGGCTTTGGCGCGAAGGGCGGCGGGCCATTCGGGGTGGTCGCCAGCGCCAGGACCTTCATGAGGTTCTGCCGAGCATGCTCAGTCAGTTCCATCTGGCGGCCGGGCGAGCGCGCCATGTGTTGCGCCCAGTCGCTCCAGGCCTCGATGAAGGCATGGGGTGACACCCCGCCGCTCAGCTTCGCCAGGGCGCCGCGCAGCGCCCGGTCGAGACTGTCATGCGATTGGTCCTGCGGCGGCAGGTGCGCGGGTGGCACCACTGCAGGCAATTGCGATGGCGCTGCGGCAAGAGAAGGAATGGGAGGCGGCTTTCGTTTCGTTGGTCGCGTCATGTCTTGAACCCCAGTCTTATCTGTTTTTCGATTTCGATCAGCGCGAAAAAGACCGCGCCGATGCCTACGATCAGAAGGCCGTCGAACAGCGGGACTTGCATGGTGCCCAGAACACCCTGGAAGGGCTGAAGATAGGTGACGGCGAATTGTGCGGCCGTGATCAGAATGACCACGATCCAAACTACCTTTGTCCCGCGTGCGGCGGCCCAGGTCAGCGAGGTACTGTGGATGTTGCGGATGAAGAAAAGATGGAAGATCTCCAGCACCACCAGCGTGTTCATCGCCATGGTCTGGGCCAGGGCCAGCGGATAGCCCTTGTCGATGGCATAGGTGAAGACGCCGAAGACTGCAGCCAGGAAAAGGATGGCCACGAGGATCACATGCCAGACCAGGCCGGCCGAGAGGATCGGCGCATGGCGGTCGCGCGGCGAACGGGCCATGGTGCCCGTCTCGGTCGGCTCGAAGGCCAGCGCTAGCCCCAGTGTGATGGCGGTGATCAGGTTGAGCCAGAGTATTTGCACGGCAGTGATCGGCAGGGCGAGACCTAGGAGCAGTGCAAGCACGATCACCATGGATTCGCCGGCGTTGGTGGGCAGGGTCCAGCTGATCACCTTTTTGAGGTTGTCATAGACCGTCCGACCTTCACGCACGGCGGCAGCGATGGATGCGAAGTTGTCGTCCGCCAGCACCAGATCGGCGGCCTCCTTGGCGGCCTCGGACCCCTTCATTCCCATGGCGATCCCGGCATCCGCGCGCTTCAGGGCGGGGGCGTCGTTGACCCCGTCGCCGGTCATCGCGACAGACAGGCCGTGCGACTGTAGCGCGGTCACAAGCCGCAGCTTGTGTTCGGGGCTGGTGCGGGCAAAGACGCTGGTTTCGACCACCTCCAACGCCAGCTGCGCATCGTTCATCATGTCGAGGTCATGGCCGGTCAGCACGCGGTCGGGGATTTCAAGCCCGATCTGGCGCGCGATGGCGGCGGCGGTTCCGGCATGGTCACCCGTGATCATCTTGACGCGGATGCCCGCTGCGCGGCATTCGGCGACGGCCGAGATTGCTTCGGGGCGGGGTGGGTCGATCAGGCCGACAAGACCCAGTAAGGTCAGCCCGCCCTGCAGCGCCTTCGGGTCGATCTGGTCGCCTGCCTCGGCACATTCGGCCAATGCCAGAACTCGCAAGCCCTGCCTCGCCAACGCCTCGGCCCGTTCTTGCCAATGGTCGAGATCCAACCCCGCGCACATCCGAAGCACCCGCTCGGGCGCGCCCTTCACATGAACCAGCCTGCCGGACGAACCCTCGGTCAGCACCGCCATAAAGCGGTGGCGGCTGTCGAATGGAATGGCGTCCAAGCGCCGGGCGCTCCGATCAGCCCCCGCCTTGCCCGCAAAGGCCAGAAGCGCGCCCTCCATCGGGTCGCCTTCAACCGCCCAGACTTCGTGCTCGCGATGCAGACGCGCATCGTTGCAGAGCGCCGCGGCGAGTGCCAGTCGCCCAAGGTCACCTGGCGGGCTGATCGCTCCGCCGGGCGCGTAGCCTTCGCCCGCGATGGTAAAGGTGCCAGTCAGCGTTTCGGCCGCCGCCACCATCATCTCGTTGCGGGTCAAGGTGCCGGTCTTGTCCGTGCAGATCACTGACACCGAGCCGATCGCCTCGATTGCTGGAAGGCGGCGGATAACGGCATTGCGGCGCGCCATGGCCTGCGCGCCAATCGCCAGTGTGATGGTCATCACGACGGGCAGGCCCTCGGGGATCGCCGAGACCGCCACGCCGACGACTGCCATGAGCAGGTCGGCGAAGGGCATGTGGCCGACGAAGTAGCCGTAGGCCAAAAGCAGTGCGGCGCAAAGGAGGATCAGGAACGACAGCCAGCGCGCGAAGTGGTCCATCTGCGCGACGAGGGGGGTCGTCAGTTGTTCGACCCCGGCCAGAAGCCCGCCGATGCGCCCGATCTCGGTTGCGGCACCCGTCGCCACCACCAGCCCGCGCGCCGTGCCCTGCGTGACCAGCGTGCCCGACCACAGCATCGACCGGCGGTCGCCGAGTGCGGCATCAGCGGCGACAGGGCTTGTCCCCTTTTCCACCGGCACCGCCTCTCCCGTCAGGATCGCCTCCTGCACTGCCAGCCCCCGCGCCTCCAGCACGCGCAGATCGGCGGGCACCTTGTCGCCGGCCTCCAGCAGAACGATGTCCCCGGGCACGAGGTCAGCCCCGTCCAGCGTGACCCGCTGCCCGTCGCGCAGGGCCGCGGCCTTTGGGGCCAGCATGTTGCGGATCGCGGCCATCGCCGTCTCGGCCCTGCCCTCCTGGACAAAGCCGATCACCGCGTTGGCCAGCACCACCGCCAGGATCACCCCAGTATCGACCCAGTGCTGCAAAGCCGCCGTCACCGCCGCCGCGCCAAGGAGGACATAGATCAGCACGTTGTGGAACTGCAGCAGGAACCGCAGGACCGACCCCTGCCCCCGCACCTCGGCCAGGCGGTTGGGACCATGTCTTGCAAGACGGTCGGCCGCCTCGGACGAGGTCATGCCATCCGGCGTAGCGTCCAGCGCCGCAAGGCAATCTGCGGTGGGTGTCGCGTGGGCGTGGATCAGGGTCATGTCATCACGCCGTGTAGCCGCCGTCGATGACGACTTCCGCCCCGGTCACGAACTTCGCCTCGTCCGATGCCAGCCAGACCACCGCCCAGGCGATGTCGTCCGGCTCACCTATGGTGCCGTTGGGATGCGCGGCCCCTGCCGCGGCCTTTGCCGCCTCCAGATCGGGGGCGGTGGCGCGCAGATGGTTCTCCACCATCGGCGTCCAGATATAGGCCGGCTGGATCGAGTTCACGCGGATCTTCTCGGGCGCATAGGTGATGGCGTCGTTCTTCGACATCAGCCGCACAGCACCCTTGGAGGCATGATAGGGCGCGATGCCGCCGACGCCGATCAGCCCGGCAATGGACGACAGATTGATGATCACGCCCTTGCCATCTGCGCGAAGGTGCCGGATGGCATGCTTGGTGCCAAGGAACACGCCCTTGACGTTCACCGCCTGCACCTTGTCCCAGATCGCAATCGTCGATGCGCCAGCCCTTGCCGATGTCGATCGCACGGAACTGCCCCCCTTGATCCGGTGTCGCACGGTCGCCTCGGCGACCTTCAGGCGCTCGGCCACTTCCTTGACGGTATGATACTGGTCCTGCGGCACGGCCCTAAGCCATTCGTGGGGTTTGGCGAAGAATAGCGAAGTATTGTTTCATGTGATTGACCTGGATCAGTCAGCGAACCGATTGGTCGTGTTTTCATGTAACTCATGCCGAAGAGCGAAGGGCACGCCATGCAACACATTATGTCTGCCGCGGATTTTTCCGAATGGTCGGACAGTGCATCGCGCCGGACGATCAATCGAGAGGTTTGGCACGGTGTCCGTCATCTGATGGGACAAGACGCGCACCCTTGCGCCGAAAGATATCGTCGCCACGCATATTGCCATGGCCGACTGTCGCCGCACGGGCATTGCAATCAAGATGATCACCGGCGATCACGCCGGCACCGTCGCCGCCATCGGTCGCCAAGCCGGACTCGCGCGCCCGGACCGCATGCGGCCTCGGCGCCGTTCATGTCGCGCTTCGTTCGCAGGCGCGTGATGCTGGTGTCGATTCTCTTCACCATCGGAATCTTCGGGCAGTTCGAGATTGCGCCGCCTCATGCGGTGTTCGGCACGGCTGCACTTTCCTCTTGGCAACTTGCGTTCTGCGCGGCTGCAGTCATCCTGCTTCTGGCGATGCTGGAATTCGACAAGCGCGCCGCCACGTTCTGGAAACACAAGCCCAAAGGGGTTACCGGATGAGGGTCCTTGTCTTCAATGCCGGCAGTTCCAGCCTGAAACTGGGCGTCTTCGACGGCGAGCAGCAAGTCTTCAAGGCCAGCTTCGACCGCTTCGGTCCTGAAGGCTCTGATCTGAAGATCGGCGGCAAGTCGAGCCGCGCCCCGCAGCCTGATCTCGCCGCCGCCATCGCCGCCGTCCCGGCGCTTCTGGATCGTCACGGAGTCCAAGTGATCGACGCCGTCGGCCATCGACTGGCGCATGGCGGGACCGGGTTTACCGGCCCGGTGCGGATCGATGACAAGGTGATCGACCGCATCGACGCGCTGACGTCACTGGCGCCGCTGCACAATCCGGCAATGTTGCAAGCGGTGCGGATGGCGCGGCAGCTGTGGCCCGACCTGCCGCAGGTCGCGGTCTTCGACACCAGCTTCCACCTGACAAACCCGGCGCGCGCCACGACCTACGCCGTGCCGAAGGCGTGGCGCGAGGCCGGGCTGCGGCGCTTCGGCTTTCACGGCACCTCGCACCGATACGTCGCCGCACGCGCGGCCGAGGCGCTGGGGCAGCGGGTCTCAGAGCTAAGGATCGTCAGCATCCACCTTGGCAATGGTGCCAGCGCCTGCGCGGTGCAATACGGGCGCAGCATCGACAGTTCGATGGGGATGACCCCGCTCGAGGGGCTGGTAATGGGCACGCGCTCGGGCGATGTCGATCCCGGCGCCTTTGGTTTCCTGCAACGCGAGTTGGGGCTGGACATTCCGCAGATCGAGGCCGCGCTCTACGAAAGCAGTGGCCTCAAGGCGTTGACCGGCAGCCCGGACATGCGCGATGTCGAGGATCGGGCGGCGGCAGGCGATGCCGACGCGCAATTGGCTATCAACATCTACGCCTACCGGGCCCGCAAGTATCTGGGCGCGTACGCGGCCGCCATGGGCGGACTGGATGCGGTCGTCTTCACCGGGGGGATCGGCGAAAACTCGGCGTCGATGCGCCGCCGCATCTGCGACGGCTTCAGCTTTCTGGGCCTGATTCTGGACGAGGACCTGAATCGTTCACCGGACCTGACCGGCCGCGCCGCGCCGCAGATCCAGGCACAGGGCAGCCGCGTCGCGGTGATCGTGACCGAGACGGCCGAGCAACTGATGATCGCGCGCGAGGTGCGCCAGCTTCTGGTCCGGACCGCGCCGGTTCCGCGCGGCATCCCGGTGGCCGTGTCGGGGCGCCATGTCCACCTGTCGGCCGCGGCGGTCGAAGCCCTGTTCGGCGCGGGCTACCGCCTGACACCGGCCGCGCCGCTGCGACAGCCCGGCAACTGGGTCGCGCAAGAGCGCATTTTGCTGGAGGGTCCGAAAGGGCGGCTGGAGAGAGTTGCGATCCTCGGCCCCCTACGCCCGCGCACCCAGATCGAGGTATCGCGCACCGACAGCTTCACCCTTGGCCTCGACGCGCCGGTGCGTGACAGCGGCCGGCTCGACGGCACGCCCACCGTGCGCCTGATCGGCCCTGCAGGGCAACTTGACAGTGACGGCCTGATCGTCGCCGCGCGCCACATACACACCAACCCGGCGGACGCCGAGGCGATCGGCCTCGCGGATGGCAGCTTCGTTCATGTCCGCGTCACCGGCGCAAGCGGCCGCGACTTGGTCTTCGACCGCGTGCTGATCCGTGTCGCGCCCGGAACGGTCACGGAGATGCATATCGATACGGACGAGGCCAACGCCGCCGGCATCAGCGGCGCTGCAGAGGGAGAACTGGCCGGAACGGCCGTCGCGCTCGCGCTCGCGCCGCGCTAAGCGCCGCCGTTGCCACAGGCCAATGTCCGCCGGCGCGAAACGGTCATTCTGCCCCAAGGGAAATGAGGTGCTGATATGACGCAAGCCAACGTTGTCGCTTTTCTGAAGTCCGGGGCGGCATTCACCGCCGCCGCCCCTGTCGAGGTCGTGGAAACCCACGGCGCCTACGTGTTCCTCTGTGGAGACGAGGCTCTGAAGCTGAAGCGCGAGGTGCGCTACGACTATATGGACCTGTCCACACCCGAGCGGCGTCACGCGATGCTTCTGCGCGAGCTTGCCCTGAACAGTGCGACCGCGCCCGAAATCTATCGGGACGTCCTTCCGATCACATCTTTTGCGGGGACCGCATTATCCCTCGACGGCTTGGGCGAACCTGTGGATTGGGTCCTGCGCATGCACCGCTTTCCCGCGGAAGACGAGTTGGAGAGGATCGCCGAACGGGGGGCGCTGGACGAAAGGCTCGCGACCGCGATCGGTTCGGCAATTGCTTGCCTGCACCGAACTGCGCCGGTCAGCAAGCACGACGGCGCTGTCCTGATCCGAGACATCCTCGCCGAGTTGCGCCGGGTATTCAGCGAGTTCGAGGCTGCCCCGGGAACAGAGAGGCTGGCAGAGTGGACGGTCGCGGCAAATGCAGCCTTTCTCGAACAGCAGGATCTTCTGCGACAACGCGGTCACACAGGTCATGTGCGGCGCGGGCATGGCGACCTGCACCTGCGGAATATGGTCCTGATCGATCAGCGACCGGTCCCCTTCGACGCGCTGGAGTTCGACGAGACCTTGGGCACCTGCGATATTCTTTACGACCTGTCATTCATGATCATGGACCTCATACACCGGGACCTGCGTCCGCAGGCCTGCCGAACACTTGACGCTTGGCTTCGAGACTTCCGCGGCACCGAGGATGCGGGACTTGCGGCGCTTCCACTGTTCATCTCGCTGCGCGCGGCGATTCGGGCAATGGTCCTGCTTCAATCAGATAAGGTTCAGCAACACCGGGCCGCGCCCGCGCAGGAAGTTCGTGCCTATCTGGATCTCTCATGCGACGCCTTGAAGGCGGTGCCAGCCCGGCTCGTTGCCGTCGGCGGATACTCCGGCTCGGGCAAGACCGTGGTGGCCAGAGCGCTTGCGCCCGCGATCGGGGTGATGCCCGGAGCCGTCATGCTGTCCTCGGACCTCGAGCGCAAGGCGTGCCAGAGTACGGAGGCCCACCTGGACGCCCGAACCTATACCGCCGATCAACGCGCTGCCGTCTATGCGGGCATGCTGGACCGCGCCACGGTTGCGCTGGACGCGGGGCATTCGGCGATACTCGATGCGACCTTCGCAGACGTCATGATGCGCGCCGCTGCAGAGGACGTAGCGCGAAGGGCCAACGTGCCCTTCAGCGGAATTTGGCTATCTGCGACGCACGATCTGCTGGCCTCGCGCATCCTGAACAGGCGGGGCGACGCGTCGGATGCAGATGTGACGGTTCTGGACCGGCAGATCGCGCGAGGCGCGGGCGAAATCAGCTGGACCGTGATCGACGCATCCGGCAGCGAGGCAGAGGTCGTGGATCAGGGCCGGAAGGCGCTTACCCGCGCGCAGCTCGCGTCCCCCTCTGACTAGTCCACTGCCGAGCCTGAACTGATGACCCGCCCGAAACACCGCAACTGCGACGCCGAAGTCGATTCCCTCGGCGAACGAGGTCGCATCGCCCAAGACCATGCAGGATCGGGTGAAGACCAGGTTCGATCTGCATCCCGAACGCCTGATCGCGGACACCACCTACGGGACCGCGAACAACGGATTCCTTCTCGCTGCCACCGCCCATAACCTCCGGAAACTGGCGAAGCTCCTTCCCGCACCGCGTAACATCCTACATCCACGTAATCTCCACGAAATCTCGGCGGTACTTCCATGGCTCGATGCCATTTGCCAGCGGTGTGAAAACAACTGGACGCACCATGATACGTCGCAAGATCTTGACCCTCTCCTGCATCGGCCTGATGGCCGGGACGTTGGCCATCGGCCAATTCGAGAACCGCCTCTATGTTGCGTCGGCGGAAGAGCAGGCAATGGAACCAGCGGTCCGATTGACCGTGCGCAAGATCCAGCCAGAGCGGATCGTGCTCGAGTCCGAGTATGCTGGCCGCGTTTCAGCCCATCGACGAGTCGAAATCCGCCCGCAGGTCGGTGGACTGATCCTGGAAAGGCACGTCGAGGAGGGCGCCCGGATCTCGGCGGGGGACGTCCTGTTCCGCATCGACCCGGCGCAGCTGCAAGCCGACCTTGACGTAGCCGAGGCTGCGCTGGCTCGGGCAGAGATCGCCGAAGCCCATGCCCGGGCAGCCGTCGAACGTTCGGATTCCCTGCTCACGCGGAATGCCGTCAGCCAGCAGAGCAACGACACTGTCCACAACGACATGCGACTGGCGAAATCCGGCGTTGCCGAAGTGCGCGCCGTGGTGGAGCGCAGGCGTCTCGATCTCAACTTTGCGACCCTGCATGCGCCGATCGGCGGCTACGTCGCGGCGGGGCTGGCCGAAATCGGCGACCTAGTCACGGTTGGCGGCGACACGGCTCTTGCCGTCGTGCAGGATCTCGAGACCGTCAATATTGACCTGCGCCTGCCGGAAACCGATCTCGATGCGGTGCTGATGGCCGCCGAGGAAGGGCTGGGCACGGCCACGATCTACAAGCACCAGGGCGCCGCATGGCCGGTGACCGGCACGCTGAAATCCTCCGACGTCATCGTCGATCAGGGCACGGGCTATGTCGGCGTTCGTATCGAGGCGGCGAATCCGGACCTTGCCTTGCTGCCGGGCATGTTCGTGCGTGCGCGCCTGCCGCGCGGGGTCGTCGAAGGGGCCCTTCTGGTCCCGGAGGAGGCCGTGCTGCGCACCGGCGACGGCGGCGCGCAGCTTGTCGTCGTTTCGACCGATGGTGACGCCATGCGCCGCGATGTCCGTCTGGGCGAACGGGTCGCCACGCGCGTCATCGTCACCACCGGGCTGAAGCCAGGGGAGGTCGTGGCGGTGCGTGGCCAGGACCGCGTGCCGGACGGTGTGATGATGCCGGTCGAAGCGCACCCGGAAGATAGCCCCAAACCAGAAACACAGTCCTGAAAAGCGGATAAAATGGCCCAGTTCTTCATCCAGCGCCCGGTCTTTGCCTGGGTCATCGCGATCTTCATCGCGCTGGCCGGGATCGTCGCGATCCCACAGCTACCTGTCGCGCGTTTTCCCGACATCGCGCCGCCCAGTGTCAGCATCTTCACAAGCTATTCAGGGGCTGACGCCGCGACCGTCTCCAACAGCGTGGTCCGGCCCATCGAGAAGGAGCTCTCCAGCGTCAAGAATGTACTCTATTACGAATCGAGCGTGGATGCGACGGGCGGCGCGAACATCTCGGTCACGTTCAAACCCGGAACCAATGCCGAGATGGCGCAGATCGAGGTGCAGAACCGGCTGAAGAACGCCGAAGCCCTGCTTCCCGAACCCGTGCGCCGCGCCGGCGTCAGCGTGGAGGCGGCGGAATCGGGCTTTCTCATGGTGATCACGCTCAGGTCGAAGACCGGAGCCACGGATGAGCTGAGCCTTGGCGAATACCTGAACCGGACGCTTGGCGAAGAACTCAAGCGCGTGCCCGGTGTCGGTCGGGTGCAGTCCTTCGGGTCCGACCGTGCGCTGCGGATCTGGGTCGATCCGGCGAAGCTTGCGGCCTACGGGCTCGGCATGAGCGACGTGACGGCGGCCATCTCGCGCGAGAATGCGCAGGCCGCTCCGGGCCGGGTGGGCGACGGTCCGACCGTGCCGGGCATCAAGGTCTCCACTCCGCTGGTCATTGAAGGGCAGCTTACATCGCCCGAAGCCTTCGCCGCGATCCCCCTGCGCGCCACCGCCGACGGCGCGCGCCTTGTCCTGGGCGATGTCGCAAGGGTGAAAATGGGGGCGCAGACCACCGCCTTCAGCGTGAGCAGCAACGGCAAGGCGGCGGCCGCAGCGGCCGTCCAGATGACGCCGGGCGCCAACGCCGTCCGCACCTCTGCCGCCATCGAAAAACGGCTGGAGGAGCTGCGCCTTGCCATGCCGGACGACATGGAGGTATCGGTGTCCTACAATACCGCACCCTTCGTGAAGGTGTCGATCTCGAAGGTGGTCCATACCCTGATCGAGGCCATGGTGCTGGTGTTCCTGGTGATGCTGCTCTTTCTGCAGAAGCTGCGCTACACGCTGATCCCGACCATCGTGGCACCGATCGCTCTCCTTGGCACTTTTGCGGTGATGTGGGCGGCGGGCTTTTCGATCAACGTGCTGACCATGTTCGGCATGGTGCTGGCCATCGGCATCATCGTCGACGACGCCATCGTCGTGGTCGAGGCCGTCGAGCGGATCATGGCACGTCAGGGCCTGTCTGCGAAAGCCGCGACGCAACAGGCGATGCGCGAAATCACCGGAGCGATCGTCGGCACGACGCTCGTCCTCGTCGCCGTCTTCATCCCGATGGGGCTGGCGAGCGGGTCTGTCGGGGCGATCTACAAACAGTTCACGCTGTCCATGGCGGTGTCGATCCTGCTGTCCTCGGTGCTTGCGCTGACGCTAACACCCGCACTCTGCGCGACGCTCCTGCGCCCGGTGACGGACCATGGCGCGGCCCGCGGGATCTTCGGCTGGTTCAACCGCGGGTTCGACGCGCTGACACGGAGATATACCGGTTGGGTCGGCTGGACCCTGCGCCGCGGTGGGCGGATGGTCGTGCTTTATCTTGCGCTGGTCGCGGTGCTGGGTGTCGCCTATACCCGACTCCCCACCTCCTTCGTTCCCGAAGAGGATCAGGGCAGCTTCATGGCAATGTTCGAGCTTCCCTCGGGCGCCACGGCCGAACGCACGCGCGATGTTATCGCCGCCTACGAGGCGCATACCGCGACCCGTCCCGACATCGCCGAGAACACAGTGATCCTCGGCTTCGGCTTCTCCGGCTCGGGACCGAACGCCGCGCAGGCCTTCACCAGCCTGAAGGACTGGGATAAGCGCACGACCAGCGTGGACGAGGAAATTGCCGCCGCCGAAGCCGCGATGGCTGACATACCTGAGGGTATGGCCATGATCATGAAACCACCCGCTATCGAGTCGCTCGGCACGACCTCGGGCTTCTCCCTGCGGCTGGAAGACCATGCCAATGCCGGTCCCGTGGCCTTGAAGGCGGCCGAGGACAGGCTCGTTGCTCTTGCTGCCGACAGCCCGCTGCTTTCGGGCGTCATGAGCGAGGGCCTGCCGAACGGCATGGCAATCGCGCTAAAGATCGACCGGGAAAAGGCGCAGGCGCTCGGGCTCGGCTTCGATGCGATCACTGACACGATCGGCACCGCCATCGGCTCGACCTATGTGAACGACTTTCCCTACCAGGGACAGATGCGGCAGGTCATCGTGCAGGCCGAAGCCGAGGCCCGGATGCATGCCGAGGACGTGCTGCGGCTCGAGGTGCGCAATGCCGAGGGCGGCATGGTCCCGCTGTCCGAAGTGGTGACCCCGGTCTGGCAAGACACACCCTCGCAGCTCGACCGTTATAACGGTTACCCGGCGGCGCGCATCTCGGGCGAGGCGGCAAGCGGCGTGTCCAGCGGCGCCGCCATGGCCGAGATGGAGCGGCTGGCCAAGGCGCTGCCGCAGGGTTTCGCCGTGGAATGGACCGGGCAGTCGCTGCAGGAAAGGCAATCGGCCAGCCAGGCACCCATGCTATTCGCCGCCTCGATGCTGATCGTGTTCCTGGTGCTCGCGGCGCTCTACGAAAGCTGGTCGATGCCCTTCGCGGTGATGCTGGTGGTGCCTCTCGGTGTCCTCGGTGCCGTGACGGCGGTGCTGCTGCGCGGTGCGGATAATGACGTGTTCTTCAAGGTGGGGCTTATCACTATTATCGGGTTGTCGGCCAAGAACGCGATCCTCATGATCGAATATGCCCGTCACCTGCGTGAGGGCGGCATGGGGCTCAACCGCGCGATCTTGCAGGCCGCGCGTCTGCGCCTGCGTCCGATCGTCATGACTTCGCTTGCTTTCATCCTCGGAGTCCTCCCGCTTCTGCTGGCCAAGGGGGCCGCGTCCGAAATCCAGAACGCGATCGGTACAGGCGTCTTCGGGGGCATGGTTTCGGCCACGGTGTTGGGCGTATTCTTCGTCCCTTTGCTTTATGTCGCCGTCAGCCGCCCGACTCGCCTGAAGGCCCAACCCGCGTTGAAAGAGGTTCCCGCATGACCGAAGCCCTGATCCTGATCGTCGAGGACGAGCCCGAGATTGCAGAAATTCTTGAAAGCTACTTTGCCCGCGAGGGTTTTCGCGTGATCTCGGCCCGCGACGGAACCACGGGTCTGATGCATCACCAGAGCCTGCGACCAGATCTGGTGGTGCTCGACATCAAGCTGCCCAGGCAGGACGGCTTCGAGGTGCTGGCCGCGATCCGCCGACGTGGAGAGACGCCGGTGATCATGGTCACCGCATTGGCCGAGGATCTGGACAAGCTGCAGGCGCTGCGGATCGGGGCCGACGATTACGTGGTCAAACCCTTCAATCCGCGTGAAGTGGTGGCACGCGCCCGCGCCGTGCTGCGCCGGACGATGGGGCGGGCGCCGGATGCGCTGCTGCGCGTCGGTCCGCTGACGATCGATCCTCAGGCTCATCGCGCGATGTTGGATGTCGAGGGCGCGCCGGCCTCGCTCGACCTGACGCCGACGGAGTTCCGCATCCTGTCGCACATGGCGGGCTCTCCGGGACGGGCCTTCAGCCGGGCCGACCTCGTGGATGCCTGCCTTCCCGAGGGTGCAGCGCTCGACCGGACGGTCGACAGCCATGTCAGCAATCTGCGCCGCAAGCTCGCGTCGGCGGGTGCGGGCGACATGCTGACGGGCGTGCGCGGGTTCGGCTACCGTCTGGATGAGCCAAATGCCCGCTAACCTGAACGCACGCATCTCGCGCACCATCGTCGGGCTGACGCTGATCGCGGCGCTGATCGTCTCGCTTGGCCTGATGGCCTATTTCCTGTTCATCTACGACTGGATCTACCCGACCGAAACGCTGGACGGCACGGGCTGGCGCACGGCGGACAGCGTCATGGTGCTGATCTTGTTGGCCTTCGGCCTGTTGACGGCATCGTGGATCGGCTGGCGGCTGGCACGGCGGATCGTCGAACCGTTGAAATCGGTCGGAGGCGCCGCGCGCCGGATCGCCGAGGGCAACTTCTCCGCCCGGGCCGAGGGTCCTTATGGCAGCTTCCAGGAAGCAGTCGATCTGCAGGCGGATTTCAATGCCATGGCCGAACGCCTGGAACGCGCGGAGGCAGAGCTTGCCTATTCCAATTCGGCCATCGCGCACGAACTTCGCACGCCGCTGACCATCCTGCGCGGAAGGCTGCAGGGTCTGTCCGATGGTGTTTTCGATCCGACGCCTGAAACCTTCGACCGGCTCATCGCGCATGTCGACCATCTGTCGGCCATCGTGGAGGAGCTGCGTACGCTCGCCCTCGGCAATGCCGGCCGGCTGGAGCTGTCGGGTGCGCGCCTTGACCTTGCCGAGGAGGTCGAGGCGGCCCTTAGCGGGCTTGAGGCGGAACTGGCCGCCTCCGGCATCACCGTGACCCACGCTCTGGCCCCGGCGCTCATCTTCGCGGACCGGATGCGGCTGCGGCAAGCCTTCGTCGCGGTGCTGGAAAACTGCCGCCGCTACGCTCCGCATGCCGGGGTTCACATCGAGACCATGGTTCAGGGCGACCAGGTCCTGTTCCGCTGCGCTGATACCGGCCCGGGACTGGCAGAGGAAGAGCGGGCCCGCGCCTTCGACCGCTTCTGGCGGGCGGACGCCTCCCGCGGGCGCAATCATGGCGGCTCGGGCCTCGGCCTTTCCATCGTGCGCGCCATTGCCCGCGCCCATGGCGGCGAGGCTCGGGTCCTGCCGCACGAGCCCACGGGCCTGACCGTGGAAATCCGCTTGCCGAAGCAGCCACTTCCCAAAGGCATGACAGATGATGGACGATCCTGACGCTTACGGTGACCTTGCCGTGCGGCATGTGTCGATGCGCCGTGTCCTGCAGCTTTTTGCCCCCCACCGGGCGCGGATCGCGGGGGTCACGGCGCTGATGGTGCTTGCATCGGCCATCGGGCTGGCCGGGCCGTTCCTGCTGCGCGCGATCATCGACACGGCCCTGCCGCAGCAGGATCTATCGCTGCTGGTGTGTCTCGCAGGGGGCATGATCGTGGCGGCGTTGGTGTCGGCGGGGATCGGCGCGCTGCAAGTCGTCCTGAGCACCCGCATCGGGCAGGCCATTCTGCATGATCTTCGGGTCCGTCTCTATGCCCATCTGCAGACGCTGTCGCTGCGCTTCTTCACCGGCACGCGCACCGGCGAAGTGCAGTCTCGGATCGCCAGCGACATTGCCGGACTGCAATCCCTGATGACCGAGACCGCGAACGAGCTTGGCCGCTCGCTCAGCGCGGTGGTGATGACGGCGGTGGCGATCGTGATCCTGGACTGGCGGCTGTCGCTCTTTGTCCTTGTCATCGTGCCGGTGACCGTGCTGATCAGCACCCGGGTCGCCCGCCTGCGTGAGAGGCTGACCTATCAGCAGCAGGAACGCGCCGCCGACATGTCTGCCGCGGTCGAACAGACGCTCTCGGCCCCCGGCATCATCCTCTCCCGCACCATGGGGCGCGGCCCGTTGCTGACTCAGCGCTTTGCCGGCATCTCGCGGGATCTGGCCCGGCTCGAGTCCGGCGCACACACGGCGGGCGAATGGCAATGGTCGCTGATCGGCTTCGCGCTGGCGACGCTGCCCGCTTTGACGTTGCTGGCTGGTGGGCTGCTGATGCAAACCGGCAATCCAGCCAGCATCGGCACGCTCGTCGCCATGATCGCGCTTCAGGAGCAGCTTCTGTGGCCCTTCGAGCAACTGCTTGAAATCGGTCGCGAGACGCGCAAGACCCGTGCGCTGTTCGCCCGCGTCTTCGAGTATCTCGACAAACCGGCCGAGATCACCGAATGCGCGGATCCTGTCACCATCCCACGGTCCGAGATGCGCGGCGAGGTGCAGCTCAACGACGTCCGGTTCGCCTATGACGAAGGGCGCGACCCGACGGTAGATGGCGTGAGCCTGTCAATCCCGCCCGGGTCCCATGTCGCCATCGTTGGCCCCACCGGTTCGGGCAAGACCACGCTAGGTTATCTGCTGGCGCGGCTCTACGACGTCGACAGCGGCGCGATCCGCTTCGACGGGACGGACCTGCGCGACCTCAGCTTCGACACGCTCTCGCAGATGCTCGGGGTGGCCTCGCAGGAACCTTACCTGCTGCACGCGTCTGTGGCCGATAACCTGCGCTTTGCCCGGCCCGAGGCCACGGAGGCAGAATTGATCTCGGCTGCCAAGGTGGCGCAGATCCACGACCACATCACAGCGCTTCCCGATGGCTACGGGACGCTCATCGGCGAAGGCGGTTTCCGCTTCTCAGGGGGAGAGAAGCAACGCCTTGCTCTGGCCCGAACGCTCCTGCGCGACCCGCCGATCCTGCTCCTCGACGAGGCGACAAGTGCGCTTGACACGCGCACCGAGCGGGCGATGTCCGAGGCTTTGGAAGCGATGTCGAAAGGCCGCACGACGATCACCATCGCGCATCGCCTCTCGACCATCCGCGATGCAGACCTCATCGTGGTCATGCAACGCGGAAGGGTGGTCGAGACTGGCACTCATGTCGCGCTTCAGGCGCAGGGTGGCGTCTATGCAGGGCTTCTGGCTGGCGCGTGACCGGCCTGACTTAGTGCTGGGTGGCCGCGTCCCGGCGTCTTTCACCAAGCAGGAAGAACACCAGAACCGCCAACAGGCCCAAGAGCAGCGCCGCCGCCGTCAGAAGCGCCGAATGCGTCGTCGAGAACGCCGCCTTGCCAGCAGAGATCAATGCCGCACCCTCGTCGTCACCAAGCCCCTGCGCGACGATGTAGACGTCTCCGATGGACTGCGCCGCTTGCTCGGCCAGCGACGCGGGGATACCGTCGGGCAGGATCAGTTGACGTCCGAACAGCACCGAGATGGACACGCCGAAAAAGGTGATCCCGAGGCCGGTACCCAGCTCGTACCCCGTCGCCTCGAGCGAGCCGGCGGCGCCGGCTTCCTGCGCTTCTGCCGCGCCCATGATCGCGATGGAAGAGGCGGTGAGTCCGATGCTCAGCGCAAGACCAAGGACCGCCAGAAGCGCCGGCACGATCAGCCCAGCGTTCTGAAGATCCGAGACGGCAAGCCTCGCTAGCGCGCCCGCCGAGATCGCCAGCGACAAGCAGGCCACCGGTCGCAGCCCCAGGCGCGACGACAGGCTGCCCGCGACCGGGCCGCCAAGCGCTGCGGCGGCCATGATCGGGACCAGGAAGATGCCGGCCTGCAACGGCGTCTTGTCCAGAACATATTGCAGTTCCTGTGCAAGCGTCAGTTCGACACCTGCAAGCGATCCACTGGCTACCACTGCCATGACGATCCCTGCCACGATGGCAGGGCGCGAAAACAGCGACAGGTCGAGCATCGGCTGCGTGCTGCGGAGTTGCAGCCGGGCGAAGATCCAGAGCAGCGTCACGCCAACCGCGAGGATCGGCAGCACCAGCGCCAACGGTTGTTTGGCCCCGAACCCCGCCTTGATCGCGTAGACGGTGGCGATCATGCCAAGGATCAGCAGCACCGCCTGGCCGATTGGCCAATGACCGGGTGTCAGAACCTCGCGCCGCGGCAGCAACAGCCAACAGGCAGGCAGAACGACCAGCATCACCGGAACGTTGATCAAAAAGACCGAACCCCACCAGAAATGCCCAAGCAGCGCCCCGCCGATCAAAGGCCCGACCGCGGCGCCGGCGGCCCCCACCGTGCCCCAGAGCCCGAGCGCCAGGCCGCGCTCGGCCGGATCCTCAAAGGTGCGTCGGATGACGCCCAGCACACAGGGCATGATCATAGCCCCACCGAGCGCAAGCAGCATGCGCGCGGCAATGAGTAGAACAGGGGTCGATGCAAAGGCCGCCAGACACGATGCCACACCGAATACCGCAAGCCCCGACAGCAGGACGCGCCGCGTGCCCGTGCGATCGGCAAGCGTGCCCATCGGCACCAGAAGCCCCGCCATCAGCAGCGGATAGATGTCGATGATCCACAGAACCTGTGCGTTGTCCGCCCCCAGCGCCTGCGTCAGCGAGGGCACCGCGACGTGCAGGATCGTCATGTCCAGGACGACCGGCAGGAAGGCCAGCATCACCGCCAGCAGGACAAGCCAGCGTTTGGGATCGGGTTGACGCGGGATCATTTCTCACCTGAACTATACGTTGCGTTCAGCTATATAAATACGATCGTATTTAATGCAATCCTTTCCCGACCGAAGAGAAGGCCCATGGGCAGAAAATCGACAATCACCCGCGAAGGCTTGCTTGACGTCGCCGAAGGCCTCGTTCGCTCGGGCGGTGCCGGGGCGCTGACCATCGGCGCGCTGGCGCAGGCGGCAGGCGTGTCGAAAGGCGGCGTGCAGTATTCCTTCGCCAGCAAGGACGACCTCGTCCGCGCGCTTGTCGAACGATGGACAACGCAGTTCGACGCATTGCTGGAGGTCGAGCCTGATACCGACCCGGTGACCTTCGTCCGGCACTACATCGCTGCGACCCGGGCATCGCAGCAGGCCATGGATGCCAAGATGGCAGGGCTTCTCGTCAGCTATCTGGAAGACCCCGAGAACCGACAGGAGACACGTGATTGGTATCGCGGTATCTTCCACCGGCTCGGAGGCACTTCGGCTGACGCACAGGCTGCGCGGGTCGCCTTCCTCGCGGTGGAGGGGTTGTTTCTCATGCACATGAACGGGATCGACGAGCAGCGAGAATGGGTTAGCTTTCTCGACGACGTCGAGACGGTACTTGCTCGGCTGACAAGCTGAGCTCGACCGGCAGCCGTCGAAGGCGCCGATGCTGCATTTCCGTGCGAGCCATTGCGCATGTCAGGAACGCGACGAACGAAGCTGCGCGCGACGTTCTCATTCCAGACAATGGGGTTGCGGCCATGACCTGAAACCTCGGTTTGCGAGGCCCCTGCATCGCGGTGAACATTTTGACCGTCATATGCGGGATGAACTCGCGAAAGCCCGGCTGTCAGCCCTCGGCATCTTCGGCGACTGAGGCGGCGATCAACGTGTCGATCTTTCGGGATGGCGGATGGCCAACTGCAACCCGGCCATGGAATATCCGAACACATCCGCGTCTTGCAGGTCCACGGCATCCATGAAGACCGCCACGTCGTAATACATCTGCATCCCGATGACCTCGACGCGCGCGCCGGTGCCGGGGGGCCGCCTGCTGTTGCGCTGCGACCGGACAGGCAACCGTTCATGCCGTTTCTTTCGCATTTGGCGCTGCATCGCAAAGGCCGCGACCAAGAGCACGGCCCGCGCATCACCTGAAGTATTCGCGCCTGAACAACCCAAGGCCTGGCGAACATTTACCTCCGTCAAGCATTGCTGGTGGAATCGCCGCTCTGCGCCTGCAAGGTTTCTGAAAGCTTCGACATGCATGCACCGTTCATCGAAACGCAGATGATGGAGACACCCATGCGATTTATTCTAATCCCCGCCCTTGTCCTGATGACGACCCTGGCCGTGCCCGCACTTGCAAGTGAACGCTGCAACGTGCCGCAGTCCGACTGGCGCCCGGTCGAAGATCTGAAGGTTGCGCTGGCAGCCAAGGGCTGGACCATCAACAACGTCAAGACCGAGGATGGCTGCTACGAGGTCTATGGCCATGACGAGGCCGGCAAACGCGTCGAGATCTTTTTCGATCCGGCCACCTTTGAGGCCGTCGGTTCAGATGACTGAAAGGATCAAGGTCTGGGATGTGTTCGTCCGGTTGTTTCACTGGAGCCTGGTCGGTCTGATCGCCGGAACCTGGCTGACCTCGGACGGTCCCAAGGCGCTGCATGAACGCATGGGATACGCCATTGCAGCCTTGATTGCGGCCCGGCTGGTGTGGGGCCTTATCGGCCCCCGCCATGCGCGCTTCGTCGATTTCGTGCGCGGTCCGCGTGCCGTCCTGCATTACCTGGGCGACCTGCGACAGGGGCGCGAGCAGCGCTATCTGGGCCACAACCCCGCCGGTGGCGCGATGATCGTTGCCCTGCTGCTGACCGTGACAGGCACCGCCGTCACCGGATGGTTACAGACCACCGACATGTTCTGGGGTTCAGACGCCATGGAGGAGGTCCATGAGATTCTGGCAACGTCGATCCTGATCCTCGTGGCCCTGCATGTTTCCGGCGTGATCGTCGAAAGCCTTCGCCACCGCGAGAACCTTGTTCTTTCGATGCTGACCGGATTCAAGCGTCCTTGGTCTTGAAAGTGCCGCCACTGAGAGGTCCGAAGCCGTGTCCCTGTCGCTTTGGCGGGCGGGGGCCAAGCACTCCGCGCTAGCAGTTCAGTCCCGGCGGCTGCCGGACCGATCCGCAAAGCTGACACGGACCAGTGCCCGGTGCGGTTCCATGACGTATTCGATCCCGATACCTTGCGTTTCGGCGACGCGGGCCACGATTGCCAGTCCCAGGCCCGCCCCGGAGGAACTGGCGGACTTGTCGAACGTGGCATGCCGAAAGACGGCGCACGGACGGACGGCATTCGACACGGTGACAACCGGCCCCATCGACAGCACCATGCGCAGATCCCCGACGCCGTGATCTGCGGCGTTCCGCAACAGGTTGCGCAGAATCAACGCCAAGGCATCGGGATCGACGGCAACGATCGCTTCGGCGAGCTCGGCATCGTCGAAGTGAACCGGCAGGTCGCTCTCTGCGATCACCATGCGCGCCACACGCACCAGGTCGCAAGGTCCCGCCCCCATCGAGCCCGCCTCTGCCCGTGACAATTGCAGCAAACGGTCCACCAGATGGCCCATCCGCCCAAGCGCTGCGGCCAGGCGTCCGGCGGCCGCCGGGTCGGCAAGTCCCGCAGCGATCAACTGCGCCTGCCCGGAGGCCGCCGCGATAGGGGTGCGCAACTCGTGCGCGGCGTTGGTGGCGAACTGACGTTCGGCTTCGATGCGGGCGCGAATGTCGTCCAGATAGCCGTTCAAAGCGTGCGGGATCGGCGCCAGCTCGGCAGGCAGATCAGGCGCATTGACCGGCGACAGGTCGCGCGCAGACCGTCCGCGCAGCATCATCGCCAGTCTTGTGGCTGGACGCAGCGCCGAGGCGACGGCGCCCCGCGCCGCGATCAGGGTCGCCAGCAGAACCGGCAGCATCAGCGCAACAAGCCAGCCAAGACTTTCGGCAAGTTCGTCCTGACGCCATTCGCTGCTTTGACCGACCTCGACCACAATGTCGTCATCGGGATCCGACAGCCGGAAAACGCGCCAACCCGGCAGATCCTGACCACCATCCTGTGCCACCGGCGTCCAGGGCGCGTCGGTGACTATCGCACCACCATCGATGATGCGTATCGCGCCATCCCCCTGCACCAGCGCACCCAGCTGCCCGGCGCCCTTGTAAAGCGACAACGACATTCTTGCCGAGTTGCCCAATGTGTCGTCCATCAGTTCGGACATCTCGTGGGCGACGACCAACGCTGCCAGTCCGACGCCGGCAAGCCATGCTAGGCAGGCGCCCAGCACCACGCGCCGAACCAGCCGCTGACGCAAGGACCATGGCCGCGTCACGGTATCAGGTATCCAAGCCCGCGCCGTGTCTCGATCACGCTTGCGCCCAGCTTCGCACGCAGGCGCGAGACGTAGACCTCGACGGCATTCCCCTCGACCGCATCGTCGAAGGCATATAGACGTTCCTCAAGCACCTGCTTTGACAAAACCCTGCCTCGTGCGGACAGAAGCGCGTCGAACAGCGCCCATTCGCGCGATGTCAGGCGGATTTCGGCATCATCGCGAAAAAGCCGCGCCCCGGCGCGGTCGATGCGCAGTGGTCCCAGCCGGCTTTCCGGAGCCGGATCGCCCGAGGCGCGGCGGCCATGCGCCCGCAGACGGGCCGCGACCTCGCCCAGATCATAGGGCTTCACGACGTAATCGTCGCCCCCGGCATCGAGCCCCGCGATCCGTTCCGATATCTGGTCGCGGGCGGTCGCTATGACGACGGGAACGCGGTTTCCGCGCCGCCGCTGTTCCCGCAGCAGCGTCAGTCCCGACCCATCGGGCAAGGCAAGGTCCAGAAGGACCGCATCAAATTCGGCGACATCCAACGCGGCCTCGGCGGCGGCAAGATCCGGGGCGTGATCGACTGCGTGACCCTCTGCCCGAAGAAATCGCCCAAGCGCGTCGGCGATGTCAGCCTCGTCCTCTACCATAAGCACGCGCATCACACTCTCCCGCCACGCTGGCCAACTGATGAAGCAGGTCGGACGACGGATCAACGCAAATTGCACCTCACATGAACGTGAGACCCAGACCGACGATTGTAAGCTTGCCGAAAGCTTGGCGGGATTTCTGGCCCAAAGAGCAGATAGCAGGTGATACCCATGACGACTTGTCCATCAATCAACGCGACAGGCGGCAACCATGCAGGTTGATATCCTGAACTGGCGCGAACCCGGTTGGCACGCCGCCGCCGTGATGATCGAGACGCATTTCATGGCCGCCCACGGGGCACGGATTACCCTGCCCGCCGTGCCGCTGGTGGTGGCGCGCGGCGCCAAGGGAAACATCCTGGGCGCGGTGGGGCTGCGTGACGCCGCGCAGGGCTTTTTCAGCCAAGCTTATCTTGACCATCCCGTCGCGGACGAGTTGACCCGCCTCTCGGGCGGCCCCGTCACGCCGGGCGATGTGATCGAGGTCGTGTCCATGGCCTGCCCGACGCCCGCCGCCACCATGCCGCTGATCGAGGCGATCACCGCCGAAGGGCGTAGCCGGGGCGCGAGCTGGGGGCTTTTCACCGCCACCGCTCCGCTGCTGCGCATGCTGCGTCGCACGGGGGTGCCGATCCTCGCCCTGGCGCCGGCACGACCCGACAGGTTGGCCGAGGCATCCCGATGGGGCCGCTATTACGACACCGACCCCTGGGTTTGCGCGCTACAGGAACGCGCCGAACCATTGCGGTTCACGCCGCGCAGGATTTCACGCCAGAAAGAGGTTCATCCCGAATGACACCCGTGTTCGATGCACTTGCCCGCAATGCCGTGGAACGCCCACAGAATATGGCCTTCGCCGATGGTCAGCGCGGCCTGACCTGGTCGACGCTGGCCCAGGCCGTAGCGTGCGCCGCCGCCGGTTTCGCAGCCGGTTCCCGCATCGTGGGACTGCGGCTGGCCGGACTTGACTATGTCATCGGCGACCTGGCAGCGACGCTGGCCGGCTGCCGCGTGGTGCCCGTGCCGGGCTTCTTTTCGACCGGGCAGGTCGCGCATCTGCTGCAGGATTCCGGGGCAACGCTGATCGACCACCTGCCACAGGCCGGGAAACCCCTGTCCCCGACCTATGCGGGCGGGGCCGAGCGGGTGATCTATACCTCGGGAACGACGGGGCAGCCCAAGGGGGTCTTGCTGGGCGACCGCCAGCTGACAGCATCCGTGACGGGGCTGTCACGCGTGCTGGCGGCGGGGCCCGCTGACCGCTACCTGTCGGCCCTGCCGCAGGCGCAGCTTCTGGAACAGATCTGCGGCATCTTTCTGCCGGTCATGGCGGGAGCGTCGACGGTGATCTGCCCGCCCGCCGCGTCGGCGCTTTTCACTGGCGACGGACGCGCGCTCGCGCAGATCGCGCATCAGGTCCACCCCACCGTCACACTCTTGGCTCCGCGGCAGCTGACGATGTGGGTCGCGGCGCTGCGTGCAGGCGCATCCCGGCCCAACAGCCTGCGTTATGTTGCGGTGGGCGGCGCCCCCATCTCGCCCGAACTGATCGCCGAGGCGAGGTCGCTGGGTCTGCCCGTATCCGAGGGTTATGGCCTGTCAGAAGCATGCTCGGTCGTGGCCCTGACGCCGTTGGATGCGCCCGAAGGATCGGCAATGGTGCCGCTTGAGGGCACGTCCCTGCGCATCGAGGACGAAGAGATCGTCGTCGACGGCCCTACCGTGATGGCGGGCTACCTGCACCGTTCACCGCATTCGGGGCCCTGGCGCACAGGGGATCTGGGCCGGATCGAGGAAGGTCGCCTGACCGTGCTGGGCCGGCGGGACGCGATGATCCTGCGGGCCTCGGGACGCAACATCTCGCCCGAATGGGTAGAGGCCGAGGCTCTGGCCGATCCCGCGCTGCCTGCGGCGGCGCTGGTTCTGATGCCCGAGGACCGGCTGGTCCTGGTCCTGGCCGCGATCGCCGCGCCGGACATGGAAGCACTGGTCGCAAGGCTGGCACGGCTGCCCGCCTATGCCCGTCCCGATGCGCTGGTCATCGCGGATCCGCGCGAGCCGGGTCTGATCCGGCCCTCGGGCACCGCCGACCGGCAGGTCGCCCGCCTGATCGCGACCCGCCCCGACGTGCAGATCCCGCTCACCCTGGGGGTGGCGGCATGACGCGCCGCATCGTCCTGATCACCGGCGCAGGAACGGGTATCGGTCGCTCTCTGGCCGTCGAGGCTGACCGTCACGGATATAGGGTCATCTTGGTCGGCCGTCGGCACGAACCCTTGGCCCGGGTCGCAGAGACGCTGCGCGATGCCCTTGTCGTGACCGCCGACGTGACAATGCCGGAAGGTCGCGCCGCCATTGTTGACGCGGCACGCGATACCGGGCTGGACATCCTGATCCACAATGCCGGCACCGTTCCTTCAGGCGCGCTGGAGGGGCTTCGCGATGCCGATGTCGCAGCGCTGTTGGCCCTGAACGTGGCCGCGCCCCTCGCGCTGACGCGCGACTTGCTGGCCCCGCTGACCTCTAGCAAGGGCCAGGTCGTCATGGTCGGTTCGGTCTTCGGCGAGATCGCTTTCCCCTATTTCGTGGCCTATTCGGCATCGAAGTTCGCGCTGCGCGGGATGGCTGATGCGCTGCGGCGCGAACTGGCCCCACGCGGCATCGCCGTCACCCACCTGGCCCCGCGCGGTACGCGAACCGATGCGGCGCAGGGGTTCCAGTCGCTGGTCGGACCAATGGCCATGGCGCTGGATTCTCCGGACGCTGTCGCCGCCCGCGCCTGGCGCGCCATCGCCGCGCGCCGTCCCCAACAGCTGCCCGCCACGCGCGAACGCCTGTACATCGCGCTGCAACGCCTGCGCCCCGCGCTGATCGACCGCGCGCTGATCAGGATGGCGCGCGACCCGGCGGTGGCCGCCGCCGCGCAACCCGAAATTTCCCAAAGATGAGGACCTTATGACCTACAACATCCTGCGCCACCGCGACCATTCGGCAGGGCTGACCGATCCCGGTCTGCTGGCCACCATGCGCGAAGACCTGGCCCGCGACGGCTGGACCCTGCTGCGCGGTTTCGACCCCGACATGGAGGATTTCTCGGCGCTTGTGACGACACTTTGCCGGCGCGTGACCTTCGATCCGGCCCGCAACCACACCACCGCGACCACACAGATGGTCGATGCGGGAATGGGGCCGATCGGCCTGCATATCGAGAACGGCAACACGCCGCGCTGTCCCGACATCGTGACTTTCTTCGCGCAGACCGCCGCCTTCGAGGGATCGCAGACGACGATCTGCGACGGTCGCGCCGTCTGGGATCGGTTCGATGACAGGCAAAAGGCCCGCTGGTCCCAGCCCATGACGGTCGAACGCGTTTTGCCCGAGACGTTGTGGAAACGCTATCTCGTGAACGAACATCCCGCCCTGTCAGACCCTTCCCAGGTGACGATGGAACACGTGCTGCAGTTCAAGGCCGCCGTGCCGGGTCAGGATTTTAGCCTTCATGACGACGGTTCGCTGACCTATCGGCTGACGGTCGATCCGGTGCGCGGCTCGGCCCTCGGGGGTGATGCGCTCGGCTTTGCCAACGCGGTCCTCGGCCCGTCGCATAACTATCAGCCGCCACGCTACGCCATGGCCGACGGCAGCGACGTGACTCCGGCCGAGGTCGAGGGGATCCGCGCCCTGGCCGAGGACGTCACGCACGAGATCAACTGGCAGGACGGCGACATCGCTATCCTGGACAACACCCGCGTCATGCATGGCCGCCGCGCCATCGCCGACGCCAACCGCAACCTGTTCATCGGCATGGGCATGATCTGAGATGAGGACACCAATGACACGCACCTTTCTGGCCGCACTGGCCCTGACCCTGACCGCTTTCGGCCCGGCCTTGGCCGCCCCCTCTGCCAGCGTTCCGCGCTCGGGCAAGCTGGCATTCGACGTGATTCGCAATGGCCGCGACATAGGCGATTATGTTGTCACCTTCCGCGGCGCGGGCAACGATCTGACTGTCGACATCGCCACAGACGTTTCGGTGAAACTGCCGGTGATCGGCGTCAGCGCCTATCGTTTCCGCCAGTCAAGCAAGGAAACCTGGCACGCCGGGCAGCTGGCAGCGCTGACTTCGCAGACCGATGACAACGGCTCGCCCCACAAAATCAGCGTCCGCGCGACCTCGCTGATCCCGGCCAGCCTCTGGGACGCCGACATTCTCGGCGCGACACAGGTGCTGAACACCATCGACGGCAGCACCGACAGGATCAGTGTCAGGAATCTGGGCACCGAAACCGTCACCACCGGCGCAGGCCCGGTGCGGGCCGCGCATTACGCGTTGACAGGCGATCTGAACCGCGAACTGTGGTTCGCGGGCAGCACGCTGGTCCATGTGCGGTTCCTGGCCGAAGACGGCTCACAAATCGACTATGTGCTGCGTTAGGCAGGCACACGCTGGTCTGCGGGCAGCGGATGACCAGTCGGACGACACGTCCCAGACCTTGATCCTGTCAGTCATCCGCGCGCACGGGCTCGCTTGGCGGTGCATCGGTGCCGTCAGCGCCACGGCTTCTCTCGGTTGCACATTTATCAACGGAACGGGCCGGGGGCAGCGCCCGTTTCTCTGTCTCCAATCCAACCGGAGGAGACGAGGATGGATCACAGCAATCACCAAAGACTAGCCGAGGCAGAGTTGACCGATGCCGTGCTGACCGGCGCGACGATCTACGGCCCGGATGACGAGACGGTCGGCTCGGTCTCGCATGTTCATGGCAGCGGCGCGGACGCCAGGGCCGTGATCGATGTCGGCGGTTTTCTGGGCATCGGCTCGAAGCCGGTGCAGGTGCCGGTTTCGTCGCTGGATATGATGCGAGATGAAACCGGCACGGTGCACGGCGTAACAAGTCACACGAAAGACCAATTGAAAGATTTGCCCGAACATCACGACTGACACGTGCGGGCGGCGCCACAGCGCCGCCCGTTTCGATTGCGGCTGGCGCGGCGGGAACCCTTGGCCCGCCCGCCGGTTGAACCCGACATGCCACAGCCAGATCAGGATGCAGCCATGGCCACCCAATCCGCCACGCTTGACGTGAATGGCGAAGCACGCGAATTTCAGGGCGATCCGCGCCAGACGTTGCTGGATTTCCTTCGCCTCGACCTGAAACTGACCGGAACCAAGAAGGGCTGCGATCACGGTCAATGCGGGGCCTGCACGGTGATCGTGAACGGGCGTCGTATCAATTCCTGTCTCAGCCTCGCGATCATGCATGACGGCGACCAGATCACCACGATCGAGGGCATCGGCACGCCCGAAAATCTGGCTGCGATCCAGCGTGCCTTCGTCAGCCATGACGGCTTTCAATGCGGCTATTGCACGCCAGGCCAGATCTGCTCGGCCACCGCCATGCTGAAGGAACTGGCCGCCGGCTGGCCGAGCGCCGTGACCGAGGCCGTCGCGGACACCCCCGCCCCCAGCGACAAGGAACTGCGCGAAAGGATGAGCGGCAATCTTTGCCGATGCGGGGCTTATTCCAATATCATCGCCGCCATCCGCGAGGTGATGCAGTCGGAGAAAGGCACATGAGACCCTTCGACTATCGTCGCGTGGCCGACCTGCAACCCGTGGACCAGCCCGGCGACCGGCTGATCGCAGGCGGCACCAACCTCTTGGACCTGATGAAGCTGGAGGTCGAGGCGCCGCGCCGCCTGCTGGACATCTCTCGTGCCGGTCACGACCGGATCACGGCGCATGAAGGCGGGTTGCGGATCGGCGCCTTGGTCACGAATGCCGATTGCGCGGCCGATCCGCGCATCCGTGCCGATTATCCGCTGCTGGCGAAGGCAATTCTTGCCGGCGCCAGTCCGCAGTTGCGCAACAAGGCGACGACGGGCGGCAATCTGTGTCAACGCACGCGCTGTCAGTACTTCATGGCGACGGACACGCGCTGCAACAAGCGGCAGCCCGGCAGCGGCTGTGACGCGCTGCAGGGAGTGAACCGCAATCACGCGATCCTCGGCACCTCGGAAACCTGCATCGCGACCTACCCCGGCGATATGGCGGTGGCCCTGACCGCGCTGGATGCGACGGTCGAGGTGCTGGGGCAAGACGGCACGCGCCTGATCCCCGTGGCAGAGTTCCACCGACTTCCCGGCGACGATCCCGCCCGTGACAACGTGTTGCGAGACGACGAGGTGATCACCGCTGTCACATTGCCGGAACCGGCAGCCGGCCGCCAGAGCTATCGCAAGATCCGCGACCGTTCGTCTTATGCTTTCGCCCTCGTTTCGGTAGCTGCGGTGATCGAGCTTCGGGAAGGCCGGATCGCTCGCGTCGCGTTGGCCTTTGGAGGGCTGGCGCACAAGCCCTGGCGCGATCCCCAGACCGAGGCGATCCTGACTGGGCGGCCGCCCTCGCCTGCCCTCTTCGATCAAGCCGCCGATGCCCTGCTGGCCAAGGCGAAGGGGCGCGGCGGCAATGACTTCAAGATTGCGTTGGCCAGACGCGCCTTGGCCGCCGTTCTGACAGAAGCGACGGAGGAATAGGCCATGTCCGACAGCTATGACACACCCGACCAGCGCAACCTGCTGGACCAGACCGCGCAAGGCGTGATCGGCCAACCGCTGGCTCGACCCGAGGGAGCGCTGAAGGTTTGCGGCCAAGCCACCTATGCGGCCGAGCATGACTTGCGTGGCTGCGCCGAAGGCGTGCTTGTCGGTGCGACCATCGGCTGCGGCAGGGTCGTCAGGATCCACCGTGACGAGGTTCTGGCCATGCCCGGTGTGCTGGCGATCTATGCTGATCAGGCAATGCTGCGCCGCAACGCACAGGGCACCGCGGGCGAGGCCCCGATACAGGATGTCGCGACCGTGGATTACTATGGCCAGCCTGTTGCGCTGGTCGTGGCGGAAAGCTTCGAACAGGCGACGGCCGCCGCCAAGGCTCTGCGGGTGGATTATGACGTGACCACGGACGCTGACTTCGATCCGGCGGAGGTCGAATACGAGACGAGTGAAGAGCCCGATGAACTGGGCGATCTGGACCGGGCCATGAACGAGGCCGCCTTCAGCATCGACCGGACCTTTACGACCGCAGCCCATAACAGCGCGGCGATGGAACCCCATGCCTCGATTGCGGACTGGGATGGCAGCAACCTGACGCTGTACGGCAGTTTCCAGATGCTGAAATACAACGTCAAGGAACTTGCTGACTCAGTGGACGTGGCCGAAAAGAATGTCCGCATCCTGTCGCCCTATATCGGCGGCGGCTTCGGTTCTAAACTGGGGATCAGCCATGACGCGGCTTCGGCGGCACTGGCTGCGCGCGACCTTGGCCGGCCGGTCCGTGTCACCCTGACCCGCCAACAGGTCTTCGAGACGATCACGCGCCGGTCCGAGACCCGCCAGCGCCTGCGACTTGCCTGCGACCAGGAAGGACGGCTCACCGGCATCGGCCACGAGGCGTGGGTTACCAACCTGCCCGACGAGGGTTTCGCCGAACCGGTGACGCAAGCGACCAAGTTCCTGTATGCGGGACAGAACCGCAGACTGGCGCTGGCGGTCGGGCGGGTTCACCTGACCACCGCAGGCTCGGTCCGCGCGCCGGGCGAGGCGGTGGGCATGCAGGTGCTGGAGGCCGCCATGGACGAAATGGCAGAAGCCGCAGGCATCGATCCGGTCGAGTTCCGAAAGCGCAACCTGCCCGCAGAACTACCGGGCGAGGGACTGCCCTATTCCTCGCGCATGCTGTCCGAGGCGCTTGATACGGGCGCGAGATCATTCGGCTGGGAGCAGCGCCACCCGCACCCCTGCCAGCGCCGCGAGGGGGAATGGTGGATCGGCATGGGCGTCGCCTCGGCTGCGCGCGTGAACATCTTGTCCAAGGCCGAGGCGCGGGTGACCCTGCGTGCCGATGGCCGGGTTCTGGTCGAAAGCGACCAGACCGATCTGGGCACCGGCAGCTATGCCATTCTGGGCCAGATCGCGGCCGAGATGCTGGGGGTGCCCATAGACCGGACAGATGTGGCGCTTGGCGACAGCGACCTGCCAGCCGGATCCGGCTCGGGAGGCAGTTGGGGCGCGACCTCGACCGGATCGGCCGTGTTCCACGCCTGCGAGGCGATCCGCGCGAACCTTGCCCACAAGCTGGGTGTCGATGCGGACGACCTGCGGCTGAAGGACGGGCTGGCGAACGGCCGCCCCGTTACCGATCTTTTGGACAGGGATCTGGTCGAGACAGGCCGCATCGAACCCGGAAAGACCATGAAGGATTACAGTCAGGCCAGCTATGGCGCCTTCTTCTGCGAGGCGGCGGTGAACGCCTTCACCGGCGAGACGCGCGTCCGCCGCATGACCGGCGCCTTCGGCTTCGGCCGGGTGCTGAACGCCAAGACGGCGCGGTCACAATGCCTGGGCGGCATGGTCTGGGGTATCGGCAGCGCGCTGACCGAAGCAATGGAGTTCGACCACCGCACCGGTCGTCTGATGACGCATGATCTGGCCGAATACCACGTGCCGGTGCATCGGGACGTGCCTGCCATCGAGGTGATCCTGCTTGAGGAACGTGATGCCGCCGCCAGCCCGTTGCAGGCGAAGGGGGTCGGAGAGCTGGGTATCTGCGGTGCAGCCGGCGCGGTCGCAAGTGCCATCTACAACGCCTGTGGCGTTCGGTTGCACAGCTTTCCGATGACGCCGGACAAACTGGCAAAGCGCCTGCCTGATCCCTTCGGCGTGTAAGGAGGCAACGCCCGACCGTCTTGGGTGCGACTTTACGCGGCTCAAAAGCCCCCGAGGGAATCGCCCTGCCCCGTCCGTGCTGAACCAAACCCGCGTTCGGGGAGTTACGGCTTCACAAGGAGGTTGCCATGGCATCTCGCGCGGTCTGGAAGGGTCAGCTACGTCTGTCTCTGGTCTCGATCCCTGTCGAACTGCATTCCGCCACCAAAAGTGGCGCTCGGATCTCTTTCCGACAGATCCATCAACCTTCGGGCAAGCCCGTCCGCTATGAAAAGACCGTTCCCGGCGTCGGCCCGGTCAAGAGCGACGAGATCCTGAAAGGCTATGAGACCGGCGACGGCGAATATCTTCTGCTCGAGCCGGACGAGATCGAGGCGATCCGGCTAGAGACAAAGAAAACCTTGGAACTGGTGCAATTCGTCGATCAGTCCGAGATCGCGCCGCTCTATTTCGACAAGCCCTATTACGTCGTCCCTAACGACGAACTGGCCGAGGATGCCTATCGCGTCGTGCGCGACGCTCTGCGATCCGAGAAGAAGACCGGTCTGGGGCAACTGACCATGCGCGGCAAGGAATATCTCTGTGCGATACGTCCCTGCGGCGACGGGTTACTGCTTGAAACCCTCCGATACGAGGATGAAATTCGCGAGGCCGAGCCGATGTTCGCGGGCATCGAGGACGCGAAATCCGACAAGGAACTGCTGGATGTCGCCAAGCAGCTGATCCAGCGCAAGTCCGGGCCCTTCGACGCAAAAGCGTTCGAGGATCACTATAATTCCGCCCTGCGCGACCTGATCGCGAAAAAGCGCAAGAACCGCAAGACACCCCGGGCCAAGGTCGGGGATCACGAAGAACGGCCCTCGGGCGAGAACGTCGTTGATCTGATGTCCGCGCTGAAGGAAAGCCTGAAGAAGGATGGCGGGGACAAGAAACGGTCATCGTCCAAGACCAAGTCGAAATCCGCCTGATGCCGGATCTGGGCACATATCTCGACAAGCGCAACTTCGACGACACGCCCGAACCGTCCGAGACCGGCACCGCCTCTGCCATCGGGTTGCGCTATTCGATCCAGAACCATCGCGCGACCCGCCAGCACTGGGATCTGCGCCTGGAATGGCAAGGCGTGCTGCTGAGCTGGGCGATCACACGCGGCCCGTCCTTTGATCCATCCGAAAAGCGGCTTGCCGTCAGAACCGAGGATCATCCCCTGTCGTATCTGGGCTTCGAGGGGCTGATCCCGAAAGGCAATTACGGCGCGGGCACGGTCATGTTGTGGGATATCGGTTGGTGGCAACCGCTGGACCCGATTCCGCGAGGCCTGAAAAAGGGCCATCTGCATTTCCGTCTGCACGGGCGCCGCATGACCGGCGACTGGAACCTGATCCTGATGAAAGGCCGCAGGCAGGGCGATGACAAACGGCAGAACTGGTTGCTGATCAAGGCCGATGACGATGCGGCCGGTCAGCGCGATCCGGTCAGGCGGTACAAGCGCAGCGTCGCGACCGGGCGTAGCTTCGCCGAGATCGCCAAGGAGGCGGCGCCGATCCATCCCCAACGCTCGGGCAAGCTGCCGCGCCATGTCGCGCCGGAACTGGCGACGCTGACAGACGACCTGGCCGATCCCGGAACCCACTGGCACGAATTGAAGCTGGACGGCTATCGTGCGCTGATCGCGCTTGGCAAGGGTGGACCCTTGGCCTTCACACGCAACGGCCATGACTGGAGTGACCGTTTCGCCTCGCTTCTGCCTGGCTTCGCCGATCTGGATTGCGACAGCGCCCTGATCGACGGAGAGATAGTGGCAGGCGCGGGACTGCAAGGCTTCAGCGCGTTGCAGGATGCGATCAAGGCTGGCGGACCCTTTGGCTATGTCGCCTTCGATCTGCTATCCCTGAACGGTCAGGATCTGCGCAAGCAGCCCCTGACCAAGCGCCGAACGAGATTGGAGTCTCTGTTCAGGACCGTGCCACGGATGGGCGCGCTAGACCTGTCGCCGGTCATCGAAGGCGATCCGCGGGACGTCTTCGCGATGGTCTGCGCGAACCATGGCGAAGGGCTGATCGCAAAACGGCGCGACAGTCCCTATCGCGGCAGGCGCGCCACCGATTGGCTGAAGATCAAATGCCGCAGACGGGCGGAATTCGTCATCGTCGGCTGGATGAAAAGTGACGCGGCGGGACGGCCGTTCGCTTCGCTTGCACTGGCCGCGCGCGAAGCCGGCAACCTGCGCTATGTTGGCAAGGTCGGGACGGGTTTCGACGAAGATACCATGACCGAACTGGCCGCCCTGCTGCGCCCGCTGACGCGCCGGAGCGCCCCGGTTGCCGCACCGAAATCCGAGGTTTCCGGCGTCACCTGGGTCACGCCGCAGCTTGTGGCCGAGGTCGATTACGCGGAACTGACCGCACAAGGCCGCCTGCGCCACGCCACCTATCTGGGCCTGCGCGAGGACAAGCCCGCCCCTGAGGTCCGCATCGAACGAGAGGTTTCCATGAAGGATCACGAAACCGTCGCCGGGATCGCGGTCAGCAGCCCGGACCGCATCATCTTCGACAAGCCCCGCCTGACCAAGGCCGATCTTGCCCGATACTACGAAAAGATCGCACCCGCGATGCTGAGCGAGGCCGCCGACCGGCCTCTGTCCCTGCTGCGCCTGCCCGAGGGGATGGAGGGCGAACGGTTCTTTCAGAAACACCCTGGCAAGGGATTTCCCAAGGCGCTGAAGACCGTCGAGATCACCGAAAAGGACGGCGATGCCGAACCCTATGCCTATGTCACCGACGCCGCGGGGCTTGTCGCCGCGGTTCAGATGGGCACGGTCGAGTTGCACATCTGGGGCGCACGGCGCGACCGGCTGGACCGGCCTGATCGGCTGGTCTTCGATCTGGATCCGGATGAGGGGCTCGGCTTCGCCAAGGTGAAAACCGCGGCCATCGACCTGCGCGACACACTCGGCGATCTGGGTCTTGAATGCTGGGCGATGCTATCCGGCGGCAAGGGGATCCACCTGGTCGTTCCGCTGCGTCGCACCATTGGCTGGGACACTGCCAAGCTGTTTTGCCGCGGCATCGCCACGCTGATGACGCAGCGCGAGCCGAAGCGGTTTACCGCCAGCATGTCCAAATCCCGTCGCGAGGGCCGCATCTTCATCGACTGGCTTCGGAACGAACGCGGCTCGACCGCGATAGCGCCGTTCTCGATCCGGGCGAGGCCGGGCGCACCAGTCGCCATGCCCATCGGGTGGGACGAACTGCCCGGCATCCGAAAAGCCTCGGCCTTCTCGGTGGAGGAGGCGCTGGATCGGCTTTGGAACAGCGTGACCCGCCCGAAACCGCAGACGATCAGCCGGCCCGTCATCGATGAACTGGATCAAGCGATGAAGGCGCCAGCTTAACGACGATCCTTTGGCGGACACCTCCAGCCCAGACGCAGCCCCAAGAAATGCGCGGGGAGCAGACTGAAAACTGCAGATTTGGCGCAGACTACTGAGGCACTGATTTTTGTGCAGGGTTGATCGGTACGGGCAGGCGCGCGGCGTAGTAGGCTGCCAGTGCTGCGATATCCCCATCAGCCAGATCGCGCGCCGCGTGATGCATCAGTTCGGCCATCTCCCCGCCCCCGCGCCGACCGTCGCGCCACAACCGCAACTGAGCGGTCAGATAGGATTCGTGCTGGCCCGAGACCGACGGGAAGCCGCGATTCAGCGGCTCGGGCCAAGGGCCATGGCAGGCTTGGCAGGAAGACACCCGTGCACGGGGGGATTCCGAGGCTAGCTTGCGGCCCCGATCAACCAGCGGACCCGATGGACGGGCGCCGACGGTTGGGCCCGGGTCGCCGAACGACCTGGCCAGCCGCGCGATGGCGTCGTCGTCCAGCCGGGATGCCGCCTCGGCCATGATGCCGCTGTCGCGGTCGCCGTCACGATAGGCGCTTAGGCTGGCGGCGATGTAATCCGGGCTCAGGATATCCAGCCGCGGCACCTGCGGATTGGTCGAAACGCCGCTCTCGCCGTGGCACATGCGGCAACCGCCGCGGCTCTCGCCGCCGGTCAGATCGGCATAGGCGTCGGCATCCATGTCGGCGACCTGCCGCAGGAAGGCCACGACCGGCCAGATATCGTCCTGCCGCGTCGCGGGCCAGTGGGGCATACCGCTCATCTTCACGCCCTCGCGGATCAGCCAGTGCAGTTCAGCGGCCGACCAACGCGGCGCGGCCTGCTGGATATGCGGTGGAACCGGGACCATCGCGCGACCGGTAGCGGTCCGGCCCTCGCCGGGCCGCCCGTGGCACATCGCGCAGGCTTGTTCGTAATGACCCGCGCCAAGCGCAATCATGCCGGGATCGTCCAGCGTCGCGGGCGGTCTGGCATCGGCGCGAAGGGCGACCGAATGGCGGAAGGTGCTGTGCAGAACCCAACTGATCCCGGGAAGGTGCCCTACCCGTGCCGAGACGTTGTAGAGGCCAAGACCTACCACCGCGACGGCGGCGAACAGCCCTGCGACGGCCAGCGCGGCGATGGCGATCGCGATGCTGGGCCAGTGAAGCCGGCGGATCGGATGGCGCGCATGTTTCATGCCGCACCTGCTCTCAACGCCTGCGCGGTCAGGGCCAGCCCGCCGGCAAGATAGATGGGCGTGCCGATCGCCAGCATCACCATGCCGCCCATCTGCTGCCCGCTCAGATCGGGTGCAACCCCGCACAGGGCGGCATAGATGTCGGAAGGGGCAAGGATGATGATGGTTCCCAGCAGCGTCATGTGCATCGAGGCCAGCAGCAGCCCGCCCGCGCCCGCCAGTGGCGCCTGCGGTTGCAATGCCCCGGCCCAGACCGCGACGCCTGCCAGCAGGAACAGCCCCTGTTCCAGAACGAAGGGCGCGGTTCCCAGCCGGGCGGCGGCATGCAATTGCGGCAGATGCGCACCCCAGACCACCACCGCCTCGAATGCGGCGGCGAGGATCACGGGCAGGGCATGGCGCGTCGTCGCGGGCCATCCCAGCACGATCAGCGGCGCCGCGATGGCCACCAGCCCCATGTGGCGCAGCATATGGCCGGGAAACGCACCCACCAGCCTGGGCCAGTCGGGCAGCCAGATCGCGGCGAGGCAAAAAAGCGCGGGCATCGCAAAGACCGGCCGCATCACAGGCAGCTTTCGATGAAGATTGCAGGGAGCGCGACGAAGATCACCCCGATTGCCGAGACCCCTGCCAACAGCCAGGCCGCGTGGCCCAGGAACTCGCGCCGCGCCTCGGTCGTGGGAACATCGTGCAGGCGGGGGTCGTGCGGCCGATAATCCCATTGCAGCCAGGCGTGCCAGCCCAGCCATGCAATCGCGGCCAGGGCGACGAGGGTCGCAAGGCCGGTGCCGAATCGGGCGGCGCCGGGGGCGTCGGCGCGGGCGCAGACCGCCGCCGTCCAGCCATAAACGGTGCAGAAATGGATCGCCCAGACGATCGGCGCCGCGATCATGTGCCACAGGCTGCTGTATCGGTGTGGCCAATGCATTACATCACCCTCGGAACAAGGCCGATCATCGCGGCGGTGACGACGCAGGTGACGCCGAGGAAATGCCAGAACAGCGTGGTGTTCCACAGATCGGCGTCGAAGCGCGGCAGCATCCGGCCCGCCAGGCTGCGCGCAAGGCAGTAGGCCAGCATGATGGTGCCGCACAGGACATGCGCCGTGGTCCAGATGACCAGCGCCCACATCATCGCCGGATAGACGTGGCTGGACGGCTCCAGCCCCGGCAGCCATACCGCGCCGACCAGCGCAGCAGCGCCTGCCAGTGACATCAGCGGGGCGGCGGCCAGCAGCGCGCGCGCTGCTCTCACCCGCCCGGCGCGGTGAACGGACCGGGCGATGCGCGTGGCACCCCATGTGGCTGCCAGCAGGGCGGCGGCAGCTGCGGTCAGGCCTGGATCAGCGTGCGGCATGCCGGGCGGCGGGAAATCGGGCCGCGCGGTCCAGTAGAAGAATACCCCGAAGACGAGACTGGCGAAGGCGGTCGCGTCGCCCAGCATGGTGACGAACACCGCCCACCAGCCCGGCGCCTTCGAACCCGAGACGTAGGTCGGCAGGCGCAGGCTCAGCCCCACATCTCTCATCTCGCGTTCGGGGATGCGGGCGGTCGCGGTCCACAGCCACCAGATCACCGAAGCGATGGCAAATATCCCGCACAGGACGGCGGGGACATACATCTTGAATGTCGGCAGGATGAACGCACCGCCGGTGAATGCGGCAGCGACCAGCGTGCACCACGCCGGCCCGGTGACGCGCGCTGCGACCTGCGGAATCGCGTCCACCGCCGAGGTCACGATAGTCTCGCGGTGGCCTTCAGGGGCGTCGGGCAGGTAGAAGCGCCCCGCATCCATCCGCTGCACAATCCGGTCCTGATCCCACAACGGATAGCGCGAGGTGATATAGGGGATCGAACGCGGGCTCCAGGCCTGTCCGGGAACTTCGTGGGCCCATTCCAACGTACCGGCGTTCCACGGATTCCGCTCGGTCAGAGGCTGGTGACGCTTGGGGCGGATCAGGTCCCAGGCGAAGATCAGAATGCCCGAGGCGAGAACGAAGGCGCCGACGGTCGAGATCAGGTTCAGCCAGTCCCAGCCCAGATCGCCGGGATAGGTCCAGACCCGGCGCGGCATCCCCAGCAGCCCGGTCAGGTGCATCGGCAGGAAGCAGATGTTGAAGCCCGCGAAGGTCAGCCAGAACGACCAGCGCCCCAGCCGTTCGGACATCTTCTTCTTGGTGATGAACGGGTAGAAGTAATAGATCCCGCCGATCACCGGAAAGATCATGCCGCCGAACAGCGTGTAGTGCAGATGTGCGACGATGAAATAGGTGTCATGGACCTGCCAGTCAAAGGGCGCCAGCGCGACCATAACCCCGGTCAGCCCGCCCGCGGTGAAGACAGCGACGGCGCCCGCGATCCACAGCGTCGGCAGGATCACACGCACGCGGCCGACCATCAGCGTGGCGATGAAGGCGAAGATCTGCACCCCGGTCGGGATCACGACGGCCTGCGATGCCGCCGAGAAGAACCCTAGCGACAGCGACGGCAGGCCGGTGGTGAACATGTGATGGACCCACAGCCCGAAGCTGAGAAAGCCGGTCCCAACCGCCGACAGCACGATCCAGGAATAGCCGACAATCGGTCGGCCGGCCGCGGTCGGCACCACCATCGCCGCGATCGCGATGGAGGGTAGAAAGATGATATAGACCTCGGGATGGCCGAAGATCCAGAACAAGTGCTGCCACAGCAGCGGATCGCCGCCGCGTTCCGGGTCGAAGAACGGCCAGTCCATCGACCGCTGCAATTCGAACAGGAAATCGCCTGCGATCAGCGGTGGGAAGGCGAACAGGATCATGCCGCCCACGACCAGCACATACCAGGCGTAAAGCGGCATCAGGTTGATCCGCATGCCGGGCGGGCGGCACTTGATGACGCCGACGATCAGTTCCACGGCGGCGGCAATCGAGGCGACCTCGATGAAGGACAGGCCCAGAAGCCAGATGTCCGATCCGACACCTTCGGCCTCGATGGCCAGCGGCGGATACATGAACCAGCCGGAACTGGGCGCTGCATCGAACAGCAGCGATCCCAGAACGAAGAAACCGCCGATCAGGAAGCACCAGAAACCATAGGCCGACAGGCGCGGAAACGGCATGTCGCGCGTGCCCAGAAAAGCGGGCAGCAGCAGGATCGAGATCGCCTCGAACATCGGCACCGCGAACAGAAACATCATCGCCGAGCCGTGCATGGTGAAGAATTGGTTGAAACGGTCGGCGGACAGGAAATCGTTGTCGGGCACCGCCAGCTGCACCCGGATCAGAAGCGCAAGCACCCCAGCGGCCAGCATGAAGCCGAAGGCGGCCAGCGCATACCACTTGCCGACCTCGGCGTTGTTTACGGCCGTGATATATCGCCAGCCGCGGGGCAACGCCCAGGCGGCGTTCAGGCGCTCGGCCTGCGCGGCGGCGAGGTGCGGGTCCGTCGGTTCGGCCAGCATCGCCGGGGTCGGCGGCCACACGCCTCCGGGCTGCCGATCGTCCAGATCGGCGGTGGATAGCGGCGGGGCGTCGAGACGGCTATCAGCGGTCATTCCAACCCCTCCAGATAGACCGCGAGCGCCCGAAGATCGGCGTCGGAGAGATGGTCGTAACCGGGCATGCGGGCGCCGGGCTTTATGGCGTCGGGATCGCGGATCCAGTCCCGCAGGGCCTGACGTTCCATCGGCAGGACACCGGCGGCAAGTGTCACACGGCTGGCCAGATGGGTCAGGTCAGGGCCGACCCGCCCGCGCGCGGGCGTCCCGCGCACGGTATGGCAGCCGCCGCAGCCTTCGGCCAGAAACACCCCGCGCCCGCGCCGGGCCTCATCGGTGGCCGGTTCTGCGGCGGGTTCGGCCTGCTGCTGCAACCATGCCTGAAAATTCTCCGGCTCCATCACCACGGCGGCCATCGCCATCTGTGCGTGGCTTGCGCCGCAGAACTCCGCGCACTGGCCGCGATATTCGCCGGACGCCACGGGTTCCAGCGACATGCGGGTGTCGCGTCCGGGGATCATGTCGGTCTTGCCGCCAAGCGCGGGGATCCAGAAGGAATGGATCACCCCGTTCGCCGCCAGCGCGATTTCGCTGCGCGATCCGGCGGGCAGCCGCACCTCGTTCGCCGCGACGACCGGTTCCGTGGCGCCGTCAGGCCAGTATTCGACCCGCCACCACCAGCTTTCGCCGGTCACGCGCAGGGTCAGCCCCTGCCCCGGCGCGCGCTGTTGCGGCATCTGGACCAGGGCATAGGTCAGCAGCCCGGCCAGCACGATTGTCGGAAACGCCACGCCGCCGCCGAAGATGATCCATTCCGCCAGATGCTTTGGATGCCGACGCGGTCGCAGCCGCGAGGCATAGAGCATCAGCCCGTTGACCATCAGCCACAGCACCACCGCGCCGCCCAGCATCCACCAGAACAGCGTCGCAAGAACTTCGGCGTCGCGTCCGGCCGGGGACAGCACAGATTGCCGGCCGTCGCATCCCGCCAGAAAGGCAAGGGCGGCGAAAGGCAGGGCGGCCCTCACATCGCCCTCGTCACGAACCAGACCAGCGCTGCGAAGGGGATCAGCGACAGCGACACGAACACTCCGTCGCGCGACGCGATGATCGATGAGGTGAAGGGGACAAGTTCCAGAAACGGCAGCACCAGCCCGCCGACAAGGCAGACCAGCAGCGGCAGCCGATTCATCGGCGAGGCCATCAACCAACCAAGCCTGCGATGTGTGTGGCGGTCCACCCACTCGATCGCGGGACGGATCTTCTTCAGTGTGTCGCGGGCCTTCCCGGCAGGAAGGTTCTGCCATTTCGCCCAGGAGGGAAACCTGATCCTGTCGCCGCTGACAATCCTTTCCCCGGCGATGATCGTGATCAGCAATCCGCAGACAACGGAGACGCCCGGAATACCGGACAGCGGCGTGGCAGCCAGCGCCGCGATGACAAGAAGCAGCGTATAGTGACTGCGCTCGCCCAATGCGCGGATCAGCATGTCCACCGAGATGTCATCGGTCCTGCCGGCCACTTCCAGCAGCCGATCCGCGACCGACCCAAGACTTGTTTCAGTTTCGGCAGGTCCCGATCCCATACGCGGTCCCTTTCGGTTACCCAACATCGCGGCGCCAGCCCGGTTTCATCGGGGGGTGGATTTTCGCCTCGCAGCGCAGCGATCCTAGTGGCTCTCATTTCTTTCAAGCACCGAGGTGACGGCGCCGGTGGTCACGTCGCCGGGCCGCCCGCCCCACCTTTCGCGTAGATAATTGACCAATTCAGCCATCTGCTGATCGGACAGCATTCCGCCAAAGGCGGGCATCGCCTGCATACGCTCTCCCTGTGCGAGATCGCGTTCGGGAATGCCCTCGGCGATGATGCGGATCAGGTTGAGCGGGTCGCGATACATCGCGGTGGTATTGGTATCCAGCGGCACTGACGAATGCGGCTGGCCCTGACCATTGTCGCCGTGACAACCGGCGCACAACCCCAGATACAGCGCATGCCCGTCCATCGCAGTCGCGCCACCCGGCGGCCGCTGTTGCGGGCCGGGCAGTTGCGTGCCGTCGGCAAGGTAGTCGGCGATCGCAGACAGGTCGTCCTCGGACAGGTGGCTGGTCGAATGCGACAGGACCGGGAACATGCGAAACGTCATGACACCCTGGGGGGACAACCCACGATGCAGGAATGCAACCAGATCTTCTCCGGACCAGCCGCGCCGCGCCAGCGCGTCGGGGCGCAGATCGGGGGCATAGGCGCCCTCGATCACCTCACCGGCAAGGTGATCGTCGGTCAGCGCATAGGCCAGATTGCGGGGCGTGTGGCATTCGCCGCAATGGCCCAACACATCGACGAGATATTCGCCCTGCGGATTTTCAAGGCCCTGTGGATCGAACGGTTCGGCCTCGGGGCGGAACAGCGCGTTCCAGACCGCGATTGCGGGCCGGATGTTGAACGGAAACATCAGATCGTCGGGGCGGTTCGGCTTGTCCACCGGGCGCTGCTGCATCAACCACAGCCACAGCGCGTCGGAATCCGCGCGGGTGATCCGGTGATAGCTGGGATAGGGCATCGCCGGATACAGGTTGCGCCCGTCCGGTGCGACGCCCTGCGCGACCGCCCGGTAAAGGTCGTCGGCGCTGTAGTCGCCGATGCCATGTTCGGTCGAGGGCGTGATGTTGGTGCCGTAAACCGAGCCCATCGGCGTCACCATCGGCAGGCCGCCGGCCAGATCCGAGCCGCCATCCGGATCGGTGTGACAGGCAGCGCAATCCGCGGCGCGGGCGACCCACCGGCCGCGTTCCAGCATCTGCTGACGCTGGTCGGGGCCGAGATTGGCTAGATCCACGCTTGCGGCCGGGGTGGCACCGCGGTCACGGCCGATCCAGAACAGCACACCCACGGCGACGACCGCGATCAGCACCAGCAGCCCCAGTATCCTCAGCAGCCGGATCATGCCGGACGCTCCGCCGCCGCGACCGTGCCGATGGTCAGGCCAGGGGTGCTCAGGATCACGTCACGCACCGCTTGGTAATAGCGGACATAGCCGGTGCAGCGGCAGATATGGGGGTCCAGCGCCTTCAGGATGGCGTCCTCGACATCCTCGACCGGGATCGGCGCGCGCTCCAGTCGCTCGACCAGCACGGTCGCGGCATTCACGAAGCCCGGCGTGCAATAGCTGCACTGGAATGAGAAATGGTCCAGAAACGCCTGCTGGACGGGCGAGGGCACGGGATCACCCTGTTCGTCGCGCCCTGCGATCCCCTCGATCGTGCGGACGGTCTTGCCGTTCAACCAGGCGACACCGGTGATGCAGGCCGGCACGGTCCGACTGCCGCCCTCGGGGTCGTCCACGATAATGGCGCAGGCACTGCAGACGCCCTGACCACAGGACAGCCTTGTGCCGGTCAGATTCAGGTATTCCTGCAAAAGTTCGACCATCATCAGGTCTTCGGGCAGATCCAGCGGCCCGACCTGCTGGCCGTTGATGGAGGCAGTAAAATTGATCCGGCCAGCCATCACAGCACCTCCTGAATGCGCGCCGCGCTGATCGGGAATTCGCGGAAGCGGTGGCCGGTGGCGTGCGCGATGGCGTTGGCGCATGCGCCGGCGACGGGGATCATGACCACTTCGGCCATGCCCTTGGGCGGATCGGCGTCGTTCAGTGGTGGCAGCACATGGCCGGTCTGCGACCATACCGCCACCTCGGAGGCACGCGGCAGGTGATAACGGCTGAAGTTCCATGTGCCGTTGCCCGGTCCCTCGGGGCCAAGCGGCAGCTCCTCGTAAAGCGCGTGGCCGATACCCATGGCGACCCCACCCTGCAACTGGCCGGACACCAGTTCCGGAACGATCTGGGTGCCGCATTCCAGCCATGTCTTGTGTGACAGCACATGCACCTTGCCCGACCCGGTCTCGACCGCCAGTTCGATCAGGGTCGCGCAGGGGGCGTAATAGACCGTGCCGGCGTTGTTGCGCTGGACGGGCGGGTAATGAACCTGCACCCGTGGCTGGAACGCATAGCCGCCATCGGTCATCCGGGCCTTTGTCGCGTCGTCCGCCGCCTCGCCCCACTTGACCGACAGCGCATCGATGGCGGCCCGGAACCGATCGCCCCCGATCTCGAAATCAGCCTCGGCCCATGCCCATCGGTTGAAAGTATGCACGCAGACGCCGGTGATCATGCCGCGCGCATGGGCGTGGGCGGCCAGGCGTTCCAGCGACAAGGGCTGCATCGAACGCGCGGTCAGCATGCCGTCGCGCCATGCCAGATCCTCGAATTCGACGGGTTCCGGCAACATCTGGCCGCCCGACTCGCCGCCCGACCAGATCGACCGCGCCGCCGGCCACAGCGTCAGCCGCAGCAGAAGCCGCGCGGCCTGCTGCGAGGCATGTGTGAAGTAGTAGGCCGAATTCGACGCCGAGCGCGGCGAGGTGAAGCGCGGCACCCAACGCGGATCCTGCGCAAACCGGTCCTCGTCCTCTTGCGTGGTCGTGTAGGGCTCGTCCTCAGTGTGCAGCGGCATTTGCGGCCAGTCCTGGACCGAGAATTCCACCTCGTCGGCGGGCCTGCCCAGATGTGACTGCACCACCAGCAATTGCGAGGTGGTCGAGCCGCAGCCAATCTCGGACGCGACATGGCGCATCTTCAACCGACCTTCGCGCGTTACCTCAAGCTGCACGACGGCAGCTTCGGCGCCGGTGCCGAAATCCTTCTGAACGGCGGCGAAACCGGTGCCGTGGACCATACCGGGATTTTCGGCCTCGAACGCGGCCTTGCGTTCGTGCCGGCCGGTCCACATCGGGTCCCCGGCCGCAAGTTCCAGCATTTCGGCCGCCCTCAAATGGCCCGAAGGCACCGCCCCCTGGGTGTTCTTCATGCCGGAACGGATGACATTGCGCAGCCGCAGCTCGATGGCGTCGATCTGCATTTCCGACGCGATTTCATCGACCAGCATCTCAGTCGTGGCCATGGATTGCAGCGTGCCATAGCCCCGCATCGACCCTGCGGTGACGTTTACCGACGGAAGCATCTGCACCGACAGATCGCTGCTTGGCAGGTAATAGATCGACTGCGCCGCCGTCACGGCAACCGTGCCCACTGAGGGGCTGAAATTCTTCACCCCGCCGCCGTCACCGGTCATGTCGCAGGTCATGATCTGGAACCGCCCTTCCGCATCGACTGCGAAAGCGGTCCTAATGTCGAACGGGTGCCGCTTCAGCGCGAACTGGAAATGTTTCCAACGGTCCAGCACCACGCGCACGGGCCGGCCTTCGGCATAGAGCGCCGCGATCGCGACGTAATATGGGAAGGACTGATGTTCCTTCTGACCGTAGCCAACGGTATAGCCGGTGACGAATTCAAGCTGGCTGAACGCCAGACGGCTGGCGGACATCATCTCAAGGAGGTGATGGGCGACGGTATAGGGCGATTGCGTTGCGCCGACGACATTCAATCGGCCCTGTTCTGGCTGATACCACCCGAGGCCGTTTTCCGTCTCCATCGCGGCGGGGTCGACTGACTGGCTGCGATAGTTGCGGGCAAAGACCCGCCAGCCTTCCGGGGGATCGTCCATCGACGCGCGCAGATCGGCGGAATGACGCATCGCCTCGCCGAAGTCCGCATCGTCGGGGCCGGGCCAATGCACGCCTCTGTCGTCGGTCTGCGGCCAGACGACGAGATCCTTCATCGGCGAAAAGCGATCAGCGCCGCGCGGGTCGTCTCCGCCGATCCGGACATAGCGGGCCGCGCCATATGGCGCGCGCGCGGACGAGCCGGCCGCCTCGCCCCAGAGGAAAATACCGTCGACGAATTGCAGCTTCTTGCGGGCGGCTCGATAACGTTCATAATCGTGCCAGATGCCAATCGCGACGGGCTGGCCCAGCATCGGCGGGACGGCACCGGGGGCAAGGAAGAAGTCGCCGTAGAAATCGGATTGCGGCATCGCGACCCCGTCCTGCTGAAGCCGTTCGGCGTCGATCAGAACGTCCGGTTCAAGATCCGGCCGCAGCAGCGACAGGTCCAGCCCCCGAAAGATGCGGTCCGTGCGCGGGAGGTGAAAGGTGAGGGCGTGCGACTGACTATCGGGCCAGCCTTCGATGTCGCGCGCCCGTACGTCAATCGAGAATACCTTGCTGCCGGTCACCTTCGCCATGCCGTCGCGGCGGTAACGCAGCTTGCCGCCCGCGAACCAGCCGCGGTCCTTGCCTACGGTCGTCTCCATCATCGCGGCTTGCGCCTGCCTCAGGGGCCGCACCGCCGCGGCAATACCAAGTGCGGCTGCGGCTGCCAGAAACTTCCGGCGCGATAGATCCAGATGGGGCATTCCCTCTCCGCTTCCTTGCGGATGCGAGGTGGCCGCGAAAAACGGACGAAATCGCACCCGCGAACTGAAGGCCCAACACGTGGCACGGAGAATTGTTCCAAGCTTGGGGAACCGCGATGAGAAAGCACTGCACGGCGGCCATCCAAGGCGCAACAGGCCGAGATTGGACCTGCCCTGATACCGTTCCGCTCAGCTGCAAGGCTAGGCGTCCCTCTGTTCGCCTGTGCGCCGATGTAGTCGATGACATGACCGATACCCGGCCAGCCATCGCCCCCCAAGCCATAAGCCGACCCGACGCGTAAGCCGGCCTCTCGCGCAGCTTGGACGTCTCGATCGATTTTGCGGCACGACAAGGGCACGGCGCCAGGGCCACTAGGTATCCGTGGACCTGATCTGGCGGGAGGCACAGACGCCCAGATTCAGGCGATCACCAACCAAAGCCCGCAAATCGTGGCGCAATATCGCAAGCGGGCGAGTCGGAAAAAACTGTCCCGCGCGGCCATGGAGCGGACTGAAAACAGAGCGTGAACGTGGAAAACGACAGTGTAACAGAATATGATGACGCGAAGGAGAAATCATCTAAGCCGTTGATTTTATGGTGCCGGTTGCAGGAATCGAACCCGCGACCTTCTGATTACAAATCAGCTGCTCTACCTGCTGAGCTAAACCGGCAATGACGGGGCTAGCCCGCCTGCCCGATTGCGATACCGCGACCGGCGGGCTTACGCAACCCAAGCTTGGCACGTGCCAGCAGGACGACCGCAAGAATTCCGACCCCCATCACCAGCAGCGCGGCCGGTGCCGCGTTGCCAAGATCTTCAAGGCTGGCCTTTTCATGGACCCGGGTTGCCAGGGTTTCGTAATTGAAGGGTCGCAAAAGCAGCGTCGCGGGCAGTTCCTTGCAGCAGTCGACGAAGACCAGCAGCAAGGCCGACCCGACCGATCCCTTCATCAACGGCAGGAACACGTCGCGCAGCACCGCGGAATTGTCGCGCCCCAGCGACCGTGCAGCCATCGGCAGCGACGGCGGCACGCGGGTAAAGGCACCGTCCACCGCGCCCTGCGCGATCGCGAAAAAGCGCACCAGATAGGCAAAGACGATCGCGGTGCCGCTGCCGGTCAGGATCAGGCCGGGATCGGTTCCGGTCAGCGCCAGCCAGCCATCGGCGACGCGATGATCCAGCGCCGCCAGCGGGATCAGGATCCCGACCGCCAGCACGGCGCCAGGTGCCGCATATCCCACCGTCGTGACGGGCAGCAGCAGCCGCGGCAAGGCGCGGCCCGACAGCCTCACGCCATAAACCATGACCAGGGCCAGGAATACCGTCAGGATCGATGCCGTCCCGCCAAGGCTGATCGTGTGCCACGCCGCCAGCCCCAGGCCCGGCGTCACCCACCCCTGGGGATAGGCCAGCGCATAGCTGAGGATCACCCCGACCGGCAGAACGAAACCCAGCGCGAAGGGCAACGCGCAGGCCAGCCCCGCAGCGACTGCGGCAAAGCCGGTCAGACGCTGCCGGATGATCGGCCTGGGCTGGCGGGCGCTTTGGTGATAGCGCGCGTTTCTGCGCCCGAACCGTTCCCACAATGCAAGCACGATCACGACGATCAGGATGACGCACGCGATCTGGGCCGCACCGCCCGCATTGCGCCGCTCGAGCCAGGTTGTGAAGATCCCGGTGTTCAGGGTCTGCACGCCGAAATAGCTGACCACCCCGTAATCCGCGACGGCCTCCATCATTGCGATGGCCGATCCGGCGACGATGGCCGGGCGTGCCAGCGGCAGACCGACGCGCCGGAACAGCCCCCACGGCCCGGTTCCCAGCGCCCGTGCGACCTCGTAGGCGCTGCCCGATTGTTCCTGCAGCGCGGCCCGCGTCAGCAGATACACATAGGGATACAGCGCGGCGGCAAGGACCAGGATCGCCGCCTCTATCGATCGGATATGCGGAAACCAGTAATCGCGGGCGCTGGTCCAGCCGAACCAGCCGCGCAGCGCGGTCTGCACCGGTCCGCTGTAGTCCAGGAAATCGGCCAGCGCATAGGCACCGATATAGGCCGGAACCGCCAGCGGCAGCAGCAAAAGCCATTCCAGCGCGCGGCGCCCCCGAAATTCATACATGCCGACCAGCCATGCCGATCCGGCCCCCATCGCTGCCGCCAGCGCGCCGGTCCCCGCCGTCAGGATCACCGTGTTCAGCATGTAACGCGGCATCACCGTCGCCAGCAGATGCGGCCAGATATTCTCGGCCGGGGTCAGCGCCATCCATGCCACCGCGGCAACCGGCATCAGCACCAGCGCCGCGATCACGACGGCGGCGACCGACCAGCCGCGCCCGCCGCCCTGCCGAAGCGCATGATCGTGTTTGCGTCGCCGGTCGGGGCGCTGGAGTGCAGGGGCAGGGTCGCTCATATCTTTGGCGATACTGCAAAGCGGTTTGACTGTCCACGAATGCTGGCTAGTCTGCGCGCGCGACACCAACGGGACAGAACATGACGAATGACGGGACGGCGCGCATGCAGATGGTATTCCACCTTGGCGTGCACGGCACGGACGGGGACCGGCTGCTGAAGACGCTGCTGAACAATCGCGACTGGCTGCTGCGGAACGAGACCGAGGTCGTTTCGCCCGCCCGCCACCGCGGCCTGCTGGAAGAGGCGATGATGGCCTTGAACGGCGCTGCGGCCACGCCCGAGATGCAGCAGATCATGCTGGATGCGATGCTGGAGACCGAGGCACCGCAGCGAGTCGTGATGTCATCGCCGACATTGCTGGGGACGCCCGCCCGCGCCGTTGCGCGCGAAGGGCTGTATCCACAGATCGGATCCCGTGCGGCGGCGCTGGCCGGGCTGTTCGCGGATGCGCATGCGGAATTCTTTGTCGCGATCCGCAACCCGGCCGTCCTGCTGTCGAAACTGACGCATCTGAACAGCGGCGGTTACGCGGCGATGATGCAAGGGGCCGACCCGCGCAACCTGCGCTGGCGCGACACGATCCAGCGGCTGGTCAGATCCGCGCAGGGACGACGGGTGGTGATCTGGTGTCACGAGGACGTGCCGCTGATCTGGCCCGAACTTGTGCGCCTGATCGGTGACATCCCACCCGAAGCGCCGCTGTCAGGCGCGCTTCTGTATATGCAGGAACTGCTTGGCGAAGCAGGGATGGCGCGGCTGAACGCCGAACTTGGCGGTCGGGACCAACTGTCGATCACGCAGCGCCGCCAGATCCAGACCGCGGTCCTGCAGGAAAAATTGCCGCCCGACGCGATGGACGAAGAAATCAACCTGCCCGGCTGGACCCAGGACCTGGTGGACCAGATCACCCGCGACTATCACGCCGATGTCGCAGAGATCGCAGTCCTGCCGGGCGTCGAGTTTGTGCTGCCATAGGCCCCTGCCCCGGCGGTCCTTGCCGCCGGCGCGGAGACCGGCGGCATCGGATCATCCCATTCCAAGCGCGGTCTTGTACATCTCTAGGATGGCCTCTTCCTCGGCCACGTCGTCGCGGTCGCGCTTGCGCAGCGCCACAATCTTCTTCATCACCTTGGTGTCATAGCCGCGCGCCTTCGCCTCGGCCATGATTTCCTTCTGGCGCTCGGCGACATCCTTTTTTTCGGCCTCCAGCTGCTCGAACTGTTCGATGAACTGGCGCAATTCGTCGGCGGCGACGCCATAGGCTTGATCGTCCTGCATCGGTCTTTTCTTCCTTCCTGTCCTTGCCGGACCCTGCCTCGGTCGGTCCGGCCATCGCGCAAGACTGTTAGGCGCTCTTGTTCCGGGGCGCAATCGCCGCTAGGCCATCGGGCGCGGGATCCACGGATCGCAGCAGACAGGAGCGCGCGATGAATGTATTCGAGATCGTCATCTGGGCCGGTGCGGCGCTGACCCTGGCCGGGCTTGCGGCACTGATCTGGTGCATCCTGACGGTGGCGCGCGCACGCCGCGCCGGGCTGGACGACCAAGCCCTGAGGGTCAAGATGCGCGGCGTCATCGCCGTCAACATGGGCGCCCTTGCGGCATCGACAATCGGCCTGATGCTGGTCGTCGTCGGAATCTTTCTGGGGAAGTGAAACGTCGACCCGTTCTTGACGCATTCATTTTCAGGAATATATTCTAGCCTGGAACAGATGGAGCCTTCGATGAACCCTGACTGGATCGCCGGACTGATCGGCGGATTGATGATCGGCTGCGCTGCTGCCGTGTATCTGCTGGGAAACGGCCGGATCATGGGGGCCAGCGGGCTTCTGGGCGGACTGGTGGACGGCACGGGGCGCAGCAACATGGTTGAACGCGCGGTCTTCATCGCCGCGCTGATCCTTGCCCCCGCGCTGCTGGTGATGATCGGCGCGGCCGAGCGTTCGGCGCCCATCGCTGGCAGCGGCGTCCTGGTGCTTGCCGGGCTTCTGGTCGGGTTCGGAACGCGGCTTGGGAACGGTTGCACGTCGGGGCATGGCGTCTGCGGCATCTCGCGTTTTTCGCGCCGGGGCATCGTGGCCACGCTGGTCTATCTGTTCACCGGTGGTGTTGCCGTGATCGTTGCGCGGGCGCTGGGGTGGACGGCATGATGCGGCTTGTCATCGCGGCGCTTGCGGGCGCGCTGTTCGGGACGGGCCTGCTGGTCTCGGGCATGACCGACCCGGCAAAGGTGCAGGGCTGGCTTGATGTGTTCGGAACCTGGGATCCGACGCTTGGATTCGTGCTGACCGGTGCGATCCTGCCGATGCTGGTCGCCTGGCGTGTCGCCGCGCGGCGCCGCACCGCCCTGACGGGCACGGAACTGCCGCCACCGCCACCGCAGAAGATCGACGGGCGGCTGATCGCCGGGGCGGCGCTGTTCGGCCTGGGTTGGGGCCTCTCTGGCCTGTGTCCCGGACCCGCAATGGCCTCGCTTGGCTTCGGCGGCGTGCCGTTCCTGATCTTCTTCGCGGCGATGGTGGCGGGAATGCTGCTGTTCTCGGCCTGGAACCGCCGTGCATGAGGGCGCTGATCCAACGTGTGACTGACGCTTCGGTCGAGGTCGAGGGCCGGATCGTGGGTCAGACGGGACCGGGGCTTCTGGTGCTGGTCTGCGCGATGCGGGGCGATCAGGACGAAACCGCCGACAAGCTGGCTGCGCGGATCGCAAAGCTGAGGATCTTTCAGGACGAGGCGGGAAAGATGAACCGTTCGGTCCTGGATATCGGCGGCGGCGCGCTGGTGGTCAGCCAGTTCACGCTGGCGGCGGATACGCGCACCGGCAACCGTCCCGGATTTTCCGCCGCCGCCGCACCCGAGGACGGGCGGCGGCTGTATGAATATTTCGCGGCCAGCCTGCGTGGCCACGGAATCCCGGTCGAAACCGGCATCTTCGGCGCCGACATGAAGGTGCGGCTTCTGAACGACGGCCCGGTCACGATCTGGCTGGACAGCGCAGACCGCGCTTGACTTGTCCGGCCCGAACCTCCATCTGTCCCACGTCGCAACCCGCTGCCGCGTGAGCAGCCGCGAGGAATCGCCAGGGCCGCGGCACATCATCCAGTTTCCCACTCACGCGGGGAGGCTTGCAGGCACTCTCGTATTTCGCCTGCACCCCTGCTGATCGCCGCGCGATGATGCGCGGCCCCTGCCCTTGCGCCCGATACGAGGGGTGTCGGGGATGAAAGTCCTTTATGGAAAACCAGAATAATCGTCGCCGCCCCTCGCGTGGCGGCAAATCCCGCCCCGGTCATGCCTACCCTGCCCCGAACGAGGGGCGCCGCGCCCCCGCCCGCGACCCGCTGCCCACCGGCCCCTTCGCCGATATGGGCATCGACCCGCGAATCAATGCCAATATCGCCGCGATGGGGCTGAACAAGCCCACGCCGATCCAGGACCAGGCGATTCCGGCCGTGGTCGGCGGACGCGACGTGCTGGGCCTTGCTCAGACCGGCACCGGCAAGACCGCCGCGTTCGGCCTGCCGATGCTGACCCGGCTGATCAAGTTCGGCAAGAAGCCCGACCCCAAGACATGCCGGGCGCTGATCCTGGCCCCGACGCGCGAACTGGCGACCCAGATCGCCACCAATATCGACGCCTATGCCGAAGGCACGCCGATCCGGTCATTCCGCGTCGTCGGCGGTGCCTCGATCAACGTCCAGACCGAGCGGATGTCGCGCGGCGTGGACGTGCTGATCGCGACGCCGGGCCGACTGATGGACCTGATCGAACGCCGCGCGATCGACCTGTCGGCCACCACCTATCTGGTGCTGGACGAGGCCGACCAGATGCTGGACATCGGCTTCATCCACACACTGCGCAAGATCGCGCGGATGCTGCCCAAGGAACGTCAGACGCTGATGTTCTCGGCCACCATGCCGAAGCTGATGTCGGAACTGTCGGACACCTATCTGACCGATCCGGTCAAGGTTGCCGTCAACCCGCCGGGCAAGGCCGCCGACAAGATCGACCAAGGCGTGCATTTCGTGTCGCAGGGCGACAAGGCGACCCTGCTGGCCGAATATCTTGCCAAGCATCCCGGCGAATTGTCGATGGTCTTCGGCCGCACCAAGCATGGCTGCGAGAAACTGTCCAAACTGCTGGACAAATGGGGCTTTTCGGTCGCCGCGATCCACGGCAACAAAAGCCAGGGTCAGCGCGAACGGGCGCTGCAGGCCTTCCGCAAGGGCGACACGCAGGTGCTGGTGGCGACCGATGTCGCGGCGCGCGGGCTGGACATTCCCGAGGTCGCGCATGTCTATAACTACGACCTGCCGAATGTCGCGGAAAACTATGTCCACCGTATCGGCCGCACCGCGCGCGCCGGACGTGATGGCCGCGCCGTCGCTTTCTGCGCCCCGGCCGAACTTGGCGAACTGCGCGCCATCGAGAGGGCGATGAAATCGTCGATCACGGTCATCGGCGGCGAGGTTCCGGCGGCAACGGCACCTGCGGGTCGCGGCGGTGCACCTCGCGGTCGCGGCAAGCCGATGGATGGCGGGGGCAACAAACGGCCAGCGCGCCGCCCCTCGCGCCAGCCGCGCAGCCGTCAGGCCAAAGCCTGATCCAACCAAAGGAAAGGGCCGCAGGATATTGATCCTGCGGCCCTTTTTCTTATGCCGCCCGCAGTCGCAGCCGCGGCAGCGACAGTGCCGCCGACACCCAGGCAAGCCCCGCGCACAGCGCGATCGCCGGGACCATGGTCGCGGCCGAATTGTCCATGAACGGCCCTGTCACGACGATCATCGCGCCGCCGGTCAGCATCTGGATCGTGCCGCCAAGCGACGACGCCATGCCTGCGATGTCGGGATGCGGATCCAGCGACATGACCATCGCGGTCGGTATGACCAGCCCCAGACAGGCATTGGCGACGAACAGCCCCGCGACCACCACCGGCAACGCATCGGCGCCTGACCAGACCACCCCGGTCAGCAGCAGCGTCAGCGCCGCAAAGCCGGTGATCGCCAGGGCGATGACCCGTTCCATCCCGAAGCGCGCGGCCATCGGCCCTGCGAACTGCGAGGCGGTGAAGAAGCCGATCGCATTGATCGCAAACGCGATCGAGAAGCCGGTCGGGCTTAGCCCGTATTGCCGCGTATAGACGAAGCTGGCCGTGGACAGGAACACGAAGAAACTGGCCATGCCAAAGCCGCCGATCATGGTCAGCCCCATGAAACGGCGGTCGCCCAGAAGCCTTTTCGCCCCCGACAGCATCGGCGCAAGACGGACCGGGCGACGGTTTTCGGCGGGCAGGGTTTCCGGCAGGACGAACAGGATCAGGCACAGGCTCAGCAGCGCGGCGGCGGCCAGAACGCCGAAGATCTCGCGCCAGCCGCCCCATGCCATGACCAGCGACCCGGTCAGCGGGGCCAGCATCGGTGAAATCGAGATGACGATCATGATCGCCGCCATCATCTTCGCGGCGGCCGGTCCGGTCGCCAGATCGCGGATCACCGCCCGCGGCACCACCATCAGCGTCGCCGAGCCCAGCCCCTGCACAGCCCGCGCGGCGATCAGCCAGCCGATCGACGGCGCCAGTGCCGCGGCGACGGTCGCCACCAGAAAGATCACCACACCGATCACCAGCGGCCGCTTGCGCCCGACCGCATCGGCCATCGGACCATAGATCATCTGGGCAATCCCGAAGGTCACGAAATAGGCCGTCAGGGTCAGCGCGGCGCCGGTCTCGGTCGTGTCCAGATCGCGCGCGACCTGAGGCAAAGCGGGCAAATACATGTCGACCGCGAACGGACCGACGGCGGCAAGAAGCCCCAGGATCAGGGCCATGCGAAACAACGGGTCACGCATCGTAAAAAAACCTGCTTTGAAGTCATGGAAAAGGCGGCGCAGAATCGCGCCAGGGGGAATATCGCCGCCGCCGTGCATGGAATATGCCAGAAACGGCCGGCGGCCGCAAACCGATCTGGCAGCATCTTGCCGCCGAAGGAACGCGCGGCTATCTGCTGCCGCCATGGCGAAGCTGTATTTCCACTATTCGACGATGAATGCGGGCAAAAGCACCCTGCTTCTGCAAGCGTCCTACAATTATCGCGAACGCGGCATGGGCACGCTTCTGCTGACCGCGGCGCTGGACAGCCGCGCGGGCCAGGGCCGGATCGCCAGCCGCATCGGCATCGCGGATGACGCTCTGACCTTCAGCGCCGAAAGCGACATGTTCACCCTGGTCAGCCAGCACCGCGCGGGTTGCGACTGCGTCTTCATCGACGAGGCGCAGTTCCTGTCCAGGGACCAGGTCTGGCAGCTGGCCCGGATCGCAGACGACCTGAACATTCCCGTCATGTGCTATGGGCTGCGGGTCGATTTCCGGGGCGAGCTGTTTCCCGGCTCGGCCGCGCTGCTGGCGCTTGCCGACGACCTGCGCGAGGTTCGCACGATCTGTCATTGCGGCAGAAAGGCCACCATGGTCATTCGCCGCGACGAATCCGGCCACCCGATCACCGAGGGCGCCCAGGTCCAGGTCGGCGGCAACGAAGTCTATGTCTCGTTGTGCCGCCGCCACTGGCGCGAGGCCACCGGCGGCTGAAGCCCGCGCGGCCCTTGCCGAAACTCATCCCCCCTGCCAATCTGAGACGAAGGGAGAGGGGCACATGGACATCGATCCGACGGCACGCAAGCGGCTTGATTCGGCCGAAATGGGGGTGATCGCGCATCTCTATCGCGGGGAAATCTATCGTTCGACATTGTGGCGCACCCGCCTGGACACGACCACGAACTGGTCGGTGGTCACGCTGGGGGTCGCGCTGTCCATCGCGTATTCCTCGCCGCAGGCATCGCCGCTGCCGCTGGTGCTTGTCGGCATCCTGATCTTCTTCTTCCTGATGCTCGAGGCGCGACGCTATCGCTATTTCAACGTCTGGCGGGCGCGCTGCCGCTGGATGGAGTTGCATTTCCTGGCGCCGATGCTGACCGAGGGCGATCTGCATCTGGAGGAAGGCTGGCAGAACCGACTGGCCGAGGATTACCGTCATCCCACCTATCATGTCAGCTTCTGGACCGCTGTCGGGCGCCGGATCAGACGGAACTATTTCTGGATCCTGCTGATTCAGACAATCGCCTATCTGGGCAAGCTGATGGTGCATCCGGTGCCGCTGGAAAGTGTCGGGCAGTTTCTGGAACGCGCGTCGATCGGCCCGCTTCCCGGATGGATGGTTCTGGGCGTCGGCGCGTTCTATTGCACGGCGCTGGGAACCATCGCCCTGATCAGCGGACGCGCCGATGCACAGCGCGCCAAGATGCGCCAGGACCCGCTTGGAATGGGTTGATCGCGAACGACAACCACCGCCCCCTTTTGCGACCACGCCTGTCGGGCTGGTTTCAGCCCTGTGGCGTCATCGCCTTGCGTTGCCGGTTGCGTTCAAGCCCCAGCCGCCGCTCGCGCCAGATGATCAGGATGCCCGCAAGGATAACGACGGCGGCGCCGATCACCACGGTCAGTGTCGGCACCTCGTGAAACACGAAGAACCCGATCGCCAGTGCCAGGATCATCGAGGCATATTCGAACGGCGCGATCAGCGAGGCGTCCGCGAAACGATAGGACGATGTCAGCAGGATCTGCCCAAGCCCGCCAAGAAGACCGGTCAGGACCAGCAAACCGCATGTGGTCGGATCGGGAAGCACCCAGCCGAACGGAATGGTGGCAAGGCTGAGCACCGCGGATGTGACCGAGAACCAGAAGACGATTGCCGATGTGCGCTCGTCCTGGACCAATCGGCGCACGAATATCTGCGCCAAAGCCGCGCAGGTCGCGCCGCCAAGTGCGACGACGGCACCAAGCTGGCGACGATAATCCTGTGCCCCGGCCTCAAGCCGCAGTTGTGGCGACAGGACGATCAGCACGCCGACCAGCCCCAGTCCGACCATCCCCAGCCGGAACAGGCGCACATCCTCGCCCAGAAACATCGCCGCGAAGACCACCACCAGCAAGGGCGCGGCATAGCCGATCGCGGTGACTTCGGGGAAAGACAACAGCGACAGCGCCCAGAATCCCAGCCCCATCGCCGCCGTGCCGATGATGCCGCGATAGAAATGCCCCATCGGACGGAATGTCGTCAGCCCCGTCGCAAGCTCTCCGCGCCACCACAACCAGACCAGAATCACGGGGATCGCGAAGAACGACCGAAAGAATACCTGCTGTCCCGGCGGCACCCCCAGACCGTCCTGCGACGTGGCCTTGACCAGCGCCGCCATCAGCGTGAACACCGCGACGCTGCCGCATTTCAGCGCGATGCCCAGAAGCGGGCGTTCAGAGGTCAGGGACATTTGCGATCTGCCGGTCTGCGGGGAACGGCGCGCGAACGCACGCCCAGCCCGATGGCTAGGCCGCGCGCAGTCCGGCGTCAAGCATCGACAAATCGTGCAATCCGATCACTTTCGCATGGCTTCCCAAGCAGGCGCGTTGCGGGGCGCAAGACCATCATGTAACCATCCTGCCCAAACAGGCAAAGGATCTCCCATGCGCGCATTTCTGCTGAGGCTGGCCGCCCTGCTGTGTCTGACCGCACCCGCGAACGCCTTCGACACCAATGCCGGCACGGCGTGGGTCTATGATGTGGCGACCGGCACCGTGCTGATGGAAAAAAACGCCGATCAGCCGATCCCGCCTGCCTCGATGTCGAAGCTGATGACAACCTACATGCTGTTCGAGGCGTTGCACGAAGGCCGCGTGCAGATGGACACACGTTTGCCCGTCTCGACCAAGGCGCGGCAGATGAAGGGTTCGACCATGTTCCTGAACGAACAGGATCGTCCGACGGTCGAAGAACTGATCAAGGGCATCATCGTGCTGTCCGGCAACGATGCCTGCGTTGTCGTGGCAGAAGGACTGTCGGGAACCGAGGACGCCTTTGCCCGCCAGATGACCGAGAAGGGCAAAGAGCTTGGCCTGACCAACTCGACCTTCGCGAATGCCTCGGGCTGGCCCGACCCGCGCCACCGGATGACGGCGCATGATCTGGGGCTGGTTGCTGTCCACCTGATCCGCGACTTCCCGGAACTGTACAAGAATTTCGCCCTGACCGAGTTTCCCTATGACAACCGCGCGCCCGCCAATCGCTTCAACCGCAATCCGTTGCTGGGTCTTGGCATCGGCGCCGACGGCCTGAAGACCGGCCACACCCAGGAGGCGGGTTATGGTCTTGTCGGATCGGCGGTTCAGGACGGGCGGCGCATCGTCTTCGTGATCACCGGCCTGGCCACCGAAACCGCACGCGCCGAGGAAGCCGAGCGGATCGTGAATTGGGCGTTTCGGCAGTTCACCATGGAAACGCTTGTCCCCGCAGGCGAGACGGTCGTCGAGGTGCCGGTCTGGCTGGGCACGCAGGCGCGCGTCGGTCTGACCACGTCCGAGGGCGCGCGCGTGCTGATCCCCGCCGGCGCCAGGGATCAGGTCAAGGTCGAGGCCGTCTATGACTCGCCCCTGCCCGCGCCGATCGCGAAGGGCGACCAGTTGGGTCGCCTTGTGGTCACCGTGCCGGGTGCGAAGGACGCCGTCACCCCGCTGATCGCCGCGCAGGACGTTCCCGAGGCGGGTTTCGCAGGCCGCCTGAAGGGCGCCGCAATGCGGCTTGGAAACAAGGCGATCGAAGCCACGGGGCTTTGATGTTCATCAGCTTCGAAGGGATCGACGGCTGTGGCAAGTCCATGCAGTCTGCATGGCTTGCCAAGGCGCTGAGGACGGAAGGCCGTCAGGTCCTTCACACGCGAGAGCCGGGCGGCAGCCCCGGCGCCGAGGAAATCCGGCGCTTGCTGGTCGAAGGGGCCGGCGAACGCTGGTCGGTGGAAACCGAATGTCTTCTGTTCACGGCCGCCCGCCGCGATCATCTTGAACGCACCATCCGCCCCGCCCTTGGCGCGGGGCAAACCGTCATCACCGACCGGTTCGCGGATTCCACCCGCGTGTATCAAGGCACGACCCGCGGTGATCTGCGTCAGATCGTCGATCGCTTGCATGCGCTGATGATCGGCGTCGAACCCGACCGGACATTCGTCATCGACGTGGATCCCGCCATCGCCCTTGCGCGCGGCAAGGCGCGCGGCGGAAGCGAGGATCGATTTGAAAGCTTTGGCCTGGACTTTCAGCAGCGGCTTGCGGCGGGTTTCCGGGCGTTGGCGCAGGAATACCCCGACCGGGTCCGCGTGATCGACGGCAGCGGAAGCGTCCAAGACGTCGCCGCCCGTGTCAGGGCCGCGCTGTGAAGACGGACCCCGAGGATATCCCCGAACCCGACCGCGTGCCGGGGGCACCGCATCCGCGCATGACGCGCCGGATCATCGGCCAGGACCACGCCATCGCCGAGTTCATCGAGGCCGAGCGCAGCGGGCGTTTTCATCACGCCTGGCTGCTGACCGGTCCGCGCGGCGTCGGCAAGGCGACACTGGCCTGGGCTATTGCCCGCTGGCTGCTGTCGGGTGCCGCCAGCGACGATCTGTCCGTCCCCGAGGGGGATCCGGCGGCGCGGCGCCTTGCGGCCCTGTCCGAACCGGCGCTGCAACTGATCCGGCGGCCATGGGACGACAAGGCCAGCCGCCTGCGCGCCGAGATCACCGTGGACGAGATCCGGCGACTGCTGTCGTTCTTTCACATGTCGGCCACGGATGGCGGTCGCCGCATCGCGATCGTCGATGCCGCCGACGAGATGAACACCGCCGCTGCGAACGCATTGCTGAAGGTGCTCGAGGAACCGCCCAGAGACGGGCTGATCCTGATGGTCGCACATCAGCCCGCCAGGCTGCTGCCAACGATCCGGTCGCGTTGCAGGACGTTGCGCCTGAACCCTCTGACCCCCGACCAGATGACCGAGGCGTTGTCAGGGCTGGGTATCTCTGAAGATGCCGAGGCCCTGGCCGCGTTGTCCGGCGGCTCGGTCGGCGAAGCGTTGAGGCTTTCGGGACAGGACGGGCTGGCGCGGTATCAGCAGATCGTGGATCTGTTCGGCACCCTGCCGCGCATGGACCGGCTGGCCGCCGCCAGGCTGGCCGATGCCGCCGCCGGACGCGCCAATGCCGATGGCGACCCGTTCGACCTGATGGTGACGTTGCTGGACCGTTTCCTGACGCGGACCGCGCGGGCCGGGCTGATGGGCGCGCCTTTGCCACAGGCCGCTCGGCACGAAGGCGCATTGATGGCCCGCATCTCGCCCGACGACCGGGCGGCCCGCGACTGGGCCGGGGCGCAGGCCCGTCTGTCGGCGCGGGCACGCAGCGGTCGGGCGGTCAACCTTGACCCTGCCGCGCTGGTGATGGATATGCTGACGGAACTGGCGCATCTGCCGCCGGCACAATCCGCCCTGCCAGCCAAAGGTTGACCCATGACCCAAGCGGCCCCCACGCCGATTGTCGACAGCCATTGCCATCTGGACTTCCCCGATTTCGACGGTGAACACGACGCGCTGATCGCCCGCGCACGCCAGGCAGGCGTGACGCGCATGGTCACGATCTGCACGAAGCTGCGGCTTGAACCACAGGTCCGCGCCCTGGCCGAAGCGCATGACGGCGTATTCTACGCCGCCGGCACCCATCCGATGAGCGTCGCGGACGAACCGATGGCCAGCGTCGATGATCTGACCCGGCTGGCCAAGCATCCGAAATTCGTGGGCATCGGCGAAACCGGGCTGGACTATCACTATACCGCCGAAAGCGCGTCACGGCAGCAGGAAAGTCTGCGCATCCATATCGAGGCCGCCCGCCGGACCCGCCTGCCGCTGATCATCCACGCCCGCGACGCCGATGCCGACATGGCCCGGATCCTGACCGAGGAATATCGCGCCGGCGCCTATGATTGCGTGATGCATTGCTTCAGTTCCGGGGCGGTACTTGCCCGCGCCGCGCTGGATCTGGGCTTTTACCTGTCGATGTCCGGCATCGCCGCCTTTCCGCGGTCGGGCGATCTGCGCACGATCTTCGCCGCAGCGCCGCTGGACCGGATCCTTGTCGAGACCGACAGCCCCTATCTGGCCCCGCCGCCGCATCGGGGCAAGCGCAACGAACCTGGCTATGTGACACGGACCGCCGCCGTCGGCGCCGACCTGTTCGGCGTTGACTACGCCGAGTTCGCCCACCGGACCTCGGCCAATTTCGATCGGCTGTTCTGGAAGGCGGCCGGAGGCGCGGCGTGATCAAGGCCACGATCCTTGGCTGCGGATCGTCGGGCGGCGTGCCCCGGCTTGGCAATCTGTGGGGCGCATGTGATCCTGCCAACCCCCGGAACCGCCGACGTCGCTGTTCGCTGCTGGTCGAACGCGAGGGACCGGGGGGCACGACCCAGGTTCTGATCGACACCGGCCCCGACATGGTGCCGCAACTGCTGGACGCGCAGATCGCCACGCTGGACGCGGTTCTCTATACCCACGCGCACGCGGACCACATCCACGGCATCGACGATATCCGGCAACTGGTTCACAATGCGCGCCGCAAGGTGCAGATCTGGGCCGATACACCGACGACGCAGGCGCTGCGGGACCGTTTTGCCTATATCTTCGACACGCCGGCTGGCAGCCTTTACCCGCCGATCGCGGACCTGAACCTGATTGACGGCCCGGTGACCATCGACGGACCGGGCGGGCCGATCACCTTCCAGCCGTTCCGCGTCCAGCACGGAGAGATCACCGCGCTGGGGTTCCGCATCGGCGGCCTGGTCTATCTGCCCGACGTGTCGGAGATTCCCGACGAGGCATGGCCGCTGATCGAGAATGCCGAGATCTTCGTGTGCGATGCGCTGCGCCACAGCCCGCATCCCAGCCACGCCAATCTGGCGCAGGCGCTGGAATGGCTTGCGCGGGCCGGAACCCCGCGTGGCGTGCTGACCAACATGCATATCGACATGGATTACGATCAGGTCATGACGATGACGCCCGATCACATCATCCCCGCCCATGACATGATGGTGCTGAGGGTCGGAAACGTCGCGCCGGCCTTGGCCGGCCCGACCGCGACGTGAGCGCGCTTTTCACCACCATCCTGCCGGTCTTTCTGGTGATCGGCTTTGGCTACCTGGTCAGCTGGCGGGGCCTGTTCTCGGAATCGGCGGTGGACGGGCTGATGCGCTTTGCCCAAAATTTCGCCGTGCCGGCCCTACTGTTCGCCTCGATGGCGCGGCTTGATCTGGGCAACGAGTTCCGCCCCGCATTGCTGATCGCCTTCTATGCCGGGGCGTTCTGCAGCTATGCCGCCGGTTGGGCGGGGGCGCGGTTCCTGTTCAACCGCCCTGCCCCGGACTGCGTGGCGATCGGGTTCGTCTGCCTGTTTTCCAACACCCTGCTTCTGGGCATCCCGATCACGGAACGCGCCTTCGGCGCGCAGGCCCTGGACGGCAACTGGGCGATCATCGCCCTGCATTCGCCCGCGCTTTACACCTTCGGCATCACCGCGATGGAGTTCACCCGCGCGCGCGGTACCGGCCTGTCGGTCGGGGGTGTCGCGCTGCGTGCCCTGTCGGGCGTCATCAGGACGCCGCTGGTGATCGGTATTCTGTGCGGTCTGGCGATGAACCTTCTGATGCAGGCAGGTCTGGTCATGCCCGAGGGGTTCTGGGCCGCCGTCGACATGCTGGCACGCGCCGCGCTGCCTGCGGCGCTGTTCGGGCTTGGCGGCATCCTGTACCGCTATCGCCCCGAAGGCGACATGGCGACCATCGCGATGTGCTGCGGCTGTGCATTGCTTTTGCACCCGCTGGTCACGTTCGGCCTTGGATCGGTTCTGGGGCTGGATGTTGCGGGCATGCGTTCGGCGGTGGTGACAGCGGCGATGCCGCCGGGGATCAACGCCTATCTTTTCGCCAATATCTATGGATCTGCGCGCCGCGTCGCGGCCTCGACGGTGCTGATCGGCACCGCCGCTTCCGTCGTCAGCATCTGGGTCTGGCTGGCGATCCTGCCCTGACGATATGCCCTCAGGCCGAGGCGTCCCAGGCGGCAACGATCTGGCGGGCCTTTTCCGCCACCGTCGCGGCGCTGTCGCCCGGCCGATACAGCGCCGAGCCGATCCCGAACCCGGCAGCACCCGCGCGTCGCCATTCGGCCATGTTCTGGGCCGTCACGCCGCCCACCGCATATAGCGGCAGGTCGGACGGCAGAACGGCCCGCATCGCCCGCAGCCCGACGGGCCCGATCAGTTCACCGGGAAACAGCTTCAGCGCATCCGCCCCGGCCGCGATGGCCGCAAAGGCTTCGGACGGCGTCATCACACCGGGATAGCTGGTCAACCCTGCGGTCTTGCTGGCGCGGATCACCGCAGGATCGCAGTTCGGCGACACGATCAGCGTGGCTCCTGTCGCGGCCACCTCGTGCACCTGCGCGATATCCAGAACCGTGCCCGCGCCGATCCGCGCACGTCTGCCGAAGCGCGCCTGCAGCGTAGCGATGCTGGCCAGCGGCTGCGGCGAATTCAGCGGCACCTCGATCATCGTGATTCCCGCATCGACCAGTGCCTGCCCGACGCTCTCGGCATCCGCCGGTGTCAGGCCGCGAAGGATGGCGATCAGGTTGCGTGTCATTTTTGGCCTCCGATCAGCTGGCGCGCCCGGAACAGCCCGGCAATCGTCGCGGCCTCGGTATCGGCAAGCGTCGTGGCGACCTCCTGCGCCGCAAGTGCACGGGCATACAGCGCGGCAACGCGCGGCGCGCCAAGCAATGCAACCTCCTGCCCCAGCCAATAGGGCTTTGCCCCGGCCAGTTCCCAACCGATCAGCAGTCCCGAAAGCCTTGACGCCGCGCTTGACGGATCCTGCGTGCCGATCAACCCGGCGGCGCGCAGCTGGAAAAGCCGTCCATAGGCCCGGTGCGGCTGCGCCAGGGCTTCGGCCAGCGCCGCATCGAAGGCCGCATCGTCACCCGGCTCGCCCAGGCTGTGGCGCAGCACCGACTGACCGGCCAGCAGCCCGAACAGCTCGCCGGTCATGAAGCTTTGGAAATGGCAGATCTCACCGGCCGAGATACGCGCCCATTTCGTGTGTGTGCCAGGCAGGCAGACCACGCCGTCAAAGTCAGGCCGCGCAGCCAGCATTCCGGCAATCTGGGTTTCCTCGCCGCGCATCACGTCGGGCGGATCGTTCTGGCTGACACCGCAGACGATCCAGACCCGTCGCCCCGGCACCTGCACCAGATGCGGCGCGGCGGCCACGGGAACGGATTGATAGGGTGCCTCGATCCAACCCTGCCGCGCCCCGACCATGCCGCAGGCCACAACCGGCAGCCCGTCCGGCCAGCCTTCCGTGGCCTGGTCCAGAACGCCTGCAAATTCGCCTGCGGTCAGGACGCCCATGCCCTTGGCGGCTTCGCGGCGTTCGACGATCCCGGCGCCCTGCATGGCCCAGAGACGCAGATTGCTGGTGCCCCAGTCGACGGCGATCCAGTCAGGTGCGGTCATCGCGGTTTCCTCCGGCGCTGTTGCCGCGCCATTGCCTTGCCCGGCTGACCAGCATTAGCGGCGCAAGTCAACCCTGCCGGCGAAAGGTCACATAATGCGGGCTGCGCCCTTCGCGCAGGGCCTTCTGTTCATAGCGGGTGCTGATCCAGTCCGCCCAGGGCTGCGGCGTTTCGGCAACCAGATCGAACCCCGCCAGCGGCGCCTGCTCCAGCGTCTGGCGCACATAGTCGGGGATGTCGGTCGCGACCCGGAATTCGGCGCCCGGCCGCATGACGCGGGCCAGAGGCAGCAGATGTTCGGGCGTGACAAAGCGGCGCCGGTGGTGCCGGGCCTTTGGCCACGGGTCGGGATACATCAGGAAGGCGCGGTCAAGGCTGGCATCGGGCAGCACATCCATCAGGTCGCGGGCATCACCGGGATGAACGCTGACATTCTGGACCCCGGCGGCCCGGATCTTGCCCAGAAGCATGGCGACGCCGTTGATGAACGGCTCGCATCCGACGATGCCGATGTCAGGATAGGTGGCGGCCATGTGGACCATATGTTCGCCGCCACCAAACCCCACTTCCAGCCAGACGGGTCTGTCGTCCCCGAAGATCCTTGCCGGGTCGATGGCCTCGCGATCGGGGTTTTCCTGCGCGGTGATGCCGCGGGGTCGCAGTTCCCCCAGATCCTCGGCCAGATAGCCCTTCTGGCTGTGCCGCAGCGTCTTGCCGTGACGCCTGCCATAGAAATTGCGGCGCGGCGGATTCGGATCAAACTCGGATTTCGGTGTCTCGTTCATGGCCCGGGCATTGCCGCAACCAAGGCACGCGGTCAAGCCTTGCCAGGATCCCGACCCATCCGCCGGACGCAGGCCCGCAGCGTTCGGCGGCGCACGGATCGCGCGCCGCCAGCCGGTTCGATCAGTCCGCCATCAGCCGGCTGATGATCACGGTCACCTCGGGCTTCTTGCCGATCTCTTCCATGGCGACCTGACGGGTGATCTTGCGCACCGCCTCTTCCATCTTCCGATCGTCGGACACGGTGCGATTATCGGCCGATTCCAGGAACTCGGCCAACTCGCCCTCGATATGCCGGGCCAGGTCATCGCCGCCGCGTGTCCGACCGGGCAGCCCCATCAGTTCCACCCAGGCGTCGGGCAGGACGTTATCTTCCTCGTCAACGATCACGCTGACCAGCGCATGCCCGTTCAACGCCATCCGAATGCGATCGCGCACGACGCCATCCATCGCGCCGATCAGCACGGTGCCGTCCAGATACAATCGACCCGTCTCGACCTGATCGACCACCTTAAGCGTGTCGCCGGTCAGATCCATCATCATGCCGTTGACCGCAACCCCGGACGCCAGACCCTTGTCGCGGGCCAGCATCATGTGTTCGCGCAGATGCAGATGCTCGCCATGCATCGGAATCACGATCTCGGGCTTCAGCAGATCGTGCAGCGCCTCGATGTCGGGGCGGTTCGCGTGCCCCGACACATGGAACAGGCCGTCATCCGCATCGAAGACATCGACGCCCATTTCGCTGAGCGCGTTCATGATCCGGCCGACGCTGCGTTCGTTGCCCGGAATGGTCTTCGAGCTGAACAGAAAACTGTCACCTTCCTTCAGCGACAGCCCCAGATAGCGTCCCCGCGACAACTGCGCGCTGGCCGCGCGGCGTTCGCCCTGGGATCCGGTGACAATCAGCATGACCTTGCCGCGCGGCATGTTGGCCGCCTCGTCGGGACCGATCGTATCGGGGAAATCCGTCAGAATGCCGGTTTCCAGCCCGACCGACACCATCCGGCGCATTGCCCGCCCCAACAGGCAGACCTTGCGGCCTGACGCGATGGCCGCGTCGGCAAGGGTCTTCAGCCGTGCGATGTTGCTGGCGAAGGTGGTCGCGACCACCATGTTCTTCTGGGCCATGACCCATTCAAGGATCGGGTTGGCCAGCAGCGCCTCGGACCGGCCGGGATGGGTCGAGAAGACGTTGGTCGAATCGCAGGTCAGCACCTTGATGCCGCGCCCCTCGGCGGCGATGTCGTGCCACACGATGGGATCGAAGGCATCGCCCACGACAGGGGTGCCGTCCAGCTTGAAATCGCCGGTATGCACGATCCGGCCCGCCGGCGTGTCGATGATCAGCGCGGCGCTTTCCGGGATCGAGTGGCTGACCGGCACGAACTGGACATTGAAAGGACCAAGCTGCGTCACCTCGGGGCGCGGCCCGGTGATCCGCACCACGTCGGCGGGATGCCCCTGCTCTTCCAGCTTCAGACGGCACAGTGCGCCGGTGAACTGACGCGCATAGACCGGCACACCCAGCCTGGAATACAGATGCCCCACCGCGCCAAGGTGATCCTCGTGGCCGTGGGTGATGAAGATCGCCTCCAGCCGGTCGCGGTTCTCTTGCAGCCAGGTGATGTCGGGCATGATCAGATCGATGCCTGGCGCGCTGTCCATGTCGCCGAAGGTCACCCCCAGATCGACCAGGATCAGCCTTTCCTTGCCCGGCGCGCCATATCCATAGACATAGGCGTTCATGCCGATTTCGCCCGCGCCGCCAAGCGGCAGATAGATCAGGCGGTCAGCCATTGCCCATCTCCTTGTTGTAATCGTGAATCAATCTTAATCCGTGAACTGTCAGATCGTCTTCTATCGCGTCGAACAGGTCAAACCCCTGATCGAATAATGGTGCCAACCCGCCGGTCGCGATCACCTTGATACTGTGATCGCGTTCCTGCCGGATCCGCCGTGTGATGCCTTCAATCAGGCCGATATACCCCCAGTAGATGCCGGACTGGATACAGGCAACCGTATTGGTGCCGATGACCCGTTCCGGCATCGTGACATCGACATGCGGCAGGGCGGCGGCGGCCATGTGCAGCGCCTCGAGCGACAGGTTGACGCCGGGCGCGATGACGCCGCCGACATAGGCGCCGTCGACATCGACCACATCGAAATTCGTCGCGGTGCCGAAATCGACCACCACGGTATTGCCGCCGTGCCGGTCAAAGGCGGCGACCGCGTTGGCCAGCCGGTCCGGACCGACCTTGGTGCCCGGATCGACGCGGGGCGCCACCGGCATCAGGCATTCGGGCTTGCCCACCACCAGCGGACGCAGGTCGAAATAGCGGTTGCAAAGCACCCGCAGATTGAAGACGACGCGCGGCGCGGTGGCGCTGATGATGCAGCCGTCGATCTGCAGTTCGAACTTGCGCACCGCGATCAGCGTGGACAGCCAGACATAGTATTCGTCCGCCGTCCTGCGATGATCGGTCGAGATGCGCCAATGCGACAGGAACTTGCTGCCATCCCAGATCGAGAACACGGTGTTGGTGTTGCCGGTATCGATGCACAGCAGCATGGGGTCAGGCTCCGCTGAAATGAATTTCGGCGGCGGGGACCGCCTGCCTGCCGCGCGATGTCGTCAGGATCAGCGCGCCGGTTTCGTCGATGCCGTCAAAGCGTCCGGTCATCTCGTTCCGGCCGGTCCGCGCGATAATCGTCTGGCCCAGCCTTGCGGCACGGGCCAGCCACGCGGTTCGGATCGGCGCGAACCCATAGGCGCGCATCTGCCGCCACCAGTGGTCGAAGGCCGGGGCCAGCGCGTCCAGAACCTCGTCCGGCGTGACAGTCAGTCCCGTCTCACCCTTCAGGCTGACGGGTCGCAGCGCGCCCGGCTCGACCGATCCGGGGTCGGGCGCGGACCCAAGATTGATACCAATACCGATTGCCAGCCATGTCAGCGTCGCCCCCGAGCCAGAGCTTTCCAGCAGGATGCCGGACAGTTTGCCGCCGTTCAGAAGCACGTCGTTGGGCCATTTCAGCGACAGGTTCAGCTGCGGACCGCAAAGCCTCGTCAGAGCCTCGTGGACCGCCAGCGCCGCAACGAAGGAAAGACGGGCCGCATCTGCAGGCCCGCCATCGGGCCGCAGCAGGAACGTCGCGGCGAAATTTCCGGGCGGATCGGTCCATGCGCGACCGCGGCGGCCCCGACCGGCTTCTTGCCGACGCGCCATGATCCAGGCCGGCCCGGCCAGGGATGGCGCCAGACGGAACGCCTCGGCATTGGTGCTGTCGACACGGTCAAGAACGTGGCGCGCGACCCCATCCGGCCATGGCGCGACGCGCGATTCAGTCAACTGCGGTCTCGGCCGGTGCCTCACCCGAAACATCGGGACCAGCGCCGTCCATTCCCGCCTCGGCGGCCGTCGCCTCGGGTCCGACCAGCGATTGCGCGGCGGTGGCGGCGGCGTCATCGACGCCCAGCATGGTGATCGCCCCCAGCAGAAGCATGGCGGCGGGAACGACCAGCGCGAGATACTGGACCAGCCCCATGCGGCTTTCGACGCCTTCGCTCTCGGCCCCGAAGAACATGTAGTAGACGATACGCAGATAATAGAACGCACCGATGACCGAGGCGATCACGCCCAGCACCGCAAGCCAGCTCATCCCGGCCTGAACGGCGGCGGACAGCACACCGAACTTGGCGAAGAATCCAAGGAATGGCGGCACGCCGGCCAGGCTGAACATCAGGAACAGGACGGCGAATGCCTTGAGCGGTTCGGCCGAGGCAAAGCGGTTCAGGCTGGCCAGATCGGTCACCGGCCGGCCATCGCGTTCCAGCGACAGGATGAAGGCAAAGCTGCCGACATTCATCACCGCATAGATCGCCATGTACATCAGCATCGCCTGCACGCCATAGGCTGTGCCGGCCGCAAGCCCGACAAGGGCAAAGCCCATATGCGCGATCGACGAATAGGCCATCAGACGCTTGATGTTTGTCTGACCGATCCCCGCGATCGACCCCAGGAACATCGACAGCACCGCCAGCGCCGCGATGATCTGTCCCCAGTCGCCAGGCACGTTGCCGAACGCCTCGAACATCAGCCGGGCGATCAGCGCCATCGCCGCCACCTTGGGGGCGGTGGCGAAGAACGCCGTGACCGGCGTCGGCGCCCCTTCATAGACATCGGGCGTCCACATGTGGAACGGCACCGCCGACACCTTGAAGGCAAGCCCGACCAGCAGGAACACCAGTCCGAACAGCAGACCCAGCGACATCTGGCCCGCGGTCACGGTCGAGAAGATGCCGTCGAAGCTGGTGGTGCCGGCAAAGCCGTAAACCAGCGACGCACCATATAGCAGCATCCCCGAACTGAGCGCGCCAAGGACGAAATACTTCAGCCCGGCCTCGGACGACTTGGCGCTTTCGCGGCGCATCGCGGCCACGACGTAAAGCGACAGCGACTGCAGTTCCAAACCCATATACAGGGTCAGAAGGTCACCGGCCGAAACCATCATCATCATGCCGACCGCGGCCAGCGTGATCAGGATCGGGAATTCGAACCGCAGCAGGCCACGCCGCTCCATGTAGTCGGCGCTCATCGCAAGGACCGCGGCGGCGGAAATCAGGATCGTCACCTTGGCGAAACGCGCGAAGGAATCGTCATGGAACATGCCGAAGAACGCCGTTGCGTCGGGTCGGTCGGCAAAGCCGACATACGCCCCCACGATCAGCAGCATCCCGACCGTCGTCCACAGGATCGGCCGGGCGATGGCGTCCTTGCCCAGATAGGCCCCGGCCAGAAGCGCCGCCATGGCGTAGATCGCCAGCAGCATCTCGGGCAAAATGGTCGAAAAATCGATCGCGGTCATTCTGCGTTCCTCAATGGCTGGCTTCGGGCTGCGTCGCGTCGGCGGTGACGGCAAGACCGTCCGCCGCTTCGTGCGGCAGCGCGTCGTGATAGCTGACCAGCAGCGCCTCGACGGCAGGGCCGGTGATGTCTGTGACCAGTCGCGGATAGACGCCAAGCAGCAGCGTCATCGCGATCAGCGGCGCGAAGATCCAGCGTTCGCGCGGGGTCATGTCGGTGATGGTCTTCAGGCTTTCCTTGATCAGTGCGCCGAAGGTGACGCGGCGATACAGCCACAGCGCATAGGCAGCCGACAGGATCACACCCGAGGCGGCCACGAAAGCGACCCATGTATTGGACTTGAACGTGCCCATCAGCGTCAGGAATTCGCCGACGAAGCCGGATGTCCCTGGCAGGCCGACATTGGCCATCGTGAAGAACATGAAGACCAGCGCATAGACCGGCATCCGGTTCACCAGACCGCCATAGGCGTCGATCTCGCGCGTGTGCATGCGGTCGTAGATGACGCCGACGCACAGGAACAGCGCGCCCGAGATGAAGCCGTGCGACAGCATCTGGAAGATCGCGCCGTCCAGACCCTGCTGGTTGGCGGCAAAGGTGCCCATCGTCACATAGCCCATATGGGCGACCGACGAATAGGCGATCAGCTTCTTCATGTCGGACTGCGCCAGCGCCACCAGCGAGGTATAGACGATGGCGATGGCCGACATCCAGAAGACCAGCGGCTGCAACAGATCAGACGCGACCGGGAACATCGGCAGCGAAAAGCGCAGGAACCCATAGCCGCCCATCTTCAGCAGCACGGCGGCCAGCACGACCGAACCTGCCGTGGGCGCCTGAACATGCGCGTCCGGAAGCCAGGTGTGGACCGGCCACATCGGCATCTTCACCGCGAAGCTGGCGAAGAAGGCGATGAACAGCAGCGTCTGCATGCCGCCGACGATGGTCAAGCCAAGCACCCGCATCGTTTCGGACGGAAAGTCGAACTGCAGCAGCTGCGCGATGTCGGTGGTTCCGGCGGTGCGTGCCATGGCGATCATCGCGACCAGCATCAGGACCGAACCGAGGAAGGTATAGAGGAAGAACTTGAACGCCGCATAGATGCGGTTCTTGCCGCCCCAGATCCCGATGATCAGGAACATCGGGATCAGCCCGGCCTCGAAGAACAGGTAGAACAGGATCAGGTCCAGCGCGGTGAAAACGCCGATCATCAGCCCTTCCAGCACCAGAAAGGCGATCATGTATTCCTTGACCCGGATCTTGACGTCCCAGGTGGACAGGATCGTCAGCGGCATCAGGAACGTGGTCAGCAGAACGAACAGGATCGAGATGCCATCGACCCCCATCTTGTAGCGCAGGCCCATGATCCAAGGGTGATCCTCGACGAACTGGAAGCCCGTGTCCGCCGGATCGAAGCCCGCCAGAAGGAACAGCGAGATCAGGAAGGTCGCGGTGGTCGCGATCAGTGCCAACCATTTCGCGTTCTTCTGCGAGGCCGCGTCGTCGCCGGGCAGGAACAGCGCCAGAATCGCGGCCGCGACAATCGGCAGAAAGGTGATGATCGAAAGAAGGTTCGTCATGTCAGTGCGCGCCCCGCATCATCACCCAGATCAGCAAGCCCACGATGCCCAGAACCATCGCGAAGGCATAATGGAACAGATATCCGGACTGAACCCGCCCGGCGAACCGGGTCAGCCGCGGGATGATTCCCATGGCGACCCCGTTGATGGCGCCGTCGATAATCGCTCCGTCGCCGCCCGTCCACAGCTTGCGGCCCAGCCACCTCGTCGGACGAACGAAAACGAAGTCGTAGATCTCGTCGAAATACCACTTGTTCAACAGGAAGCGATACAGCGCCGGTTGCTGTTCGGCCAGCTTGCGCGGTGCATCCGGGCTGCGGATGTAGAAGACCCAGGCAAGCAGCAGCCCCGCCAGCATCGCGATGAAGGGCGAAACCTTGACCCAGGCCGGGGAATGGTGCGCCTCGTCCAGGACATGATTGTCGGGATGCATGTAGATGGCACCGCCGACCGGCGCAGCGACATCCGCGGCAACCGCATGTCCGTCCTCGCCTTCGGCAGTCCCTTCGGTCTCTGCGGCGGCGGAGCCGTCCTCAGGCTCGGCCTCGTCCCCGTGCCCCGCCTCGGTGCTGGCGTGAACCTCGCCATGGCCCATGTGGAAGAACTGCGCGACCTTGTCGTGGCTGCCGAAGAACGGACCATACCAGACCATCCCGGCAAAGATTGCACCGATGGCCAGAACCCCCAGCGGCACGGTCATGACGCGCGGGCTTTCATGGGCATGATCGTGGGTATGCTGATCGCCACGCGGCTTGCCGAAGAAAGTCATGAACATCAGCCGCCAGGAATAGAAGCTGGTGAACGCCGCGGCGATGACCAGCATCCAGAAGGCATAGGTGTTGCCGGCCCAGGCGCTTTCGATGGCCGCATCCTTGGACAGGAAGCCTGCGAAGCCGATATGGGTCAGCGGGATGCCGACGCCGGTGATCGCCAACGTGCCGATCATCATCGCCCAGAAGGTCAGAGGGATCTTCTTGCGCAACCCGCCATAATTTCTCATGTCCTGTTCGTGGTGCATCGCGTGGATGACCGAACCCGCGCCAAGAAACAGCATTGCCTTGAAAAAGGCATGGGTCAGCAGGTGGAACATCGCGACCGAATAGACGCCGACGCCCGCCGCCACGAACATGTAGCCAAGCTGCGAACAGGTCGAATAGGCGATCACCCGCTTGATGTCGTTCTGCACCAGGCCGACGGTCGCCGCGAAGAATGCGGTCGTCGCCCCGATTACCGTCACGAAGGTCTTCGCATCAGGCGCGAATTCGAACAGCGGCGACATGCGGCAGACCAGGAAGACGCCTGCGGTGACCATGGTCGCGGCGTGGATCAGCGCCGAAACCGGCGTCGGACCCTCCATCGCGTCGGGAAGCCAGGTGTGCAGGAACAGCTGCGCCGATTTGCCCATCGCGCCGATGAACAGCAGCACCGCCAGAACCTCGGTCGCGGTCCAGTCGCGCCACAGGAAATGCATCTGGGTCTGCGCCAGTTCGGGGATCTGCCCGAAGATCGCATCGAACTGGATCGAACCGGTCATCCAGAAAAGACCGAAGATCCCCAGCAGGAACCCGAAATCGCCGACCCGGTTGACGATGAACGCCTTCATCGCGGCAGCCCCCGCCGAGGGTTTCTTGTAGTAGAACCCGATCAGCAGATACGAGGCGACGCCGACGCCCTCCCAGCCGAAGAACATCTGCAGAAGGTTGTCGGCCGTCACCAGCATCAGCATCGCAAAGGTGAAGAACGACAGATAGGCGAAGAACCGCGCCTTGTAATGTTCGTCGTGGGTGAAGTTCTCGTCATGGGCCATGTAGCCCATCGAATACAGGTGAACCAGCGCCGAGACGGTCGTCACGACGATCAGCATGATCGCGGTCAGCCGGTCCAGGCGGATCGCCCATTCGGACGCGAAATCGCCCGAGACGATCCAGTCCATCACCGGGATGTGCCGGGTCTCGCCGTCGAAACCCAGGAAGATGATCCAGGAAAAGAAGCAGGCCGCGAACAGGACGCCCGTGGTCAGATACTGCGCGCCCTTCTCGCCGATCACGCGCCATCCGAAACCGGCGATGATCGCGCCCAGAAGCGGGGCAAACAGGATGAATTGCGCCATGATCCCTTACCCCTTCATCACGTTGACGTCTTCGACCGCGATGCTGCCGCGGTTGCGGAAGAACACCACCAGGATCGCCAGACCGATCGCGGCCTCGGCGGCGGCGACGGTCAGGATGAACATCGTGAACACCTGCCCCGCCAGATCGCCCAGATGGGCCGAGAAGGCGACGAAATTGATGTTCACCGCCAGCAGCATCAGTTCGATCGACATCAGGATGACGATGACGTTCTTTCTGTTCACGAAGATCCCGAACACGCCGGCGACGAACAGTATCGCCCCCACGACAAGGTAATGTGTCAATCCGATCATCGTATCTGTCCCTCCGGGTCGTTCACCCGTTGAAATATCCGTTCGCCACCAGAACCGCCGTTGCAATCCCGACAGCCACCGCGATCCACCCTCCGGTGGTCACAAGCCCTGCCCGGGCTTGACGTCCCGCAACTCCATCGCCTTGGCAGGATCGCGATACATCTGTGCCAGCACATCCTGACGCTTGACGTTCTTGCGGTGCCGCATGGTCAGGGTGATCGCCCCGATCATCGCGACCAGCAGGATCAGCCCGGCCAGCTGGAACGGCAGGATGTAGCGGTCGTAAAGCACGGTGCCGATCAGGTTGGTGTTCATCGCCTCGGCGGTGATCGGTGCGGCGCGCAACGACTCGGCCTGATCCGAGCTTTGCCAGGCACCGAACCCGATCGCCAGCTGTGCCAGCAGAACCAGCGCGATCAGACCGCCAAGCGGCAGGTATCGCGCGAATTCGCCCTTCAGTTCGGCGAAATCCACGTCCAGCATCATCACCACGAACAGGAACAGCACCGCGACGGCGCCGACATAGACGATGACCAGCAGCATCGCCACGAATTCAGCCCCCTGAAGCACGAACAGACCGGCCGCCGACAGGAAGGCCAGGATCAGCCACAGGACCGAGTGCACCGGGTTGCGCGCCAGAACGACCATGAAGCCGGCGGAGCAGACGGAAATCGCGAACAAATAGAATGCAAAGGTGATCATTCGGTTTCGTTCCCTTCGGATTCGGTAAAGACGCCCTGAGCGATCTCCAGCGCCTTCTGCATCGCGGGAATGCCGCCGAACATCCCCATCTGATAAATCACCTCGGCGATCTCGCGCGGCGTCGCGCCTGCCGCGATGGCGTGGCGGATGGTCAGGCGCAGCTGCGGTTCGGCATGGGCGCCCTGCACGGTCATCGCCGCGATGGTGACCAAAAGCCGGGTCCGTGCGTCCAGACCGTCGCGGTTGAAGGTCTTGCCGAACCACATCTCTAGCATGTCCGACGGCATGGTCGGGACCAGCTTCTCGAACGCCTTGCTGTCCACCTGCTCAAGCGCGGGGTTGAAGACACGCGCCATCTCCTGCCCGGATTGCAGCATCTGCTGGAACATCTTCTGGAAGGTGTCGGTCATCTGTAGGGCGCGTCGATTGCAAGGTTGCGGGCGATCTCGGATTCCCAGCGGGCACCGTTATCCAGCAGCTTCTGCTTGTCGTAGAACAGTTCTTCGCGGGTTTCCGTCGCGAACTCGAAATTCGGCCCCTCGACGATGGCATCGACCGGGCAGGCCTCCTGGCAGAAGCCGCAATAGATGCACTTGGTCATGTCGATGTCATAGCGCGTCGTGCGGCGCGAGCCGTCCTCGCGCGGTTCGGCATCGATGGTGATGGCCTGCGCGGGGCAGATCGCCTCGCACAGCTTGCAGGCGATGCAGCGTTCCTCGCCATTCGGATAGCGGCGCAGCGCGTGTTCGCCCCGGAAGCGCGGCGACAGCGGACCCTTTTCATGGGGATAGTTCAGCGTCGCCTTGGGCGCGAAGAAGTATTTCATGCCCAGTCCGAAGCCCTTGATGAAATCCATCATCAGGAAATATTTGGTGGCGCGGGCGATGTCGAAAGCCATTGTCTCACACTCCTGCCCAACGGGCCCAGAAAGTCCCGAAGACTTCGAATTTTGCAAGGAACGCCACGATCACCACCCAGCCAAGCGACAGCGGCAGGAACACTTTCCAGCCGATCCGCATCAGCTGGTCATAGCGATAGCGCGGCACGATGGCCTTCACCATGGCGAACATGAAGAACCAGAAGACCATTTTCAGGAACATCCACAGCGCCCCGTCGGGGATGCCGGGGATGGGCGACAGCCAGCCGCCGAAGAACAGCAGCGAGATCAGCGCGCACATCAGCCACATGGCGATGTATTCGCCCGCCATGAACAGCAGATAGGGCGTCGAGGAATATTCGACCATGAAGCCCGCGACCAGTTCGGATTCGGCTTCGGGCAGGTCGAAGGGCGGGCGGTTCGTCTCGGCCAGACAGCTGACGAAGAACAGCACGACCATCGGCAGGTGCGGCAGCCAGAACCACGACAGCAGGCCGGCCCCGCGCTGTGCCTCGACGATGGCGGTCAGGTTCATCGACCCGGCCGAGATGATAACCCCGATGATGATAAGGCCCAGGCTGACCTCGTAGGAAATCATCTGTGCGGCCGACCGCAGCGAGCCGAGAAACGGGTATTTCGAGTTCGACGCCCAGCCCCCCATGATCACGCCATACACTTCCAGCGATGAGACGGCGAAGATGAACAGGATGCCCACATTGATGTTGGCCATCACCCAGCCGGGTGCAAAGGGAATTGCCACGAACGCGGTCAATGCCAGCGTCATCGACAGGAATGGTGCAAGGAAGAACACGAACTTGTCCGCGCCCGCCGGCACGACGATTTCCTTGACGATGTATTTCAACGCGTCGGCGAAGGTCTGCAGCAGGCCCCACGGCCCGACGACGTTCGGGCCACGGCGCATCTGGACAGCCGCCCAGATCTTGCGGTCGCCATAGACCATATAGACCAGCGACAGCATCACGAAGGCGATCAGCGCCAGACCCTGCGCCAGCAGGATGATCGCGATGCCCAGTGTGGATCCCCAGAATTCAGACATGTCGCCTGCCCCTTTTCGCTTACGCCGCGGGAATGCCGCGTGCCTTGCATTCGCGCAAGGTCTCATTCGTTTCCATCACCCGCAGCCCCAGCGGCTTGTCGTCCGAGATCGTGAAGGCGGCTCCGACCAGCAGCTTGCCGTTCCGCGTCTGCTGCAAGGTCCGGATATGGCGCCCATAATTCGCGCCCTCGGCCCTGGCCCAGCCTGCCAACGCGCAGGTGGCATACGAAAAGGCAATATCGGCGTCCACCCCTTCGCGCAGATTTGCCGTCACTTCGACCAGATCGGACTGTTTGCCTTCGCCAAGCGCGACCACCCGCGTGCCGATGAAATCCTCGGGCGCGACCACGGTGCCCTGCTTCCATTCGGGCAGCGCGGGCTGGGTCCGCTTGGCGAATTCCTCGATGGCCTTTTCCTGCGCGGTTTTCTCGCGCGGCAGGTTGCTGGCCACCAGCCCGCCCAGATCAAGATCCAGATTCGCGTTCAGCGCCGCAAGATCGGCCTCGGTGACGGCAAAGGCATCGCGGCCTTCGGCACTGTCCAGTTCCATCGTGGTGACGCTGCCATCGGGTTCAAGGATCAGGATCTCGCCCGACTTGGTCGAGATTCGCGCCAGCGTCAGCGGCGCATCGTCCTTGCCACGATTGGGCGTGGACAGGTTGGCCGTGACCTGTGCGGGCTTCGGCTTGGGCCGACCGTCATCCTTGGTGCCGCTGAAACAGCCCGACAGCCCGGTCACCGCAAGGGCGGCACCGGCTAGGATCAGATATCTGCGAAGGACCGGCCGCATGATGTTACTCCGCCGCAATCGCGGGCGCGTGGCGCGCCGCTGCCATGCGCGACAGTTCCGCCATCAGGGGCGAACTGCGCGCGATCGGGTTGGTCAGGTAGAAATCCTTGACCGGATAGGCAAAACTGGCCTTGCCCAGATCCGCCACGGCGACTGGCTGCCATTCATTCTCGGGCACCACGTCGATCCGGGCCAGATGGGGCACCGCCTCGATCAGGGCGCGGCGCAGCTGCGCCAGACTGTCCCAGGGCAGCTGCTGACCCAGTTCCGCCGACAACGCCCGCAGGATGGCCCAGTTTTCCTTGGCCTCGCCGGGCGCGAAATTCGCGCGCATGGCAAGCTGCGGACGGCCTTCGGTGTTCACGAACAGGCCGTTTTCTTCGGTATAGCAGGCGGCGGGCAGGATGATGTCGGCTCGGTGCGCGCCACGATCGCCATGGCTGCCCTGATAGATGACGAAGGCGCCGTCGGCGATTTCGACCTCATCCGCGCCAAGATTGTAGATCACTTCGGCGCCGTCGATCGCGGCGGGCAGCCCGCCCTCGGTCACCGCGCCCACATCCATCGCGCCGACGCGGCTTGCGGCGGAGTGCAGGATCAGCAGTTTCGAGTTGGAGTTCTGGGCCAGTTTCATCGCATGGGCCAGGACCGCCTCGCCGTCGGCCTCGCGGATGGCACCCTGTCCGACGATCACGATGCTGGATTTCTCGCGCGTCTCGTCGCTGATCTCGCGCAAGGACAGGCTTTCCAGCGCCGCCCGGTCATTGCCGACATGGGCGTAGTCATAGGTCAGATCGACCGCCTCGCCGACCAGCCCGATCTGTGCGCCATGCGCCCACGCCTTGCGGATGCGCGCGTTCAGCACCGGCGCTTCCTCGCGCGGGTTGGTGCCGATCAGCTGGATCATCGCGGCGGTATCGATGTCCTCGATCCGCGCCGTGCCGACATACGCGCTGCGATTGCCCGCCGGCAGGCGTGCACCATCGGTGCGGCATTCGACATGACCGTCCATGCCCTCGATCAGCTTCTTCAGGCTGAACGCGGCCTCGACCGGGGCCAGATCACCGACCAGACCGGCGATCTTCTTGCCGTGCATGGCGCGGGCCGCGGCGGTCAGCGCCTCGGGCCATGTGGCCGGGCGCAGCTTGCCGTTCTCGCGGATATAGGGTTTGTCCAGCCGCTGGCGGCGCAGACCGTCCCAGACGAAGCGGGTCTTGTCGCTGATCCATTCCTCGTTCACGCCGTCATGGTTGCGCGGCAGGATGCGCATGACCTCGCGGCCCTTGGTGTCCACGCGGATCGTGCTGCACAGCGCGTCCATAACGTCGATGGTTTCGGTCTTGGTCAATTCCCAAGGCCGGGCGGTGAAGGAATAGGGTTTGCTGACCAGCGCACCGACGGGGCACAGGTCGATGATGTTTCCCTGCAGGTTCGAGGCCAGCGTCTCGTTCAGATAGCTGGTGATCTCGCTGTCCTCGCCACGGCCGGTCTGGCCCATCTGGGTGATGCCCGCGACCTCGGTCGTGAATCGCACGCAGCGGGTGCAACTGATGCAGCGCGTCATGTGGGTTTCCACCAGCGGCCCAAGGTTCAACTCCTCAGAGGCGCGCTTGGGCTCGCGATAGCGGCTGAAATCAACGCCGTAAGCCATCGCCTGGTCCTGCAGGTCGCATTCGCCGCCCTGGTCGCAGATGGGGCAATCCAGCGGATGGTTGATCAGCAGGAATTCCATCACGCCCTCGCGGGCCTTCTTGACCATCGGGCTGTTGGTCCGGACCTCGGGCGGGGCGCCCTCGGGGCCGGGCCGCAGATCCTTGACCTGCATCGCGCAGCTGGCGGCGGGCTTGGGCGGGCCGCCCACCACCTCGACCAGGCACATCCGGCAGTTGCCGGCGATCGACAGCCGTTCGTGATAACAGAAACGCGGAATTTCGACCCCGGCCTGCTCGCAGGCCTGGATCAGCGTCAGGTTGGGATCGACCTCGATCTCATTGCCGTCGATCTTGATTGTCCGCAATTCGGCCATCATTGCTATCCTTACTTGGCACTCAGAAGCGATCCGGTGACCGTTCCGCGTGCGATTTCCTCCCGCCCGAGGCGGCAAAAACTTTCCGCGTCGCCCGCTGTCACGCCGTTCCTGGCCATATAGTCCTCGGCCACAGCATAGATGCGGTCCTTGTCCGCGCGGCTGTCCAGAAACGCATCGATCTGCGCCTCGGAATAACCCTTGCCGCGGGCGTATTTTTTCAGTTCACGCGCCTGCATGAACGCATAGATCATGCGCGCATCGATCGACGGGCATTCGCGCCGGATCCGGTCCGCGATGCGCGCCGCGATCAGGCGGTCGTTGATGTATTTTTCCTGCGCCAGCGGTTCCAGCGCGCCGGCCTGCGTTCCGGTCAGTGCCAGGGTCGCGACCATCGCGGCCGCCATGCGGTTGCGGTTCAGTTTGCTCATGGCTGTCACCTTTCCTCTGTGATGACCCTTGCCATAACAGCCGAAAGACCGGCCTGCCCCACACGACCCCGTGCGCCGGACGTGAACATATGCCGCGCGTCCTGCCATCAGCCCGCCACCCTGTCGCAACCGCGCGTCCGCCACAGCCGCGCCTGTTCCAGCCAGGACCAGCCGAACGCATGATCGCTGTCGCCCTTGCTGCGCAGATGGTCCAGTCGCGACAACGCCTCGTCAAGTGTCGGTCGATGGCCAACAGGCACCCACCACATCACGAAATGCGTCTGTCCCATCAGTTCGAACCACTCGGCACGGCGTTCGTAGAACTGCCGGTGGACGGTCTGCCAGACAAATTGTTCCAGGCTTTCGACATCTTCCCAGACGGTCAGGTTGGCCACGAATTGTGGATCGTCCCCAATGCTGTTCTGGGTATTGCCGGTCCCCGGTTCGCCGGACCCTTCCATCATCCACACGAAACCCGGCATCCGCTTGCCCATGCCATTGACCCGATCCAGCGCGCCCATGAACTCGGACACGCGCCGATCGTCGGTCGGCGCCAGAAGGCGCCCGACATTCAACTGGGCAAGATGCATGCCTTCGATCATTCCGCCGCCATCGCCCCCATGCGCCCGGTGCGTTTCGCCTTGATCCGATCCTCGATTTCCTCGCGGAAATTGCGGATCAGGCCCTGGATCGGCCATGCGGCCGCGTCGCCAAGGGCGCAGATCGTATGACCCTCGACCTGCTTGGTGACATCCAGCAGCATGTCGATTTCCTCGACCTCTGCCTGTCCGCTGACCAGACGCTCCATCACCCGCATCATCCAGCCGGTGCCTTCGCGGCAGGGCGTGCACTGCCCGCAGCTTTCATGCTTGAAGAACTTGGACAGCCGCCAGACCGCCTTGATGACGTCGGTCTGCTGATCCATCACGATCATGCAGGCGGTGCCGAAGCTGGATTTCAGCTCTCGCATGCCGTCGTAGTCCATGATGGCGTTTTCGCATTGCTCGGCGGTGATGACAGGGCAGGACGCGCCGCCGGGGATCACCGCCTTCAGGTTCTTCCAGCCGCCGCGGACGCCGCCGCCATGTTTCTCGATCAGCTCCTTCATGCTGATCGACATGGCTTCCTCGACCACGCAGGGATTGTTCAGATGACCGGTCAGGCCGAACAGCTTGACGCCCGCGTTGTTCGGACGCCCGAAACCGGCAAACCATTCCGCCCCGCGCCGCAGGATGGTCGGCACGACGGCGATGGATTCGACGTTGTTCACCGTGGTCGGGCAGCCATACAGCCCCGCGCCGGCCGGAAACGGCGGCTTCATGCGCGGCATGCCCTTCTTGCCTTCCAGGCTTTCCAGCAGCGCGGTTTCCTCGCCGCAGATATAGGCGCCGGCGCCGTGATGCAGATAGAGGTCGAAATCCCAGCCCGACCCGGCCGCATTCGCACCCAGCAGCCCCGCATCATAGCATTCGTCAATGGCAGCCTGCAGCGCCTCTTTCTCGCGGATATATTCGCCGCGGATATAGATATAGCAGGCATGGGCGTTCATCGCGAAGCTGGCGATCAGTGCCCCCTCGATCAGCGTGTGCGGATCGTGGCGCATGATCTCGCGGTCCTTGCAGGTCGCGGGCTCGGATTCGTCGGCATTGATGACCAGATAGGCCGGACGGCCATCCGATTCCTTGGGCATGAACGACCACTTCAGACCGGTCGGGAAACCCGCGCCGCCGCGACCGCGCAGCCCCGAGGCCTTGACCTGCTCGACGATCTTGTCGCGACCGCGCGCGATGATGTCGGCGGTGCCGTCCCAATGGCCGCGCGACTTCGCGCCATTCAGGCTGCGATCGCCCATGCCATAGAGATTGGTGAAAATGCGATCCTGGTCTTTCAGCATCTAACTTCCGATCCTTTTCATCCCGGCGTCACGCATCGTTTCTGCGCCGCCAGATACGCCAGGTCACGATCAGCGACCAGACAAAAGCGCCAATGGCGGCCAGATCGGCCAGGAAGGCCCATTTCGCCGCCCAGCCATAGTGGCCGCCAAGCCACTGCACCGCGATCCACGCGACCATCGCGACGGCGATCACCACGGCCGCCAGCCGCATCTGCCCCGCATCCTGATCCCGCGATTCCGCCATCAATAGACGCCACCTTCCTCGACACGCTTCGAAAACTCGGTCTCGCCGCCGGCGGCAAGCGTCCTTGCCTGCCCGACCCAGTCATCGCTGCGAATCCGTCCGCCCATCCTGCCGATCAGTTCGGCGTAATGGTCGATCTCGGCATCGTTCCATGCGGCGATCTGGTCGAAACGGGTCACGCCGTGTTCATGCAACATCTCTTCCAGCTTCGGACCGACCCCCTTGATCTCCTTCAGGTCGTCGGGTGTTTCGTCGCCGCCATCATTCGTCGCGACCTTCGGGGTCGCAGCGCCATAGATATCGTTGCGTTCGACGCCATTCCGCTCGCCGGGTTCCGAGGGTGGCTGCGCATCGCCCGAAGGGGCGACCGGGTGGGCCTGATCGCCCTGAGCCGAACCAAGAAAGCCTTCGGTCGCCAGCGAGGCGACGCCGCGCGGGCGCAATTCCTGGTCCTGCTCCGGTGTGGTGCTGTGCGTTTCGGGGTGCCAGTCGGCACTGTCCATGGCCGGAACGCCGCGGCACAGCAGCCAGACAAGGAAAATCCCGAATACGGCAAGGGCGACAACGCCCAGAAACAGCCCCTCGAACCAGCGCAGCGGCCCGAAGCCCGCCGTGAAGATCCAGACCAGCAGGCCCAGCCCGGCGGCGGTGATCCAACAGTTTCTGGTGCAGGTCGCGTTCGGCATCGATGGATATCTCCCGTATGGCGCCCGGTTGGGCGTTTCCGTCCGTTACTCCTTGTCGTCGTCACCCCGATCCGATCGGGTCGAGAAATCGGTCTGGCCGCCATCGGCAAGGGTTCTGGCCTGCGCGACCCATTCGTCGCGGCTGGCCCGCCCCTTGAAACCCTCAAGATTGTCGTCGACCCAGGCAAGCTCGGCCGGACCCCATGCGGCGATCTGATCGTAATGGTGGAAACCCATGCCGTTCAGCAGTTCTTCCAGTTTCGGCCCGATCCCCTTGATCCGCTTCAGATCGTCAGGGGTGCCGTCCCTCGGGGCATCGAGCCCCTCGGGCCGGCGGCCCGCCTCTTCCGTCGCGCCGGTGGAGACCTTGCCCCCGCGGGCCTCGGCGGGGGCATCCTTCTCCTGGTCACGCACGCCTTCGGGTTCGATATCCGAACGCGGGCGAGCCGGTGACGCGGCCTGCGCCTCCTGCTCGGTGACACCGGTCTTGTCGGCCGGATCATTTTCGGACGGGCGTGGTTCGATCTCGGGCGCGGTATCGACGCCGCTCTGATCGTCAGGGGCGGCGGCCGGTCGCTCTCGGCGCAGCCATTTGGTCAGGATCGGCGCCTCGGATCCGTCGATCCGCTTGATCGTCTCGCCCAGTTCGGTGGCCAGCGCCACGCTGGCATTGGCAGAGCTGCCGTCGCGGTCGGTCAGGCTGGTCAGACCCGACGCGGGCTCGGAAGCAAAACGCCCGGTCTGCGACCCCGGCACCGGGACCTGCCCGTCCGAGAACGCGTCGATCAGTTCCTCCAGCTTCTCGGGCGTCAGATCCTCGTAATAATCCTTGCCGATCTGGGCCATCGGCGCGTTCGCGCAGGCGCCCAGGCATTCGACCTCTTCCCAGCTGAACTTGCCGTCCGCCGAAACCGTGTGTGGGGTCGGCGCAATCTTGCGCTTGCAGACGGCGATCAGATCCTCGGCTCCGCAGATCATGCAGCTGGTGGTGCCGCAAATCTGGATATTGGCAACAGAACCAACGGGCTGAAGCTGGAACATGAAGTAGAATGTGGCGACTTCAAGCGCCCGGATATAGGGCATACCCAGCAGTTCGGCGCAGTATTCGATGGCCGGACGCGACAGCCATCCTTCCTGTTCCTGCGCCCGCCACAGCACCGGAATGATCGCCGATTGCTGGCGGCCTTCCGGATATTTGGTCATCTGCGCCCGGGCCCATTCCAGGTTCGCGGCGGTGAATTCGAAACTGTCCGGCTGGACGGGGGAAAGACGGCGCAGCATCAGCGGTCAACCTCTCCGAACACGATATCCATCGTGCCGATAATTGCGGAAACATCTGCCAGCATGTGACCCTTGGCCATCCAGTCGATGGATTGCAGATGCAGGAAACCGGGCGCGCGCAGCTTGGCCCGGTATGGCTTGTTGCTGCCATCGCTGACCAGATAGACGCCGAACTCGCCCTTCGGGGCCTCGACGGCGGCATAAACCTCGCCGGCCGGAACGCGGAAGCCCTCGGTGTACAGCTTGAAGTGGTGGATCAAGCTTTCCATGTCGCGCTTCATCTCGGCCCGCTTGGGCGGCGTGACCTTGCCGCGCGACAGGATGTCGCCCTGCCCGTCGGGGGCGCGCAGCTTGTCGATCGCCTGACGGATGATCCGCACCGACTGCCGCATCTCCTCCATCCGGCACAGATAGCGATCATAACAGTCGCCATTCTTGCCAACCGGCACCTGGAAGTCGAATTCGTCATAGCATTCATAGGGCTGCGAGCGCCGCAGATCCCACGCCATGCCCGACCCGCGCACCATCACGCCCGAATAGCCCCAGTCCAGCGCATCCTGCTGGTTGACGATGCCGATATCGACATTGCGCTGCTTGAAGATCCGGTTCTCGGTCAGCAGGCCGTCAAGATCGTCCATCACCTTCAGGAACGGATCGCACCACGCCTCGATGTCGTCCAGCAATTCGGGCGGCAGATCCTGATGCACGCCGCCGGGCCGGAAATAGGCGCTGTGCAGTCGCGCCCCGCAGGCACGTTCATAGAACACCATCAGCTTTTCGCGTTCCTCGAACCCCCACAGCGGCGGCGTCAGCGCGCCCACGTCCATGGCCTGCGTGGTGACGTTCAGCAGGTGGTTCAGAATGCGGCCGATTTCCGAATACAGAACCCGGATCAGGCTGGCGCGACGCGGCACCAGCGTGCCTGTCAGCTTCTCGATGGCCAGGCACCAGGCATGTTCCTGATTCATCGGCGCCACATAGTCGAGACGGTCGAAATAGGGCAGGTTCTGCAGATAGGTGCGGCTTTCCATCAGCTTTTCGGTGCCGCGATGCAGCAGGCCGATATGCGGATCGCAGCGTTCCACGATCTCACCGTCAAGCTCCAGAACCATCCGCAAAACACCGTGCGCCGCAGGGTGTTGCGGGCCGAAGTTGATGTTGAAATTGCGGATGCGCTGTTCGCCGGTCAACTGATCTGCGCTGCCATCGTCATAGACATTGTTGCGGATATCGCCGTCCATCACTTCGCCCCCTGCTTCTCGTCGCCCGGCAGCACGTATTTCGCGCCCTCCCAAGGCGAGAGGAAATCGAACTGGCGGTATTCCTGGGTCAGGTTCACCGGCTCGTACACCACGCGTTTCTCGGATTCGTCATACCGCACCTCGACATAGCCGGTGGTCGGGAAATCCTTGCGCAGCGGGTGGCCACGGAACCCGTAATCGGTCAGCAGGCGGCGCAGGTCCGGATGGCCCGAGAACAGAATCCCGAACATGTCGAAGATCTCGCGCTCGAACCAGTTGGCGGCCGGATGGATCTTGATCAGCGAGGGCACGATCTCGTCCTCGCGGACGCTGACCTTCACGCGGATGCGGTGGTTCTGATACATCGACAGGAAATGCCAGACCACCTCGAAGCGCTGCGACCGCGCCGGATAATCGATGGCGGTGATATCGACCAGCGTCGAGAAGCGGCAGGAACTGTCAGTGCGCAGGAATTCGACCAGATCCAGCAGCCCGCTGACCGTCGAGGTCACGGTCAGTTCGTCCAGTTCGACCCTGGCATCCAGCACCGCGTCCGCGCGGCGCATCTTTACATGTTCGGCCAGCTGTTCCAGCGCATCGAGATCGGGATAGATGGCCATGGATTACCTCACCAGCGTGCCGGTGCGCCGGATGCGGCGCTGAAGTTGCAGGATGCCGTACAGCAGCGCCTCGGCGGTCGGGGGGCAGCCCGGCACATAGATATCGACCGGAACGATCCGGTCGCAGCCGCGCACGACCGAATAGCTGTAATGGTAATACCCGCCGCCATTGGCGCAGCTGCCCATGCTGATCACATAGCGCGGCTCGGGCATCTGGTCATAGACCTTGCGCAGCGCGGGCGCCATCTTGTTGGTCAGCGTGCCCGCCACGATCATCAGGTCCGACTGGCGCGGAGAGGCGCGCGGCGCGGTGCCGAAACGCTCCACGTCATAGCGCGGCATGGATGTCTGCATCATCTCGACCGCGCAGCAGGCCAGACCGAAGGTCATCCAGTGCAGCGACCCGTTGCGCGCCCAGTTGATGATGTCTTCGGTCGTGGTCAGCAGGAAGCCCTTGTCCTGCAGTTCCGCATTCAGGGACTTGGTCGCGAACTCGCGGTCCGCCCCGGCGGTATTGGCCCCGGTCATCACGCCCATTCCAGCGCCCCCTTCTTCCATTCATAGGCAAAGCCCACCGTCAGCACCCCCAGGAAGACCATCATCGACCAGAAGGCCGCATCCGACAACGAGGCGAAGCTGGTCGCCCACGGGAACAGGAAGGCCACTTCCAGATCGAAGATGATGAACAGGATGGACACAAGGTAGAACCGCACATCGAACTTCATCCGCGCGTCATCGAATGCGTTGAACCCGCATTCATAGGCGCTGACCTTTTCGGGGTCGGGGTTGCGGATCGCAACGACCAACGCGGCCAGCATCAGCACCAGGGCCAGCGCACCGGCCATTGCCGCGAAGACGAGGATGGGCAGATATTCCTGCAGCATAGATTCCACGGGCAAGATCCCCTTGTCGGTCGCGGGGATCAGTGGCTGCCCCGCGACGGGTTGGCTAGGGTCGGTTTAGACCTGACGGCCACCGGGGTCAACGGGCGGCGGCCCGATGCAAGCCCGCGAAAAGCCGGGTTTTACGGGTTGTACAAGCGATTTCGCAGCGCGCGATTGCCTGATTTTCGCAAGATCGGGCGGCCCCTTTCCACGCCGCACCGGGACAGCCCGGCCTGACTGCGGACGGACCGCCGCGCAGCAATGCACAGACAAGGACCGCGCACCTGTCGAAAGATCGGATGCGCGGCCCAGTTTCATGCCCCGGATGAGCCGATGGCTCAGCCACGCAAGGGCGCGATTCTATTCGAACTCGACCATCAGATCCTTGGCGTCGATCTGCTGGCCCGCGGCGACGTGCAAGGCCTTGATGGTGCCGTCGCGATCGGCATGGATGCCGGTTTCCATCTTCATCGCCTCGATGGTCAGCAGCATGTCGCCCTGCTTGACCGCCTGCCCCGCCTTGACCGCGACCGAGGCCACGACGCCCGGCATCGGCGCACCGACATGGCTTGCGTTTGCCGGATCGGCCTTGGGCCGCGCCGCCGCGCTGCCCGCCACCTTGCGGTTCGGCACCCGGATCGAACGCGGCTGGCCGTTCAGTT
>NZ_JAGHRA010000012.1 GCF_017744015.1 Paracoccus sp. R12_2
ATGCGGGGCGGCGGGGGGCAGGGCGCGCGCGGCGGCGGCCGCGACGATGCGGTCAAGATCGCAATGGGCTGCGATGAAGTCGCCGGCACGCTGCAGGATATCGTCCAGACCGGCGGTTTCCTCGGCCTGCACAAGGCCCAGGTGGCGTTCGGGCAGATCGATATTGCCCTGTCGGGGCAGCACGCCCAGAACCGCGATCCCCGCCGCCTGCATTCCCTCGCGGATCAGCGCCTCGTGCCGCACGGATGCGACGCGGTTCAGCACCACGCCCGCGAACGGCAGATCCGGCCGCAGCGAGGCAAAGCCTCGTGCCACCGCCGCCGCCGATTGTGCCTGACCGGACACGTCAAGGATCAGGACCACCGGCCACCCCATCAGCGCCGCGATCTCGGCGCTGGCGCCGATGCCGGTCTCGCCCGGTTTCGCCACCCCGTCGAACAGCCCCATCGACCCCTCGGCCAGCGCCAGATCCGCGTCATCCGCCAGCGCTGCGTGGGCTGCGATCTGCGCGGCACCCATTGCCCATGTGTCGAGATTGAACGACGCGCGACCCGAGGCCGCCAGATGAAATGCCGGGTCGATATAGTCTGGGCCCGACTTGAAAGGCTGCACCAACATGCCGTGCGCCCTCAGCGCGGTCAGCAGCCCCAGCATCAGCGTCGTCTTGCCGGTCCCCGAGGCTGGGGCGGATATCATCAGGCCCGGCGTCATTCGGAAAACCGCGGGCTGGGGCCGAACGGGCGATACCGGCGGTCGTAATCGGCGGCGTAAAGGCGGCTTTCATCAAATCCTTCTGCCGCCAGCGCGGGGCCGACAAGGATCAGCGCGGTCCGATCGATGCCCTGTGCCCGATCGGCGATGGTTGCAAGTGTCGCGCGGATCATCCGCTGGTCGGGCCAGCTTGCCCGCCAGACCACAGCGGCCGGGCAGCCCGGTCCGAAATGGGGCGTCAATTCGGACACGACGCGGTCCAGCGCATGAATGGACAGATGGATCGCCATCGTCGCGCCGGTTCTGGCAAAATTCGCCAATGTCTCGCCCTCGGGCATCGATGTGGCGCGTCCCTGAGTTCGCGTCAGCACGACCGATTGCGCGATGCCGGGCAGCGTCAGTTCGGTCTGCAGCAGGGCGGCCGCGGCGGCGAAGGCGGGGACGCCCGGCGTGACCTGGCAGGGAATGCCCAGATCGCGCAGCCGTCGCAGCTGTTCGCCCATCGCGGACCAGATCGACAGATCGCCCGAATGCAGCCGCGCGACATCCTGGCCTGCTTCATGCGCCGCCCGAATCTCGGCAATGATCCGGTCGAGGCTGAGGGGGGCCGTATTCACGATCCGCGCGCCCTGCGGGCAGTGGGCAAGCAGCGCGTCGGGGACCAGCGATCCCGCGTAAAGGCAGACCGGGCAGGCGGCGATCAGGTCGCGCCCGCGCAGCGTGATCAGATCGGCGGCGCCGGGACCGGCACCGATGAAATGGACGGTCATCTTGTTCCTTCGGGTTGGGATTCGGCGATGGCGGCGGTGGCGCTGCCGCAACTGCTGATGATGCGCGGGACCACGATGCGTGCGCCCGGACCGCATGCGGCCAGTGCGGCGGCCTCGGCCACCGATCCGGTCAGATGGGTCGCAAGCACGCGCGCGGACTGGCTGGGCGTCGTGATGCCTGCGACGGCGACCAGATGGAGGGGCCGTCCCAACGCGGCGACCTCGGTCCGGCGGGCGTCGATGGTCGCCAGCGCGCAGGCCGGTCCGCCGCGCGCCTCGGCCCGGGTCAAGGCGTCGCGCAACGCCTTCGCCGGGGCGCCGCTGCGGCACCCGATGCCCGCAATCCTCATCGCGTCACCTGCCATTGGGTGACCGGGCGGGCGGCCTGCCAGCCCCGCATACGGCCCAAAGGCGTGGCTTCGGCGATCTCGAGCCGCTGCAACTTGCCGCCATGGCGGTGTTGCAGGTCGAACAGCAATGCCTCGGTCTCCAGCGTCACGGCATTGGCAACGACTCGCACACCCGTCGGCAGCCGGGACCACAGATCGCGAAACAGCGCCGGGCTGCCGCCACCGCCGACGAAGACAGCATCGGGTTCGGGCAGGTCGTCCAGCGCCTGCGGCGCGGCGCCCGGGCACAGGGTCACCTGGTTGTCCATTCCGAACGCCCTGATATTCGCCTCGATATTGCGCTGTCGATTTTCGCGCGGCTCTACCGTCCAGGACCGTCCGCCCGCCAGCGCCCATTCGACCGAGACGGAACCCGACCCGCCGCCGATATCCCACAGGATCTCGCGCGGGCGTGGAGCCAGCGCGGCCAGCGTGATCGCGCGGATGGCGGACTTGGTGATCTGGCCATCATGGGTGAATGTCGCCTGCGGGCGGCCGGGCACGCGGGACAGGCCGATCTCTCGCGGCAGATCATCGCCGTTCAGCGCTACCGCGACGGGCGTATCGGCACCGGTCGCGCCGAAGCTTTCGGCACGGGTGAAGCGCACCCGTTCCTGCGGCCCGCCCATGCGTTCCAGCACCACCATGCCCATCGCACCCATACCCTGCGCCGACAGCCATCGCGCCAGCCCAGGCGGCGCCGTACCGTCGCGCAGCGTGGCGATGATCCGGCAACCGCGCGACAGATAGGGGCGCAGCCGGGCCAGCGGCGCGGCATGCAGGCCAAGGCAGGTCGTGTCCTCGATCCGCCATCCCAACCGTGCGGCGGCCAGCGAGAAGACGCCCGGCGCGGGCAGGGCGCGCCATTCGCCGGGCTGCAACTGAGCCGTCAGGCTGCCGCCCGCGCCGAACCAGAAGGGATTTCCTGACGCAAGAACCACGACGCGGCGACCTCGTTCGGCCAGGACCGGCGCGATATCGAACGGCACCGGCCATTCCCGACCCTTGTCGCCCGCCTTTGCAAGCGCAAGGTGACGCGGGCCGCCAAAGACGATATCGGCCCGCGACAGCATCGACCGGCTTGCATCCGGCAGTCCCGACAGGCCATTTTCGCCAATGCCGATGATGGTCAGCCAGGGTTCATCCATGTCACGCATCCTTCTTCTGGGCGGCACGACCGAGGCCGGCCGTCTGGCGCGGTTGCTGGCCGATGCGGGGATGGACGCGGTCTATTCCTATGCCGGCCGGACCACGCACCCGGTGGATCAGCCGCTGCCCATCCGCATTGGCGGCTTTGGCGGTGCCGATGGGTTGGCCGATTATCTGCGGGCGCAGGCGATCGGCCATGTCATCGACGCCACACACCCCTTCGCTGCCCAGATCAGCCGCAATGCCATCGCCGCAGCAAAGGCCACGACGGTTCCGATCCTGTCGCTGCACCGACCGCCATGGCAACCCGACGCTGGCGACAACTGGTTGCATGTGCCTCATCTTCAGGCAGCCGCGAAGGTTTTGCCCGAAGAACCGGCGCACGTGTTTCTGGCCATCGGCAGGCAGCATCTGGCAGCGTTTGCGGAACTTTCGCATCACTGGCTGCTGCGACTGGTGGATCCGCCCGATGCCCCGCTGTCCTTGCGCAACGCGCATGCAGTGATCGCGCGTGGCCCGTTCACGCCCGACGCGGACGAGGCGCTGCTGCGTGACCATGCGATCACCCATCTCGTCACCAGAAACGCTGGCGGAACCGGCGCCAAGGCCAAGCTGATCGCGGCACGGCGACTTGGCCTGTCGGTCGTGATGGTCGACCGTCCGGCCCTGCCGCCATGCGACAGTGTCGACACCCCGGAGGCTGCAATCGACTGGGTGCATCAGACGACCCCTGCGCGATGGCTGCGCGGTGTATAGACCCATCGCCCGACGCGTTGCGTGGCCCTGTTGCCGACCAGCACGACAGTCCGCATGTCGGCCATGTCGGGCGTGGCCTCGGCCAGCGTGACGATGCGTAGCGTCTCGGCCGGGGTCGAGACGGCGCGGGCAAAGATCATCAGCCGGTCGGGTTCGCATTCCTCGCGCAGGATGGCCAGCGCACGGACGAAACCGTCCGGCCGGCTGGCCGAGCGGGGGTTATAGAATGCCATCGCGAAATCGCCCCGCGCGGCATGGCGAAGCCGGTGTTCGATGATCGCGAATGGCTTGAGATTGTCCGACAGGTTGATCGCGCAGAAATCGTGGCCCAATGGCGCACCCGCGCGGGCGGCGGCGGCCAGCATCGCCGTGATGCCGGGCAGGACGCGGATGTCGGAATCCTGGCCGGGATGCGCCTCCAACGCCTCGAACAGGGCCGAGGCCATCGCGAAGACGCCCGGATCGCCCGATGACACGATCACGACGCGGCGGCCCATGGCGGCCATGTCCAGTGCCGATCTTGCCCTGTCCAGTTCGACCCGATTGTCCGATGGGTGCAATCTCAGGCCGGGGCGCGGCGTGATGCGGGCCACATAGGGAACATAGCCGACGATATCGGTCGCCTCGGCCAGCGCCGCAATGACCTCGGGGGTGATCTGCGCCTCGGCGCCCGGACCGATTCCGGCGACGGTGATCCAGCCGCTCATTCCGCGGCCCCGGCCAATCGGATGGGACGGCGCCCCTGGCCGTGGACCATCACGATGGCGAAATAGGGACAGTCCCGATCCTCGATCTCGGCCAGCCGCGCGACGCGTTGACCCGGCATGGTGCCGCGTTCAATCAGCCACGCCGAATCCAACCGGCCCGCACGGGCCAGCGCACGCCGGATCTTGGGAAGGTTGCGCCCGGTCTTCATCACCACCAGCGCGTCGGCGCCTTGCATGTGCCGCGTCAGATCCGCCTCGGACAGGGTGCCCATCAGCACGCACAGCACATCGTCACCCCATGTGATCGGCTGTCCCGTGGCGTTCCAGCAGCCGGCCATGCCGGGAATGCCGGGAATGATCTCGATCGCAGCGCTGTCGCGCAGCCGGACATACAGATGCATGAAAGAGCCGTAGAAGAACGGATCGCCCTCGCACAGCACCACGACATCCTCGTGGGCGGCCAGCGCCGCAAGTCGATGCGCCCAGTCGTCATAGAAGGCCGCCAGCAGATCGTTATAGGCGGGGCTGTCGAAGGGCAGTTCGGTCGTCACCGGATATTCCATCGGGTGTTCGTGGGCGCCCGATGCCAGCATTCCATCGACGATGCGGCGCGCCTGCCCCGGTCGTCCCGCCTTGCGGAAATAGGCGACATGACGCACGGACCGGATCGCCCGATCGGCGCGAACCGAGATCAGGTCGGGATCGCCGGGGCCAAGGCCCGCGCAGATGATCTTGCCCATCGCCTATTCCCTCCGGCTTGCCAGCGCGTTGACGGCGGCCACGGTGATGGCCGAGCCGCCAAGCCGCCCCCTGACGATCAGCGCGGGCACCGGCGCGGCGTCGATCAGGGCCTGTTTTGATTCTGCGGCCCCGACGAAACCGACCGGACAGCCGATGATGGCTGCGGGGCGGGGACAGGCCGGGTCTTCCAACATGTTCAGCAGATGGAACAGCGCCGTGGGCGCGTTGCCGATCGCGATCACTGCACCGGCCAGATGGGGGCGCCACAATTCGATCGCGGCGGCGCTGCGGGTATTGGCCATCGCGCGCGCCATGTCGGGGACGCGGGGGTCGTGCAGCGTGCAGATCACCGCGTTCTCGGCGGGCAGGCGCGGACGGGTGATCCCTTCGCTGACCATGCGCGCGTCGCACAGCACCGGTGCGCCACCCTGCAACGCGCGTCGCGCGGCGGCGGCCATGCCGGGGGTGAAACGGACATCGCGTTCCAGCCCGACCAGACCTGCCGCGTGGATCATTCGGACGACCACGGGCTCCTCGTCATCGTCGAAGCTGGACAGATCGGCCTCGGCCCGGATCGTGGCGAAGGATTGGCGATAGATCGCGGCGCCGTCGGTTTCATAGACATGTGGCATCACAGGATTCCTGGCAATTCATCGGGCCGCAGCCCGGTCCGCTGCGGGGCATCGCCCGCGCGACCGTTGCGGATCAGGTCGAAACCTTGCGGGGTCGCGGTCAGCGTCCGGTCGGCCGGGCGTGGCCAGCCGCAGCCCTTTGCGCAGCCCGACACATGCAGGATCGCACCGTCCGGTATCGCGGGGGCCAGTTGCCGCGCCAGTTCGCGCGTGGGCGCACAGGCCTGCGCACATCGGGGCGCGCCGGTGCAGGCGCGCAGCCGCAGGCGGGGATCGTCGGGGGACAGGATCAGGCCGCTCAGCGCTGGAACGGTCGCGAGCCCCTCGATCAGCAGCATGCGCCACGGGGTGACGCGAAGCGGACCAAATTCGGAAATTGCCTGTAGAAGGTCGGCTGTCATCTGGCCGAACTCCGGCGCGACTAGCACGCCCTGCGCGACCGGTCCCGGACCGGGGGCGCGTCGCGGCAAAGCCGAGGCGTGCACCGCGTTCTCAGGGTGCGGCCCGCGCGCGATCAGCGCCGCCATGCGGCCCCGGCCATCGGCCGCGCCGCCCAGGTCCAGAAACCAGCGGGCCATGGCGATGGCCTGTGCCGCACCGGACAGTCTTTGCCCGCGGGTCATGCCATCGGCGCGCAGGATCGGCAAACCATCCGCGCCACGTTCCAGCCGGATATCGGCGGGCGTGTCGGCCAGGACCGGGGCCGGGCCGGTATCGACGGCAAAGCCGAATTTCGCGGGCAGGGTCAGATCGCACAAGGCCAGCGCGGTCATCAGTTCGGCGGCGATCCGGTCCGTATCGGCGTCCGCGAAGGGCGTGACGACAAGGTTGCGGCGCGTCTCGGACGCGATGTCGGGATCGACCAGTCCCAGCGTCCGAAGCATGGCCACCAGCGGGGCGTGGCTGCCGGGCGTGACGCCGCGCAGTTGCAGATTGGCACGCCCGGTCAGGTCGATCCGGCCATTTCCGTGCTGGCGTGCGGCCTGTGCGGTGCCCGCCGCCTGCGCCGATGTCAGCCGCCCGCCGGGCGGCCGCAGCCGCACCACCCAGCCATCGCCTGACTCCATCGGGCGCAGCGCGCCGGGGCACCATCCCCTGATCGGCGTCATGATCCGGTCTCCAGCGTGGCCGCGATCGAATTGCGCCGTGTGAACCACAAACCGGCCTCGGCCAGACGACGGAACAGGTCGCGCATGGCGGCCAGCGCGGCGGGGTTGGCATCCGCCATGAACGCCACGATCCGGGCCCGGCCAAGCGTTGCATCGTGATAGAGGTCGAAAAGATGCGGGGGCACGGCCTGGGCCAGATGCGCGAACGCCGCCATATGGTCCAGCGTCGCGGCGATTTCCGCCGCACCGCGAAACCCATGCGCCGTCATCGCGTCGGCCCAGTGCGGATCGGCGGCCCGCGCGCGCACCACGCGGGCGATTTCTTCCGTCAGGGCACGGGCGCGGGGACGGTCCGGCCGGGTGGTGTCAAGGTGATACATCGCCGGCGCGTCCGCGCCGATCCGGGACATTGCCGCAGCAAAACCGGCTTCGTGCGCGGCATAGTCGGCGGCCAGCAGCAGATCGCTTTCAGGCAGGTCCTGCGCATGGACGAAACTGTCGGCGCATGCCAGCCTGGCTTCCAGTGCCGGGCGTTCGCGGCGGGGGACACCGTCCTGACCGATCGCCCAGCTTGATGCCGCCAGCCACGCCTCGGCGGCGGCCTGCCGCGCGGCTTCGGTGAATGTTCCGGCGGCGACGCCCATCCCCAGCCCATACTGACCCGGTTCGGGGCCGAAGACGCGTGGGCTGCGCGCAAGATAGGGATTGTCGGATGGGGCCTCGTCGCGCCCAGCCAACGCCGACGCACCGGTTTCGAACAGCTGCGCAAGCACCGGGAACGTGTCGCGGAACAGCCCTGACACCCGCAGCGTCACGTCGATGCGCGGGCGGTCCAGCAACGTCAGCGGGATCACCTCGATGCCCGAGACGCGGCCCGATCCTGCGTCCCAGACCGGTTTCAGACCGGCCAGGTTCAGGGCCATCGCGAATTCTTCGCCCGCCGTGCGCATCGTCGCGCTGCCCCAAAGATCGACGACCAGTCCGCGCGGCCAGTCGCCGTGATCCTGAAGGTGCCGACGCAACACCTCTTCGGCCAGTTTCACACCTTGCGCATGGGCCGATTTCGTCGGCACGGCGCGTGGATCGACGCTGTAGAGATTACGTCCGGTGGGCAGAACGTCGCTGCGCCCGCGCGCGGGCGACCCCGACGGGCCGGGGGGAACGTGGTCTCCGTTCAGCGCGGCCAGCAGGCCCGCGCGTTCCGCGGTGCCGCAGGAACCCGCGCCAAAGACATGCAGTCCTGCGCCGTACTGGCTTTCCTTGATGTCGCACACGAAGCGGTCGATCCGGGTGATCGCCTCGGCGGACGATGCGCCGGCCGGAATGCCCAGATCCGTTTCGACGCCCGCGCCGCGCGCCTCGTCCCGGATATCGGCGATCAGCCGGTCGCGGCGACCGGGGTCCAGCCCGTCGGCGGTCGAATATTCGTCCAGCAGCCGCTCAAGATCGCTTAGCCCCGCCGGTATCCGCGCCTGCTGCATCGGCGGCGGCAGATGGCCAAGCGTCACGGCGCCCAGACGCCGCTTGGCCTGCGCGGCTTCGCCCGGATCGTTGACGATGAACGGGTAGATGATGGGCAGCGCGCCCGCCAATGCCTCGGGCCAGCATTCGGCCGACAGTGCCACGGCCTTGCCGGGCAACCATTCCAGCGTGCCATGCGCGCCCATGTGGATCAGCGCGTGCAGGCCCTGCGCCCGCAGCCACAGATAGAAGGCGACATAGGCGTGGCGCGGCACGCGGCTGAGGTCATGGTAGTCATCGTCCCGCTGTCGCTGGTCGCTGCGTTCGGGCTGCAGTGCCAGCAACAGGTTGCCGCGACGCGCAGCGGCGAAATGAAACGCGCCATCCGCGAAGGCCGGGTCTTCGGCGGGTTCGCCCCATGTCCTGGACAGTTCGTCCCGCAGGCGTGGGGGAAGCGATTTCAGGGCCGCCAGATAATCCGCGACCGGAAACGCGATACGTTCGGTTTGCAGGGCTTGCGCCGAAGCCCCGGTCGGGACGCAATAGCCTTCGTCCGCCAACACGCTTGCGACCGCATCGGCCGAGGCCAGCGCGTCCAGCCCCACCGCATGCGCCATCTGCCAGTCGCGACCGGGATATGTGGACAGGATCATCGCCACCCGCCGCGCGGCGGGTGGCGTGATCGGCAATCGGTGCCATGCCGCGACCCGATCAACAGCTTGTGCGACGAGGACTGGATCTGCGCGATGCGCGAAGCGGCTGAATTGCAGGTCGGGATCGCGCGGCCCAGGCGCCTTGAAACTGACAGCGCCGGCGAAGATGCGGCCGTCGATTTCCGGCAGGACCACATGCATCGCCAGATCCGCCGGCGACAGCCCGCGCTCGGCCCGCGCCCATTCGTGCCGGCGATTCGTGGACAGCGCCACCTGGAAGACAGGGCAGGCCAAGTCGTCGAACGGGCCCGAAGCGGTCTCGGCCCGGACCGAAAATCCGGTTGCGTTGACGATCGCCGCAGGTGTGTCACGCAAGGCTTGTCGAAACCACGCCCCGAAGCCCGGCGATTTCAGCGACGGGGCAAAGACCCCGCAACTGGCAAACCCGGCCCGTCGCAAGCCATGGATCAGCGCGTCGATGGGCCCCGTATCGGCAGCGGCAAGATAGCTGCGGTAGAAGCTGACGATGGCCAGCGACCCCTCTGGCGCGGCCGGGATCACGCCGGCATCGGGATCGTAGAAGCCCCAGTCGGGCAATGTCGTCCGACCCGTCACCGGACCGGCATAGAGACCTGCGGCCAGTGCCATCTGCGCCAGCGCCGCCTGTGCGGCGACCGCGCCGCCCTGATCGCAAAGCCGCTTGAGTTGCCGCAGCACGGAACCCGGCACGGTCGAGACGGCATCCAGCCGGGGGTCGTCCCGCCCGTCTGCGGGCAGCACAGCCAGCGCGATGCCCTTGCGCCGCGCAAGATCCTGCACCGAGGCAAGGCCATAGGACCAATAGGCCTCGCCGCCGATCAGGCGGATCAGGATACCCTTTGCCCCGGCCAGAGTGTTTTCCAGGTAGGTATCGACCGACACCGGATGGCGCAGCGCCACCAGATTGCACAGCCGCATCGACGGCAGCGCGCCTTTCGCGCGTTTCCAGCCCGTCGCGAAAGCGCCCAGATCGCTGTCGGAATAGGACAGCACCACCAGATCCGCGGGCGTCTGACCGGGATCGAAGGGGGTGTCGGTCTCATCCAGACCGTGGCTTTCGCGGAAGACGACATGCATCAGGCGGGCACGGCCCGCAGAAGAACGTCGCGGATCGCGGATTCGTCGACGTGGGCATGTTCGCCAATCACGACCAGCCGCGAGACGCGCGGGGCATCGCCCCACGGACGGTCGAACTGGTGCCGGACCCGCGCGCCGACGGCCTGCACCAACAGCCGCATGGGCTTTCCGGTGATGGCGACATGGCCTTTCACGCGCAGGATGTTCTGTTCACGCGCAAGGCGTTCTATGGCGGTCATCAGTCCTGCCACATCGTCGATCTGCGGCAGTTCGATCACGACCGTGTCGAAATCGTCGTGTTCGTGATCGTCGGCGCCGTCGTGATGGCTGGGCCGCGCGGCCAGATCGTCTTCTGCCGCCGCGCCAAGCCCAAGCACCACCTGAGGGTCGATCGCCCCCTCGGTCACCGGCAGGATCGGCAGCTTGCGGGGGGCCACGGCGTCGATGGCGGCACGAGCCGCCGCGACACCCTCGGCCCCGGTCAGATCGGCCTTGGTCAGCAGCACCAGATCGGCGCAGGCGATCTGGTCCTCGAACAACTCGGAAAGAGGGGTTTCGTGATCCAGGCTGTCATCCGCCTCGCGCTGTGCCTGCACCGCTGCCGCGTCGGGGGCAAAGCGGCCATCCGCCACCGCCTCGGCGTCGGCCAGCGCGATCACCCCGTCCACGGTGATCCGCGACCGGATCGCGGGCCAGTCGAAAGCCTTCAGCAGCGGCTTGGGCAAGGCCAGCCCGGATGTCTCGATCAGGATGTGATCGGGCTTTTGCGGCAGTGCCATCAGCGTCTCCAGCGTCGGGATGAAATCGTCGGCCACGGTGCAGCAGATGCAGCCGTTCGACAGTTCCATGATGTTCTCGGCCGGGCAGTTGTCGTCGGCGCAGCCCTTCAGGATCTCGCCATCGACGCCGACGGTGCCGAATTCATTGACCAGAACGGCCAGTCGCCTGCCTTGCGGGTTCCGCATCAGGTGGCGGACCAGCGTGGTCTTTCCGGCGCCCAGAAAGCCGGTGATGATGGTCACGGGGGTCTTGGTCAGATCGGTCATGGATCACTCCTGCGGTGGGACTCGGGCAAGGCTTTGTTTGCGAAAGATCGTCGGCCGTTCCCGCCATGGAACAAGTCCGTCGGCGGTGGCGGCATAGGCTGCGGCCCCCGTCAGGATGTCGTCGGCATGTTCGGGGCCAAGGCGGCCATAAACATAGGTCCATTTGCCCGGTGCGGACAGCGCCACCGAACAGCCCTGAGAGCAGGCGGACAGGCATTCGACGGCGCGCAGTTCCACGCCATCTGGCAACGGACCGGTTTCCAGCGCCTGGTGCAGGCGTGTGCCGGGGCGTGGTTCGACCGGCTCTGCCGCAACCCCGCGGCAGGTCGTGCAGACATGCAAAATGGCGCGCATCGCGGCCCCTTCCTTTTTCGCGTCAGGGGTGGGGCCAGAAGGACAGACACGGGCGCACGGCCAGCCTCTGCCTGCCGGTCGCGGAACACCCCGTCCGCCCGTCAACAATCGGCGCTGGCAGGTCTCCCGGCTTGCGGATCAAACGGTCTGCCCGCCTTCCCGACCATTTGGGCCAGTGGCATGGGCGACCTCTCCGGTCACGGTCGCGGGGGCGGCTGCGTTCGGGACCTGCCCTTTCGGGCGGGGCCTTTCGCATTCCCTCTTCGCCTGTCACAGTGACAGGAACCAGCGCGCTCTCAACTGAGGCCGGCGCGCAGCCATTGTCAAGCGCAGGGAGCAGACGGATGAGCGAGACATGCGACATCACCCCCGAGGATCAGGCCCGGCACGCGCAGAAAATGGCGAAGAAGAAGGCCGCGCGCGACCGGATGATGATGGACAAGTCCGGTGAAAAAGGTCTGGTGATTGTTCATACCGGACCGGGCAAGGGGAAAAGCAGCAGCGGTTTCGGCATGATCATGCGCTGCATCGCGCATGGCATGCCCTGCGCGGTGGTCCAGTTCATCAAGGGATCATGGGAGACCGGCGAACGGCGTCTGCTGACCGACCATTTCGGGGATCTGTGCCAGTTCCACGCGATGGGCGAAGGGTTCACATGGGAAACGCAGGACAAGTCGCGCGACATCGCCGCGGCCCGCGCCGGATGGCAGAAGGCCCGCGAACTGATCCGCGATCCCGCGATCCGGATGGTGCTTCTGGACGAAATCAACATCGCGCTGCGCTATGGCTATCTGGACACGGCGCAGGTCGTTGATTTTCTTGCGGCCGAGAAGCCGCCGATGAGCCATGTCGTTCTGACCGGACGCGGAGCGCCCCAGCCGCTGATCGACGCCGCTGATCTTGTGACCGAGATGGCGATGATCAAGCATCCGTTCCGGGCGGGGATCAAGGCGCAGGCGGGGGTGGAATTCTGACGCTTGCCCCCGAAGGCGTCGCGGGGCAGGGTTTCGACACGCTTGAAATGAACCGTTCAACGGGTCTCGTGGTTGTCTTCGCAGGCAGCGCGGCGGAAGGCCCGCGACACAGGAGACAGCCGACAGATGACACCGCCAGATCTGCCTCGCGATACCGCGCTGTTTCTGGATTTCGACGGCTGCCTTGTCGAGATCGCCGACCGACCCGATGCGATCATCGTGCCGCCCGGCACGCCAGCCATGCTTGCAGAACTGCACGACGCCCTTGGTGGGGCGGTGGCGCTGGTGTCGGGGCGCAACGTGGATGATCTGCGCCAGTATCTGCCGGGTTTTCCAGGCGCGATCGCCGGCAGCCACGGGGCCGAGATGGCCTTGCCAGGGCAGGACATCGCCCCGGTCGATGCTGCGGATCTGGATGTCCAGGCCCTGCATGTCAGGGCCAGGGATCTTGCCGCCCATGACGACCGCCTGATGATCGAGCCTAAGCCGCACGGGGTGGTTATGCATTATCGCGCCGCCCCCGATCTGGCCGAATGGGTGGATCGCACGATGACGGAGCTTGTTGCCCATTATCCCCAGCTTGCGGTTCAGCAGGCCAAGATGGCGATCGAACTGCGTCCCGCGAATGCCGGCAAGGACCGCGCGTTGGCCCGGCTGATGGATCTGCCGCTATTTGCCGGGCGCGTGCCTGTCTATGCCGGTGACGACCTGACTGACGAGGTCGCGATGGCCGAGGCGCAGTCGCGGGGCGGTTTCGGCATCAAGATCGGCGAGGGCGACAGTTGTGCCCGCTATCGGCTTGCCGACCCCGCCGCGTTGTCGCGTTGGCTGAACCGCGCGCTGGCGGTCTGAGAGGAAGCATCATGTCCAGGCTTGTTGTCGTTTCGAACCGCCTTCCGCTGGGTGACAACCCCTCGGGCGGGCTTGTCGTCGCGTTGCAGGACGCGCTGCGCAGTTCTGGCGGGCTCTGGGTCGGTTTTGCCGGCGAGCCGGTCGAGTCCCCGGAAGACGAACTGGCCTGGCATCCCGGCGCCGCGTTCCAGCGCGCCAGTTTCGATCTGACACAGGAAGATTACGAGGCCTATTATCTGGGCTATTCCAATTCGGTCCTCTGGCCGCTGTGCCACGGGCGCGTCGATCTGATGCGCATCCTGCCCGGTCATGTCGAAGGATATCGCCGGGTGAACGAACGAATCGCGAAGCTGCTGGTGCCGCATCTGCGGCCCGACGACCGGATCTGGGTGCAGGATTACCACCTGTTCGCGCTTGCCTTTGAACTGCGCAAGCTGGGTGTCGAATGCCCCATCGGCCATTTCCTGCATATCCCGTTTCCCGGTCCCGCCGACTGCGCGGCATTGCCCAATCCGGGCGAATTGTTCGACTGGCTGTCCCATTACGACCTGCTGGGATTTCAGGCCGGGCGCGATCTGTCGAATTTCACCGAAAGCGCCCGGCAACTGGCCGAGATCGAGCCGCTGCACGATCATCGGCTGCTATTGCAGGGGCGGGTCCTGCGGGCGGATGTGTATCCCATCGGAATCGATACGGCGGCGTTCATCGAAGAGGCGCGCACCGCGCCGGACGAGGATCGGATGCGGTCGCTGACCGGCGCGCAGATGATGATCGGCGTCGACCGGCTGGATTACTCGAAAGGTATCCCGCACCGATTTCGCGCCTTTCAGTTGCTGATGGAAAACAATTCCGATCTTCACGAGAAGATCTCGTTCCTGCAGATCGCCCCGCCGACGCGCGAGGCGGTCGAGGCGTATCGGGATATCCGCGAAGAGACCGAGCATCTGGCCGGACGGATCAACGGTCAGTTCGCGACGGTCAACTGGACGCCGATCCGTTTCATCCATCGTCCGATCCCCCGCAACGTGCTGGCAGGGCTGTATCGGCAGGCGCGGATCGGTCTGGTGACACCGCTGGCCGACGGCATGAACCTGGTGGCCAAGGAATATGTGGCAGCGCAGGACGTTTCCGATCCCGGCGTCCTGATCCTGTCGCGATTCGCCGGCGCGGCGGAAACCATGGGGGATGCGCTGATCATCAACCCGCATGATCCCTGGGAACTGGCCGAGGCCATCGCGCGCGCCATGCACATGACCGCGAACGAACGCCGCAGACGCCATTCGGCGCTGCTGCGCGACGTCGTGGAACATGATGTCGGTTGGTGGTCGGCAACCTATCTGGACGCTCTTGCGGCGGCGTGATCAGGCGCGTCTGTCCGGCTTCGTTGCGGAACGGCTGAATTTTTCATCTTTCCGCGCGTGACTGCCGAAAGAAGATGCATCTTGCTGCGTTGCGGCAATTCCGTGCCGCATTTGCATGACCCGGCCGGGATCGTCGGACAAACTGAGATTGTCGAGGCGAACAAACCTCGGGCATTTCCTCCCCGGTCCGTGTGCTTGGACCTTTCGGGAAAGCCGCCGGGCACCGCCGCCCCCCTCCTCCCTGCGGCAGGTGTTCCGGCGGCTTTTTCATTTTCGGTCGCGGATAAGTCCGGGTCTTGCGTCTCAATCTCGGGTCGGCACGACTTTCAGCGGCGCAATGCGGCCCGCCGGATCGTGCAGCATCAGGACAGGGTAGGTGTCGCCTTCAAGGATCAGCACGCCGCCCGGCAACCGGACGTCGGACTGCCACAGCACCGCGCCATCCGGGGCAACAAAGGCGGGTGCGTCACGCATGATCAGCCGACCGGGCCTGTCCAGTGACCATACGGGCCGCCCATCGCCCGTCCGCAGGACCAGCCCGTCGGGGCCATTGTCCAGAGACGCACCACCGCAGGCCGATTTCAGCGCCATGCCCGGCCGCAGGACCGCGCCATCCACAAGCCGGTCCTGCCCGGTGCATTCGCCGGCAAGATTTCTCTGCATCAGCCGGCGCAGGCCAGCGCGGTCCCAGCCGTTGTGGTTTGCGGCGGCCGACAGGACCGAGAATTTGGCGAAGGCCGCGAGCGGGGTCATGTCGCCCGCCCCGATGGCGCCGGTTCCGGCGATCCACGCGCCGGCGGCGTAGTTGAAGGTGCCGACCTTTCCGCCTATGACCCGGCTGCCGACGATGGTCGTCACCCCCGCGTCGTCCGCGCGTCTCAGGGCGGCCTCTATCCCGCCGCCGCCCGCAGGCAGGTTCCCCTCGCCATAGCCGGTCAGCAGGATGCCGCGCGCGCCCTGTGCCACCGCCGCATCGATCATCGCGGCCAAGGGGGGATGCTGGCGGCCATGATCCGCCGGAGTGGCCGGAATTTCGACGACCGGATGCTGTTCGATGGAAGCCTCTACCGCATCAAGCTGGGCCGTGGCTATCACCCGCGCCGAGGGGTCATCCAGTGCAAGCCGTGGATCGGCAGGGCCCGGCAGCGGCGCTGCGTGCCCATGCCAGACGCCAATGCCCACTTCTGCCAATGGCTGAAAATGCGGGCTGTCGAACGCCGCGAAGCGCGTGGTCGAGACCTTGATCGCCCTGGATCCGCGCCACAGCTTGCCGTCGAAGAACAACGACACCTCGGGAATGCGCAGTGCGGCGCAGGCCAGCGCACCGGAAAGATTCGCGAAACCGTCGCCGCCCGCGTTCAAGACCAGATCGTCGCTGGTCTCGCGGAACAGCGGCAACTGGGCGCCGGTCAGGATCACCGGCTTGGACAGCACCGCACGACCAATGCCGAGCGGGTCGACGACATTCAGCAGAAAGGGCAGCGCGGCGGCGCTGTAATCCATCGTGTCGGTGCCATGCAGCACGACGAACGCGTCGTGATCGGCATAACCTGTCAGGATGTGACGGGCGATGCGGCACCAGTCGCCCGGTCGCAGATCGGTGCTGTCCAGCAGTCCCGAAGCGCTGTCAAAGCGCAGCCCATCATCAAAGTGCAGATCCAGCTGCGGGAATGTGGCGGCAAGGGTCGGACCCAGCAACTGTCTTGCGGCGCCGGCAAAACGGTCCGCAGGCATCGGCGCCAGCGGTTTTCCGGCGCAGGTGATCGTGCCGCCGGCGATGATGATGCAGATCCGCATTAGCCCCTCCTGTCGTGGATTTGTGATAGTCCGACGCAGCGGGCGGGTAAAGCGACAGGCACGCGGAACGGATCGCGCATGCGCGCGTTAACCGCTGGCGGGTTTTCTGCGGCAAGAGGTCGCGTCTTGCGGGATTTCTGTTAAGCTCGCCTCAGCCAGCCAGAAGGAGAGGCCAGCGATGACAATCAGCTTTACCGTGAACGGACAGGATCGAAGCGTGGATGTCGATCCTGATACCCCCTTGCTGTGGGTGCTGCGGGATGAATTGCGCCTGACCGGCACCAAGTTCGGATGCGGAATCGCCCAGTGCGGCGCCTGCACCGTGTATCTGAACGGCATGACGCGGCGGTCCTGCGTCACCCCGATTTCGATGGTCGAGGGGTCCGATGTGACCACGATCGAGGGATTGTCCGGTCCCGAGGCCGAAGCCGTGCAGGCCGCCTGGACCGCCATAGACGTGCCGCAATGCGGCTATTGCCAGTCGGGGCAGGTCATGTCGGCGGCTGCGCTGCTGCAGCAGAACGGCGCGCCGACCGACGAGGACATCGACAACGCGATGGCCGGCAATATCTGTCGCTGCGCGACCTATGTCCGTATCCGGCAGGCCATCCATGATGCTGCCAAGACGCTGGAGGGCTAGGCGATGAACATCCACACTTCTCGCCGCGGTTTCCTGACCGGGTTGATCGTCGCGGTCGCGTTGCCGCGACTTGCGCGCGCCGAGGCGCGTCCCGGCTATTTCAACGAACTGCCCGCGCTTGACGGAGATTGGGCGCCGAATGCCTTCATTCGCGTCGCGCCCGACAACACCGTCACGGTCCTGATCAAGCATATCGAGTTTGGCCAGGGTCCCTATACCGGCCTGACGACGCTTGTGGCCGAAGAGCTGGACGCGGACTGGGGCCAGATGCGCGCCGCAGCCGCCCCCGCCGATGCCGAGAAATACGCGAACATGGCCTTCGGGATGCAGGGCACGGGCGGTTCAAGCTCGATGGCGAACAGCTTCATGCAGATGCGCAAGGCAGGTGCCGCTGCCCGCGCCATGCTGGTCGCGGCGGCCGCCGAGAAATTCGGCGTGCCTGCCGATCAGATCACCATCGAGAAAGGTGTGCTGAGAGCTGGCGATCAGTCTGCCAGCTTCGGTGAACTGGCCGAGGCCGCTGCCAGCCAGACCGCCCCCGATGATCCGCAGGTCAAGTCGCCCGATCAGTTCAGGCTGATCGGCACCGACCTGCCAAAGGTGGACACGAAGGCCAAGACCGACGGGCAGGCCGAATTCTCGCTGGATATCTATCTGGACGGGATGCTGACTGCGGTCGTAGCCCATCCGCCGAAATTCGGCGCGACTGTCGCCTCGGTCGACGATTCCGCCGCGCTGCAGGTGGCGGGCGTGCAGAAGGTCGCCCAGATCCCGCAAGGGGTCGCGGTCTATGCCGACAACACCTTCGCTGCGCTGAAAGGTCGTGCGGCGCTGGAAATCGCCTGGGACGACAGTTCCGCCGAAACGCGCAGCACCGACCAGATGATCGACCAGTGGACAGCGGCTGCGCGGGCCACCGGACACGCGGCGCGCGACTGGGAGGTCGAGGCCACAGGCGATGTCGATCAGGCGCTGAGTGGCGCCGAGATGGTCGAGGCGACCTATGTCTTTCCCTACCTCGCCCATACCCCGATGGAGCCGCTGGATGGCGTGATCCGTCTGGGCGATGGCGAGGCTGACGTCTGGATGGGCAGTCAGATGCAGACCGGCGATGTCGGCACGCTGGTCAGCACGCTTGGCATTCAGAACGTGCGCCTGAATACCATGCTGGCGGGGGGCAGTTTCGGCCGTCGCGCACAGCCTGACGCGCATTTCGCCGCCGAACTGGGCGAGGTCGCCAAGGCGCATGGTCCCGGCGCGGTCAAGTTGCTCTGGACGCGCGAGGATGACATCCAGGGGGGATATTATCGCCCGCTGACAGTGCACAACATCCGCGCGGCGCTGGATGCGGATGGCAAGATCACGGCCTGGGATCACGGGATCGCAGCGCAGCCGATCTTCGTCGGCACCCCGTTCGAAGGGATGCTGCAGGGCGGACCCGATTTCAGCGCTTTCGAGGGCGCATCCGAACTGCGATACGCGACCGCCAGTCATCGTCTTCGTTGGGCACAGATGGAATCGCCGGTGACGACGCTGTGGTGGCGGTCGGTCGGTCACAGCCACACGGGGTTCGCCGTCGAATGTTTCGTCGATGAACTGCTGGAAAAGGCCGGACGCGATCCGATCGAGGGTCGGCTGGCCTTGCTGGGCGACGATCATCCGCGCGAAAAGGCTGTGCTGCAGCGCGTGGCCGAAATGGCTGACATGTCGGGCGATTTCGGATATGGCGTGGCGGTTGTCAAATCCTTCGACAGCTATGTGGCGCAGATCGCCGAAGTCGAGGATCGTGGCGGCGTTCCGCATGTCCGCCGTGTCTGGTGCGCGGTAGATTGCGGGCTGGCCGTCAACCCCAACATCGTGCGCGCGCAGATGGAGGGGGGGATCGGCTATGGTCTCTCTGCCGTGCTGTTCAGCGAGATCACGCTGGATCAGGGCGGCACCATCCGTCAGCAGAACTGGGACAGCTATCCGATCATGCGCATCCCGCAGATGCCCGCGGTCGAGGTCGAGATCGTGCAGTCCGCCGAGCCGCCGACAGGCGTCGGCGAACCCGGCACGCCGCCCATCGGCCCTGCGGTCGCCAATGCCTGGCGTCGCATGACCGGAAAGGCGCTGCGCCGTCTGCCCATCGTTCCCGTCGCATGAGGAGGCACATGATGACACGCCTGATGATGCCCGTCACGCTTGCGGTTGTGCTGGCCTTTCCCGCTGCGGCGCAGGACCTGCGCGCCCCGTCGGAATTTGAAAGCATCGCGGACCCGTCCGAACGGTCGGCCGCCATCTTCGAAGAGATGGGCAAGGTTCTGACCCATCCCCGCTGCCTCAATTGCCACCCCAAGGGCGACAGTCCGACGCAGGGCGATGATATGCATCCGCATATGCCGCCGGTGGTGCGGGGTGCTGCGGATTTCGGGGCGCCGGGCATGACCTGCAACACATGTCATGGGCCGGAAAACTATGAAACCGTCGGCGTTGGTGGAATCGAAAGCGTTCCAGGTCACGAGCCATGGTCCTTGGCCCCGGTCGAGATGGCCTGGACCGACATGAGCCTGGGCGAGATCTGCACGCAACTGAAGGATCCCGAGCGCAACGGCGACCGGACCATGGACGAGATCCACGATCACATGGCCAATGACGGCCTGGTCGGCTGGGGCTGGGATCCGGGCGAAGGCAGGACGCCCGCGCCCGGATCCCAGCAGCTTTTCGGCCAGCTGACGCGGGCATGGATCGACACCGGGGCGGCCTGTCCCGGATAAGGCCCCGGATATGAAAACGAACAGGGCTCCGCGATCACCGCGGGGCGCTTTCTTTATGGTCGGCGGTTCAGCCAACCGCCCAGGAATGATTCGATGTTGCGGGTCAGGTCGTCGGAAAGATAGCCGCCTTCCTGAACCATGACCGTCGGCAGGCCCAGATCCGCGATCAACCGCGCCGCCCTGGCGAAGCAAGGGGTGGTCACGGCCAATCCCCGCAATGGGTCGTTTTCGTGCGCGTCCAGCCCCAGCGCAAGCACCAGCGCGCCTGGGGCGAAGTCCCGGACGCGGCCAAGTGCGGCCTCGATCGCAGCCAGCCACGCCTCATCGCCCGATCCCATCGGCAGAGGCAGGTTGAGGTTGTAGCCCTTGCCCGCGTCGCGCCCCGTTTCGTGGGCATAGCCGAGAAAGAACGGATAGAAGTTTTCGGGCGCAGCGTGGACCGACACCGTCAGCACATCATTCCGATCATAGAATATCTCTTGCGTGCCGTTGCCGTGATGGACGTCGATATCCAGCACCGCAACCCGTTCGTGGCGACCGCGCAGGGCCTGTGCCGCAATGGCGGAATTGTTCAGGAAGCAATGCCCCGCCGCGCTGTCTGCGTCGGCGTGATGGCCGGGGGGCCGGCACAGCGCATAGGCTGCGGGCGCACCATCCAGCACCGATGCCGTTGCCGCCAATGCGGTGTCGACGCCTCGCAGCGCCGCGGTCCAGCTGTGCCGTCCGACCGGGCAGGCGGTGTCTGCAAGATGCCAGCCGGCGCGACCCACGATGCCGCCGGGATAGGATTGAGAGGCTTTCTGCGGATGCAGGTTCGCCACCACTTCGGGGCCGGCGCCGGGAAATTCCTGCCATTCGTCCCAGCAGGTTTCCAGAAAGGACAGATAGCGTTCGGTATGAATGGCCCGCATCGCCGCCCGGTCGGATTCCGGCGGCGTTACGACCGTCAGATCCAGCCGCGCCAGCCCCGTCAACAGGCGCGCGGCGCGTTCGGGCAGTTCCTTGTTCGGGCTTGGGACACCGCGCAGCATCCAGAAGCGCGGATCATGCGCCTGGGTTTCGGGTGCGTAGAAGCAGGGCAGGTCGGGCATGGCGTCTCTGGAATGCGGATCGGCCTAGCCTACATTGCCCGCCATCGCGGTGACAACCAGACCTGCGACGATCAGGCTGAGGCCCGCGACGCGGGTCAGGTTGATGACCTCTTGCTGGAACAGCGCGCCGACCACGGTCAGCGTCACCATCGCAAGCGCCGTGACGGCGGTATAGGTCAGGCTCAGCGAATAGATCCGGATCGCCGCGACAAAGGCGGTCAGCAGCGCGACCGCGCTGATCACCGCCAGCCACATCCATCCCGATGACAGGATCGACAGCACCAGTCGCCACAGGCTGCCGGTGTCCAGCGATTGCCCGCCCTTCTTGAGGCACAGATTCAGTGCCACGTTCGACCCCGCGGCGATGACGATCAGAAGCCAGTGGTTCATCATGCGAAGCTTGCCTTTGTCGATATCGTGCGCAGCGCACGTTTGCGGACCAGCGCGATCAGCGCGACGGCGGCCATCATCGCGATGAACGCGGAACTGGGCATGTGATACCGGTCCTCGGCCACCACGACGGCATGCAGCGAGGTGAAATAGCCCCACAGCGCCACGGGCGGGTTGAAGAACCCGGCCAACCAGCCGGACTGACGGACCAGCACGGCGATGCCCGCGAAGCCGCCAAGGAAGACCAGATACCAGTAGCCGGTCGCGATCAGCTTCAGCAGGGTCATGCCGCTGCCGCCAATCCGGGGTTCCAGGGCGTCGCCATTCCAGACCACGCCGATCGTCTCGCGGCTGTTCAGCTTGACCAGCTTGACCGCCATCAGCTTCAGGGCGTCGGCAGGATTTTCGCGGATGAAATCCTTGGCCTTTTCCTTCAGATGGTCTGCACGCTGGATCTCGGACATGGTTTCGACTTCGGGCGGCAGGGGCATGTATCCGCCATGGCTGTCCGGATTGTTGCCCATCCACAGGTTCGGTCCGAAATTGGTCGAAACCATGACCGGCGCGCCAAGCACCCGGTCATTGCGGATCGTCCAGGGCAGGGCGACCAGCAGGATCAGCAGGACGGTGATCCCGGCCTCCAGCGCGGTGATCGCAAAGCGGCGCGGTCCCTGCGCCAGATCGACCAGCGCCAGCGCCACGGGCACCAGCAGGATCACCGGTCGGACATAGCCCGCGACGCCCCAGATCAGCCCGGCAAGCATCAGGTTGGCCATCGGATGGCCCGCAGGCCGCTGCCAGAAGAACAGCCCCGCCAAGGTCAGCGCAATGAAGAACAACTCGCTGGACAGGACGGTGGTGAAGACGATCAGGTTCGGCCACAGCGCGACGATCGCCATGGCCGCGATTCCGACGGCCGCGCCGAACCAGCGTGTCGCAAGCTGATGGGTCAGCGTGATCGTCAGGAACCCGGCCAGCAGGTTCAGCGCCACAACCCCCCAGTAGCTGTCGGTGAACAGGTAGGTAAAGGCGATGGCGGCCGAGGTGCCGACCGCCCAATAGGCAGTCGGCTCGGTCGCGGTCCAGCCGTAAACGCCATGATCGACGATGTTGCGGGCAAACTGGTGATAGGCCCAGCTATCGGAAACAGGCATCACCGGCACCGCAATGGCCCACAGCACCCGAAGCACCATGCCGATGGCAAGGATGATCCAGAAAGCACGAGCAGTGGTCATGGTGTTCCCCCGCGTGCTGCAAGGGCGAAGATCAGCAGCATCACCACGCCGCTGGCGAGGCTGACCTTGTCGCGGATGGTGAAGACGATCGGATCGTCGGTCATGAACCCCCGACGGGTCAGCAACTGCATGCGACCCAGCCAGAAGAATAGCACCGGACAGACAAGCAGCAGCAGATCGGGGGTGCCGAAATGGGTCTGAACCTCGGCATCCTGAGAATACAGGGCGAAGACCAGAACGGCCATCTGCGCGGCGCCGATGGACATGGCCTGAAGGATCGGCAGATCCCCGATCAGCATGTTGCGGCCCGCCGTGGTTTCGGTTCCGCGTTTTGCCATATCCTCAAGCTCGGCCTGGCGCTTGATCGTGGCCAGCGAGAAGAACAGGAACATCGAAAAGACCAGCAGCCATGGCGACAGAACGATCCCGGTCGCAGCCGCGCCGGCCACGATCCGCAGCGTGTAAAGCGCGGCAAGGCCCAGTACATCCGCAACCATCTTGCGTTTGAGCCAGAATGAATAAAGCGAGGTCGCCGCCAGGTAGGTCACAAGAACGCCAAGGAAGGCGGCAGGCAGCAGGACTGCCGCCGCCAGCACCGACACGACCAGCAGGAACGCCGCGACGACCAGACCCTGCTGCGCGTTCGCGGCCCCCGATGCGAATGGCCGCAGGCGCTTGCGCGGATGCGCGCGGTCTGACGGCAGGTCGACCAGATCGTTGATGATGTAGATCGCCGATGCCGCAAGCGAAAAGCACAGCATCGCCAGCAGCGCGGCAGGCAGATGGCCCAGTTCCTGCGCGGTCAGTACCGGCAGCAGGATCAGCACGTTCTTGGCCCATTGATGCGGCCGGCAGGCCCGCATCAGCGCACGGGCGGGCCAGCCGCCGCCATTGCCGACCGTCTCCAACGCCGTGCCCTGGGTTCCGGCGGCCTTGCGCAAGGGGTTCCCGGCGCGCACGCCATAGGCACGCCGCGCCAGCGCCCAGACCGGCAGATCGGTCTTGCTGTCGCCGACATAGTCGAAACCGGCCCCGCCGAAATTCTCGACCAGGAAGCGTGCCTTGGCCTCGCCCCGCAGATTGCCCTCGACGATCGGGCTGCCGGTGCCCAAGGCAAGATCGAACAGGCCAAGATGATTCGCCACCGCCTCGACCTGCCGATGATCGGCGGCCGAGATCAGCGCGACGGGGCGGCCTTCGTCGCGTGCGGTCCGGATCAGGTCCAGCACATCGTCGTCATAGGGCAATGTGGCGGCATCGATCAGGTGGCGGTCGGCCACATGACGCTTGAACCCGGCTTTCCCGTCGCGCAGCCACACGGGCAGGCGCAGCGCCTGAAGCGGGTTCTGCGCCAGAAGGCCCAGAACGCCTTCGTGCAGCGTGTCAGTCCGGCACAGCGTGCCATCCATATCGACGATCAACGGCACGGCATCGGACGCAAAGCCCGCGTTGCCACCCGCGTCCAGAAGTTCGGCTTGATCGGGATGTGCCGTCATAAAGGGCGGCCTCGGGTCGGGACGAAAAGACAAAGCACGACACGTCACTTTCTCGGGCCCGTCGCGAAGGGCGGGCGGTTTACTCGGAACACATACAAAAGCGCGGATGGCGCGGACAAAACCTAACCTCGCGGCGGTTTTGTCGCAATCTTTAATGCACGCAAAGGTTTACCGAATCGCCTGTCTCTATAGTCAGGTTTGCGGAAATGCCGGCCTTCGCGCGGCCTTTCTAGAACCCGTCATGGGTCTTTAGGAACTCGGTCTCCTCGGGCGTGTTCTCGCGTCCCAGGACGGCGTTGCGATGCGGGAAACGGCCGAACCGGGCGACGATGTCGCGATGTTCGCGCGCGAAATGCAGCGAATGTTCGTTCCCCAGCGCCTCGTAAAGGCTGACCGATCGTTCCTGATCCTGCAGATCCTCGCTGTGCATGAAGGGCAGATACAGGAACTGCCGGCGGGTCGGATCAAGCTGCTGATCATGACCATCGGCCAGCGCCTGACGCGCCACGGTCAGCGCCAGATCGTTGCTTTCAAAGCTTCGCGCCGATCCGCGGAACATGTTGCGGGGAAACTGGTCCAGCACGATCCCCAGTGCCAGCGCGTCTTCCGGCCCGTCCAGCCAGTGTTTCAGACGCCCGGCATGCGCGGCCTCGTAGGTCTCGCCGAAAAGCTGGATGATCTGGCGGTCGATGTCGTCGGATTTCTTGAACCAGAAGGGCTGCATCTGGTCGGAAAACCAGAAATCCCGGACGTCCTGCGGTGTCTTGACGGACATGTCTTCTCCTTACTCGGGCAGCGGAATGAATTCGTCTCGATCGTTCAGGGGCAGGTCGAACTGGCCAAGACCCCAGCGCGCCTCGCGCCATTCCCGCTTTGCCTCTTCGATCTTCTCGCGCGATGAGGCAACGAAATTCCACCAGATATAGCGTGGCCCGTTCAACGTCTCGCCGCCAAGCGCCATGATGCGCGCGCCCGCGTCGCCAGCCTGCACGGTGATCGCATCGCCGGGCCGGAACACCATCATCTGCCCGGCCTGATATTCCTGTCCGGCGATGCGGATGCTGCCTTCGGTGATATAGATGCCGCGATCTTCGTGATCGGTCGGCAGTGGAAAGCGTGCGCGGGGTTGCAATACGACATCCAGGTAGAACGTGTCCGAATACAGCTTCGCGGGCGCGGTCTCGCCATAGGCGCGGCCAAGGATCAGCCGCGCTGCGACACCCTGGTCGGCGATTTCGGGCAAACTATCCTTGCCGTGATGTTCGAAGCTGGGCGCGATATCCTCGTGGCTTTCAGGCAGGGCGATCCAGGTCTGGATGCCGAACAGACCGTTCGGTCCCTGCCGGGCCGCATCCGAGGTGCGTTCGGAGTGGGTGACACCCTTGCCCGCAACCATCCAGTTCAGCGCGCCGGGCCGGATGATCTGGTCGCTGCCGATACTGTCGCGATGGTGGAAATCGCCGCGATACAGATATGTCACGGTGCCCAGCCCGATATGCGGATGCGGTCGCACATCAATCCCCTTGCCGGTCAGGAACTCGGCCGGGCCGGCCTGATCGAAGAAGATGAACGGGCCGACCATCTGGCGCTTTGGAGCGGGCAGCGCGCGGCGCACCTCGAAGCCGCCTATGTCGCGGGCACGCGGGATAATCAGCGTCTCGATGGCGTCGGGTCCGATCTCATCGGGGCAGCCGGGGGTCAGGGCGGGATTCCAACTCATGCTTTCCTCCTGTGTCTGACACAAGAATGGTGCCAATTCGTCGAACAGCCAAGCGGCTATGCGTTCTGTTTTGACGAACGCCGGGTTGGTGGGCAAGGTGCTGGCCGGGCGTCTGTCGGTCGCCCATCTTGATCGGGAAAGGAGGTGCTCCATGACCAGTGGAATGCATCATGTCACCGCGATCACGCGCGACGTTCAGGCGAACGTCGATTTCTGGATGGGTTTTCTTGGCCTTCATCTTGTCAAGCAGACGGCAGGCTTCGAGGACGCGGATCAACTGCACCTATTCTATGGCAACGCCACGGGTGCGCCCGGCACGCTGGTCAGTTTCCTCGTCTGGCAGGATGGGGCGCCAGGACGTGTGGGGCACGGTCAGGTGGCCGAGATCGCGCTGGCGATCCCGCGCGGCCGGATCGGCGACTGGCTGACCCGCGCCATGCAGCACGGTTTGCGCATCGAGGGTCCGACCCGCGAGTTCGATGAGCCCGTTCTGAGACTGAAGGATCCCGATGGTATTATCGTCAAGCTGGTCGGCACCGATATCGCCGATACCGGCTGGCCGGCCGCGCCACACCATCTGCGTGCCGTCACGATCTGGTCCGAACTTCCCGAACAGACTGCCGCGTTCCTTGCCCGCTTCGGCTATGAGACCGGGCCGGTCGAGGCGGGGGTGACGCGCCTGATCTCGGACAGCGACGTGCTGGATATCCGCGATGTCTCGGGCTTCGTTCCGGGCATTCCGGGCACCGGGATCATCGATCATGTCGCGCTGCGAATGCCTGACGTCGCCGCGATCAAGGCGCATCGCGCCACGCTGGAGACTCGCAATCTGGGCGAGGTGAACGTCCATGACCGGAAGTATTTCACCTCGCTTTACGTGCGCGAACCTGCCGGCACGCTGGTCGAACTGGCGACCGATGCGCCGGGGATGACCGCAGACGAAAGCGAGGATCGTCTTGGTCGGACATTGATGATCCCGCCGCATTTTGCGGACCGCGCGGAAGATCTGCGCGTTTCGCTGCCGCAATTCGCCCGTCCGGGCGAGGAAAGGACCGTGATGAGACAGCTTCCCTTTACCCATCGCATTCATCGGCCCAACGGTGCCGATGGCTCGACGCTGGTGCTGCTGCATGGCACCGGCGGGAACGAAGCCGACCTGATGCCGCTTGCCCATCGCATCGCGCCCCGCGCTGCGCTGCTGGGGGTGCGTGGCCGTTCGATCGAGGAAGGTGTTGCGCGGTTCTTCCGCCGCACATCGATGACCAGCTTCGATCAGGACGATATCCGGTCCGAGGCGGCGGCCTTTGCGGCCTTCTGGGACGGGGCAATCGCTGCCTATGGACTGGATCGCGACCAGATCACGGTCCTGGGCTATTCCAACGGCGCGAACTTCGCTGCGGCGGTGATGGGCCTGTCACCGGGCCTGATCCAGCGCGCGATCCTGCTGCGGCCCATGGCCGTGCTGACGGATCTGCCCCAGGTCGATCTGGCCGGGACGCATGTAGTGAGCCTGTCGGGCGAAAGGGATCCTTATGGCGCCTATGCACCGGCGCTGAACGACTGGCTGGGCAAGTCGGGTGCCGATCTTGATGCCCGCACCGTCGCGGCAGGGCACGAATTGTCCGAGGCCGATCTGACGGTCGCGCAAAGCTGGATGGAAGGAGAACGGAATGACTGAGATCACCGTCACGAAGGAAGAAACCGGACCCCGCAGCGGGCGATACGTCGCCCGTGTCGCAGGGATCGACGCCGAGGCCGAACTGACCTTCACGCATCGTGGCGAGGGCCGGATCAGTGCCGACCATACCGGCGCGCCGGACCCGCTGCGCGGCAGCGGCGCGGCGGGCACACTGGTGCGGCACATGGTTCAGGATGCGCGACAGAACGGTTTTCGGATCATCCCGATCTGCCCCTATGTGCAGGCGCAGTACGCCAAGCATCCCGATTGGGCGGATGCGTTCACGACCGCACCTGGCGAAAAGCCGAAACTGCGCGGTTGATCAGCGAGGGCGGCTTCGGGGCGACAGCCTCGGGGCTGCCGCTGTTCGAATCCCCTCGTTTCAGATGAAGCGGAAGTGCGTTCCCCAAGGATCCTGGGTCATGCTTCCGGCGCGGGGGTGATGCTTGACGATCACCTCGGCCAGGCCGGTCATGTTGGGATCGCGCGGTCCCGCACCCCGGCTGTTCCAGACATTGCCCGCCAGATGGTGATGATAGCCGTTCCAGCCATACCAGGCGCCGCCCGGCGCATCGAAGGTCCGGGCAAGACCCAAGTCATTGCGAAAGAAGTCGTCGGCCCGGTCAAGATCGCCGACCTGCAGATGGACATGTCCCACCGTAGCGCCTTGCGGCGCGCCCTGCCAGTCGCCGGACGCGGCCGCGGCCAGATCATCCAGATCCAGCCGCATGGTGAACATCTCGATCCGGTCGCCTTGCCGGGACCAGTCCTGCTGCGGCCGGTCGCGATAGATTTCGATGCCGTTGCCTTCGGGGTCGTCCAGATAGACAGCCTCGCTGACGCCGTGATCGCTGGCGCCGGTCAGGCGCACGCCCGATTGTGCGGCATGCCGCAACCAGCGACCCAGATCGGCGCGACCCGGCAACAGGAAGGCGGTGTGGAACAGCCCCGGCTGACGCGGATCGCGCGGCGGCGCGGCGATGTCGCGGCGCAACTCCAACAGGACCCGGTCGCCCGCGCCAAGACGGCAGGTTTCGCCGTCTCCCCCGTGCGAACTCAGACCCAGCGCGGTTTCATAGAACCGCGCCATGCCCCGCAGATCACGCACGGTCAGGGCGACATGATCAATCATCGTCTGGGTCATTTCGTCCTCTGGTGAAGGGATTGCACGGTCGGGCAACCGGCTGTCAGCCGATTGCCGCAACAGCCTGTGGTGTCACCGCAAGGTCGCGGCAAAACCGCCGATGAAATCGGCAAGCCGCTGACGGGTCTTGTCGTCGGTCAGGTTGCCGCCCTGATCGAACAGATCGCCCGCGCGCGAGACCATCAGCCGTCCTTCGTGCCACGGCATCGTGTTCAATGTTCTCAGCACCTGCAGCCAGTGGGTCTGGGCCAGGGTCGTGCCGAAATTGCCCGGCGAGGCACCCATCACCGCGACCGGCTTGCCCTTGAACAGCCTCAGCCCTTCGCCGCGCGACATCCAGTCGATGGCGTTCTTGAAGACGCCCGGAATGCCGTTGTTGTATTCCGGCGTCGCCAGCAGCAGGCCGTCGGCATCGGCCAGCTGATCGGTCAGACGCTTTACCGCCGGCGGCGTGCCCGATGTTGCCTCGGCATCGCCGTCGTATAGCGGCACCTCGGCAATCGAACCGATCACGATCTGCACGCCTTCGGGGGCGGCGTCGCGCGCGGCACGCAGCAGGCCGGAATTGTAGGAGGCGCGGCGCAGGCTGCCGCTGAGTCCGAGAATCGTGGTCATGCCCTTCTCCTTTGGGTGGCCGGGCGCAGCGGGCGCCCGGTCGTCGTATCAATCCAGCGGCTTCAGCCCGGCCTCGATCCGGGCGCGCTTGCCTTCAAGGAAGGGCGGCAGCGACAGGCCTTCGCCCATCGTTTCGCGCGGCTCGTCCACATCGAAACCGGGATCGTCGGTGGCGATCTCGAACAGATTGCCCGCCGGCTCGCGGAAGTAAAGCGACCGGAAATAATAGCGTTCGACCTCGCCCGAGTTCGGCAGGCGAAACTGTTGCAGACGTTTCGCCCATTCGCTCAGCTCGGGCTTGCCCGGCACGCGGAAGGCGACGTGGTGGACGCCGCCAGCGCCCTGCTGTGCGACGGGCAGTCCGGGCTGGACCGCGACATGCAGTTCGGCTGCCGCGCCGCCTTCGCCCATCTGGAAGACATGCACGCTGCCCTGCCCATCCGGGCTGGCATAGTCGCGGATCTTGCGCATGTTCATCACCTGCGTCAGCACTGCCTCGGTCGGGGTAAGGTCGGGGACCGAGATCGTGATCGGCCCCAGTCCGCGGATCTGGTGCTGTGCAGGGACCGGGCTTTTCGCCCATGCCTCGGCGTCGGGCTGCGGGGCCGCGACAAGGCGCAGGCGCTGACCTTCGGGGTCTTCCACGTCAAGGCTGGGGCGGCCGTCCAGCGTCACGATCCTGCCGGTCGAGACGCCCAGTTCCGCGAGGCGCGCGGCCCAGTAGTCCAAACTGTCTTCGGCAACCCGCAGCCCTGTGCGGCTGATCGAATGCGTGCCACGGGCTTCGCGGCCCACCGGCCAGTCGAAGAAGGTGATGTCGGTGCCGGGCGTCCCGGCGCTATCGGCGAAGAACAGGTGATAGGCCGACGTGTCGTCCTGGTTCACGGTCTTCTTCACCCGGCGGAGGCCAAGCGTTTCGGTATAGAACCGGTTGTTTCCCGGCGCATCGGCCGTGATCGCCGTCAGATGATGAATGCCCGTCAGCTGCATGATGCGGCTCCTTTGCGGTTGCTTGGGTTCAATATGGCCGGGGGCGGTCGTTCGTGGCACCCGGCGCATGGGCAAAGCGGCGTTCGGATATTGCGAACGGCTGGCGGGCGGGTATTGTTCCGCGCATGAATTGGCGGATCGCGGACATACAGACCTTTCTGGCGGTGCTGGATGCTGGCAGTATTTCGGGCGCTGCCGCGCGCGCCGATCTGTCGAAATCGGTCGTCAGCAAACGGATCAGCGATTTCGAGGCCGATCTGGGGGTGCCGCTGTTCACGCGCCACGCCGGCCGGATCGCACCGACCGACAATGCGCATGCGCTGGCCGATCGCCTGCGCCCGGCATTGGCCGAACTGATCGCGGCGACCGAAAACGTCGCGGGCAGGGACGCGCCCCTGCGCGGCAGGTTGGCGGTCGCGGCCCCGATGAGCTTCGGCATCCGCCATCTGGGCCCCGTTATCGCCGGGTTCGCCCGCGCCCATCCCGAGGTCGAGATCGTGCTGGACTATGATGATCAACTGGCCGATCTGGGGCGCGCGGGCTTCGATGTGGCGTTGCGGATCGGGCAGATGAAGGACAGCACGCTGATGGCACGCCGCCTGTGCGAGGATCCCCATGTGCTTGTCGCCAGCCCGGATTATCTTGCGTTGCATGGCGCGGTTGAAGATGCCGCCGATCTGGGCCGCCACCATGCCATTGGCTATCTGAATGCGCGGCTCGCCGATACATGGCCCTTCGGCGACGACGTCGCGCCGCCGCCCATCGGCAGGATCACCGCCAATAACGGCGAGGCGATGCGCGATCTGGCGATCGGTGGGCTGGGTCTGGCGCTGTTGCCGTTGTTCATCGTGCACGATGCGCTGCGCGATGGGCGGCTGTTGCGGCTGTTGCCGAACCTGCCGCAGCGTGCCATGCCGGTCAGCGTGGTGTGGCCGCCGATCCGTCCGATGCCGCGCAAGACGCGCGCCTTCATCGACCACCTGGCCAACGCATTTGCCGAAGATCCACCCTGGCAACGCGGGCTGGATACCGCACAAACCGGGGAAACCGCATGACCACCAATACCTTGTTCGACGCGCTGATGGGCTCGCATCGCGAGGACGACCGCGCCGCGCTGATCTTGCCCGATAGCCGGACGATCAGCCACGACGCGCTGTACCTGCTGTCGGGACGATTGGCGAACCTGCTGGTGTCCGAGGGGGTCAAACCCGGCGACCGCGTTGCAGCGCAGGTCGAGAAATCGCCCGAGGCGTTCGCGCTTTATCTGGCCACGCTGCGTGCGGGCGCCGTGTTCCTGCCCTTGAACACGGCCTACACCTCTGCAGAGATCGCCTATTTCGTGGGCGATGCCGAACCTGCGTTGGTGGTCTGCGATCCGTCACGTGCGGACCAGCGCGCCCGGTTCATGGATGGCGACACGCGGCTGATGACGCTGGATGCCCAGGGCAAAGGCAACTTGATGGATGCCGCGACCAGCCATCCCGAGACGCATCGGCCTGTCCCGCGCGAGGGGCGCGATCTGGCCGCGATCCTTTATACCTCGGGGACGACGGGGCGATCCAAGGGCGCGATGCTCAGCCATGACAATCTGCTGTCCAACGCGCGTGTGCTGATGGACGCATGGCGGTTCACCTCGAACGACGTGCTTCTGCACGCGCTGCCGATCTTTCACACCCACGGTCTGTTCGTCGCCGGCAATGTTGCGCTGCTGTCGAGCGGCGCGATGATCTGGCTGCCGAAATTCGATGCCGATGCGATCATCAGCATGTTGCCGCGTGCGACTGCGATGATGGGCGTGCCGACATTCTACACCCGCCTGCTGGACCGGGCCGATTTCGACCGTGACCTGGTCTCTCGTATGCGGCTGTTCACCTCGGGTAGTGCGCCGATGCTGGCCGAGACGCATCGTGCCTTCACCGATCGGACCGGACACCGCATCCTTGAACGCTATGGGATGACCGAAACCAGCATGTCGACATCGAACCCCTATGAGGGGGATCGCCGCGCGGGAACGGTCGGGCTGCCGCTGCCCGGTGTGGAACTGCGGATTGTCGGGACCGACGGAAGACCGGTCGCCGAAGGCCAGGTCGGCATGATCGAAGTGCGTGGCTGCAACGTGTTCCAGGGTTACTGGCGGCTGCCCGAAAAGACCGCCGAGGATCTGGCGGCGGATGGCTGGTTCACCACAGGGGATCTGGGCACGCAGGACGCCGACGGCTATGTGACCATCGTCGGGCGCGGCAAGGACCTGGTGATCTCGGGCGGGTTCAACGTCTATCCCAAGGAGGTCGAGGAACAGATCGACCGGATCGACGGCGTGCTGGAAAGCGCCGTGATCGGCGTGCCGCATCCCGATCTGGGTGAAGCCGTGGTGGCAATCGTCGCGCGCCGGCCGGGCGCCGATCCCGATCCGCAGACGCTGATCGACGGGCTGGCCGACCGGCTGGCGCGGTTCAAGCAGCCGAAGAAGGTCGTGATCGTGGATGAACTGCCGCGCAACACCATGGGCAAGGTCCAGAAGGCGGCCCTGCGTGCGGAATATGCCAACCTGTTCGGACCGGCATCCGGCTAGGGCAGTCAGGGCTGTCACGATCCCGATGGGAAGGGCCTTGTCCGGCCGGTGGCACCGGGTGTTTGTTCAAAGAAGAAGCGGCGTCGGCGCGGTTCGGCGACAGGAAAGGAAAAAAGATGCTGGTTGACCCGAACGCTCCGTTCTTTCGCGCGGCCTGGGTGCGCGTGCTGTGCGTTGTGCTGCCGTTCCTGTGGGCCGGGATGGAACTGTGGCACGGCAACGCGTTCTGGGCGATCCTGTTCGGGGCTGCCGGGATCTATCTCGGGCTTGCGCTGTTCGTCTGGCGCAAGCCCGAGAAATAGACGCGATCAGGCCGACAGGGCCGGTGCGCCTTCCAGCCAGGCAAACCCGTTGGCGGGCAGGCTGAGCGTCTTGCCCTGAAGGCTTGCCCGTGACGGGCCGGCAAGTTCCGTCTTGTCGCGCAGCGTCAGGTGGTGCGCCTTGGGCGACAGGTTGTAGATGCAGGTCAGGGTTTTTCCGTCCCGCGTCCGGCGCAGCCCGAGGAAAGGTTCGGGCAGGTCCAGGAACTCGGTCTCGCCCCAGCGCAGGGCAGGTTGCGATTTCCGGAACGCCAGCGTGTCGCGATAGGCACCCAGCACGCTGTCATTCGCAGATTGCTGCGCGCTGACCGCCCGCGCGGACTGCGGGGCCTTCACGGGCAGCCAGGGCGTGCCGTCGCTGAAGCCGGCATTCGGCTGGTCTGCGTCCCAGACCATGGGTGTTCGACAGCCGTCGCGTCCCTTGACCTCGGGCCAGAAGCGCAGGGCAGGCGGGTCGGTCAGTTCGGCATAGACCAGTTCGGTCTCGGTCTGGCCCAGTTCCTCGCCCTGATACAGGCAGATCGTGCCCGGGAACGACGCCAGCATGGCAATGGACTGGCGGGCCAGCGTGTCCGCATCCTCGGCGTGTTTCAGCCAGCGCGTGACGTGGCGCGGCACGTCATGGTTCGAGAAGGACCAGCAGGAATGGCCGTCCGGCGCGCCGTCATGCACGCCTTCGATCGTGTGGCGGAAATGCCTGGCGGTAAATTCCGGGCTGAGCATCTCGAAGCTGTAGCACATGTGCAGCCGGTCATTGCCGGCGGTGTATTCGGCCATGATGCGGATCGCTGTCTCGCCGCCATCGCCGACCTCTCCGACCATCATCCGGTCGTCATATTCGTCGGTCAGCGCCCGCATCCGCTTGAGGAAGGCGATGTTTTCGGGACGGTTCTTGGAATAAATATGCTGCTGGAACCCGTAGGTTTCCGGGCCGGTATGGTCCGGGTTCGGCGGGTTGTCGCGCAAATCCCGGTCATGGAAATAATAGTTCACCGTATCCAGCCGGAATCCGTCGACGCCGCGTTCTAGCCAGAAGCGCATGGTTTCCAGCAACGCGTCCTGCACCGGCTTGTGGTGAAAATTCAGGTCAGGCTGCTCGATCAGGAAGTTGTGCAGGTAATACTGCCGCCGGCGCGGCTCCCACTCCCAGGCTGGGCCGCCGAAGACCGAGGGCCAGTTGCTGGGCGGTGTGCCATCGGGATTGGGATCGGCCCACACATACCAGTCGGCCTTGGGATTGGTTCGGTTCTGGCGCGACTCTTCGAACCAGGGATGCTTGTCGCTGGTATGGCTGATGACCTGATCAATGATGACCTTCAGCCCCAGATCATGGGCGCGGGCGATCAGTGCGTCGAAATCGGCCAGGGTGCCGAACAGCGGGTCGATGTCGGTATAATCCGACACGTCATACCCCATGTCCTTCATCGGCGACGTGAAGATCGGCGACAGCCAGATCGCGTCGGCCCCCAGTTCGGCCACATGGTCGAGGCGCCTTGTGATGCCCTGCAGATCGCCGATTCCGTCGCCGTCGCTGTCCTGAAAGCTGCGGGGATAGATCTGATAGATCACTGCGTCGCGCCACCATTCGGCCATGGGCTGCCTCCTTGTCTTGCGGCAAATCGGGGGGATTCGAAGCGTATTCAGCATCACTATAGCCGGACGGTGCAAGAGATGTTAGCGTTAACTGGCGCATTGCCCGAATCTTTGCGCAGGATAGAGTGAGGTCATGAGACATATGCCGAATCCTGCCCCGATCGATCAAAAGGACCGTGCGCGCCTTCGCGACGGTCGCCACGACCAGCCTTTCGAAGTGCTGGGCCCGCACAAGCGCGGGCGCAGTATCTGGGTGACGGCCTTTCAGCCCGATGTATCGGCGCTGAGCGCGCTGACGAAGAAGGGCGAGGTGCCGCTGGAGCGGGTCGAGGGCGATCTGTTCGCGGGCAAGGTGGGGGCCGGACCCTATCGGCTGAAGGCGCGGACCGGTGGTGGCGTCGAATGGGAATTCGACGATCCCTATCGCTTCGGTCCGGTGCTGGGGGACATGGACCGGTATCTGATCGGCGAGGGCACGCATCGTCAGCTTTGGCACGCGCTTGGGGCGCATACGACTGACCATGAGGGGGTCGCGGGCACGCATTTCGCGGTCTGGGCGCCGAACGCGCAGCGCGTCTCGGTCGTGGGTCAGTTCAACCAGTGGGACGGGCGACGCCACCCGATGCGGCGCGTAGGCACCAGCGGCGTGTGGGAGATTTTCCTGCCGGGTGTCGGTGAAGGCGAAATCTACAAATACGAGATTCTCGGCGCCGATGGCAGCGTCATGCAGAAGGCTGACCCGGTCGGCTTCGGCAGCCAGCACCCGCCCGAAAAGGCAAGCGTGGTGCGCGATATCTCTGGCTATGGCTGGCATGACGGCGACTGGATGGCGACGCGTGCCGATGCGCAGGATCGCCGCGCGCCGATCAGCGTCTATGAGGTCCATCTGGGCAGCTGGCGCAGGCGCTGGGACGATCACGGGCGTCCGCTGTCCTACAAGGAACTGGCCCGCGACCTGGTCGCCTATGCGACCGACATGGGGTTCACGCATCTGGAATTGCTGCCGGTCAGCGAATTTCCGTTCGACGGTTCGTGGGGGTATCAGCCGGTCGGCATGTATGCACCGACGATCCGCTTCGGTCCGCCGCACGAATTTCGCGATCTGGTCGATGCCGCGCACCAGGCGGGGCTGGGCGTGTTGCTGGACTGGGTGCCGGGGCATTTCCCGACCGACGCGCACGGGCTTGCGCGGTTCGACGGAACATCGCTTTACGAACACGCCGACCCGCGCGAGGGGTTTCATCAGGACTGGAACACCCTGATCTACAATTACGGCCGGACCGAGGTTCAGAATTACCTGATCGCCAACGCCCTGTATTGGATGAAGGAATACCATATCGACGGGCTGCGCGTCGATGCGGTGGCCTCGATGCTGTATCGCGACTATTCGCGCAAGGACGGCGAATGGGTGCCCAACAAGCATGGCGGGCGCGAGAATCTGGAAGCCATCGACTTCATGCAGAACATGAACGTGGTCAGCTATGGCGAATGCCCCGGCATCATGACTGTGGCCGAGGAAAGCACGTCCTTTCCAAAGGTCTCGGCACCGGTTGATGCGGGGGGGCTGGGATTCGGGTTCAAGTGGAACATGGGCTGGATGAACGACACCCTGCGCTATATCCAGCAGGATCCGGTGCACCGGAAATACCATCACGACCAGATGACGTTCGGCTTGATGTATGCGTTTTCGGAAAACTTCATCCTGCCGATCAGCCATGACGAGGTGGTCCACGGCAAGGGCAGCATGCTGCGCAAGATGCCGGGCGACGAATGGCAGCAATTCGCAAATCTACGCGCCTATTACGGATTCATGTGGGGTCACCCAGGCAAGAAGCTGCTGTTCATGGGCTGCGAATTCGCCCAGCCCGAGGAATGGAATCACAACGGCGAACTGAACTGGCACGCGGCCGAACAGCCGCTGCACAAGGGGGTTCAATCGCTGGTGCGCGATCTGAACCGGCTTTATCGCGACACGCCATCCCTTCACGTTCTGGACTGCGATCCGGGTGGCTTCGAATGGATCGCCACCGATCCGGCTCAATCGACCTATGCCTGGATCCGCCATGGCAGGGCGGACGACGCGCCAGCCGTGGTGGTTTGCAACTTCACCCCGGTCCCTCGCGAGGGATTCAGGATCGGCGTTCCGCAGGCCGGACGCTGGCGCGAGGCGATCAACACCGATGCCGCGATCTATGGCGGCAGCGGCAAGGGGAATCTTGGCGGCGTGCAGGCGGACGGGGGACCGCAGGATGGGCAGCCCGCATCCATGGCAGTCACGTTGCCGCCGCTGTCGGTGGTGATCTTCACTGCCGATCAACAGTCATCCTGAGGAGGAGTTGACATGGTCGAGACGAAAAGACTGACCCGCCGGGCAATGGCCTTCGTACTTGCCGGCGGGCGTGGCAGTCGGCTGAAAGAACTGACCGACAAACGCGTCAAGCCTGCCGTCTATTTCGGCGGCAAGACGCGGATCGTCGATTTCGCGCTGTCGAATGCGATGAATTCCGGGATTCGCAAGATCGCCATCGCCACCCAGTACAAGGCCCACAGCCTGATCCGTCATTGCCAGCGGGGTTGGAACTTCTTCCGGGCCGAACGGAACGAGTTTCTGGATATTTTGCCTGCCAGCCAGCGGATGTCGGAAGATCACTGGTATCGCGGCACCGCCGACGCGGTGACCCAGAACATCGACATCGTGGACAGCTATGACGTCGATTACATCATCATCCTCGCGGGCGACCATATCTACAAGATGGACTACGAGATCATGCTGCGCGAGCATGTCGAAAGCGGCGCGGACGTGACTGTCGGCTGCCTGACGGTGCCGCGCGGCGAAGCCAGCGCCTTCGGTGTCATGGCGGTGGATGATGCCGGCCGCATCACCAGCTTCCTGGAAAAGCCCAAGGATCCGCCGGGCATGCCGGGCGATCCGGACAAGTCGCTGGCGTCGATGGGGATCTATGTCTTCAACTGGGCCTTCCTGCGGGATCTGTTGACCCGGGATGCCGAGGACAGCAATTCCAGCCATGACTTCGGCCATGACCTGATCCCCGACATCGTCAGGAACGGCAAGGCGATGGCGCACAAGTTTGACGATTCCTGCGTGCGGGCGTCCGGTGCGCCGGCCTATTGGAAGGATGTGGGCACTGTGGATGCGTTCTGGCAGGCGAATATCGACCTGACGGACTTCACCCCCGAACTGAACCTGTGGGATCAGGACTGGCCGATCTGGACCTATTCCGAAAGCGCCCCACCGGCCAAGTTCATTCACGACGAAGAGGATCGGCGCGGCATCGCGATTTCCTCGATGGTCTCTGGCGGTTGCATCATTTCCGGCACCGAGATCCGCAATTCGCTGCTGTTCACCCAGGTCCACACCAATTCCTATGCGGCGCTGGATCACGTCGTCGCGCTGCCTTATGTCACGGTCGAGAGACATGCGCGGCTTAGAAATGCGGTGATCGATCGTGGGGTGGTGATTCCCGAAGGGTTGATTGTCGGAGAGGATCCACAGGAGGACGCGAAGTGGTTTCGGGTCAGCGAAGGCGGCGTGACGCTGATCACGCAGGACATGCTGGACAGGCGGGCGGCAGGACTTTGAGACGGGTTCTGTCCGTCGCCTCGGAATGCGCGCCGCTGGTCAAGACCGGCGGGCTGGCTGACGTGGCGGGCGCGCTGCCCGCCGCGCTGGCGCAGCAAGGCGTTCAGATGCGGACGTTGCTGCCGGGGTATCCGGCGGTGATGGCGGCGCTGAAGGGGGCTAGGCAGGTCGATGAGTTCGAGGATCTGTTTGGCGGACACGCCCGGCTGCTGGCCGGCAAGGCTGCGGGCCTTGATCTTCTGGTGATCGATGCGCCGCATCTTTTCGCGCGCGAGGGCAACCCCTATCTGGGGCCGGACGGGCAAGACTGGCCCGACAATCCCGAACGGTTTGCCGCGCTGTCATGGGTGGGCGCGCATATCGCCGCGCAGGGCGCTGATGGATGGCGGCCGCAGATCCTGCACGGACACGACTGGCAAGCCGGTTTCGTGACCGAGTATCTGCGGCGGATGCAGGCAACCGACATCCGCACCGTCCTGACCATCCACAACATCGCCTTTATCGGCCGGGCCGATCCCGCCCGCCTGCATGCGTTGCGGCTGGACCCGGCGCGGTTTCATGCCGACGGGTTCGAATACTGGGGCGCGATCTCGGCGCTGAAGGCCGGGCTGATCGGCGCGGATCGGCTGACGACCGTCTCGCCGACCTATGCCGAGGAACTGATGACTGCGCAGTTCGGGATGGGGCTGGACGGGGTGATGCGGCACCGGCGCGACGCGCTGCTGGGGATCCTGAACGGGATCGACGACGACGCGTGGAATCCGGCGACCGATCCGGACATCGCCGCCTATGACAAGCCTGCGGGAAAGGCCGCCAACAAGGCCGCATTGCGGGCCGAGATGGGGCTGCCGGACAGCGATGGGCCGCTGTGTGTGATCGTCTCGCGGATGACGCATCAGAAGGGGCTGGATCTTGTGCTGCAGGCGCTGCCTGCGCTGCTGGATGGCGGCGGGCAGCTGGCGCTGCTCGGCTCGGGCGATCCGGAACTGCAGACCGCCTTCCAGAATGCCGCGCAGAGCCCCCATGTCGCGGTCCGCATCGGCTATGACGAGGCGTTCTCGCACCGCATGATCGCGGGTGGCGACGCCATTCTTGTGCCTTCGCGGTTCGAGCCCTGCGGCCTGACACAGCTTTACGGGCTGCGCTACGGCACCGTGCCGCTGGTCGCGCTGACCGGCGGTCTGGCCGATACTGTCATCAACGCCTCGCCCGCCGCGCTGACGCGCGGGGTAGCCACCGGCATCCAGTTTTCCCCCGTCGATGCGGGGACGTTGCGTAATGCGCTGACTCGGCTTTGCGCCCTTTGCAAGGACAGCGGAACATGGTCCCGGCTTCAGCAGAACGCGATGGCGCAACCGGTCGGGTGGGATCAGTCGGCCAAGCAGTACGCCGCCCTCTACGCCGAGATGACCGCGACCGAATGAACGACAGACTTGTGATCGCCGCCGGGCACCCGACCCCTTTGGGGGCAACCTTCGATGGCGCGGGGGTCAACTTCGCCATCTTTTCGCAGCACGCCGAACGTGTGACCCTGTGCCTGTTCGACGACAAGAACCGCGAGACCCGGATCGACTTGCCCGAACGCGACGGGCATGTCTGGCACGGCTATATCCCCGAACTGCGGCCGGGACAGAAATACGGATACCGCGTTCACGGGCCCTATGCGCCACATCAGGGCCATCGTTTCAATGCCCACAAGCTGCTGATCGACCCTTATGCCAAGCGGCTGACCGGCACGCCGCGAAATCATGACGCGCTGTTCGGCTATCGCGCGGGGCACGGCGATGCCGACCTGTCCTTCGATCGCCGCGACAGTGCCCAGCACATGCCGAAATGCGTCGTCATCGACCCAAGCTTTGCGTGGGGGCCGGATCAGCCGCCACGCCGCCCGATGACCGACACGATCATCTACGAGGCGCATGTGAAGGGCCTGACCGCCGGACGGTCCGACATTCCGCATTCCGGCACCTATCTGGCAATGGCGTCGGACCCGATCCTTGAACATCTGAACGATCTTGGCGTCACCGCGATCGAGTTGCTGCCGGTGCATGCCTTCGCAGACGACCGCTTCCTGACCGACAAGGGGCTGACGAATTACTGGGGCTATATGTCCTATGGCTTCTTCGCGCCGGAGCCGCGCTATATGCGTGATGGCGACATCGCCGAATTCCAGCAGATGGTCGCGCGTTTTCACAGGGCCGGGATCGAGGTCATTCTGGACGTGGTCTATAACCACACCGCCGAGGGCAACGAACTGGGGCCGACCCTGTCCTTTCGCGGATTGGACAACGCCGCCTATTACCGGCTGGCCGATGATCCGCGCTACTACATCAACGATGCCGGCACGGGGAACGTGCTGAACCTGGACAGTCCCTTCACCCTGCGTCTGGTCATGGACAGTCTGCGCTACTGGGTCGAGGTGATGCATGTCGATGGCTTCCGCTTCGATCTGTGCAGCGTGTTGGGGCGGACCCGTGGGGTGTTCGACCGTGACGGGCCGTTCTTCCGGGCGGTTCGTCAGGATCCTGTTCTCAATCGCGTCAAGCTGATCGCCGAACCCTGGGATATCGGTGAGGGCGGCTATCAGCTTGGGTCCTATCCCGCGCCTTTCGCGGAATGGAATGACCGCTTCCGCGACCAGATCCGGGGGTTCTGGCGCGGCGACGCCGGTCTGATCGGCAAGCTGGCCAAACGCGTCGCGGGATCGGCAGCCCGGTTCGACCATGACGGGCGCCCCGCGACCTCGACGGTGAATTTCATCGCGGCGCATGACGGTTTCACGCTGATGGATACGGTCAGCTACAACGACAAGCACAATGATGCGAACGGCGAAGACAATCGTGATGGGCACAATCACAATGTCTCGGACAATTGCGGGGTCGAGGGGACAACCGACGACACCGAGGTTCTGGCACGCCGCGCGCGTCGCCGCCGCAACCTGATGGCCACCTTGATGCTGAGCCAGGGCACCCCGATGATTCTGGCGGGGGATGAACTGGGCAATTCGCAGGGCGGCAACAACAATGCCTATTGTCAGGACAACCAGATCGGCTGGGTCGACTGGGATGGCGCAGATCCCGCCTTTCTGGATTTCTGCCGCCGCGCCATCGCGTTTCGCAAGGCGCACCCGATCCTGCGGCAAAAGCGGTTCCTGCACAGCCAGCCGCGCGAACAGGACGGCCTTCCCGACCTGTTCTGGCGTCGCGCGGACGGCCAGCCCATGACCAACGAGGACTGGACCGACCCCGACCTGCGATTGCTGGCGGCCGAGATGCGCATGGCCTCGGGTACCCCCGGATATGCTGCATTGCCGGGCGCCGTGTTCTTCGTCTTCAATGCCGGGGCGCGGACGACCGTGCGCGTGCCCGACACGAATGGCGGCGGCGGGCACTGGCGGCGACAGTTCGACACCGCGCAGGATGCGGCGCCCGATCAGGAAGTTCTTGGCGAGGCGCTGATCGATGCGGACAGTGTCGCGGCCTTCGTGCTGTGCGAGGACAGCAAGTGCGGTTAGGCAGGCGCGGCAATCCTGCCACGGATTTCAGCGTCTTGACCCTGTCGCAGGCAGGCACATGCTTTTCAAGGCACGGAAAAGCTGGCAACAGGAACGGGATGGCCGATTGCGCTATCAGAGCGTGACGGACCGGTTCGGCCTGCTATCGGATGGTCGCAGGTTCGCGCGCTCTGCGTCCTGTTTTCTATTGTAGATCATTATCTGCGAGGTCTGTCGTGATCAAGCTTCCCTCCGCCGAAACGCTTCGTGACCAGATCCTGTATCACCTGACCCACACCCAAGGGAGGGGAGAAGAGTTCGCGACCACATTCGACTGGCGTCTTGCCGTCAGCTACACGATCCGCGATCTGATCGTGACGCCTTGGATGTCGGCGCTGCGGTCGTCGCGCGATCAGGGCGCCAAGCGCGTCTATTACCTGTCGATGGAGTTCCTGATCGGCCGCATCCTGGGTGACGCCATCATCAATCTGCGGCTGGACGACGCGATGGACGAGGCGCTTGAGATGCTGGGCCTCGACAAGCAGGAGATTTTGGATGACGAACCCGATGCGGCGCTTGGCAATGGCGGTCTGGGCCGTCTGGCCGCCTGCTTCATGGAATCGCTGTCGTCGCTGAGATGTCCGGCATTCGGCTATGGCATCCGCTACGAACATGGGCTGTTCCGCCAACGGTTCGAGGCCGGCCAGCAGGTCGAGACCCCCGAGGACTGGCTGAACCAGCCACATCCATGGGAATTCGTGCGGCTGGACTACAGCTTTACCATCGGCTTCAAGGGCCACGTCGAAAATGCCGATGGCCGCGCCGTCTGGCATCCGGGCGAAAGCGTGATCGCGCGTGCCTATGATACGCCCGTCGTCGGCTGGAAGGGCGAATGGGCCAACACCCTGCGGCTGTGGGGCGCGCATCCGACGACGCTGTTCGATCTGCACCGCTTCAACGCGGGAGACTATGCGGCGGCCGCGGAGCCCGAGGCGCTTGCCCGCACGATCAGCCGCGTGCTGTATCCAGATGACGGCACCGAATCCGGCAAGGAACTGCGACTGAAGCAGGAATATTTCCTGACCGCAGCCGCGTTGCAGGATATCCTGCGGCGGTTCCTGGCCGAACATGACGATCTGCGCATGCTGCCGGAAAAGGTGGCGATCCAGCTGAATGACACCCATCCGGCCATCGCCGGGCCGGAATTGATGCGCATTCTGATGGATGATCACGGCATGGGCTTCGCCGAGGCGCGTGATATCGCCAGGGGCACGTTGAACTACACCAATCATACCCTTCTGCCCGAGGCGCTGGAACGCTGGTCCACCTGGCTGATGGGACGGGTGCTGCCGCGTCACATTCAGATCATCCAGATGATCGACGAGGATCACCGCAAGACCAGCGGGCGCCCCGATCATGTAGGTATCATCCAGCACGATCAGGTGCAGATGGGTGAACTGGCCTTCATCATGGCGGGCAAGGTCAACGGCGTGTCGGCATTGCATACCGATCTGGTGAAATCGACGGTCTTCGCCGACCTGCACAAGCTGCACCCCGACCGGATCGTGAATGAAACCAACGGTGTCACGCCGCGCCGCTGGCTGCGCATGTCGAACCCGGCGCTGGCCGGGCTGCTGGATCAGACCATCGGCGAGGGTTGGACCGGCGATCTGGATCAGTTGAAGCAGATCGAGGCGCATGCGGACGATCCGGCCTTTCGGGAAAGGCTGCGGGGGGCAAAGCGCGCCAACAAGGTCTGGTTGTCGGACGGATTGCTTGCCGGGTTGGGCATGAAGGTCGATCCCGACGCCATCTTCGATGTCCAGATCAAGCGGATCCACGAATACAAACGCCAGTTGCTGAACATCCTCGAGGCGATCGCATTGTGGCGTCGCATCCATGACGACCCGAATGGCGACTGGACCCCGCGCGTGAAGATCTTCGGCGGCAAGGCAGCACCGGGATATTGGCTGGCCAAGACGGTGATCCACCTGATCAACGACGTTGCCGCGAAGATCAACACCGATCCGGTGACGCGCGACCTGCTGCAGATCGCCTATCCGCCGAACTACAACGTCTCGATGGCCGAAGACCTGATCCCGGCCGCCGATCTGTCCGAGCAGATCTCGACCGCCGGCAAGGAGGCGTCGGGGACCGGCAACATGAAATTCACCATGAACGGCGCATTGACCATCGGAACGCTGGACGGTGCGAATGTCGAAATCCGAGAGCGTGTCGGGCCCGAGAATTTCTTCCTGTTCGGATTGACTACGGACGAGGCCGACAAGGCCCGCGCAATGCCGGGCCACGCGCGCGCCGCGATCGAGGCAAGCGATGATCTGAAAGCCGCGCTGCACCTGATCGCCGAAGGCAGGTTCGGTCGTCCGGATCCCTACTATGCACTGCTGGATCGCACATGGAACGACGATCCGTTCCTTGTCGCCTCGGATTTCGACGACTATTTCGCGACGCAACGCAAGGTCGATGCCGCCTATCGCGATCAGGCCGGGTGGGACCGGATGGCGACGTTGAACATCGCACGATCCGGGTTCTTTTCCTCTGACCGCACCATCAGGGGCTATATGGACGATATCTGGCACGTTCAGCCGATGGGGCTTTGACTTGGCGCGTCCGCCGCGCCATTCTTCAGGAAACCGCGAAACAGTATTGCCCAGACAAAGGGAATGGCGCCGTTCAGCCCGGATTTAACCGGGTGCGCTGATCGTATACGGTGGTATGCGAACGCAGTGACGCGCCAGTGACCAGAGCGAGAGCCAAGATGTCCCAACCGACGGAAACCAGCTATGTCGTTCGCCACGAACTGCAGGTCGCGGATCGATTGGCCGATTTCATCGAGGTCGAGGCGCTTGCCGGGCTGGATTTCGACGCCGACAGGTTCTGGGGCGGGCTGTCGCGACTGGTCCACGAATTCGGTCCCCGCAACCGTGAACTGCTGGCGACGCGCGAAAAGCTTCAGCGCCTGATCGATGACTGGCATCTGGCGCGGCGCGACAAGGCGCATGATGGCGCCGCGTACAAGAAGTTCCTGTCCGAGATCGGCTACCTGCTGCCCGAAGGCGAGGATTTCCGCATCGGCACGGAAAATGTCGATCCCGAGATCGCCAGCGTCGCGGGGCCACAGCTTGTGGTTCCCATCACCAATGCCAGATTTGTGCTGAATGCGGCGAATGCCCGCTGGGGCAGCCTTTACGACGGTCTGTATGGCACGGACGCGATGGGACCACCCCCGTCGGAGGCCGGTTTCGACAAGGGTCGGGGCGCGCGTGTCGTGATGCGTTCGGCCGTATTCCTGGACGAGGCTTTTCCGCTGGCCGGCACCAGCCACGGACGGGCCGAGGAATACCGGGTCGAGGATGGCCGGTTGCTGGTTGACGGTTCGCCGTTGAAGCAGCCGGAAAAGTTCGCGGGCTATCGCGGCGACCCTCAGCAGCCAGGCAGCATCCTGTTGCGCAACAACGGGCTGCATGTGGAACTGGTCTTCGATCGCAGCCACCCGATCGGCAAGACGGCTGCATCCGGGCTTGCGGACGTGATCATCGAATCCGCGATGTCGGCGATCATCGATTGCGAGGATTCGGTCGCCTGCGTGGATGCCGAGGACAAGGTTCTGGCCTATCGCCACTGGCTGGGGCTGATGAAGGGCGATCTGTCCGAAAGCTTCGTGAAGAACGGCATGCAGGTCGATCGCCGTCTTGCAGGCGACCGCGACTATACCGGACCCGACGGTGATGCGCTGTCCTTGAAGGGGCGGGCACTGCTGCTGGTCCGCAATGTCGGCCATCTGATGAGCAATCCGTCGATTCTGGATCGAGACGGACGCGAGATCCAGGAAGGCCTGATGGACGCGATGGTCACGACGCTGATCGCGATGCATGATCTGCGCAAGACCCAGGGACCGCGCAATTCGGTCAACGGGTCGATCTATGTCGTGAAGCCGAAGATGCACGGTCCCGAAGAGGTCGCCTTCGCCGACGCTACCTTCACGCTGGTCGAGGACGTGCTGGGCCTTCCGCGCAATACGGTCAAGCTTGGCATCATGGACGAAGAACGGCGCACCAGCGTCAACCTGAAGGAATGCATCCGCGCCGCGCGGGACAGGGTCTGCTTTATCAATACCGGGTTCCTCGACCGGACCGGCGACGAAATTCATACCTCGATGCAGGCAGGGCCGTTCAGCCGCAAGGATTTCATCAAGCGCAAGGGCTGGATCACCGCCTACGAAAACCAGAACGTGGATATCGGACTGGAATGCGGACTGTCGGGCAAGGCGCAGATCGGCAAGGGTATGTGGGCCGTTCCCGACAAGATGGCCGCGATGCTGGAGGCCAAGATCGAACATCCGAAGGCCGGTGCAAACACGGCCTGGGTGCCCAGCCCCACGGCCGCGACGCTGCATGCGCTGCACTATCACAAGGTCGATGTCTTCGCGGTGCAGGCCGAATTGGCCAAGGGCGGACGCCGCGCCTATGTCGAGGCGCTGCTGGATATCCCGGTTGCCAGCTATCGGATGTGGACGCGCGATCAGATCCGGCGCGAGGTGGAAAACAACGCCCAGGGCATCCTAGGTTATGTCGTGCGCTGGGTCGATCAGGGTATCGGCTGTTCCAAGGTGCCCGACATCAACGATGTCGGCCTGATGGAAGATCGTGCGACCTGCCGCATCTCGGCCCAGCACATCGCGAACTGGCTGCATCACGGCATCGTCTCAGGCGATGAGGTCGATGAGATCATGCAGCGCATGGCCGAAATCGTCGATCGTCAGAACGCGGATGATCCGTCCTATCGGCCGATGGCGCCGGGTTTTGACGGCATCGCCTTCCATGCGGCGCGCGATCTGGTGTTCAAGGGAACCGAGCAACCGTCGGGCTATACCGAACCGGTTCTGCACGCCGCACGGCTGGCATTGAAGCGGGCTGGCGGCTGACCTTCGGTGGGCCCTGATCGCGGCGATCTTGACCCCACGCGGGCCGGGGGCTAACCCCTCTGGCGTGCCAGAAGGAGATCCCGCATGCCCGACAGCTATTCGCTTCTTATCCTGCCCGGCGACGGGATCGGCCCCGAGGTGATGGCCGAAGTCGTCAAGGTCATCGACTGGTTCCAGGACAATCGCGGCATGTCCTTCGATGTCTCGCATGATCTGGTGGGCGGATCGGCCTATGACGAATATGGCACGCCTTGCGCCGACCAGACCCTGGCCCGCGCGCAATCGGTCGACGCGGTTCTTCTGGGCGCGGTCGGCGGGCCGAAATACGACAGCCTCGATTTCAGCGTTAAGCCCGAGCGGGGCCTGCTGCGCCTGCGCAAGGAGATGGACCTGTTCGCCAATCTGCGCCCCGCGCAATGCTTCGACGCGCTGGCCGATTTTTCGTCGCTGAAGCGCGAGGTCGTGGCTGGCCTGGACATCCTGATCGTGCGGGAACTGACCTCGGGCGTCTATTTCGGTGAACCACGCGGGATCCATGACGACAACAACAACCCCGAGAACGAGGGCGGTCGGGTCGGCATCAACACCCAGCGATACACAAGCGGAGAGATCCGCCGGGTCGCCCGGTCGGCCTTCGACCTGGCCCGGCGCCGCGGAAACAAGGTCTGCTCGATGGAGAAGGCCAATGTGATGGAATCCGGGATCCTGTGGCGCGAAGAGGTGCAGTGGGTCCACGACAACGAATATTCCGATGTCGAACTGTCGCATATGTATGCCGACAACGGCGCGATGCAGCTGGTGCGCAATCCCCGCCAGTTCGACGTGATCGTGACAGACAACCTGTTCGGCGACGTGCTGTCGGACGCGGCGGCGATGCTGACCGGCAGCCTTGGCATGCTGCCCTCGGCAAGCCTTGGCGCGAAGATGGCGAATAGCCGGCCCAAGGCGCTGTATGAGCCCGTCCACGGCAGCGCCCCCGATATTGCCGGTCAGGGCAAGGCGAACCCCATCGCCTGTATCCTCAGCTTTGCGATGGCGCTGCGCTATTCCTTCGATCAGGGAGACGCCGCGGCCGAACTGGAACGTGCGGTCGAACGCGTGCTGGCGGATGGGGTGCGCACTGCCGATCTGATGGGACCACAGGGTGGCACGGCTGTATCGACCAGCCAGATGGGTGATCGCATCATCGCCGCGCTTGCCGCAGGCTAGGCAGGCGCGACCCGCATCGCATCAACGAAAAGGCGGCCCCGAGGGGCCGCCTTTCCTGATCTGGGGGCTGCGTCGCGGCAGCTAGCGCCGCAACTGACCCAGCAGGATCGAGGTCGGATACCCGTCCGGCGTCACGCCGATCGACCGCTGATAGGCCACGACCGCCTCGGTCGTGCCAGAGCCGAACAGCCCGTCAATCTCGTCGTCGTAGAAGCCCTTGGCCTTCAGTCGCTGCTGGATCTCTTTCCGTTCGGCGGTGCTGAGCGGCCGGTCGTTGCGTGGCCATGCGCCCTGGATCCCCGACCGGCCTGCGATGCGTTCGCCCAGGAACGCCACGCCAAGCGCATAGTTGTCAGAGTTGTTGTAGCGCAGGATCGACCGGAAATTGTCCAGGATCAGGAAGGCCGGACCACGTGCGCCGGCGGGCATGATGATCGATCCGGTGCCGCCCGGCAGACCGCCGCCGCCCATCCGCGTGACGCCCTGCGCGGCCCACGCGCTGCTGGACTTGCGATTTCCCTTGCCGACCTGGCCCATGTTGAAACTCGACGGCAGCTGGACCTCGGCACCCCAGGCCTGGCCACGCTGCCAGCCGTTCCGGGCAAGATAGTTCGCGGTCGAGGCCAGTGAATCGGTCGGATCTTCGGACCAGATGTCGCGACGACCGTCGCCGGTGAAATCGACCGCGTAATCAAGATAGGATGTCGGCATGAACTGGGTGTGCCCCATCGCCCCCGCCCAGCTTCCAAGCATGTGCTCGGGGTCGGTGTCGCCTGCCTGCAGGATGCGCAGCGCCGCGATCAGCTGGTTCTGGAACATCTCGCCGCGGCGACCGTCATAAGCCAGTGTGGCCAGCGACGGGATGATCTGCATCTTGCCGCGATTGGCCCCGAAATTCGACTCCATCCCCCAGACGGCCAGCACGATCTCGCGCGGGACGCCGTAGCGCGCTTCGATCGACGACAGCGTACTGGAAAGCTGGGCGTTCTTTTCGCGTCCCGTGCTGATCCGTGCGTCCGAAACCGCGCTGTCAAGATACAGCCAGACCGGGCGCGAGAATTCGGCCTGCTTGCGGTCCAGACGGATCACGTCGGGGTTATAGCGGGCGATCCGCATGGCACGGTCATAGGTGCCGGCCGAGATCCCTGCCGACAATGCGCGGGGCCGGAATGACTGCACGAAGTTCTGCAGCCCCGCCGCGTCGCCGGGCGAGGCAGCGGGAATGCTGGCCGGCGTCACCGGCGCCCCGTACGAGGCTGGCGTGCGGTTGACCGAGCCGGCGCAGGACGCCAATGCGCCGATCAGCGCCGTGGACATGAAAAAGCGGGAAAATGTCATGTGGATCGCCTGTTATTGACTGCTGCTGTTCTTGTTGTGAACGAATGTAGCAGTCACCGTTCGGCTTGGATAGATCGGCCGCGACATTCACTGTCGGCAGATTTGCAGGCGACTGCTCAGGCCGGATCGTCGAAGAACGGTTCCAGACTGGCGATGATGACGGCGTTTTCATCCAGCGCCCTCTGCATCAGGGCGCGTTCGTCGGCGTCGATCTGATGGCCGTCGGCGATCCGTTCGTCCAGAGTTCCGTGGCCGGTCACGTCCAGCGGGGCCATGTCGGCCTGTTTCAGGATCGCGACCGTCTCTCGAACGGCCTCGGCCTCGTCATGGCCCGAGGCATAGCAGATCAGGGCGGCGCCGGTGGCGCCCTTGGGCAGGCCGTCGCCGGTCTTGCGTCCAAGTTGGATCAGCAGCGTATAGACTTCCATCGGGCGGGGCCTCGTCGCGATCATGCATGGCGGACGACAGGGCCGCCGCGACCGCAACAACATGTCTCGCCCCACTGTGCAAGCCCGTAACGGGGAAATGCGTGCGCCCGATACCCGTTGGCCGGGACGGGTTGCGGTCCGGCGCGTGCGGGGTAGTGTTCGGACGGTCAGTGCCGGAGGCGTGTGGTGAGCAAGAGTCTGAAACGGGTCAGGGCGGCGCTGGAAGAAGCGGGCGAGACGGTCGAGGTGATGGAAATGGCCGGATCGACGCGGACGGCGGCCGAGGCAGCCGCCGCCGCAGATTGCGATGTCGATCAGATCGCCAAGTCGATCATCTTTCGCGGGTTGGACGATGGCCATGTCACGCTGTTCCTGACGGCGGGCGGAAATCGCGTCGATCCGCTGAAGGCCGCTGCCGTCGCCGGTCAGGAACTGGGCAAGGCCGATGCCGATCTGATCCGCCGCGAGACCGGTTTCGCGATCGGCGGCGTCGCGCCGGTCGGGCATCTGCGCCCGGTCGTGGCGTTCTTCGACCCCCGCCTGTCGGATTTCGACATCGTCTGGGCTGCGGCAGGAACGCCGCGACATATCTTTGCCATCGCACCTGCGCGTCTTCTGGCGATCACCGGCGCGACGGTCGCGGATTTCACCGGCTGAGGCAACCGACCGCAGACGCATGCGTTCGTTGGTCGTGATCTGACCAACAAGAGGTGCCGCGGTGACCCAACCGATGCTGACACTGAACGACGGACGACAGATGCCGCAGCTGGGACTGGGGGTGTGGCAGATGCCCGATGAAGGCACCGCCGACGCCGTGAGAACGGCGCTGCGCATCGGTTATCGCCTGATCGACGGTGCGGCGATGTATGGCAACGAAGCCGGGATGGGGCAGGCGGTGCGCGATGGCGATGTGCCGCGTGACGAGGTGTTCTTGACCTCGAAGCTGTGGAACGATCAGCACGGGCGCGACAGGACGTTGCGGGCCTTTGATGCCACGATGCAGCGCATCGGGCTGGACTGGCTGGATTTGTTTCTGATCCATTGGCCGGCTCCGCAGCAGGATCTGTATGTCGAGACATGGAAGACACTGGTCGAACTGCGCGATCAGGGCAGGATCAAGTCGGTCGGCGTCGCGAATTTTCAGGAACCGCATCTGCGTCGGCTGATCGACGAAACCGGCGTCGCGCCCGCCGTCAACCAGATCGAGCTGCATCCCACCTTCAACCAGCCCGCGATGCGGTCGGTCAATCGACGGCTGGGGATCGTCACGCAAAGCTGGGCGCCCTTGGGCCGGACCGCGGATTTCGACGCGGCGCCGGTCGCGCAGGCCGCCGCGCACCACGGGGCAAGTCCCGCGCAGGTCATCATCGCATGGCATCTGGCGCGTGGATTGTCCGCGATCCCCAAATCGCAGGATCCCCGGCGGCTTCAGCAGAATTTCGATGCGCTCAAGTTGCGCCTGACCGACGCCGAACTTGACGAGATCGACGCCCTGGACAGCGACGCGCGGACCGGGCCTGATCCCGATATCTTCAGCGGCTGATCAGGGCGCGCGTCAAGGCACTGTCGGGGTCGGCCAGCGCGTCGATCACGTCGAAATGCTGGCGGCCGGGATCGACCACATGGCAGGTCGCCGCGCCCAGCCCCGCCCACATATCGGCGATCAGGCGCGACTGGCGAATGAATTCCGGTCGCTCTGACCCGCCGACCCAGGCGGTCAGGTGCATGCCCGCACGTGGCGGCAGCAGGGCGGGGCTCTCGGTTTCCGCCTCGGCTGTATCCATGCCAAGCGTGTCGTTCATCGCGGTGCGCATCAGCGGGCGCAGATCGAACAGCCCCGAGATCGGCAGGCAGGATATGATCCGCGACGCGATGACGTCTGGAAGCGTGCCGTCATCACAGACCATCCGCGCGGCAAGGTGCCCGCCCGCCGAATGTCCGGTCAGCGCGATCGGCCCGTCGACACGGGTTGCCGCCTCGCAGATAGCGGCGGCGATGTCCCGGGTCATCTGGCCGATCCGTGCCGCTGGCGCCAGCGAGTAGGCGGGTATCGCCACGGCCCAGCCAGCGCCAAGCGGACCCGCCGCCAGATGCGACCAGAACGTGGGGTCGAATTTCATCCAGTATCCGCCATGCACGAACACCACGAGGCCGCGTGCGGCACCAGCAGGCCGAAACAGATGCCCACGCCCAAGGGGTTCGGGCGGGTGCGCGGCCCGGAATTCCGCCGCACGCCGCGACCAGCGGGGCGGATAGTCCTCGGCCCGCGCGATATGCGCGCCGTTGGCATAGGCGTCGTCCCAGTCGGTGATCCGGTACAGCATCTTGGCCTCCTTCCGCCTAGCAGATCGGGCTGCTAGCATCCGGTCAAGTAGGGAGAGAGACCATGACCGATTTCGCCAGAACCCGCGCCGCGTTCCACCTGCCCGAGGGCGTCACCTATCTTGACGGCAATTCGCTGGGGCCGATGCCCCAGGCCGCCAAGGCGCGGGTCGCGGCGATGATGCAGGATGAATGGTCCGAGATGCTGATCACCGGCTGGAACAAGGCTGGATGGTTCACCCAGCCGCGCCGGGTCGGGGACCGGATCGCGCGGCTGATCGGGGCGGGGCCGGGCCAGGTGGTGATGGGCGACACGTTGTCGATCAAGGTGTTTCAGGCGGTCAGTGCTGCGCGCGCGTTGCGGCCGGATCGGCGGGTGATCCTGTCCGACAGCGGCAATTTCCCCTCGGATCTGTATGTCGCCGAGGGGCTGGCGCGCGCCGTCGGGGCGGAATTGCGCGTCGTCGCCCCCGAAGAGGTCGAGGCAGCGATAGACGATGATCTGGCCGTTCTGATGATCACCGAGGTCGATTACCGCACGGGCAGGCGTCACGACATGCGGTCTTTGACTGACAGGGCGCATGATGCCGGGGCGCTGACGGTATGGGATCTGGCGCATTCTGCGGGCGCCGTGGATGTCGATCTGACCGGGGCTGATGCCGATTTTGCCGTCGGCTGCACCTATAAATACCTGAACGGCGGGCCGGGCGCGCCGGCCTTCATCTGGGTTCATCCCCGGCATGCGGATGCCGCGCAGCCGATCTTGCAGGGCTGGATGGGCCACAAGGCGCCTTTTGCCTTTGAGACGAACTATGCCCCGGCGCCGGGGATCGAACGCATGCGCGTCGGCACGCCGCCGGTGATCGCGATGACGGCGCTGGAGGCGGCGCTGGATGTCTGGGACGATGTGGACCTGCCGGACCTGCGTGCCCGGTCCGTCGAACTGACCGAAGCGTTCATCGCCAGGGTCGAGGCGGCGTGTCCCGACCTGACCCTGCATTCGCCGCGCGATCCGGAACGGCGCGGTTCCCAGGTCGGCTTCCGCCATTCGCAGGGTTATGCGGTGATGCAGGCGCTGATCGCGAACGGCGTGATCGGGGATTTCCGTGCGCCAGATGTTCTGCGATTCGGATTTGCGCCGCTGTATAACGATCTTCATGATGTGGAGCGCGCGGTGGACACGCTGTCGCGAATTCTTCGTGATGAAAGCTGGAATAGTGAACAATTTCATCAACAAGCCGCGGTGACGTAAGGGCAGGGGGCTTCCCAAACAGCTTGTTCTGTTGCACAACGCCCGCATTTGAAAGCTTATTCCATGCACGTCCCGGACGTCCTGAAATTGCTGATCGCAGGGTTGGCCGCGTGCGGGTTGCCGGCGCAGGCCGCCGATCTGCGCGTCGAGTACGTGGTGGCGCGCGAAGAGGCGTTGCAGATGGACATACAGCTGACCGGCACGATCGAGGCGCTGGACAGTATCGCGCTGGGGTTCCGCCAGAGCGGGCGCGTGGTCGAGGTCTTGGCCGAGGAAGGCGATCATTTTCAGACCGGAGAGCCATTGGCGCGTCTGGATTCGGTCCAGCAGGATCAGGCATTGAAAGTTGCGCAGGCCAATCTTGCCGCTGCCCGGGCAGCGCAGGCGCAGGCAAGGCAGGCCGATGAGCGCGCGCGGGCCATGCTGGAACGCGGGGTGGGCACCCGCGCCGCGCGCGATGCGGCCGCACAAGCGCTTTCCGAGGCGGACGGTTCGGTCAGGCGCGCGGAAAGCGCCGTCGATCAGGCAAGCCGCGCCGTGGATGAGACCGTGCTGCGAGCTCCGCAGCCCGTCGTTGTCACCAGTCGCGACATTGCACCGGGGCAGGTCGTGGGCGCCGCGCAGCCGGCATTCTCGCTGGCCACGCTGAACGGCCTTGAGGCCGTGTTTCAGGCCGCCGACCACCCGCTGCTGCGCGAGGCGATGGGACTGACCGTCGAACTGACGACGATCGATTTCAACCGCCAGCAGATGTCCGGCACCATCACCGAGATCGCCCCGCTTGTCGATCCACAGACCGGAACGGTCACGGTTCGCGCCCTGATCGGCGAGGTGGGCAGCGATGTGTCGTTGCTGGGGGCTGCGGTGCGCGGACATCTGAGGATGTCGGCAGAGCCGGGGGTTGTCCTGCCATGGACGGCGCTGATGCGGCATGGGGATACAAGTGCGGTCTGGGTGGTCGATGACGAAGACCGGGTGCATCTGACGCCGGTTCGGATCGACCGTTTCGCGGACGGGATCGTCTATGTATCGGACGGCGTGGCGGCGGGTCAGACCGTGGTCGGGGCCGGGTCTCAGTTGCTTTATCCGGGCCGCAAGGTTCAACCCGCCGGGGTGTCGCCGTGATTGCCCGGCATCACATGGCGCGGATCCTGTGCCTTGGCGGCGCATTGATGTGGACCATGCCCGCGGTCGCACTTGATCTGCCAGCGTGGCTGAGTTTCGGAAGCCGTGCGCAGGAACAACTGGCGCCGCGCCCGGTCGTCACCGAAATCGTCGAGGATCGCGGCGAGGCGGCGCGCTGGGTTCCGGGCATCGTGCAGTCCCGCACGCAGGTGACGATGGCGTTTCAGACATTGGGTCGCATGGTCGTTCGCAATGCCGAATTGGGCGACAGGGTCCGCACCGGGCAGGTTCTGGCCGAACTTGCGACCGAGGACATGGCCGCGACGACACGGGCCGCTCAGGCCGCCGTCGATGCGGCCGAGGTCCAGCTCAGCACCGCGCGCACGACGCTGCAACGAACCGAGGCGCTGGCGGCCCGGAACGTCGCATCCGATGCGCAGCTTGAACAGGCCCAACAGGCCGCCGCCGCCGCCGACGCTGCCGCCGAGCAGGCCCGGTCCGAACTGGTCCAGGCGCAGGATTCGGAAAACAACGCGACGATGATCGCCCCGTTCTCGGGCGTGGTCAGCGATGTCTTCGAGGCACCGGGCGCGGTGGTCAGTGCCGGCGCGCCGATCCTGCAGCTGTCTGCCGAGGATCGCCGCGAGGCCGTGGTGGATCTGCCGGAATCCGCGATCGTCGGACTGCCGTCGGACGCGACCTTCACGGTCTGGCAACGCACCGACCCGGACAAGCAGGTGACCGCCGTTCTGGATCGCATCGACCCGATCGCAGATACCGCCACCCGCACTAGGCGACTGTATCTTACATTGCCACCCGACACGCCCTTCCGCCTGGGTGCGCTGGTGCGGGCCCGCCTTGGTTCGGCAGGAGAGCCTGTCCTGACATTGCCGACTGCGGCGATCCGTGTGGAGGACGGCCGGGACATCGTCTGGCGCGTGATCCGCGAGGGCGGTGCCGCGGATGCGGCCGGTCGCGTCGAGGCCGTGGTGGTCGAGACCAGCCCCGCCCTGCAGGACAGGGTCATGGTCATGTCGGGATTGTCCGAGGGTGACGAGGTGGTGATACGCGGTGTGCATTCCCTTCATGATGGACAGGCGGTAGGTCGGAGAGTGGTGCCATGACCCGGTTCAACCTGTCCGACTGGGCGCTTCAGCATCGCAGCTTCGTGTGGTTCCTGCTGGTCGTGTCGATGGTGGCCGGTGTGCTGGCCTATGGCAATCTGGGGCGCGAAGAGGATCCGAATTTCACCATCAAGACCATGATCATTGGCGCGGCATTGCCCGGTGCCAGTATCGAGGAGACGCTGAAGCAGGTCACGACGCGGATCGAGACCAAGCTGGAGGAACTGGACGAGCTCGACTTCACCCGATCCGTCACGACGCCAGGTCAGGCGGTGGTCTATGTCGAATTGCTGCCGACCACGCGCGGGCCTGCGGTCCCCGAAATCTGGAACCGTGTCCGACAGATGATGGGCGATATCCGCGCCGATTTTCCGCAAGAATTCGCGGGTTTTCAGTTCAACGACAATTTCGGCGACGTGTTCGGGAATATCTATGCTTTCACCTCGGACGGGTTCACCCAGCGAGAGTTGCGGGACCGGGTCGAGGATATTCGCCGGCAGGTGGCTGCGCTTCCCGCGGCGGGCAAGACCGAACTTCTGGGCCAGCAGGATGAAGAAATCCACCTGGAATTCTCGACCCAGCGGCTGGCGGCGCTAGGGCTGAACGAACAGCAGGTCCTGTCCACCCTTGCGTCACAAAACGCCATCGCCCCGTCGGGCGTGATCCAGGCCGGGCAGGAACGGGTGCTGGTCAGGGTCGATGGCGAATTCGACGATGTGTCCGCGATCGCCGCCGTCAATCTGCGGGTTGGGGAAAGGTTCTTCAACCTGGCGGACGTGGCGACCGTGACCCGCGGGTACAGGGATCCTCCTGACACGCTGTTCCGCTACCGCGGCCAGCCCGCGATTGGCTTGCAGATCGGGATGCGCGAGGGCGAGAACATCCTCGAGTTCGGCAGCCAGCTTGACGATCTGATGCAGCACGTCGCCGCGGATTTGCCCATCGGGATCGAGATGGCCAAGGTCGCCGATCAGCCGCATGTGGTCGATCATGCGGTCGGCCATTTTGTCCGCGCGCTGGCCGAGGCGGTCATCATCGTGCTGGTCGTCAGCTTCATCAGTCTTGGGTTCCGGGCGGGGTTCGTGGTCACGCTGACCATTCCGCTGGTCCTGGCGATCACTTTCGTGATCCTCGCTCTTTATGGAATCACGCTGCAACGCATTTCACTGGGTGCTCTGATCATCGCGCTGGGACTGCTGGTTGATGACGCCATGATCGCCATCGAAACGATGATCTCGAGGCTGGAGGTCGGCGAATCGCTGACTGCCGCTGCAAGCTATGCCTGGACGTCGATCGCCTTTCCGATGCTGACGGGCACGCTGGTCACGGTTGCCGGCTTCATTCCGATCGGGCTGAACAATTCTGCGGCGGGTGAATTCACCTTCTCGCTGTTCGTGGTGATCGCGGTGTCCCTGGTGATCTCGTGGATCGTGGCGGTTCTGTTCGCGCCGCTTCTGGGAGTGACCTTCCTGACAACCGCCGTCGCGCGTCATGAAGGACAGCGCCCCGGCCTGCTGCGCCGCAACTTCCACGCGCTGCTGCTGGTGGCGATGCGGCTGAAATGGCTGACAATCGCCGTGACGCTGGCGGTCTTTGCGCTGTCCGTGTTCGGGATGCGCTTTGTCGAGCAGCAGTTCTTTCCGACCTCGGACCGGACCGAGGTTCTGGTGGATATCACCGAACGCCAGAACGCCTCGATCGCCAAGACCCGTGCCGACATGGATCGGCTCGAGGCGACATTCGCCGATGACCCGGATGTGCTGTTCTGGACATCCTATGTCGGCCGCAGCGCGCCCCGGTTCGTTCTGTCGATGGACGTGCCGACGCCCGGCCCACACATGGGCCAGATCGTGATCCAGACGCCGGATCTTGCCGCGCGCGATCGCGTCAAGGCGCGGATCAATCAACTGGCCGCAGAGGATTTTCCGGGGGTCGAGATCTATGTGAAGAACCTGGAAATCGGCCCGCCGGTCGGCAAGCCGGTCCAGTACCGCGTCAGTGCGCAGGATATCGACATGGCCCGCGATGTCGCGCGCGACCTTGCAGCCGTCCTTGCGACCGAGCAGCGGTTGCGCGACATCGCGCTTGACTGGAACGAGCCGGCGCGTGTGGTGCGGCTGAGGGTCGATCAGGATCAGGCCCGCCAGTTGGGCGTGACCAGCCGGGACATCTCGGATTCGCTCTCGGCGCTGTTCTCGGGCGTTGTCGCGACGCAGCTTCGCGACGATATCTACCTGATCGACGTCGTGGCGCGCGGCGATGCCTCGGATCGCGAGACTCTGGGATCGATCAGGAACCTTCAGCTGACCACCTCCAGCGGTCAGCGGATCCCGCTGACGACCCTTGTCAGCCTGGAATACGGCACTGAACAGCCATTGATCCTGCAGCGTGACGGCAGGCCGACCGCGACGGTCAAGGCGGCGATCGACGGCAAGGATCAGCCGGCGACGCTGGTGCAGGCGCTTGCCCCAAGGGTTGCCGAATTCACGGCGGGACTGCCCGCGTCGGTCACGGTCGAAATCGGCGGTACGGTCGAAAGCTCGGGCGACAGTCAGGCGCCCATCGCCGCGGTGGTGCCCGTCATGCTGCTGATCATGGCGGTGCTGGTCATGGCGCAGATGCAAAGCCTGCGCCTTTCCCTGATCGTCTTCGCCGCGGCGCCCATGGGCCTGATCGGGGTCGTCGCGGTTCTGGTTCCCTTCGGGGTGCCGATGGGGTTCGTCGCGATTCTGGGGATACTGGCGCTGGTGGGGATCCTGATCCGCAACTCGGTCATCCTGGTGCACGAGATCCAGGAGCTTCTGGGCCAGGGTCGTTCCAGATGGCAGGCCGTGTTCGAAGCGTCGGACAGCCGCGCCCGGCCGATCCTGCTGACTGCGGCCGCCGCCTCGCTGGCGCTGATTCCGATTTCGCGGCAGGTATTCTGGGGGCCGATGGCCTTCGCGATGATGGGCGGGATCATCGCCGGCACGCTGATCACGCTGATCTTCGTGCCGGCGCTGTATTGTGCGGTCTTCGGTGTTTCACCGCCGGGTGATGAAGGGAACGACCGACCCGCTTGATGCCGCGACTGCATCGCTGCGGTCCGGACCTGCGCCGCCGCGAGCGCCATCCGCCGCAGGTGCCGCGTTTGACGGCGGCGCCATCGCGGGACGCAGGAAGCGCCGCGAAGCTTGCTTCGCGGCGCCTTGGTCTTCTGATCCGGATGAAACGACCCTGCGGGTCGTTGCCCCCTTCAGGTCGCGCCGCCTATTCGGCGGCGCTCCGTCTGGGCAGCACCCAGTTGGGACGCGGGAAGTGGCAGGTATAGCCGTTCGGAAACCGTTCCAGATAGTCCTGATGTTCGGGCTCGGCTTCCCAGAAATCGCCCACGGGGGCCAGTTCGGTCACCACCCGGCCGGGCCAAAGCCCCGAAGCCTCGACATCCTCGATCGTATTGCGCGCAACCTGCTGCTGCCGGTCATCGAGGTAATAGATCGCGGAACGATAGCTGGGCCCGATATCGTTCCCCTGCCGGTTCGGCGTGGTCGGGTCGTGGATCTGGAAAAACAACTCCAGCAATTGACGATAGCTGATGATCGACGGATCGAAGATGATCTCGATCCCTTCGGCATGGGTGCCGTGGTTGCGATAGGTGGCATTGGGAACATCGCCGCCGGTATAACCCACCCGGGTCGAAATCACGCCGGGCATGCGCCGGATCAGATCCTGCATGCCCCAGAAACAGCCCCCCGCCAGAACAGCGCGTTCGGTCATGTCAAGCCTCCTCGATCTGAGCCAGATAGTCGCCATAGCCTTCCGCCGCCATCCGATCCTTCGGAACGAAGCGCAGCGAGGCCGAATTGATGCAATAGCGCAGCCCGCCCTGTTCGGCGGGTCCATCCGGGAACACATGGCCCAGATGGCTGTCGCCGTGGCGCGACCGCACCTCGGTCCGCACCATCCCGAACGAGACGTCGCGATGTTCGGTCACGTTCTCGTCGATGGGCTTGGTGAAGGCGGGCCAGCCGCAGCCCGAATTGTATTTGGCCGCGCTGACGAACAGCGGCTCGCCGGACACCACATCGACATAGATGCCCGGTTCGAAATGATGATCGTATTCGCCGGTAAAGGCACGTTCAGTGCCATTTTCCTGCGTCACGCGATACTGCTCCGGCGTGAGCCGGTCGATCGCGTCCTTCGTCTTCTGATAAGCCAAGTCGCCCTCCACGGATCGGGTCCTGTCGCAGCCCTATATGGGATGCCGGGCCCGTTTCGCAAAGGTCACAATCGCGCCAATTCCGCCTTCGCTTCGGCGTATTCGCGGGCCAGCCGGCCGACCAGATCCGCCGCCGGAACGATGTCGTGGATCGCGCCGATTCCCTGGCCAGCCCCCCAGATCTGGCTCCAGGCCTTCGCCTTTGACGATCCCTGTCCGAAATTCATCGCGCTTGCATCAGCCTGATCCAGGTTGTCCGGGTCCAATCCCGCATTGCGGATCGACGGCGCAAGGTAGTTCCCGGACACGCCCGTGAAGAGCGACGAGGTCACGATATCCATCGCACCGCTGTCGCAGATCATCTGCTTGTAGTCTGCCTGCGCATTCGCCTCGTCCGTGGCGATGAACGGGCTGCCGATATAGGCCAGATCCGCACCCATCGCCCGTGCGGCCAGCACCGCGCGGCCGGTCGCAATCGATCCGGACAGCAGCAAGGGGCCGTCAAACCATTCGCGGATCTCCTGGATCAGCGCGAAGGGCGATTGCGGCCCGGCGTGGCCGCCGGCACCGGCGGCAACCGCGATCAGCCCGTCGGCGCCCTTGTCGATGGCTTTTCTGGCGAAGACGTTGTTGATGATGTCGTGCAACGCGATACCGCCGCAATCATGCGCCGCCGCGTTCACCTCGGGGCGGGCCCCCAGCGAAGTGATCCAGATCGGCACCTTGTGGCGGTGACAGATCTCGATGTCGCGTTCCAGCCTTGCATTGCTGCGATGCACGATCTGATTGACGGCGAAGGGTGCGGCAGGGTGGTCGGGGTTGGCCTGGTTGTGTCGGTCCAGCTCTTCGGTAATCCGGGTCAGCCATACATCCAGCAGCGGCGGTTCGCCGTCCTTCTCGCGGGCGTTCAGCGCCGGAAAGCTTCCCACGATCCCCGCCTTGCATTGGGCGATGACCAGCTCCGGCCCCGAGACGATGAACATCGGCGAGCCGACAACGGGAATGCGCAGATCTTGCAGGATCGGTGGCAGCATGGACTCTCTCCCCGGATTGCGTTTCTCAGAACTTGCAGGTGACGCTGGCGCGGCACAAGCCGTGACGCGGGGGAACGCCACCGGACCGCGATTCGCGATTGGCGTATCACCGGGCGCATCCCGATTTGCGATCTCTCGGCACCAAGTCGGCTGTCAACACGCCGCGCCTCACCTGTCGGCTTGCCCGTGACCGGCGGACCGGGCTATGGCTGGGCGGAACACGATAACCGGTGCAGGAAGGTCCGCGCAGCCCGTGATCCAGTCCGTCCCGACCACTTCCCTGTTTCGCCGGCTTTGGGCGGATTATCTGCGTCCGCATCGCTGGCTCATGGCATTGGCTTTTCTGCTGATGACGCTGGAAGGATCGACGCTTGCGCTGATCTCTTGGATGCTGAAGCCGCTGTTCGACCTGGTCTTCGTCGGTAAAGAACCCGGCGCGATCTGGTGGGTCGGCGGATCGATCTTCGGCATCTTCCTGCTGCGCGCGGTGACACTGGTCGCCAGCAAGTCGCTGCTGACGCGGATTTCGCTGGATATCTCGACCAGGATGCAGACCGATCTTCTGGCCCATATCCTGACGCTTGACGGGCGGTTCTTTCGCGACAATGCGCCGGGCGCGCTGATCGAGCGGATCCAGGGTGACACGATGGCCGTTCAGGGTGTCTGGTCCACATTGCTGACCGGGGCCACGCGGGACGCGATCTCGCTGGTGATGCTGTTCGGGGTGGCGTTGACAGTGGATCCGGTCTGGACGCTGGGGGCGATGGTCGGCGCGCCGCTGCTGATCGTCCCGGCCGCGCTTGTGCAACGCTATATCCGCCGCAAGATGCGTCAGAACCGCGCCACCGCCAGCGCCCGCGCCACGCGGCTGGATGAGATCATGCACGGCATCACCTCGATCCGGCTGAACCGGGCCGAGGCCGATCAGACCCTTCGCTTCCAGCGTATCGTCGAACGATTCCGCAACTCGCAGGTCAAGGTTGCCGCGACCAGCAGCGTCATCCCGGCGCTGACCGATATCGTCACCGGGATCGGCTTCGTCGCCGTGCTGGCCCTTGGCGGCCGAGAGGTGATGCAGGGCGAACGCAGCGTCGGGGATTTCATGTCGTTCTTCACCGCCCTGGCGCTGGCCTTTCAGCCGATGCGCCGGCTTGGCGGGCTGGCCGGCACGTGGCAGACCGCTGCCGCCAGCCTGGAACGGATCTACGAGGTGTTCGACACCCGTTCAGGCATCGTGTCGGGGGCGCGGCGCGAGCCGCCGCCCGACATGTCGGTGGCGCTGCGGGATGTGTGGCTGTCCTATGACGGTCAGCCGGTGCTGCGCGGTCTGGACTTCACTGCCGAGGCCGGGCGCACCACCGCGCTGGTCGGACCGTCGGGGGCCGGCAAGTCCACCGTCTTCAACCTGCTGACCCGGATGGTCGATCCCGACAGCGGCAGCGTGTCTCTGGGGGGGATACCGGTGTCGGACTATGATCTGGGCGTGCTGCGGGATCAGTTTTCGACCGTGGCGCAGGAATCGGCGCTGTTCGACGAATCCCTGCGTGACAATATCCTGATGGGCCGACCGGGCGCGGATGATCAGGCCCTGACCGCCGCGCTGCAGGCGGCCCATGTCACCGATTTCGTCGATCCCATGGGGCGCGGTCTGGACAGTCCCGCCGGCCCGCGCGGTTCGTCGTTGTCGGGTGGTCAGCGCCAGCGCATCGCGATTGCGCGGGCGGTTCTGCGCGATGCGCCGATCCTGCTGCTGGACGAGGCGACCAGCGCGCTGGACACCGCCAGCGAACGGCTGGTGCAGGACGCGCTGGACAGGTTGTCGGCGGGGCGGACCACGCTGGTCATCGCGCACCGGCTGTCCACCATCCGAAATGCCGACAAGATCGTCGTGATCGAGGCGGGACGGGTTGTCGAGCAAGGCAGCCATGACCAGTTGATGGCAAAGGCCGGGGCCTATGCCCGGCTTGTGGCACTGCAATTCGGAGACGAGCTATGAACCGCAAGATCATTCGCGTTACGGGTGAGGATCGCGTCGAATTCCTGCAAGGGCTGGTCACGAACGACGTGACGCGGGCGCCGTGCTGGGCTGCGATGCTGACACCGCAGGGCAAGTATCTGGCGGATTTCCTGATCGTGCCAGGCGACGATGCGCTGCTGCTGGATGTCGATGCGGGGCTGGCTGACGACCTGATCCGGCGATTGTCGATGTACAAGCTGAGGTCCAGGGTCGAATTGCAGCCGACGGACATGACCGTCGCCCGCGGGACCGGTCCGGTGCCTGACGGCGCCATCGCCGATCCGCGCCACGATGCCCTTGGCTGGCGAGATTATGGACAGACGGGCGATGACGGCAGCGACTGGGATGCGATCAGGGTCGAGCACTGCATCCCCGAGACGCTGATCGAACTGATCCCGAACGAGACGTTCATCCTGGAGGTCGGTTTCGAGCGTCTTCACGGCGTCGATTTCCGCAAGGGATGCTATGTCGGGCAGGAAGTCACCGCGCGGATGAAGCACAAGGCCGAGCTGCGCAAGGGTCTGACCACCCTGCGGGTCGAGGGCGAGGCACCGGTCGGCACCCAGATCACCCGCGACGGGCGTGCGGTCGGCACGCTGTTCACCCAGTCGGGCGGGCGGGGCCTTGCGCATGTCCGCTTTGACCGGCTGGGTGACGGCATGGAGGCTGGCCCGGCCCGCATCTTCGCCGCATGAGCCGTGGGGCCGACATGGCCCCCGACGCGCAGCCCACGCTGCGCAAGATCATCCATATCGACATGGACGCGTTCTATGCCTCGGTCGAGCAGCGCGATCACCCCGAACTGCGCGGCACGCCCGTCGCGGTCGGCGGCTCCAGCCTGCGCGGCGTGGTCGCGGCCGCCAGCTATGAGGCGCGGGTGTTCGGGGTGCGATCCGCCATGCCGTCTGTCACGGCAAAACGTCTGTGCCCGGACCTGATCTTCGTCAAGCACCGCTTCGATGTCTATCGCGAGGTCAGCGCCCAGATCCGCGACATCTTCGCCGACTACACGCCGTTGATCGAGCCGCTTTCGCTGGACGAAGCCTATCTGGACGTGACCGACCATCTGTGGCCCGGACAGACCGCGACCCAGGTCGCCAAAGAGATCCGCGCGCGAATCCTGCAGGCGACCTGCCTGACGGCCAGCGCGGGGGTCAGCTATAACAAGTTTCTGGCCAAGTTGGCCTCGGACCAGAACAAGCCCGACGGGCTTTGCGTCATTCCGCCTGAACGCGGCCCCGATTTCGTGTTGCACCTGCCGGTCGGCAAGTTTCACGGCATCGGCCCTGCGACCGCGTCGAAGATGAACGCGATGGGGATCGAAACGGGCGCCGACCTGCGCGCGCAGGATCTGGATTTTCTGACCCGTCGCTTTGGCAAGGCGGGGCAATATTACTGGAATATCTCACGCGGGATCGACCACCGGCAGGTCCGGCCAGAGCGGATCCGCAAATCCGTCGGCGCCGAGAACACCTATTTCACCGACCTGATGACGCTCGAGGCGGCCGATGACGCGCTCGCTCCCCTGGCGCGCAAGGTGTGGGACCATGTCAGCCGCCATCGCCTGCAGGGGCGGACGGTCACGGCCAAGGTCAAGTTTTCTGATTTTCAGCAAATCACACGGGCGCGCAGCCTGCCGCGCCCGGTCGGCTCTGAGGCCGAGTTGCTGGATCAGGCCTGCGCGCTGATCCGGCAGGTGCTGCCCGACCCGCGCGGGGCACGGCTGCTTGGCGTCACCTTGTCGGGCTTTCTGGACATCGCGCCTGATGAGCCCGCCCAGCTTGACCTGTTCGCCCCCCAGGCCGCGCCTGGCCAAGAGCCGGGCGGCGTGTCCTAGCGCCAGATCACCCACCGCCCCGGACCTTGGGCCGCCAGGATCAGCAGACCGCCCGCGATGGCCCAATTCTTGACAAAGATGGTGACCTGCCACGGGTCGGCCCGCAGCTGCCAGTGAAACCAGCTGGTCGCCATGCAATAGACCGCCATCACCGCGGCCCAGATCCCGACGCGCGGCCCCAGGACCAAGGCCAGCGCGGCGATGGCGTCAAAGACCGCCACCGGCCAGATCAACGCACCGGGCAAGCCGATCCCGGTGATCATCTGTGCGGCGGGGGCCGGGTCGGCGAATTTCTGCACCGCGCCGCCCAGAAACAGCAGCGCGATGAGGATGCGCCCGATCAGATTGGTCGCATCGCGCATGGGCTTTCTCCGAAAATGCGGGGGCAGGGCGGCCGTCCCGCGCCCGTGATGTTCGGATCGGACGCGGTCGGGGCGGCCTCAGGCCCGTTCGCTGTATTCGAACATCTCGGTGTTCACGACGATGTCTTCACCTTCGCCCACGAAAGGCGGGATCATGATGCGCACGCCGTTGTCGAGGATGGCAGGCTTGTAGCTGTTCGCCGCCGTCTGGCCCTTCACCACCGGCTCGGTCTCGGTGACCTTGCAGGTGACTTTCTGCGGGATCGACACCGACAGCGCCTCGTCGCCGTAATATTCGATGGTTGCGGTCATCCCGTCCTGAAGGAAGGGCCGACGTTCACCCAGCAGATCGGCATCAAGCTCGGTCTGTTCGAACGTTTCGCTGTCCATGAAGACCAGCCGGCCGTCGGTCTCGTACAGGAATTGCTGGTCCTTCTGATCCAGACGCACGCGTTCGACCTTGTCCTCGCTGCGGAACCGTTCGTTCAGCTTGCGACCGTCGCGAAGGTTCTTCAGCTCGACCTGCGCAAAGGCCCCGCCCTTGCCGGGTTTGACGTGATTGACTTTCACGGCGGCCCACAGGCCGCCGTCATGTTCCAGCACGTTGCCGGGGCGAATTTCGTTGCCGTTTATCTTGGGCATGAACCATACTCTGTCGGATGTTACGGAAAATCCGCGCGTCCGGGCGTTGAACGGCGGTGTCGCGTTCCTATATCCGCAGCAGCACACAGAGGCAACCAATACAGGATTGGCGCGTTGTCAAGGCAGGATCAGCGGCGATCCGCCGCCGATCCCGGCAATGACATGTAAATTTCTTCTGAGTTTTACATGGAATGCGGGCTATGCATGGCAGCTATGCGGTTGCGGGAATATCGAATCGGCGGGGTTCTGGTCTATTGCAGGCGGCACCGTCGAAGAAACGGAAAGAAAAAACGCGGGGTTGCGTCATGTTCCTCCCGCAAGGGCCTTGGTGACCCGAGGTCCGCATAAGAATGGACGAATGGAATGCGTGATTTTGTTGACGGCTCAGCTTTCAATTTCGAACAAGGCCAGCGCGCCCGCAAGCTTTTTGCGGCCGTGGTGCTGGCGGCGCTGGATGATGCCATCGCCGATGACAAGAAATACGGTAACGGCCCCGACCAGATCGCGCGTTGGGCCCGGTCCCGCGATGGTCGCGAAGTGCTGAGCTGTGCCGGCATCGATCCGAACGAACGGGTCGTGAAGGGCCTGATGGAATTCGTGTCCAAGGGTGTCCGCACATCGGTCGCCTTGTCGCGCGAGGAAAGCGAACGCCGCATGGCCGCCGAGGCGGAAGAGGCCGAGGCCGCCTGATCCGCGTCTGCCTTCCCGCATGAAGAACCCATGCCGCCCTTCGGGGCGGCTCTTTTTTTTCCGGCATGTGCTGCCGGGGCCTGCTTCGGGGGCTGCGTCAGATCCGGGTGACAACGCGTTCGGCGAACATGCGTTCGACGTCATGGGCGTGGCACAGCTCGGTCGCCGGTGTCATGACCGCAGCCGAGGCGGCTGCGGCACCAAGTGCAAGCGCCTCTTCCACGGGCCATTCGCGGGCCCGGGCCAGGACGAACCCCGCCACGAAACTGTCCCCTGCGCCGACCGCGCTGACCACCCTTACGCGCGCTGCCTCGGCATGCCACGCGCCGTCGGGGCCGGCGATCACCGACCCGTCTGCGCCACGGGCGACGATGACGGACCTGGCGGCACCTTCCCTGACCAGCACGGCGGCGAATGCGGCGCTGTCGCTGCGCAAGGGCAGGGGGCGGCCCGCCAGTGCCTCGGCTTCGTGGCTGTCCATGCGCAGCACATCGACCGGTGTTGACGAACCTGCAAGCGCCTGCAGCGCCTCCCCTGACGTGTCGACCAGCAGCCGCGCCCGGCCATCCTTGAGGCGCACGGTCAGCATCTGTTCGAAGCCGGGTGCAACGCCCGGCGGGTTGGACCCCGAGACGACCACCCAGCCGCCCGCGCGCGCGGTTTCCGAAATCGCTGACATCATGTCGGAGACATGGGTCGTGTGCCATTCAGGGCCGGGCATGACGAAACGATACTGGCTGCCCGTTGTGCGATCGGTGACCGCCAGCGATTGTCGCGTCTCGCCGGGCGCGGTCAGGCGCAGGATGGACAGCCCGTCGGATTTCAGCAGATCCGCGATCCGGGTGCCGGTCGCGCCGCCAAGCGCGACCATCGCCGTGGACTGCCCTCCCAGAATCTTGATCGCGCGGCTGACATTGATGCCGCCGCCGCCGGGATCGACAACCGGCTTGTCACAGCGCAGCTTGAGGTCCGGGCGCACCTCGTCGGCGGCGGTGGACAGGTCCAGCGCCGGATTCAGCGTGACCGTCAGGATCGGGGCCTGGGTCTCGCTGCCGGGCAGGGTCATTCCCACCACCTGTCGATATGCGCGATGTCGTCGTCGGACCAGCCGAAATGATGGGCCAGTTCATGCGTGACGACGTGGGTGATCAGCTCGCCCAGGGTCACGTTTCCGCGCGCCGCCCATTCGTCCAGCAAGGGGCGGCGGAACAGCCAGACGATGTCCGGCCCTTCGGGCTGATCGGCCACCGATTTCTCGGTCACCGGGATGCCGTCGTACAGCCCGGTCAGTTCGAACGGATCGTCGATCTGCAGTTCGTCCAGCACGTCGTCGGGCGCGAATTCGGCGACCCGGATCGCGACATCCTGTGCGTGCCCCGCGAACCTTGCCGGCAGCGTGACCAGCGCGGCCCGTGCCATGGCCTCGATCTCGTTCGCGTCAGGTGCCCTGATCCCGTCCCAGTCCGTCATCCACACCTCCTGCGTTCATTCCCTGATATGGACAAGAATCGGCTTCTGTGAAAGAGCAACGGCAACAGGAGACAGCCCATGACCACCACCCGCTTCGCACCGTCACCCACCGGCAACATCCATGTCGGAAACCTGCGGACCGCGTTGTTCAACTATCTGATCGCGCGAAAGGCTGGCGGCACCTTCATCCTGCGCCTTGATGATACCGATCAGGAACGCAGCAAGGAGGAATATGCCGATGGGATCAAGCGGGATCTGGAATGGCTGGGTCTGCACTGGGACCGTGTCGAACGGCAGTCGCTGCGTCTGGACCGTTACGCCGAGGTTGCGCGGCAATTGCGCGAATCGGGTCGGCTTTACGAGGTGTTCGAAACCCCGACCGAACTGGATCTGAAGCGCAAGAAGCAGCTGAACATGGGCAAGCCCCCGGTCTATGACCGCACCGGCCTGAACCTGTCGGACGCGGACAAGGATCGGCTGCGCGCCGAGGGCCGCGACGGCTACTGGCGCTTTCGTCTGGATCACCAGCGGATCGAATGGGATGACGGCATCCTGGGCGACATCTCGATCGACGCGGCCTCGGTCAGCGATCCGGTGCTGATCCGTGCCGACGGGCAGGTTCTTTATACCTTCGCGTCATCGGTGGACGACACCGATATGGGCGTGACCGACATCGTGCGCGGATCGGATCACGTGACCAATACCGCGACGCAGATCCAGATCATTCAGGCGATCGGCGGAACACCCCCCAACTTCGCCCATCACAGCCTTCTGACCGGTGCCAAGGGCGAAGAGCTGTCCAAGCGGATCGGCGCGCTGTCGCTGAAGGATCTGCGCGAAGCTGGCGTGGCGCCAGAGGCGCTGCTGTCGCTGATGGCGCGGCTTGGGTCGGGTCAGCCGGTGACGCTGGCAGGTCTTGACGAATTGGCTGACGAGTTCGACTTGTCCCGGTTCGGCGCATCGCCTACCAAGTTCGATGCCGAGGATCTGTGGCCACTGACCCGTGAAAAGACCCAGTCGCTGCCGTTCGAGGCGGTCGAGGACCGGATCCTCGCGCTTGGCGTCCCGAATGAACAGGCCGCGCGGTTCTGGCGCGTGACGTCAAAGAACATCACCACGCTGGACGATCTGGCCGGATGGTGGCGCATCTTCAGCACCGGGGCCGATCCGCAGATCGAACCCGAGGATGCCGATTTCATCGCAGATGCGATGGCGCTGCTGCCGCCGCCGCCCTACGAAGATGACACTTGGGCCACGTGGACCGCGCAGGTGAAGGCCGCGACCGGCCGCAAGGGCAAGGGGCTGTTCATGCCGCTGCGCAAGGCCGTCACGGGGCAGGCGCACGGTCCCGAGATGGCCGACCTGATGCCGCTGCTGCAGGTGGTGAAGGCGCGCGGATAGCGACCCGTGTGGGCGCAGCGTCAGCGACGGTTCCAGCGCTGGAAACGTCTCTGATCTATGTTCTGCCAAGCGACCGTCAATGTTGTTTTCCGCAATTCTGCGACATCGGACTGGACGGGCTGCGTCGGCGGATTTCAGGCGGCACAACAAGATGAGGCACGGCGTCGGAGTTTGTTCGGATCTGTCCCAGAAAACCGCTTGACGCCCCCTGCGCCACCCCTTACATCGCCCCACACCCGTGGCGGAGTAGCTCAGTTGGTTAGAGCAGAGGAATCATAATCCTTGTGTCGGGGGTTCAAATCCCTCCTCCGCTACCATCTTTCCCCGTTGGAATTCATAGCCGAACTCGTCGAGGGGCGATCCCTTCGAAAGATTTGTCTTGATAGCGCAGCCTGAGATCCGCAATGCGTGATCAGGGCAACCTGGCGCCCCAGCAACGGCAGGAGCGTGCCGGACAGACCTGAGGCGCGCCTGATCGGTGGCCGGTTGACGATCTGTCCCGAATTCTGGACCGGCGGGATGCCGCGCTAACATTCGGCATGGCGGGCATCGCCCCCGCATCGATGTCATCGCCCGTTCCCGTCCGTCTACAACTACCTCAGCCTTGGTCTGGCGGCCTTCTCCGGGCTTTCCAAAGTGGAAATTGTCAACGTCGGGACACACCGCGGGGGCGTCGCCACCGATCCGATACATCCTGTACGAACGGTTCACCAGGCGAGCCGGTGTCCATAAAGAATATAACGACGATCCAAGGCCTGTATATCGGCCTTGACGGCGGCGGCGATCGTTTCTTCGGCCAGCCATTCGACCATTTGTCTTGGCAGTCGTGGCACTGCGTGTGGTCGTTCCCCGTCAAGCGTTTTCAGGGTGATCCTGCCCGCTCTATCGAGGAAGAGCGCCTTGCCGGTCTTTCGCAAGGGATCAGTTGGACCATTACCGCTGGCGTACGCTATAGAAAATTGGTTCGGGTATCGCACGGAAAGAACATGCAAATCGCGACCATGGGCATGATGGGTGGCCATGCCAATGGGCTGCAGGTCATCGACTCCTTCTGCAGCGACCGTGCGCGTCAATCAATATCAGAGGCGTCGGCCAGCAGCGGTCTTGGTCGTGCGGGCGGTGCAGAAGAAGGTCGTGTCGATCACACTTATGCCCGGATCTCGTCTGCCTGCATTCTGCACATCGATGGGACGCGTCCTGCTGGCATCGCTGCCTGAACGCGTTGTCAGGCAGAAACTGGCTTCGGGATCGCTGGTCAGGAGAACCCCGTACACGGAAACTGACCCCGAAAAACTCATTCAGATTTTGCGCGATGTAAGAGAGAGCGGATTCTCGGTGATCGATCAGGAAGTCGAAGTGGGGCTGCCTTCCATCGCGGTGCCGGTCCTTAACAGCCGGGGGGACGTCGTAGCAGCGATCAATCCGGGTCTGCCTGCAATGGCGGGCGATACCGGCGAGATCGTGGAACGGTATCTTCAGCCGTTGATCGACTTGCAGGCTGAACTGAAATGGGTGCTGGTATGAAGCTCGGTCATGTCATCACCCGCGTGAAGCTGCGCGGCAGTCAAGGTTCGACCAAGAACATCCGGTGCAGACAATTGCGCACGAGCATCGGATAAGTGACAATGAGCTATCAGCTTCCTCCTCTGAACGCGCCCGAGACGAAGGTCCGCCCGGCGCAATGAAGGATGACGAGCCTGACATCGTCACACGCCTCGATCTTCTCGGCCGCATCCTTGAGCCCCGCGCGCACGGCCCGATTAAGCGCGTTCACGGGAGGGTTGTCGATCTCGACATGGGCGATGTCGTCGTGGATAGTCAGCGTGACTGGGGGCATGAATGCTCCGGCTTGGTTAGAGAGTGCGTGCGGCCCGAAGCGCGGGGTCCGCTTCTGCTGAAGGCGAGGACACATTCGGTGCGATCGGCGGAACGGATCTGCTGGATCAGGTCCATATTTCGCGCCCTGTTCGCCGCGAGGGTCACCCGGTTCAGCGTCAGCGCCGTTGCAATAGCCGTGCGCAGGATTGAGGGCCCGGCCCGCTTCCGTCAGCCTTACCGCACGGCGTTCCCCGTCTTGCCAGGCTGCGCAGGTCGTGGCGGGCAGCCCTTGCTGAATCAGGATGTCCGGTGCGTTCAATCGCCTGGATCTGTCAAGGCTGATCAGCCTCACAGCTCCGCCGTTCTGCGCGGGTATCATGGCGCCCCTCCTCCGGGCAGTTCTTGGGGCGGGTATAGTCCGTCGCCTGATCTTGTAACCTGACCTTTGCTCAGCCGATGCCCTGCTATATTGCAGTTGCTGCAATTGTGCCCGAGGCTCAAGCTGAGGCAGGAGGGCGGAACGACGAATGCACGAACTTCATTTCGAGGCCGATCCTGCGGGCAAGCCGTCGTTGCTGCTGGTCCATGGGGTCCTGTCAAGCCGGCGTCACTGGGCACTGAACACGGCTCTGTCACGTGACTATCGCTGTATCCGGGTCGATCTTCCGGCCCACGGGAAAAGCCCTGCGCCCGACGATCCATTGTTTTATCGCCCCGATGCGATGGTCGCCGCGCTGGATCGGCTGCGCGCAGGACTGGGCATCGACCGCTGGTTCATCTGCGGGCAAAGTTTTGGGGCGGGGCTGACGCTGCGCTATGCGCTGACCCATCCGGATCGGGTCATCGCCCAAGGCTTTACCAATGCGAACGCCGCCCTCCGCGGTATCTGGACAGAGGCGCAGCGTGCCGCGCATGACGCCCGTGTCGCGGATATTGTCGGGAACGGGCTGACAGGACTGCGCAGGCAGGCATTCCACCCTGCCCACGCAAGACGCTTTCCCGCGCAGATCCGGGCGATGCTGTCCTGCGACGCGGACGGTTGCGACATTCCGGGCTTCGTCAGGCTAATGACCGAAGGTCTGCCCAACCTGTCGGTGCGCGACCGGATCGGCAAGACCAGCGTGCCCACGCTACTTGTCAATGGCGTGACAGAGCGCAGGTTCCAGGCGGTGCGGGACGAGATCCCGACGCTTTTGCCCTCGGTAGGGATCGTGGACCTGCAGGGCGGATATTCCATCAATATCGAGGATCCGGGCGGCTTCGATGCGGCGCTGACCGAATTCTTCAACGGGTTCGTGGCGGATGACATGACGGCGGAGCTATCGGGTCATGAACATTAGGAAGATCGTGCATCCCGTGGGTATCTACGGCTTTGCCGCACTTGGCGGTTGGTTGATGAGCGCGATCGGATCGCCGCTGCCCTGGATGATCGGTCCGCTGATTGCGACCGCCTCGCTCTATATCGCCGGTGTCACGACTTACATCATTCCGGTGCGCACGCGCCCTTTGGGGCAGATCATCGTGGCCGCGCAAGTCGGGCTGTCCTTTTCGCCTACGGCTCTTGGCAAACTTCTGGACCTGACGCCGCTGCTTGTCGGCATGGCCTTGCTGACCGCAGTTTGCGCTTGCCTTGTCGCGGTCGTCCTTAGCCGGATCTCGGGCACGGGCCTTGTCGCATCGCTGCTGTCGACCATTCCGACCAGCCCGGTCGAGGCCGCCGTCATCGCCGAGCGCATGGGCCTGCCCCCCGGACCGGTCATCTTCGCGCAGACCCTTCGGATCGCGTCCATCGTGGTTCTGGTGCCGATCACGATCTATGCCATCGACGGCTGGCCGGATCGTCGGGGACTGACCTCGGCACAAGATTTCGATGCTTTCGGATCGCTGCTGCTGATCGCCGCCGCCGTGGCTGCGGCCCTCGCCTTCCGGTTCCTGCGCATCTCGAACCCGTTCTTCCTGGGCGCGCTGGCTGCTTCTGCCGCACTGACCGCGTTCGGAACGACACCGGCCCCGTTTCCGCCGGCCGTGCTGTCCCTTGCTCAGGTTTTGCTGGGCACCTGGCTCGGGTCGACCTTCCGCCGTTCCCTGTTCGTGTCAGCGGGGCGAACGGTTGCGTCGATCGGCCTGTCGACACTGCTGTTCCTGGGACTTACGACGATCTCCGGCTATGCCCTGTCGATCTTTCTGGGCATGACGTGGGAGGATCTGGTTCTTGGTGCGGCGCCCGGAGGCGTGACCGAGATGGCGCTGACCGCCAAGTTTCTGGAACTGGACGTCGCGCTGATCACCGCATTCCATCTGGTGCGGATCTTCATGATCGTTCCCGCGATACCTGCGATCGCGCGTATTCTGCAACGCCACGAAGAGCGGCGAGCCGCAGGCTGATCGGCATCCCGGTACATCCTTGGATCTTGGTTGCAAGACCTCATAGAGTGGTCAGTGGCGTGCCCGACTGTTTGAAATGACAAGGCGATCCAAGAGATGACGTTGCCCGCGATGAAGCGCGACGAGGCTGTGCCCGACCAAAGGGTGGTTCTGTTCGCGTGCTGCATCGCGCTGTGCCTTGCCGTTTCCGTGTTCGGCATCGGGCCACTGACGAGATACTATCTGTCGGACAGCAAGGCGCGCGGCGAAAACACGATGCGTCTGGTTGTCGCCACGCTGAATGGCGAGTTGGCCCGATACGAACGGTTGCCGCAATTGCTGGCGCAACAGGATCTGGTGCAACGGGTCGTCTCGGACCCCGCCGATAGCGATGTCGTTCAGGCCGCGAATGCCTACCTGAAATCGGTCAACACGCTGCTTGGGTCGTCCGATCTTTACGTGATGAACACCGACGGGCTGACGGTGGCCGCCAGCAATTACGATTCCGATGTTCCTTTCACGGGGCAGAACTTTTCCTATCGGCCCTATTTCGCGGATGCCCTGCAGGGCGGATTCGGGCGTTTCTATGGCTTGGGGACCACGTCACAGCGCCGCGGCTATTATTTTGCCGCGCCGATCCGGCAGGGTGGCGCGATCACAGGCGTCATCGCGCAGAAGATCGATCTGGACCTGCTGGAGGAAAGCTGGCGCGCGGCGGAGTACGAGATCATCGTGACCGACCCCGAGGGGATCATCTTTCTGTCGGCCCGGCAGGACTGGTCCTATTCGTCGCTGGCACCCCTTAGCATCGAGGCGTTGCAGCGATCCCGGGAAGTGCAGCGCTATGCCGACGCTCAGATCGGCGTTCTGCCCTTGCGCGTGACCGGCAGCTATGACGGTGACGAACTGGTGACCGTGGATGACGGCGGCAGGTCGCGCGGCTTTCTGGTCATCGCGCAACAGATGCAGGATGCCGGGTGGACCGTGCGGGTGCTGGTCGATACCGCCCTGGCCCGTTCGCAGGCATGGACGATGGTCTTGCTGGCGGTTCTGGCGATTGCGTTCGTCACGCTTGGGCTGGGGGTCGTCATGCAGCGCCGGAAAAGGCAGCGCGAACTGACCCAGTATCAACGGGCGACGCAGGCGCTGCTGGAACAACGCGTGCAAGAACGGACCGCGGAACTGGCATCGGTCAACGCGCGCCTGCGCGACGAGGTCACCGAACGCCGCGCGACCGAGACCGAGCTTCGCCGCACCCAACGCCGATTGGTGCAATCGGCCAAGCTGGCAGCCTTGGGACAGATGTCGGCGGCGCTGAGCCATGAGTTCAACCAACCCCTGGGGGCGATACGGAACTTTGCCGAAAACGCCGAAAGCTATATCGAGCGCGACCGGTGGGATGAGGCGCGCAAGAACATCACGCGCATTCTTGGCCTGACCGATCGCATGACCGAAATCAGCCGCACGCTTCGCAATTTCGCTCGCAAGCCCAGGCAGCAACTTGGTCCCGTCGATCTGGCAACCCTGGTCGGCGAAAGCGTCGATGTGATCTCGTGGCGGCTGAAAGGGTCGGCCATCCGCATCGATTCAGATGGTATTCCCGATCAGTTATGGGTCATGGCAGAACCCGTCCGCCTGCAGCAGGTAATGGTCAATCTGCTGGCGAATTCGCTGGATGCGCTGCGCGAAACCCCTGATGCGAGAATTGTCATCGCGGCCGCCCGCAAGGGTGACAACGTGCTGGTAAGCATCATCGACAACGGGCCGGGAATTCCCCCCGATCTGCAGGAACGGATCTTCGATCCGTTCTTTTCCACCAAGGGTGTCGGGCAGGGACTGGGGCTTGGCCTGTCCATCTCGTATAACATCATACGGGATTTCGATGGCGAACTGCGGTTGCGCGATGCGCCGTCAGGCGGCGCCATATTCGAGATAGAGTTGAAAGCGGCAAGACCAGAGGACGAAGAAGCGCCATGAAAGGCCGTGTGCTGCTGATCGACGACGAGGATGATTTCCGGCTTTCCATGGCGCAGGCCCTGGATCTGGCAGGCTTCGAGGTCGAGGATCATTCCGATGCGCAGTCGGCGCTGCATCTGCTCAGCTTCGGGTTCCGGGGCATCGTGATCACCGACATCCGCATGCCCCGCCTTGACGGGCTAAGCCTGATGAACCGCGTGGCCGAGATCGATGCCGAAATTCCGGTGATCCTTGTGACGGGGCACGGGGATGTGCAGCTTGCCGTTCGGTCGATGCGCGACGGCGCCTATGATTTTCTGGAGAAGCCCTTCAAGACCACGCATCTGACCGAAATCGCCGCCCGCGCGATGGAATTCAGGCGCGTGCTGCTGGAAAACCGGGTGCTGCGCGCCGCCGCCGGACAAAATGACGATCTGGAACAGCGGCTGATCGGGCGTTCCAGCCTGATGATCGATCTTCGGCGCAGGATGCGCACCATCGGACCGACCGAGGCAGACGTGCTGATCGTCGGCGAGACCGGCGTCGGCAAGGAAGTTGTGGCGCGGGCCCTACATGATCTGTCGTCGCGGGCGACCAAGCCATTCGTTGCGATCGACTGCGCGGCGCTGCCGGCAAGCCTGATCGAATCCGAACTGTTCGGGCACGAGGCCGGCGCCTTTGCCGGTGCCCTGCGCGAAAGATACGGCAAGCTGGAACATGCGCAGGGCGGAACGATCCTGCTGGACGAGATCGGCTCGTTACCGACCCAGGTACAGGGAAAATTCCTGCGGGCGGTGGAAAAGCGCGTGATCACCCGGCTTGGCTCGCACGATGAACGGCCGCTGGACGTGCGGTTCATGGCCACATCCCGAAAGCCGCTGGAAGAAGAGGTCGCAGCGGGCAATTTCAGGCCCGATCTGTTGTATCGGTTGAATGTCGTGACCTTGACGGTTCCGCCCCTGACCGACCGGCAGGAAGATATCCCGCTGCTGTTCAGCAAGCTGGTGCAAGAGGCCGCCGGACGATACAGTTGCGAGCCGCCGCCGTTGTCGCCCAGGGTCATCAATGACATCAACTCGCGGCCCTGGCCGGGCAATGTCCGCGAACTGCGAAATGCCGCCGACCGCTATGCGATGGGCATCGCGCTGCAACCCCTGGACGGGGAAGACGAACAACCGATGCGCCTGGCAGATCAGGTCGCCGCGTTCGAGCGGAACGTGATCGCGGCGGCGTTGCTGAACCATGGCGGCAAGCTGAAACCGGTATACGAATCACTGGGACTGTCGCGAAAATCGCTTTACGAAAAGATGCAGAAATACGGGATCGACAAGACCCGGTTCGGATTGGACGCCGACGAAACCGACGACTGATGCGGTCCGCAGGGAACACGCCTGCGAAGCGATGTCACCTTTTCCACCCATTGCTGCGGTGCGGCGGCGTTTTTTGGGCTTCGGTGGCGCTAGCAAGGTTTGCGACAAAACTGTGCAAGGTGCTTTCAACTGTGCATCCCACGGGCATGGCCCGCGGAGAGAATGCATAGAGGGAGGAAATTCATGCAAACCCATCGTCTCGCCTTTGCCGCCGCCGCCGCGCTGATGATCTTTCAGCCGGCCGTCGCACAGGAAGATCGCGCGGACTGGCCAAGCAGCATGACCATCGGCACCGCCAGCCAGGGCGGCACCTATTTCATCTACGGGACCGGACTTGCGGCGCTGATCAGTCAGAACCTGGGCTTGAACGCCTCGGCCGAGGTGACGGGCGGGCCGGTCCAGAACGCCACGCTGGTGGAAACCGGCGATCATCAGGTCGGTCTGCTGACCATGGGACCGGCACACGAGGCCTGGACCGGCAAAAGCGAACTTGCGCCGGGCGTGGAACACAAGCAGCTGCGCGCGCTGTTCCCGATGTACCAGACCCCCTTCGAGGCCGTTGCATTGCAATCCACGGGCATCGACGACGTGTCCAAGCTGGACGGCAAGCGCGTCTCGGTCGGTCCGGCCGGCGGCACCGCTGCCACCTACTGGCCGCGCTTCTTCGAGGTGATCGGTGTCAGCCCGAACATCAGCTATGCAGGCGCCAGTGACTCGACCGGGCAGGTCAAGGACGGTCTGATCGACGGCTTCTCGTTTGCCGCGGGCGTGCCGATCTCGGCCTTCTCGCAGATTGCCGCAGAGAACCCGGTGAACATCTTCGGGTTCACCGACGAGCAACGCGACAAGATCCTTGAGGCGATGCCCGAGGTCTCGGCCTTCGACATTCCGGCGGATCTGTATCCTGATACCCCCGCGCACGGGACTGTGGCGATGTGGAACTTTGCCACCGCTTCGGTCGAGATGCCCGAGAGCCTGGCATACGAGATCACCAAGCTGGTGATGGAAAACAACGAGGCGATGGTTCAGATCCACGCTGCAGCGGCCGAAACCCTGCCCGAGAATGTCGGTCAGAACAGCTTCCTGCCCTATCATCCGGGCGCGGTCCGCTATTTCGACGAAGCCGGCGTCGAGATCCCGGACGAGCTGCGTCCGTAAGGCGGCAAGGATGCCCCGCATGACGGGGCATCCCCACCAATCCTTCCAGTAATTTGCGGCAGATTGTCCGCGCAGCCACATGCCGCCCGCAGGGCGCGGCACGGCGGTCCCCTTTTGCAACGGAGCGGCAGATGTCTCATCCCGAGCCCACCCAGTCACCCGTCATCGCGCAGGGCGTGGATGACGAACCACTGACCCCGACGCAACGCGATCTGCGGGGGCGAAACGGCCTCGTCTTCGCCGCGCTGTGCATCGCCTATACGCTTTTCCATATTCTGGTCATGAACCTGTTTCCGATGGAGACATGGGCCTATCGCATGATCCATGTCACCGGCGGTCTCGTGATCGGTTTCCTGGGTTATTCGGCGCTGACGCAATCCGATGACGTGACCGGTGCGGCGGGCAAGCTGTCGGACCGCGGCATGCCTGAAAAGGCGCTGCTGGCACTGGCGCTGGGGGGGGTGGGATATGCCTTTGCGATGATCGCCTATGCCTGGCTTGGACGTTGGTTCGCAGGCATGGCCAATCCCCCCGCCTTCGTCTTCAACAGTTTCGGCATTCCGCTGCTTGTTGGAACGATTGCCGCGCTGGTGGCGGGCTGGCTTTACTCTGGTCGCGATCGCAACCGGATCTACGAAGGGGACTGGCTTCTGGGCATCGCGTCGATCGCGGTGCTTGGCTATATCCTGTTCGTTGTCGGGGCCCTGCGCCTGCGCGCGGGCACCGGGATGGCGCAGCCGGGTGATATGTATGCCGCCATCGCCGGCGTGATCCTGATCCTTGAACTGACGCGACGCCTGACCGGGCTTGTGCTGGTGGTGATCGTCAGCGTGTTCATCGCCTATTCGTTCCTGGGTCCGTGGCTGCCGGGGTTCCTGAACCATCGTGGCTATAACGCCTCGCGTTTCTTCACCTATATCTTCACCGATCAGGGGATCCTGGGCGCGCCGATCGCGGTGTCCTCGACCTATATCATCCTGTTCATCGTCTTCGCGGCTTTCCTGCAGGCATCGAAGGTGGGCGATTACTTCGTGAACTTCGCCTTCGCCGCCGCCGGTCAGGCGCGCGGCGGACCGGCCAAGGTCGCCGTCTTTGCCAGCGGCCTGATGGGCATGATCAACGGCACCTCGGCGGGCAATGTCGTTTCGACCGGGTCGCTGACCATTCCGCTGATGAAGCGGGTGGGCTATCCGGCCAGATCGGCCGCCGCCATCGAGGCGACCGCGTCGTCGGGTGGGCAGATCCTGCCGCCGATCATGGGGGCCGGTGCGTTCATCATGGCCGAGGTCACGGGCATTCCCTACACGGAAATCGTCGTGGCCGCGATCATCCCGGCGGTGCTGTATTTCATTTCGGTCTACTTCATGGTCGATCTGCAGGCGCTGAAGCTGGACATGAAGGGGTTGCCCCGGTCCGAACTGCCGAAATTCGCCGTGCTGGTCCGTCAGGTCTATCTGTTCCTGCCGATCATCATCCTGATCTACACGCTGTTTGCGGGGTATTCGGTCATTCGTGCCGGCACGCTGGCGATGGTGTCGGCAGCCGTGGTCAGCTGGCTGACCCCGCACCGGATGGGGCCGCGCCAGATCCTGCATGCGCTGGATCTGGGGGCGCGCATGTCGATCCAGATGGTTGCGGTCTGTGCCGCCGCCGGGGTGATCGTCGGTGTCATCGCGCTGACGGGCGTAGGCGCGCGTTTCTCGACCCTGCTGCTGAGCATCGCCGATCAAAGCCAGCTTCTGGCGCTGTTCTTTGCGATGTGCATCTCGATCCTGCTGGGAATGGGCATGCCGACCACGGCCGCGTATGCCGTGGCCGCGGCGGTCGTCGCGCCGGGGCTGGTGTCTCTGGGCATCCCGGTTCTGGTCGCGCATTTCTTCGTCTTCTACTACGCCGTCATGTCGGCGATCACACCGCCGGTCGCCCTGGCCGCCTATGCGGGGGCGGGGCTTGCGGGGTCGGACCCGATGAAGACCTCATTCGAGGCGTTCCGCCTTGGGCTTGCCGCCTTCATCGTGCCGTTCATGTTCTTTTCGTCGCATGAACTGCTGATGCAGGGCGAATGGATCGACATCCTGCATGTCTTCGTATCCGCGATGCTGGGGATGTTCCTGCTGTCTGCATCGGTGATCGGCTATTATTTCGGTCGGCTGAACATCCTTCTGCGCGCGGTCCTGCTGGCTGCCGCCCTGGCGATGGTCGACGGGGGCTGGCTGACGGACGCGATCGGACTGGCGGTGGCCGCAGGTCTGTTCGTTCTGCAGCGCGCCCTGCGAGGTCAGCGGGTCAACGCGACATGACGGACTGAAATGCGGCTGCGGGTCGGACGGCCCGCAGCCGCTTCTTTGCCGACGGTCTGACAACCGCGGATCAATCGTTGAGGGAGGAGAAACGATGAAACGCCATAGTGAGACGGCATCAGCTTTCCGCGAAGGCATGACAGGTGTTCTGCTGGCCGGTGCATTCGCCTGCCTGCCCGGCATCGTGACCGCGCAAACCCAGCAGGCGGCCGAACGCGACGAATTCTTCTGGCTGGGCGAGATCAACAAGGCCAGCATCGTGATCAACAGCGAAGAAGGCTTGCTGGACACTGAACTGGCGCCCGAGATCGGCAAGGCGCTGGAAACGGTCATCGCGAACGGCAACGCACCTGATGCCGAACGTCCGGGCACCGTCATCACCTTCGAGCCGTTGCTGATCGAACAGGGCGGGGTCGAGGTGACGCTGATCCATGCCGGTCGTTCCAGCCAGGACATGCACGCCACCTACCGCGCCGCGATGCTGCGGGACGGGATGCTGACTCTTGCCCAGCAACTGAACACCACTGCCACGACACTGGTCGATCTGGCCGCCCAGCATGTCGATACCATCGTGCCGAACTATACCAACGGTGTCGCGGCCCAACCCAACAGCTACGCCCACTATCTGCTGGGTCATGCCGCCGGTCTGGATCGCGATGCACAGCGTATCCGCGAGGCCTTTGAAAGGATCGACCGTTCGGCCATGGGCACCACGGTCCTGAACGGCACAAGCTGGCCGCTGAACAGGCAGCGGATGGCAGATTATCTGGGCTTTGCCGGGGTGGTCGACAACGCCTATGACGCGTCTCAGATTTCCTCGATGGATCAGCCGGCCGAAGTCGGCCAGATCGTCACTTCGATCGCACTGCATACGGGCAATTTCGTCGAGGACGTGATGACCCAATATGCCCAAAGCCGGCCGTGGATCCTGCTGGAGGAAGGGGGCGACAACACCTATGTCTCGTCCGCCATGCCCCAGAAACGCAATCCGGGGATCCTGAATTCGGCGCGCAGCGATGCGTCGCAGGCAATCGCGCTGGCGCTTGGTCCGGTCTGGCAGACCCACAACATCACGCCGGGGATGAGCGATCCGAAAGACACCGACGAGAACGCCGCCATCATCGACGCGGGTATCGGCGCCCTGTCGCGGCTGGACCGCGTCCTGAAGGCGCTGCGGGTCAACCCCGAACGGGCGCTGGAGGAGCTGAACAGCGACTGGACCGCATCGCAAGAGGTTGCCGATATCCTGATGCGCGATCATGGCCTGCCGTTCCGCGAAGGCCATCACGTCGCCTCCGAGATCGTCGGGTATGCCCGCGCGCAAGGGATCGGACCCTTGGATTTTCCCTATGCCGAGGCGCAGCGGATCTATGCCGAAACCGTCGAGGGCACGGATTTTCCGCAGGAATTGCCGATGTCCGAAGATCAGTTCCGCGCCGCCCTTGATCCGGTGGCCATCGTGCGGAACCGCGCGACCTCGGGCGGCCCGCAACCCGCCGAGGTCGAACGGATGTTGACCCAGGCGCGCGACCGCATTGCATCGCAGGATCAGTGGATCACCGAGAAACGTGACCATATCCAGAAATCGCTGGCCAGCCTGAACGACGATTTCAGCGCCCTGCTGACCAGGTGATCCGGCGCGGGGCGCCCCACGATCAGGGTGCCCCGCAATCCGAACGACGCCCGACGACCCCGTTCATCAACGCAGCAAGCTGGATCAGCCGCCCGCGGCACCAGCGTGACTGACCATGGGAGGAAGCCATGCCCGATAACTCCATCCAGATCGACACGTCCACGTCCATCCTGTTTGTTGGAAACAGCTTTACCTTCGGGCGGGTCGATCCCGTCATGAGCTACAACACCGCGAATGTCACCGACATGACCGCCCCCGTGCCGGGAACCTCGTTCGAGGATGCGACCGGCGGCAATGTCTTCGAGCCGCATCCCTGGGGCGGCGTTCCGGGCATCTTCGAGGTGTTCACCGATCAGGTCGGGCTTGACTATGACGTGTCGCTGTCCACGCGCAACGCGGCTTCTTTGCAGGGGCATTATCTGAACAGCAATCCGGCCGGGTGGGACATGCTGGGCAATGTCGCCAGCCAATCCTGGGATACGCTGGTGCTGCAGGACAACAGTTCACGCGCGTTGCCCTCGGGCAGCGGCACGATCACCTTCGCGCCGGGCGAGACGACGGTGCGGCTGGTGGTCGCCCCGACTTCGGATGCCAAGCTGGAAGCCGATGAAACCCTGATCCTGCAGTTGAATGATGGCGACGGTTATCGCGTGGGCACGACCGGCGAGGTCATCGGAACGATCCTTGACGACGATGTGTCGCTGCCGGTCATGGACCCGGATCTGCCGACGGTCACGCTGATCGCATCGCCCTCGGCGGTGACCGAGGACGGCGAGGCAAACCTTGCCTACACCTTCACGCGCAACGGGCCGCTGGATCAGCCGCTGGTCATCGACTTTCTGGCCGAACGCGACGGCAGCACCGCCCCCTCGGTCAACACCTCGACCGGCGATTTCGAGAGTTTCGTCAGTCAGTTCAGGACCAGCTTCAGCAGCGATGGGGTGCAGACGCAGGGCAATCTCAGCTTCAACGCGGGCGGCGGATCGGTCATCATCCCGGCCGGCGCAAGTTCGGTCACCTTTACGCTTAACCCCCGCCCGGATACCCAGATCGAGGCAGATGAATCGATCCGCCTCAGCCTGGCCGACAGCGACGGCTATAACGTCGGCACGCTTGGTCCGGTCACCGCGACGATCCTGAACGACGATCTTGACCCCGAGACGGATCCATCCCTGCCCAATATCACCATGAACCTTGCCTCGGCGACGGTCTATGAGGATGGCGACGGTAATCTGGTCTACGAATTTCACCGCAGTGGCGCGGCGTCAGATGCCCTGACGGTCGGTTTCGAGGTCAGCGGAACTGCGACGCTGCCGTCCGGGGATTTCACCGTGACCGGCGCCGACAGTTTCGAAACCGCGGGGGCCGAGAACCCGAACCTGGCGTCGTTCAACACCTACGCGGTCAAGCTGGCCGAATACGCGACGACGGGCGCGGCGGATGGCGAGATTGCCGCGAACGCCAACGCGAACCTCGCCACGCAGGTCTATCTTTATGAAACCTGGGCGCGACCCGATCTGGTCCTTGGTGCGCTTGAGCGATCGACGGACGAGGAAACCGGCGAGGTGACCACTTTCGAGGTCTCGGCCCCGGAATATTACCTGTCGCTCGAGGACATGACAGACGATCTGCGCGACGCCTATCGCGGTCTGGCCGAGGCCAATCCGATCTTCAGGGACGTGGCGCCGGTGGGCGAGGCTTTCCTGTTGGCGGTTCAGCAGGGCGTTGCGACGCGCGACCCCTATGCGCCGGATGCGGGCAGCGACGGCAAGGTTGATCTGTGGTGGGACGATAATCTGCATGCCAGCAAATACGGATCCTATCTCAGCAGCCTGACCCTGTTCGGCACGATCACCGGCGTCGATCCGCGCGCGCTTGGGGCGCAGGAACGTGCGGCGGCGGATCTGGGCATCACGGCATCCGAAGCCGCCGCCCTGCAGGATGTCGCGGCGGCGACCCTTGGCTTTTCGCTGGACGCGCATTGGACCGCACCGGGGCAGGTGACCGAGTTGCGGGGCGACGCGGGGGTGCTGGCCACGGCAGGGGCGTTCGGCTTTGCGGATAACGATTTAGAAGCGACGCATTCGGTCACGGCCAGCGCGCTGACGACCGATGCGCTTGGGGGGCTGGACGTCACCTTGCACGCCGACACGACGGGCGATGGCACGGGCGGCGCGGTCAACTGGACCTATACGGTGGACAGCCGCGCCGTCGATTTCCTTGCGCCGGGCGAAACGCGGATCGAGCGTTTCCTGGTCACCATCACCGACGATCATGGCGGCGTCGCCACGCAAGAGGTAGATGTGGTGATCACCGGCAGCGATGACGACGCGCCGATCATCACATCGGGTGACGGCGCTGCCAGCCTGTCCCTGCAGATGGCCGAGAATACACAGGCGGTGACGACCATCACGGCCTTCGACCCCGAGGGCGCCTTGCCAAGCTATGCGATTGCCGGTGGCGCCGACGCGGCGGCGTTTTCCATCGACGCCAAGACCGGAGAGCTTCGTTTCAACACGGCCCCGAATTACGAAGCGCCGACCGATTCCGATCAGGACAACATCTATGACGTGATCGTTCAGGCCAGCGATGGGGCAGGCACGGCCCGCCAGTCGATCAGCGTGACGATCAATGATGTCGATGACCCGGCCTCGATTGGCGGAGACGCAGCCGGGCGGGTGACCGAGGACGGCCAGACGACCACGGGCGGCCTGCTGACGATCGCGGACGAGGATCAGGGGCAGGCCGGGTTTCAAACGCCGCCAGCCCTGTCCGGCGACTATGGCCGGTTCACCTTCGACCCCACAAGCGGAGCGTGGAGCTATGATCTGGATAACGACGCCGATGCGGTTCAGATGCTGGGCGATGGCGATGTTCTTCAGGACAGCCTGACCGTGACGTCGCTGGATGGCAGTGCGTCGCAGGTCATATCTGTCCGGATCGACGGCACCAGCGAACAGATCGTGGGCAAGCCGGGCCAGTTCCTGCTGAAAGGCACCGACGGTGCCGACATCATCACCGTCGCGCGCACCAATCTGCTTGTGCAGGCTGGCGATGGTGATGACGTGATCCGCTTCGCGGCGGGCAGCAAATTTTCGTTCCATGCGCTGGACGGCGATGCGGGACAGGATACGCTGGATCTGTCGGACCTGACGGCGGACAGTTCCGTCAACCTCAGGTCAGGGATCATGCTGGGCAAACAGATCGGACTTGGCACGCTCAAATCGATCGAGAACGTGGTCGGCGGCCAAGGCGACGACGTGATCCGCGGTGATGGCGGTGACAACAGCCTGCGTGGCGGACTGGGTGCCGATACGATCCGCGGCGGCGCGGGCGACGACCTGATCCATGGACAGGGCGATGGCGACGTCCTGTTCGGCGGAAAGGGTGCTGATCAGTTCGTCTTTGTGGACGAAATCTCTGATGGGCGGACCAGCGTGCTGAAAATCCGCGACCATGACGACCTGGACAGGATCGATATCGGAGACGCCGAGATCACATCGGTCGCGATTCATGGCAGAACGCTGCAACTGACCGTGGGCGACGATGCGGATCTGATCGTCATTCACGGCGTCAAGGATTTCGACGACCTGCAGTTCGTCTGATCGGGCCCGCGGCGCGACCCGATCCCTGGCCGCGCCGCGGAAGCTACAATTCGTCCCGCCAGCGATTGACCAGCGGATAGCGGCGATCCAGCCAGAACGCCCTGGTGGAAATGCGCGGTCCGGGGGCGGCCTGATAGCGTTTCCATTCGCTGATATACAGCAGCTTTTCGACCTGTTTCACGGTTCCGGCGTCGAAGCCCTGGGCAACCAGATCCTTCAGCGCCAGGTCCTTTTCGACCAGCCCTTCCAGGATCGCATCCAGGACCTCGTAGGGGGGCAGCGAATCCTCGTCCTTCTGGTCGGGACGCAGCTCGGCCGAGGGGGGCTTGCGGATGATCTGCGGCGGGATCACCTCGCCCTTGGGACCCATCATCCAGTCGCGGTGATTGGCGTTTCGCCAGCGGCTGGTTTCGAACACCCGTGTCTTGTACAGATCCTTGATCGGGTTATAGCCGCCCGCCATGTCGCCATAGATCGTGGCATAGCCCACCGCGACCTCGGATTTGTTGCCGGTGGTCAGCAGCATTTCGTTGAACTTGTTCGACAGCGCCATCAGCATCACGCCGCGCAGGCGCGACTGGATGTTCTCTTCGGTCGTGTCGGGTTGGGTGCCCTCCATCAGATGCGCCAGCGCATCGGCCACGGCGTCGCGCGCACCTTCGATATGGACGGTGTCCAGACGTGTGCCAAGTCGCGTGGCGCAATCGGCGGCGTCGTCCAGACTGCCCTGAGAAGTGTATTTCGACGGCAGCATGACGCAGCGCACGTTGTCCGGCCCGATCGCGTCGGCGGCGATGGTTGCGACCAGCGCGGAATCGATGCCGCCCGACAGACCCAGAACGACCTTGCTGAAGCCCGACTTGCGCAGGTATTCCCGCAAGCCCAGCATCATCGCGTGGTAATCCTGTTCCCAGGCATCGGGCTGGGTGGCCATCAGGCCGGGCTGCGCCTGCCAGCCCTCGGCGCTGCGGATGAAATCGACATGCGCGATCGCTTCCTCGAAGGGCGGAAGCTGGACCACCTTCCTGCCGCCGGGGTTCAGCACGAAGCTGGCGCCGTCGTAAAGCTGATCGTCCTGCCCGCCCACCATGTTCACATAGACCAGCGGCAGGCCGGTCTCGACCACGCGCCCCACCATGTGACCCATGCGCAGATCCAGTTTTTCGCGGTGATAGGGGCTGCCATTCGGCACCACCAGGATCTCGGCCCCGGTTTCGGCCAGTGTCTCGGCCACATCGGGATACCAGCTGTCCTCGCAGATCGGGCTGCCGATCCGGGCATCGCCGACGACATAGGGTCCGCTGATCGGGCCGCTGTCGAACAGGCGCAATTCGTCGAACAACTGCTTGTAGGGCAGGTGATGCTTCAGGACGCGGGCCACCAGCTTGCCGTTCCTGAAGACGAAATAGGCGTTATACAGCTTGTCCCCATCGCGCCAAGGACCGCCGATACCGATTGCGGGGCCGTCCACACAGGCCTCGCCCACCGCCATGACGGCGGCCATCGCCTGCTGGGTGAAGGCCGGCTTCAGCACCAGATCCTGCGTCTGATAGCCGGTGATGAACATTTCCGGCAGCGCCAGCATGTCGGCGCCGGCCTGACGCGCGGTCTGCCACGCCTCGCGTGCCTTGCGGGCATTGCCAGACAGGTCGCCGACGGTGGCGTTCAGCTGCCCGATGGTCAGGCGGAAACGGTCGGTCATGGCAGGGCCCCCTGTGTTTTCGCATCCGTGATAGGGGATCATTCCTGAAAGGAAAAGTCGGGCTTTGCGCGTGACGTCCGGTTGCGATAGACCATGAGGCAAAAGACGAAGGGTGCGGGTTGATGAAGGCAGCATTTCGGGCAGGTTTGGCGGCGCTGGCCATATTCGCGACCACGACTGTGGCCGATGCGCAGGTCATCACCAAGAAATACGACGATGGCGGCGTCTATGAAGGCACGTTCCGCAATGGCCGCCAGCACGGTCAGGGCAGCTATACCCTGCCCAATGGCTATCGCTACGAGGGCGACTGGGTCGATGGTCAGATCATGGGGCAGGGCACCGCGACCTTCCCGAACGGATCGGTCTATGTCGGCCAGTTCGCCGGCGGCAAGCCCGACGGCAAGGGCAAGATCACCTATGGCGATGGCGGCACCTATGAAGGCGACTGGATCGGCGGCGAGATCACCGGCGAGGGCGAGGCGCAGTATGCCAATGGCAGCGTCTACAAGGGGCAGTTCATCAAGGGCCTGCACCAGGGTAAGGGCGTGTTGACCCAGCCGAACGGCTACAAATACGAAGGCGACTGGAATGCCGGGGTCAAGGAAGGCCAGGGCCGGATTACCTATCCCGACGGGTCGATCTATGAAGGCGGCATGCTGGCCGGCCAGCGTGCCGGGCGCGGCAAGCTGACCATGGCCGACGGCATGACCTATGACGGCATCTGGTCGGCGGGCCAGATGTCGGGCACCGGCGTTCTGGTTCAGGCGTCGGGCGACCGCTACGAGGGCCGGATGGTGGCGGGCAAGCGCGAGGGGCAGGGCATCGCGACCTATGCCAACGGCGATGTCTATGACGGCCAGTTCAGTGCCGACCGTCGCCATGGCACCGGCACCTTCACCGGCACCGATGGTTATGTCTATACCGGCGACTGGGTCGAGGGCCGGATGGAGGGCAGCGGCCGGATCACCTATCCCGACGGTTCGGTCTATGTCGGTCAGATGAAGGACGACCGGCCCGACGGCACGGGCAAGATCACCTATCCCGACGGATCGACCTATGAGGGCCAGTGGAACGCAGGCGTGATCGAGGGCGAGGGCAAGGCCACCTATGCCAATGGCATGGTCTATGAAGGCAGTTTCCGGAACGCCCGCAATGACGGTCAGGGCCGGATGTCCTATCCCGACGGTTACGTCTATACCGGGGCATGGAAAGATGGCCAGCGGCATGGCGACGGCCAGGCGACCTATCCGGATGGCACCGTCTATACCGGCAGCTTCGCGAACGGTCTCAGGGCGGGGCAGGGCAAGCTGACCACCCCCGACGGCTTCGTGTACGAGGGCGGCTGGAAGGATGGCGAGATCGACGGAGACGGGGTCGCCACCTATGCCAATGGCGACCGCTATGAAGGGAACTTCGTTGCGGGCAAGCGGCAGGGCCAGGGCGTGATGCGCTATGCGACGGGGCAGGTCGCCTCGGGCGAATGGCAGGACAACCGTCTGATCGAGGCTGACGACGCTGCGGCGGAAACCCCGCCCGCCGCACTGCAGCAGGGTCAGGCCCCCGACCTGCCCGCCGAGGGCGGCGGCAACTGACAGCCTGCCGACATCGCCCCGACGCAGCGGACATTCGCATTCGGTGCGGGTGCGGCGCCGCCCGGCTTGCGTTGCCCCGCGAAACTGATCTAGCCTGATGCGCTTGCAACAAGGACGCCGGAATTGAGCCTGCCTGACACCCCCCTCGACACCGCGCCGGACGATCATCACGGCAGGCTTTCGGACCCGGCGCGGCTGGCGTCGCTGAAGGCGTCCGACCTGATGGACAGCCTGCCCGAGGAGACGTTCGACCGGGTGATCCGGCTGGCGTCACGCCTGACCGGAGCGCCTGTTGGGCTTTTCTCTCTGGTCGATGAGACGCGGCAGTTCTTCAAGGCGCAGGCGGGCCTGCCCGACGATGTGGCCGAAACCCGCCAGACCCCGCTCAGCCATTCGCTGTGCCAGTATGTCGTCAGCCGCGATGCGCCTCTGGTCGTGTCGGATGCGGTGCAAAGCCCGCTGCTGCGCGACAACGGTGCTGTGCGCGACCTGAAGGTCAGCGCCTATCTGGGCGTGCCGATCCATGCGCCCGACGGCCAGGCTATCGGTTCGCTGTGCGCCATCGACACCTCGTCCCGGGATTGGTCCGAGGATCAGATCGATTCGATGCACAGCCTTGCCGCGATGGTCGAAAGCGAACTTGCGCTGCGACATGCCGCGGCCGCGCGGCAGTTGCTGCTGTCCGAGATGAACCATCGCGTGAAAAATCTTTTCACCGTGGTATCGGCCATCGTCCGCATCAGCCGGCGCGCGCACGAAGATGACGCGGATGCGCTGGCGGCCGAGATCGAACAGCGCCTTCAGGCGTTATCGGCGGCGCACGGGCTGATCGCGCCGAGCGTGGCGTCTGACATGGTGTCGGCCGACAGTGTGCCGCTGGACCGGCTGATCGAAACCCTGACCGCGCCCTATCAGCGGCCGGGCCTGTCACTGGATGTTCAAGGACCGCAGATCGATCTGGGGCCACGCGCCGCCGCGACACTGGCGCTGGTCTTTCACGAGATGATCACGAATGCCGCGAAATACGGTGCGCTGCGCGACGGCGGCGGGCGGCTGGCGATCGGATGGCGGCTGGGGGGTAATGCGCTGCAACTGGACTGGTCGGAAACGTCGACCGATCCGGACATGGCGGGTGGCGATGCCGAAATATCGACCGATCCGTCCGCGCCGGGTTTCGGATCGCAGCTGATCGATCTTCTGGTGGCAGGGCCTCTTGAAGGGCAGATCACCGGCGGCGGTGCGGCCTCGGGGCTTGTGCGCAAATTCAGCCTGCCGCTGGCCTCGCTGTCACGCTGATCCGGCGTTGGCCGAACCGTCGCGCAGATCGTCGTCGCGGATCGTGTCCATGACCCGGACCAGTTCCGACGAGATGCGCGGTTCGGACAGGGCGTGACCCGACGCGGGGATGATCCGCAATTCGCAGCCCGGCCAGCCCTCGGCCAACTCATGCGCGGTTCCGGGCGGACACACCATGTCATACCGGCCCTGAACGATCACCGCAGGCAAATGTTCGATCCGGTGGCGGTCACGCAGAAGCTGACCTTCCTCCAGAAAGCACTGGTTGCTGAAATAATGATTCTCTAGCCGGGCGAAGGCGCGGGCATATTCGGCGGGCGCGTGGCTGACCGGTGCCGATTGCAGGCCCGCCAGCGCGTTTTCCCACATCAGCCACGGCAGCGCATAGCGACCCTGCCGTCCCGCATCGTCGGAGAACAGGCGGCGATGATATGCGCCGATCATGTCGTGGCGTTCCGCCTCGGGGATGGGGTCCTGAAACCGCGCCCACAGATCGGGAAAGAACCGCGCCGCGCCGCCGCCATAGAACCAGTCCAGTTCGCGTTGCCGACCAAGAAAGACCCCCCGCAGCACCAGCCCGGTGACATGGTCGGGATGCGCCTCGGCATAAGCCAGCGCCAGCGTTGCGCCCCAGCTGCCGCCGAACAGCAGCCAGGCCGGGATGTCCAGATCGGCGCGGATGCGTTCGATATCGGCGACCAGATGCTGCGTCGTGTTCGCCTCGACCGATGCGGTGGGGCGCGACCGGCCACAGCCGCGCTGGTCGAACAGCACGATCCGGAAATGGGCCGGATCGAAGAACCTGCGCATGAACGGGCTGCATCCGCCACCAGGCCCGCCATGCAGCACAAGCACCGGCCGTCCCTCCGGATTGCCGCATTGCTCGACATACAGGCGATGTCCGTCGCCCACATTCAGGATGCGGCGGTCGAAGGGATCGTCCGCCGGGTGCAGGCGGCCATGTGTCGCGGAGATTTGCCCTGCCATTCGGTCCATCCGGCCAGTATAGACAGAACCGACAGCGCCTGCCAGAAGGACCGAAGCATGACCAGCATCGACCCCGACGAAATCGCCAAGTTCGAGGCGATGGCCGCAGACTGGTGGGATCCGAAGGGCAAGTTCAGGCCGTTGCACCTGATGAACCCGGTGCGCCTGGATTACATTGCCACCCAGATCGCGGCCGAGTTTGGCCGCGATCGCAAGGGCGCCCGGCCATTCGACGGGCTGCGTATCCTGGATATCGGCTGCGGCGGCGGCCTTGTCGCGGAACCCATGGCGCGTCTGGGCGCCGATGTCGTGGGGGCGGACGCCGCCCAGGGCAATATCGCAGTCGCCGGGCTTCACGCCGATCAGCAGGATCTGGCGATCGACTATCGCGCAACGACCGCCGAGGCGCTGGCAGATGCGGGCGAGCGGTTCGATGTGCTTCTGGCGCTTGAGATCGTGGAACATGTCGCCGATCCGGCGGCCTTCATCGCCACCTGCCGCGATCTGCTGCGTCCCGGCGGACTGGTCATCATGTCCACGCTGAACCGCACCGCGAAAAGCTTCGGCGCGGCGATCATCGGGGCCGAATGGATCATGCGCTGGCTGCCCAGGGGCACGCATGACTGGGCACGCTTCATCAAGCCGGACGAACTGGCCGCGATGGCCGAGACGGCAGGCTGCAACGTCGTGGATCGGCGCGGCATGGTCTTCAACCCGATCGGTTTCGGGTGGCACCTGTCGGACCGCGATCTGTCGGTGAACTATATCCTGACGGCGCGGCGGCAGGTCTGACCGGCCGCCCTCAGTCCGGCCCGCCTTCAAGCCGGATGCGCAGTTCCCGCAGCACCGGCAGCGCGCCGCGCACCCGATCCGCCCCGATATCGCGCACAACTTCGGCAATCAGCGGCATGAACGCGGCGATCGCCGCATCCCGCGCCGCGCGGCCCGCAGGGCTGATCGACACGAACTTCCGCCGCGCGTCGTCCCAATCCGGGCGGATATGAACATGCCCGGCCCATTCCAGCCGCGACAGCGTGTTGGTCATCGCGCCGCGCGTGACGTGGAACGCCTCGGCCAACTGGGCGGGGGTACGCTCCTCGTTCACATGCGCCAGCAGGTTCAGCACCGAGAAATGCGAGATCTGCATGCCGCGCGGCAGCGCCTTGCTGATCAGGTTGCGTGACAGCTGATCGGCAATCAGCACCTCGGCGAACAGGCTTGCGGCCAGCCGGTCGGTCGATTGCGGTTTCTCGATGTCTGTCACGGGCTTGTTCATCGTCTGGGCAAGTCTCACGGGCCGTCGAATGGCCTGTCATGGGTCAGCGAGGGAATGCGCGACCGTGCCCTGTCAACTGCCCCAAGGTCAAGCTCGACCATGGTCAGACCTTGCGTCACGCCCCCGTCAGCCAGCACCTTGCCCCACGGATCGACGGCAAGGCTGTGCCCGTGGCTGCGGCGCGGCACCCGATCGGGGCTGTGCGGCGCGTCATGCGTGCCGCATTGCGCGGGGGCCAGCACGAAGCAGCCGGTCTCGATGGCGCGCGCGCGCATCAGCACCTCCCAATGCGCGGCGCCGGTTGTCGGGCTGAATGCCGAGGGCACCGTCAGGATCCGCGCACCGGCTTGCGCCAGCTTGCGGTAAAGATGCGGGAACCGCAGATCATAGCAGATGGTCAACCCCACCGGCACGCCTGCCGCCTTGGTCACCACCGCCCGATCGCCGGGGCGATAGGCGGCGCTTTCGCGATATTGCTCGGTCTCGGAAATCGTCACATCGAACATGTGCAGCTTGTCATAGCTGGCCGCGACGTCGCCTTCGGGATCGATCAGGATGCTGCGATTGACGAAACGGTCGCCATCGTCGGATTTCAGCGCCAGCGATCCGATCAGCAGCCAGATCCCGGCCGCGCGCGCCTCGGATCGCAATGCCGACAGGGTCGGATCCTTGGCCTGTACATGCAGCACCGCATCCTGGCGCTTGCGATCCGGCGACAGGATATTCGTAGCCTCGGGCGTCAGCACCAGCTGTGCACCCTCGGCAGCCGCCTGCCGGATCAGCGGAATGGTCTGCGACAGATTCGCGATCGGATCGTCGCTGACATTCAGCTGGACCAGGCCGACCTTCAACGTGTCGCCCCCGGTCATGCCGCTTTGCCCTGCAGCAGCGGGTCCAGCTTGCCGGCGCGTTCCAGAGCGTGCAATTCGTCGCTGCCGCCGACATGGGTTTCGCCGATGAAGATCTGCGGCACCGTGCGCTTGCCGTGGGCGCGCTGCATCATCTCGGCCCGGCGTTCGGGTTCGGCGCCGACATCGATCTCGGCATAGCTGACATTCTTGCGATCCAGCAACGCCTTGGCGGCGATGCAGAACGGGCAGGTGCGGGTGGCGTAGATTTCGACTGTAGGTTTCTGGGTCATGGCGTTCCGGTCATCAGGTTCCAGGGTCAAATCTAGTCATCCTTGACCGCGCGCGCCAGAACCGCGACCGATATTGGCCCCGAACCGGCCGTCAGCAGCGCCTCGGCCGCTGCGGCCAGCGTCGCGCCCGAGGTCATCACGTCGTCGACCAGCAGCACCGCCCGGCCTTCGATCCGCGCGCTGCGGCGGGGGTTCACCCCCAACGCACCGGCGATATTGGCAAAACGGTCGCTGACGTTGCGATGGTCCTGACCCTGCGTGTGGCGGTGGCGGATCAGCAGATCGGGCATATGTTGCAGCCCGCGCAACCTGGCCAGATGCGCCGAAACCAGTGCCGCCTGATTGTAGCGCCGCTTCATCAGCCGCCGAAGATGCAGAGGGACCGGCGCGATGACCATGCCGGGCCGCAAGAGCGGCGCGGCCGAACGGGACAGCCAGCCTGCCAGAAAAGGCGCCAGGTCGGGCCGGTCGCCATGTTTCAGCGCCAGGATCAGGCCGCGACCCGTGCCGGAATAGACCACCGCCGCGCGGCCGTGCCGCCAGGGGCGTGCGATCGCCAGGCAATCGTCGCAGATCAGCGATTCGTCGTCGGCACGGCCGGTGCCGTCATCGGGCAGCGGGGCGCCGCAGCGGTTGCACGCCGTGCCGGTGATGAAGCGCGTCTCGCGCCAGCAATCCGGACACAGCCCCGTGTCGCCTTCGGCGCTGCCCGCGACGGGTACGCCACAACCGATGCATTGCGGCGGATACAGCAGTGTCAGCGCGCCTTTCATCGCCCTGCGAAGCACCCTATGTTGCATCCCCATGGAAGCCCCCTCTGCCACCGATCGCCCTGTTCTGACCGACCGCGCGGCGCTGAACCGTCAGCGCCGGCGCGCGATCCGCACGGGTCATGCCGATGTCCTGCACCGCCTTGCCGCGGACGAGATCCACGATAGGCTGGCCGAGATTAACAGATCGTTTACGCAACCCGCCCTGGTGACGGGATTTGCCGATCTCTGGGGCGCGCGTTTCCCGGATGCGAGGATCGTGGCCGATGATCCGGTTCTGGACCTGCGTCCCGGCGCGCATGATCTTGTGATTCACGCCATGTCTCTGCACTGGGCGGACGACCCGGTTGGACAAATCGTGCAATCGGCACGCGCCCTGCGCGAAGACGGGTTGTTCATCGCCGCCTGTCCTGGCGGCCAGACCCTGCACGAGGTTCGCCAGGCCCTGGCGCAGGCCGAAGCCGAAGTGACGGGCGGGTTGTCGCCCCGCATCCTGCCGATGGGCGAGATCCGCGACATGGGCGCGCTGCTGGGACGTGCCGGGCTGGCGCTGCCGGTCGCCGACCTGGTCAGCCAGCGGGCCAGCTATCGCGATCTGATCCATCTGGCGCGCGACCTGCGCGCCATGGGCGAGGGCAACGCCATGGCCGCCCGCCTGCGCCGTCCGACACGGCGCGAGGTCTTTGCCCGCGCCGCCGCGATCATGGCCGAACATCATCCCGACCGCGACGATCCGTCCCGTGTCGCAACGACCTTCGATCTGGTCTTTCTGACCGGATGGGCCCCGTCCGAATCGCAGCCCAAACCGCTGCGGCCTGGATCTGCCAAGACCCGCCTAGCCGATGCGCTGAACGAAATCAGGAACAAGCCATGACGCCAGACCACGCGCCCGCCGATCACCCCGCGATCCAGCCCGCCAGAACCGGCATCCTGATCGCCAATCTGGGCACGCCCGACGGCTATGATTACTGGTCGATGCGCCGTTATCTGAACGAATTCCTGTCCGACCGCCGGGTGATCGACCTGCCGCGCTGGAAATGGCAGCCGATCCTGCAGGGGATCATCCTGACCAAGCGACCGTTCAGTTCCGGCGCGAACTACAAGCTGATCTGGAACGAAGACAAGGGCGAAAGCCCGCTGATGACGATCACCCGCGATCAGACGGCGGCGCTGCGCGACCGGGCCCAGGCCGAATGGGGCGACAAGGTGATGGTCGATTTCTGCATGCGCTATGGCAATCCCTCGACCTCGGATGTGCTTGACCGGATGGTGAAGGCCGGCTGTCGGCGGATCGTGTTCCTGCCGCTGTATCCGCAATACGCCGCGCCGACCTCGGCGACGGCGAACGACCAGTTGTTCCGGGCGCTGATGGAACAGACCTGGCAACCTTCGGTGCGGACCTGCGACCCTTATTTCGACCGGCCAGACTATATCGCGGCGCTGGCGGGGTCGGTCCGCCGGACGCTGGGGGACCGGGTGCCGTCCCGACTGGTCGCGTCATATCACGGCATGCCACGGCGATACCTGATGCAGGGCGATCCCTATCACTGCCAGTGCCAGAAGACCTCGCGCCTTCTGCAACAGGAACTTGGCTGGCCCGACGGCGTGATCGACACCACCTTCCAGTCGGTCTTCGGCCGCGAGGAATGGCTGCGTCCCTATACCGTCGAACATGTCGCCGAACTGGCCGGGCAGGGCGTCACCGATATCGCGGTGATTTCGCCCGCCTTCGCGGCGGACTGCATCGAAACCCTGGAAGAGATCAACGGAGAGATCCGCGAAAGCTTCGAACATGCAGGCGGCAAGGATTTCACCTACATCCCGTGCCTGAACGATGATCCGGCCCATATCGAGGTGATGATGTCGGTCATCCGCGAAAATATCGGCGGCTGGATCCAGTAATTCCTGCCTGGTGCGCGCCCGGCGTGATATCGCGCCGATTGTGCGCTTGACGGCGCGCGTCGCAACCCCTTTCAGGGCTGCGCTGCAGGAGTATAGCTCAGTTGGTAGAGCATCGGTCTCCAAAGCCCTGAATTTTCCAAATAAAATCAGTAAGCCGGTTCCGTTGCGTTATCAGGATATAGCGGAAACGAAGCCGAAACATGATAACTGCAGCCATCTCGATAAACAGCCTGTTGGAACCGCTAAAAACTCGTCGTCCGTCGGCGTCACCCGCAGGTGCCCAAACGATGATCGCAAGTTCCGCGGATGTATCGTTGTCGGGGGTGCGATATGAGTGTCAGGATCATGTCGGCCGTTTTTGAGAGCAGAGAATTGGGCTCCACAGCCCGCCTGATACTGTTGGCGCTGGCGGACCACGCAGACAATGAGGGTCGTTGCTATCCCTCGATTGCACGTCTGAGTGAGATCCGCATTACATATTCGATGTAAGCCATCGGTTTACGTCTCGGATGGCGCGTGCTGGTTCTGGTCCGTGCAGCGATGCTCTGCAAAAAAAGTCCTTGAATGGTGCCATTAAGTCGTCAGAGCAATCGCCTGTTTGCTGGGCTGGCATAATGCTGTGGCTACTCGTTCGGCCCCTTGCGGCCACTCATCGTCGATGTGGCTGCCGCTGTGCAGCTTCACCGAACCGGCCGTCCATGTGGTGCGCAGCGATCAATGGCGGAAATATCGCGCTTTATGACCGTCGTGAAAGGCAGAGATAGTGAAAGAGCGTATTTTTACCGTTTGTGCGTGGGGCATCGCGGGCATTTTCTTTGTCAGCGCCGGGTTCCTCGCCGCGCAGTTCTCTCGGCAATAGGGAAAACCGGCAGACGCGACGATTCCGGGGTGATGCCGCACCTGCCTCCGGGCCGGGATTGCCTCACTGGACCGAGGCTTCAACAGCCCACGCGCGTGCACTCAGATGAATGGAGCCATCGTCCTGTGTCGGCAGGCGCTCTTGCAAGGTGGCCCGAAGTTCTTCGCGTTTCTCGGGTGACAGACTGGCGCAGTAGCCGGGGGCCGGGCCTGCACCCAGGGTGAAGGGCCGCCAGTAGTCGTCGAAGTCCGAAAAGTGCGTCGGCGTTTCCACAGCCTCGATTCGGATTACGACCAAGCCCGCTTCGTCCACCAGAGCCCTAAGGTCGGACGGGGTGCAAAAAGGAAACCGTCCATCCTTCCCCAACTCCGAAGCACCCGGGTCGAGTGAAACCGCGGCTGACCAGAAGGCCCGCATGAACTCCACGCCGGCGTTCGGGTAATCCCATACGTAGAAGCAGACCCGGCCGGCCGGACGGGCGGCACGCTTCATTTCCTTCAACGCTTTGACTTTGTCCGGAACAAAATTGAGCACCAGGGCCGAGACGACTCGATCGAATTCGTCAGCCTCGACCGGAAAGGCCTCGGCCCCGCCGACGAGGAAAGTCACACGAGGGTCTGTCACGATTTCAAGCGCCCACGCGACGAAGCCTTCGGAAGGGTCAACCCCGACCACCCGTCTCGGCTTAGATGTGTCGAGGATGGCCTGTGACAACGCGCCGGTTCCGCAGCCGACGTCTAGCCAATCCAGGTCCTTTTCGGCACCCAGTAGGTCGAGGAAAAGTGGCGCTATCTGGCGACTCCATCGGCCCATGTAGAGGTCATAGCTTTCGCCTGCTTGCCATGCATCATGACGGGATGAGTTGCCCAAGTCTTACCTCCGAAGCAGCGCCATGTGCAGAGACTACCACACGCGCTGGGGCTTGGCTCCGACTAAGTCGCGGGCCGACTTTTGGGCGGCCCGACACGCTACCGTCGACGGCAAGATGGGCTTACTGCCGACCTCGGATGCGGGGCTGCATCGGCATTATCTGGCACGCCCGGCGATGCAAGGACGGCTCTCTCCCGACATTTGCCAGGTAGACTAGGGTGACGTGGTTGTGAATGCAATCCACAGTCTGGGCAGATGCCGTCTGGTGCCAGATTGCCAGATACAATACATCCGCCTGGAACACCTCGCTGAACGCTTTGAACCGAAACCTCGCCCCGGGCGACCAGTGCTCGACTTTGTTGCGGAAAGGTTGCGTGGGATTCATCTCGTGAATTCAGCGTGGTAGCCTGTCAGCATGCGTCGAGCTACAAGACCAAGAACTGGCCTGCCTATTTTCGCCGCCCCACACGGAACTGTCCGATGTCGTTGCACTGGCACGCGAAAAGAAGATCAGCGCTATCATGGTCTCCCAAGGCAAGATCACCGAGGAGGTGATCGCAGCCTCCGATCAGCTGAAGTTCATCGCCAAGCACGGAAGCGGTGTGAACAACATCAATCTGCACGCCGCGGAGGCGCGCGGTATCCCGGTTTTCCGCGCGGTTGGCGCCAATGCACGGGCGGTCGCGGAACATGCGATCACGCTTATGCTTGCGCTGAGAAAATCGCTGCCGCATCTGGATCATGCGACGAAGGTAGGGCGCTGGCTTAAGGGCTCCTTCATCGGAAGGGACATCCTGGGGACCCGGCTCGGACTCATCGGGATGGGCGTGATCGGCCATGAGGCAGCCGCGATGGCGCGCGCTCTTGGGATGCACGTCACCGCCTTCGATCCCGCTTTGCGGCCAGAGGATGTCGCGGGAGATGAGATCGAACCTTGCTCTAGCGTCGGCGCGCTGATCGCGAACTCTGATATCATCTCGTTGCATTGCCCGCTGGTTCCGTCGACGCGGCACATGGTGGATGCGGCGTTTCTCTCCAAGATGCAGAGCCACGCTGTGCTGGTCAACACGGCACGCGGCGGGATAATCGACGAGGTCGCGCTCGAGGCCGCGCTCAGGCAGCGCGAGATCGCCGGTGCCGCGGTAGATAGCTTCGAGGCGGAGCCGCCGCAGAGCGATCATCCGTTGTTCTCGGCACCCAACCTGATCGTCACGCCCCATGCGGCGAGCCTGGATTGTTGTCGCTACGCCGCGAAGGCCATCGAACTTGTCCAATTCGCGGCATGCAAAGGCAAGTATTTCTGGAATCGAGTCCCCGCAACCGACGTGATTTGCATGAGGTCGTTCGGCGAAATCCCGGCAGCCTTTTTCCTGGCCCGGTTCAGGCTTAGACTGCCAGTGATATCGCTCTCGATAGTCGAAGAGCAGGTCACGAGCTTATACCCCATGAAGAGATCTGCAATATCCGGAATTCCGAGCCAGACAGCCTCTTTCTAAACCCGATCCACCAGATGCCCGGACGAAACAGCTGGCTCGATGTGCCCGCAAGCCAATTCATGAGGCCGGACATTGACTTCTGAACGTGGACTTTTGGTGGCCAATGCACTGCGAAGCTGCATCAGCGCCGGGCCAACTGCGCGGGAAACCTGCAAAGCTTGCGGTCGACCGTTGAAGTGGAATCGCTTGTCATCAACCGATCCAGTTGATCCAGCAGACCCACGAGTTGCCTGACCTGCGCGTTCACCTGCCATTTCAAAGCGCAGACATCTTCATCGCTGCAGCTGATTTCTTCGGCATAGACGCGGCAATGTGCAATCGCCATGCGCGACTCCGAAAGCTTCTCATTCAGCTTTTCCGGGTCCATTTCGTCCCTCCTTGCAAGTTGCAGAGGAATGCCGCGGCGGATTTGGCAGGGTGCGCCGCGGCATCTTTCTTAGCCGGTCGTCTCATCTCCGCTGCCACCCAGCAGTCCGCTGTCAGGCGACAAGAGGTCGTCCTGACCGCCAAGCGATGCGAACAGGCCAGCTTCTCCGTCGCCAAGCAACCCACCGGTGATGCCACCAAGCAGATCGCCTTCACCGCCACCCAGCAGCCCGTCGAGCGCACCGCCTTCGTCGTCCAGCAGTCCGTCCAGCAATCCGTTCCCTTCGGTGACGCCCGCAAGCAGGCCTTCATCCCCGACAACGTCGCCCAGGATCCCTTCAGATCCGGTCAGTTCGCCCAGAACGCCGGAGCCTCCGGTGATGGCTCCGGCAATTCCGTCGTCACCCAGGACGGGGTCCAGAAGGCCGTCACCGTTGCCGCCAAGCACGCCTTCGACCGTCTCCAGCAGGCCTCCACCATTCAGCAGATCACCCGGCAGGTTGTCGCCCGACAGACCAGCCAGAGTGTCGGTGATCCCCGACAGAAGGTCTTCGGTCCCGCCGAGCAGGCCGTCGGCAAGGTCTGCCACACCGTCTCCCCCTCCGTCTCCCAACAGATCTTCAAAAGCGCCGCCGATGCCATCTAGCGGACCATCGGACGTGTCAGAGCCATCACCAAGCAGGCCCGTTCCCAACACATCGCCGGCCAGGCCGCCGCTGCCGGTCAGGTCGGACAGAACGCCCTCATCACCGATCACGTCGCCGAGCAATCCGTCCGATCCGGTGGCCTCTGCAAGGATGCCGTCATTTCCGGTGACATCACCCAACAACCCGCCGTCAGCCAGTACCGGGTCAAGGACACCGCCTTCTGTTGCGCCGCCAAGCCCGCCCAGCGCATCGGTGATGCCGCCAAGAAGATTGTCTCCTGTGCCGTCTCCCAGGACGCCGTCCAGAATGCCGCCGATACCGTCACCCGGCCCGTCGGACATGTCGCCGTCGCCCAGCAGGCCGGTTCCGGTCAGTTCGCCGACCAGTCCGTCTTCGCCGGTCACATCGCCAAGTATGCCGTCGTTTCCGACGAGATCGCCCAGCAGGCCGTCAGCACCGGTGACATCGCCCAGTACGGCATTGTCGCCGGTGATGTCCCCAAGGACGCCGCCATCTGCCAGGATGGGGTCCAGTACACCCGCGGATCCATCAACGCCATCACCCAGCAATGGCGCACCCAGAAGATCGTCGCCGACTGCGCCAAGCAAACCGTCTTCACCCAGAAGGTCCCCGGCAAGACCGTCCGATCCGGTCAGCTCACCCAACGCTCCGGAATTTCCGGTTACATCGCCCAACAGTCCGCCGTCACCCAGGATCGGGTCGAGGACACCCTGCATCTGCTCGGCCCCATCGGTCGGGTCCGTGCCATCGGTCGGGTCGGTGCCGTCAGTCGGGTCCGTGCCATCGGTCGGGTCGGTGCCGTCAGTCGGGTCCGTGCCATCGGTCGGGTCCGTGCCGTCGGTCGGGTCGGTGCCATCGGTCGGGTCCGTGCCGTCGGTCGGGTCGGTGCCATCGGTCGGGTCCGTGCCGTCAGTCGGGTCGGTGCCATCGGTCGGGTCCGTGCCGTCGGTCGGGTCTGTGCCATCGGTCGGGTCCGTGCCATCGGTCGGGTCCGTGCCATCGGTCGGGTCGGTGCCATCGGTCGGGTCGGTGCCATCGGTCGGGTCCGTGCCATCGGTCGGGTCGGTGCCGTCAGTCGGGTCGGTGCCGTCGGTCGGGTCTGTGCCATCGGTCGGGTCGGTGCCGTCAGTCGGGTCGGTGCCGTCGGTCGGATCATCTGATCCGCCGGAGCCGCCCCCGCTAGCGGCCACAGCCGCCACGCCCGCCGCGCCTAGTCCAGCAACGGCGGCATCTGCGCCGACCATGCCCGCACCAAGGCCTAACTCTTCCTCATCCGTGCCGTCGGCCAGGATGACCGTCCCGTCGCCCAAGACCAGCTTGTGGGCCATGCCATTCGCGTCGGGCTGATAGAAGCCCTGAACCAGCACCTCGTCGCCGGAATGGAGTTGGACGATAAGATCGTCACCCGACTTTGCATAGCCACCGATGTCGCCTGGCAGGGCCTGAATGGACACCTCGGTCAGTGTGCCAGCTTGAATAATGCTTTGCGCCATCAGGATCATCCTTTCACAAGGGCCCGTCTCTGCGGGCAAGAATAGTATGGGTTCCGCATAGTGAATATATACGTTAGTATGTATCTTGGATGCATACTAAAGATCTGTCAACTATAAGATGTATGGGACACGTTAGGGTGGCGCGATCAGGTCCTACTTGTCTTGAAGACCTGCCCTGGTCCAGATTGGTGGGACAAGCTGAAATCGCGCCGCCTTCAAGGCAGCGGGCAGCCGGGCTTAGAATTCACAAGGTCTCGACGTCAGTGCCTGAAGAGAAATCTCCAAAAGCAGGCTCATCCGAGGATCTGGCCGTCGGATCCGGGCACGATATTGCAAGCTCGGTTCGTCCGATCCTCAGGGCGATGGCTCGTTTGATCGCAACCGATCGCAGAGCCGTGGTGCTGGCGAATGCGGCAGGTCGGGTTCTTCTGGCGAATCAGGGCGCGAACCGTCTTGGTCTCATCCAGGTTGAACTTTTGGCGCGGCTGGACTGGCCAGAGCTGTGCGCGCGGGTTCGCCGGGCCGGCAGCGTGAACGCAACGTGGCATCAGGACGATCAGGTGTTCGAGGGCGAGGTGGTGCATGTGCCCCTTGGCCCCGCCGAAGGATTCCTGCTGCGTCTGGCCGAGAACGACCATGAATCGACTTGGCTGCGAAATCGGGCACGCTCGGCGACGCTGATGCGGGTTTCGCACGATCTGCGCACGCCCATTCAATCACTGCTTGCATCGGCCGATGCCTTGATAAGGGCGCGTTCGGGAACCGACGAACAGTCTCGGCAGATACGGCTGGCCGCGGAATCCGCATTGGAACATATCAGCAATGTGCTGGCCGTGATCCGTGGCGAACAGGGCGGTCACGGTGGACAGCCGGACGAAGATTTTTCCATCGCTGAAGAAGTCAGAAGCCTCGTCGCGCTGGTCGAGCCCATCGCGAAGGCACGGTCAACCGAATTGATCCTGACGACAGATGTTCCTGACAGCCTTATCCTGCATGGGCCGGTGCGATTCGTGCGCGCCCTGTGCCAGAATGTGATCGACAATTCCGTCAATCATGGCGGCGGACGGGTCGAGATCGTGCTGAACTGCACGCAGCTGCCACAGCCGCTGGGCACCGAACTTGCGGATGGCACGGAATGGCGGGTCAAATTTTTGATCCGCGACGAGGGAGGAGGGCTGCCGCCCGCGCAGAAGACGCGCCTTGCGCGTGCTTTGGGGCTGCCGGTGCCCGAGGGAACACCAGAGGCCACGGGTGATACATCCCGACCTTCGGCAGGTTTGAACGTCTTGGCGCATGCCTTGCGGCAACTTGGCGGCCATATCGAGATTCGGGACCGGGGAACCGACGGTGGTGCGCTGCCCGCAAGCGGGGACGGGCGGATCATTGGCACCATCCTGAAAGCGGAATTCACCCTTCCAGCGGCCAGTTTTCCGTTGGAGCGTGCAACATCCGAAGCGGTGCAGGTCACACCCCTGACCGGGCGGACATTGCTGCTTGTCGAGGACAGTCCGGCCAGCCGCGAATGGCTGACCCATATCCTACAAAGCTTTGGTGCCATCGTTGTTTCTGCCGGCGGAGGACCCGAGGCGCTGGCGTTTTTGTCGCGAGACGACCTGGCGCGCCGCGTGGAACTGATCCTGACAGACGTGACGCTGCCAAGGATGAGCGGCATCGATTTCGCGGCCCGGTTATGCGCTGGTGATCCGGCCTCTGCGACCAGGTGGACCGGCAAGATCGTGGGACTTACCGCGCATGCGGATGACAGCATCAGACGCGCCTGCCGGCAGGCAGGCATGGTCTCTGTCCTGGAAAAGCCGATCCGCTCGGACACATTGAAGAACGCGCTGATCGGGATCATGTCGCAAGACGTGCCTACTGCTGTTGACCCCGACATGATCAGCGAGGACCGAGACAGGGCGATCTCATCACAGGCCGCCAGCGATCTTGTCCAAAGGCTTGGTCCGGACAAGGCGCGCTCGTTCATGATACGGGCGCTGGATGAAGCCCAGTCGGTGCTGGATGAACTGACGACCGAGGGGCTGGGCCCGGATACAGGACGCAGATTGCATGCGGCCACCGGCGCAAGTGGCCTGACGGGGCTGAACCTTGTGGAAGCGCGGCTTCGGGCGATAGAACGGGCCGTTGAACTGGGCCGGACGGACTTGGCCGACCTGATAGCCGATCTGCAAGGCGCGGTGACATCGACCCGGACCGCCGCCGAGGATCTGACATGAGAGGGCGGGAATTGTTCGATACAGGAAAGATCGTGTATCGCAGGTGCGGAAAACTTGCGGTCGGACGTAGCGTGCGAGCGGGCCCAGGGATATGCGTGTCGACGACAGACAGGCGAAGCGAGCGCGGGATATGACGGATCAACACAACATCGGATTGCGCGTGCTGGTCGCGGACGACCACGCCATGATCCTCGACATGTTGGAAATGTATCTTGCGAGTGTTCCCGATATAGACCTGACTACGGTGGCCGATCTGCCCGCCGCGCTTGCCGCCATTGACGCTGACGGACCGTTCGATCTGGTTCTGGTGGATCTGGACATGCCGGGCATGAACGGCGTCGAGGGCCTTGAGCGCGCCTTGAAACACAATGGCGGGAAGCCGGTGGGGATTCTAACCAGCAATCCCGGCAGGGCGGTCGTCGAAGAAGCGATGGCGCTTGGCGGGGCGGGGATCGTCCTCAAGACTGCGTCGTTGAAGAACTTCGCCAATGAGATGCGATTTATGGCCGGGGGCGGCCGTTACCTGCCGATCGAACTGGTCGAGCAGCAGGCAACGGCATCCGAAGCGCCCGTCAGCGCCCTGTCAAAACGTGAGAGTGAGGTACTGGCGCTTTTGGCCGAGGGCAAGCCGAACCGCGCCATTGGGGCTGATCTTTCCCTGGCCGAGCCAACGGTGAAGATGCATGTCAAATCCATCTGCAAAAAGTTGGGCGTCAGCAACCGCACGCAGGCGGTTATCGCGGCTCAGGAACGCAAGCTGATATGAGTAGCGCGGCATCGGCAGGCCGCAAGCTGGTGGTTGTCTTCGCCGGGGCCGTTTATCCGGGACAGTTCGGTCCGCTTTGCGACTACCTGCGCAAGACGGGGATGGCGGAAACCTATTTTCTTACCACGCCGGGTCATCGCAGCCGCAATCTCGACAAGGGGCAACATGTTCTGGCATTTCGACCCGACGGACCGATCGTGGGATCCGAAGGCTACCACTATGTCGCGAAACTGGAACGCTCTGCTCGGATAGGACGAGGGTTGCTGTCTGCGCTGCGCTCGTTCCAGGCGCAGCGCAAGATCGATGTTGTCGTGACGCATTCCCTGTGGGGTGCGCCGCATTTTCTCTATGATGAGATTGATGCCGCGATCGTCAGCTATATCGAGTTTCCCAGCTATCGCACGCATGGATGGGACCCGGCCTATCCGCCGGATCTGTCGCAGCGGATGACCGACAAGAACATCGAGATGCTGAATTTTCATCAGGCACTGCGCAGCGATCTTGTGATTTGCCCCAGCCATCACGCGAAGGCCATGTTCCCCGCCGCGCTGCAGGGCAATATCGAGGTGCAACTGGAAGGGCTGGATTTCGGCCCGCCACTCCCCCCTCGGCCGACAGATCGGCCATTCACGATCGGGTTCGCTGCGAGAGACCTGTCCAGCGCGAAAGGCTTCGACACCTATGTCCGGATCGTCGATCAACTTGTCCGCGACGGGTTCGATGCGCGTTTTGTTGCCCTTGGCGGCGCCGACGGCGCGACCTACGGCTATGAGCAGCAATGGGTTCAGCGGAGATACAAAGGTGAGATTGCCGATTTTGCAGACTACCTGATGCGCGAATATCCCTGCGCGGCCGGCGCGTTGGATATGCCGGGCAAGCTGGCATATGAAGACTTTACGAAGCGCCTGTCAGAGATTGATCTCTTTCTCTACCCGCTTCGCTTTGGCGTGGCCAATTGGGGGCTGATGGAAATTCTAGGGCGGGGCGGTTGCGTCATCGCGCCGCAAAGCGGCTATCCGACGGAATTGATCCAGCACGAAATCAACGGCGTGCTGCTGCCCGACAGTATCGATAGCTGGATCGCCGAGATCAGGGCCCTCAGGGACGATCCCCCGCGACGGCAAAGGCTGGGCCGCGCCGCCCGCATCATTGGACAGGCACAAAGCCTTCGGTCGGTCGCGCCCCGATACATGAAGCTGTTTCAGCAAGCCGTCCGGAATCGCGAACGCCGCCTCGCATAGCGGCCCCTAGAAGTTGGCGCTGACCATCAATCCGAAATTTTGGCGTTTGTCCTGCGGCTGACGCGACAACGGCGTCGCGGCATAGACCGAGACTGGCGTTTCGCCGATCGTCATCGACAGGGTCAGACCGATGCTGCTGCGAATATGGGATGAATCGTCGATGCGACCGTCAAGATCGTCATCCAGATCCCAGACCGAACCGATGTCGACGAAGGCCCCACCGCGCAAGTGCTGACCCGCGATCTTGCCCAGATCCCGTTGCAACTCTGCGGATGCGATAAGATAGCGATTTCCGCCCAGCATATCGCCTTGGTCGGCAGGCCCGATGCCGCGAGGTGCGAAACCGCGAAAACTGTCACCGCCGGGAAACAGCCGATCCAGCGCTGTCGTGTCGTTGCCTGAAAGCCCTGCGACCAGACCGGCACCAAGCCGCAGCATCAGGTCGGTCTGACTGCTTGCCTTCAGTGTCGAGCCAAGCTCGACCCGGCTTTCCGAGACAGGGGAAGCGGTGCCGATGTTCCACAGGAATTGCTCGACCCGGACGAACCAGCCCGGACGATCCGCCTCTGCATCGCGATAAGTCAGCCCGAAGCGCAGGAAAGGCGCGTCCTGCTGACCGCGATCACGCAGCAGAAGCCGGCTTGCGGAGGCATTCACGTCGTAAAGGCGATGATCCCGGTAGCCCAGCCCGTATTCGATCCGCAAATGCTGGCGCGGAGTCCACGCCAGATAGGCCTCGGCCTGACGGTTGCGAACCGAAAAGGACAAGTCTCGGTAATCCGCATTCTCGCCGGTCAGGTCGATGCCGAAATGCAGTTTCGGCCCGAATGCCTCGGGGCGATAGAAATTCATATCAAAGCTTTCCACGTCGCGGCTGAAATCGCCGTGAATCGCGGTAAAGCTGTCCGGGATCAGGTTGAACTGCTCGTAGGACAGGGTGCCGGTCAGGCTGCGGTCATTGACCCAGGAAATTCCCGCATCGATGCGGCCTGGGCGCTGTTCGATTTCAGTGACATCGATGACCAGCGCCCTACCTTCACCCGAAATCGACACCCTCTCGAAAACGGCCGTGGACATCAGACATTCCTCGACGGCACGCATTTCTGCCTCGTCGATGTAGATACCCTGCAATTCGCCGCAAGTCTTGCGGATGTCCTCCTCGGGGATCAGCTCCGCACCGCGGACCGTCACGCGATCATAGACATTGGCCGAGGACCCAGAGGCCGCGCCCAAGGTGGTGGCAAGAACGAGGATGCAATGATGCAAGGTCTTGTGCGAGATCATGAGAGATAAGATCGTCCCTTCCGCTAACGTAAACGTGCCCGCAAAAGCGGTCGGCTCAGATAGCTGAGGATGGATTGCTTGCCGCTTTCGATATCGACTTGGGCAACCATGCCCGGTCTTATCGGAAAACGGTCCCCGAACCGTTCGAGATAGCTTCGTTCGGTGCGGACCATCACCCGATAGTAATCCTGCGGGCCATTCGGCGTATCCTCCTCGACGGTGTCCTCGGAGATCTGGGTCACCTTGCCGCGAAGATCGCCGTAGACAGAGAAGTCATAAGCTGTGATCTTGACGCTTGCAGGCATCTCGGGCGCAATGAAGGCGACGTCGCGGGGCAGGACACGGGTTTCGATCAGCAATTCGTCGTCGATCGGCGTGATCTCCATGATCGCCTCTCCCGGTTGGACCACGCCGCCCAGAGTGGTGATCAGGATATCGTTGATGCGCCCCTCGACCGGTGATCGGACGACAGTGCGGCCCAGCTCCGCCTCTTTCTGCACCAGTTCCTGCTGCAGCGACGACAGTTTTGCACGACGTTCGGCCAAGTCGCGATACGCGTCCTGAACATAACCGTTCCTCGCTTCGCTGATCTTGCCTTCAAGTTCGGCCAGCTTCTGCTGCAACTGCAGCACGTCGATCCTGCTGACCGAGCCAGAGCTTGCCAACGGTCCGGTGATATCAAGCTGCTGCTGAACCGAGCTTCGCTCGCCTTCCAGCGCCTTCAAAGACGCTTCCAGTCGTGTCCGTCGAGCGTTGAAGAGGCGCAGTTCCGTTTGCTCGGTGGCGGTGGGATTGCCACCGAAATCCAGCGCAGGCTTTTCAAGCACCTCGGCCTCAAGGCGCTCCACCTCTGCCTTCAGCGATTCGACCTCGGACTGCGCAGACAGAAAGGCCGCCCGCGACCGGGTTGCGTCGAGATTTGCGATGATCTGCCCTTCCTTGACCAGATCGCCTTCGCTGACCAGCAGGTCGGACAGGATGCCACCTTCCAGGCTTTCGATACTTTGCATCCGACGCAAGGGAATGACCCGGCCGTCGCCGCGCGTGATCTGGTCGATCTGTGCGAAAGCGCTCCATCCGACCGCGACAGCAACCGTCAGCAGGACGATATGGACCGTCAGTCGCGCGCGCTTAAGGGCCAATCGACGATAGCTTCCATCGACATGGCTGGTCTGATGGGCATCTTCGTCGATCATGTAACGACTTGGACGGGCTTCTTCTGCGCCTTTTCGGCCCTTGCCGCATTCAGGATTTCCAGCAGGTCTCCGTCCCGCGCGACCCGGCCATCCTTCAAGACGATCGCCCGGCTTGTCAGACCCAACACCTCGCGTTTGTGGGTCGAGATGATCGCGGTTCGTCCTTCAAGCCACTGGCGCAGAAATCCGATCACCTTCGCTTCGGTGACGTGATCAAAGGCAGAAGTCGGTTCGTCCAGCAGGACCACCTTCGGATCCTGCAGGATGACCCGCGCCAGCCCGATCGCCTGCTTCTGCCCACCCGAGACATTCGCATTGCTGTAAATCTGCAGGTCCAGACCCCGCACATGACGGCGGACATAGGTGCCAAGTCCGACCGCATCCAGCGCCGCCAGCAGTTCATCATCGCTGTGCAGGCCATGATCCAGCAGCAGGTTGTCCCGAAGCGTTCCCTGAAAGAGAGCGACATTCTGGGGCAGATATCCGATCTGCCGCCGCCGATCGATGGGGTCGATCTGGCTGAGCGCAAGATCGTCGACCAGGACCATGCCTTCTTGTGGATCGGTCAGGCCAGCAAGCAGGCGAAGCAGCGTCGATTTCCCCGAACCGTTTCCGCCAAGAAGCGTGATCTTCTCACCTGCCGCGATTTGCAGTTGTGGAATGTTGACGACCGGAGCGGCATCAGGGTCGTGGCGGAAACGGACATCGTCCAGCCGATAAGCGCCCGCCACAGAAGCAGCCCGAACATAGTGGCGATCGGACGATCTTTCGACGGGCATTTTCATGATGCCGTCCAGCCCCTCCATCGCGGCGCGGACGTGCTGCCAGCGTGCCAGCAGCCCTGCGATCTGTCCCATCGGCGCCAGCGTGCGGCTGGAAAGCAACGTGCAGGCAATGAGGCTGCCGACCGTTAACTGACCTGAACTGATCAGATAGACGCCGACAATGATAACGCCCGCATAGGCGAATTTCTGGATCGAGGTGACGATCTGGGACATGAGGTTGGTCAGCCCCCGCGTCCTGACCGCGGTCGTCGCCATCGTCGCCGTCAGCTGCGCATAGGCCCGTTGAAGACGTCCTTCGGCACGGGCCGCCTTGACCGTTTCCAGGTTCGATACCGTTTCCAGCAGCAGCCCGTTCAATGCGGCCGCCTCGCGGATGTTTTCCCGCGACGCGCGGCCAAGGCGACGTTGCAGGACAAGGCCCGGCACGACGGTCAGCACGACCGCCGCCAGGGTCACCAAGGCCAGCGGGCCGCCCAGGAAGGCCAGAACGCCAATGAAAATCGCGACAAACGGGATATCGCACAAGGCGGTGACGGTTCCCGATGTAAAGAACTCTCGCACCGTGGCGAAGTCGCGGACCTGGTTGGCAAAGACGCCGGTCGATTTCGGCTGGTGCGACAAGCGCAGGTTCGACACGCGGTCGAAAAGCTGCGCTGAAAGTCGAAGGTCGAGATCGCGTCCCGAAACGTCAATCAGCGAGGCACGCATGATCCTCAGCGCGACCTCAAGCAGGATCGCGATGCCAACCCCGCTGGCAAGGATCCACAACGTGTCGAAGGCCTTGTTCGGAACGACCCGGTCATAGACCTGCATCGAGAACAGAGCGGTCGCGATCGCCAGAAGATTCGCCACGAAGGATGCGATGATCACGTCGCGATAGATGGCCCAGTTGTCCAGGACGGGACCCAAGATCCAGTGCCTTTTATTGTCTCCTGCATCGTCAAGCCGGTCGGAGACGATGTCGAGAGGCTTCGAGATCAGGATGCGCCCGTCATGTTCTTGCGTCAGCTTCTGGATCGGCCACACGTCGCGACCGCCTGCGGCCTCTGGCAGCAGCAGGCTGGCCTGGTCGTTTCTTATGGACTCCAGAACAACCGTGCGACCGTCGCGCAGGAAAAGCAGCACCGGCAGGATGTGATCCCCAAGCGATGTGAGGGGCTCGGAGCTGACACGGCAGCTCATGTTCACCCGCCTCAGCGCCAGCGCGGTATCGCGCACATGCAGCGGTTCACCGTTGGCGCGGGGCAGGCCGTCGGTCAGACGCTCGGGCGACGCGGCGACACCATGAACGCGGCACAATTCGACAAGACCGAGAGCAAGGTGGTCGGTGGTGCGAGGTTGATCGGGGTCGCTTGTATCGCTCATCCTCAACCGCTCCGGGACCGGGAAAGAATAAGCGTTCCGAGAACGCCCAGGTCGCGGGCGGCCTGATATTCTGCCCGCCGGCGATCATCATAGGTGTCAATCGCATCCATCTGCGCGTCATAAAGATCGCGCGCCGTCGTCAGAAGGTCGATCAACTCGCGCTGCCCGGCGATAAACTGTTCTTCGTAAGTGGCTAGAACCGCGTCGGCCTGCACAAGTTGGTTTCGCTGTGACGTTTCGCTTGCGCGCAGCACGCGAATTCGTTCCATCGCGGTACGCGCGGCATTCGCAAGGTTCCTGCCGATGGCATCCATGTTTGATCGAGCCGCCGCTGCGTCCAGACGGGCGGCCTGAATCTGGCGGCCCTGAAACGCGCCGGAGTTCAGATCGACGCCCGCTGACAGCCCGACGGCCGTGCGGCTGCGCCCGCCGTTCAGCCCGCCCCGGGCCTCTGCCTGCAAGCGAATGGTTGGCAGACGCTTCGCCTTGGCGACGCCGATCCCGGCCTCGGCTGCCACGGCCTCGGCCCTGGCTCCGACGAAATCCGGCGACATGCGGACCGCCGAAGAAATCGCGTTACCGCTGCCATAGAGACTGGTGAAGCCAAGGTCCGGCGGCGCAGACACGCCACCAGGAGCGCGGCCCATCAGGAATTGCAGTTGGGCCAGGGCCAATCCGCGATCGCTGCGCAACTGCTGCAGACGGTCCTGGGTCCGCCCGACTTCCAGGCCCGCACGCGCAACCTCGCCCCGGTCGCCCAGTCCCGCCTCGGCGCGCTCAGAGGCGTTTGCCGATATACGCTGGGCGAAATCGAGATAGTCTTGGGTTCGCGCGATCTTGAGGTCCAGCACCTCAACGTCGATGTAATAGTTCGACACGTCCAGCGTCAGTTCCTCAATCGCCATCTTGAGGTCCGAGACGGCCTTGACGCGCTGTTGCGAGGCACTTGCGATCATGCCTTCCACGCGACCCCAGTCATAGAGGACCTGCGACACGGTCAGCGTGATGCCGGCGCCATTCGCGTCGACCGAACTGGTATCGGCGGACAGGCTGAATTGGGGATATCGCTCGTCTCTTGCGGCCTCGATATCGACTCCGCGGCGGGCTACCTGTTGTCTCATCGCAGTGATGCCCGGGTCCCGCTCGGATGCGACCAGCACCGCGTCGGCCAAGCGCGTCTGCGCCTGCAAGGCCCCTGCCGAGAATGTAGTGACAAGGATCGCTGCAAGCAGGCAATCAAGTCGCACTGCTTTCACGATGGCATTGGCAAATGAAACAGAGGCTCGCTTCGATCGGCCAGAATGTCTCGAGGAACCGATCGGTCGTGCGGCCGCCTGTGTTTGACGGCAGTTTAGCGCTTCTCTTGCATATGCTGGCGTCACGAATGCGCGCAAGATCTCTATCCGATGCCCCTTTTGCACGATCAAGTTTACATAAACCCGATTGACTGTCCACCGGACCCAGACAAATTAATCATTAGTCAAGGTCTGGACTTATGGCGAATGGATGACAGCTGCAGCGGGGGCGATGGCTGAGCGGAAGAACTTTGCCGCACGCTGCCAATCCTTGTGCCTGCCGAACATGAACTCGATGCGGTTGAGCCGCTTGTCTTGCGCTGCTCTCGGGCGGGCATGCAAGCGCATATCCCGTTGTTTTTCCACGCTCCTCGGGTCGTGAATCACGTCCAAAAGAAGACATCAAGCGGTCCGAAACCTAATCTGTGTGCCGGCCCGGTGAGTTGATCTCTGGATATCTGCACCTTTCCGCTGCCGGGGGGGCGAACTGAAGATCACCCACCCCGACACCGGAGAAACCATGCCCCAGGGCGGGGTCGGCGTGATCGAAGTGCGCGGTCCGAATGTATTCAAGGGGTACTGGCAGATGCCGGAAAAAACCGCCGCCGAACTGCGTGACGACGGGTTCTTCATCACGGGCGACTTGGGCCAGACCGATGCCGACGGCTATGTCAGCATCGTCGGTCGGGGCAAGGACATGATCATTTCTGGCGGCTACAACATCTACCCCAAGGAAATCGAACTGGTGCTGGACGAGCAGCCCGGCGTGCTGGAAAGCGCCGTTATCGGTGTGGCGCATCCCGATTTCGGTGAAACCGTACTGGGCATTCTGGTGGCGCAAGACGGGCAGGGCCCTGACACCGATGCGATCATGGAGACGGTCAAGGGGCCGCTCGCGCGCTTCAAGCATCCGCGCCGGCTGGTGGTGGTCGACAGTCTGCCGCGCAACACCATGGGCAAGGTACAAAAAATGCTCTGCGCGAGGCCTACAAGGATCTGTTTGCATCGACCAGATGCCGCCACCTCGCGCCTGGAATGGTCCGGTCCCATGAGGTGGGCCGGCTTCAAATCTCGTGCATGATCGGCTTTCTGGATCATTGTCCGAGCAGATGGCGGTGCTGATCCGTGTGGCGGTGCGGTCCAGACGGTGGCTTTCGGGGGCTGGCGGCTTATACGCGAGCGATGAATCCGGCAGTATTGTCGCCACGCATGATGATGGCCCTGGTCTCGGGTGACCCCGCGCTGCAGCCGCTCCAGCATGAGCGCTCTGGATGCGATCGTTGCGTGCTCGACCGCCGGTCATAGTGTTCGCAGCAACTAGCACGAGCGTTCCTTCTTGTCAGGTTTGCCGCCGCTGGATGTCGCGCGTCCAGCAGGCACAAACCTTGGACTTCACTGCCTATCGGCATCGAAATACAAAGGCCCACTCTGAAGCGCTTTGCAAACCTTCGCCATCGCGCACGCGTTCACCTTAAATACTTTAAGCCAAGCTAGATGATATTTGACATATCATTATGCATAAATAGTATAACGCTTATCCCATTCTGAATGTGCTTCATGATTACCGGACCTCAGATGCGCGCCGCGCGTACCCTTCTTGGCATCGACCAGAAGACCTTGGCTGAATTGGCGGGACTTTCCGTCCCGACGATTCAGCGCATGGAGGCCAGCCACGGCAACGTGCGCGGCGTCGTCGACAGTCTGACCAAGGTTGTCGCGGCCCTTGAACTTGCCGGTGTTGAACTGATTGGCGAAGGCGCCGTCAGCACGGTGGGCGGACGTGGCGTGCGACTGAGGGTGCCCCCGTCAAGACACTGATCCTCAACACGCGACGGCGACCGCCGACACCAGGCCGACGATCCCGCCGCTTCCTTCCCAAAGGTGCGGCCACAGATGAAAGACCAGACCACCGGACATATCGACGATCCGAGTTTCGCCGAGCTCTTCACCCCCAAACTGATCACCGTCCTGCGCGAGGGTTATGGGATGACGCAGCTGCGCGCGGATGCCATCGCCGGCTTGACCGTTGCAATCGTCGCGTTGCCGCTTTCGATGGCAATCGCCATCGCGTCCGGTGCGACCCCGGCGCAGGGGTTGTATACGGCCATCGTCGGCGGTTTCCTTGTGTCGCTGCTGGGCGGATCGCGCTTTCAGATCGGCGGGCCGGCCGGAGCCTTCATCGTGCTCGTCGCCGCCACCGTGACCCAGCATGGGATGCAGGGGCTGATCCTCGCGACGTTCCTTTCGGGGCTGATGCTTGCGGTCTTGGGGTTCCTGCGCCTCGGCACCTTCATCAAGTTCATTCCCTTTCCTGTCACGGTGGGGTTCACGGCGGGGGTTGCAGTCATCATCTTCGCCAGTCAGGTCAAGGAATTGTTCGGCCTGACGCTGACCGATGAACCGGGCGAGCTGCTGGAAAAGATCCCCGCGCTCTGGCAGGCTCGGGACAGCCTGACGCCAGCGGCCCTTGTCGTTTCCGTGGCAACTGTCGCGGTCATCCTTGGGCTGCGGCGTTGGCGTCCGCACTGGCCGGGCATGCTGATCGCCGTCGCCCTTGCCGCGGTCGCGACCATGTTCCTGTCCTTGCCGGTGCAGACGATCGGCACGAAATTCGGCGGGATCCCATCGTCGCTCCCTCAGCCCACCCTGCCGTCTCTCTCGATGGAAGCCATTCTCGCGGTCCTGCCGGCCGCCATCTCCTTCACCCTGCTGGGGGCCATCGAATCGCTGCTGTCCGCGGTCGTCGCCGATGGCATGACCGGCCGCCGCCACCGCTCGAACTGCGAACTGGTGGCGCAGGGCGCGGCCAATATCGGGTCGTCGCTGTTCGGCGGCTTCTGCGTGACCGGCACCATCGCGCGGACCGCGACCAATGTCCGCGCCGGGGCGCATGGCCCGGTGGCGGGCATGCTGCATGCCCTGTTTCTCTTGCTGTTCATGCTCGTCGCGGCACCGCTTGCTTCCTACATCCCATTGGCGGCGCTTGCCGGGGTTCTGGCGGTCGTGGCCTGGAACATGATCGAAAAACCGGCCATTGCGATCCTGATCCGCTCTGGCTGGGGCGAGGCGACAGTCCTCGGCGCGACGTTCTTCCTGACCATATTTCGGAACCTGACCGAGGCCATCGTGGTCGGCTTCGCCCTCGGCTCGGTGCTCTTCATTCACCGCATGAGTCGCATGACCGAGATTGCGACGGACGGCGCCTTTGTCGGTCGCGACGAGGCCGACAGCGTCCACCCGCGCGGCGAGTACCACGAGGAACAGGCCGCGAACCCCGACGTCGTCATCTACAGGATTACCGGTGCACTGTTTTTCGGCGCGACGGCCTCGATCGGATCGGTGCTCGACCGCATCCAGGACACGCACAAGGCGCTGATCGTCGATTTTTCCGCCGTTCCATTCCTTGACTCGACCGGCGCCAACATGATCGAAGGGCTCGCGCACAAGGCGCAGAAGCAGGGGGTCGCGTTGTGGCTCACCGGCGCCAGCCGCGACATCCAGCGGGTGTTCGTGACCCATGGCCTGCGGCGTCCCCTGGTTCACCATACCGCCACGGTGAACGAGGCGCTGACACGGGTGCAGAATGGCACCGACGGTGACCAAGAGGCCGCGTGATGCCCGGCACCGTGCGGGACAAACAACAATCGCACGTCGGCCGAAGGGTTCGGCCAAGGCAAGCACGCGTCATCTGCTCGACTTGCTTGTGCCTGCGCCAAAGCAGGCGGAACTGCGCGATGCGTTAGCTGCAGGCTCCCATGATTTCCGTCGCGCTGCGGAATTCGTCGCTCGGTTCAGGCCATGAACACGCCACGAAAGGGTCCTGAACCTTAGACTCTGACAATAGGGCTGACTGCGGACGACGGCGGAATCACTTGGGTTCGTCATCTGCTGCTGCGGCATCTGGTGTATCCGCAACGTCGATCATCAACGAGCCAGCAGCCTCGGCATCCGCCGCGTCACCGCCGAACATGGTGGCCAAGGCGCGGTCCACATCGGTTTCTTCGGCGAACAGATCCCCTCCGACCGGGTTCTCATCGACAAGATCCAGCAGTTCGTCGAACGACACGGTGATTCCCGCATTCGCCCGGTCACCGCTGTCGATGATCTCGTTCAGCAGGTCGTCGATCTCGGCATCGAAATCCGCCGCGCCGGCGGAAGCGTCCTCGGCGACCACACCCGTCAATGCGCCAGTCAGCCCAAGGCCGTCAAGAAGGTCTTCGACCGGATCCTCGACAGCGGCCAGGCGATCCGTGCCGGACCCGCCGGGCGCGTCGTCGGATAGCAGATCCTCGAAGATGCGCGAGAACGATTGATCCAGATCCGTGGAAGAGCCGCCCTGGCCGGTTGCCGCAAAGGGCCGATCGGCCAGAAGACCTGAGAGAAAGCCATCATCGTCCGAAGGCAAGGCCTCTGTCGGGTCGTCCGATGTGGTGGCGGATATCTGGTCGACTGGGTCGGCGTCAGCTGCACCCGTCAGGCCTTCCTGATCGCCATCGTCACCCTTGGCGGCATCGGAAACACCGCTGCGAGGCATCTCATCGCTGCTTCGTCCCTCGCCCGGTTGACCACCGGTTTGCTCGTCCGGAAGACCACGTTCGCCGGACAATGAATCCGTCGCGGCCTCGACCGTCTCGCCTGCCGAACCGATCAGGCCGGGCAGAATGCCGTTGTCACCCAGGGCGGGTTCCAGAAGCGCCTGACCGGCAGGTGCCGTGCGCGCGATAGACGCGTCCTCGACAAGAGGACCTGTCACGTCGTTCGAAGGCCTGTTTTCGCCAAGTATGGGCGAGGGCGCCTGATTTGTGGGTCCGTCTTGTGCAGGTGCCGGATTGAAAATGCCGCCAAGCAGCCCGCCTTGTCCCAACAGGCCGTCCGTCACACCGCCGACGGGGCCGAGAACCGGATCAAGGACCGCTTCGACCACGCCGTCCTCGCCCAGAACCGGGTCGAGGACACTGTCGACCAGCCCGTCATCGCCTAGGGCCGGATCCAGCATGCCGCCAAGCAGCCCGCCTTGTCCCAACAGGTCGTCCGTCAGATCGCCGACGGGGCCGAGAACCGGATCAAGGACCGCTTCGACCACGCTGTCCTCGCCCAGAACCGGATCCAGCACGCCGCCAACCAGCCCGTCCTGTCCCAACAGCCCGTCCGTCAGGTCGCCGACAGACCCGAGAACCGGATCAAGGACCGCTTCAACCACGCCGTCTTCGCCCAGAACCGGATCCAGCACGCCGCCAACCAGCCCGTCCTGTCCCAACAGGTCGTCCGTCAGATCGCCGACGGGGCCGAGAACCGGATCAAGGACCGCTTCGACCACGCCGTCCTCGCCCAGAACCGGATCCAGCACGCCGCCAACCAGCCCGTCCTGTCCCAACAGACCGTCCGTCAGGTCGCCGACAGACCCGAGAACCGGATCAAGGACCGCTTCGACCACGCCGGTTGTTCCGTCAGTCGCTGTTTCCACATCGGAGCCATCGCCGTTCTCCGGCGCGACGTTTCCGATATTCTCATTGCGGGTCTTGATGTCTTCGGGCTGTGACGGCGGGGTCCGATCGATCTCGGATATGCCTTCAATCGTTTGAACGAATTCTGGCGAGGCGGCTTCGTCGGCTGCCGCGCTTCGGAACGGCGATGATGCGTCGTTCTGGTCGGGGACTGTGTTTCGCGCGGTTGTAATCTGCTGATCGCCGGCACCTTGATGCTCGCGGCCAGAAAGGGGCGGTGCGAAGGCCGGTGTGGCAATGTTGGGCGCTTCCGCTGAATCCTGAGGAAGAACATCGAGATCCGGATTTGCCGACCCGGCTATATCCATCGCCGCCGGGCCCGTGTCCTGAGCGGCCAATGTATCCGTGCCAGGCTGATCGCTGCTTTCTGGCGCTTGATTGTCCGCTTGGGTGGCGTCCTCGCCGACGACCTTCAGGCTGGCAGCAAGATCAATCGTGAAATCTTGCCCGACACTTTGCGCCGCAAGCCCCATGCCGACGGCACTTGCCCCCAAGCCCACACCACCCGCCATGCCGCGCGCTGCAACCGCAGGGCCAACAGTCTCAGCATTCTGCAAAGCAACCCCGTCGCGAGGAAGATCTTGCTGAACGGATATATGACTTGGCTTCTTGGCCAAAAGACCCTTCCTCAGCCATCATAAAGGTCACATTCTTTAGTATGGTTCAGCTTAAGCATTTCGTCAGGACGCTGTCAAGCGAACCGGCTTTGCCGGGACGTATGATCAGGCACTTGCCGGTTCGCTTTTTGAAGACTTCGCCAGAAGTCAGGGCCACGCCGCACTGGCGGAAGTAGACAGCTACGCACGAGACGCAAACCGTCCTAACATGTCTGCATTGCGGACCTCCAGTTCGAGCTCTCATCGGTTCTCTCGATCACCAGGGACTCGGTTGGAGGCAGATGGGCGCAGGTTCGTTTTCCGTCGTGCCTGCAAGCCATGCCATCGCAAGCGATCATGCAGGCTAACCGATGATAACGGGCTTGCTTCACCCCACCCCACTATCCTTCGAGTCAGCATCAAAGCCCCGGCCTAGTGAGCGGTTGTCGGGTCTTTATGCTCCCTTTCCGGTCCGGAACGGTCCGGATTTCATCCTTGAAAGGAAGTCCAAGATGAAAAAACAGTTCTCCAGCCTCGCGCTTGCTGCACTGATGTCCACAAGCTCTGTCGCCTGGGCCCAGACCGACACACCGACGGTCGTGCTGGTGCACGGGGCATTCGCGGACGGATCAAGCTGGTCGAAGGTGATCCCGCTTCTACGTGAAAAGGGCCTTGACGTCGTCTCCGTGCAGAACCCACTTTCGTCACTGGAGGCTGATGTGGACGCAACACGCAGGGCCATTGATCAGGTGGACGGACCGGTCGTGCTGGTCGGCCATAGCTGGGCTGGCGTGGTCATTACCGAAGCCGGTAACAACCCCAAGGTCAATTCGCTGGTCTACGTGGCGGCCTTCGTTCCGGACGCCGGCCAGTCGATTGCCAGCATGACCGCCGATTTGCCGCCGGCCCCCTATGCGCCGTATCTGCGAAAGGACGACGGCGGCTATTTGACCCTGTCGGAGGAAGGGGTGCGCCAGAATTTCGCACAGGACCTTTCGGCGTCGGAGGCCGAGATCGTTGCGATCACCCAAGGGCCTTGGAACGCCGCCTGCATCGACGCGAAAGTGACAAATGCAGCCTGGCGAGAGAAGCCCACCCGCATGGTGATCGCCCGGCCAGCGTCTGTCCGCCCGCCAGGCCCGCACCGCGCCGCTGGTCGCTGCCTTTGGCGACTGGCTTCAGGCACAACGCCGCAAGATATCCAGCAAATCCCGGCTAGGCGAAAAGCTGACCTACATCCATAACCACTGGGATGGGCTGCAAACCTTCCTGACCGATGGACGCGTGGAAATCGACTCCAACAGGGTCGAGAACCTGATCCGCCCCATCGCCCTCAATCGCAAGAACGCGCTCTTCGCCGGCCATGACGAAGGCGGCGTCGCCTGGGGTCGCATCGCGTCGCTGATCGGAACCTGCAAGATAAACGGCGTCGAGCCCTTCGCCTACCTCAAGGCCACCCTCACGGCGATCGCCAACGGCCACCCGCAAAGCGACATCGACGACCTGCTGCCGTGGAACTTCGAGCCGCCAAACTGAACAGCCGGTGGTCCGCAGCGAACGCTTACGCAGATCGTCGGTATCACATGGTTGTCTTCGCTCACAATCGTCACAGCAGATGCCCGCTCGGTTGATTGCCCCCACCCGGAAGCGCGACGGAACCGCCGTTTCCGGGCTCACGCCGGTCCACTCTGAGACGGCGCGGTTCACGATGATGCACCCATAGCCAGGCCGAAAAGTGGCTTTGAACCTGTGCAGATCGCGGTTCACATTCTGCAGAGCGACGATGTGTCGCGCCCAATGATTGCTGGTGTAGGAATTTTGTGGTGGCGGAGGGGATGGGCCTGATATCCAACCTTCTCCAGGACGAGAAGTGGTGTGCCGCCCCTCATGATTTGCTGCGACGAAAGCCGTATCGAATGCCCTCGCCGCGGAGTTCTAAGACACGCGCCCCGTCTTCAGACATAGGGTTTGGAAGCATTTCGATCATCGCTCGCGCGGGTTCAGAGACGTAGCTGACGTAGGCAATCTTATACTGGACGCCGCTTCGTGGTCGTGCTGCGGCTCGTGCAGCTGCTACCTCAGTTTCGCCCATCTCAAACGACTGAGGATCGTCAAGACTAGCCTTTACTTCGATCTGCCAGATCTGGTTGCGGTAGCTTACCTCGAAATCGTATCCCAACCCGTCTCGACCCTTGCGGCCGGTGATCAGTTCGCCATTTTCTGAGCGCCACGCCGCATCAATATCTTGATTGGGTAGAATTTTCCTAAGCCAATGGTAGATCGTCACCTCGCCAAGCCGACCGATGAGTTCCGTTTTCTCTTCCGGAACTCGCGGTCTGCGGCCTTTGGGGGAGCGGTCGCCTGCTTCTTTTGGCTTGGATGTCGGGGACCCGTTGGGTTCTGCAAGATCGGTTATTGTTCCGAGCGACCTCCCCAACACTTTTGTCGAAAGCGTCCGACCAAGTTCTTCTGATATCTGAAACAGGTCGGCGCCGATTGGGTCGATAAAACGACCGTTGAAAGGGACGGAGCGCGCTTCTCTCTTCCGCTCCTCATTGGCCTCGCGAGCTCGTACGCTCTCCGTCGACAGGTCTCCCTCAGAGAGTCCCAGCCCCTCGAGATCGAGTGCGAGCGGCATCGCGGTTGGCCAAAGTTCAAGCACATGGAGCCATCTCAACAGCGCATTTTGGTCCAACGGCTGGAAATCCAGGACACCAACGTCGTCGAGGTGCTTGCGAACATGATTACCCTCATCATCCGCAAGCAAAGCGGGTGTAGATCCGTCCGGCTCGTTCTTCGCGCACCATGCGCGCACGATAGGCGCAGCCTCTAGTATAAATTCTCGAACAAACTTGTGATTGTGCGTGCGTACTTCGGACAGAGGAGAAAGGTTCTTGGCAGCATTACCAAGTGGCGGCGCCTCATGTTCCGCAAGCCATGAGTTCACAAGTGCTGCGAGAGCATGTTGCGGCGGCTCTTCGAACTCCAGCAGCCATTTAGGATCCGGCACCAGGCTTCTAAAGCTCCCCCGGAGTTCGCCATAGGTCTCTGCTGGTTCCATGTTTTTCAGACGCATCGCAGAAGTCGTGCGAAGACAATCCGTTATCTCTACCTCCTTCACACGGATGAAGTTTTCGAGGCGCGATCTGTGGGTGTCAGGGTACGCTTCTGGTTCCATCCCGAGCGCTATCAAGCTCGAATTGAATTCAGCAAAATCGAGCCGGAGCCCCTCGCGGAAATCCTTAGGGCCAAGCGCGGTCCGGGCCACTTCTACAACCTTGTCCGCAGTGACAGCCTTTTCATTCAGCAGTTTCGAAAGCGCGAGTTCGAGAGCAAGTGCATCCTTAAGGACATCGGCACCCTCTTCGTCGAAATCTTGAAGTGCTTGTGGTCCTGCCACCAGGTGCAGCACTGCTCTTATCCATGGTGCCACGCGCTCCAAACCAGCACTTATTGTGGCACGCGCGGCCTCGGCTGCAGTATGAGACAGCTGCAAGACACTCGCGAAACGCTTCAGATCATCGAACGGCGCCGACACCGCTTCTCGAAGGGTTCCTAGGTTCCGGACATGGGCCACCAACAACCTCATGTGTGGCGCGAGAGATCGATAACCTACTGCCTCGGCTATCGCAGGCATGCAGCGATCCAAGACATCCCAAGACCAGTCGCCTCCAGCTCCAACCACAACCACCGATTCACCACTTGAAAGCCGGAAGTGGAAAGCGCTTGTGTCTTCGTCAGCAGACACGTCAATGCCGTCGATGTTGAAGCTTAGCTTGCCGGCTTTTTTTGCCAGCAGTCTCTCAAGTCGTGCCAGAACAAGGGTGCGGTCAGACGGAAGACGCTGTGCCTCTGTGCCGTTTAGCGCCTCCATCGCGATCGCCAGCATCGCTCGCAGCTGAGGGCATATCGTTAGGAGAGGCGTTACATCGCTCAGTTCAATATCGCGGCCGTCTGCGAGGAGCGAATATTCTACGTTCGAAAGCCGCCTCACCGCATTGCCATAGAGCGCTTCCAACAGCTGGCCTATGCGTTTGGGCTCCCCTTCTTTCAGATCGAAAAATAGCCTTCCACTGGCTTCGAGCAGGCTGACATCCCCCTCACGCTCAGTATCACAAACATAAACGACTTCACCCTCTTCACCGGCCTGCTGAGGTATCGTGACAAGGTGTAGAGCTTGCCCTCTTTTCGCCAGGATACGCGATGGGGCTGCCTTCCGATCGAGATCGGTGGCTTCGTTGGCAAGTAGCAACCAACTCCGATTGTATAAATTGACGAGATGGCGTTCAAAAAATCTGTCAAATCCCTCGCCAACATATTGCTGTGCAAGGAACTCCAACTGGGCCGGCAGGACCGCAGGATCATTGAAGATGCGCAGCCCTGCGTGGACTTTGAGATTTTGGATTAGCCGTTCGGATGCCCGTTCCAGTTGACGTCGGATTGAAACGACTGGTCGCCGAAGAAATGGCACGAAGCGTTCGCTGCCACCATCGAACATCCATACCTCGGATGGTCGCACAACGACTGGCTCTGCGCCAGAAGGTCCTGGATCCTCGATTGGAAACCATTTCGCTGAGACTAGAAATGCCATTGCCGGTGACGGCCAATCCCTCCGATCTGCCCATCTGGTAAAGTGGTGGTGAACCTCAACCTCTGACGGAAAATTAGAAGTCTCAGAAAGCCATCTTAGGACAAGCATTGCGTAACAAGCTGCGCACTTCGGCGAAAAGGCTTCAACATCCGCTTGACCTGGGAGCCAAGACAGGTCGCCATTAATCACGTAAGTCGTGCCGGACGGAAGATGAAGAAGAGACGGGTTCAGCGACGCAATCGCTTCGCTCCACTGACTTCCGAATTCTTTTGGGATACCGTAGTTTTCCAAAAAGGAAAAATTTGAGACTTCGTGTGCGGGGAAGTTTGTTTTCTTGGCGCTTCTGATTTCCGGTTTTAATCCGGAGGCAACACCAAGCTCCGCCAAAAACTGAACCCAGTCGTCGATCCAACGTCCTCGAAATGCAGGATGGTCAGGCGCAGCCAATCGGCGATGTGCCAATCTTTCAATATCGGGAAGCCCCTGCGGGGCAGTGTCCAAGAATGACTGTAATAGCTCACCCGCAGTTTCTTTTGGCCAGCCGGCAGAGAAGATCGCCTCCCCTGCTGGGATATAATTTCCATCCAATGTTGGCACACTGAAACGATGCTGAGATTGCATCCGAAAGGCACGGCCGTAAGCCCTTGGTTGCCTCCAGAGTTGAAATGCCCATCTCAGGCCGCCTTTAAGTACCTCCTTATTACGCTCACGCTGGAGAGTTCGGGAGAGGTGCGCCAGGATCGCGTCGCGATCAAATTCCTCGACGAGTCTGTGCTGCTCTAGATAGCTACGCGTAGGGGCCAGCTCTCCGTGCCATGGCAATGTCGGTGAGAGAAACGCGAAACGTCGCGAAAGTTTCTTGGGCGGCTCAACATCTAGGTCATCCTCACCATCGACCCTACGCGGATCGGGCGGCGAAAATACCGCTGTTTGGGGTGTGCGGCGACGGCGAGTTGTCTGGTCGCTGGCAGCTTGACGGGGTTCGCTCGCCATTGCTGCGTGGAGCTCACCATCGTCACCCAAGAGTGCCGGCGACCCTGCCAAGTGCCTGCCGTCCTTGCCCATGAAGGTGGGGAGTTCAGAATAGTATTGCAGCCACTTGGACTTTGTCGGCTTGCGCTCAGAGCTGATAGTCTTTGCAACGATGCTCACAAGGCGCGCGCGCTCATCAGCTTTGGGGAGCCCTGGGTAGCTGTCCGCATGTTCCGCAAGGTATCTGTCAAGCTGCTCCAGCCGGTCAGCCAGTTGATCCCATATCGGTCGAAACTTGATGCGGTCCGCAGCTTCCGCGGCGACCTCTGCCGAGAATACCTCGTGTCCTTCCGGCCATCGACGTGCAGATGTTGGCGGTTGCCACGTCAGCAGATGCTCTTCCGTCCTAGGTGCCAGACAAGGCACGAGAGGAGCGTCCTGGAAGTCATCAACACCAAAAAGCACGGTGAGACGGTCGGCCACCTTTGCTGGAAGGTCCTCATCAGTTTCCAGGCTTCCTACCTGAGCCCAGCACAGCAGATCGACAACTGCGGTCGCGCGCTCCTTACTTGTCAGCCACTCGGCTGTCTTGCCTGAAGGAAAATTGACTAAATGATCAATCGCCTCAGCGGCAAGAGATGTAGCCTCCGTCAGCAAAAGGGCGTTTAGCTTGATGCGGGCGTTCAGATGCTTTCGGTTGGACGAGGGGAAGAAGCTGCCATGAAGATGGCCAGCGAACGGGGCGTTAGCTTGTTCGCCCATCGGCAAAAAGGTGTAGAGCCGTGGTGTCTGGACGACGGCGTCGAGACGAACTGCGACCGCCACTTCTCCATCGCCTGCCCACCTCTCCCAGTGTTCGTTCAATTCCTTGCGGGCGATCCCCTTCTCGATGGCGTCCTTCATCTTGGACTCGGCTACAAGCCGCCGCGCCATGAAGAACGTTCCCGCGCCTCCTAAGTCAACGCGCGCAAGTTGCAAGCCTGCCACGTTGTAGACGTCTTCCGATCGGGTAAAAGCCAATTCGGTCTCTACTTGCCCGGCCTCGGCCACGATGCGAACGGCTAGCGAAGACGCGCGCTCCAGGAAGAGCAACATCGGAACCTTTTGGTCGTGCAGATCAATGATTTGCCGCCGTACCGACTCCGTGGCCACTGCATCGCGCAACGGTAACTGAATGACGGTGGAGAAGCCTTCTTCGGCAAAGTCACGAATCGATCGAGTTTGCTCGTCGATCCAGATGGGGATGTGGAATATCGGAAGATCGCGACTAGCGAGTTGAAGATGTCTGCGATCGTCAATCAGCTCCGCATAGTCGTCAGGCCCCGCAAACCTGAAACAGAATCCTGAAAAATGGCTCTCTGACGCTGTCGCTAAAGACTGTGAATAGACGGAGGGTGCGTCCGTGATCTGCACCACACTGCGGAAACCGAGGCCCTTGTTGCCGATCGACTCGCCCAAGGGCTTCCGCGAAAGCCCAATGTCACAGAGGTCTTTAACATTCCCTTCGGCGAAGGGCCGCCCCTTGTTTGCGACAAAGAGAGTGCCAAACTCGCCTTCTCGCATATCGAGAATGACATTTATCTGACCATCCCGGGTCCCCACTGGATGGGCGTCGTAGGCGTTCTGGATCAGCTCGATGAGAAACCGGTCACGGTAGTCGGAAGCAATATTCGCGGTGAGCCTCGCGTTGCTTTGGTATACCTCGTCAAGATATTCACCCCGTTCATCAATTGTCCCTCTGAAACCGCGGATCTTCCGCGCCGCAAGCGACTTGACGTATTCGATCTCGGCCACGCTGCCTACAACTACATCTGATTTAGAGCCCGAGACGCTGGTGTTGGTTCCGACGTTACTCACCCTAGGACGTCCTTGATCGTCTTGTGATCACTGAGCCTGCGCCAGCTTTGGGGGCCGCTGCAATTGCCATCCTTGACGATGCCCCCGGCCACACTGGAGCTGCCGAAGAGGTGATCGCGCGAAAAACGATACAAGTCAGGGTCACTGTCCGGGACGAGGACTGCCTGCCGAACTAGACGGTCACGCTCCTCGCGGTCCCGCTTCACACGAGGGGAGCCCTCCCGCATCGCCGTCGAGCCCTTGCGGACAAGGAAGCCACCGGCCTCGGGGCGGCCATAGGCCTGAGCCTTCTGCGGACGCATTACAAACCACTCGTTCTCGCTCATGCACTTCCTCTTTCGTTCTGTTTGAATACTGGCAGAGCACAGAGCGTGTTCACCAGCCGCATCTGCTCGACCGTCTCGCATTTCGCCTCGCGCAGACGCGGTGCGCCGAAGACCAGCGCCAGCCCCTTTGCGCGCGAGACCGCCACGTTGATCCGGTTGAGGGAGAACAGGAAGTCCATGCCGCGCGGCGTTTCCTCGGCCGATGACGCTGTCATCGAGACCAGGCAGACGGGCGCTTCCTGTCCCTGGAACTTGTCCACGGTGCCGACGCGAATGCCCTCGGGCAGCGCCTCGCGCAGGGCGTTCACCTGTGCGTTGTAGGGCGCGACCACGATGATGTCGGACTGACGCATGGGACGCGTCGTGCCGTCCTTCTCCGTCCAAGCGCCCGTCAGCAGTTCATGAGCGGCAGAATGGATGGCCGCGACTTCCTCTGGCGCGATCTGGGCATTGCCCTCATGCAGGACCGGCACCCAGAACGCACCCGCCGGGGGAAACGCGGCCCCGGCCACGGCCTGGCGCGCGGTGTCGGGGTGGCTGGTCAGCCGTCCCTCATAGACCTGATCGGAAATGAAACGGCAGACGTCTGGATGCATTCGTCGCGAGACAGGCAGGAAGATGCCGCGGTCCGGCGGCACCGTCGCGTGATCGCCCAGCATCCAGTCGAGGCAGGAGAGGTTTGCGGGGTCCGGATGCGCGCCCTGGATCACCTGCGGTAGCTGGCGCGGGTCGCCGACCAGCACGATGTTCCGCGCGGCACGCCCCATGGCGACCATGTTGGCGAGACCGACCTGTCCTGCCTCGTCGACGAAGAGCCAGTCCAGGGTCTGCTCGAACTCCGGGCGCGAGAAGAAGAATGCGGTGCCCCCAACGACATGGGCCTCCGTCAACGCAGGATCGTCGTTGGACGTGGCCCGCGTGATGCCGGTGAAGCCTTCGGGATAGCCATCCTCGTCGCCGCTCACCTTGTGGGCCAATTCGGCGTCTTCCAGAGTGATGTCCGGATCGTCGTCTTCCAGCGCGGCGAGACAGCCCATCAGCACATTCCTGATGGCCTCGTGGCTGTTCGATGCGACGCCGACGCGGTGCCCCTTGCGCACCAGAGACAGGATCGCGCGCGCGGTGACATAGGTCTTGCCGGTGCCCGGCGGCCCCTGGATCGGCAGCACGGTGCCGTCCATCGCGCCCACGGCCGCAATCGTGCCCGCGACCGGATCAGCGCCATCCAGCAGGTCAGGCTTCGCACCGGTCGTCAGTCGCGGCGCCGCGCGGGACAACAGATCGTCGACGGCCGTGAATCGGCGCGGCCCGCATTGGTCGGCAATTACATCGCGCAGGGCAGCGGCGATGACACCGGTGTTGAGCGGCCAGTCCGGGTGGAGCGTCAGGCGGTCCGATAGAAGATGCGCCTTCGCTGCCCCGGCCTTGAGGGTGATCTCACGTGCGGTCCGGTCCAGAGCGGCGATGCTGATGGTGGCGGGCGGCCCGTCATGGACCGGCACCGTCGCCGACCTGCGGTAATCCCCCCATTTTTGTGGGGGCTTGGTCGTAGAATTTACGCGGCCATTCTCAGTTTCTGTGCGGGTGTCATCCCGCCGTTGCCCATGTTTGGGCGCTCATTGTTGTAGGACCAGAGCCAT
>NZ_JAGHRA010000013.1 GCF_017744015.1 Paracoccus sp. R12_2
GGGCGACAACCTGAAGTTCACCGTCGAACTGATCGCCCCGATCGCCATGGAAGACGGCCTCCGCTTCGCCATCCGCGAAGGCGGCCGCACCGTCGGCGCTGGCGTCGTCTCCAAGATCATCGAGTGATCCGCAAGGATATCGCGACTGAGGGGCCGTCCGGAAGGACGGCCCCTTTTTCGTTGGCGCGGGCGGTTTTCGGCAAGCCAGCCAGAGGACACCGAATGGTGCGATACCTGACCAAAGGTGGCGTTGACGCGTTCCGCGATCTGCCGCAAGATCGGGCACCCATCATCACCCGAGATCAAGCTGATGTGCCAGATCTTCGCGGGGCAGGACCCCGACCGCTATGAATCCGAAACCCGCCGCCTGCGGCTGAACGGGCAATCGACCTCGATCCGGCTGGAACGGGCGTTCTGGCGGATCCTCGATGACATCGCCGCGCGCGAGGGCGTCAGCACGCCTGCCTTCATTTCCAAGCTTCACGCCGAGGTTCTGGAACTGCATGGCGAGGCGCGGAACTTCACCTCGCTGCTGCGCTGCGCCTGCACGATTCATCTGGGCGAGGATCAGCAGATCACCGCCATCGCCGCCGAATAGGCGAAAAACGCACCTGTAGTAAGCCGTTACTACCCGGTCTCGCGCACCGCCATCTAGAATTGCCGGAAGACGGGCAATCAAGGAGGCGGCCTTCATGGCGAAATACATCCATTCGATGATCCGGGTTCTGGACGAGGCGCGTTCGGTCGATTTCTACCAGCGCTGTTTCGGGCTGAAGGTCGCCGACCGGCTGGATTTCGACGATTTCACGCTGGTCTATCTGTCGAACGACGAAAGCGAGACCGAGCTTGAACTGACGATCAACAAAAGCCGGACAGAACCGTATGACCTGGGCGACGGCTATGGCCATGTCGCCTTCTCGGTCGAGGATGTGGATGCGCTGCACGCGCGCCTGGAAGCCGAAGGGTTCGCGCCACGCAAGCTGGTCGATTTTGCGCCGGGCGGGGAATTGATCGCGCGCTTTTTCTTTATCGCCGATCCGGACGGCTATCAGATCGAGGTTCTGAAGCGGGGTGGCCGCTTCAAGTGATGCGCGCGGCGGATGAGGAGGGGCGTCCGCCGCGCGTTGCAAGACCAGGGAGGAGGAAGGAAATGTCTCAAGTTAGCAAGCAGGGGCTGTCCCGGCGTGCATTGTTGTCGCGCGCTGCGGCGGCAGGTGCGTTGGCGGTGGCGGGCGCGGGCTTCATCGCCGCACCCGACGCCGCGTGGGCGGTCGAAGTCAGTAATGTCAGCGAACATGAAATGGCGACGCTGTTGCAGATGGCGCGTGACATCTATCCGCATGACAAGGTCGGCGACCGGTTCTATGCGATCGCGGTCAAATCCTATGACAGCGAGGAACAGAGACAGGCGGTCGCCGAGGGGATCGCCGCGCTGGACGCCGCCGCGAAGGAGGCGGGCTTTGACGACTATCTCTCGACGGGGTGGGAGGCCGACCGGGTCGCGATCCTGCGCCGGATCGAGGACACGCCATTCTTCCAGACCGTCCGGGGCGGGCTGGTGACCGGGCTCTATAACCAGAAGGAAGTCTGGCCGATTTTCGGTTATCAAGGTGAGTCCTATTCCGAAGGCGGCTACATCAATCGCGGCTTCGATGACATCGACTGGCTGTGAGGGGGGAAGATCATGGCTGAGGCAGCGAAATTCGAACTGGGCGACGACAGCGTCGTCGTCATCGTGGGAACCGGCGCTGGCGGCGGCGTGCTGGCCAACGAGCTGGCGCAGAAGGGCGTCAAGGTGGTCGCGCTGGAGGCGGGCGGACGCTATCTGCCCGAGGACTATGTGAACGACGAATGGGAAAGCTTTGGTCAGCTTGCTTGGACCGATCCGCGCACGACCAGCGGCGACTGGCGGGTGGCAAAGGATTTTGCCGGGCTTCCGGCATGGATCGTGAAGGCGGTCGGCGGCACCTCGATCCACTGGGCCGGCGCCAGCCTGCGGTTTCAGGATCACGAGTGGAAGGCGCGCACGACTTATGGCGAGGTCGAGGGTGCCAGCCTTCTGGACTGGCCGCTGGACGCCGCCGAGATGGCACCATGGTACGACAAGGCCGAGGCAAAGCTGGGCGTGACCGGCGTCGGCGGGCGTCCGCGCCTGCCGGGCAACAACAACTATCTGGTGTTCGAAAAGGGGGCCAAGGCGCTGGGTTACCAGGACGTCCACACCGGGAACATGGCGATCAACAGCGTCGAATACGACGACCGGATGTCGTGCCAGCAGACCGGCTTCTGTTTTCAGGGCTGCAAATGGGGGGCGAAATGGTCCTCGGCCTATACCGACATTCCGCGCGGCGAGGCGACCGGTAACCTCGAGGTGCGCGACCACGCCCATGTCGCCCGCATTCTGCATGACGATGGCGGCAAGGTCACGGGGGTCGAATATTTCGACAAGGACGGCAATCTGCAGATGCAGAAGGCGCGCATTGTCTGCGTCGCCGGCAACAGCTTTGAAAGCCCGCGCCTGCTGCTGAATTCTGCCTCGTCTATGTTTCCCGACGGGTTGGCGAACAGCTCGGGTCAGGTCGGGCGGAACTATATGCGACACACCACAGGATCGGTTTATGCGACCTTCGAAAGACCGGTGCGGATGTGGCGCGGCACGACCATGGCAGGCATCATCCGCGATGAGGCCAAACACGACCCCTCGCGCGGGTTCGTAGGCGGCTATGAACTGGAGACGCTGGCACTGGGCCTGCCTTTCATGGCGGCTTTCCTTGATCCGGGTGCCTGGGGTCGTGAATTCACGACGGCGCTGGACAGCTATGAGAACATGGCCGGCATGTGGATCGTGGGCGAGGACATGCCACAGGCCGACAACCGCGTCACCCTGTCCGATGCCGAGGACAGCTTTGGGCTGAAGGTCGCGAACGTCAATTTCAACGATCATCCCAACGATATCGCCATGCGCAACCATGCCTACAAGCAGGGCGTGGCGATCTACGACGCCGTTGGTGCGACGCGGACCCTGCCGACGCCGCCCTATCCCTCGACCCACAATCTGGGCACCAACCGGATGTCGGAAAAGCCCGAGGACGGGGTCGTGGACCGCAATGGGCGGGCGCATGATGTCGCGAACCTGTTTGTCAGCGACGGAAGCCAGTTCACCACGGGCGCCGCGGAAAACCCGACGCTGACGATCGTGGCGCTGGCAATCAGGCAGGCAGACCACATCGCGAGGGAAATGGCTGCAGGCAACATCTGATCACGCCTGATCCATCGTTTGACCGCCCCGCAACTGTGGGTCGGTCATGTCATTGCTGACGCGAATTGTCAGCATGGTCGAACCATCATAGCAGCATCAGGCCCAAGGAGCTTTGAGATGATCGACCATATCGGATTTGCAGTTTCGGATCTGTCAGCCGCGCGCGGCTTTTACGAACGCGCGCTGGCGCCGCTTGGCATTCTGGTGCTGATGGATGTGACTGAACAGATGACCGGTGGACATGGCGCGCATACGGGTTTCGGAAAGGATGGCAAGCCATTCTTCTGGATCGGCACCGGAAAGCCGGCCTCGGGGTCGGCCCATGTCGCGTTTGTCGCACCCGACCGTGCGACGGTGGACGAATTCCACCGGGCCGCCCTGGCGGCGGGGGGGCGCGACAACGGTGCGCCGGGGCTACGCCCCGAATACCATCCCGACTATTATGGCGCCTTTGTCCTGGACCCCGACGGCAATAACATCGAGGCCGTCCATCACGGCGGGGCAGCGGAATGAAGACCTACCACGGAAGCTGCTTTTGCGGCGCGGTCGCGTTTCAGGCCGACGGAGATCTTGCAGATGGCACGATGCGCTGCAACTGCCGGTTCTGCCGCAAGATGCGCTATTGGGAGATGCGCCTTCCCGACCCGAACGGCTTTCGCCTGATGCGCGGCGCGCAGGACCTGGCCCAGACACCGCGCATGCAGGATGACGGGATCGACATGCACCACCATTTCTGTGCCCGCTGCGGGACGCGCCTTTGGACGGACGGTGAAATGGCGGAACTTGGTGGGCGCTTCGTGCAGGTTTGCATCGGCGCACTGGATGATGCCAGCGAGGCAGAACTGATTGCGGCGCCCGTCCATTGGGCCGATGGTGCGAACGACAACTGGTGGCAATCGGCCCCCGAAACGCGCCATCTGTGACGGCGACCCTCATGCGCTGAAAAAGGAAAAGCCCCTTCGCAGTGACGATGCGAAGGGGCCGGTCTGATGTTCGGCATCAGGATTTTCGTGCAGGCGCCGACCGCCTGTCAGCGTCCGTCCATGGCCGCCATGTTGACGCCGCCTTCCGCGATCTTCGTCATGTGGCGATCGCCTTCCCATGTCTTGTCCAGACATTCCTGCAAGACTGCCGCGTCGCTGTCCAGATCAAGACGATTGGCAAAGCTGCGAACGCAGCCATAACCCGCGATCGCGTAATGCATCATGCGCTGATACTGCGTGATGATCGCGGCATCCTGCGCGTCCTCGTCGGCATATTCGGCCTCGATGGCGTGTTTCTTCGCCTCGATGATCAGACCTTCCATGCCGCGGCAATGTTCTCCGGTGGGGTCGGCATCGTGGCGATTGCACAGTTCGGACAGCACCTCCATGCCGCGCGCGATCCCCTGGTTGCCGGCGATCAGCGCCTCGGACAGTTCCCGCGACTTGGCGGCGCGGCCCAGTTCGGTCACCATGGGCATGGACTGCTTGCAGGCCGAATACAGATCCTTCAACTGGTCCAGATACAGGTCCTTGAGATTCTTGATGGCCATGTCGTCCTCCTTGACGGATTTCGTTGCCGCGCGGTGGGCGCGGCATTCGGCGGACCAACCCTGCCGAAGCCTGGCGCGTTCCATCACGCATCAAAGATCAAGCCGGACCGGCCTAACCCCGCCGGGCGGGCTTGACTTGCCCCGGTCTGCGGGCCAGCAAGTGGCCTCTGCAAATCTCACCCATGTATTTTCCGGGTAAGCCTCATGTTCGCGTGGTTCGAACGACGCATCGATCCCTATCCGTCCGACACACCCGCCATGCCGCCGCGGGGACTGTGGCGGTTCCTGCTGCATTACAGCCATGGCGCGCTGCCTTGGCTTGTGGCGCTGGCGCTGTTTTCGGGCGTGATCGCGGTCATCGAGGTGATGCTGTTCGGCTGGCTGGGCGATCTGGTCGACCGGCTGGCCGACACCCCGCGCGAGGTGTTCTGGCAGCAGGAAGGCGCGCGGCTGACGATGATGGCGGTGGTGCTGCTGATCGGCCTGCCCGCGCTGAACCTTCTCGCCTCGCTGGTCCTGCACCAGTCGCTGATGGGCAATTTCCCGCAGCGGATCCGCTGGCAGGCGCATCGCTATCTGCTGCGCCAGTCGATCGGCTATTTCCAGGACGAGTTCGCGGGCAGGATCGCGCAGCGCCTGATGCAGACCGCGCTGGCGGTTCGCGAAGTGGCGATGAAGATCATGGATGTCGGCAGCTATGTCCTGATCTATTTTCTCGGTTCGCTGGTGCTGGCCGGGTCGCAGGATTGGCGTCTTGCGCTGCCCTTCGCGGCCTGGGCGGCGGGCTATGCGATCATGCTGTGGCAGATCGTTCCGCGCCTGGGGCGGGTGGCTCAGGCGCAGGCCGACGCGCGGTCGCAGATGACGGGCAGGGTCGTTGACAGCTATACGAATATCGCGACCGTCAAGCTGTTCTCGCATTCAACCAGGGAAGAAGCCTGGATGCGTGACGGCATGGATGGCTTTCTGCACACCGTCCACCGGCAGATGCGGTTGTCCACCATCCAGGATGTGGCGCTGAATGTGTTGAATGTTGCACTGGTCGGCGGGGTAACCGCGCTTGGGCTGTGGCTGTGGACCGAGGGGCGGGTGGCTGTCGGCGCGGTTGCCGTCGCGGTGCCCTTGGCGCTGCGCCTGAACAACATGTCGCACTGGATCATGTGGGAATTCGCCTCGCTGTTCGAGAATATCGGCACGGTCCGAGACGGCATCGCCAGTCTTGCGCTGCCGCGCCAGGTGTTGGACGCGCCGGATGCGCGCGCCCTGCAACCCGGCCCCGGTGCGGTCAGTTTCGATCATGTCACCTTCCGCTATTCCGGGCCTGACGGCGCGCGCCCGCTGGCGGTTCTGGACGATCTGACGCTGCATGTCGCGCCGGGCGAACGGGTCGGGCTGGTCGGCCGGTCGGGGGCGGGGAAATCGACGCTGGTGAACCTGCTGCTGCGTTTTCACGATATCGAGGGCGGCCGGATCACCATCGACGGTCAGGATATCGCGGGCGTGACGCAGGACAGTCTGCGTGCCGCGATCGGGGTGGTGACGCAGGACAGTTCGCTTCTGCACCGTTCCGTTCGCGACAATGTCGCCTACGGCAGGCCCGATGCGACCGAGGACGAGATCGCCGACGCTCTGCGGATGGCCGAGGCGCATGGCTTTGTGCCGGGATTGTCCGATAGCTACGGCCGCTACGGCCTGGATGCACATGTCGGAGAGCGCGGCGTCAAGCTGTCGGGCGGTCAGCGTCAGCGCATCGCGATTGCCCGCGTGGCCCTGAAGGATGCCCCGATTCTGATCCTGGACGAGGCGACAAGCGCTCTGGACAGCGAGGTCGAGGCCGCCATCCAGTCCCGGCTGGACCTGCTGATGCAGGGCAAGACCGTCATTGCCATTGCGCACCGGCTGTCCACAATCGCGGCAATGGATCGTCTGATCGTCATGGATGCGGGCCGGATCGTCGAACAGGGCAGCCACGCCCAGCTTCTTGCGCAGGGCGGGCTTTACGCACGGCTGTGGACGCGGCAGTCGGGCGGTTTTCTGGCCGCGGACGCGGCGGAGTAGGGTGATGATCCACGGCTGCGGCCGAGCGCACATAGACTGGCGTGCCGCATCGGTGCTGTAAGAAGATCAAGCGAGGCGCGATGCTGCGTGGTCAAGGTCAGTCGGGTCGCGCCCGGCCCGAAGGCCGAGATGCACGAAGTTCAGCCAAGCAGATTTGCCGCGCTGGCGCCCCGATCAGTCTAATCCACGCTCCTTGTCGCTCAGGACCGGTACATGGCCAAGCCAGCGTGCATAGTCGCCGGTCGTGGCAAGCCGGTGCAGGTCGGTCAACGCGCCGATCGGATCGGTCGGGTGATGATCCACCCGCAGCGTCAGCGGAGCGTGGTCGGGATGCAGGACCAGCAGCGCGGCCGAGAACAGCCCTCGCCGGTCGCCGCCGCGCGTCTGGGCGGCGCGCAGGGCGGTCAGAAGACGTTGGCTGAACGCCCCGTGTGTTGTCTGAAACGTTTTTGCCAGCGTGTCGACAACATCCGCCCGCGCCAGCATGTTTCCGGCGGTAACGCCGCCTTCAAACACACGGCTGCCGGTTTCAGGGGTGTTCCGGGCGCCGGTAAAGACGCCGGTGCTTCCGCGTAGGTCAAGCGCCGCCAATTGTCTAAAGGCACGGCCGGAATCGGACCGGGTCACACAGGCAACGGCCTCGGCCGCGCATTGGCCGCGCTGCATGGCTGCCAGAACATCTTCGCCCCACAGCGTCGAGGTCGAGGCACCCTGGCTGGCGCTTATCCCGGCGGTCAGACTGCCGCGAAGAACCCAACCCCCGACGCAATAGCTGCCGGTCGCCGCCGCACCACCGATCGCGCCCGTCTGCGGATCGCGCGCAAGAATCGAAAAGGTCATGATGCAATCTTCGTCATTGTCCTGAAGATTTATCATGAAAAATTGACCGATGCAATTTATTGTGATAAATATGAGACATAAAACCAACAGGGAGCTTCCAATGACACTCATCAACCGGACCCGCCGGGGCCTGCTGGCGGTGACGGCCGTCGCCGCCCTGACGCTGGGTCTCCAGCCGCACCCCGCAACGGCGCAGACCCCCGCGGATGTTCTGATCGTCGGCCAGATCGCCGAACCGAAATCGCTGGACCCGGCGGCCGTGACGGCGGTCAATGACTTCCGAATTCTTGTGAATGTCTATGAAGGGCTGACTCGTTATGAGGATGGCACCCTGCAGCCGGGGCCTGGTTTGGCGACGGCTTGGGACATCTCTGACGACGGAACTGTCTATACTTTCACCTTGCGCGACGGGGTCACGTTCCATGACGGAACCCCCTTCAACGCCGAAGCGGTGAAGTTCAATTTCGACCGTATGCTTGACGAGGATCACCCCTATCACGATACCGGCCCGTTTCCGCTGGCCTTCTTCTTCGGTGCCGTCGAGAAGACCGAGGCGATCGACGATCTGACTGTCAGGTTCACGCTGAACGAACCCTATGCACCGTTCCTGTCGAACCTTGCCTATCCCACCGGCCTGCTGGTGTCGCCCGAGGCGGTCAAGGCGAACGGCGCCGATTTCGGTCGCAACCCTGTCGGCACCGGCCCGTTCAAGTTCGTCGAATGGAAATCGAACGAACGCGTCGTGATCGACCGCTATGACGATTACTGGGGCGAGGCGGCGGGCGCGCAGGCTGTCGTGTTCCGACCGATTACCGACGCCAATACCCGCGTGGCCGAGATGCTGGCAGGCGGCATCGACATGATGGTGGAAGTTCCGCCCACCTCGATCAATCAGTTCCAGGGTGACGAATACACCATCCATGAACAGGCCGGCCCGCATCTGTGGTTTCTGATCCTGAACACCAAGGAAGGGCCCTTCGCCGATGTGAAGCTGCGTCAGGCCGCCAATTATGCGATCAACAAGGAAGCGATCGTGAACGACGTGCTGGAGGGCACGGCCACGGTTGCGGCCGGACCCACTCCGCCCGCCTTCGCATGGGCCTATAACGACGAACTGGCGTCCTATCCCCATGATCCTGAAAAGGCCCGGCAACTGATTGCCGAAGCCGGGGCCGAGGGAACCGAGCTTACCTTCTATGTCACCGAGGGTGGTTCGGGCATGCTGGACCCGGTGCCGATGGGCACGGCGATCCAGGCCGATCTTGAAGCCGTCGGCTTCGATGTCGCCATCGAGACCTATGAATGGAACACCTTCCTCGGCGAGGTGAACCCGGGCCTCGAGGGCAAGGCCGACATGGCCGAAATGGCCTGGATGACGAACGATCCTGACACGCTGCCCTATCTGACGCTGCGCACCGAGGCGCTGCCAGATAATGGCGGCTTCAACTCGGGCTATTACAGCAACGAAAAAGTCGACGAATTGCTGGAAAGCGCGCGGACCGCGACCGATCAGGAAGAACGCGCGCGGCTTTACCGCGAGATGCAGGCGATCGTTCACGAAGACGCGCCCTGGGTCTTTGTCGCAAACTGGAAACAGAACGCCGTGACCAGCGACCGGGTCGAGAACTTCGATCTGCAGCCGTCGTTCCTGTTGAACCTGCAGGGCGTGGTGAAGAACTGAGACCATGTTCCCGGACGCGCCCGATCTGGCGCGTCCGGGAACCCGCCGGAATCCTTGCGCGATTCCGCCACGTTCTCGTTCCTGACAAAACGCACAGAGGCACCCGGGGGGAAACATGGGCGGCTATATTCTAAGAAGGCTGGTTTCTGCGATCCCGGTGCTGTTGGGCATCACGGTGATCGTATTCCTGATCATGTCGCTGATTCCGGGTGATCCGGCCACTGCCATTCTGGGATCCTACGCGACCCCCGAGAATGTCGAGAAGCTGAACCGCGACCTGGGCTTGGACAAGCCCGTCGTGCAGAGGTACTTCATCTGGCTTGGCAACATGCTGCAGGGTGATTTCGGGCGATCGTTCTCGCTGAACCGTCCGGTGATCGACGAGGTGCTGGAGCGTTTCAACGCCACGCTGATCCTTGCCGGCACCAGCCTGGTCCTGTGCTCGATCCTGGGCGTGCTGGCCGGGGTCGTGTCGGCGGCGCGGCAATACGGGCTGGCCGACAAGGTGATCACCTTCATCGTGCTTATCGGGATTTCGGTCCCGTCCTTCTTTCTGGGGATGATGATGATCCTGCTGTTTTCGGTGAACCTGAAGTGGTTTCCCGTCTCGGGCATGTACGCAATCTATGGCGGTGGCGATCTGACCGACCTGATCCGCCATCTGATCATGCCGGCACTGGCACTGTCGGCGGTGGCAACCGGCGTCATCGCACGCTTGTCGCGGTCGGCCATGCTGGAAGTCCTGCGGCAGGACTACATCCGCACCGCGCGCGCCAAGGGAGTCGGCGAACGCAAGGTCATCATGGGCCATGCACTGCGCGCCGCGATGGTGTCGATCATCCCGGTGCTAGGCATCCAGGCCGGGTTCGTGCTGTCCGGTGCCGTCTATATCGAGATCGTGTTCCAGTGGCCCGGCGTCGGCAGGATGCTGGTCGACGCGATCCTGACCCGAGACCTTCTGCTGGTTCAGGGCGGCGTGGTCTTCGTCGCCGCCTGCTATGTCTTCTTCAACATCGCGGTCGATGTCGCGCAAAGCCTTCTGGATCCGAGGATCAAGACATGATGGCGTTCCTGAAACTGCTGTTTCGCAATCGGCTGGCGGCTATGGGGGCCGTGGTTCTGTCCATCATCGTCCTGCTGGTTCTGCTGACCCCGTTTCTGCCACTGCACGATCCGGATGTGACGGCCACCGCGGATCGGTTCAAACGGCCCTTCACCGACGGGCACCTGCTGGGAACCGACCATCTGGGCCGCGATCTTCTAAGCCGGCTTCTGTGGGGCACGCGGTTGTCTTTGGCGGTCGGGTTTGCGGCGGCGGTGATCGCGGCTTTCATCGGGTCGGCGATCGGCATCACGGCGGGCTATTTCGGCGGTCGCATCGACAATATCTTCATGCGCGGCGTCGATATGCTGATGGCCTTTCCCTATATCCTGTTGGCGCTGGCCATTGTCGCGGCACTTGGGCCGGGGCTTATGAACGCGCTGATCGCGGTGGCGGCCGTCAACATTCCCTTCTTCGCGCGAAACATCCGCGGCATCACGGTGGGGCTTGCCGGACGTGAATTCATCGACGCTGCGCGCCTTGCCGGGATGGGCCATACGCGGATCATCGTGACCGAACTGCTGCCCAATGTCCTGCCGGTCATCATCATCGCGATGTCCACGACCGTCGGCTGGATGATCCTTGAAACGGCGGGCCTGTCATTCCTGGGACTGGGGTCGCAGCCGCCGCAGGCCGATCTGGGCTCGATGCTGGGCGAGGCGCGTTCGGCGCTGATCTCTCACCCGCATACCTCGATCGTGCCCGGCATCATGATCTTTCTTATCGTCATGTCGATCAACCTGCTGGGGGACGGGGTGCGTGATGCGCTGGACCCGCGCCTGCGGTCGGGTGCGCTGTCGCGGCCGCTGCCCACGACCCTGGTCAGCCGAAAGCAACCGGTTCCCGACGCCACCGACGATCTTCTGGCCATTCAGCAGCTTGAAACCCAGTTCCATGTCGGCAAGCGCATCTACAAGGCGGTTGGCGGCGTGTCATTGGCCGTCAGGCCGGGCGAATGCCTGGGCATCATCGGCGAATCCGGGTCCGGAAAATCGGTCACGGCGCTATCGGTGATGGGGCTGGTCGCATCGCCTCCTGGGGTGATCACCGGCGGCGCGGTCCGGTTTCAGGGCGAGGATCTGGTCGGGGCATCCTACGAAACCTTGCGGCGGAAGCGCGGCGACCGTGTCGCCTATATCTTCCAGGATCCGCTTTCCACGCTGCATCCGCTGTACAAGATCGGCGATCAACTGGCCGAGGCGATCCGTTCGCACCACAAGCTGTCCCGTGCAGACGCCCGCAGCCGCGCCATCCAGTTGCTGAAGGATGTGCGCATCCCTAACGCCGAAAGCCGGGTCGATGATTTCCCGCACGAGATGTCGGGCGGCATGCGTCAGCGGGTCGGTATCGCGATGGCGCTGGCCAATGATCCCGACGTGATCATCGCGGACGAACCGACGACCGCGCTGGATGTCACGGTGCAGGCACAGATCTTGTCCCTGCTGGACGATCTGCGCCGCGACCGCGGGCTGGCGATCATCTTCATCACCCATGATTTCGGCGTGGTGGCACAGCTTTGCGACCGGATGGCGGTGATGTATGCCGGTCGCATCGTCGAGGAAGGGCCGACCGACAGCGTGCTGCGGCATCCGCTGCACCCCTATAGCAAGCGCCTGATCGAATGCGTTCCCGAACTGGGCCAAGGCCGACGCAAGCTGGCGGCGATCCCCGGGCTGCCGCCGGTGGTGGACGATCTGCCGCCCGGTTGCGCGTTTGCGCCCCGTTGCCCCAAGGCGCAATCGACCTGCCGCGAAGGTGACGTGGGGCTGGACCGTGCCGGCAGGCGTGCCGTGCGCTGCCTCTATCCCGAAGAAACGCTGGAGGTCGCAGCATCATGACCGCATTGAAGGTACAGAACCTCGCCAAGACATTCGCGACGAAGAAAACCCTGTTTCGCCGGTCTCAGGGCGGTGTCCGCGCGGTCTGTCCGGTCAGCTTTTCGGTGGAAAGCGGCGAAACGCTTGGTGTGGTGGGTGAATCCGGATGCGGCAAGTCCACGCTGGCGCGCATGCTGGTGGGTCTGCTGGAGCCGTCCGAGGGAACCATCGAGATCAATGGAAAGGCGCTGGACAACGCCGATCCGGCCGAATTTGGCAAGCTGATCCAGTATGTGTTCCAGGATCCGAACAGCAGCCTGAACCCCCGCAAAAACATCCGGCAGATCATGGAGTCGCCGTTGAAGCGGCTTCACAAGATGCCGAGGGCCGAACGCGATGCGCGCATCCGCGAGATCTTTGATTCGGTCAATCTGCGAGAGGAGTTTCTGGAACGATACCCGCATGAATTCTCGGGCGGGCAGGCGCAGCGCATCGGCATCGCCCGCGCGCTGGCGGCGGATCCACAGATCATCATCCTTGATGAACCTGTCTCGGCGCTGGACGTGTCGGTTCAGGCGCAGGTGCTGAACCTGCTGGCAAGGCTGAAGGCGGAATTCGGACTGACCTATCTGTTCATCACGCACGATCTTGCGGTGGTCGAGGCGGTCAGCGACCGGATCATGGTGCTGTATTTCGGTTCGGTCGTCGAGGTGGGCAAGGCCGAGAAGATATTTGCATCGCCGCGGCATCCGTATACCAAGCTTCTGGCCGACAGCGCGCCGGTGGTGGGCCGTCCGCTGACAGCGCCCGAACAGAAGGGAACCGAGCTTCCCGATCCGTTGAACCCGCCGCCCGGCTGCGCCTTCGCGGGCCGCTGTCCCCGCGCGACCGAGCATTGCCGGACCATCGAGCCGGTGCTGCAATCCATGGGAGAGGATCAATTTGCCGCCTGCCACCACCCGATTGAAGCGCGCGAAGGCTGAGCCAAAGACCAGCCGCCCGGTCCAAGTCGCCGAAGCGATCAAGGACTGGGTCGTGGAACAGAGCCTTCAAGCGGGCGACCGGCTGCCGGGTGAGACCGACCTGATGGCGCGCTTCGGCATGGCCAAGGGCACCATCCGAGAGGCGATGCGGATCCTCGAGGCTCAGGGGCTGATCAAGACGCGAACCGGACCGGGCGGCGGCAGCTTTGTCCACGAGGTCAGCCGCCAGCGTGCCAAGGCGCTTCTGGGTAACTATTTCTATTTCAAGAATCTGACGATCGGCGACATCTATCAGCTGCGCCTTGCCCTTGAACCCGAACTGTCGGCGTCGCTGGCCGGACAGCTTGACGAAGATATCCTGCAGGCGCTTGAAGCCAATATCTCGGAGTATTCGCATCCCGCCAGAACCATCGAGGAAGAACGCGAGCAACATGTCGCCTCGCTGCGATTTCATGCGATCCTTGCAGAACAGGCCCGCAATCCCCTGCTGGGTTTCGCGATAGATTTCATGGTGAACCTGCTGGCCGACCTGACGGTCTATCGGCGGCTGTATTCGCGACCGAATCTTGAACTTTGGCAGCGGGGACGCGACCACCAGAAAGATCTGGTCAAGGCGCTGCGGGCCGGTGACGCCGACCGCGCACGCGCCGTCATGGCCGAACACATGCAGACGGCATGGACCCTGATGTGCAGGCAGGAGGCCGAGATGTGCAGCAAGTTCATCTCGGAATAAGCGGCGGAAGAACGATTCTCGTTGCGGATGCTTGTGCGGGTGGTGGGGCTGATGATCCCGCGCCCCCGTTCGCCCCGCATCAGGTGAGGCGGTTCACGCAGGGTGAACCGCCTCGGTCCGACGGAATGCCTGATCGTCAGTGCAGCGTTGCTTCGGGCTTGGGCCCTTCGCCCACCGCACCCAGCTTGTGACCGGCCTTGCCGATGCGATTGCCGACCATCAATCCGTCCTCATTCGCACCGATATGAACCGTCTGCCCGTCCAGCACGTCGCCCGACAGCAGCAGTTCGGCCAGCGGATCCTGCAATGCGCGCTGGATCACGCGCTTCAACGGACGCGCGCCGAAGACCGGATCATAGCCCTGATCGGCCAGCCACTTCCGTGCGCCGCCGTCCAGATCAAGTGCGATCTTGCGTTGCGCAAGCCGCTGTTCAAGCCGCAGAAGCTGGATATCGACGATGCCATCCATGTTCTCTCGCGAGAGACGGCGGAAGATGATGATCTCGTCCAGCCGGTTCAGGAATTCGGGGCGGAAATGTGCCCGCACCGCTTCCATCACCTGATGCCGCGCTTCGGTCGAATCGGCGTCTTCCGGCAGGTGTGACAAGGCCTGCGACCCCAGGTTCGAGGTCAGGATGATCAGCGTCTGCTTGAAATCCACCGTCCGGCCCTGACCGTCGGTCAGAACGCCATCGTCCAACACCTGCAATAGCACGTTGAAGACATCGGGATGGGCCTTTTCGACCTCGTCGAACAGGATCACCTGATAGGGTCTGCGCCGCACCGCCTCGGTCAGCACGCCGCCTTCATCATACCCGACATAGCCCGGAGGCGCCCCGATCAGCCGAGCCACGGAATGTTTTTCCATGAACTCGGACATGTCGATGCGGACCATCGCCTGATCGTCGTCGAACATGTATTCGGCCAGCGCCTTGGTCAGTTCGGTCTTGCCGACGCCGGTGGGGCCAAGGAACAAGAAGCTGCCAAGCGGCCGGTTCTCGTCGTTCAGGCCCGCGCGGGCGCGACGGACGGCGTTGCTGACCGCGGTGACGGCTTCGGACTGACCGATCACGCGACGGCCGATTTCCTCTTCCATCTTCAGCAGCTTGTCACGCTCTCCCTCCAGCATCTTGCTGGTCGGGATGCCGGTCCAGCGTTCGACGACCTCGGCGATCTGTTCGGGCCGAACAGCCTCTTCGACCATCAGCCCGTCATCGTCGGCATCGTCGGCTTGGGACAGCTGTTTTTCCAGACCGGGGATGATGCCGTAGGACAACTCGCCCGCACGCGCCAGATTGCCCTCGCGCTTGGCCTGATCCAGCTCGGCCCGCGCGCGGTCCAACTGTTCCTTCAGGCTGCGCGACCCTTCCAGCTTGTCGCGTTCGGCCTGCCAGCGGGCAGTCATTTCCGCACTGCGTTCCTGCAGATCCGACAGATCCTTTTCCAGTCGTTCAAGGCGATCCTTGCTGGCCGCGTCGTCCTCTTTCTTCAGGGCCTCGGCCTCGATCTGCAGCTGCAGGATCTGGCGATCCAGCTGGTCCAGTTCCTCGGGTTTGCTGTCGACCTCCATGCGCAGACGGCTGGCTGCCTCATCGACAAGATCGATCGCCTTGTCGGGCAGGAAACGGTCGGTGATATAGCGGTTCGACAGCTGCGCAGCCGCCACCAGCGCCGCGTCGCTGATGCGAACGCCGTGGTGAAGCTCGTACTTCTCCTTGATGCCGCGCAGGATGCTGATCGTGTCCTCGACCGTCGGCTCTTCGATCATGACCGGCTGGAAACGCCGGGCCAGGGCCGCATCCTTTTCGATATACTTGCGGTATTCGTCCAGCGTGGTCGCACCGATGCAGTGCAACTCGCCCCGCGCCAGCGCAGGCTTGATCAGGTTCGCGGCATCCATCGCGCCGTCGGTCTTGCCGGCGCCGACAAGCGTGTGCAACTCGTCGATGAACAGCACGATCTCGCCGGCGGCTGCCTCGATCTCTTTCAGGATCGCCTTCAGACGTTCCTCGAATTCGCCGCGATATTTGGACCCGGCGACCAGCGCGCCCATGTCCAGCGCCATCAACCGCTTGTCGCGCAGACTTTCGGGCACATCGCCGTCGATGATGCGCAGCGCCAACCCTTCCGCGATCGCGGTCTTGCCCACGCCGGGTTCGCCGATCAGCACCGGATTGTTCTTGGTGCGCCGCGACAGAACCTGCATGGCACGGCGGATTTCCTCGTCCCGGCCGATGATCGGGTCGATCTTGCCCTTTTCGGCGGCCTCGGTCAGGTCGCGGGCATATTTCTTCAGCGCCTCATAGCTGTCTTCGGCGCTTGCCGAATCGGCGGTGCGGCCCTTGCGGATGTCGTTGATCGCGCTGTTCAGGTTCTGGGCGTTCACCGCCCCGGCCTCAAGCGCGTCCCTGGCGTTGGTGTTCACCATCGCCAACGCCATCAGGATCCGTTCGATCGGAACGAAACTGTCGCCGGCTTTCTTGGCGACCTTTTCGGCTTCGTCCAGAACGCGGACCATCGAGGGATCGACATAGACCTGATTGTTGCCGCCCGACACCTTGGGCAGCTTGGCCACGGCCTGATCGACCGCCTGCTGGACCCGCTTGGCGTCGCCGCCCGACCGGTTGATCAGATTGGCCGCCAGCCCCTGATCGTCATCCATCAGCGCCTTCAGCAGATGTTCGGGAACGACGCGCTGATTTTCCTCGCGCATCGCGATGGCCTGGGCGGCCTGCAGGAAGCCACGCGACCGTTCCGTGAACTTTTCCATGTTCATCGGCATGTTCTCCTTTTCACTAGCCCCCGTGTCGCGGGCGCCCTGTTGCGGCACGCCCCGGTTCGGGTCTTCGGTTATGATTTGGGATGTTTCACGGTGCTTTCAAGCGCCTTCTGCTTGTGCCATAACGCCGCGATTTCGTGGCGAACGGGGGCAGGGATGGATGACAGGCTGATCGTGGCACTGGACGTGCCGAACGCGCTTGAAGGGCTGGCACTGGCCGAAAAGCTGGGCGACGCCGTCGGCTTCTACAAGATCGGGCTGGGCATGCTGACCGGAGGTGGGCTGGCCCTGGCGAACGAACTGAAGCAGGAACATGGAAAGCGCATCTTTCTGGACATGAAGCTGTTCGACATCGGCGCCACGGTCGAGGCCGCGGTGCGCGGGCTGGCACAGTTCGATCTGGATTTCCTGACCGTTCACGGCGACCCTCATGTCGTCCATGCCGCAAAGCAGGGGGCTGCTGGCACCGGCCTCAAGATTCTCGGCGTGACGATCCTGACCTCGCTGGAACGTGCGGATCTGGATGCGGGCATGATCCAGCCGGGCGACATTCATCAGATCACCGTCGAACGCGCGGCCCGTGCCTTCGACGCCGGTGCCGACGGGATCATCTGTTCGCCGCGCGAGGCGCAGGCGATCCGCGCCCTGCCTGGGGCCGGGCTGATCGTCACGCCCGGCGTCCGACCCGCCGGAGCCGATCTGGGAGACCAGAAACGGGTGGAAACGCCGGCCAGCGCGATCGCGGCGGGCGCCGATCACATCGTGGTGGGGCGCCCGGTCTGGCAGGCCGCCGATCCCAAGGCCGCCGCGCGCGCGATCCTGACCGAGATGGGACCCGTCACTGCGCACCGGCTGGCGCGATAGGGATCAAAGCCAGGCCGCGTAGATCGATTCGCGTTGTGGCGGTTGCCACAGCGTTCTGACCCGATCCCTGAAATGCGGCACGGCACGGGGATGGGCGATGAATTGCTCAACAGGCATCATCCGCCATTCCTGTCCTTCATCGCCAAAGCGGATTGCCGCGATCTCTTGCAGGTCCAGCACGCCGCTGAACAGCCATGATGTCATGCCCGGCGCCTGATGTGACGGAAAGCTGCGCCCGTGCAGGCGCGATGCCGGCAATGTCAGCCCGAATTCCTCGTGCAGTTCGCGCAGGGCGCAAACGACGGGCGATTCGCTGGCCTCGCGCCCACCGCCCGGAAGATCCCAGTGATCGGGGTAGGGGATATGGGCATAATCGTCGCGCAGGCAGGTCAGCATCCGATCGCCGTGTGTCAGGAACAGTTTCGCCCCGTGAAACGGCTCACCCGGATCTGGGTCTGGGTGCGCTGCGCGCGGCTGTATCATTCGGCCGCGATGGCGTCGCCGGTGCCGCCCGTGGCCTCGATCGCCGCAAGACGCGCCACAACCCTGCGGATCCTGGCGGCGAAGTCGGCGAAATCGGGCCGAGGCGTGATCGTCGCCTCATCCATGTAAAGCGAGCGGTCGATTTCCACCTGAACGACATGGATGTTCTGGCCCGGCCTTCCATAGGCCGAACAGATATATGCGCCCGAGAACGGCGAGTTTCGCCGGACGCGCCATCCCTCGGCCTCAAGCGCCGCGCTGACAGCATCCGATACGCGCGCCGCGGCGGACAGGCCGTGGCGATTTCCCAGCACCATTTCGGGACGTGTGCCGTTCAGGTGAGACAGCGCGTCATGGGGCATCGAATGCATGTCGATCAGGATGGCCTGGCCGAAACGGGCGCGCGCCTCGGTGATCAGGCTGCCAAGGGTCTGGTGATAGGGACGCCAATAGGCCGCGATGCGGCGCTCGGCCTCTGCCCGGTCGATCGGACGTTCATGAATCGCGCGCCCCTGCGATACCACGCGCGGAATCACCCCCAGCCCGGCCAGGGTCCGCTGGTTCAGCGGGTGACGGGGCACGCCGCGCACCACCAACGGGTCGATTTCGTCCGCGCCGCGATTGAGGTCGATGATGCAGCGGGGCACCTGCGCCGACAGCGCGACCGCGCCTAATTCGGGCGCACAGCCAATCAGCCGGTCCACGAACGCGTCCTCGGACGATCGCAGCTGCGGCATCGTCAGGCGGGTGTTTTCCAGAAACCAGTCGGGATAGACATTGCCCGAATGCGGAGACGCGAAGATCACGCCGCTGACCCAGCGGTCGGGGCGGGAAATCGATACTGAAAGGTCAGAGATCGTCAAGATCGGACCCCGGCGCCAGAAATACTGGCCTTTTATAGACATAAGAATAGCGTGCGGATAGGTCTTGAATCCCCTGAACACGGTCTATATAGGAACGCGGACCGAGGCGGTTCGGCCCAGATTTCAAAGGGAATCAGGACAGAATCACCGAAGGACGGGCGGTTAGCTCAGCGGTAGAGCACTACGTTGACATCGTAGTGGCCACTGGTTCGATCCCAGTACCGCCCACCATTGTTTCGCCGCCCCCGGCCGTTTGTCGGGGGCATTTCGTTTTCCAAGCGGCTGCGACGCGCCGCGACGATGGAGAAGACCGATGAAGGTTCGCAACTCGCTCCGCTCGCTCAAGAGCCGGCACCGCGACTGCCAGGTCGTGCGCCGCAAGGGCCGCATCTACGTGATCAACAAGACGCACCGCCGTTTCAAGGCCCGTCAGGGCTGATCCGGCTGCCGCGATCACTGGACCGAGAACGAAATCACCCGCCCTTGCAGGCGGGTTTTTTCATGATCTGGCGCAGATGAAGACACGGACCCATCAGAATGAAGCTGTGCGATCCTCGGCCGTCTATTCCCGGTGCGAGGCTTATCGCTATTCCCTGACGCGCAGGTGGGGCGATGGTGGAAGGGCGGTCTTTGTGATGCTGAACCCGTCCACCGCCGACGAACGACGCAATGATCCAACTGTCGAACGCTGCCAGCGTCGCGCGCAGCAGATGGGCTTCGGCGGGATGCAGGTTGTGAACATCTTTGCCTATCGCGCGACTGATCCGCGTGTGCTCAGATCCGTGGACGATCCCGTGGGTGCCGACAATGACAGGGTGCTGAGGATCGCCGCCATGCGGGCGCAGTTGGTTCTGTGCGCCTGGGGCGCGCATGGGGTTCTGCGCGGGCGCGGTGCAGAGGTCGAGGCGCTATTGCGGGGGTGCGCGGCAAGGTTGTGGCACCTTGGACTCACTCGCACTGGAATGCCGCGGCACCCTCTTTATACCAGCTATGCGGTTCGTCCGTCCGAGTGGTGTTAACCTTCTCTTAAGAAATCATTTTATCCGTGCCGCCGTTGACGGTATATTAAAATCCTGACCCGCGGATCGTGGGCCTTTCCAGGGGTAGTTTCGATGTTGATGCTTGCGGGTCTTATGGGGCTTCTTGTCGCGGGCGTTGCCGTAGACATGACCGGATTGACATCAACCCAGCCAGAACCGGATCAGGACGATATACCCCCGATGGGGCGCGACGGCGATGACGATTTCCTGCCACCGATCATGCCTGATCCAGAGGACTACGCCGGTGATGACGCGCCGAGTCTGGATGACACCGATCAGAATGCCGGCGATCCAGGCCCGGAACCAGTGGGTGTGCTGGACGAGGTGCCGGTCGAAGATGAATTGGCGGATGGCCCATATCCGTCAGTCGATCCAGACGAAGACGAAGCAGGCGAGGCCGGGGCGGAAGGTGAGTCCCACGTTATTGCCGATCCGGTCGAGGATGATCATGGCCCGGGCCCCGATCCCATCGCTGGCAGCGATCTTGTCGATCTGCTGATGGGTGGCGACAGCGACGATGTGATGCTGGGACATGGCGGTGCCGACGATCTGCGCGGCGGATTGGGCAATGACATGATTCTTGCGGGGGCTGGTGACGACTGGGTGCAGGGCGATGCGGTCTATGGTCCCGGCGGAAACGATGTCATCGACGGCGGTGCCGGCAATGATTCCCTGTGTGGACAGGGGGGAGACGACCGGATCGCCGGTGGCGACGGGAACGACACGCTGCTTGGCGGCGAGGGCAGCGATACACTGGACGGTGGCGCGGGCAACGACTGGCTTTCGGGTCATGATGGCGACGATGTGCTGATCTCTGGCGGTGGCGCGGACGATCTGGATGGCGGCACCGGCGATGACCTGCTGATCGGCGGCGATGACGACAGCATGGCGTGGCTGCATGGCGGGCACGGGGACGACACGCTGATGCCCGGTGCGGGTGATTTCGCGGAAGGCCTTGAAGGCGCAGATCAATTCGTGCTTCGCGAGGTCGATGGGGCGTTGCCGGTCATTGCCGATTTCAGCGCCGCTGAGGACCAGATACATCTGCATCTGTCGCCAGCGATTGGCGACGATCCTGCGATAACCCTGCACGAGGATCTGGACGGAACCACACTGATCGAGGTCGACGGCACAGCGATCGGCCGCCTGTTGCAGTCCGGCGGATTGCGGGTCGAAGACATCGTCGTGGTGCGGGCGCCAAGCTGATCTCGGCGTCGCGCGCAGGGGCTTTTCTTTCGGGACGAATTCTCTTATAGGCGCCTATCCGTGCGGTCCGGTTGGGCCGGGCGGTGCTCCACGGGCCTGTGCTGGACGACATCCCGGCCTGCGCCATGACCCTAACCCGAAAGGAGACCCCGATGTCGATCACTGTCGAAGAAAAAGCCCGCGTCATCAAGGAATTCGGTTCCAAGGATGGCGACACCGGTTCGCCCGAGGTTCAGGTCGCGATCCTGACCTCGCGCATCTCCACGCTGACCGAGCATTTCAAGACCCACAAGAAGGACAACCACTCGCGTCGTGGCCTTCTGAAGCTGGTGGCACAGCGCCGCAAGCTGCTGGACTATCTGAAAGGCAAGGAAGAAGCCCGCTATCAGGACCTGATCAAGCGCCTCGGCATCCGCCGCTGAGCTTTCCGGTTTCCGGATGAAATAAACGCCCGTCGCCACAGCGGCGGGCGTTTTTGCTGTTGCGCAACGGGCCGCGCGTTGCGTGATGCCGGTCGGACGGGTTCTTCGCGGGGCGGACCAGCAAATGCTGGAAATTCAGTGTCACCGCGCGTGCACCGGGGCGACACAGGCTGTGCACAGCCTGTACACCGCTTGCGAACGGTGGGCGTTGCGCTCCGCCGCAAGGTGGCACGGAATGATCAGGTCAGCGGTCCTGCATGCCCTTGCCGGCAAGAATGCGCGGCGCGGCCTTGTCGATGCGTCCGGTTCGCGTGGCGGACTGTTTGGCGGACCCGAAATGCAGCACCCAGCCGCGCCTGCGGCCGGGGGTCAGCGTCTCGAACGCGGCGCGGAAATCGGGGTCCGCATCCAGCCGATCGGTCAATTCGTCCGGATAGGTCAGGTCGTCCTTTGGCAGATCGACCTTGCGGCCCTCGCGTTCCAGTTGCACCGCCTCGGCGATCAGCGCGCGCAGGGCAGGTTCGGCCCGCGAGATTGCCGCGCTGTCGGTGAAATTCGCGACCCGCGACGAGCGCGAATTCTCGCCCGGTGCGGTCAGCAGGCCGTCAGGATCGGTCAGCAGAACGCCTTTGAAAAAGCCGATCGTGGCACGATCCTTGAATCCCCACAGGATCGCCACGTTTGCATTGTCCAGCGTGTAGACGGGCGAGGACCATTTGAAACCCTCGGTCAGATCCGACTGCAGCAGCACGGCGCGCAGCGCCAGAAGCTGTTCCCGCCAGTCGGTCAAACCGGCGAAATACTGGTCGGCCAGGTTCGGTGCGGTCGGCTTGGTCATGACGGCAGTCTGGCGCGCGGGAAAGCGCCTGTCCAGCCTGCCCGCGCGCCTTTGGCGATACCGATTCAGTTCAGCAGGAAATCGATCAGCACCCGATTGAATTCATTCGCGTGACTGACATTGCAGCCATGCGGTGCGCCGTTCAGCACATGCAGCTTGCTGTGTTCGATTGCCTCATGCGTGCGCTGGCCTGACCCTTCGATCGGAACGATGCCGTCGGCGTCGCCATGCATCACCAGCGCCGGCACCGTCACCTTGGCCAAGTCGTCACGGAAATCCGTCGTGGCCCAAGCCTTCATGCAGCCAAGCGCGGCGTCTTCGTCCGATTGCAGGCAAAGCTGCACGGCCTGCTGACGCTGTTCGGGCGTCACCTTCAGATCGCCGTTCGCCGAGAAGAAATCGGTCGTGAACCCGTCGAAGAACGCCTGCCGGTCGGCGCGCAGGTGGCGTTCGAATTCCTGTGCCTGTTCCGGGGTCAGCGGGCCGTCGGGATTGTCGTCGCCTTTCATCAGGAAGGGCGGCACGGCCGATGCGAACACCACCGAATGCAGCCGATCCTGCCCGTGGCGCGCGACATAGCGCGCGACCTCGCCGCCACCCATCGAAAAGCCGACCAGCGTCACGTTGCGCAGATCGTTGTGTTCGATCAGCCCGGCCAGATCGTCGGACAGCGTGTCATAGTTATAGCCGGCGTCGGGTTTCTCCGACCGGCCGAACCCCCGACGGTCATAGGCGATCACCCGCAGCCCGGCGGCGACCAGCGCGGGCATCTGGTCCTGCCATGCGTCGCTGGACAGCGGCCAGCCGTGGATCAGGATGACGGGGCGACCGTGCTCGCCGCTGTCCTTGACGTTCAGTGCGATTGTATCGGTGGTCATGCGGATCCTCCTTGCCTTTCCCGCAGGAATTCATCGATCCAACGCGTGCCGGGCACTTGCTGTTTCTGACACTTTCGTGTGATCGGCCCGGCCATTGCATCGGCATGTCAGCGCCGGTTCGGCACACTTTCCAAGTTGGTTTTTTTCCTGTATTGCCCAGCAATCTGTGACGTGACGCCCGGCCCCGGGGCGACGCATAAGGATCGGGGCGGCGGCAATGGGGCCGCCATTTGACATGGCGCGACCGGAGGGCCGGACACGCGCCCAGAGGAAATCAGATGTTTGATGAAGTGAAGAAATCGATCCAGTGGGGGCAGGAGACGCTGACACTGGAAACGGGCAAGGTTGCCCGTCAGGCCGATGGCACCGTCATCGCCACGCTGGGCGAGACCAGCGTGATGGCGAACGTGACCTTCGCCAAGGAACCGAAGCCGGGTCAGGACTTTTTCCCGCTGACGGTCCACTATCAGGAAAAATACTATGCCGCCGGCAAGGTGCCGGGCGGCTTCTTCAAGCGCGAGGCGCGTCCGACCGAGAAAGAGACGCTGACCGCGCGTCTGATCGACCGGCCGATCCGTCCGCTGTTCGCCGCCGGCTTCAAGCATGAAGTGCTGGTGATGTGCACCGTGCTGAGCCACGATCTGGTCAACGATCCCGACATCGTCGCGATGATCGCCGCCAGCGCCGCGCTGACCATTTCGGGCGTGCCGTTCATGGGCCCCATCGGTGCCGCGCGCGTCGGCTTCGCGAATGGCGAATACGTCCTGAACCCCGAGGTCGAGGACATGCAGGGGCTGCGCAACAACCCCGAGCAGCGTCTGGATCTGATCGTCGCGGGCACCAAGGACGCCGTGATGATGGTCGAATCGGAAGCCTATGAGCTGTCCGAGGACGAGATGCTGGGCGCCGTCAAATTCGGCCACGAGGCGATGCAGCCGGTGATCGACATGATCATCGACATGGCCGAGACGGCCGCGAAAGAGCCGTTCGACTTCCAGTCGCCGGATTACAGCGCGCTGTATGCCCGCGTGAAGGATCTGGGCGAGGCCGACATGCGCGCCGCCTATGCGATCAAGGACAAGTCCGAGCGTCAGGACGCCGTGGCCGCCACCAAGGCGAAGGTCAAGGAAGGCCTGTCGGCCGAGGATCTGGAAGATCCCAATCTGGGTTCGGCGCTGAAGAAGCTGGAATCGGGCATCCTGCGTGGCGACATCATCAATGGTGGTGCGCGCATCGACGGCCGCGACACCAGGACCGTGCGCGGAATCGAAAGCGAAGTCGGCTTCCTGCCGCGGACCCATGGTTCGGCCCTGTTCACCCGCGGCGAGACGCAGGCGTTGGTGGTGACCACGCTTGGCACCGGTGACGACGAGCAGATCATCGACGCGCTGCACGGCAATTTCCGGTCGAACTTCCTGCTGCACTACAACTTCCCGCCCTATTCCGTCGGCGAGGTTGGCCGCGTCGGTTCGCCCGGCCGCCGCGAGATCGGCCATGGCAAGCTGGCATGGCGTGCGCTGCAGGCGGTGCTGCCGGCGGGGACGGATTTCCCCTACACGATCCGCGTGGTGTCCGAGATCACCGAATCCAACGGCTCGTCTTCGATGGCGTCGGTCTGCGGTGGTTCGCTGTCGATGATGGATGCGGGCGTGCCGCTGAAGGCGCCGGTCGCGGGTGTGGCCATGGGCCTGATCCTGGAAGACGATGGCCGCTATGCGGTTCTGACCGACATTCTGGGTGACGAGGATCACCTGGGCGACATGGACTTCAAGGTCGCGGGCACCGAAGCCGGGATCACCAGCCTGCAGATGGACATCAAGGTCGCGGGCATCACGCCCGAAATCATGAACCAGGCGCTGGCCCAGGCCAAGGACGGCCGGATGCACATCCTGGCCGAGATGTCCAAGGCGATCAGCGAGGCGGGCAGCTTCTCGACCCACGCGCCGCGCATCGAGACCATGCAGATCCCGACCGACAAGATCCGCGAAGTGATCGGTTCGGGCGGCAAGGTGATCCGCGAGATCGTCGAGGTCTCGGGCGCCAAGGTCGACATCAACGATGACGGCGTCATCAAGATCGCCTCGGCCAATGGCGACGCGATCAAGAAGGCCTATGACATGATCTATTCGATCGTGGCCGAGCCGGAAGAAGGCCAGATCTACACCGGCAAGGTGGTCAAGCTGGTCGATTTCGGCGCCTTCGTGAATTTCTTCGGCAAGCGTGACGGGCTGGTGCATGTCAGCCAGATCGCCAACAAGCGCCTGGGCCATCCCAGCGAGGCGCTGCAGGAAGGTCAGGAAGTGAAGGTCAAGCTTCTGGGCTTCGACGACCGTGGCAAGGTGCGCCTTGGCATGAAGATGGTCGATCAGGAGACCGGTGAGGAAATCACCGAGAAGAAAGAAGAGAACGCCGAGTAAGACCTCGGCGTGCCGGCCCCGCATGCGTGGGGCCGGTGACCACCCTGCATGGGAAGCCATATGACCGATTGGCCGATCCTGGTGCTGACCTTGCCGGGCGATGACACCCGCCGTGCGCCTTTGCTGGACCAGCTGGCGGGGTTCGGACTGTCCTATCAACTGTTCATGGGCGTCGACGGGCGTTCCGGTCTTCCGGCGCAATACGAAGCCATGATCGATCGCCAGATGGCGCGTTCGCGTCTGGGTCGCGATATGAGTGATGGCGAATTTGCCTGTGCTTTGTCGCACCGCGCGATCTATGACCATGTGCGGAAATCCGGGTTGCCGGGTGCAATCGTGCTTGAAGACGACGCCAGGCTTGAGCCGGACTTTTCTCGTTTCGTGGCGTCGCGGGACTATCAGTCGGTCCCCATGGTGCTGATTGATTTCGCCTTTGGGCGCGCATTTCCGCTGCTGCGCCGCAAGGTCGCGGGGGGGCATCTGCATCGCGCTGCGGTTCAGGCGACGGTGACAACCGCCTATTCCGTTTCGGCTGGCGCGGCGGTTCGGCTGCTGGATCGGACCTCGCCCGTCAGCCATCCCGCCGACTGGCCCTGCGAACTGTTCGAGCTTGACGCGTGGCTGATGGTGCCACGTCTGGCGCGCCACGATGCGCCCGGGGACAGGGTGTCGCATCTGGACAAGGGCCGTCCTGCCGCCGGGACGTCGAAAGCGCGGCGCCCGGGCGGGTTCCTGCGCTGGCTGCGGTCGCGGATTTCGGTCCGCGTCGGGCGCGCCAAGGGGCAGCGGTGATTGTCGGGATCATTCCGACCGGCGCGCTGGCCCTGGCGCAAGGCGTGCTTGAGACGGCGCCGCCGGTGCTGTAGGCCTTGGAGGCGAAGCCCGCCGGGGTTACTAGGCTGTCACAAGAGGCCCGCAGGTGCGATCCGAGTTGAACGAACTGCTGTCGATCTTCGACCGCATCTACATCATCAACCTTGCGCATCGCGATGACCGCCGCCGCGAGATGGATGCCGAGTTGCGGCGCATCGGACTGAGCCTTGATCATCCGGCGATCACCCTGTTTCCGGCCAGTTTTCCGCCAGATCAGGGCGATTTCCCGACGCGAGGCGCGCGCGGCTGCTTTGAAAGCCAGCTTGGCGTGCACCGGGCGATCCTGGCCGACGGCGTCTCCCGCGCCCTGATGCTGGAGGACGACGCCAGCTTCGTGCCGGATTTCCGCCCGTTGCTGGCCGCGATCCGCGACGATCTGCGCTGGGTCGATTGGGACATGCTGTATTCGGTGTCGCCGCTGGACCAGCAACCGGGTGACGAGGCGGTGGGACGGCATCTGCTGCGGCTGTCACCGGACCATACCTTCCCGCTGGCGCATTTCGTCGGCTTCAGCCGCCGGTTCTCGGAAACCGCCGTGCCGTATCTTGAGGCAATCTACGGGCGCAAGCCGGGCGATCCGGCGGGCGGGCCGATGCATGTCGATGGGGCCTATTGCTGGCTGCGGGCGGATCGCCCCGACCTGACCATTTTGGGCACCCGCAAGCCGCTGGCCGTGCAGCGATCGTCGCGCAGCGACATCGCAGAATTGCGATTCTGGGACCGGCTGCCGGGGCTGCGGCAGGTGACGGCGGCGGCGCGCAGATCGCCTGCCGTGCTGCGGATGCTGCACATGCTGCGCGGACGAAAATGAAAGGCCGGATGCAATGACCGAAGAAACCGTCAACGTCCTGTGCATGCGCTGGGGCACGATCTACAGTTCGGACGATGTGAACCGGCTGGCCGCACAGGTGCGCCGACACCTGCCGCGCCCTCATCGGTTCGTCTGCTTCACCGACGATCCGACCGGGCTTGATCCCCGCATCGAGGCGTTGCCGCTGCCCGAGCTGGGCCTGCCGCCGGGGCATGGCGATACGCGGTGGCGCAAGCTGGGCCTGTTCCGCCGCGATCTGGGCGGTCCCGATGCGCCGCTGACGGGCACGGCGCTGTTTCTGGACATCGATCTGGTGGTGGTGGACGATCTGTCGCCGTTCTTCGATCTTCCGGGCGATTTCTTCATCATTCGCGACGACGACCTGTTCCGCAAGAAACCACTGCGCAAGATCAACCCGGCCCGCGACCGGTTCCTGCACAGCGTCGGCAATTCCAGCGTCTTCCGTTACCGGATCGGCGATCACGCATATATCCTTGACGCCTATCTGGCCGATCCTGCCGCCGCGACTCGCGATTACGAGATCAGCCAGCAGTTCCAGTCGGCGCAGCTGGCCGCGCACGGGCATCTGCATTACTGGCCCAAAGGGTGGTGCGTCAGCTTCAAGAACGATTGTGTGCCGCGCAATCTGGCCAGCTATCTGCGTGACCCCACCCTGCCAGAGGGTGCGAAGATCGTGCTGTTCGCGGGCGCGCCGAAAATGGAGGATGTTTTCGCCGGTCGCGGCCATAAATGGTATCGCCGCATCGGTGATATCGGCTGGCTGCGCAAGGCATGGGAAAACCCGTGATCCGGTCGGCGTTCCGCGCGTGGAAGCATGGCCGCCGCGAGGCGCGGGCGCTGGCCGAGATCGCGGCGCGGCCCGAAGGTGGCGGGCAGGCGCATGGGCTGGGGTCTGAACTGGTGGTGTCGCTGACCAGCTATCCTGCGCGGTTCGGCACCTTGATGCCGACGCTGCAGGCGATCCTGCGCCAGACCGTGCGCGCGGATCGGGTGATACTTTGGCTGGCTCCCGAGGATATCGGTGAACTGCCCCCGGAAATTCGCGCCCTTGAGCGGCTTGAGATCCGTGGCGCCCCCAATTTCCGGTCCTACACCAAGATCGTGCCGACGCTTCTGGCTGCGCCGGGCGCCTATATCGTGACAGCCGACGATGACTGCTACTATCCCGTCGACTGGCTGGAACGGCTTGTCGGGGCGGCACGGGACGGGGCCGCGATCGCCTGCCTGCGTGCACACAAGGTGGTCATGGCAGGGCCGGGTCAGCCCGCGCCCTATGAGGAATGGCAACACAATCTTGCCGCACCGGCGCGTGGCCCAGATGTCTTCCTGACCGGCGTTTCGGGGGTGATCTATGCCCCGGATGTGTTTCACCCCGACGTGACCCGCGACGATCTGTTCACGCGGCTGGCGCCTTCGGCTGACGATGTGTGGCTTTACTTCATGCACCGCCTTGCCGGGGTCGAGGCGCAGAAAATCGGCGGGCGGGCGCGGATTCTGGAATGGTCGGGATCGCAGGCCGGAAACCTGCGCACGGCTAACAGGCAGAACAGCGGCAACGATGCGGCCATCGCGGCGATGATCGGGCATTACGGCTGGCCCTGAACGCAAACGCCCCGCGCATCGCGGGGCGTTTCGTGGTCGGTCTGGGCCGCGGATCGCCCGGGATCAGGCCGGGTCCTTGGCAAAGCGCAGATAGGGCAGGCGGATGTCCAGCGCGCCGAACCTTTCTTCCGCGGCCTTGTCGTCCAGCGACAGCGCCACGATCACATCCTGGCCCGGCACCCAGTTGGCGGGCGTCGCCAGCGGCACGCCGTCGGTCTTGATGACCGCGTCCAGCGCACGCAGGATCTCGGCGAAGTTGCGGCCGATGGACATGGGATAGGTCATCATCAGGCGCACCTTCTTGTCAGGGCCGATGATGAACACGCTGCGCACGGTCGCGCTGTCCGCCGGGGTGCGGCCGTCGGGCAGATAGGCCTCGGCCGGCAGCATGTCATAGGCCTTGGCGACGTTCAGCGAGGTGTCGTCGATGATCGCGAAATTCGCGGGCGTGCCGGCGAACTGGGCGATGTCGTTCTTCCATTTCTTGTGTTCGTCGACCGAGTCGACCGAGATGCCAAGAACCTTGGTATTGCGCTTTTCAAACTCGGCGGCCAGTTGCGCGACGGCGCCGAATTCGGTCGTGCAGACCGGGGTGAAGTCCTTGGGGTGGCTGAACAGGATCGCATAGCTGTCGCCCAGCCAGTCGTGAAAGCGGATTTCGCCTTCGGTCGAATCTGCGGTGAAATCCGGGGCGATATCGTTGATGCGCAGGGCCATGGGACGTCCTTTCCGGTTGGTTGCGTTGCCCTGAACATATGTGCCGCGCCGGGGATTGCCAGAGGTCCGGGCGTGACAGATTGACAGGGGCTTGGGCGAAGTGCCGCGCGCTGCGGCCTTGCAGACGGCAGGGCGCGGTGCCACCTTCCCAGCAACACTCTACAGGAGGACAGCGATGAACACGCTGCTGGACAAGCGCAAATTCTATATCGACGGGACATGGGTCGATCCGGTCAAGGTCAGCGATCTTGAGGTCATCGACCCTTCGACCGAAGAGCCGGTGGCAGTGATCAGCCTGGGCGATCAGGCCGATACGGACGCCGCGGTTGCCGCCGCCAAGCGCGCCTTTCCCGCATGGTCGCGCACCAGCCCGGCCGAAAGGCTGGCCCATGTCGAGAAGATCCTTGAGGTCTACAAGAGCCGGGCCAAGGACATGGCGTGGGCGATCAGCCACGAAATGGGCGCGCCGCAGGACATGTCGCTGGAAGACCAGACCGGCGCCGGGATCTATCACATCACGAATTTCATCAACGCGTTCAAGGATTTCAAGTTTGTCCGTCCGCTGGGGAACCACGCGCCGACCAGCATGACCGCGTGGGAGCCCGTGGGCGTGGTCGGCCTGATCACGCCCTGGAACTGGCCGATGAACCAGGTCACGCTGAAGGTCATCCCGGCGCTGCTGGCCGGCGATACGGCGGTGCTGAAACCGTCCGAGATCGCGCCGCTGTCCTCGATGGTCTTCGCCGAGATCATCCACGAGGCCGGGTTGCCGAAGGGCGTCTTCAACCTTGTCAACGGCGACGGGACGGGCGTCGGCACGCAGCTGTCCACCCATCCCGATGTCGAGATGATCAGCTTCACCGGCTCGACCCGCGCGGGGATCGCGATCACCAAGGCCGCTGCCGACAGTTTGAAGAAGGTCTGTCTTGAACTGGGCGGCAAGGGCGCGAACATCGTGTTTGCGGATGCCGACGACAAGGCGGTGGCGCGCGGTGCCACGCATTGTTTCTATAACAGCGGCCAGTCCTGCAACGCGCCCACGCGGATGCTGGTTGAACGGTCGGTGTATGATCGCGCGGTCGAGACGGCGGCGAAGGTTGCCAACGACACCGCCGTGGCCGCGGCCCATCAGCCGGGCGCGCATATCGGCCCCGTCGTCAGCAGGGGGCAGTGGGAAAAGATCCAGGACATGATCCAGACCGGCATAGACGAGGGCGCGCGCCTGGTCGCCGGCGGACCGGGCCTGCCCGAGGGCGTGAACCGCGGCTATTTCGTGCGGCCGACGGTTTTCGCGGATGTCAGCAATGACATGGCCATCGCGCAGCAGGAAATCTTCGGACCGGTGCTGTCGATCATTCCCTTCGACAGCGAGGAAGAGGCGATCCGGATCGCCAATGACACGCCCTATGGTCTGACCAACTATGTCCAGACTCAGGACGGCGCGAAGCGCAACCGGGTTGCAAGGCAGTTGCGGTCGGGCATGGTCGAGATGAACGGCATCTCGCGCGGTGCCGGATCGGCCTTCGGGGGCGTCAAGGCATCGGGCCGCGCCCGCGAGGGCGGCGTCATGGGCCTTGAGGAATTCATGGACAGCAAGGCCATCAGCGGCTGGGACCGCGACGCCTGAACCCCTGCGCGAGCAGGTCGCGCGAAAGCGCGGCGGTGTTGGCCGCCGCGCTTTTTAGGGCTGTTGGCGGGACGGCTGCGATATGGCCATGATCCTGCCGGTCTGCTAGCGATGTTCAGACACATCAGGGCAGGGGCGTGATGGGGCTTTTCGAATGGGTTCGCCGCGCACGTCGCGATCAGGGCAGGCGAGCAATGATCCGTGCGCTTGAGACGGCGGGGGTCGTGCCGACACCGCTGGGACTTTGCCTTTCGGGTGCCGAAAGCCGGCGTATCTTCGTGATCTCGAACGGCGAACTGGACTGCGCCGACCGGATCGCCCGACAGGCAAGCGACCGCGACCTTGTGGTTCAGTTCAACGGTTGCCGGCATTTCGACAGCTTCCAGGGTTCGGCGGCCGAACTGATCTATTTTCTGCATGTCCGGCCGGTCGGGGGCCGGATCATCGGCGGCGACGTACTGGCCCGGCGGATCGGCAGGAATGACTTTACACAGGGGCAGCCCGTCGCGATCGCCTGCCACGGCAGCCGCTTCGTCAGCCCCGATGCGATCGCGCGGGCAAATGACCAGCGCCTTCCGCTTCTGGATTACGATGCGCTGATCGCGGAATCGGCCGCTGCGATCCCGGCGCGGATCATCCCGTCGATCGGCTTCACCGCCGTTCTTCTGCTTCTGCACATCAACCGGCTTCGCGTCTCCTGCGGACTGCCCGCGCATCAGATCGTGCTGGCGGGCTTTACCGGCGCCTATCCGCATGCCGTATTCGTTCGCCACGATTTCGCGTTCGAGCAAGCCTATTACGAAGGCAGGCGCGATCTGTTCTGCGTGGATCAGGATGCGCAGGTTGTGCCCTATCGTCCCGCCGATGATCGGGTGCGGTCGAACCTGCGCAACATGATTCCTCAGGGGTTCGACCTCATGCAGGCCGACAGATCGTCGCTGATGAGCCTGCTTTCGAAATCGGCGTTCCACGAGGGCGATACCGAATTGTCGGCCGAACTGTCCAGATACGCGCTGTGGTTCGAGCCACGTCATGTTGGCGGCAACCTGCGTCTTCTGCTGGATGCAGAGGTCGCGGCCGAGGACCGTCAGGATTATTCCGACGCGCAGGTGCAGGTGATCGTGCCGCAAAAACCGGACGGATACCGGCTGATGCCGCTGAACGGGGCAAGACGCATTCTGGAACCCGTCGATTTCACCGTGGGAATGCACGTGTTCGACCAGCGTTTCGGTGATCACGGCACCTATTCGTTGCGCGGGCCCGATACCGTGCGAAGGGTCCTGATCCTGAACCACACGGTCTGGCTGAAACCCAATGCCCAGCATCTTGGTTGCCGGATCGTGTCCGAGCGGATCGAGCAGGAACTGACCGCGCGTGGCTTCGAGATCGCCGGATGGGCGAACAGCCTCGAGGGGCTGAACAGGATCCTGTCGTCCGACCCCGATCTGGATTTCGATACCGTCGTGATCAACGGCGAAGGCACGCTGCACCATGCAAGGCCGCGGGCCTTCGAGATCCTGATGATGGGGCAGGCCCTGGCACGGCGGGGAAAGGCCGTGCACCTCGTGAACTCGCTCTGGGAAGAAAACCCCGCGCATTTCCTTGAACCCGTGCGGCAGTTTCGGTCCGTGACGGTTCGGGACCGTGCGTCTGCGGCGGCGCTTGCGCGGGCGGACATCAAGGCCGGCTATGTCCCCGACCTGTCCTGGAGCCATCCTGTGCCGCCAGCCGGGTCCAACGGCGACGGCGCGGGGATACGGGTTCAGGACAATGTCCTGCGCGACAGTTGCAGGCTCCTTGCTGCCGCGGCGCGCAAGACCACCAGCCCGTTCTTCGTGATGGGTCGGCATCTGTTCGAGATCCAGCAGGAAATCATGTCGGGCGACGATCCTCTGCGGCTGCCCAAGGTTCTGGAGCCGGGGGATTTTCAGGATGCGGGCTGCTGGATCAGCGGCCGCTATCACGGCACGATCCTTGCGCTGCGTCATCGCCAGCCCGTCGTGGCGCTGGAATCGAACACCGCCAAGCTGCGGCAGCTTGCCGAAGAAATCGACCTGCCCGACATCCTGATCGGGACACCCGAGACTGGGGATGCGGGCCGGTTCTGGGATTCGGCGCGTCGGCAACTGGACAGCTATCCGGCTGGCTGGATGGCGCGGGTCGATGCATTCGAGGATCTAGCCCGGCGCAGTGCCGCCGAGATGTTCGACCGGATCGCCGATTGATCCCCGCTCACCCGGTTTCGGCCAGAAAGATGTAGCCCGCGCCGTAGATCGTCTTGATCAGGCGGGGGTTCTTCGGGTCTTCGCCCAGCTTGGTGCGCAGCCGCGAGATCCGCACATCCATCGCGCGGTCGAAGCTGTCGCCCGCCGCTCCGCCCAGGGTTTCCAGCATCTGGCTGCGGGTGATCAGCCGGCGGGGATTGTCGGTGAACATCCGCAGAACCTCGGCCTCGGCATGGCTGAGCGGGGTTTCGCGCCCGTCGGGCGCGATCAGAAGGTAGCGGTCGAAATCCGCGGTCCAGCCCGCAAACCGCACCGTGCTGCTGCTGCCGCGCGGGGTCTGCGCGGGGCGGCGCAGCCGGGCGCGGATGCGCGCCACGACCTCGGCCGGCTCGAACGGCTTGATGATGTAGTCATCGGCGCCCAGTTCCAGCCCGGTCACCCGATCCTGCACCTGGGCACGGCCCGAGATGATGATGATCGCCGCACCCGATTCGGTGGCCAGCCGGTGGACCAGCGCCAGCCCGTCGCGGTCGGGCAGGCCAAGGTCGATCAGGCAGGCATCGGGGGTGATGCGGCGCAGTGCGGCCTCGAATTCGGTGGCGCGGGCGAAGCTTTGGGTGCGGAAGCCGGCATCTTCCAGCGCCGCCGACAGAAGCCTGCGAATCTCGGGCTCGTCATCCAGAATGGCGATCAGCGGGGTGTCGGTCATGCGGGCATCCTTGCATCTGCCAGCGCCGTGGCAAGCCGGGCGGGCGTGAAGGGCTTGGTCAGCACCGGCACGGTGGCACCGGCGCGAAGCGGGTCCGTGGCGGGTAGCGAGGTCATCAGCACGACAGGCAGCCCCGCAACCAGATCAAGGCCCAGCCCGTCGCCAAGCTGGATGTCCGACAGGATCATCGTCAGGCCGGGCAGGTCGGTCATGCTGCGCGCTTCGTCAAGGCTGGCGGCTTCCAGCACGGCGTGGCCCAGCCCTGTCAGCATCTCGCGGATATCGGCTCGGATCGTGTCGTCATCCTCGACCAGCAGCACCATCTGGCGCGCGACAGGGCGCAGCGGCAGGCGCAACGTGACACGCGCGCCGCTGTCGGTGTTGTCCAGCCGCATGGTGCCGCCGACCAGCTTTGTCTGGTCGTAGACCATCGACAGGCCAAGCCCCGAACCCTGGCCCTTCTTGGTCGAGAAGAACGGCTCGGTCGCGCGGGCCAGCGCCTCGTCCGAGAAGCCGGGCCCGGTGTCGGTGACGCCCAGTTCGATCCATTCGCCGCTGACGCGGGCGGTCAGGGTGATGCAGCCCGGCCCGTTGATCGCCGCGTTGGCGTTCAAGATCAGGTTCAGCAGCGAATCCTGCAGCGCGCCGGGGTCCAGCAGCAACTGGTCCTTGGGCAGGTCCAGACGCAGGATCAGGGTGGTACCCTTGGTCAGCGAGGGCCGCGCCAGCGTGCCGAGGTCGCGCAGCAGCGCGGGAAGATCGACGGGCTGCAGCGACAATTCGCGCTGGCCGCTGATCTTGGCCAGCCGGTCCAGCAAGGTCGCGCCGCGACGGGCGGCGGCCAGCGTCGCCTGCACGTCCTGCGCCGCGCCTTCGGGCAGGTCCAGTGCCGCAAGCCGGCCCTGCAGCCCCAGGATGATGGTCAGAAGATTGCCGAAATCATGCGCCATCCCCGAGGTCAGCTGCGCGGCCAGACTGCGCTTGCCGGCATGGGCCAGCGCCTCGCGGGCCTGCACCTCGGCGCTGACATCGGTCGACAGGATATAGACGCCATGCCCCGCCCGGTCGGGGGTCAGCGCGATACGGATACGGCGGCCCGAGGTCGGGTGCGTGATCTCGAACACCTGCGGATCACCGGCCAGCGCCCGGTCCAGCCAGGGCTGCAATGTGGCGAATGTCGCCGTTCCCAGCGCGTCCCTGACGGTCTGGCCGACGATCTCGCCCGCCGCGCCGGGAAAGATCGACGGCAGGCGGCGGTTCGAGAACGTGTAGCGGTAATCTGCATCGACATGCGCGATATGGGCCGGAACCATTTCCGTCACCTGGCGGGTCCGCGCCTCGGTCCGGGTCAGGACGCGCTGCGCCTCTTGCAGGGCGGCGTTGGTGGCGGCCAGTTCGCGGTTGGCGGCGGCCAGGCGTTCGGCGTGATCCAGCACCTGTTCGCTGAGTTCCTCGGACCGGGCGCGCAGCAATGCTTCCTGCCGCTTCATGTCGGTGATGTCGGTATAGACCGTCACCCAGCCGCCCTGGGACAGCGGCGCGCCCTCGACCGCGACCCAGCGGCCATTGGCGCGCATCCGTTCAAAATAATGCGGCTGAAAGGTCCGGGCCTGTTCCACGCGGAAGGCCACGGCGGCGTCCGGATCGTCCTGGGGGCCGTATTCGCCGCGTTCGACCAGAAAACGGATCGTATCCTCGAAGCTGGTGCCGGGGCGGGTCAGCGGTTCGGGCAGGTCGAACATCGCCTGATACTGGTCATTGGCGACGGCCAGCCGCAGATCGGCGTCGAAGATCGACAGCGCCTGCCCGATCAGATTCAGCCCGGAGCGGGTCAGGTCGGCGCGCAGCCGTTCCGATGTCATCGGTGCCGTCCGCTGGTTTCAGGGCGCTGCCCCATGCTTTCGCGTGTCACGTCGGATCCTCCCCTGCGCAGCGATAGCACCGCGGCGCGATCCGCAAAAGCGTCGTAACATTTCGTTGGATTTCCGAAAAACTGCGGCAATGATTGGCGGCAACAGTGGGCGCGTCCGGGGCACGGAGGAGGTGTCCGGGACAACGCGGCAGGAGACCGCGACAAGGGAGGATACATGACGGACCCGCAGGCGCCGACAGGCGAATTGCATTCGATTCCTGCGCTGTTGGCGCGGAACGTGGGCCGTTTCGGCAATCGGCCGGCCTATCGCGAAAAGGAATTCGGCATCTGGCAAAGCTGGACCTGGGCCGAGGCAGCCGATGAGATCCGCGCACTGGCGCTGGGGCTGCTGGTCCTGGGCCTGAAGCCGGGTGACTATGTGGCGATCATCGGGCGCAACCGGCCCGCCCATTACTGGGGCATGATCGCGGCGCAGATGTGCGGGGCCATTCCGGTGCCGCTGTATCAGGACGCCGTCGCCGAAGAGATGGCCTATGTGATGGATCATTGCGGCGCGCGTTTCGTTCTGTGCGGCGATCAGGAACAGGTCGACAAGGTGCTTGAGGTCGAAGAGACCGTGACCGGCATCGAACAGATCATCTACAACGACAAGCGCGGGATGCGGAAATACGACCATGCGCGCATGAACGCGCTGTCCGATGTGCAGGACGAGGGTCGGGCCGCGGCGCAGCGTCTGGGCGCGGAACTGGACGCAAGGATCGAGGCGCTGGATTACGACAGCACCTGCGTGATGCTGTATACCAGCGGCACCACCGGCAAGCCCAAGGGAGTGGTGCTGTCGAACCGCAACATCATCGAGACGTCGAAGAACAGCGCCCAGTTCGATCATCTGAGCCAGCGCGAAGAAATCGTCGCTTATCTGCCGATGGCCTGGGTGGGCGATTTCATCTTTTCGGTCGGACAGGCGCTGTGGGCGGGGTTCACGGTGAACTGCCCCGAAGGCGCGCATACGATGATGACCGACATGCGCGAAATCGGGCCGACCTATTTCTTCGCGCCGCCGCGGGTCTTCGAGAACCAGCTGACCACGGTGATGATCCGCATGGAGGATGCCGGACGCGTCAAGCGTTGGCTGTTCCGGCATTTCATGGAGGTCGCGCGCCGGGTCGGTCCGGCGCTGCTGGACGGCAAGCAGGTCGGGACAGGCGACAGGCTGTCCTATGCGTTGGGCAAGCTGTTCGTCTATGGTCCGCTGAAAAATACCCTGGGCCTGTCGCGCGTTCGCGTCGGTTACACCGCGGGCGAGGCGATCGGACCCGAGATCTTCGATTTCTATCGCAGCCTCGGCATCAACCTGAAGCAGCTTTACGGCCAGACCGAGGCATCGGTCTTCATCACCCAGCAGCCCGACGGGCAGGTGCGGTCCGACACGGTCGGCGTGCCCAGCCCCGGTGTCGAGGTCAGGATCGCCGAGAATGGCGAAGTCTTCTATCGCAGCCCCGGCACCTTCGTCGAATATTACAAGAATGCCGACAGCACCGCCTCGACCAAGGACGCGCAGGGCTGGGTGGCGACCGGCGATGCGGGGTTCTTCGAGGATGCGACCGGGCATCTGCGGATCATCGACCGCGCCAAGGATGTGGGCAAGATGGCCGACGGCAGCATGTTCGCGCCCAAATATGTCGAGAACAAGCTGAAGTTCTATCCCAACATCCTGGAAGCGGTCGTGATCGGCAATGGCCGCGATTACTGCACGGCGATGATCAATATCGACCTGAACGCGGTCGGCAACTGGGCCGAGCGCAACAATATCGCCTATGCCAGCTATCAGGAACTGGCCGGCCATCCGCAGGTCTATGCGACGATCAGGGAACATGTGGAGGCGGTGAACAGATCCGTCGCCGAGGATCCGATGCTGTCGGGCTGCCAGGTGCACCGATTCCTGGTGCTGCACAAGGAACTGGACCCCGACGACGGCGAAATGACGCGGACGCGCAAGGTCCGGCGCGCGGTCATCAACGACAAGTTCGCCGATCTTGTCGCCGCACTCTATGACGGGTCGGACAGCATCTATACCGAAACCGAGGTCACCTACGAGGATGGCCGCAAGGGCAAGATCACAGCGACGCTGAAGATCGAGGATGCACAGGTCTTCGGCGATGCGCAGGGGCAGAAGGTGGCGGCGGAATGAACAGGGCGGTGATCACCTACAAACCCAGCTATGTCAGCGGCGGCCTGATCGCGCTGGCGGGTCTGGTCCTGGCCTGGTTGCTGCCGGGCTTCCTGCCGGTCTGGATGAGCGATCTTGTCGCCGGCGCCCTGACCGGCGGCTTCGGCGTGGCGTCGGCCAGCCGGCTGTGGCCGGGACTGCCGTTGAAACAGATGATCCAGTATGGCCCTGCGGTGGCGCTCTACGGCGTCGTCATCGGCCTGATCGCGGGGAACTGAGCCGATGTTGGACAAGACCGAAGGCTATACCACCGCCGATGGCCGCCAGATCGGTGGCGTGCTGATGGAAATGAAGAACATCACGCTGCGCTTTGGCGGCGTGGTCGCGATCAAGGATATCAGCTTCGACATCCGGCAGGGCGAGATCCGTGCGATCATCGGCCCGAACGGCGCCGGCAAGTCGTCGATGCTGAACGTGATCTCGGGCTTTTATCACCCGCAAGAGGGCGAGGTCTGGTTCAAGGGCTATCGCCGCGGGCCGATGAAACCCTATGAGGTTGCTCGGCTTGGCATTGCGCGCACCTTCCAGAACATCGCGCTGTTCGACGGGATGAGCGTGCTGGACAACATCATGACCGGTCGCCTGAACAGGATGAAATCGGGGCTTCTCAGCCAGGCGCTGTGGTGGGGCGCCGCCGAGCGCGAGGAAAACGAGAACCGCGAACAGGTCGAGAAGATCATCGACTTCCTGGAAATCCAGAACATTCGCAAGACGCCGGTCGGGCGTTTGCCCTATGGCCTGAAGAAGCGGGTCGAACTGGCCCGCGCGCTGGCCGCCGAGCCGCAGATCCTTCTGCTGGACGAGCCGATGGCCGGCATGAATGTCGAGGAGAAAGAGGACATGTCCCGCTTCATCCTGGACGTGAACGACGAATTCGGCACCACCATCGCGCTGATCGAACATGACATGGGCGTGGTCATGGACCTGTCCGACCGGGTGGTGGTGATGGATTACGGCCGAAAGATCGGCGACGGCACCCCGGACGAGGTGCGGCGCAATCAGGACGTGATCGACGCCTATCTGGGGGTGGCACATGACTGACGACACCAAGCGGGGGACCGAGTGATGGACCAGTTCTTCTTTGCCGCCGAGGTGCTGGCGAACGGGCTGATGACAGGGGTCATGTATGCGCTGGTCGCGCTTGGCTTCGTGCTGATCTTCAAGGCGTCGGGCGTGTTCAACTATGCGCAGGGTGTTCTGGCACTGTTCGCGGCGCTGACGCTGGTCGGTATCCAGCAGGGGCAGATCCCCTTTGCGCATCTGATCAACGCGGCCTTTGGCACCAGCCTGCATCATTTCGGCTGGACGGTGCCTGCGGTGTTGGCCATCGCGCTGACTGCCGGGGTGATGGTGGCTCTGGCCTTCCTGATCGAAAAGCTGGTCCTGCAGCATCTGGTAGGACAGGAACCGATCATCCTGTTCATGGCGACGATCGGGTTGGCCTATTTCCTGGAAGGCCTGGGCGACGTGATGTGGGGCGCGGACATCAAGACGCTGGATGTCGGTCTGCCGCAGGGCATCTCGGACGCGATCGAAGGCACCACCGCCGAATGGTTCGGCTATGGCTTCTTCATCGACCGGCTGGACATCTGGGCGACGCTGATTGCCGCTCTGCTGGTCGCGGCGCTGGTCGCCTTCGCGCAATACACCAAGCAAGGCAGGGCGATGCGGGCCGTGGCCGACGATCACCAGGCGGCGCTGTCGGTGGGGATCAGCCTGCGCTTCATCTGGGTGATGGTCTGGTCGATCGCGGGCTTCGTCGCTCTGGTCGCGGGCATCATGTGGGGCACCAAGTCGGGCGTGCAGTTCAGCCTGTCGCTGATCGCGCTGAAGGCGCTGCCGGTGCTGATGCTGGGCGGCTTTACCTCGATCCCCGGCGCCATCGTCGGCGGGCTGATCATCGGCGTGGGCGAGAAACTGTTCGAATTCTTCATCGGCCCGATGGTCGGCGGCGCGACCGAGAACTGGTTCGCCTATGTGCTGGCGCTGATCTTCCTCGTCTTCCGGCCGCAGGGCCTGTTCGGCGAACGCATCATCGAGAGGGTCTGACCATGGAGCGCGAGGCCGACGGAAGAACGGGTATTGGGACAAAGAAGAAGCCGACATCTTCTTTGCACAAGAAAACCAATGACATGACGGATGTGGCGGGAGGCTTCGATGCTGTATCGTGAGGCGGGCGATTTCAAGACGACCTATCGCGACGATGGCCAGACCTTTCCGATCCGGCTGGATCGCTGGGGATACTATGTCACGCTGGCTGTGGCGTTCGGCATCATCCCCTTCGTCATCAACGATTACTGGGCCAGCGCGGTTTTCGTGCCGTTCCTGATCTACGCAATCGCGGCGCTGGGGCTGAACATCCTGACGGGCTATGCCGGACAGGTCAGCCTTGGCACGGGCGGGTTCATGGCGGTAGGTGCCTATGCGGTCTACAAGCTGATGACCGCGTTCCCCGACATCAGCATCGTCATCCACATCCTGCTCGCGGGGGGGATCACCGCCATGGTCGGGGTGCTGTTCGGCCTGCCCAGCCTGCGCATCAAGGGGTTCTACCTGGCCGTCGCGACGCTGGCCGCGCAGTTCTTTCTGGTCTGGCTGTTCAACAAGGTGCCGTGGTTCTACAACTATTCGGCCTCGGGCCAGATCACCGCGCCCGAACGGACGATCCTGGGGCATGCGGTGACGGGACCGGCCAGCACGGCTTCGGCGAAATACCTGATCTGTCTGGTCTTCGTCTTCGCGCTGGCCTGGATCGCGCGCAATCTGACGCGCGGCACGCTGGGGCGCAAATGGATGGCGATCCGCGACATGGACATCGCGGCCGAGATCATCGGCGTGAACCCCCTGACCGCCAAGCTGTCGGCCTTTGCCGTCAGCAGCTTCTTCATCGGCATCGCCGGGGCGCTGCTGTTTGCGGTCTATCTGGGCGCGGCCGAGGTCGGCGAGGCCTTTGGCATCAACAAGAGCTTTCTGGTCCTGTTCATGGTTATCATCGGTGGGCTGGGAAGCATCTTCGGAAGCTTCGCGGGCGCTGCGTTCATGGTGATGATGCCGGTCTTCCTGAAGAACGTGCTGGTCGGCTCGCTGGGATGGCCCACCGATCTGGCCGCCCATATCGAACTGATGATCGTCGGCGCGCTGATCGTGATGTTCCTGATCGTCGAGCCGCACGGGCTGGCACGGCTGTGGTCGCTGACCAAGGAAAAGCTGCGGCTGTGGCCGTTCCCGCACTGACATGAACAAGACCGGGCAACCGGCAGAAGACAAAATTGGGAGGAGACCCGAATGAAGACCAAACTGACCGCTTTCGTGCTGGCCGGCATGGTGACCGCCGCGCCCGCGCTGGCCGACCTTGTCGTGCCCAATCTCAGCTATCGGACCGGCCCCTATGGGGCGAACGGGACGCAATACGCCGATGGGTTCAACGACTATTTTACGCTGCTGAACGAACGCGATGGCGGCATCGGCGGCGAGATCATCCAGGTGCCCGAATGCGAGACGGCCTATAACACCGAAAAGGGCGTCGAGTGTTACGAGGCCACAAAGGATACGGGCGCGCTGGTCTATAACCCGCTGTCCACCGGCATCACATATCAGCTGATCCCCAAGGTTGGCGTGGACAAGAAGGTTCTTTACACGCCGGGCTACGGGCGCACCTCGGCCAAGAACGGCAAGGTGTTCGAGTGGGTCTTCAACGCCCCTGCGAACTACTGGGACGGCGCCTCGGTCGCGATCAAGTATCTGCTGGACGAGAACGGCGGAGACCTGTCGGGCAAGAAGATCGCGCTGGTCTATCACAACAGCGCCTATGGCAAGGAGCCGATCCGCACGCTGGAAGAACTTGCCGCCAAGCACGGCTTCGAACTGAGCGCGATCCCCGTCGAGGCGCCCGGGCAGGAGCAGAAATCCCAGTGGCTGCAGATCCGTCGCGACAAGCCGGACTATGTCCTGATGTGGGGCTGGGGCGTGATGAACCAGGTCGCGATCCAGGAAGCCGCCAATATCCGGTTCCCGATGGAGAATTTCATCGGCATCTGGTGGGCCGGTTCGGAGATCGACGTGGGTCCGGCGGGTGCGGGGGCCAATGGCTACAAGTCGCTGACCTTCAACGGGGTCGGCATGGATTACCCGCTGTATGACGATCTGAAGACCCATGTTCTGGATACGGGCAAGGCCAGCCAGGGCGGCGAACATGTCGGCTCGGCCGTCTATTCGCGCGGCATGTATGCCGCCGTCGTCATCGCCGAGGCGATCCGCAAGGCGCAGGAACTGGCCGGAACGGCGCAGATCAATCCCGAACAGCTGCGCGAGGGGTTCGAGAATCTTGAGATCAGCACCGACCGCCTTGCCGAGATCGGCCTGCCCGATTTCGGTCCCGAGATCGCGCTGAGCTGTTCCAATCACGGCGGCAGCGGCATGGCGCGTATCCAGCAATGGGACGCCTCGGCCAAGACCTGGAACCTGATCACCGAATTCACCGAGCCCGACAACGAGGTTCTGGATCCGCTGATCGCCGCGGACTCCGAGGCCTATGCCAAGGAAGCGGGGATCACCCCGCGCGAGTGTAACTGATCACCGTCCCCGGCGGCCTTGCGCCGCCGGGGCACCGCAATCCGGAGGCCGTCATGTTCGATGCCGACACGCCAGAGACGCTGCTGGAAGTCAACAATATCGAGGTGATCTACAACCACGTCATCCTGGTGCTGAAGGGGGTCAGCCTGTCGGTGCCCAAGGGCGGAATTACCGCGCTGCTTGGCGGCAACGGCGCCGGTAAGACCACGACACTGAAAGCGATCTCGAACCTTCTGGCAAGCGAGAGGGGCGAGGTCACAAAGGGGTCGATCGTCTATCGCGGCGAACGGGTCGCCGACCGGAACCCGGCTGCGCTGGTCAAGCGCGGGGTCATTCAGGTGATGGAGGGACGCCACTGCTTCGAGCATCTGACCGTCGAGGAAAATCTGCTGACCGGCGCCTATACCCGTGCGGATGGCACGGCCGCGATCAAGCGCGACCTCGAGATGGTCTATGACTATTTTCCGCGTCTGCGGGAGCGTCGCAAAAGTCAGGCGGGTTACACATCGGGCGGTGAGCAGCAGATGGTCGCCATGGGCCGCGCACTGATGTCGCGCCCCGAGATGATCCTTCTGGACGAGCCGTCGATGGGGCTGGCGCCGCAGCTGGTCGAGCAGATCTTCCAGATCGTGAAGGCCGTGAACGAGGGCGAGGGCGTCACCTTCCTGCTGGCCGAACAGAACACCAATGTCGCGCTGCGCTATGCCCATTACGGATACATCCTGGAAAACGGTCGCATCGTGATGGACGGGCCGGCGGCGGCACTGCGCGAGAACCCGGACGTCAAGGAATTCTATCTGGGCATGTCGGACGAGGGCCGAAAATCCTTCCGCGACGTGCGCAGCTATCGCCGCCGCAAACGCTGGCTGGCCTGAGGAGATCGCGATGCCATCCCATTACGACGATCTGGAAACCCGCGATAACGCCGAGCGGCAAGAGGCGCTGGCGCGGGAATTGCCCGCGACGCTGGCCCGGGCCAAGACAGCGCCCGCGCTGGCCAGGCTGCTGCGCGAGGTCGATCCGGACAAGGTGAGGGACCGGGCGGCGCTGGCGCGCCTGCCGGTGGTCCGCAAGGCGGAACTGTCCGAGGCGCAGAAGAAATCGCCACCCTTCGGCGGCTATACCACCCGTCTGGCAGCGGAATTCGATCATATCTTTCAAAGCCCCGGCCCGATCTATGAACCGGGCCGACGCGAGGGCGACTGGTGGCGGCTGGGACGGTTCCTGCACGCCTCGGGTGTCGGGCGTGGCGATATCGTCCAGAACTGCTTCGGCTATCACCTGACGCCTGCGGGCATGATGTTCGACAGTGCCGCGCGGGCCGTCGATGCGGCCGTGCTGCCCGCCGGGACAGGGCAGACCGATCTGCAAGTCAGGGCGGCCGTCGATATCGGGACCACCTGCTATGCCGGTACGCCCGATTTCCTGAAGATCATTCTGGACCGCGCCGATGAGATGGGCGAGCGGCTGGCGATTACGCGCGCCGTTGTCGGCGGCGGGGCGCTGTTTCCGTCGCTGCGTCAGGGCTATGCGGATCGCGGGATCGTCACGCGTCAGTGCTATGCCACCGCCGATCTTGGCAACATCGCCTATGAAAGCGAGGCGGTCGAGGGGCTGATCGTCGATGAAGGCGTGATCGTCGAGATCGTGCGCCCCGGCACCGGCGATCCTGTGCCCGAGGGCGAGGTCGGCGAGGTTCTGGTGACCACGTTGAACCCCGACTATCCGCTGGTCAGATTCGCGACCGGCGATCTTTCGGCGGTTCTTCCGGGCACAAGCCCTTGTGGCCGCACGAATATGCGCATCAAGGGATGGTTGGGGCGCGCGGATCAGACCACCAAGATCAAGGGTATGTTCGTGCGCCCAGAACAGGTCGCTGCACTGGTGTCGCGCCACCCCGAGATCGCGCGCGCCCGTGTCATCGCCGACCGAGAGGGCGAGATGGACATCATGACGGTGCAGCTGGAATCGCCTGCCGATTCGGTCGACAACTATGCCGCCTCGGTGGTGGATACGTTAAAGATGAAGGGCCGTGTGCAGATCGTTGCACCGGGCAGCTTGCCCAACGATGGCAAGGTCATCGAGGACCGCCGCAGCTATGATTGAATGAAATGCATTTGATCCGTTAACTTGTTTGGCCGCCGCGCCGCAGCGACATTGGTTTCCGAAGTCTTGGAAACGGGTGGCGACATGGCGGCGGCAAAAGGTCCGAACGGACCCACGATCATCATAAAGCGGGGTGCCGCCGCGGCAGATTCCGGGCATCACGGTGGCGCGTGGAAGGTGGCCTATGCCGACTTCGTCACCGCGATGATGGCGTTCTTCCTGCTGATGTGGCTGTTGAACGCGACGACCGAAAAACAGCGGGCGGGGCTTGCCGATTATTTCAACCCGACCATCGTCCACACGCCCGGCGCTGCGGGCGACGGCGTCGAGGAGGGGGTCCGCCATGCCATCCTCGAACAGGTGCCCGACAGCGAGAAATCTGCCGATTTCGAACAGCTGGCCCAGCATGTCCAGCAGCAGCTGACCGGTACGGGTGCAGAATCCATGCAACTGTCGAACCTGCTGCGGCACGTCGTCACCCGCATGACGGACGAGGGGCTGGTGATCGAGCTGACCGACCTGACCGGAGAGCCGCTGTTCGTTGACGACACCGCCCAGCCCCAGCCCGCGCTGGTCGAACTGTCCAGGATCCTGGCGCGCGTTCTTGGCCATGTGCGCAACGACGTGGCGATCGCCGGTCATGTCCGATCCTATCCCGAGATGCTGGTGGCCTCGCCCGTCTGGGCACTGTCCGATGCCCGCGCGCACGCGGTGCGCAACCTGCTGGAACGCACCGACCTTGCTGAACGTCGCATTCAACGAGTGACCGGCTATGCGGACCGCAAGAACCGGTCGGCCAATCCGATGGATCCGGTGAACAACCGGATCGAGGTGATTTTACTTAGATGACCGGCCGCCCGCCGGTGCGGTTAGGCGAATCTTAAGCTGTCTGGCCGATAGTCGGCATCAACGCTGATGTGAAAAGGATCTACGCCCATGTCGATGTCTTCCGCGATGAGCGCCGGTGTGTCCGGCCTGGCGGCGAACTCCACCCGCCTGGCGACGATTTCGGATAATATCGCGAACTCGGGCACCTATGGCTACAAGCGGATGGAAACGGAATTCAACGCTTTCGTCCTGAATCAGAACCAGGTCGGTGGATTGCATTCGGCCGGTGGCGTCCGTGCCTCGACCTATCGGGACATCATGGACGGAGGCGCGCTGGAAACGACGTCGCATCCGTTGGATATCGCGGTCAGCGGACGCGGCATGCTGCCCGTCACATCGTCCGTAGATCTGGATAACGGGTTCGAGCAGTTGCCGTTCATGATGACCCGGACCGGCGCGTTCCGCACCGACGAGGACGGGGTGCTGCGAACCGAATCCGGTCTGGTGCTGTTGGGCTGGCCCGCGATGCAGGATGGGACCGTCCCCGTTGTCGGACGCGACACGATGGCTTCGCTGGAACCGGTGCGGGTTCCAGACCATCAGACGGCCGGCGATCCGACCACCGAGATCCATCTTGGCGTCAACCTGCCCGCTGCGCAGGCCAACCCGACCGGAACGGGCGATCCGCTGCCGACGCTGAGCGTCGAGTATTTCGGCAATCTTGGCACGTCCGAAGCCCTGAACATCGATTTCACCCCGGTGGCCGGTGCCGCGAATACCTGGACGATGAGTGTTCACGACACGGCGACCGACCCGGTGACGCTGGCCGGCAGCTATGAAATCACTTTCGACGATACACCGACCAGCGGTGGCAGTATTGCCGCCGTGACCACGATCACCGGTGCCGCCTACGATCCGGTCGAGGGGGTTCTGCCGATTGCAGTGGCCGGTGGCGGCAGCATAGACATGTTCATCGGCACGCCCCTTGGCGCGTCGGGCCTGCGACAGCTTTCTGCAAGCTTCTCGCCGACGAACATCGCCAAGAACGGGTCACCTGTCGGGCAATTGTCCAGCGTCGAGATCGACGAGGACGGCTTTATCAAGGCCACCTACGACACCGGGTTCGTAAAGACCCTCTACCAGATTCCGCTGGTCGATGTGCCGAACCCGAATGGCCTGATCTCACTGGACGCTCAGGCTTTCAAGGTGTCGCAGGATTCGGGAAGCTTCTTCCTGTGGGATGCGGGCGACGGGCCGACTGGAACGATCCTTGGTTTCGCACGCGAGGCATCGACCACTGACGTTGCTGCCGAACTGACCCATCTGATCCAGACGCAGCGCGCCTATTCGTCGAATGCCAAGATCATTCAGACCGTCGATGAGATGCTGCAGGAAACCACCAATATCAAACGCTGAGGATCCTAAGATCACCAGTCCAGGAGAGCCGGGATGAGTATTGCAAAGGCGCTGAACAACGCCGTGTCGGGCTTGACCGCAACAGCGCGGGGAACCGAGACTGTGGCGTCGAATCTGGCCAACATCATGACCCCGGGCTACGCCAGACGCGAGGTTACGCAGAGCGCGCAGACCCTTGGGGGCTATGGCGGAGGGGTCAGGATCGACGGCATTTCTCGTGCTGTCAACGCGACTTTGGTGGCCGAATCCCGTCTTGCCCAGTCGGGCAGCGCAGACGCCCGGACGCGGCTCGATTTTCTGTCGCAGATGGGCGACATCGTCGGATTGCCTGGCGAGGAGGGTGCCCTTTCGACAATCCTCGGCGAATTCACGAATGCCCTCCAAGCCGCCGCGACGCGCCCGGATGACGAATTGCGTCTGGCCGGGGTCGTGGATGCCGCCGAACGGCTTGCTGAACGGCTGAATGCGGCGTCCGGTGCCGTTCAGGATGCGCGTGCCGCCGCCGACAGGGCCATAGAATCCGAGGTGGCGACCATCAACACCAAGCTTGAGCAGGTGGCATATCTCAACCGCCGCATCGCGATCATCGAAAGCGAAGGCAACGATCCGTCGTCTCTTCTCGATCAGCGCCAGGCGGCGATCGATGCGATCGCGGAAATCGTTCCTGTTCAGGAAGTGGCGCGCGACGGCGGCAGAGTCGCGCTTTTCACGACGGGTGGTGCCGTTCTTCTGGACGGCAGCCGACCAAGTCGGTTCGAATTCTCGGCGGTCGGACAGATGACGCCTGACCTTTCGGTCGGTACCCCACCGGTCATGCGGATTTTGCAGAACGGGATCGAATTGTCCGCTGCACAGATGCGGTTATTCGAGGGGGGCTCGCTGGCGGCGCATTTCGCGGTGCGTGATCAACTGGCCCCGCAGATGCAAATGGAACTGGACGCCTTAGCCTTCGATCTTCACGAACGCCTGGCGGATGCGGCGATCGATGCGACTTATCCCGCGACCGCACCCGGCCTGTTCGCGGATGGTGGCGCGCGTGCGTCACTTCCGACGATCACAGGGCTTTCGGCGCGAATCACGCTCAACCCGCTTGTGAACCCCGACGCGGGAGGAGAGCTTTTTCGTGTCCGTGACGGGCTGGGAAGCGCGTCCTCCGGTCCCGTCGCGGATTCGACATTGCTGCTTGCCATGGCGGACGCGCTGAGTGCGTCGACCGCGTTCGCGGGTGGCGCTGGTTTCGAGGGAAATGGCTCACTGTCGTCGCGATTCTCAGAACTTGAATCGCGCGTCGCCCTTCGACGGGTCGCTGCCGAGTCGGAAAGTTCGGTGCGAAACAGCAGGTCGGAAACCATTTCGGGCCGCCTGATGGCCGATGGCGTGGACAGTGACGCCGAAATGCAGCGCCTGCTGCAATACGAACAGGCATACGCCGCGAACGCCCGGGTCATCCAGGCGATCGAAGAGATGATGGATCAGATACTGAGGCTTTGAAAATGAGCGTTCACTCCATAGGTGATCAGGCGCGTGCCTTCGCGCTTCAGGCGGCGTCCTATCGTCTCAAGACGACACTGGCGACGCTGACCGATGAAATGGCAACCGGCGAGGTCGCGGATCTCGGTCAGCGGCTGAACGGAAACACCCAGGTGCTGGGGCATATCGAGGCGCGCATCACCGGTCTGGACCAGTTCAGGCGCAATGCGACAGAAGCTGCCTTGATCGTCCGGGGCATGCAGGATGTGCTGGTGTCGGTTCAGTCGGACGTGGGCGCGTTGGGCTTGTCGCTGGTCGCTGAACCTTTCAACGAGACCGAATCGCTTCTGGAGATGCGGGCCGGAGAAGTCGCCGGAGCCTTCGAGACGGCGGTGGCCCGCTTCAACCGGTCGGTCGGAGACCGCTTCCTGTTTTCGGGATTGAACAGCGATATGGCTGCCCTGGCGCAGGCGTCCGAGATCATGGACGCGCTTGAAATGGCAACGACGGGCCTGACGAACGCTGCTGATATCGCACAGGCGGTATCGGAATGGTTCGACGCGCCGCAGGGGGCTGGTGGCTTCCTGGATGTCGCCTATCAGGGGACGCTTGGCCAGCCACAGAGGATCGAGATCGGAGAAGGCGAGGCGATCGGTTTGTCCACAAGTGCTGCAACGCCGGCGTTGCGGGATGTCCTCAAAGGGCTTGCGACTGCCGCCTTGGTGGATCGCGGGGTCCTGGCCGGCCAGCATCAAGAGCGGCGTGACCTGATGCAGATCGGGGGTCAGATCCTGCTGGACAACAACAGCAACCTGCTGAGCGAGATGGGGCGCATCGGCCTTGGGCAGCAAATCGTCGATCGCGCGCAGACCGAAAGCGCATCAGCGCTTGCGACGTTGCAGATCGCAAGGAATGACCTGCGTGCGGCGGACCCCTACGAGACAGCTGGCGCCCTGAAGCAGGTCGAGGCGCAGCTCGAGGCGCTTTATGCCGTCACCGCCCGGCTTTCCTCTCTCAAACTTGTGGATTTCCTGCGGTGAACAGAATTTGTGTCATCTTGCTGATGCTTCTGCTGCCCGCCAGTCTTGCGGCGGCACCGGTTCGGGTCAAGGATCTTGCCGATTTTGATGGCGTCCGGGGAAATGACCTTGTCGGCTATGGCTTGGTGGTGGGCTTGGATGGGACCGGCGACGGGTTTCGGAATGCCCCTTTCACCGAGGAAATGCTGGCGAGCCTGCTGGAACGGCTGGGTGTCAACGTGACCGACGACGCGTTGCGTTCAAAGAACGTCGCCGCTGTTGTCGTCACGGCGACGTTGCCGCCCTTTGCCCGTTCGGGCAGTCGGATCGATGTGAGCGTGTCGACGATCGGCGATGCCAAAAGCCTGCTTGGCGGCACCCTGGTGATGACCCCCCTAAAGGCTGCGGACGGAAATATTTATGCTGTCGCGCAGGGGTCGATCATCGCTGGCGGCGTGTCGATCTCGGGCGAGGCAGCGCGCGTCGTCCAAGGTGTTCCAACGGCTGGATCGATCCCGGTTGGCGCCCGGGTCGAGCGTGAGGTCGAGTTCGACTTTGCAGAGGTGCAGAATATTCGCATCGCGCTGCGCAATGCCGATTTCACCACCGCTACGCGAATCGAGGATGCGATAAATCGTGATTTCAATCGGCGTTTGGCGGTCACTCAGGACAGCGGCACCGTCGTGGTCGAATTTCGTGAACTGGGCGACGTCAATCCCGCGCGGGTTGTCGGCCGGATCGAAAACCTTCTGATCGAACCAGAGGACCGTGCGAAGGTCGTGATCGATCACAAGGCCGGGACGATCGTGATGGGAGAGCGAGTTCGGATTTCTCGCGTCGCGGTATCGCAGGGAAGCCTGACGTTGCGCGTCAGCGAAGCGCCGGAAGTGTCGCAGCCCAATCCGTTTGCGGAAGGCGAGACGGTGACCGTGCCCCGCACCTTTGCCGAACTGCGCGAGGAACCTGGGATCGGATTTGCGGAAGTTGCCGGAAACACATCGCTGAGCGATCTTGTCGAAGGGCTGAACGCCTTGGGTGTGAGGCCTAGAGACATGATCGATATTCTGAAGTCGATTCATGCCGCCGGTGCGCTTCATGCCGACCTGATCGTGCAGTAGATACTTGCAGGATCGGGGCGTTCGCGAGCGCATTCTGGTCCTGCCGTCAACAGACCTCTCGAATGGCAAAAGATTTGCTGCTGACAAGAACGTGACGTTGCCCAAGGGTTTAGCGATGCAGCCCATCGCGCCACGGTCCAAGTCCGGCTGATGATGCGTGGTTCGACGAGCCTTTGCCGACCCTAGGCGTTCAGGTCGAGAGGCCGGGCCTGAATGGGATCGGACAAATGGCCGCGCCGCCATGCTTCGGGTGTCGTGCCGGTTCGGTCCTTGAAGATGCGGATCAGATGCGAAGCATCGCAGAAACCGGTTTCGGCTGCGATCTGGCTGATCGTGCGGTCGTCCCGCATCAGAAGCAATCGGACCTGAGACAGGCGGACCAGCAGGAATGCTTCTGCCGGCGGCAGTCCCAGAGAATCGTTGAAGTGCCGTTCCAGCTTGCGTCGGCTGACCCCCAGCCGGTCAACGATCTGGGCGACACTTGGCGGGACGTCCATGTTCTGCTGCAGGATCAGCAGCGACCGCCGCACCAGCGGATCGTCCGATTTCAGCTCCAGCGGCAGTCCGGGTTGCGGATCGTCGGCTGCCATCGCCTCATCGATGATCATGATGTGCAGGCTTTTCTGTGCAGCCGCCTTGCCAATATGGCGATCGACCAGAAATGCGGCCAGATGCGCCGAACTTGCGCCGCCCGAACAGGTCAACCTGTCGCGGTCCACCACGAAGATGCGGTCAGACACGGGATGCAGCCCGTCGAACTGTTCCAGGAAGTCGTCGTGGTGGAACCAGCTGACGCAGCAGCGATAGCCCTGCATCAGCCCTGCGCGGTGCAGGATGAACGCGCCTGTGCAGACGCCGACCAGGGGCACGCCCAGTCTTGCCGCCTCATGCAGGAATGCCGCGTAATCCGGCGGGATACGGGCGATTTCGTCCATCAACCCGCCGACCACCACAATGTAGTCGAAGCGCGAGGGATCGCCCAGCCTCTCGTCGGCGCTGATCGCCACGCCGCAGCTGGAGCGGACCGGATCGCGGTTGGTCCCGATGACCTGCCATGTGCAGCGAATCGGGCGCGATCTGTCGCCTTCGTCCGCAGCCAGACGAAGCACATCCACGAAATTGGCAAAGGCGGACAGGGTGAACCTTCGGGCCAGCAGAAAGCCGACCCGCAATCGGGGAGTGTCGGATGGGAAGGTCGCGTCGCGCATGGCGCAAATATAACATCGAAAAGACGCAAACATCCAGTTCTGGCAGTGTCGCATCCTGCATTTTCCATCGATCACAGGAATCGCCAAGCAAGGACAGGTGCCATGACCCATTTTTCCGCCATGTCGCTGCTGAAGAACGCGCTGACCGGCCACAAGAACTGGCGCGAGCAATGGCCCGACAGTCAGCCCAAGGCCGAGTATGACGTGGTGATCGTGGGTGCGGGCGGACACGGTCTGGGCGCGGCCTATTACCTGGCCAAGGAACACGGCATCACCAATGTCGCGGTGATCGACAAGGGCTGGCTGGGCGGCGGCAATACCGGGCGGAACACGACCATCATCCGGTCGAACTATCTTTATGACGAAAGCGCGCGGCTGTTCGACCACGCGCTGGATCTGTGGGACAACCTGTCCCAGGAACTGAACTATAACGTCATGTATTCCAAGCGCGGCGTGATGATGCTGGCGCATAACGTCCATGATGTGCAGTCCTTCCAGCGCCATATTCACGCCAACCGTCTGAACGGCGTCGACAACCGCTGGCTGACCAAGGAAGAGGCGAAGGCCTTCTGCCCGCCGCTGAATATCAGCCCCGATGCCCGTTACCCGGTCATGGGTGCTGCGCTGCAGATGCGCGCGGGCACGGCACGTCACGACGCGGTGGCCTGGGGCTATGCCCGTGCGGCGGCGGCGCGGGGCGTGGACATCATCCAGAACTGCCCGGTCACCGCAATCCGTCGCGGCCCCGACGGGTCGGTGATCGGCGTCGAAACCGCCAGGGGTTTCATCAAGGCCAAGAAAGTGGCCGTCTCGGCGGCCGGTCATACCAGCGTGGTGATGGACACAGCAGGCGTCCGGATGCCGCTGGAAAGCTATCCGCTGCAGGCGCTGGTCAGCGAGCCGGTGAAGCCGATCTTCCCCTGCGTGGTGATGTCCAACACCGTCCACGCCTATATCAGCCAGTCCGACAAGGGCGAGTTGGTGATCGGATCGGGCACCGACCAGTATACCAGCTACAGCCAGCGTGGCGGATTGCCGCTGATCGAACATACCGTCGCCGCGATCTGCGAGGTGTTCCCGATCTTCACCCGCATGCGGATGCTGCGCAAATGGGGCGGCATCGTCGATGTGACGCCGGACCGGTCCGCTATCTTGGGCAAGACGCCGGTCAAGGGGCTTTACGTTAACTGCGGTTGGGGCACCGGCGGCTTCAAGGCAACGCCCGGCGCCGCCCATATGCTGGCCTGGACCGTCGCCAAGGACGAGCCGCATCCGATCAACGCGCCCTTCACCCTGGAACGTTTCACCACCGGCCGGCTGATCGACGAAGCCGCCGCCGCCGCCGTCGCGCATTGAGGAGCAAGAGACATGCTGCTGATCCACTGCCCCTATTGTGACAAAACCCTGCCCGAACTGGAATTCGCCTATGCCGGCGAGGCGCATATCGCCCGGCCGGCCGATCCCTCGGCGCTGTCCGACGAGGAATGGCGCGACTTCTTGTTCATCCGGACCAATGCGCGGGGCACGCATTTCGAACGCTGGCGCCATGTCCATGGCTGCGCACGCTTCTTCAACGCGGCGCGGGACACCGTCACTGACCGTTTCATCGTGACCTACAAGGCCGGCGAGACCCGCCCCGACCTGACCAAGAAGGAGGCCGCCGAATGAGCCGCTATCGCACCCCCGGACATGGTCGCGTGGATCGCGCCGCCCCGGTCAGCTTTACCTTCGATGGCAAGACCTATCAGGGTCTGCGCGGCGATACGGTGGCGTCGGCCCTGCTGGCCAATGGCGTGCATCTGATGGGTCGGTCGTTCAAGTATCATCGTCCGCGCGGCCCGGTGACGGCGGGTTCGGAAGAGCCCAACGCCCTGATCGGCACCTCGCGCGATCCGGGACGGTTCGAGCCCAATACCCGCGCCACCGTGCAGGAACTGCGCAAGGGGCTGGTCACCGAAAGCCAGAACAAATGGCCGCGCTTGTCCTTCGACATCGGCGCGATCAATGACCGCGCCTATATGCTGTTCTCCGCCGGGTTCTACTACAAGACCTTCATGTGGCCGAAATCCTTCTGGGACAAGGTTTACGAGCCGTTCATCCGCAGCGCCGCCGGTCTGGGAAAATCGCCGACCGAGAACGATCCCGACCGCTATGCCGCGCGCTATCTGCACACCGATCTGCTGATCGTGGGGGGCGGGCCGGCCGGGATCGCGTCGGCGCTGGTCGCGGCGAAATCGGGCGCGCGCGTCGTGCTGGTCGATGAGAACCCGGAAATGGGCGGCGCGTTGCTGTCCGATCCCTCGGTGATGATCGACGGGGCGCCCGCATGGGAATGGCTGGACGCCAGCCTGACCGAACTGCGCGCGGCGGGCGTCAGGCTGATGACCCGCACCACGGCCATCGGATATTATCACCAGAACTTCGTGGGCTTGTGCGAACGCCTGACGGACCACCTCGACACGCCGCCCGCCGATGCGCCGCGCGAACGCATGTGGCGGGTGCGCGCCGATCAGGTGGTGCTGGCGCAGGGCGCGCTGGAAAAGCCGCTGGTGTTCGACGGCAATGACCGTCCCGGCGTCATGCTGGCCGGATCGGCGCAGACCTATCTGAACCGCTATGGCGTGCGCGTGGGCGACAACCCCGCCGTGCTGACCTGCCATGACAGCGCGTATCATGCCGCCTTCGATCTGGCCGATGCGGGCAGCAGGATCGCGGCCATCATCGACACCCGCTGCGATGTGCGTCCCGACCTGATCGACGCCGCCGCGCAGCGCGGCATCCGCGTCATGCAGGGCCATACGGCGACCGGCACCAAAGGCCGGCTGCGCATCACATCGGTGCGGGTCAATCCGGTGCAGGGCGGCAAGGTCGGCAAGCCGGTCCAGATCGCCTGCGACGCGCTCTTGATGTCAGGCGGCTGGACTCCGTCGCTGCACCTGTTCTCGCATACCAAGGGTTCGCTGGCCTGGGATGCGGACAGCAACACCTTCCTGCCCGACCGCAAGACCGAGGCCTGCCAGATCGCGGGTGCCGGTCGCGGGTTGTGGGGCTATGGTCCGGTTCTGGAAGACGGGGTAAAGGCCGGGGTGGCCGCCGTCGAGGCGCTGTCGCGCAGCGGCAATCCGCGCGATCTGCCGGTCGGAAACGACCGCCCCGGCAGCGGCATCAGCCACACGGAACTGCCGACCGATCTGCCTGCCGGCAAGGCCAAGGCCTTCGTCGATTTCCAGAACGACGTTACCGCCAAGGACCTGCGGCTGGCCGTGCGCGAGGGCATGCGCTCGATCGAGCATGTGAAACGCTATACCACCAACGGGATGGCGACCGATCAGGGCAAGATGTCGAACATCAACGGTCTGATGATCGCCGCCGACGCGCTGGCGAAACAGCCGCCGCAGGTCGGCCTGACCACGTTCCGGCCCCCCTATACGCCGACCAGCTTCGGCGCCTTCGCCGGCTATCTGCGCGGCGAGACGTTCCAGCTGACCCGCAAGACGCCGATCGACCCCTGGGCCGAGGCGAACGGCGCGGTGTTCGAACCTGTCGCCCAGTGGCGGCGCGCCTGGTATTTCCCGCAGCCCGGCGAGGACATGCACGCCGCCGTGGCCCGCGAATGTCGCGCCACGCGCGCCTCGGTCGGGATCTTCGACGCCTCGACGCTTGGCAAGATCGAGGTCGCGGGCCCGGACGCGGTCGAGTTCATGAACCGGATGTATACCAATCCCTGGACCAAGCTGGCGCCGGGCCGTTGCCGCTATGGCCTGCTTCTGGGCGAGGACGGGTTCATCCGCGATGACGGCGTCATCGGGCGGCTGTCCAGCGACCTGTTCCACGTCACCACGACGACGGGCGGGGCCGCGCGGGTTCTGAACATGATGGAGGATTACCTTCAGACCGAATGGCCCGATCTGAATGTCTGGCTGACCTCGACGACCGAGCAATGGGCGACGGTTGCCCTGAACGGCCCGAATGTGCTGGCGCTGCTGAAGCCGCTGGTCGAAGGGGTGGACTGGGACGATTTCCCGCATATGTCCGTCGCCGAATGCAGTGTCGTCGGCCTTCCCGCGCGGCTGTTCCGGCTGTCCTTCACCGGCGAGGTGGGGTTCGAGGTCAACGTGCCCGCCCGTCACGGGCTGGCGCTGTGGACGGCGCTGATCGAGGCCGGAAAATCCTATGACATCTGCCCCTATGGCACCGAGGCGATGCATGTCCTGCGCGCCGAAAAGGGCTATATCATCGTGGGTCAGGACACCGATGGCACCGTCACGCCGCAGGATGCAGGGCTGGACTGGGCGATCGGCAAGGCCAAGCCCGATTTCGTGGGCAAGCGGTCCCTGTCGCGTCCCGATATCGTTGCCAAGGGCCGCAAGCAGCTGGTCGGTCTGCTGACCGAGGATGGCAGCAAGCTGGAAGAAGGCGCGCAGATCGTGCTGGACCCGAACCAGCCCTTGCCGATGAAAATGGTCGGCCATGTCACCTCGTCCTACGACTCTGCCGCGTTGGGCCATCCCATCGCCATGGCAGTGATCGAGGGCGGCCATGACCGGATGGGCGAGGTCGTCCACATCCCCATGCCCGACGGCGTGCGGCGTGCGCGGATCACCTCGACCGTGTTCTATGACCCGACCGGCGAACGGCTGAAGGCGTAAGGAGAAACCGATGACCACGCAGAAACACGACTTCGCAGCCCCGGTCCAGATCGAGGAGCTGGCGCCGGTCGCGCGGCTATCGCTGCGCGTCCGCCCGGATCATCGCGCCGCGCTGGCCGATGCCCTTGGGCTGGACCTGCCCGCGCGGATCGGCGACCGGGCCGCGTTGGACGGGCGCGAGGCGTTGTGCCTTGGCCCCGATGAATGGCTGATCCTTGCCCCCGAGGCGGCCGACCTGATCGCCGATGCTGCCGCGGTCTATCCGACCGCGCCGCACAGCCTGACAGAGATCAGCGACCGAGAGATCACCCTGCGTCTGTCGGGTCCATCGGTGCTGGACCTGTTGGCGACCTGCTGCCCCCGCGATGTCGGCGCGCTGGCCGTGGGGCGCGGCTGCCGCACCGTCTTTGACAGCGCGACCGTGACGCTGTGGCGTGATGGCACGACCGCGTTCCGCATGGATGTCTGGCGCAGCTTCCTGCCCCATGTCCGCAACCTGATGGCGTTGACCGAGGCCGAACTGGCCGCCGGTCTGTGACCCGCCCCACAATCCAACGGAGTTCCCCGATGCTCGACACGAAGACGCCCGCCATTTCCGACGACGCCATCGCCGCCGCCATCGGCCGCGAACTGGGCAGGCAGCAGGACCAGATCGAACTGATCGCATCCGAAAACATCGTCAGCCGCGACGTGCTGGCCGCGCAGGGTTCGGTGCTGACGAACAAATATGCCGAAGGCTATCCCGGCAAACGCTATTACGGCGGCTGCGAATTCGTGGACGAGGTCGAGGATATTGCCCGCGACCGCCTGAAACAGCTGTTCGGCGCAGGCTTCGTGAACGTCCAGCCGCATTCCGGCGCGCAGGCCAATCAGGCGGTGTTCCTGGCGTTGCTGAATCCGGGCGACAAGATCATGGGCCTGTCGCTGGCCCATGGCGGGCACCTGACGCATGGATCGCCGGTCACCATGTCGGGCAAGTGGTTCGAGGTTGTGTCCTACGAGGTCGAAGAGGACAGCCATCTGATCGACATGGCCAAGGTCCGCGAAAAGGCGCTGGCCGAACGTCCGAAGCTGATCGTCGCCGGTGCCTCGGCCTATCCGCGCCAGATCGACTTCGCCGCGTTCCGCGCCATCGCCGACGAGGTGGGGGCCTGGCTGATGGTGGACATGGCCCATTACGCGGGGCTGATCGCGGCGGGCGAATACCCCGACCCGATCCCGCATGCCCATGTCATCACATCGACCACCCACAAGACCCTGCGCGGCCCGCGCGGCGGCATCATCCTGACAAATGACGAGGCGCTGGCGAAAAAGCTGAACTCGGCGGTGTTCCCCGGCAATCAGGGCGGCCCGCTGATGCATGTGATCGCCGCCAAGGCCGTGGCCTTCGGCGAGGCCCTGCGCCCCGATTTCAAGAATTATGCCCGGCAGGTCGTCGCCAATGCCCGCGCGCTGGCCCACACGCTGACCGAAGGCGGCGTCGGCATCGTGTCGGGCGGCACCGACTGCCACATGGTGCTGTGCGACCTGCGTCCGTTGGGCGTGACCGGCAAGGCCGCCGAGATCGCGCTGGAGCGTGCCGGCCTGACCTGCAACAAGAACGCCATCCCGTTCGATCCCGAAAAGCCCTTCGTGACCTCGGGCATCCGGCTTGGCAGTTCGGCCGGCACCACGCGCGGCTTCGGCGAGGCCGAGTTCCGCCAGATCGGCGCGATGATCCTGCGGGTGCTGCGGGCGCTGGCCGACAATGCGGATGGCGATGCGGAAACCGAGGCCGCGACGCATGCCGAGGTGAAGGCGCTCTGCGACCGCTTCCCTATCTACGCGTCGTGATCTCGCGCCGCTGACCCGAGGCGGCGATGCCTTAGGAAGATCTGTCACCTGCATGTCAACGGCCGCGAGCCTTCGCGGCCGTTGACACCATGACCGGACATGCCCAGCCTTCTGCTGTCGCGGTGCGGGCGATCGGCTTGTCGATCCGGACGAACTTGCTTTGACTCTGACCGCGCGGGACGATACTGCGACGGATCGGCCGTCTCGGGGCGCTGGCCGGCATCGCCGTATCGACGGCACCGCGCCCCGGTCCCGGCCCAAGGGCCCCTCAGCAGGCAGAACCGATGACCCAGAACGACATAGCCGCCCCGCTTGCCACAGCCCTGGCCGAGAGGGGTTACACGACCTTGACCGCCGTGCAGCAGGCAGTGCTGGCGCCATATGCGCGGGGGCGGGATCTTCTGGTGTCCGCGCAGACCGGGTCGGGAAAGACCGTGGCATTCGGCATCGCGGCAGCCCCCGACCTTCTGGATGGCGGCGACGTGCTGCCCGAAGGCGATGCACCGCTGGCCCTTGCGATTGCGCCGACGCGCGAACTTGCGCTGCAGGTCGCGTCGGAACTTGACTGGCTTTATGCCGCCACCGGTGCGCGCATCGCGACCTGCGTGGGCGGCATGGATTTTCGCACCGAACGGCGCGCGCTCGCCCGCGGTGCGCGGATCGTCGTCGGCACACCCGGCCGTCTGCGCGATCACATCGAACGTGGAAGCCTGGATCTGTCCGCGTTGCGCGTCGCGGTTCTGGACGAGGCCGACGAGATGCTGGACCTCGGCTTCCGCGAGGACCTGGAATTCATTTTGCAATCGGCACCCCAAAGTCGCCGCACCCTGATGTTTTCCGCGACGGTGCCCCCCGCGATCGAGAAGCTGGCCCGTGATTTTCAGCGTGACGGCCTGCGGGTCGCCGCGATGGGCGAGGCACGGCAGCATGGCGACATCGCCTATCGCGCCTTGTCGGTGACCGCACGCGACCGCGAGAACGCGATCTTCAACCTGCTGCGTTTCTACGAGGCGCGCACCGCCATCGTGTTCTGCAAGACACGTGCCAATGTGAACCATCTTCTGGCGCGCATGGGCAATCGCGGCTTTCGCGTCGTGTCCCTGTCGGGCGAACTGTCCCAGCAGGAACGAACCCATGCCCTGCAGGCGCTGCGTGACGGACGCGCGCGGGTCTGTATCGCGACGGATGTTGCCGCGCGCGGGATCGACCTGCCGGGGCTTGAACTGGTGATCCACGCGGATCTGCCCAGCAATTCCGAAACGCTGCTGCATCGGTCCGGCCGAACCGGTCGTGCGGGGGCGAAGGGTGTGTCGGCGCTGATCGTCACCCCCGCGGATTACAAGAAGGCGCAGCGTCTTCTGCAGGGGGCCAAGGTCACGGCGGATTGGGGCAAGGCGCCTTCCGCCGACGAGGTCAGGGCGCGCGACGATCTGCGCATGCTGGATCATCCGGCCCTCAGCGCGACGCTGGAAGATACGGGGATCGCGCAGGACCTGCTGGCGCGGGTTGGGGCCGAACAGGTCGCGGCAGCCTTCGTGCAATTGTGGCGCGAGGGTCGTCCGCCGCCCGAGGAACTGACCGACGCCCCGCCGCCGTCCAGCGCCGCGCCCCGCGCACCCCGCGAATTCGGCGCGGCGGTCTGGTTCGCGCTTTCGGTCGGTCATACCGGTCGGGCCGAGGCGCGCTGGCTGCTGCCCAAGCTGTGCGAGGCGGGCGGCATCACCCGCGATGCCATCGGCGCGATCCGCGTCCGCGAAAACGAAACCTATGTCCAGATCGCCACCGCCGAGGCATCCCGCTTTGGCGACGGGCTGGAGGTCGAACCCGGCCTGTCGATGACGCGTCTGGCGACCGAGCCGGATCTTGAACGCCGCTCGCCCACTGCCAAGCCACGTGCCGGAAAGCCCGCGCGTGCGAAACCTGCGCCAATCCCCGCCAAGGCCGCGGAGGACCGCGATCAGGCCAAACCTGCCGCGCCAAAGCCTGCACAGTCCGAGGCACCAAAGCCCCGCACGACGAAAAAGCCCGCGCCTGCCCCGCGTGATCCGTCGAAGAAGGTCCATGCGCCTCGCAAGGACGCTGCAACCCATGGCGACACGCCCAAGGGACCAAAGGGCAAGAACAAGGGCAAACCGGGCGCCGCTGCCAGAACTGGCAAGCCCTCCCCGCGCGCAGCCCGCGGTGGTGGTGCGGTGCCGCGTCGTCCGAAGGGTGGCCGGTAGGGGGCGGTCGGCCCGGCGGGCCTATTCCGCCGGGTTTGCGGCCTGCCGTTCCGGTTCAGGTTCGCCCCGGCGCAGCCCCTCGATCAGCACATAGACGACCGGTGTCAGCAGCAGCGTCAGCACGAATGCCAGGCTGAGACCGCCGACGATGACCGACCCGATGGCGCGCCGGCTTTCGGCACCCGCGCCTGACGCGACCGCCAGCGGCACCGCGCCCAGGATGGTGGCAATGGTGGTCATCATCACCGGTCGCAGCCGCGTCACCGCGCCTTCGCGCGCGGCCTCGATCAGGGGCATGCCGCGGTCGCGCAACTGGTTGGCGAATTCGACGATCAGGATGCCGTTCTTGGCCATGATCCCGATCAGCAGGATCATCCCGACCTGAGAGAATATGTTCAGCGATGCACCGGTGATCATCAGTGTGACCACCGCGCCTGCCAGCCCCAGGGGAACCGTCAGCATGATCGTCAACGGTGTGCGAAAGCTTTCGAACTGGGCCGACAAGACCAGAAATACGATGCACAGCGCCATCGCGAAGACCATCGCGACCCCGCCCGAACTTTCCAGATAGTCGCGAGCCTGCCCTTCCCACGCCAGTGTCGCGCCCGCGGGCAGATCGGCAGCCGCATCTTCGACGGCCGCCATGGCCTGCGCCAGGTCCACGTCCTGGGCGATGTCGGCCTCCATCTCGACCGAGACAAGGCGATCATAGCGGTTGATCGCCGGCACCGTCGCGCCCTGCTGCACCTCGGCAAAGGCCGACAGCGGCACCAGATCGCCGCGGTCGTTTCGCAGCAATACAGACATCATGTCCGCGACGGAGTCGCGATCCTCGCGCGCGGCCTGCAGGATGACGGGATATTGGCGTCCGTCGTTGCTGTATTCGCCGACCGTCCGCGATGCGAACAGCACCTGCATGGTCTGTGCGACGGTTTCCGAATCCAGCCCCAGATCCTGCGCACGGGCGCGATCGATCGACAGCGTCGCGCCCGGCTGGTTGGCATCATACCCGACCTCGACCGAGGCAAGGCGGGGATCGCCTTCCAGGGTTTCGGCCATCTGCCCGGCCCAGTCCGCTGCGCGGTCCAGATCGGGGCCGCCGACCATCCATCGGATGCTGCCACCGGACCCGCCCAGACCCAAGCCGCCTGACGGACGCAGGAACACCGACACTTCGGTGACATCCGCAAGCCTGGTTCGCAGATCCGCGATGACCTCATCGACGCCGACATCGCGCTGATCCCATGGCGCCAGGTTGACGAATATCAGCGAGCGCCGCAATTCGCCCCAGATCCCCACGATTGCGGTGACGTTGCGGACAAGACCGGCCTCGCGCATCGGCTCCAGCGTCGCTTCGATCTTGCGCGTCGCTGCGTCGGTATAGGCCAGGTTCGAACCCTGCGGCGCCGCGACATAGATGCGGAATTGGCCGCGATCCTCGTCCGGGGTCAATTGGCGCGGCAGGTTCTGATGGATCGCGAAGGCCGAGGCCATGATGAAGGCGGTGATGGCAAGGATCGGCAGCGGCCTGCGGAACATCCATGTCAGCACCGCGCCATAACCGCGTTCCAGCATGCCGATCACGCGGTCCACACTGCGGGTCAGAAGATTGGGCCGATCCTCTCGTGGCATGACCAAAGAGGCAAGAACCGGCGACAAGGTCAGCGCGACGAAACCCGATACCGCGACCGCGACCGCCAGAACGATGCCGAATTCCGCGAACAGCTGGCCGATCTCGCCTTCCATGAAGCTGACGGGCACGAAGACCGCGATCAGCACGGCGGTCGTCGCGATGACCGCAAAGCCCACCTGTCCGGCGCCCTTGCGGGCGGCCTCGGCCCGGGTTTCGCCTCTGGCGCGATGCCGCTGGATGTTTTCCAGCACGACGATGGCGTCGTCCACGACAAGCCCGATGGCCAGGATCAGCGCGAACAAGGTCAGGATGTTGATGGAAAAACCCAGCATCATCATCGCCAGCCCGGCCCCGAAGGCGGAGATGGGGATCGTCACGACGGGCACCATGGCCAGCCTGGCCGAGCCGAGGAACAGGAAGATCACCGCGGTGACCAGCGCCACGGCCTCGGCAAAGACCTTTGCGACCTGCTGGATCGAACTTTGGATAAAGACCGCCTCGTCGGTGGTGATCTGCAACTGCATACCGTCCGGCAGGGTGGGACGGATACGGTCCAGTTCCCGACGGACCGCGCCCGAGATGGCGACTGTATTGGCCTGTGCCTGTGGCTGAACGCCCATCCCCAGCGCGATCTGGCCGTTGGTCCGGAAAATCGTTTCACTTTCCTCGGGCCCCTGTTCGATCCGGGCGACATCCCCCAGGCGAAGGGGGCGGCTGCCCCCGTCGCGGACGACCATCTGACGGAACGTGTCTGCCGAGGTGAACCGGGTCTGCGCCAGCACCTGCAACTGGCGCGCGCTGGTTTCGATCTCGCCAGCGGGCAATTCGACATTGTTCGCCTGCAGCGCCGAGATGATGTCACTGGTCGTGATGCCGTAGGCTGCCATGCGCGTCTGATCCAGCCAGATCCGCATGGCCGGGGCACGTTCGCCATAGATCGCCGTGTTCGCGACACCGGGCAGCCGCGCCAGCCGATCGGTCAGGAAGCGAGAGGCGTAATCCGACAGTTCCAGCGGCGTCATGTCCGGGCTGGACAGGCTGAGACGCAACACTGGATCGCCTTCGCTGTCGTTCTTGTCCACGCGTGGCTGGCCGGCGGCGTCGGGAAGATCGTTGGTGATCCGGTCGATGGCGTTGCGGACATCGTTCGCCGCGCCGTCGATGTCGCGCGACGGATCGAAGGTCAGAACGGTGCGCATGCTGCCCCGTTCCGATTCGGTCGACATCGATTCCAGCCCGCTGATCCCGGCCAGCGCGCCTTCGACTATGGTGGTCACCTGACTGTCCACGACATCGGGTGCCGCGCCGGTATAGCTGACCCGGACCGTCACCTCTGCCGCGTCGACCTGCGGCAATTCGCGGACCGGCAGGCGGGTCATCGCGAACGCACCGATCAGCACAAGAAGCAGGTTCAGAACGGTCGCAAGGACGGGGCGGCGCAGGGACAGATTGGGCAGGCTCATCCCTCGCCCCCGTCGGCCGAGGGGGCTGCTGCGGACCTTGCGCTTGGAACCGGATCGACCGTCATGCCGGGCTGGACGCGGTGCAGATTGGTCATGATGATCCGGGCATCCGTGGAAAGCCCGTCCAGAACTTCGATCAGATCGCCGCGCTGCCGGCCGATGCGGACCTGAACCTGCCGCGCCACGCCCTCTTGCGCCACCAGAACCAGATTGCGGTCGCCGCTGACGGTGATGGCGCGTTCAGGGACCGCGACGCTTTGGCGTTCAGCAAGCACAAGTTCGGCCTGCATGAACATCCCGCCGGCGATTGCCCTGTCATCGTTGGGCACCTCGGCCCGCAGCGCGATCGAGCGGGTGGCAGCATCGACGCGTGTATCGATCCGGCTGATCCGGCCATCGAAAACGCGATCGGGCCATGCAGAGGACGTCAGCGCGACCCGTTGGCCGACCCTTAGCTGCGGCAACAATGTCTCGGGCACGCTGAAATCGACCTCGATCACCTCAAGATCGTCAAGCGTTGCGATGACCGTGCCGGTGTCGATCATCTGTCCTTCGACAAGATCGGTCAGCCCGACGACGCCGGGGAAGGGGGCGCGGATCGTGCGATCTTCAAGCGCGATCTGGGCACGGTCGCGTTCGGCCTCGGCCCGCAGCAGCGCGGCCCGGGCGGTCTGAAACGCGGCGTCCGATGAACTGCCGCTGCGATTCAGCTGTTCCTGCCGCTGAAACGCCGCCTCTGCCTCGGCCAGCGTCGCCTCGGCCGCCTTCAGGTCGGCCTGGGCCGCGCGGTCGTCCAGGCGGATCAGCACCGCATCTGCGGCCAACTGTGCGCCTGGCTGGAACGTGATTTCGGCGATCCGACCGTCCGCCTCGGGGGTGATCTCGATCGCGTGCCTTGCCCGAGCCGTGCCGACGGCCCGCACGCTGTCCTGAAATGTGGCGATCTGCGGGGAAATCGTTTCGACGCGGATCGCGGCGCTGCTGTTGTCCCGATCCTCGGCCTGGGGATCAGGTGCGGCCAGAATGCGATCGGTCAGATACAGCCCGCCCGCCGCCGCTGCGGCAAGCACGACCAGACCGGCAAGGGCATTCAGAACGCGCATCAAGTTCTCCGGCCGGGGTGATCAGCACCGGCATTTCCGAGGCAACAGGTCGTGATGAACGAATCGTGTGCGAATTCATGGCTGTGGGCAACTGATATTCGCGTGTGTCGTGATCGTCTGCCGTCGTGAAACCTGTCGTTTCCGTCCGGGACCGGCCATGCTGTCGGTCACTCACAATTTTTTCACACGCTGCAGATACCCAGCTAGCAACATCTGAAGCGGCTTGGACATGAACGATTTGAGACAAGAGCCAAACGACCTTCTGGCTTACTGGACACGCTACGACTGGCGCGAAAGCTTTTTTGCGCCCGGCATCTCGATCTTGCAGGCACTGACTGCGGCGGGACGGACCGCCAGCGGCGCCGGATCCACACGCGAAAGCGCCTTCCGGCGATGCCTTGGGGAGACGGCCGAGCTTCATGCCCTGCAGGAACTGGACGCGCAGATCGACACGTCAATGGTCGGAATCGCCGCGCATATCGACGCAGGGAAGGCGCAGGTATACGCGATGCTGGAAGCATTCGAGCGGTTCGCGGCGCATGAATGGTGGTACGGCAGGCGCGCCGCCACACAGATCCCCGAAACCTGGCTGCAACAGATCGGGCTGACGTCGCATCTGTTGCAGGCACGGCATGGTGCGGCGCTGAAACGACGCACCGCATGGTGGCGGATCAAGACCGATGCCGATTGCCCGCATGTCATGATCTGCCGCAGCATGAGCCCTGAAGGCCAGAACCTGATCCTTGGTTTCGGCGCCGCTGCCTGCCCCGCCAGGGCGGCGCGCAAGGCATTGCGCGAGGCGTTCCTGATGGAAATGAACCTGATGGAACTGCTTGCTGCGCGAAACTCGGGTGTCAGCGATCCACTTCGGGTTGTGGGTGAGAAGATCGCGACCTATGGCCGCCGCTGCCCGGCCCTGCTGCCGCCTGGCGCCGACTGGGCCCCGTCATGGCACGAGGCGGCAGAGATCAGCATCGACGGTGCGCGCAACTGGTTCGGAGGCGAGGCCGAACTGCGCGACATAACCCCCCAGGGCGGTCCCATAAATGTCTGGATTTGCAGGCCGATCTTGGCGCATCATGACGATGACGCCGGAACCGGGCTGCCCTATCTGTAGATCGAGGCGAAGGAGGTACTGCACATGCCGAAGGGTCCCGACCTTCACGAGCTTGAGGATTCCCGCTACGGCTGCGCCCCCGGTCCGGCACCGGCGCTGCGCGTGCCGGACCGTGTATCCATCCGGGGCGTTCAGCCGAATGTCGACCCCACCGATGGCGCGGCCTATGTGACGCGCCAGCCGCCCGAGATCCTGCTGCGCACCACGCCCGAGTGGCGACGGCAATGCCTGACCGGTGCCGCGCATATTCCATCGGCCTATACCTATCTTGGACAGCTGATGGGCCATGACATGGGCAGCAGCGTCGCGCTGTCCAGCGTGCCGCATGTCCAGCGCGCCGAGGCGACCGATGCGGTCTCGATCCTGGGGCCAAGGCGCTATAACCTGATCGACAATCCCCTGACGCTGGAAACGGTCTACGGGCCGGGACCGATGATGCTGTCGCATCTCTACGACCCCGACACGATGCTGTTCCGCCTGACGCCCGGTGCCAGGCTTGCGCGTGTCTATCGCGCCAGCCACGATCCGTTATCCAGCAGCGATGACCGCCCGATCCGCGCGCTGTATGACGAACGCAACCGCGACACGCTGATGCTGCACGAACTGGCGGTGGCGTGGATGCAGTTCCACAATCTTTGCGCCCGGACACTGATGGCGAACGGGGCCAGCCCGTTCATGGCCTATGCCATGGTGCGTGCCCATGTCGTTCGGGTCTGGCATGGAATCGTCCGTGACGATGTCCTGCCGCGCTTCCTGCATCCCGATATCGCGGCGATCCCGGCAGACGATCTGCCACCCGAATGGCAACTGGACGAGACGACCTTGCTGCACGGGTTGTTCCGGGCGTTCCATTCACTGCCGCTGGCGGCCTATGACCTTGGGCGCCACGGGGTTCACAATCTGGCCGATCTGCTGAAGGCGGGATACGAGATCAGCGAGGCGGAAAGCGATTGGGTGATCGACTGGCCGCTGTTCTTCGGCGAACGGCCGGGTGGGCCCCGCACCGGGTTGTCGGCCAGCGTTGCCCCGGAACTGCGCGCGCCCGTATCCGCCGCCGCAGTGATCGCGCTGGACAACACCACCGCCATCGATGCGCGCCCGCTGCGCGCGGGCAACAACAAGATCGAGGCGGCGATCGCGGGACTGCCCGATCCGTGGCCGGCGCGTCTGACGCCGCAGGCGATCGCACAGGATTTCCAGGCCCGGCATCCGGCCTCGCCGGTGCGCGTAACCTCCGAAATGATCGAATGGGGGCCGCTGTTCCAGGCCGTCATGATCGAGGCGCAGCTTCACGGCCAAAAGGGTGGGTTGGGGCCGCTTGGCAGCGCGCTGCTGCGCGGTTCGATCGCCGGGTCGATCAACAGGGTGATCCTGGCGCCCGAGCGTGGTGAGGCCAGGGATCTTCCGCGCCCCGAAACGATGATGAAACTCATAGAACTAGTCAGAAAGGTATGATCCCATGAGTGACAGCAAGTATGTGATCGTTGGCTCCGAGGTCGATCAGGCCGAATATTTCCTGCACGACGACGGACGCATCGACCGGGACAAAGGCGCCGACGGCCAGCCGCTGAACGTCGAGTTTGTCGGCAAGCTGATGGTCGATCTGTCCCGTCGCGGTCCCGAGAACGTCTCGGAAGCCGAACTGATGGAGTTGGAAGATCAGTTGAAATATGCGCTGACCGTTCAGGATTTCTCGGTTCGAACCGGCAATGCACCGCTGTCCGACAGCGAACGTCAGCAGATCCTTGACCGGACCCGCGTGAAGATCCAGTTTGAGCCGCGCTATCGGCTGGACGGTCATGCCGACCGCAATATCCGCCTGCTGATCGTGCCGTGCGACGAGACGCTGGACGTCGCCGACAAGCTGATCAGGTCGCAGGGGGATTCCAAAGGCTTTCGCCCGCCGCTGTCCTACGAGATGGACAAGGCCTTGCTGATGGCCAGCCTGAAATCCGAACTGGTCGAGATCGCGCGCGAGTTCGCGGCCAAGGGGGTGCCGGGATGGACCCAGGACATGCAGGCCGCGCTGGAAACCCACATGTCTGACGCGGTCGATGCCCGTTGCACCTTCCGTGACCCGACAGGCGCACCGCTGGATGACGTGAAGAACGAGATCATGGGCAGCCCGGTCAGGGCATTCCATCGCTCGGTCGGGATCTATGCCACGAACGCCTGCCGCTAGCGGCGCGTGGTGCAGGCCTCGAAGATCTTCGTGGTCGTTGCGCAGAGATCCCGATAGGTGTCGTCGTCGCGCAGCGGAAAGCAGTTCACGAACCAGTCCACGATGCTGTCGTTGTCGGCCGCCGTGGCGGCGTGCCAGCCGTTGCGGACGGTGATCAGGTGCTGATCGAAGAACTTCATGGCCTCGCTCTGCCGGCCCAGTTTCCACAATGCCAGGCTGTGCCATCCATCGCTGATGGTCGGCATGACTCCTGCTCCCTGTTCGAATTCGGCGACCGAGGTGGCATAGTCCTGCAGCAGATAGTGGACCATCGCGATATAGATTCGATGAAAGGGTTTCAGGACGGCATCGTGCTGGCGCGCTTCTGCGACCAGCCCGCGGGCCCTATCCGGATTGCCCGAAAATGCGAAACCCAACGCGCAAGACGCAAGCGTCAGCGGATTGCTGCGATTGAGGTTCAGTGCCTGTTCAAAGTGGAATTCCGCCAGCCCGAATGCGCGCTTGTGGCAATAGCACCAGCCGACCACCCGATGTGCGCGGGTATCCAGCGGATCGACGGTCACCGCCATGTTGGCATGATGCAGGGCGCGCGACTTGACCTCTTCGGTCTGTCGCGTGCCGGGCAGCAGGATATGCCTGACATTCAGCGCACCGGCCAGTTCCGCGTGCGCGGGACCGAAGTCAGGCGCGGCGCGGGTGATCTCGTCCAGCATTTCCAGGGCCTCGCCCTCGGTCTCGGGGGACCATGTATCCAGCAGGGTCTGCGCCTTCAGCCAGCGGTCATAGATCGCCAGCCCGGAATCAGACAGTGAACGGTCCGACACCGCAACCGACAGGGCGCTGGCCAGATTTGCCAGCAGCAGGCGGACCTTGGCTTCCCAGTCGGTTTCGGGACTGTCGATCACCTCGGACCACAGCAACTGGCTTTCCCTGACCGTCTGGACATCGGCGAAAAGCTGATACCGACCCAGCGCGAAGACTGGCCGCAGCTTGACCATGATGGTCGCGGGTTCGGCGCTGTCGTCGTCCAGCACGCGCCATTCCCGGAACCGCCCCATCCGCATCCGCAGATCGGCATACAGCACCGTGGCAAAACCGCGCATTTCGTCGGGGATCGGCTGGGGCGACGGCAGCAGGTTGACCGCGATGCTGACCTCGGGCCGTCGCGACACGGCCCTGACAGGGGCGGGCAGGGGTGTCGGGTTCAGCTTGATCGCGGCCAGCAACTCGATCGTCTCGGCCTCGGGTTCCTGATCGAAATCCTCGTCCAGATATCGATAAAGAAGATCATAGCGTTCGATTGCCCGCGTGGCGTGGCCGCTGTGCCAGTCCAGGTTCATCAGCAGGCGCACCGCGGTTTCGTTGGCGGGTTCCAGTTCGACCGCCAGTTCCGCCGGTTGGCGCAGCGCCGACAACTGCGATGTCTCGGCGCCGGCCAGCAGTTCATCCAGCGCGGTGCGGATCGTCGCGGAAAGCCCCGAACGGGTGATCGCAAGCCAACTGTCGAACGATCCGCTGATGCCTTCCAGCTGCGTGGTATAGGCCAGCAATTCGCGGATGCTGCTGGCTGCATCCGCGTCCCAGGCCTGGGCAAGGACGGTCTGCCTGAAATGGTCCTTCAGCGTTACCCGTCCGGCATGCCGGTCGGACAGGATCAGCGAGACCTGTCCGATTTCGGTTTTCAGCGTCAGCCCGCAATCCGGGGGCATGTCGCGGCGGATCTGCCGCACAGCCTGACGATAGGATGCGGCCGCGCGGGTCGCCTCGGCGTCCTGCCACAGCAGGTCAACCACCTTCTCGGCCCGGTGCGAGGTGTTGAAGTCGTTGGCCAGAAAGAAACAAAGCGCCTTCGCCTTGCGAGACCGTATCGCTGACAGGGTCTCTAGCAGTGCTGGGAATGGCGAAACATCAGTCATGGTACGGGCATTCGGTTCCGGCTTGGGACGGGCCGACGCTGAAGTGGTCAGGCGTCCTTGTCCAGACAGTATAAACCCATTCGCCGAATCCGCCGCGCTTCTGTTACCCGGAAACGCGACTTCGGATCAGTCCGGCGCGGCGGCGGAGACCCGGCGCTGACGGTTCAGCGTGCGGATGAAGGCCATCAGGAAGATCGCCGTCAGGATCAGCACCACCGTTGGCGCAGGCGCGCTGTCGATGTAGAAGCTTGCATAGACCCCGGCCAGCATCGCGCCCATGCAGACAATGACCGACACCGCTAGCATCCGACCAAAGCTGCGGGTCAGCAGGAAGGCGATGGCACCCGGCGCGATCAGCAGTCCGACAGCAAGGATAAGCCCCGTTGCCGACATCGTCGCCACGATCGTCAGCGACAGGATGGTCAGCAGCCCGTAATGCAGAAGATTGACGGGCAGGCCCGAAGCGCGCGCCTGTGCCGGGTCGAAGGCGTGCAGCATCAGATCCCTCCATTTCAGCAGCAACGCGACCGATACGGGAACCGCGATCAGCAACGAGGTCCAGATGTCGCCGGCGCCGACGCCCAGCATGTTTCCGAAAAGGATGTGGTCAAGATGCACGTCGGACGAGATCGACGTATAGATCACGATGCCCAGCCCGAACATGCCCGAGAAGACCACCCCCATCACCGTATCCTGCTTGACCCGGCTGTTTTCGGCCAGATAACCGGTCGCCAGCGCCGTGACCATTCCGGCCGCAAAGGCGCCAAGGATCAGCGGAAATCCCAGGATATAGGCCAGAACGATACCCGGCAGCACGGCATGGCTGACCGCGTCGCCCATCAGCGCCCAACCCTTCAGTACCAGAAAGCAAGAGAGCAGCGCGGTCGGTACGGACACGATCACGGCAATCAGGAATGCCTTCTGCATGAAGGCGAACTGGAACGGCAGCAGGATCTGCTCGAACATCATGCCGTTCCTTCCGAGGCGATGGCGGCCCGCGCCTTGGCCCGTGCCGCCAGCAGGCCGTGCTTCGGCGCCCAGATGAAGGTTGCAAGAAAGATCAGCGTTTGCAGGACCACGATTATCCCGCCGGTCGCCCCGTCCAGAAAATAGGACAGATAGGCGCCGAGGAAACTTGTGATCGTGCCGATCGCGACGGACAGGGCGATCAGCCGGGGAAAGCGGTCGCACAGCAGATAGGCCGTCGCGCCCGGCGTGACGACCATGGCGATCACCAGGAACGCGCCCACCGTCTGCATCGCGGCCACGACGCTGGCGGACAGAAGGACGAAGAACACAGCCTTCAGCAGCCGAGGCCGCAGTCCGATCGACCGTGCGTGGCTTTCGTCGAAGAAGACGACCATAAGATCCTTCCACTTGGCCAGCAGCACCGCCAGCGACAGGAAGCCGATAAGGGCAAGTTGCAGCGTGTCCTCGGGCGTGATGGCAAGAATGTTGCCCATGGTGATCGTCTGGACGGATACCGACATCGGATTGACCGAGACCATGAACAGACCCAGGCCGAAGAACGAGGTGAAGATCAGGCCGATCACCACATCGACCTTCAGCCCGGACCGGTCGGACATGAACAGCATCGCCGCCGCCGCAAGCCCGCCGGACAGGAAGGCGCCGACCGCGAAGGGCAGGCCAAGCATATAGGCGCCGGCGACGCCTGGCACCACCGAATGGGAAAGGGCGTCGCCGATCAGCGACCAGCCTTTCAACATCAGATAGCTGGACAGGAACGCGCAGACCCCGCCGACAAGCGCCGATACCCACATCGCGTTCGTCATGTAGCCGTAGGAAAAGGGTTCCAGCAGCACGGTCATTCGGGCGCTCCGCGGGTCTGTGTCTGGTCTCCGTAATGAACAAGCGGGCGTTCGTCGTCGCTGAAGATGGTCACGTTGCGGGTGTCCTGATCTTCGTGCAGCGCGTCGCCGCCAAGTGTGAAATGGCGCAGCACACCGCCGAACGCGGACTCGAGATTGGCGCGCGTGAAGGTGGTCTGGGTCGGGCCGTAGCTCAGCACCGTGCCCTTGACCAGCACGACCCGGTCGCAGAATTCGGGGACCGACCCAAGATTATGGGTCGAGACCAGCATCACCCGCCCCTCGGCCCGTAATTCGCGCAGCAAGGCGATGATCTGGTCCTCGGTCTTGACGTCGACGCCGGTGAACGGCTCGTCCAGCAGGATCACCTGCCCATCCTGTGCAAGCGCACGGGCAAGGAAGACGCGCTTTTTCTGCCCGCCTGACAATTCGCCGATCTGGCGATGGCGGAATTCCTGCATGTTGACCCGCCGCAGGGCGGTGTCCACCGCCATGTGGTCGGCCCGCGAGGGACGGCGCAGAAAGCCCATATGGCCATAACGCCCCATCATCACCACATCCTCGACCAGAACCGGGAAGGACCAGTCCACCTCCTCGGCCTGCGGGACATAGGCGACAAGGTTGCGCTTCAGCGCATCCTTGATCGTCATGCCCAGCACGCGGATATCGCCCTTGGCCACCGTGACAAAGCCCATCAGCGCCTTGAACAGCGTGGATTTGCCGGCGCCGTTGACGCCGACCAGCGCGGTGATCGTGCCTTTCGGAATGCCGAAGCTGGCGCTGCGCAGGGCGGTATGTCCGTTGCGATATGTTACGGTGACGTCACGCGCGCTGATCCCGCCACCGGGATCGGCCTGCGGCTGGTCCGCCGTGGGGGTGCTGCCTTCCTTGTGCATTTCTGCTCGCTTTCTGACGGATGGCGTGCTGGCCCGCGCTGCCTCGCCGCCCTGACGCATATCGGTCGGGGCAGGCGGTGCTGCGGGGTCAATCCGCTGTGTCGGTCAATCCCTTGGCAACGGTATCCGTCGTCACACGCAACAGATCAAGATACGAGGGCACCGGGCCATCCGGCTGGGACAGGCTGTCCACGTAGAGTTCGCCACCGTAGCGCGCTCCGGTTTCCCGCGCGATCTGCTGTGCCGGGGCGGTGTTGACGGTGCTTTCGCAGAACACGGCGGGAATCTCGTGTTCGCGAACGCCGTCGATCACATCGCGCACCTGCCGGGGCGTGCCCATCTGGTCCGAGTTCATCGGCCACAGATACAGCTCCTGCAGTCCCAGATCGCGCGCCAGATAGCTGAAGGCCCCTTCGCAGGTCACCAACCAGCGCTGAGCCTCGGGGATCTTGGCGATTTCGGCCTTTAGCGGTTCCAGCGTGCTGCGCAGCTGTTCCTTGTAGGCCTGCGCGTTGGTTCTGTAGGTGTCGGCGTTGTCGGGATCCTGACCGGCAAAGGCGGTGGCAATGTTGTCGATATAGATCATCGCGTTCTCAAGACCCATCCAGGCGTGAGGGTTCGGCTTTCCCTCATAGGTGCCGGCCGCGATCGGGATGGGGTCGATGCCGTCGCTCAGTGTTGCCGAGGGCACGTCCCCCAGATTCGCAATGAACTGTTCGAACCACAGTTCAAGGTTCATGCCGTTCCACAGGATCAGGTCCGCGCCCTGTGCGCGGACGATGTCCTGCGGGGTGGGTTCATAGCCGTGAATCTCGGCGCCGGGCTTGGTGATCGACACGACGTCGGCGGCATCGCCTGCAACCTGGCTGGCCATGTCCGCCAGAACAGTGAACGTGGTCACCACCTTCATCCTGTCTTCGGCAAGTGCCGGTCCGGCGACCAGCACCGTCGCGGCCACCGTTGCAAGCAGGCGTGAGAACGTGTCTGGCATATGCGCTTTCCTTTGCTGATCGCGTCGCGGATGGCCCGTGTCCGGACCTCGCAGACCAAGCTTAGTTGCAAGTCATTTGCAGATGGACATAACATGCCTTCGCCGCAGTTCAAGTGCAATCTGTTTGCATCTGGCGCGGGGCGCGCCGCGTGACGACCCATGTCAGTCATGCTAGACAGGCGCTTCGCCGTCCCAACAACGCGCCTTGAGCGGAGCGGAAGCCGACAGGGGTTCAGACCATGACCAGAAGCGAAAGCCGCAATCTGATGCAGCGATGCCGCGAGGCAGGCTTGCGGCTGACCGGCCCACGACAGGCAATCCTGAAAGTGCTGGCTGAATCGGACGATCATCCGGATGTCGAGGAGCTGCACCGGCGCGTGGTCGAGATCGAACCCGGCATCAATCTTGCGACGGTCTATCGGACGGTGAACACGCTGGCGGAACATCGGTTGGTCGAAAAGCACAGCTTTGCCGATGGCAGGGCACGATACGAGGCGGCACCACCGACCCATCACGATCACTTCATCAATGTCGAGACCGGCGAGGTGGTCGAGTTCCGGTCCGATGAGATCGAACGTCTGCAGCAGAAGATCGCGCAGGAATTCGGTTTCCAGATCGTCAGCCACCGGCTGGACATCTATGTGAAACCGCAGGACTGACGGTGTGCGGGCCCGATCAGCCCGGCATCCGACCTCTGTCCCGAACCCTTGCGTTGAAGCGGGCGATCTCGCGCGGTTCGGCAGGGCGGCCGGTAAAGATCTGAACATAGATCGGAATGCGTGCAAGGCGCGTGGGCAGATCCTCGCGCGCCTGCATCGAGATATATCCGATCTGGGTCAGATATATCGTCCGGGCGCGGATATCGGCGTCATCGTCCGCGTGACCCCATCGCGTTAGCATGTCGCGCAACGCCGCCAGCCGCGCCCCGTCGGCAGCCTCGGTGCGTTTCGCGACCGCAGGATCCTGCAGGGCCCAACTGCGGACCGCAAACTCCAGCCTTGCGTCGAAATCGCCAGCCAGGAAACAGGCCAGCACGTTCAGCATCGCCTCGGTCGGGGTTTCGGCATAGTCTGATGTGGCCTTGACCAGCGGGGCGGTCGTCCTGTCTTCCCAGCCGTCGATCAGCGCGGCCAGAAGTGCCTCGCGATCCTGAAAGAACCAGTAGAAGCTTGTTCGCGACAGGCCAAGCTGCTTGGCCAGAGGCTGGATCTTCACGGCGTCGATGCCGCCTTCCAGCAATGCCTGATACCCGGCCTCCAGCCAGCCTTGGCGCGATCCGCGCCATCCCGTGTCCGCATCCACCCGGTTCTTCATCCCGATCCTGTAGCGGGCGACCGGGCCTCTGGCAACTGGAATGTTCGCAGGTGCCAGGTAAATGTTCATCAATGAGTTACCAATTGACACAAGTGAACATTTTGTGTTTCTGGAAGCCGGTTCCACCGGCAAGAGGCAGGCCATGTCCAATGATCCCCTTCTTCAGCCCTACCGGCTGAAGCATCTGACGCTTCGCAACCGGATCATGATCACCAGCCATGAACCGGCCTATCCCGAGGACGGGATGCCCAAGGACCGCTATCGCGCGTATCATGTCGAACGTGCCAAAGCCGGGGTTGCGCTGACCATGACCGCCGGTTCGGCCTCGGTGTCGCGCGACAGCCCGCCGGTCTTCAACAATATCCTCGCCTGGAAGGATGAGGTGGTCGGTTGGATGAAGCAGTTGGCAGACGAATGCCACGATCATGGCTGTGCCGTGATGATCCAGCTGACCCATCTTGGCCGTCGGACCCGCTGGGACAAGGCCGACTGGTTGCCGGTCGTATCACCGGGCCACGAACGCGAAGCCGCGCACCGGGCATTTCCCAAGAAGATGGAAGACTGGGACATCGCCCGCATCATCGAGGACTATGCCGACGCTGCGGAACGCATGCAGGCGGCGGGCCTCGATGGGATCGAATTGCAGGCCTATGGCCACCTGATGGACCAGTTCTGGTCGCCGCTGACCAACGATCTCGACGGTCCCTATGGCGGCAGCCTGGACAACCGGCTGCGCTTCACCTTCGACATCCTGCGCCGCATTCGCGAACGCTGCGGTGACGAATTCATCGTCGGCCTGCGCTATACCGGCGACGAGGATCTGCCGGGCGGACTGACCGCCCAGGACGGGTTGTCGATTTCCCGCAAGCTTAAGGACAGCGGGCTGGTCGACTTCCTGAATGTCGTGAAGGGTCATATCGACACCGATCCGGGCCTGACGGACGTGATCCCGATCCAGGGGATGCGCAATGCCCCACATCTGGATTTCGCGGGAAGGATCCGCGCCGAGACGCAGTTTCCCACCTTTCATGCCGCCAAGATCCCTGACGTGGCCACGGCGCGCCATGCGATCGCCTCGGGCAAGCTGGACATGGTCGGCATGACCCGCGCCCACATGGCCGACCCGCATCTGGTGCGCAAGGTCATCGAGGGGCGCGAGGATGATATCCGGCCTTGTGTCGGTGCCAATTACTGCCTGGACCGCATTTATCAGGGCGGCATGGCGTTCTGCATCCACAACCCGGCCACGGGGCGCGAACAGACCCTGCCTCAGACGATCCAGCCAGCCGTGCGCGGCCGTCGCATCACCATCGTCGGCGCCGGCCCTGCGGGGATGGAGGCCGCGCGCGTCGCCGCCGAGCGCGGGCACGAGGTGACGGTCTTCGAGGCGGCAGACCAGCCCGGTGGCCAGATCCGCCTGACCGCGCAGCAGGAACGCCGCCGCGAAATGATCTCGATCATCGCGTGGCGGATGGCGCAATGCGAAAAGCACGGCGTGAAGTTTCATTTCAACAGCTTCGCCGATGCGGACACCGTGTCGCAGACGCTCCCCGACGACGTGATCATCGCCACAGGCGGCCTGCCGCATACCGAGGTGCTGCGCGATGGCAATGAGTTGGTCTGTTCGGCCTGGGACATCCTGTCGGGCGACGTCAAGCCGGGCGCGAACGTGCTGGTCTTTGACGATGCGGGCGACCACGCGGGCCTGCAGGCGGCCGACATGATCGCCGCTACCGGTGCAAGCGTCGAGATCGTGACCCCGGATCGCAGCTTCGCGCCCGAGGTCATGGCGATGAACCTTGTGCCCTACATGCGCAGCCTGCAGCGGCGCGATGCGACCTTCACCGTCACCTGGCGACTGATGTCTGTGGCGCGCGACGGCAACCTGTTGCGCGCGACGCTTGGCAGCGACTATGGCGACATGACCCGGGATCGGCTGGTCGATCAGGTTGTGATCAATCACGGCACCCGACCGCTTGACGACATCTATTTCGACCTGAAGCCCTTATCCTCGAATCTGGGCGAGGTGGATTACGAGGCGTTGACCGGTGGCGTTCCGCAATCCGTGACGCGCAACTCTGACGGGCGGTTCCGCCTGTTCCGGATCGGCGACGCGGTGGCTGCCCGAAATACCCACGCGGCGATCCACGACGCGCTGCGGTTGGTCAAGGATCTGTGACGGTCAGCGTGCCGGTCAGCATGGCTGTCCGGTGCGTTCACGATAGCGTTTCCGCCCTTCGGGTCAGCGGATCAACGATTGCAGCCAGATCCGGCCCTGATCGACCGATTCCCGGAACAACGACAATGCGTCCCCCAGTGCGCCAGCGTCGGCCATGCCCGGCGCCAGCAGGTACAGCGCCAGCCCGATTGCGGCGATCATCGCGGCAAGGCCGAAGCCGGTTCCGTATCCGCCAGCGCCAGGCGTCGTCGAGGCCTTTGGCGTATCCGTGGTGGCGGCGGGGAAATGCGCTGTCGGCAGGTCCAGTTCGGCGGCCGGATCGGGCTGCGGCGCAGGGGCGCCGACCAGCGCCCTTGTCGCGCCGGCCGGGGCAACAGGCTGCGGTTCCTCGAGGATGTCGGGCTGCGACCGACGCGGAAGCGCGAGGCGAGGGGGCTGCATCGCCTCACTTCGGGGCGGTTGCGATTGGGAAGCCCGTTTGCGTGGAACCGAGCTGCGTGGCGAAGCGTCCCCATCGCTTTGCACGGTGACGGTGGTCGCGGGCCAGTCGGGTTCGGTTTGGGCGACCTTCGCGATGGGCCGTCCTGCGGTGGCGGGCGACATGTTTTCTGCCCCGCCTGTTTCGGCCATGCGGGCGCGTCGTTCGTGTTCGACCTCGTCGCGTAGGATGTTCAGCACGCTTTCCGGAACGCGACGGCTTAGCGGCTTGGGATCCTGCGGATCCGATTCCGCTTCGTCCCGACCGCCCTCGCGACGGACCGTGGCGCCGGGTCCGAACGCCACGGTATAGGACATCTTCACGGGCTTGGCCGGTTCGCGCCCCTTACCGGCGCCGGCAACGCGGGCCGGTTCGGACTGCGACGCAAACCAGACCCGACCGCAGGCCGCGCATTCGACTTCGCGGCCTTTCTCGGGGATCGCCGAGGACGGCAGCCGGTATTCCGCGGCGCAGCCCGGACAGATCAACGTTATTTCAGCCATGCCGACCCTCGCATTCGTCTGTGTGCTGTTTTATCAAGCGCGGGTCCGGCTTCCAAGCGGCCGGCGAACGATCCCGCAACAAAAAGGGGGTGGCGCTTGATCGAGATGCAGGAAGTCGGCTTCGGCTATCACGGAGGCTCTGATCTGTTGTCGAACATGACGCTCAGCCTGCAGCCGGGAATGTTCCATTTCCTGACCGGACCGTCGGGCGCGGGCAAGACGACGCTGCTGCGCCTGTGCTACGCCGATCTGTTGCCACGTTCGGGGCAGATGGGTGTTTTCGGCCAGGATCTGCGGGGGCTGGGGCGCGACGACATCGCGATGCTGCGGCGCCGGGTCGGCGTGGTGCATCAGGATCCGCAGTTCCTGGACCATCTGCCGGTGGCCGAAAATGTCGCGATGCCGCTGACCGTATCGGGGCAGGCGGTGGACATGGAGGCGTTGCGCGATCTTCTGGGGTGGGTGCAACTGTCGCAGCAGGCGCGGGCGTTGCCGCCTTCGCTGTCGGGCGGCGAACGGCAGCGCGCGGCGCTGGCCCGTGCGGTGATCCTGTCGCCCGATCTGGTGCTGGCGGACGAGCCGACCGGCAACCTGGACTGGGACATGTCGATGCGGCTGATGCAGTTGCTGATCGAACTGAACAAATCGGGCAAGACCGTTCTGGTGGCGACCCATGACCTGAACCTGATCCGCGCCACCAAGGCGCAGGTGGCGGCGCGGGTTTTGCGAATCGCGGGCGGAACCTTGCACCTGGCGGGGGCGGATCTGTGATGCGACGGGATTTCAGGGCGCTGAACCTGCGGGCCTTGTGGCAGGGGCTGCTGCGCAGCGATGGCGGCAAGGGCGACCGAATCGTTCCGCCGACCGGTTACACGGCGCAATTGACGCTGTTCGCGGCGGGGGCGATGGCGTTTCTTGCGGTCTTCGCGCTGGCGCTGGCGCTGGCGACCGGGCGGCTGGCGGATCGATGGTCCTCGCAACTGGCGCAGTCGGTCACGGTGCGCGTCAGCGCGCCCGCCGCCGAACAGGACGCGCGGACCCAGGCGGTCATGCAGATCCTGCAGACGACACCCGGCGCCGGCACGCCGCATCTGATGCCCGAGGACGAGGTGGCACAGCTTCTGGCACCGTGGTTCGGCCCCGACATGCCGGTGGACGCGTTGCCGGTTCCGTCGCTGATCGACCTGCCGATCGACAACGGCGAATTCGACCCCGATGGCCTGCGGCTGCGCCTTGAGGCCGAGGCGCCGGGCGCGGTGCTGGACGATCACACGCAGTGGCGGCGCCCGCTGGTTTCCGCGGCCAACCGGCTGCGGGTTCTTGGGGTGATTTCGCTGTTGCTGATCGCGGCGGCGTCTGCGGCGATGATCACGCTGGCCGCAAAGGCGGCGCTGGCCGCGAACGGGCAGGTGATCCGCGTGCTGCGTCTGATCGGCGCGCGGGATATCACCATCGCGACGGCCTTCGTGCGCCGGTTCACCCACCGGGCCGCGATCGGCGCGGCAGTGGGAACGATGTTCGGGATGGGCGCGGTGGCGTTGCTTCCCGACATGGATGCCGCTGGCGGCTTCCTGACCGGGCTGGGATTTCAGGGCTGGGGCTGGCTTCTGCCGCTGCTGATCCCCGTGACCGCCGCCGGGGTCGGTTTCTTCGCAACTAGGTGGGCCGCACTGAAGATGCTGGGAGCGGTCAGATGAGCGCGCGTTCGGCGTCTCCCGTGCCCGGCAGACTGGGGCCATGGCAGTACCTGCAGAACGCGATCTACTACCTGCATGTCGGCGTGGCGACGCTGTTGATCGGGCTGTTCGGTCTGCCCTTCGTGGCGTTGCGTGGCCGGCAGGCCGCGAACACGGTGGCGACGCGCTGGATCGGCTATATGCTGTGGGCGGCGCGGTTGCATCTGGGCGTCACCTGCGAGGTACGCGGAACACCCCCGACGGATGATTGCATCGTCGCGGCCAAGCATCAGTGTTTCCTGGATATTCTGGTCATCGCCCATGCCCTGCCGCGGCGCGCCTTCATCATGAAGCGCGAGGTGATGCGGGTGCCCGTGATGGGCTGGTATGCTTGGAAGGTCGGCTGCATTCCGATTGACCGGTCACGCGGCCGGGATGCGCTGCGCGCGATCTCGACCGAGGTGAACGGCCGCATCACCTCGGCCGAGGGGTTGGGCCAGCTTATCATCTATCCCGAGGGCACGCGGACCCGGCCGGGCGAGCGGCGCGACTACAAGCACGGGACCGGAACGCTGCGCGCAGCGACGGGGCTGCGCGTGGTGCCGGTGGCGGTCAATACCGGGCTGTTCTGGCCGCGCAAGGGCTGGGGCGTCAGGCCGGGACGCGCGGTCGTCGAATTCCTGCCGGTGATCGAACCGGACATGCCACGACAGGCCTTCATGCCGCGGCTTCAGGCAGAGATCGAGGTGAATTCCGACCGCCTGATGGCCGAGGCCGGTTTCCGGCAGGACGCGACCTGATCCACAGTCCTTGTGGGGGACGTGTTGCGCGCAACATCTGCGTGCGTTGCGTGATGCCGCCGGTCGGGGCGACGCGTCGAAAATGCCGGGAAATGCTGGGAATTGCGCCTCACACCGCGTGCACCGTGGCAGCACAGGCCGTGCACAGCACGTACACAGCTTGCGCGCGGTGGGTGTTGCGTGGCCTCATCAACCGGGCGACGGCGCGCCGTCACGTCGCGTCGGCGGGCTGAGTGTCAGAGCCAGCCTCGGCCTGTTCGGCGGCCCAGACGCCCGCCGCCTCGACCGCGACCGATGAGGTGGTGGGCAGGACGCCCAGATAGCTTTCGGTCTGATCGGCGGGCAGGGTCGTGCTTTGCGTCATGCGATACAGCGCATAAAGGGCAATCGCCGCGAACAGCGATCCCAGTGCGGGCCAGAAGGCGAACGGACCGAACCGTTGCATCGCCCAGCCCGCGACCATCGGACCGGCGATGGCGCCCAGCCCGAAGGTGAAGACCAGCCCGCCCGAGGCGGCGGGCATGTCCTCGACCGGCAGCGAATCGTTGGTATAGGCCAGAAACAGCGCATAAAGCGGCGTCGTCACCCCGCCTGCCAGAAATGCCGCCGCCATCAGAACCCACAGCCCGCCCCCGGCAATCCAGGCCAAGGCACAGGATGCGGCCCCCAGAAGCGCCGCGCCGAAGATCAGCCGCCGGCGATCCATCCGGTCCGACAGCCAGCCGATCGGGTATTGCAGCAGCAGCGCGCCGGCAAACAGCATGGCCACGAACAGCGCGATGCGCGCCGCCGACATGCCGATCTGCGTGCCGAACACCGCGCCCATCCCGGATTGCGTCGCATAGACCGCGCCAAGCAGGAAGATCCCCACCGTCCCCAGGGGCGAGGCGCGGAACAGGCCGCGCAGCGACATCGGACGGGCGACGTCGACCACCGGCGCGGGCGTCACGGACAGCAGGATCGGCGCGAACGAGATCGACACCAGGATCGAGGCGCCGATGAACAGGACCGAGGTTCCGGCGTCGCCAAGCGTCAGCAGGCCCTGCGCGCCGATGATCCCCAGCGTCTGCGCGATCATGTAGGCCGACAGCACCTTGCCGCGCGTCTCGTTCGTGGCGGCGGCGTTCAGCCAGCTTTCGGCAGCGACATAGATCCCCGACATGCAGAACCCGACCAGCAGGCGCAGCAGCGTCCAGGCCCATGGCTCGGTCAGCAGGGGAAACGCGATCAGACCGGCGGACATGAAACTGCCCAGTGCCGCGAAGACCCGCACATGACCCACGCGCCGGATCATCCGTGGGGTGATTCGCGCGCCCGACAGGAAGCCCGCGAAATAGCCCGATGTGACCACGGCCAGTTCGACCGACGAGAATCCCTCGATCCCGCCGCGCAGGCCGATCAGCGTGAAATGCATGCCGTTGCCCAGCATGATCAGCACGATCCCGACAAGCAGCGCCCAGACGCCGGACAGGACATGAATCATGGATTTCCCCCTCGCGCGCGGTGTGCCTTGCGGGACAGGGTTAGTCGCGGTCGCGCGCGGGTCTGGCGATTTTGCGTCCTTGCCGGGCCTGTTTGCGACAAAGCTGCCGCATCAGGGCGCGTGGCAAGGACAGAATCGGATCAGGCCAGCGATCTGGAGCCCATCGACAGGAATTTCTGGCGACGGTCCTTGATCAGATCGGCGGGTTTCTTGCCCGTCAGATCCTTCAGCATCGCGGCGATCTCGGTGCCGACGGCCTCGATCGCGGCCTTGCTGTCACGCTGCGCACCGCCAAGCGGTTCGGCGATGACGCGATCGATGACACCCAGCTTCTTCAGATCCTGCGCGGTCAGCCGCAGCGCCTCGGCCGCGTCGCGCATCTTGTCGGCGTCCTTCCAGAGAATCGAGGCGCAGCCCTCGGGCGAGATCACGGAATAGATCGAATGTTCCAGCATCGCGATCCGGTTTGCGGTGGCAAAGGCCACGGCGCCGCCCGATCCACCCTCGCCGATGATGACGCTGACCAGCGGCACGCCGATATCCAGGCATTTCTGGGTGCAGCGGGCGATCGCCTCGCTTTGGCCGCGTTCCTCGGCGCCCTTGCCGGGATAGGCGCCGGGCGTGTCCACCAGCGTGATCACCGGCAGGCCGAAGCGGTGCGCCATGTCCATCAGCCGGATCGCCTTGCGATACCCTTCGGGCCGGGCCATGCCGAAATTGTGGTGGATGCGGGACTTGGTATCGTTGCCCTTCTCGTGGCCGATCACCACGCAGGGTTCATCGTTGAAGCGCGCCAGCCCGCCCATCACCGCATGGTCGTCACCAAAGGCGCGGTCGCCGGCCAGGGGCGTGTATTCCGAGAACAGCGCGTCGATATAGTTGCGGCAATGCGGCCGGTCGGGGTGGCGGGCCACCTGCGTCTTTCGCCACGGGTCCAGATTCTTGTAGAGATCCTTCAGCAGGTCGCCGGCCTTCTTGTCCAGCGCGACGGCCTCTTTCTCGACATCGACGGCATCCTCGGCCTTGCGGGCCATGGCGCGCAGTTCCTCGGCCTTGCCTTCCATGTCGGCCAGCGGCTTTTCGAAATCCAGATAGACCATGCGCGGGGGCTCCGGGGCTGTTGGCGTTCCGGCCCCTATATGAGCGGGGACGCGTCGGAATGCAACGCGGGCCGCACGCACGCGGGTATTTGGGCAAAGAAGAAGGGGGAGCGATCAGGGCAGGATCTCGACCGGGGTGCCGATCGCGGTGGCGGCGAACACCTCGCGGATCTGGGGGTCGGCGATGGCGATGCAGCCGGCGGTCCAGTCGCCGTCCAGAACCTCGCCGTCCGGGCGCTGGTTCGGCTGGCCGTGGATCATGATGTCGCCGCCGGGATCGACGCCCTGACGGGCCGCCCGGGCGCGGTCCTGCGGGCGCGGATAATCAAGGCCGAGCGACAGGTGATAGGCGCTGGCGGTGTTGCGGCGGTCGACCCGGAACAGCCCTTCGGGGGTCTTGCCGTCGCCCTGCTGGCGTTTGTCGCCGACCGGCGCGAAGCCAAGCGCGATCCGGTAGGTTTTCAGCGGCTGCCCGTCGCGAAAGACGGTCATGCGCCGGGCCGATTTCCGGATCTCGATGCGGTCCACCGGGCCGGTCAGCGCCGCGCTGTCGGGCGGGGGCGGGGTGAGGACCGGCCGCTGCGGGACCAGCATCAGCCAGCCGGCCCAGATCAGCAGGACCAGCGTCAGCCCCGAGAACAGCCGCGCCAGCAGCCTCATTGCAGGTCGGCAAAGGCGTCCTGCAGCCGCGCCACCGCCTCGACCACGCGGGTGCGCGGCGTGGCGAGGTTGAAGCGCAGGAAGCTGTCGCCGCCGACACCGAAGCTGGTGCCGTGATTGGCCGCGATCCGGGCGGACTTTTCCACGCGCGCGGTGAATTCGGCCGTGCTCATCCCGGTGCCCGAGAAATCGACCCATGACAGATAGGTGGCTTGCAGCGGCATCGAGGCCACGCCGGGAATGGCGTTCACCCCGTCGTCAAAGAGCCGTCTGTTGCCGTCGAGATAGTCGACCAGCGCATCGACCCATGCCGCGCCTTCGGGCGAATAGGCTGCGGCGACCATGTCCATGCCCAGAAAGCCGGGCGAGACACCGCGCGCCATCAGCGCCGCCTTGAACCTGGCGCGCAAATCGTCGTCGGCGATGATCGCATTGCCGATATGGGCGCCCGCGATGTTGAAGGTCTTGGTGGCGGCGGTCAGGGTCACCAGCCGGTCGCGTATCTCTGGGACGACGGTGGCGATCATCCGGTGCCTGTGACCCGGCATGACCAGATCGGCGTGGATGTCGTCGGACACCAGGATCAGGTCGTGGCGGGTGCAGAAATCGGCGACATCGCGCAGCTCTTCCTCGGTCCAGACGCGGCCGCCGGGATTATGCGGCGAACACAGGATCAGCATGCGTTCGCTGCCGTTCAACATGGTTTCCCAGCGCGACCAGTCCATCCGGTAGCCGCCGTCCCGGATTGCCAGCGGCAGTTCGACCAGTTCACGTCCCGCAGCCCGGATCACCCGCCCGAAGGCGTGATAGACGGGCGACATGACGATCACGCCGTCGCCGGGTTGTGTATAGGCGTCCAGCGCCATCGCCACGCCGTTGACGAGGCCCGAGGCGGTCAGGATCCAGCCCTGATCGATTTTCCAGCCGTGGCGGTGTTCCATCCACCAGGCGATCGCCTCATGATACGGTGCGTTGCTGCCGGGATAGCCGTAGACGCCGTGTCGCGCCGCGCCCTCGACCGCGCGCTGGACGGACCGAGGCGGACGGAAATCCATGTCGGCGACCCACATCGCCAGCCCCCCTTCGTCAGGGCAGACGCCATATGCGCCCTGCATGTCGTCCCATTTCGAACAATGCGTGCCGATGCGGTCGATGACCTCGTCGAAATCGGGTTGTGTCATGGCGGGCCTCGTCTTTGTTGCGGGTTCTCAATACGCCGCTTGTTGCGTCAGGTGAAGCCATCGCCTAAATCGCTGTCATGAGCCTGCGTCAGATCCTGATCCATCCCGACCCGCGTCTGAAGAAGATGTGTGAATCCGTCGCCCGAGTCACGCCCGAGATCGAGGCGTTGGCCGATGACATGCTGGCCACCATGTACGATGCGCCGGGTGTCGGACTGGCCGCGCCGCAGGTCGGCGTCATGTCGCGGATCTTCGTGATGGACGCAACCCGCGACCCCGAGGCCGAGCGTCGGCCGATGGTGCTGATCAATCCCGAGATCGCGTGGTCGTCGGACGATCTGAACACCTATGACGAGGGCTGCCTGTCGATCCCCGATCAATATGCCGACGTGACCCGGCCCGCCGAGGTCCGGATGCGCTGGCTGGGGCTGGACGGCAAGACTCACGAGGAAGATTTCGACGGCCTGTGGGCGACCTGCGCCCAGCACGAGCTGGACCATCTGAACGGCATCCTGTTCATTGATCACCTGTCCGCGATCAAGCGCCAGATGATCACCCGCAAGATGGTCAAGCTGAAGCGCGAGCGGGCGCGTGGCTGATCGCGCGGCCCCGATCCTTCCGCGACCGGCGCTGCCCAAGGCGCTTGCGGGTGGCGATGTGCGGCGCATCCTGATCCATCCCGACCCGATGCTGCGCGACATCTCGCAGCCGGCGGGCTATATGACCGGGCCCGAACTGCACCGGCTGGCCAGGGATCTGATGGCCAGCATGTACGAGGCGGGCGGGCGCGGTCTGGCCGCGCCGCAGATCGGCGTCTTGCGCCGGGTGTTCGTGATGGATGTCGGCTGGAAGGACGGCGCGTCCCGCCCGCTGGTCATGCTGGACCCCGAGATCGTCGCAAGATCGGACCGCCACGCGCCGGGCGAAGAACAATGCCTGTCGATCCCCAACCAGCCCGTCATGGTGACCCGCCCGGTCGAGATCGTGATGGCCTGGTATGATCTGGACGGCAGCCATCAGCGCGCCGCGCTGGACGGATCGGCGGCCCGCGTGGCCCAACACGAAGCCGACCATCTGGGCGGCCGCCTGATCGTGGATTTCCTGTGACCGTCCGCGCCGTCCTGCCCTATTCCGACCGCCGCCTGCACATCCCGGCCGATCCCGTCGGTGAGGTCAACGAAACGGTGCGGATGGTCTGGGACGACATGATCGACACGATGGAGGCGATGCCCGGTGTCGGTCTGGCCGCCCCGCAGATCGGGATCATGCTGCGGCTGGCCGTGGTCGATGCCTCGGACAAGCGGGGTCAGGCGGTCCGGATGGCCAATCCGCGCGTCCTTCATGCCAGCATCCAGTCACGCGATCACGAAGAGGCCAGTCCGAACCTGCCCGGTGTGTCCGCGCGGATCAGCCGGCCACGGGCGGTCACGGTCGCGTTCCTGAACGCGGCGGGCGAGACCGAAGAACGGGATTTCGTCGGGTTGTGGGCGACCAGCGTGCAGCACCAGATCGACCATCTGGACGGGCGGCTGTTCGTGGACCATCTGTCGCCGCTGCGGCGCAAGATGCTGGTGCAGAAATCGGCGAAGCTTGCCCGCAGGGCCTGATCGGCCGCTGCGTTCGGCACAGGAAACCGCCGCCCACACCCCGCTGTTCCGCCCGCCGGTCAGATGGGTATCTGGGCAAAGAGGAAGGAGCCAGCGATGCGCGTGATCTTCATGGGAACGCCCGAGTTTTCGGTGCCCGCCTTGCGGGCGGTGGCGGCGGCGCATGATGTCGTCGCCGTCTATTCGCAGCCGCCGCGTGCGGCGGGGCGCGGGCAGAAGCCGCGCCCGTCGCCGGTTCATCGCGCGGCCGAGGCGTTGGGGATCGAGGTTCGGACGCCGCTGAAGCTGCGCGAGCCGGTGGAGCAGGCCGGGTTCGCGGATCTGGGCGCGGATGTCGCGGTGGTGGTCGCCTATGGGCTGATCCTGCCGCAGCCGGTTCTGGATGCGCCAAGGCTGGGCTGTCTGAACATCCATGCCTCGTTACTGCCGCGCTGGCGGGGCGCGGCGCCGATCCATCGGGCGGTGATTGCGGGCGATGCCGAAACCGGCGTGGCGATCATGCAGATGCAGGCCGGGCTGGACACCGGGCCGGTCCTGTCCGAGGCACGCACAGAGATCGGGGCCGAGGAAATCACCGGCGATCTGCATGACCGGTTGTCCGCGATGGGCGCCGACCTGATCGCCGACGTGCTGTCCAGGCTGCCGCTGCCGGCTGTCGCGCAGTCCGAGGACGGCGTGACCTACGCCAGCAAGATCGACAAGGCCGAGGCGCGGATCGACTGGGCGCAGCCCGCCGCAGAGGTCGATCGCAAGATCCGTGGCCTGTCGCCCTTCCCCGGCGCATGGTGCGAGATCTCGGGCGAGCGTGTGAAGCTGCTGCGATCGCGCCTGGCCCCGGGCGCCGGGGCGCCGGGCGATGTGCTGGGGGGATTCCGCGTCGCCTGCAGCGATGGCGCGGTCGAGATCACCCAGGCACAGCGACAGGGCAAGAGACCGATGTCGGCGGATGAACTGCTGCGGGGGCTGATCCTGCCGGCGCAACTGGGCTAGGGCGGCGCAGCCGCCCTTCGCGCCCGTCCCGTGGCGGGGGGTAGCCCCCGCCCGGCGGGCGCGAACGCCGTCGCGGGACGCAATCGGGATGGCGGCGGGATGCCGGGTTCAGATCGCGCCGTGGCAGTGCTTGAACTTCTTGCCCGATCCGCAGGGGCAGGCGTCGTTGCGCGACGGGTTGCCCCAGGTGGCTTGGTCGGCCTCGTCGAATCCCTCGACCAGGGGCACGGGGCGGTCCGCGTCGTCCTCGGACTGCTTCTCGGCGCCGTGCTCCATCGTCAGATGTTCCTGCCCGGCCTTCTGCTGCTGTGCCATCTGGCGCAGCATCTCTTCGCGTTCGGCGTCGGTCAGGGGACGGATCTGGGCCAGGCGCTGGGTCACATCGCCACGCAGCCCGTCCAGAAGCAGTTCGAACAGCTGGAACGCCTCGGTCTTGTATTCCGACAGCGGATCGCGCTGAGCATAGCCGCGAAAGCCCACGACGCTGCGCAGATGCTCCAGCGTCACCAGATGCTCGCGCCATTTCTGGTCTATCATCTGCAGCAGGACCTGCTTTTCGATCATGCGCATGTTCTCGACGCCGAAGCCCTGCTCTTTCTCGGCCATGTAGGTATCGGTCGCCTCTTCGATGCGCTCGCGCATCACGTCCTGATCGACGCCCTCTTCGTCGGCCCACTCGGCGACCGGCAGGTTCATGTTCAGCTTTTCGCGGATCGCGGTCTTCAGCCCGTCGGTGTCCCACTGGTCGGCATAGGATTTCGGCGGCATGAAATCATCGACCAGGTCGTCGATCACCTGGTGACGCATGTCGGCGGCGATTTCGCCCACTTCGGTGCTGTCCATGATCTCGCGGCGCTGGCTGAAGATCGCCTTGCGCTGGTCGTTCATCACGTCGTCGAATTTCAGCAACTGCTTGCGGATGTCGAAGTTGCGGCCTTCGACCTTGGCCTGGGCGCGTTCAAGCGACTTGTTGACCCAGGGGTGAACGATCGCTTCGCCTTCCTTCATGCCCAGCTTGGACAGGACCGAATCCAGCCGTTCCGAGCCGAAGATCCGCATCAGGTCGTCGTCCAGCGACAGGAAGAACAGCGACCGCCCCGGATCGCCCTGACGGCCCGAGCGGCCGCGCAGCTGGTTGTCGATCCGGCGGCTTTCGTGGCGTTCGGTGCCCAGCACGAACAGTCCGCCCGCGTCCAGCACCGCCTGCTTGTCGGCGGCGTGTTCTTCTTCGATCCGGGCGCGAAGCTGGTCGGGATTGGCGTCGGGGTCGGCGTTCAGCGCCTCAATGACCTTCATCTCGACATTGCCGCCAAGCTGGATGTCGGTGCCGCGGCCGGCCATGTTTGTGGCGATCGTGACCACGCCGGGCTTGCCGGCATCCGCGACGATCTGTGCCTCGGCCTCGTGCTGGCGGGCGTTCAGGACGTTGTGCGGGATGGCGTCCTTTTTCAGCAGCTCCGACAGCATCTCGGATTTCTCGATGCTGGTCGTGCCGACCAGTGTCGGCTGGCCCTTGGCGTGGGCTTCCTTGATGGCTTCGATGACGGCGGAATATTTTTCCATCGCCGTGCGATAGACGCGGTCATGTTCGTCAAGCCGCTGGATCGGGCGGTTGGTCGGTACCTCGACCACGCCCAGCTTGTAGATCTCGGCGAATTCCTCGGCCTCGGTGCTGGCGGTGCCGGTCATGCCGGCCAGCTTGTCATAAAGCCGGAAATAGTTCTGGAAGGTGACGCTGGCCAGCGTGACGTTCTCGGGCTGGATCTCGACGCCTTCCTTGGCCTCGATCGCCTGATGCAGACCGTCCGACAGGCGGCGGCCCTTCATCATCCGGCCGGTGAATTCGTCGATCAGCATCACCTCGCCATCGCGCACCATGTAGTGCTGATCCTTCAGATACAGCTTGTGCGCGCGCAGGGCCTGGCTGGCATGGTGGACGATGGTGGTGGATTCGGGATCGTAAAGGGTCTGGTCTTCGGGCAGGATTCCGTCGGCCCACAGCTTCTGTTCCAGAGCCTCGTTGCCCTCTTCGGTGAAGGTGGCGTTGCGGGTCTTCTCGTCCAGCTTGTAGTGTTCCTCGGCCAGCAGCGGGATATACTTGTCCAGCGTGACATACAGTTCGCTGCGGTCCTGGCTGGGCCCCGAGATGATCAGCGGTGTCCGCGCCTCGTCGATCAGGATGCTGTCCACCTCGTCCACGATCGCGAAATGATGTCCGCGCTGGACCATTTCCTCGACGCTGCCCTTCATGTTGTCGCGCAGATAGTCGAAACCGAGTTCGTTGTTGGTGGCATAGGTGACGTCGGCGGCATAGGCCTGACGCTTTTCAGGTTCCGGCTGGAATGGGTAGACGACGCCGGTGGTCATGCCAAGCTGGGCGAAGACCTTGCTCATCCATTCGGCATCGCGCTTGGCCAGGTAATCGTTGACGGTGACGATGTGGACGCCCTTGCCGGTCAGCGCGTTCAGATAGGCCGGGAAAGTCGCGACCAGCGTCTTGCCTTCGCCGGTCTTCATCTCGGCGATGTTTCCCTGATGCAGGAACATGCCGCCCATCAGCTGCACGTCGAAGGCCCGCAGGCCCAGTGCCCGTCGCGCGCCCTCGCGGCAGTTCGCGAACGCCTCGGGCAGGATCGCATCCAGCGACTCGCCATCGGCGATCCGCTTCTGGAATTCGTGCGTCTTCTCGATCAGCGCTTCGTCGGACAGCGCGGTGAACTGGTCCTCCAGCGCGTTGATCCGGGCGACCAGCGGGCGGGTCGATTTCACCTTGCGGTCATTGGGCGTGCCAAAGACCTTCTTCGCCATATTTCCGATGCCCAGCATATTACCTTCGCGATCACGTTGTTGGGAAAGCCTGTCAGAGGGGGGCCACTTGCCCCTGCCTTCCGCATTGCCGTATCAGAGGCCTGAACGAAAGCGGCGGCGGCGGCGCCTTCCACGGTTGCGTCGGGATGTATGCCTCGTCTGCCTGACTGTCAACGCTGGCCCGGTCCCGTCTTGGGGCAGGGCATGACTTGCAAAGGATTTTCCATGCTGAAACGTTCGATTCTGGCCGCCGTCGTGATCGCGGCCCCGCTGACCGCGCCCGTTGCCGTGCTGGCGCAGGACAAGGGTGCCGAAACCGTCGTGGCCACGGTGAACGGTCAGGACATCACCCTTGGTCAGATGATCGTCATGAAACAGTCGGTGCAGGATCCGCAGATGGCGAACCTGCCCGATCAGGCGCTGTGGGACATGATGCTGGACCAGCTGATCCGCCAGACCGCCGTGGCCGAGACCGGCACGGAAAACGCCGGCACCCGCGCGCAGCTGGAACTGCAGCGGCGCAACACCCTGGCCACCGCCGCCGTCAGCCAGATCGCCGAGCCGGAACCCACCGACGACGAGATCCAGGCGGCCTATGACAAGCTGTTTGCCAATGCCGAGCCGAGCACCGAGTTTTCGGCGGCCCATATCCTTGTCGAGACCGAAGAAAAGGCCAAGGAACTGAAGCAGCAGCTGGATGACGGCGCCGATTTCGGCACGCTTGCCGAAGAGAACTCGACCGGACCCAGCGGTCCGAACAAGGGCGATCTGGGCTGGTTCACCGCCGACCAGATGGTGCCCCCCTTCGCCGAGGCCGTGCAGGCCATGGAAAAGGGCCAGGTGTCTGACCCGGTGCAGACCGATTTCGGCTGGCATGTCATCAAGCTGAACGACACGCGCGTCAAGGAGGCGCCGAAGATGGACGAGGTTCGCGACCAGCTGGTGCAACTGGTTCGTCGCGAGAAGGTCGAGGCGCAGATCGAGAAGATCGTGACCGAGGCCGAGGTCCAGAAGACCGAAGACCTTGATCCCGCGCTGATGAACAACAGCGACCTGCTGGGAGCCGAGTGATGGGAAAGGCGGGACTGCCGGTTTCGCCGCTGGCCCCGGCCGGCTTTCCCGACCTGCCGGTCATCGCCGGCGTCGAGTTCGCCAGTGCCGCCGCGGGCGTCAAGTATCAGGGTCGCACGGATGTGACCCTGATCCGCATCGCCCCCGGATCGACCGTGGCGGGGGCCTTTACCCGATCCTCGACCCGCGCCGCCTGTGTGCTGGACAACCAGGCCAAGCTTGCGCAGGGCGGCGATGCGCCTGACGGTGCGGCGGTGATCGTCAATTCCGGCAACGCCAATGCCTTTACCGGCGCGCGTGGACAGGAATCGGTCGATGCCGTGACGGCTGCTGTTGCCGGGGCAACCGCTGTTCCGGCGGGGCGGGTGTTTTCATCCTCGACCGGCGTGATCGGAGAGCCGCTGCCCCACGACCGGATCGTGGCGGTGGTGGACGATCTGGTGCGCGGGCTGGACGAGGGGTGCGTGGCCGACGCGGCCCGCGCCATCATGACCACGGACACATTCCCCAAGGGCGCATCCGCGACCGTCGCGGCCGAAGGCGGAGAGATCCGCATCTCGGGCATCGCCAAGGGGTCCGGCATGATCGCGCCCGACATGGCGACGATGCTGGTCTATGTCTTCACCGATGCCAGGATCGCCGCGCCGTTGCTGCAGGACGCGCTGTCGTCAGGGCTTGAAACCAGCTTCAACGCGATCACGGTGGACAGCGACACCTCGACCTCGGACGCGCTGATCTGTGCGGCGACAGGGCGCAGCGCGGCCGCCGAGATCACCTCGTTGGATTCCGTCGACGGGATCGCCTTCGTCAAGGCGCTGCACGGCGTCATGCGCGAACTGGCCCAGCTTGTCGTGCGCGACGGTGAGGGGGCGACGAAATTCGTCGAGGTGCGCGTGACCGGCGCGGAATCGGATGCGGACGCCAGGAAGGTCGCAATGGCCATCGCCAATTCGCCGCTGGTCAAGACAGCCATCGCGGGCGAGGACGCCAACTGGGGGCGGATCGTGGCCGCGGTCGGCAAGTCGGGCGCCGAAGCCGATCGCGACCGGCTGACAATCCGTTTCGGCGACATGATCCTGGCCCAGAACGGCTGGCGCGCGCCGGATTATGACGAGGCCGCTGCCAGTGCCTACATGAAGAACCAGGATCTGGTGATCTCGGTCGATCTGGGGCTGGGGCAGGGCGCGCGGACCGTGTGGACCTGCGACCTGACCCACGGCTATATCGACATCAACGCCGATTACCGGTCGTGAAGACGGTTCTGGTCGCCGCCGTCGCGCTGATCGACCCCGACGGGCGCGTGCTTCTGGCACAGCGCCCCGAAGGCAAGTCGATGGCCGGACTGTGGGAGTTTCCGGGCGGCAAGGTCGAACCCGGCGAGACGCCCGAAACCGCGCTGATCCGCGAATTGCAGGAGGAACTGGGCATCGACACCTGGGCGTCGTGCCTTGCGCCGCTGACATTCGCCAGCCACGGCTATGACGATTTCCATTTGCTGATGCCGCTTTATGCCTGCCGCAAATGGCAGGGGATCGTCCAGCCGCGCGAGGGGCAGGGCCTGAAATGGGTTCGGGCCGCCGATTTGCGCGATTACCCCATGCCACCGGCAGATATTCCGCTGATTCCGATCCTTCAGATGTGGCTTTGATGTCTCTGATCGGGCCCTGATGATGCTGGAATTGCCCCAAAAGGTCGCGGGTCTGCCGAAAAATACAGCTTTGTTAACTTTTTCATGACAGGCTGATCCTTGAGGAGAGGGAGAGCTTGACATGATTCGCACCATTTCTTTGGGACACTATATTTCCGTGCAGGGCCTGTTCGAGCGGTTGACGCCGAACGGCAACATCATCATCCGCGTGGGCAGCCGGTTCTACGAAGGCAAGCCGGTTTCGGGCTGATACGTCCATCCGCGAGAAGATGAGGGCTGCCTGCCGGCCCGTCTATTGATCATGCCATGAAAAAGGGCGGCCCACGGGCCGCCCTTTCTTGCATTTCCAATCCGGAAGGCGCGTGCCTTACAGCGTCCGTTCGACTTCCTCGCGCTCGAAGATCTCGATGACATCGCCCTGACGGATGTCGTCGTAGTTCTCGAACGCCATGCCGCATTCCTGGCCGGACTGGACTTCCTTGACCTCGTCCTTGAAGCGCTTGAGCGTCTTCAGCGTGCCTTCATGGATCACCACGTTGTCGCGCAGCAGGCGGACGCCGGCGCTGCGGCGGGCAACGCCCTCGGTGACCAGACAGCCGGCAACCTTGCCGACGCCGGTGACCTTGAAGACTTCGCGGATCTCGGCATAGCCGATGAAGTTTTCGCGAACCTCGGCCGACAGCAGGCCGGATGCAGCCGCCTTGATGTCGTCCACCAGGTCATAGATGACCGAGTAGTAGCGGATCTCGACACCTTTCTGGTTGGCCGAATTGCGGGCCGGGGCGTTGGCACGGACGTTGAAGCCCATGACCGGCGCCTGGCTTGCTTCGGCCAGACCGATATCGGATTCGGTGATCGCACCCACACCGTAATGCAGCACGCGCACGCGAACCTCGTCGTTGCCGACCTTTTCCAGCGCCTGGACGATCGCCTCGGCAGAGCCCTGCACGTCGGCTTTCAGGATGACCGGCAGTTCGGCGACGCTTTCATCGGCCTTGGCCTTGGCCATCAGCTGTTCCAGCGTCGTCGCGGCACCGGCTGCGGCGCGCTTGTCCTTGGCCTGCTGGGTGCGGAACTCGGCGATCTCGCGGGCCTGAGCCTCGGTCTCGACGACGTTCAGCACGTCGCCCGCCTCGGGCGTGCCGTTAAGACCCAGCACCTCGACCGGAACCGAGGGACCGGCCTCTTCGACGCGTTCGCCCTTGTCGTTGATCAGGGCGCGGACCTTGCCCCACTGTTCGCCGACGACGAAGATGTCCCCGCGATGCAGCGTGCCGTGCTGGACCAGAACCGTTGCAACGGGGCCGCGTCCGATATCCAGCTGCGCCTCGATCACGGCGCCTTGTGCGGCGCGACCCGGGTTGGCCTTCAGTTCCAGGATTTCCGCCTGCAGCGCGATCGCTTCCAGCAATTCGTCCAGGCCCTGGCCGGTCTTGGCGGAAACCTCGACGTCCTGCACGTCACCGGACAGCTTCTCGACGATCACTTCCTGATGCAGCAGCGCGCTGCGCACCTTGTCGGGATCGGCGTCGGGCTTGTCGACCTTGTTGATCGCCACGATCATCGGGACCTTGGCGGCCTTGGCGTGATTGATCGCCTCGATGGTCTGCGGCATGACCGCATCATCGGCAGCCACGACCAGCACGACGATGTCGGTGACATTGGCACCGCGCGCCCGCATCGAGGTGAACGCGGCGTGGCCCGGCGTATCCAGGAAGGACAGCACCGCACCGCTTTCGGTCGTCACCTGATAGGCGCCGATATGCTGGGTGATGCCGCCGGCCTCGCCCGACACGACATTCGCGTGCCGGATCGCATCCAGAAGCGAGGTCTTGCCGTGGTCCACATGGCCCATGATCGTGATGATCGGCGGGCGTGACTTCATGTCTTCGGCCTTGTCTTCGACCGAATCGATGACCTGTTCGACGTCGGCATCGGACACGCGAACGGCGTTGTGGCCGAATTCCTCGATCACCAGTTCGGCGGTGTCGGCGTCGATCGGCTGGTTCATGGTCACCATCATGCCCATCTTCATCAGCGACTTGACCACGTCGGCGGCGCGTTCCGCCATCCGGTTGGCCAGTTCCTGCACGACGATGGTTTCCGGCAACTGAACGTCACGCACCTGCTTTTCGGCGCGGACCGACTGGCCCATCGCCTTCTGGCGGGTGCGTTCCTGCTTGCGCTTCATCGCAGCAAGGCTGCGCTGACGCCCGCCTTCGCCCGACAATGCCTGATTGAGAGACAGCTTGCCCGACCGGCGGTTGTCGTCGCGTCCGCCCTTGCCACGATTGTCGCGGTCGTTGCCGCGATCCGTGCGGTCGCGGTCGGTCTTGCGCGGACCGGCGGCGGTCACGCCCTTGGTCTCGGCGCGGGCGGCGGCGGCCTCGATGGCGGCCTGGTCGGGGGCGGCAGGGGCGGCTGCAGAGGCGGTTGCCTTCTTGGCGACCTCTTTCTTCGGCTCGTCCTTGCGGCGCGTCGCTTCCTCGGCCTCTCGGGCACGGCGGGCTTCTTCTTCCGCCTTGGCCTTCAGGGCCTCTTCGCGTTCGCGATCTTCGCGTTCCTTGGCCTCGGCCTCGGCGCGGCGGCGTTCGCGTTCTTCCTCGCGGGCCTTTTCATCGGCTGCGCGTGCGGCAGCCTCGTCGGCCTCGCGCGCCTTCGCGGCGGCAAGCGCCTTCAGCCGGCGCTCCATCTCGGCTTCCGAGATGCCTGCGGGACGCCTGGACGGATCACCTGCATGCTTCGAAACCAGCGGCGATTTCGGCTTGTCACCGTTACCACCACCCTGCGCGGCACCCGCCTTGGGAACCACGACGCGCTTGCGCTTGGTTTCGACGACCACGTTTTTCGTGCGGCCGTGGCTGAAGCTTTGCTTGACCTGGCCCGAGCGGCCCGTGCCGCCGACACCCAAGGTCTTTTTTCCGTCTTTGTCGCTCATCTGCGTCTTCATTCCTTCCCGACGGCCGTATTGCCGTCGTCATGCCCGCGCAGACCCGTCAGTCTGCCGGCTTCCAAGATCACCTTGTCCGTCAGGCCACCCGCCGCAAGCGCGCCGTGTATGACATGATCGCGCCCGAAGGACAAACCCAATTCTGATGCGGTCAGGCAGCCGAACCAGCGTCCGCCCGTGGGCGTCCACAGCTTGCCCTTGCCGCGTTCCGACCCGTCGCTGGCCTGCAGCAGCACCTTTGCGCGCCCCTCGGCCAGCCAGCCTTTTACCTTCTCGAAACCAGCCACCGCGCGCCCGGATTTGCGGGCCAGCGAGACCAGTTCCACGACCCGCTTGGCCGAGGCGGCCTCGACCAGTTCGACCAAGCCATCGGGGGCTTTCACCTGCGCCTTGGCGGCGCGGGAAAACAACCCCTTTGCGGCGGCTTTCTCGATCGCCGCGCGATCAGCGGCGACCCAGATCCCCCGTCCCGGCAATTTTTCGGCCAGATCCGCGACGATCACACCGTCGGGCCCCGCCACGAAACGGATCAGGCCGCGCTTGGGCTGCACCTCGCCAGTGGCGATGCAACGCCGCTCGGGCTCATCGCGTTCCTTTATGCGTCCACCACGGCTCAAGCCGGAAGATCCGGGGCATCACGCCCCGGCCTCCTTGTCGGCTTCGCCGTCCTCAGCGGAGTCGGTCGTTTCGGCCTCGTCCTCGGCGGTGTCGGCTTCCATCTCGGTCGGATCGACCCAGCCCAGCATCACGCGGGCGGTCATGACCATGGTCTGCGCTTCTTCCAGGCTGACATCGAACGGCTCCAGCAGGCCGTCATCCTTGACGCGCTGACCGTTCACCGTGGTCCAGCCGCCGGCAAGTTCCCAGTCGGCGCAGGTGGCGAAATCCTCGAGCGTCTTCACGTCGTCCTTGGCCAGTGCCTCTACCATCTGGGGGGTCAGCCCCTCGAATTCAATGAGGCTGTCTTCGGCACCAAGGGCGCGGGCGTTGTCCAGCGCAGCCTTGGCACGGGCTTCCAGCACGTCGCGGGCGCGGGCCTGCAGTTCCGCGGCCGTGCCCTCGTCCACGCCGTCGATGGTCAGCAATTCGTCCTGCTCGACATAGGCCACCTCTTCCAGATCGGTGAAGCCTTCGGCGACCAGAAGCTGGGCGAAGAATTCGTCCAGGTCCAGCGCCTCCATGAACAGGCCGGTGCGGGCGTTGAATTCGGCCTGACGACGCTTGGATTCCTCTTCCTCGGTCAGGATGTCGATGTCGAGGCCGGTCAACTGGCTGGCCAGGCGCACGTTCTGGCCGCGACGGCCGATGGCCAGCGACAGCTGTTCGTCGGGAACGACCACCTCGATCTTGTTGGCTTCCTCGTCGAACACGACCTTGCTGACCTCGGCGGGCTGCAGGGCGTTGACCAGGAACGTCGCCTGATCCTCGTTCCACGGGATGATGTCGATCTTTTCGCCCTGCAATTCGCCGACGACGGCCTGCACGCGGCTGCCGCGCATGCCGACGCAGGCACCGACCGGGTCGATCGAGTTGTCATAGCTGATGACGGCGATCTTGGCGCGCGAACCCGGATCGCGGGCCACGGCCTTGATCTCGATGATGCCGTCATAGATTTCCGGCACTTCCATCTTGAACAGCTCGGCCATGAACTGCGGATCGGTGCGCGACAGGAAGATCTGCGGACCGCGCGTCTCGCGGCGCACATCCTTGACATAGGCGCGGATGCGGTCGTTCGGGCGATAGCTTTCGCGGCCGATCTTTTCGTTGCGGCGCAGGATCGCCTCGCCGCGGCCGATATCGACGATGATGTTGCCGTATTCCTCGCGCTTGACGATGCCGTTGATGATCGTTCCGGCGCGATCCCGGAATTCCTCGTACTGGCGGTCGCGCTCGGCCTCGCGGACGCGTTGCAGGATCACCTGCTTGGCCGACTGCGCGGCGATCCGGCCCAGTTCGACGGGCGGAACCTCGTCCACGATCTCGTCGCCGACCTTGGGGTCGTCCAGATAGGGGCGGGCCTGTTCGACCGTCAGTTCGGCCTGGTAATTTTCGACCGCGTCATCTTCGACCACGGTGCGGATGCGGGTGAAGCTGGCGTTGCCGGTCTTGCGGTCGATCTTGACCCGGATGTCCATCTCGGCGCCGTAACGCGACTTGGCGGCACGGGCGAGGCTGTCTTCCATCGCCTCGATGACCAGCTCGGGCTCGATCATCTTCTCGCGCGCGACGGCCTCGGCCGTCTGCAACAGTTCCAGCTGATTGGCAGAGGTGATCGCCATCACTTACTCCTTGGTATGGGCGCCGTTCGCGCCTTCCTGTTCTTGTGTGTCGCCATCGCCGTCGGTCTCGACCGCGTCGAAGGCGCTTTCATCCAGATTGTCGATCTCGACGCCGGCCTCTTTCTTCTGGCGCAGCATTTCGCGGATCAGGTCGTCGGTCAGCACCAGCTTGGCATCGCTGAGCCAGTCGAAGTTCAACCCGATGGTCTGCACTTCGCCGGCCTCCTCGATGTTCACCAGAACCTCGTCGCCTTCCACGCCCGCAAGCACACCCTTCCAGCGTTTGCGCCCGTCGATGGCCTGATTCGTTTCCAGCTTGGCCTCGTAGCCCTCGAAATCGGCGAAATCCTTCAGCCGGGTCAGCGGACGGTCGATGCCGGGGCTGCTGACCTCGAGATGATAGTTGTCCTCGATCGGGTCCTCGACATCCAGCGTGGCGCTGACCGCGACCGAAATCTCGCCGCAATCGTCCACGTTGATGCCGCCCTCGGGCCGGTCGGCCATGATCTGCAGCGTCGCCGTCTTGCCGCCCTGCAAGCGAACGCGCACCAGTTCGAAGCCCAGATCCTCGATCACCGGGGTGATGATCTCGGCCAGGCGCCGGTCAATGGCGGTCTTGGCAATCAGGTCGTTCGACATGGGGTCCTTCGGATACGAAAAAGGGCCCGCAGCGGGCCCATGCGAATGCGTCCGGTGGGCAGGGGGTGGAAGCCTGCACCGCTGTTAGGCAGGCATATAGACGCGGGCGGCGGGAAATGCAAGCATATGCGCGACGGGCGGTTCATGACCGCGCGACCCGACCCATCGCCAAGAACACCGACGAGCCAGGCCGAGCCAGTTCATGACCCGAATAGACGTTGCCATTCCGCCCGGCGCCGCCGCCGGTTGGGCCCCCATCGTGGGGCTTGCCGATCTTGCCGCGCGCCTTTTCGGCGGTCAGATCGTTCACTATCCGACCGAATATCCCGGCAAGCTGAAAAAGGCGTGGGGCTTGCGGCCACGGCCGCGCGGACGGCAGGATGCGGGATTGCTGGCGCTGCTGTACGGACCGTCCGACATCGCCAAGCTGCGACAGGCCGCCGCGTTCCGCGACGATTACCGATTCGTGGTCGGCTGGATCATCGATTCCTTCTGGGAAGATGCGAATGTCCGCGGGTTCGAATTCGGCGGCATCGATCTTCTGTGCCTGATCCGCGAGGAAGAGCGCGACTATTACAGCCGGTTGACCCGCCGCGACGTGCTGGCGCTGAACTGGGGGGCGGACGTGCTGGGCCTGGGGACCGACAAACCGGATCGCCCGGTGGACCTGCTGCGGCTTGGCCGTCAGCCCGAGGCGTGGAACGACGATGCGCGCAGCGCCGAAATCGCGCGCGAGATGGGGCTGGGTTTCGCCGGCCGTCCGCCGGAACACCCCGATCCGATGCAGAACCTGCGCGGGATCATGGACGCCTATGGTCGCGCGAAATATCTGGTGGCGCATTCCAACCTGACCTCGGTCGATCCGAACACGCACAAGACCAAGGAATACATCACCGCGCGCTGGACCGATGCGCTGGCCTCGGGTTGTTCGGTCGCGGGCGTGCAGCCGGTGCGAGACAGCAGCTATCGCAATATCCTGTGGCCGGGCGCGACGCTGGAATTCGACCGGATCGATCTGCGCCACAACATGCAGGCGGTGGCCGAGGCGGTCGCGGCCTGGACACCCGAACAGGCGCGGCACAATCATCGCATGGCGCTGCAGCGGCTGGACTGGCGGCACAGCCTGAAGCGGATCGCGCAGGCAATGTCAGTCGCCACGCCGGCGCTGGATGATGAACTTGCCCGCATCGACAGCCTGACACGCGGCGCGGACATCTAGCGCCGATCGGCAGGCCGGAAATGCAGCGCGGATCAGCGGTCGGGTGCGTCAGAGCCGAACAGCCCGCGCAGGCCGCGCGTGACCAGATTGCCGACCTTGGGGCGAGGCTGGGCCATGAAGGGCAGGGGGCGGCAGACCTCCATCGCGGCGATGCCGACCCGCGCGGTCAGCGCCCCGTTCACCACGCCCTCGCCAAAGCGGCGCGACAGCTTTGCCAGAACGCCGCCGCCGGCGACCGTGTGAATCAGGTCGTCGCCCGCCGCGACCGCGCCGGTGGCGACCAGATGGGTCATCACGGTGCGCGCCAGACGCCAGCCGCCGACCGCGCCGGCCCGCCCGCCATAGATTTCCGCCATCCGCCGGATCATCCGCAGATTGGCCGCCAGCGCCGCCGCGACATCGGCCAGCGCCAGCGGGATCAGCGCCGTGGCCGCGGCGACGGTACGAGAGGCGGCCTCGATCTCGCGGCGGGCTTCCTGATCCAGCGCGGCCAGCAATTCGGTCTCGGCCAGGGTCAGAAGACTGCGCGCATCGAAGACATCGCCGCGCGCCTCGGCCAGTCGCTTGAGGTTCCATTCCAGTTCGGGACGCCTGCGATACAAGGCCAGAAGCTGATCGGTCGCCTGCCGGGCCTTGTCCATGCTGTCATCGGCCAGCGCCGCACCCGCCTGCCGCTGGATCGCGTCGATCCGCGCGAACCGGGCCCATGCGCGGTATTCGCGCCACGCCATGCCAAGCGCGGCCAGGGTGAACATCGCAAACAGCGCGATCCCGATCCAGCCAAGCACGGGATAGCTGTCCAGCAGCCGGTTGATGAAATCCAGCGCCGCGATGGACAGAAGAAAGGTGAACAGCGCGACGCCGGAGTTGATGAAGAACCGCGTCAGCGCCGAGGGCGGGCGTCCGACCAGCCGCGTCACCATCTCCATCGTGCGGGGGCGCGGCAGGGTCAGGCTGGCCTCGTCGATGGGGGGCGCATCGGCGGGGCTGGGGCCGTCGCCGCGGCTTTCGTGACGCGGTCCGCTGCCCGTCGCCGGTTTCTCGGGCGCGTCCAGTTCGATCAGCACGGGGCCGCGCCTGCGGTTCTGGTCTTCGCTCACAGGCGGTCTCCGATCAGGAATTCGGCGGCGCGGTCCAGCCGGATATGCGGCGGACCGTCGCCGGGGCGGATGGTGCTGGCGGCAGGCGCGAAATTCATGATCGCGTAGTCGCCGTCCAGCCATGCCTCGGATCCCTCGCGCGCGGGCTGCAGCAGCACGGCGGGATCGGCGGGCAGTTCGCCCGGATAGAACGCCGCCTGCCGGCCATCCAGCAGCCGGCCGCGCACGGCAGGCAGCTGGTCGCTGCCCTGCGCGATCATGTCCTCGGTCGTGGCGCGCAGCGCGGCGATTGCCATCGCCTCGGTCCGTGCGCCGCTGAAATCGGCACGGTCGCGCGCCTCGCGCAGCATCGCGGACAGGATCGCCGTCAGGCGGTTGTGCTGGATGTGGTGCAGATGGTCGGCCTTGGTCGCGGCAAACAGGATGCGTTCGACCCGCCGCGTGCCGAGGATCTGCGCCAGCCAGCCGGCGCGACCGGGCCGGAACGCGGTCAGGATGTCGGCCATCGCGCGGCGCATGTCCTCGACGGCCTGTGGGCCCTGATGGATCGCACCCAGCACATCGACCAGCACCACCTGACGGTCGATCCGGGCAAAGTGATCGCGGAAGAACGGCTTGACGACACGCGACTTGTAGGCATCGAAACGGCGCCGGAATTCGCGCCCCAGCTTGCCGTCGCGCAGGTCGGCGGGCAGCGGCGCAAAGGTCAGCGCGGGCGATCCGGCCATTTCGCCGGGGATCAGGAACCGGCCGGGCGTGCAGTCCGAAAACCCCGCATCGCGTGCGGCGTTCAGATGCGCGGTATAGGTTTCGGCCAGTCTCTGCGCGATGGGCTCGTCGAACCGCGCCGCGTCGATCCCGGACAGCGCGGCGGCATAGATATCGGCGCCGGGACGTCCCTCGATCCGCGCCAGCACCTCGTCCGACCATGCCCCGAAGTCACGTTCCATCAACCGCAGATCCAGCAGCCATTCGCCGGGATAGTCCACGATATCCAGGTGGATCGTCCGCGGCCCGGTCAGCCCGGAAAACAGCCCGCGCCCGTCCATCCGCAGCGACAGGCGCAACTGACTGACATGGCGGGTCCCGTCGGGCCAGTGCGGGTCGGGACCGGTCAGTGCGGCAAGGTGACGTTCGAAGTCGAATCGCGGCACGGTGTCGTCGGGCTGTGGTTGCAGCCACGCGGTCTTCAGGCTGCCGTCGGCGGCGGCGCGCAGGGCGTGCATGCGCCCGCGATCCATCAGGTTGGCGACCAGCGAGGTAATGAACACGGTCTTGCCAGCCCGCGACAACCCCGTGACCCCCAGCCGGATCACCGGATCGCCAAGGCCCAGCCCCGCCATCAGATCGCTGCCGATACCCATTCTGCCTGCCTCGTCGTTCTGGTTGCCCCGAAGATAGGGTCGCCGCGGCGATTTTCATAGGCCGTCCGGGCCTTTCCCATGCCCCGGCGCTTTGGCATAACCCTGCGATGTCAGAAAGGTTGCCCATCGACGAGATCCTGCCCGCCTTGCGCGATGCGCTGGCGTCGCATGGGCGTGCGGTGCTGGTCGCCCCGCCGGGCGCGGGCAAGACGACACGGGTGCCGCTGGCGCTGCTGGATCTTGTGCCGGGCCGGATCCTGATGCTGGAGCCACGACGGCTGGCGGCGCGGGCTGCCGCCGAACGGCTGGCCGAAGGTCTGGGCGAGGCGGTCGGGGATCGCGTCGGCTATCGCATCCGGGGCGAAGCGGTGGCGGGCAGCCGGATCGAGGTGGTGACCGAGGGCATCCTGACACGGATGATCCAGTCGGACTCCGCGCTGGACGGTATCGGCTGCGTCATCTTCGACGAGTTTCACGAGCGCAGCCTGAACGCGGATCTTGGGCTGGCGCTGGTCTGGGAAGCGCGCGGGGCGCTGCGCGAGGATCTGGCCGTCATCGTGATGTCCGCAACGCTGGAGGCCGAACCCGTCGCCGCCCTTCTGGACGATGCGCCGGTGATCCGATCCGAGGGGCGGGCCTTTCCGGTCGAGACGATCTGGCTGGATCGTCCGCTGCCTGCCGGCGCGCGATTGGTCCCCGAGGCCGCGCGCCTGATCACCGCGGCCGCGGCGGCGACATGCGACACGGGTGGCACGCTGCTGGCCTTTCTGCCGGGCGAGGCAGAGATCCGGCGTGTCAGCGGATTGCTGGATCAGACCGGCTGCGAGGTGCTGCCGCTTTACGGTGCGCTGGATGCCGGCGCGCAGCGCGCGGCCTTGGCCGAGCCGGGGGCGCGCCGGCGGATCGTTCTGGCGACCGCGATCGCGGAAACCTCGCTGACCATTCCGCAGGTGCGGGTCGTGGTGGATGCCGGACGGGCGCGGCGGGCGCGGTTCGATCCCGGCAGCGGCATGTCGCGGCTGGTGACCGAACGGGTCAGCCGCGCCGAGGCCGATCAGCGAAGGGGACGTGCCGGCCGCGTCGCGCCGGGGATCTGCTATCGCATGTGGTCGCGCCCCGAAGAGGGCGCCCTGCCGTCATTCGCGCCGCCCGAGATCGCGGTGGCCGACCTGACGGGGCTGGCGCTGGAACTGGCCGCATGGGGGGCGGAACCCGGCGATCTGGCGTTCCTGACCCCGCCGCCCGAGGGGGCGCTGCGCGAGGCGCGCGCATTGCTGACACAGCTTGGCGCACTGGATCAAGCCGGGCGCGTCAGCGGTCACGGAAAGGCGCTGGCCGCGTTGCCGTTGCATCCTCGGTTGGCGCATATGCTGCTTGTGTCAGGTGCAGAGGCGGCAGATCTTGCGGCGTTGCTGTCGGGCCGCGATCCGCTGCGCGGCGCGCCCGCCGATCTGTCCTTGCGGCTGGCCGCGATGCGCGATCCCAAGGCCTTTGCCGATCGGCACCCTTACGACGTGATCCGCCCGGCCCTGCACGCGATCCGGGACGAGGCGCGACGCCTGCGCCGGGTGATTGCGTCCCGCGACGGCCGGGGGGCCAGCCCCCCGGACCCCCCGGCGGCCGCTGGCGCGGCAAGCGGCGGCGGATCGTCGCCCGGCGCCATGGCGGCGCTGGCCTATCCCGATCGGATCGGGCTGCGCCGCAAGGGCGAGGCGCCCCGCTTCGTGCTGTCCGGGGGCAAGGGGGCGGCGCTGGATGCGGGCGACGCCCTGGCCGGGCAGCGCCTGATCGTCGCGGTCGATCTGGACGGTGATCAGCGCGAGGCGCGCATCCGGATGGCGGCGGCGCTGACCGAGGCGGAGCTGCGCGAACTGCATGGCGACAGGATCGCCGAGGTCGAGATCTGCGAATGGTCGCGGCGCGAGGGGCGTGTCCTGACGCGCCTGCAGGAGCGGTTCGGGGCGCTGGTTCTGTCGGATCGGATCTGGGCCGCGGCCCCCGAGGATGCGGTGGCGCAAGCGGCGCTGGAGGGGCTGCGGCAGGACGGGTTGCCATGGACGAGGGCGGCGGCGCGGTTGCGCGCGCGGATCGCGCTGGTCGAGGGGCTGGGGCCGGTCGATGACGACAGCCTGCTGGCCGATGGCGACTGGCTGTTGCCGTGGCTGGGAAAGGCGCGGACGCTGGCCGATCTGCGGGCGCTGGACCTGTCGGAACCGCTGAAGGCGCGCATCGGCTGGGACGGCCAACAGCGTCTGGCGGCCGAGGTTCCAGCCCATTTCACCACCCCGCTGGGGCGCAGGGTGGCCATCGATTATGACCATGAAACCCCGTCGATCGAACTGAAACTGCAAGAGCTTTTCGGCGTCACCCGGCATCCGACGGTGGCCGGGCGGCCGTTGCGGATCAGCCTGTTGTCGCCGGGCGGCAAGCCGGTGCAGGTGACCACGGATCTGCCGGGGTTCTGGGCGTCATCCTATGCCGATGTGCGCAAGGACATGCGCGGCCGGTATCCGCGTCATCCCTGGCCCGAGGACCCGACCGAGGCCGATCCGACGACACGGGCCAAGCCGCGCGGAACCTGATGCAAAGCGCGCCGGGATGTTGCGCAACACGGGCGTGCGTTGCCTGAGTCCGATCCCGGCGCAAGATGCGCCGGGGGTGACGCGAATTCCCTGAAAACGCCGGGTTTCGCGTCGCACCGCGCGTGCACAGGGGCGGCACCGGGCGTGCACAGCCTGTACACAGCTTGCGCACGCCGCATTGCCAAACGGCGCAACACCGGCGCTGGCCGGTGCCGCGACCCCGCGCGGTGCTACATCGCCGCCAGCTGCGCCAGCGCCGCGTTCAGGCGGGCGATGTCGTCGTCCAGCGCGACCAGCTTGTCGCGGGTTTCCTCGATCACCTCGGGTTCGGCGTTCTGCACGAATTTCGGATTTTCGAGACGCTTGCGCAGCCCCTGGGCATCCTTTTCGGATTTCGCCAGCGACTTGCGCAGCCGGGCGGTTTCGGCCTGAACGTCGATCACGTCACCGATCGGCAGCGCAAAGCTGGCGCCTTGCGCGGCCACGGCGATCATGCCCTTGCCCGCCACGCCGTCGACGGGCGCATTGACCCGCGCCAGCCGTTCGATCAGCGGCGCATTGGCGGCCAGCGCCGCGCGCGCGTCTGCATCGGCCTCGGTCACGATCAGGTCCAGCCGCGCACCGGCGGGCACGCCCATCTGGGCACGGGCCGAGCGCAGCGCCTCGATCAGCGCGATGACCCAGTTCATCCGCCGATCCGCGTCGGCGTCGATCAGATCGGCGCCGCAGTCGGGCCAGTCGCCATGGACCAGCATCCCCGAGCGGTCCCCGGTCAGCGCCCAGAGTTCTTCGGTGACGAAGGGCATGATCGGGTGCAGCATCAGATAGCACTGGTCCAGAACCCAGCCCATCGTCGCGTGGGTTTCCTGGGCATGATCGCTGTCGAACAGCGGCTTGGCGAATTCCACATACCAGTCGCAGACCTTGCCCCAGACAAAAGCGTAAAGTCCGGACGCTGCATCGTTGAAACGATAGGTTTCCAGCGCGGCATCGGTTGCCATGCGGATGCGCGCCACCTCGCCGATGATCCAGCGGTTGACGGTATGCTGTGGCTGGGGCCGCGCGCCGCCGCCGCGCACGCCGTTCATTTCGGCAAAGCGCGTCGCGTTCCAGATCTTGGTGACGAAGTTGCGGTTCGCCTCGACATGTTTCGGGCCCAGCTTGGGATCGCGGCCCATCGCCGCCATGCTGGTCAGGGTAAAGCGCATGGCGTCGGCGCCGTATTCGTCGATCAGGGTCAGCGGGTCGATGACATTGCCTTTCGACTTCGACATCTTGGCGCCCTTTTCGTCGCGCACCAGCCCGTGGACATAGACGGTGTGGAAGGGCACGTCGTCCATCACCTCGAGCTGCATCATCATCATCCGGGCGACCCAGAAGAAGATGATGTCGAACCCGGTCACCAGAACGTCGGTGGGGAAATATCTTTCCATCTCGGGCGTCTTGTCCGGCCAGCCCAGCGTGCCGATGGGCCACAGGCCCGAGGAAAACCAGGTGTCCAGAACGTCGGGATCGCGCCAGACCGGATAGACCAGATGGGTCGGGTCCTGCGACAGGTTATAGTCGGCCAGGCTTTGCGACAGCATGTCGATGGCGGCCTCGCGATCCGCGACCTCGACCACGCGGCTGATTTCCAGCGGCTGCGGCAGGCCCGCGATATCGTCCACGAACTTCTTGCGGACCGCGTCGAAATCCGCGGCGCAATGCTGGCGGTGACCGGCATGGACCAGACCATCGACCAGAAGGCCGAACAGTTCGATCTCGTCCAGCGCGCCGTCGCCTTCGTCATCGGTGAAGTTCTGGGGGCGCAGATCCAGACCATACCAGACCGGGATCTGATGCCCCCACCACAACTGGCGGCTGATGGTCCAGGGCTCGATATTTTCCAGCCAGTTGAAATAGACCTTCTTGTGCTGTTCCGGCAGGATCTGCGTGCGGCCGTCGCGGACGGCATCCAGCGCGGGGCCGACGATGCGCTGGGTGTCCACGAACCACTGATCGGTCAGCATCGGTTCGATCACGACGCCCGAACGGTCGCCAAAAGGCTGCATGATCGGCTTGTTGTCGACGAGCGGGCGCTTTTCCAGATGCTCGGCGCCGGTTTCGGGCTCGATTTCCTTGTGCAGATAGGTGACGGCCAGTTTTTCGGCGGTGATCTGGTCGATGACCCGCTGGCGGGCCTCGTAACGATCAAGCCCGCGCAGGTCTTCGGGGACCAGGTTGACGTTGCTGACATCGCCCACATCCTCGCCGCGCGCGGCACGCGCCGCGATTTCGGCGCTTTCGGAATAGGACAGGCCGTCGGCGCGCATCGCGCCCTTGGTGTCCATCAGCGCATACAGCGGAATGCCGTTGCGGGTGGCGACGCCGTAATCGTTGAAATCATGCGCGCCGGTGATCTTGACCGCGCCCGAGCCGAAATCGGGATCGGGGTAGTCGTCGGTGATGATCGGGATCAGGCGGCGGTGTTCCTTTGGGCCGACCGGAATCTCGCACAGTTTGCCGACGATGGGCGCGTAGCGGGCGTCATCCGGGTGAACCGCCACCGCGCCGTCGCCCAGCATGGTTTCGGGGCGGGTCGTGGCGATGGCGATATAGTCGCGCGTCTCGCGCAGGGTGACGCGGCCGTCTTCGTCGCGTTCGACATATTCATATGTCTCGCCGTCCGCCAGCGGGTATTTGAAATGCCACATATGGCCGGGAACCTCGCGGTTCTCGACTTCCAGATCGCTGATCGCGGTCTCGAAATGCGGGTCCCAGTTCACCAGCCGCTTGCCGCGATAGATGATGCCCTTGTCATACAGATCCACGAAGACGCGGATCACGGCGTCGTGGAAATTGCCTTCCTCGCCCGCGGGCGCGCCGGGGGCGCCGGACATGGTGAATGCGTTGCGCGACCAGTCGCAGGAGGCGCCAAGACGCTTCAGCTGATTGATGATCGTGTCGCCGGATTCCTGTTTCCAGGCCCAGATCTTTTCGACAAAGGCATCGCGCCCGATCTGGCGCCGTCCGGGTTCCTGCCGTTCCGCCATCCGCCGTTCGACGACCATCTGCGTGGCGATGCCCGCGTGGTCCTGACCCGGCTGCCACAGCGTGTCGAAGCCGCGCATGCGGTGCCAGCGGACCAGGATGTCCTGCAGCGTGTTGTTGAAGGCGTGGCCGATATGCAGGCTGCCCGTCACGTTGGGCGGCGGGATCATCACCGTGAAAGTCTCGCTGCGCGAGGCATTCGCCCCGGCGGCGAAGGCGTTCGTGCGTTCCCATTCGGCGCTGATCCGGGCCTCGGCGGCCCGTGCGTCAAAACTCTTGTCCATGCTCATCGCGGCAGATCCCCTTCACTTGGGGGATGGATTAGCGAAAGCAGGGGCAAAGGCCAAGTGTCAGCGAAACCGCGCCGGTATCAGATCTGCAAACGGGAACCAGTGCAGGAACGGCTTGGCGTCCGCCAGCACCCGCGCGACCGATGGCCGTGTCAGCAGGCGTTCGAAATAGGCCGACAGGTTCGGGTGCGCGTCGAACGGGTGCAGGATCCCCGCATAGAACAGCGCCGGCGTGGCGGCGCAGTCGGCCATGCCGAAATCGCCGCCGATCCAGTCGCGGCCGGCAAGCTGCCGGTCGGCGGCGGCATAGGCGCGGTCAAGCTGGCTGTGTGCCCAGGGGGCGACCACATCGACCGCGCCATCGGCCATGAACAGCCGCGCATCGACGATCGGCTGGGCGGTGTTCATCACGTGGATGTCGAAGAACCGGTCCCATTGCCGCGCCGTCAGTGCCGCGTCGGCGTCGCGTGGCAGCAAGGGGGCGGGGCCGGGGTGATGCCGGTCCAGCCATTCGATGATGATCGAGGTTTCCGCCAGCGTCATCCCCGCCGCGTCATCGCGCAGCGCGGGCATCTTGCCCATCGGCGTCAGCGTGGCCATCAGGTCGCGGTCCGCCTGCGATGACGGGTCGATCTGGCGATAGGTGAATTCGGCGTCCAGTTCGTAAAGCGCGATCAGCACCTTGTGGCAATAGCTGGACAGCGGGTGGCCGAAGAATGTCAGGCTCATGTCTCGTCCTTTCGTGGTTGGCGGACCAGCAGCACGACGCCGCACGGGTCGGATGTCCAATGCCCCGTCACGCCGTCCAGCGGTTCCAGTTCGTCGCGGGTCGGGCCTTGCAGCCGGTCCAGAGCCGCGTCCGGGTCGTCGCTGAACAGTTCCAGCCAGACATCCGAGCGGCTTTGATGCGGCACGCGGTCGATCCACAAGGTCAGCGTGCCGAAGGCGAAACCGACGCTGTCCTGCACCGTTCGGGCGACGGGCAGGCCGACACGGTCGCGATAGAATTCGACCGTCTCCTGCCATTGATGCGTCGGAACCTTGATGGCGATGTTCCTGCCGGGGTTGATCATGTCAGTCTCCTTCCGCGGATGCGATCAGGTCCAGAACCAGGTCCGGCAGTTCGGGACGGTCGAGAACCCCAAGATGCGTGCTGTCGGGCAGCACTGTCAGCCAGGCGCCCGGGATGGTTTCGGCCATGTGGACGGCGTGGGCGGGCCGGATGAAGTCGCGATCGCCGATCAGCACCATGACCGGCACCCCGATCGCGGCGATCTGGTCGTCGCTGAACCCCCAGTCGGAGTTCAGCAGCGCACCCAGCTTGTGCATCACCGGCACCATGGCCCCGGACCCGTCGGGGTTCTGGTCCTGATATCCACGCCGCATGTCCAGGAAATCCTTGGGCGACGGCAGCAGCGGCACCAGATCGGGCGAGGGGACATGGCTGAGGTCGCGGTTCATCAGGACCAGTTCGGGCAAAAAGCCGTCACCGTTCTGGCCGGCCGAGATGATGCTGAGCGAGGCAACCCGGTCCGGCGCGTTCACCGCCATGTCCAGACCCAGCATGCCGCCAAGCGAGAATCCCACGACATGCGCCCGGTCGATCTGCAGCGCATCCATCACCGCCAGCGTATCGGCGCGCATCGAGGCCAGCGTGATCGGCGTCGGGCGGTCGGCGGTGTGGCCATGCCCTTGCTGGTCGATGCCGATCACGGCGCGGCCCTGCGACAGGCGGGGGATCATGTCGGACCAGGACAGATCGGTGTTCATCATCCCGCCATGCAGCAGCAGGATAGGGGCGGGCGCCGATGCGGGATCGCCGTCGACGCGATACCAGACCCGGTGCCCATCGACCGTCACCGTCTCGGCCATCGCAGCGGTGGCGGTGAAGACGAGCGACGCCGCCACCGCGCAGAGGGTCAGCGCAATTGCCGCCAGACCTCGTCCCGGCATCATGCCGGGGCGGATTGTGTCTGATCGGCTGCCTGCCAATGCGCCATGTGATCGGCCAGTGCGTTGGTGAAGGCGGGCCGCGATGTCGCGCGTTCCAGATACCCGGCCAGACGCGGCAGGTCGTCCAGCAGACCGGCCCCGGCTGGAATACGCAGGATCTCGGCCATCAAGAGGTCGGCCACGGTAAACCTGTCGCCCACCAGCCAGTCACGATCCTGCAGCGCGTCCTGCACCTGTGACAGTCTGGGGCGCAGCAATTCTTCCTGCCGTGCGGCGGCGGCCTCGTTCTGATCCATGAATCGTGCGACTAGCCACGGGATCGAGAATGTCTCGATGCTGTTCAGCGCGGCGATCACCCATTGCATGACGCGCGCGCCGTCATCGCCGGAGGGCAGCAGATCGGTGCCCCGCGCCAGATGCAGCAGGATCGCGCCGGATTCGAACAGCGACAGGTCGCCGTCCTGGATCATCGGCACCTGCCCGAAGGGCTGGCGCGTGAAATGCGCGGCCGTCTTGTCGCGCAGCGGCACCGTCTCGACCCGGTAAGGGCGGCCGATCTCTTCGAGCAGCCAGCGGATGCGGATGTCGCGGACATGGCCGCGCGGCATGTCGGGTACCCAGTCATAGGTCGTCAGAACGACTTGTGTCGGGTTCATTGGCTTTTCTCCTTCGGGCCGACGACGGCGAAATGCGCGCCCTGCCGGTCCTGTGCGATGGCGATGAAGGCGCCTCCGGGCACCTCTTGCGGGCCGTGGATGACGGTGCCGCCAAGTTCGGCGATGCGGGACACCGCCTCGTTGATGCCGTCATGGCCGAAATAGGGCAGCCACAGCGGGAAGGGCGCGTTGCCCTGACCCTGGATGCCGCCGATATCGGCGCCGTCATGGGCGAACAGTTGATAGGTTCCCATGTCGCCCATCGGCACGGCGGTGGATTTCGACCAGCCGAACAGGCGGGCATAGAATTTCAACCCAGCGTCCGGATCGCTGGTCATCAATTCATGCCAGTTGCCATGCCCGGCCTTTGCCTGATCGAATGCATGGCCGTGACCCTGACCCTCACCCTGCATGGGCAGCGGTTCGAGGATGCCGAACGCGGCGCCTTGCGGGTCGGCCAGCAGCGCAAAGCGGCCGGTGCCGGGAACGTCGGCGGGCGGACGGTGAACCCTTGCCCCGGCGCCGGTCGCGTCCTGCACCGCCTTGTCGGCGTCATCGACACCGAAATAGATCATCCAGAACGGCGGCATGTCGGGCGTGTCGTCGGGCATCGGCATCATGCCCGCGACCATCTCCTGTCCGGATGTCGCGAGATGATAGTCAAACCCTTCCATCCCGGAATCCGCGATCGTCCATCCCAACAGCGCGGCATAGAAATCCTCGGCCGCGGCGCGGTCGTCAGGGCGGCTGGCCAGTTCGTACCAGACCGGGCGTCCATGTATCTTCACCATGTCCATCCGCCCTCAGCTTTGATCCAGGATCTGGGTGAAGCCGCCCCAGAACATCCGCTTGCCGTCAAAAGGCATGTCGGGAAATTCCATGTCCTTCATGTCGGCCTCCATCTTGCGGGCCGCGTCGTCGCAGGTGGCGCGGTCGGGCCATTCGATCCACGAGAAGATCGGAACCTCGTCCGGTTTTGCGTCGGCGGCGCGGTAGAAATCGGTCTGCGTGCCGTGGGGCACATCCTCGCCCCAGCATTCGATCTGATGGGTCGCGCCATAGCCCTGAAACATCTCGGTCGCGCTTTTCGCCATGTCGATATAGGGCTGCTTGTTGCCCGACGGCACGGCCAGCACGAAGCCCTGGACATAGCTGCCGGGCCGGCTTTCGCCCTCTTCCACGATCGGTGCGAACCCGCCCCAGAACAGCCGCTTGCCGTCGAAGGGCATGTCGCCCATCTGCTGCATGTCCGGATCTTCCATGATCGACTGCCACGCTGCGTCGCAGGTGGCGCGGTCGGGCCATTCGATCCACGAGAAGACCGGCGTCTCGTCATCGGTTGCCTGCGTGGCGCGGTAGAAATCGGTGTGCTTGCCGCGGGGCACGTCCTCGGCCCAGCATTCCACCATGCGCCGCGCGCCACGCTTCTTGAACATCGGCCAGGATGCGCGCGCGTGGTCGATATAGGCCTGCTTGTTGGCGGTCGGAACGGCGGCGACGAAGCCGGAGTAATAGGTCATCTGGGCCTCCCATCGGTTTATCCGAATCGCAGCATGGCGCTTGCAGTATTTAAAAGCAACCATTAGTATTAATAAATGACCAAGACTGGCGACTCCACGCGCATCCGATATGACGAAGGCTGTCTTGCCGCCCACGCGCTGAACGTGATCGGCGACCGCTGGGCGCTGCTTGTGGTGCGCGAACTGATGCTGACGCCGCGGCGGTTTCAGGCCATCCGCGCCGGGTTGCCGGGGATCACGGCGGCGGTGCTGACCCAGCGGCTGACGCAGCTGCGCGCGGCGGATGTGGTGGACCATGACCCGGATCTGGGAGTGTATTCGCTGACCGCCGCGGGGCAGGCGCTGCTGCCGGTGCTGCAGGCGATGTGCCGATGGGGCGCGCTGCATCCCGGCCATGATCCGCGCCGTTTCATCAGCCCGACGGCGCTGATGCTGTCGATGACGGCGATGATCGACACAACGGCCGCGCGGGGCCGGGTGGCGGTCGGCGGGTTTCAGGCGGGGTCGGATCGTTTCGTCATGCGGCTGCAGGGCGACGGGGTGGCCCGGCCCGAGGCGGTGCGCCGGAACGACGCCGATTTCGTGCTGGAAGGCAGCGGCAACACGCTGGCGCGGGCGGTCTATGGCGCGACGCCGCTGGCCGAACTGGTGGCGTCCGGCGTTGTCGCGCTGGCTGGTGATCGGGTGGCGGCGCAGGATTTCGTGGATCTGTTCCGGCTGCGCTAGCGGTGGGCGAGGGGGCTAAACGGCACGGTCCAGCTTGGTTGACAGATGGATCAGGCTTTCCGACGACCGCACCCCGTCCAGCGCGCCGATCCGGTCCAGAAGATCGTCCAGTTCGGCTGTCGACGAGGTCGCAAGCTGCAGCAGCAGATCGACCCGGCCGCTGGTGGTGTGGATCCGTTCGACCTGCGGCAGCGTCTTCAGCCGCGCCAGGATGCCGGGCAGGCTGCGCGGTTCGATCACCAGCATCACCGTCGCGCGGATCCGGCTGGCGCGGACCGCCTCGCCCAGGCGCAGCGTATAGCCCGCGATCGCGCCCGAGCCTTCCAGCCGTTCCAGCCGCGCCTGCACCGTCGAGCGCGCGACCTTCAGCCGCCGCGCCAGGACGGCGACCGACATGCGGGCATCCTGGGCAAGTTGGGTCAGGATGTTGCGGTCCAGTTCGTCCACGGCGCTTGGTCCCCGGCAGTTTCGTCAAATCGTCATCGGTTTCGGCATATTAACCGGACAGAATGGCGATTCCATCCTTTTCATCGGTGAAATCGGAAACCAAAAGCGTCATTCTGGGTTGAGAAGGCCGCTTCTGCCGATCCGGCCAAAACGAACCTGCACGCGCGAAAGGACCGCAATGGGACATCACAAGACCGTCTGGGACAATCCGGCCGAAATGATCCGTCAAACTCAGCCCGAGAACCCGGTGATGGTCCTTGCCCCGACCGTCCTGCAGGACACGGCGCGGCGGTTTCTGGACGGGTTTCCGGGACTTGTGACCTATGCCGTGAAGTCCAATCCCGGCGAGGCCGTGATCCAGAACCTGCTGGCCGCGGGCGTGACCGGGTTCGACGTCGCCTCGCCCTTCGAGATCGACCTGATCGGCCGCATGGCGCCGCAGGCCGCCCGGCACTACCACAACCCCGTCCGCGCCAGATCCGAGATCGCTCATGCCGTGCAGGCGGGCGTCACGTCGTGGTCGGTGGACAGCCGCAGCGAGCTGGAGAAGCTGTTCGAAATGGTCCCGACGCAGATCGGCGGGCAAGGGGTCGAAATCTCGCCGCGCTTCAAGCTGCCGGTGCTGGGCGCGGTCTATGATTTCGGATCGAAGTTCGGCGCGACGCCGGAACTGGCGGCCGAACTGCTGCGGCTGGTGGCCGATCGCGGCTATGTTCCGTCGCTGACCTTCCATCCGGGCACCCAATGCGTCGATCCGATCGCCTGGGAAAGCTATATCAGCGTGGCGCGCGAGATTTGCGACAGCGCAGAGGTGCGTGCGAAAAGACTGAATGTCGGCGGCGGCTTTCCGTCGCATCGCGTCAGCGGGGTCGAGCCGGACCTGACCTCGATCTTCACCGAGATCGGCGACACGGTGGCCGAGGCGTTCGGCGATGACGCGCCCGCGCTGGTGTGCGAGCCGGGGCGCGGCATGTGCGCCGACGCGTTCTCGCTGATCACCCGTGTGAAGGGTGTACGCGACGGCGGCAGCGTGTTCCTGAATGACGGCGTCTATGGCGGTCTGGCGGAAATGCCGATCGTCGGCAATCTGGACCGGATCGAGGTGCTGGACCCGCAGGGCCGCCCGCGCGACGGCGCGGCGGCGGGCAGGGTCGTGTTCGGGCCGACCTGTGATTCGGTGGACCGCCTGCCTGGCGAGCTCAGCCTGCCCGAGAACATCGCCGAGGGCGATTATGTCATCTTCCACGGGGCTGGCGCCTATTCCACGGTGACGAATACCCGCTTCAACGGATTCGGGGAACTGACCAACGCAACCGTGATGTCGCTGCGCTAACCATTTCCTCAGCGTGCCGTGCTAGCCTTGGGTGATGTCAACGATTCGCCCGAAGACGATCCATGTGGTGCTGATGGACGGCACGTTCGCCTCGTTGGCGGATGGCCGTCGCAGTTCGATCGGGCGAATCCACCATCTGCTGCGTGATGTTGCGCGGCAGGCACCGATGGGCACGCAGGAGGACGGCGGCACGACGCGTCCGCGCCTGCGTCTGCATTACGGGATGGGCCAGCAATGGAACCGTTGGCGCACGCTGCCGGAACTGCTGATGGGCCGGATCCTGGAACGGCGCATCGTCGATGCCTACGGATGGCTTGCCTCGGGCTATCGTCCCGGCGATCTAATCTTTCTGCTGGGATATTCGCGCGGTGCATTTGCGGTGCGCAGCCTTGCGGGAATGATCGGTCGGGTCGGTTTGCTGCATGCCGAATCCGCCACCGAACGGCATATCCGCACCGCTTGGACCTATTATCGTGGCGGCGGTTCGCCCCGCTATCTGGAACAGTTCCGCCAGCGGCGCTGCCAGCCCGATGTGGCGATCCGGATGCTGGGCTGTTTCGACACGGTGATGGCGCTGGGTGTGCGCCTGCCGATCCTGTGGATGCTGTCAGAGCCGCGTTTCCGGTTTCATGACGCGCATCTGACCAGCGGCGTCGAACACGGGTTTCAGGCGCTGGCGCTGAACGAGACGCGGGCGGCCTTTGCGCCGATCCTGTGGGATGACGATTGTCAGGCCGACAGGATCGAACAGATGTGGTTCCGTGGCGCGCATTCCGATATCGGCGGCCAGCTGCGCGGGTTCGAATCCGCGCGTCCGCTGGCCAATATTCCGCTGGTCTGGATGCTGGAAAACGCCGAGACCGCCGGATTGCCGTTGCCCGCCGGGTGGCGCGAGGGGCTGGATTGCGACCCGGAGGCGCCGTCGATCGGAAGCTGGCGTTTCTGGGGCAAGCTGTTCCTGGCCCGCGCGCCGCGCACCGCGGGTCGTCATCCCACCGAATCGCTGCATCCCAGCCTGTCGCCCGAGGCCTATGACGGGCCTGCGCTGCTGGTCGGTCATCTGGCCCCCGCCGCCGCCCGCAAGCGCCGCCTGCTGCCGTTCCGGCGGCGCGGGGCACAGGGCGGCGGACAGGCGGTGCGACCGGATATCGACGAGGATCCCGCGGCTGTTCCAGCATCCGAACGGCATGGCACCGAAGTAGGGCGGGCCTGAACCGGTCACGCCGGTCTGACGACGAAAACAGGATCCGGCGGTCAGGCGACCTCGCCAAGTGCGCGCGACGGACGGATGCCCAGCGCGGCACAGACGTCGCGGGTCATGTCGGGCCGGTTCAGGGTATAGAAATGCAGGCGGTCCACGCCGCCGTCGATCAGCTTCTGGCACAGATCGACGCAGATCCGGGTGGCCAGGCTGCGTTCGGCATCGCCGCCCTGACGCATTGCCTCGGCAAACCCGTCCTCGGCCCATTGCGGGATCTGCGTGCCGCAGCTTTGCGCGAAACGCCGCGCGCCCGCCCAGCCCTGAATCGGCAGGATGCCCGGAATGACCGGGGCGTCGATGCCGGCCTTTTCGCATTTGTCGCGAAAACGGAAAAAGGTTTCAGGCTCAAAGAAGAACTGCGTGATCGCGCTGGTCGCGCCGGCGTCGATCTTGCGTTTCAGCCACGCCACGTCGGCATCGTTGCCGGTGCTGTCGGGATGCGGTTCGGGATAGGCGCCGACCCGGATGGTCATGTCGCCGCGTGCGCGGATCGCCTCGATCAGTTCGATCGAATTGGCGAAGCCGCCGTCATGGGCGGTGAACCGGTCCTGACCCTTGGGCGCATCGCCGCGCAGGGCCACGATTTCGCGGATGCCGGCATCGGCATAGGACTGCACGATTCCCATGGTCTCGTCGCGGGTCGCCTCGACGCAGGTCAGGTGGGCGGCGACGTTCAGGCCGTAATGGCGGTTGATCGTCGTCACCGCCTCGTGCGTCAGCTTGCGCGTCGTGCCGCCCGCGCCATAGGTGACGGACACGAAATCGGGCGCAAGGGGAGCCAGCGCACGCGCGGTTTCCCACAGACGGAACGAGGCATCCAGCGTCTTCGGCGGGAAAAACTCGAAGCTGATCTTCGGGGTCTGGCGGGACATGACGATTCCTTTCCTTTCGGGCCTTGTGCCATGACGGGCGCCGTGAGACAAATTCATAATCTTCAAGATCAACTTGAAAACGGCTCACATGAACCTGGAACTGCGTCACCTGCGGACCGTCCGCGCGATCCACCACGAGGGCGGGCTGGCCCGCGCCGCCGACATGCTGCATATCACCCAGTCGGCCCTGTCGCATCAGATCAAGGCGCTTGAGGAACAGGCCGGGGTCGAGTTGTTCGTGCGGCGTGCCAAGCCGATGCGGCTGTCGGCGGCGGGGATGCGGCTGTTGCGGCTGGCCGAACAGGTGCTGCCGCTGGTCGCCGCGACCGAGGCCGAGTTCAAGGGCGTCGAGGCAGGCCGGATCGGGCGGCTGCATATCGCGATGGAATGTCACGCCTGCTTCGACTGGCTGTTGCCGGTTCTGGACATCTTTCGCCGGGCCTGGCCCGATGTCGATGTCGATATCCGGCAGCGCCTCGCCTTCGGGGCGCTGCCCGCGCTGGCGCGCGAAGAGGTCGATCTGGTCATTTCCTCGGACCCCGAGGACGTGCCGGGGGTGATCTATCAGCCGCTGTTCGACTATGCCCCGACGCTGGTGGTGCCCGCGGCGCATCCGCTGGTCGCCAAGGGCTATGCCGAGCCGCAGGACCTGGCTGCCGAGACGCTGATCACCTATCCGATGGACCGTGCGCGGCTGGACGTGTTCAGCCAGTTCCTGATCCCCGCCGGCGTCGAGCCCGCAGCGCAACGCAGCGTGGAACTGACCGCGGTCGCGCTGATGCTGGTCGCATCGGGGCGGGGTGTCGCGGTGATGCCCGACTGGGTGCTGCGCCGCGAGGCCGGAAACCCGGAACTGGCCATGCTGCCGTTGGGGCAGGGGGGCGTCATGCGGCGTCTTTACGCGGCGCTGCGCGAAACCGACCTGACCCAGCCCTACATGGCGCATGTGCTGCGATTGTCGCGGACGGAACCGCCCCGGCTGTTGCGCGGCTGACGATCGCGCGCGCAAACGGCGGCCCCGCATCCGCGCCCCGCTTGGCTTTCGCCGCGCCAGGCCCTATGACGCCGCCAACCCACAGTTTCGGAGTCTGCGATGGCCAGCGCCAATCTCAACATCATGATCAAGGCCGCGCGCAAGGCCGGACGCGCGCTGGTCAAGGACTTCCGCGAGGTCGAGAACCTTCAGGTCAGCGTCAAGGGCGCTGGCGATTTCGTCACCCGCGCCGACCGCGAGGCCGAACGGATCATCAAGGAAGACCTGCGCGGTGCCCGCCCGAACTATGGCTGGCTGGGCGAGGAAACCGGGGAAGAGCCGGGCGAGGATCCGACCCGGCGCTGGATCGTCGACCCGCTGGACGGCACCACCAACTTCCTGCACGGCCTGCCTCACTGGGCGGTCAGCATCGGGCTGGAACACAAGGGCGAGATCGTCGCCGCGGTCGTCTTCGATGCCGCCAAGGACGAATTGTTCATGGCCGAAAAGGGCGGCGGCGCATACATGAACGATCAGCGCCTGCGGGTGTCCGGACGCAGGCGGCTGGACGAGTCGCTGTTCGCAACCGGCATTCCCTTTGCAGGCCGCGGCCCGCTGCCTGCCGCGTTGCAGGACCTGGCCCGGCTGATGCCGCTGACGGCCGGGGTCCGGCGCCTTGGCGCGGCCTCGCTGGATCTGGCCTGGGTCGCGGCCGGGCGCTATGACGGGTACTGGGAACGCGGCAACCAGCCATGGGACGTCGCGGCGGGCATCCTGCTGGTGCGCGAGGCGGGCGGTTTCGTCGAGGGTATCCGCGACGGCGACGATCCGCTGGAATCGGGCCGCATGATCGCCGCGAATCCGCAACTGTTCGATTCCTTCGCCAAGATCATCCGCAGCCGCGACTGATCGCCGGGTGCCGGTCGACGCCAGTTTGATCATCCATGCGCAGCGAAAATCGCCAGGGATGCTGGAAGACGGTCGGAACCTTCGTGTAAGCGGACTGAGACTGCGGACATTGGGTCGGGGTGCGGCGAAGGGGCACTGCGAGCCCCATTCAGCCTGACGCTGCGAGGTGAATAAACGGGAAGGAACTGCGCATAGCTGCCATTGGCCAAGGGGCAATTGGATACCTTCTTGCGATTGGCCTTCATGATGCGGCGCGAGGGCACGTACGCCAAGTGAGATATTCGTTGCGGAAGCAAAAGGAGGATTTTGAGGAACTGATCCAATGCAGGGCAGAAGGCACATTTCGCCACTGCCAAGCCGGCGGGCATCTTCAGCACCAAATACGACCGGCGGAAGGTGCGAAGAGCACTCACGCAAGTTAGTTATCGCGACATAGTGGGCTTGACGACAGGGCTTCACCGAGAAAACCCGATCGCCTCGAGTTGCGCTTGGAAACGATCCCATAAGGCCTTGCGCATCTCTGGTTCCGCCCTCATCGGACGGTAGAGATGTGGTTGGCGGGACAGAGCCGCACGCAGGGCTTCGCGGTTTTCTCGATCAGCGGCAGCTTCAGGCTGATCAAGAATGATCGCGTAGTCACGCTGCACCTGCCGATACAGGGTTCGGTTCTCGGGGCTGTCGGGCAATGGCGGGTGGCTGCCGCCGATCGTCATGCGATAGAGCAGTGTCTGCAGCAGCAGGTTCATGTCGTTCGTTGGCGCGCTGACAAACGATCCGTTCACTTGTTCCATCATATCAAGCGTCGAATCTAAAATGCTAGATTGAGACGCTAGATTGTTGCGACAGGCATCGCCATCATCACCAAGAGGACATAGAAAGGTTTGGCGGTCGTAAATATCGCCGGCATCCAAGCCACAGTCCGCGAGGGTCATTTTTTCTGACCCGCGGCTGCAGGATGAAGCTTCATCCAAGCTTGCTGGCCAATCGAAACGCAGGCTGATCGGGTGCGCAAGTAAGCCTATTGGCAGGTTTTCAAATGAGCGTTGCAGAGCAACGCTACCGCCACGGTAGGTCACGAACGGCTCATACATGTCGATTTTAGAGAGGAACAACCGATCATCGGAAGGATCGTTCTGGTTCTTGGTATAGCGACCGATGTTTCGTTGGGCGAAACGTGCGTTGGGCCAGGACACGTCAACGGTATCAGTATCGTTCGTTTTCAGATTGATGACCGGGTCGGTCATACTAGTGATGTATCTCTGTTCCGGCTCGTTGACCATCACGCGCACAGCACCCAGATCATATCGTATTCCCAATTGGCATGAAGACGGAGCATTGCAGGACAGGATCGCGTCTGGATTGTGCTCGCCTGGTAATCCCCCCCGATCTTAACGGGATGCGGAAGTAGAATTTTCTCGGCAGGATGACTGAGGAGATTCCGATGAAGAAGACACGATACACAGAAGCCCAGATCATGGGTGTGCTGCGCCAGATGGAG
>NZ_JAGHRA010000014.1 GCF_017744015.1 Paracoccus sp. R12_2
CTCGGAGACCGCGAAAAAGAAGAGGAAGGAGACGCCAATGTTGACCCCGTCATGAACCGACCGACATACTGACAGGCGGGTCAAATCTCGATGACAATGCTGGGTCAGTTCTCAGTGACATCCAACAGCAGCAGGTCATCGACGCAGGTAATACGGGATGCGAGCCTGCATATATGGGGGAAATACCTGAGGTTCGCTGCCGATCAGATCTGCGGACTTTCGTAGGCTGGAGGCAATGGCGACCGCCGGTCCGCGAGCCGACGAAGAGATTCGTGCTTCTGCCTTACCGAGATCTTCCAAGGTATTGAATTCTGTGATGGCGTAGGCCAACTTCAAGCCGCCGCCTGATCAGGCGTCACCAACTTTCGCGCAAATCTCCGGGGCGAAAGATGTGTTTTCATCGAAAACGAGGCACCGATGGACGAACTGATCCGAGAACTGACCGCACCGCCGCTGCCGGGGCTTGGCTGGACCATCGTTCTACTTCGCCTTTCTGGCGCGATCGTGCTGGGTGGGTTGATCGGCTGGGAACGCGAATCCCGACAAAAGCACGCCGGGCTCCGGACCCACATCATGATTGCATTGGCGGCATGTCTTTTTGCCTTGATCACTCTCGGCATGATGATGTCTACAATTGTGGATGACGACAGCATCCGCAAGGATCCGATCCGCCTCATCGAGGCTGTAACCGCCGGGGTCGCATTTCTTGCGGCCGGCACGATCTTCACGCGCGGCAGTGACGTGAAGGGGTTGACTACCGGCGCTGGCATGTGGCTCGCCGGAGCTGTCGGCGTATCCAGCGGACTGGGCCACATCGGTTTGGCCATCGTGGCAACGTTGCTCGCTCTCGCAGTGCTACGCATCTTCGTCATATTGGAGCGCCGCGGCCGGGGCACGGAATGAGTGTCGCCGCCGCTGCGGAGCGTGCTTCTCGAAACTGGCCCGGGACAGTTTTGGGCGAGAAAGGCCGCAGATAACAGATGCGGGTCAAGATTCCCATGCACCAAGAACCCGTTCCAGAGGCAAGCGTAGACAGCTACCTTACAATCAGTTTGAAAGGTAAGCCATGCGTCACCATCGGCTGAAAGCAGTTGTCGGTTGAGGAGCAAGCCATCCTTTGTCGCGAGCTCGGCCACAGATAGAGGTGCGGCAGAGCGTCCAGGATCCCACCCTCTAACGTGGCCGGGAGGGCTGGAGGAACGCTTTGCGCTCCCCCGGCCACCAGCGCATGGAAACGGCGATCCATCGGGCCGTTACCTGACCCGTTCGGATCAGCTTACATGGCTTTGAGTTCCTCCACGGCCGCCATGCAGGCTTCTTCGTCGCCCGATGCCAAGGCGTGATTGGCGCGAGCCATGAGGGCCTCGCGATCGGCATCGCCCTCCATCGAGGAGCCCGCCGAGGCGGCATCGGCCGCGTCAGCGGATTCCGACATCGCCGGGCTTTCCGCACCTGAGTCCGCGTGAGCTTCATCCGCGGCCGTTGGCTCGCCATCCTGCTGCGCCTCGGCGTCCTCCCCGGACATCGCCTTCATCTCCGCGCTTCCGGAGGCTTCTCCTTCAAGAGGAGTATGCGTGCCGTCCTTGGAGATCCCATCGCCAGTTGCAGATGAACCGCCGCCGCTGGTGTCGGTAGTGGCCATTGTCTCGTCGGACGCGCTCTCGCCAGCGCTCGACGTTGCGGTCCCGCCGCTGGCGGTCGTATTGCTCGCATCCGCTGCGGGTTCAGCGCCTGTTTCCGCGGCATCTGCGGACTCGGCGGGCTGTTCGAGGGGCGCCAGTGATCCGTCCTTTGAGATGCCCTGAGTCGTGGCGGCGCCGGCGCCGTCTTCGGTCAGCGAGGCCAATTCCTCGGCGCAGTCGGCATAGGCCCCGGAGCCTATGATCGCCAGGGCGCAACTCGCCATCAATGTCGTGTGCATCTTCATGTCATTTCCTCCCGAAATGTCAGTTGATGCCCGGGAAACGGCGAACTGAACCGATCTGTTCCGTCAGCAGACAAAGATCAGTCGTGCCTCGGCGGCCGGTCGAGAGCCGGTCGATCAGGCCTCAGGACTGCTAGCGCCATTCTCCAAACCGGAACTTGCGCCCCCCGACCGCGCGCCGCGACATCGGCGAGACCTATGTCAGGTCCGCACGTCTAGCTGACGTTTTCGAGAACCGGCTCGTGTCTGTCCGTACTCGCCTTTTCGATAACGTATTCTGCTGCATAGAGGTGCAACGGCGTTGGCTCGCCGTGCCGGCACTCCAGTGCTTCAAGATCATCGGCGCCGCCATCGAAGGGATCCTAGTCTTGGCAGTTATTTGGGAGTGCGGTGCCTTGGCTGAAGATTGCAGTCATTCTCAACTCGGACATCTGCGTTAGTGGCCCGGAGAGATCACGCGCGCCAGGCTCTCTGGTGCCCACCGTCCACAAGCCGCAGGATCCGGCCTCGGGCATCGTTCGCCAAAAGGCACGACGGCCGATGGCAGGCGGGACACACCGAGCAATCACGCGTTTCGATCTTGGTTTCTTCGCAGGAGTTCCGTTCCGGCAATCAGGAAGAAACAGGACCAGCTTCCTTTTCATCGGACATGGCCATTCACATTCCGATGACATTTGAGGCATAGGCATACGAATCTGCTCGCCCTTTATGCAGATAAGGAGGCCTCTCATATGCGGGCATGGTATCATCTCTCTCCAGCGCTGCCGGCCTCCCACGGCCTTGAGCAGTTGCGTGCCGGCGTCGGTGCACTGCTTGGGATCAGCCTGTGCGCGCTGATCGTGAGCTTGGGCGCCAGACTGGGGGCATCGTCATTCTATCTGATAGCACCACTTGGGGCGACGGCAGTGCTTGTCTTCTGCGTTCCTAACTCGCCCCTCGCCCAACCATGGTCGGCTGTCGTCGGCAATGTGACGGCAACACTCGTCGCTATCTTCGTGCTCCAGATCGTTCCCGCCCCGTGGTCGGTCGGCGTCGCAGTCGGCGCGGCGATCACCGCCATGATGTTTGTCCGGGCGCTCCACCCGCCGGGAGGAGCCGTGGCATTGCTCACCGCCCTCGATCCGGGTGCGGTCCTGGAGGTAGGACCGCTTTTTGCCTTGATGCCTGTTGGACTGACCACAGCCGTGCTGGTCCTTGTCGCCATCGTCTACAACAGGTTAACCGGGCGGGTGTATCCGTTCCGCCAGCCCGAAACGGACCAGACCCGCGGTCCTGCGCCACGTCTGGGTCTGACGACCGAGCAACTCAGCGAACTGCTCGACCGATTCAACCAGTCGACCAACCTTGGTGTGGCAGACCTCGGCCGGTTGCTGGCCGCGGCCGAAGCAGAAGCGGCCCAGCATCGCTTTGACGGCACGACGTGCGGCGACATCATGACCACCGATCTGATTACGGTCCGGCCTGGCACGCCGCTCCCGAAGGCGGCGCGTCTGTTCTGCAGCCAGGCCATCAAGAGTCTCCCGGTCGTAGATGAAGATATGAGGTTACAAGGTCTTTTGCTCCAGGCAGATCTTCTCCGAGCCGTTGCCACACACGACCGTTCGGCGGCCTGGCTGCAGAGATCTCAGAGTCGCACTGTATCAGACGTGATGCGATCCGCCGACAATACGGTGACCGACAGTATGCCCGTTGGTGTGCTCCTCAACAGGTTGGCGGCGCAGGGAAGCGAAGTCGTTCCCGTGACACAGAAGGGGCGACTTGTAGGGATCCTGACCCGATCTGACATCTTGCGTCTGCTGCTTGCTGGCTCGGACGAACGTTCCGCCGCATGAGGACCGCTTGAAAGACAGGTGTTCGAGAAGCCCCCAAACCTTCGACCTCATCGGCATTCGGAGCGGGCCGAACCTCCGTCCCTGGAGGCCTTTCTCACGTGCCGCCCGTGCTCGAATCCTGCTTCGGGTGGTAATCGAGGAGCACGCGCTGCTCCACTTCCTTACCTGCTCCTTGGACTGCCGGATGAACCACCGATATCGTCCATCCCCTCTCCTACCGATGGCGAATGCGCGTGAGACGCCAAGCCGGAACAGTGCAGCCGACGGCAAAGTTGATTGTGAAGTTCATCCGCCGGCGCAAACGGAAGCACCATTCGGAAGATCAGGATCGTGCCTGAAGGGCTTAGCGGCGAGGAGAGCTTTACTAAGATCTGCCGGCGAGACGGAATCGCGATCTTCGCCGTGAGCCTGCTCACTCGCGACCGCTTGCTGGTGCTGGTTTCGCTGGCGCACCTCGCCATCGCCCTTTGCTGGTTGCGGTCTCGTAGCACGGCATCTGAACCGGCCAGGAAGGGCCAGATCCTCTTGCCCTTGACGGGTTGGTCTTGACAGCTTTGCTTGTCATCCTGCCCGTCGGAACCCCATCCGGTCGACTGACGTTCGATCAGTGGAGGGGCTCCTATGACAGGACTGCGCGCTCGGATTTTGACCAAGCCGATTCACGGTTGGGCCAAGGGGGCACTGCCCGCCCTTTCCCAGACCGAAAGCGAAGCATTGACGGCCGGTGAAGTCTGGTGGGAGGCCGAACTGTTTTCGGGCAACCCGGACTGGTCGAAACTCCTCGCCGTCAAGGCACCGCAGCTCAGTGCAGAGGAGCAGGGCTTTCTCGACGGGCCCTGCCGCGAACTCTGCCACATGATCGACGACTGGCAGATTAACCACGTGGCCGCCGACCTGCCCGCCGAGGTCTGGAGTTTCCTTCGCCGGCACAAGTTCTTCGGCATGATCATTCCCAAGTCGCATGGCGGCCTTGGCTTTTCTGCCTTCGCCCATTCCGAGATCATCCGCTACATCTCCACCCGCTCGGTGGCGGCCGCCGTCACCGTGATGGTGCCCAACTCGCTCGGCCCCGGCGAACTGATCCACCAGTTCGGCACCGACGATCAGAAGAGCTACTGGCTGCCCCGACTGGCCGATGGGCGCGAGTTACCCGCCTTCGGGCTGACCAGTGCCGAGGCCGGCTCGGACGCCTCAGCGATGGTCGACGAGGGCGTGATCTGCAAGGGAAGTTGGGACGGTGAAGAGGTGTTGGGCATTCGCCTCAACTGGGCCAAGCGATATATTACGCTCGCTCCGGTCTCCACTGTTCTTGGCCTCGCCTTCAAGCTACGCGACCCAGCCGGGCTGCTCGGCGATATCGAAGACATCGGCATTACCTGCGCGTTGGTTCCCACCAACCTCGAGGGCGTCGAGACCGGCAACCGCCACCTGCCCTCCTCGACAATGTTCATGAACGGGCCGACCACAGGCACCGATGTTTTCATCCCGCTCGAGAATATCATCGGCGGGCCGGAATATGCCGGGCGCGGCTGGATGATGCTAATGTCGGCACTAGCCGCCGGACGCGGCATCTCTCTGCCCTCGATGGGCTGCGCGGCCATCGCGCTCTCGGCCCACACCACCGGAGCCTACGCGCGCATACGCGAACAGTTCAACCTGCCGATCGGCAAGTTCGGCGGCATCCAGACCCCCATGGCGCAACTCGCCTCGGACGCCTACGCCATGGATGCCGCGCGCCACCTCACCTGCGCCGGACTGGACGAGGGACGCGCGCTGTCGGTGATCTCGGCGATCATAAAGGCTCATGCCACCTACAGGATGCGCGATGCGCTCAACCATGCGATGGATGTGCACTCCGGCAAGGCGGTCATTGACGGCCCTTCGAACTACCTTCAGCCGCTCTACCGCGCCGTGCCAATCGGCATTACCGTGGAAGGCGCCAATATCGTCACCCGCTCGCTGATCATCTTTGGACAGGGCTCGATCCGCGCCCATCCGCACATGCTCGACAACATGATGGCCCTCCAGGAGGACGACCCGGAGACATCGCTAAACGCGTTTGACAAGAGCTTCTGGGCCCATGTCGGCCACACGACCAAAACGATGTTCCGCGCCTGGAGCCGCGCACTGACCGGTGGTCGATTTGCGCCTGCTCCGGATGCCGGGGCGGCCGTGCCGATCTACCGCGAGCTGTCGCGCTGGTCGGCGGCTTATGCGCTTACCGCCGATTTCGCTTTCCTCACCCTGGGCGGCGGGCTCAAGCGCAAGGAGATGATCTCGGGCCGGATGGGCGACATCCTGTCGGAAATGTACATCCTCTCAGCCGCACTCAAGCGGTGGGAAGATGAGGGCCGCCAGCAGACCGACCTGCCGGTGCTGCGCTTTGCCGCCGCCGAGGGATTCAAACGCATCCAGACCGCGCTGGACGAGGTGATCGCCAACCTGCCTGCCCGTTGGGTCACATGGGTGCTGCGCTTTTTCACCCTGCCCGGCACCACCCGCCGCGGCGCTGACGACCGCCTGACCGAGGCAGTGAGCGCGCTGATCTATGAGCCCTCCGAGGCCCGGAACCGGATCACCGGTCGCGTCTTCGAGGGTTGCAACCGCGACGGCGTACAAGTGCTCAACCAGTGCTACGCCAAGGTCGTCGAGTTGGCCCCGGTAATGAAACGCCTGCGCGATGCGAGGATGCCGCCATGGGAGGCGGTCGAGGCGGGCATCCTCAGCGAGCCCGAGTTGGCCGAGATTGAGGCGATGCAGGCGCTGGTGAATGAGGTGGTCGCGGTCGATGACTTCACGCCTGGAGCGCTGGCCGAGCTGTACCCGGTTCGAACGCCAAATCGCGGCCCCGCCCCACGGGAGGCTGCGGAATGAGCGGACATACCACCCAGCGCGTCTTTATCGTCGATGGCGCGCGCACGCCCTTCCTCAAGGCCCGCAGCGGGCCGGGCCCCTTCACTCCCGTCGACCTGGCGGTGCAATGCGGTCGCCCTCTGCTGGCTCGCCAGCCCTTCGATCGCACCGCGTTCGACCTGGTAATCTTGGGCTGTGTCAATGTTATCGCCGATGAGATGAACCCCGCCCGCGTCGCTTCCCTGCGATTGGGCCTCGGCGAGCAGATCGTGGCCTTCACCATGCAGATCAATTGCGGCTCGGGTATGCAGAGTATTGACACCGCTTACCGCTATATCCGCAATGGCTCCCACCAGATGATCCTTGCTGGCGGCGCCGAGGCGCTGAGCCATTCGCCCCTCGTGCTTCGCCAGTCCGCCGTCGAGTGGTTCGGCAGGATGAACACCGCAAGGGGTCCTCTCGATCAGGCCAAGGCGATGGCGGGCATCCGGCCCGAGTTCTTCAAGCCCGTTATCGGCCTAGAACGCGGCCTGACCGACCCGATCACCGAGCTGAACATGGGCCAGACAGCAGAGATTTTGGCCCACCGCTTCGGCATCTCCCGCGAAACCGCCGACACTTATGCCATGCAAAGCCATCACCGGCTGGCGGCCGCCTAGACCGACGGACGGCTGGCCGATGAGGTGATGCCCGCCATCGACCGCGACGGCACCGTCTACGACCACGATGACGGCGTGCGCCCGGACAGTGACATGACTGGCCTCGCCAAGCTGAACCCGGTGTTCGAACAGCCTCATGGTAAGGTGACGGCGGGCAACTCGAGCCAGATCACCGATGGCGCGAGCTGGTGCATCCTCGCCTCCGAAAGGGCGGTGGAGGCCCACGGGTTGACCCCTCTGGCTGAGATCAAGGACAGCGAGTGGTCCGGGCTCGATCCTTCTATTATGGGTCTTGGACCGGTGCTCTCGGCCACGCCCATCGCTCAACGCCACGGCCTCGGGGTAGTGGACATTGACCTCTGGGAACTGAATGAGGCCTTCGCCGCGCAGGTACTCGCTTGCCTCGCCGCATGGGCGGACGACGACTTCTGCCGTGAGGTGCTGGGCTATGAAACCGCCTTCGGCCAGATCGACCGCGACAGCCTGAACGTCGATGGAGGGGCTATTTCCCTCGGCCACCCGGTGGGTGCCAGTGGCAACCGAATCGTGCTGCACCTCGCCAAGGCGATGAAGGCGCGCGGTGGACGGCTCGGCATCGCGACCGAGTGCATCGGTGGAGGGCTCGGCGGCGCGATGCTGCTGGAGGCAGTGTAATGACCGGACATGTGCTTGAATATCTTGGTGAGGTGAAGCTGGAATTGGGCGGTGCAGGGGGCCGTGAGGGTAGCTGGCGCGTAGGGCGCGACCAGGATGGCATCCTCTGGTTAGCACTGGACAAGGCCGACAGCCGGACAAACACGATCTCGGAAGCTGTGTTTCGCGAGCTGGATAGCCATATCGCCGCCGCCGAAGCCGATCTACCAAGGGGCCTGGTGATCCGCTCGGCCAAGCCCGGCGGGTTTGCTGCGGGCGCCGATATAGGCAGCTTTGACGCCATGTCCAATGGAGGAGCGACGGAGATTTTAAGCCAGGGCCATGACGTGCTCGACCGGATCGAGGCGCTCAGGTGCCCGACGATCTGCGTGGTGCATGGCACCGCCCTCGGCGCGGGCTTCGAGCTGGCGCTGGCCTGCGACACCCGCTTAATCACGCCCGGCGCATCCTTCGGCTTTCCCGAGGTTCGACTCGGCCTTCACCCGGGTCTCGGCGGCACCTTCCGCCTTACCGCCCTGATCGATCCGAGCGAAGCGATGAGACTGATGCTCACCGGAAAGACGGTGCACACCGGGAAGGCCAGGGATCTATGCATCGCCGATGCGGTGGTGGAGGAGCGCCATGTCGCCGCAGCGGTTCGGACCGCCGCGAGGGGGGAGATCAGGCCGCAATCGCCGGGACTCAAAGCACGGGCACTTAATATCGAGCGGGTGCGCAGCTTTGCTGTTCGCCAGATGCGCAGCGAAATCGAGAAGAAGGCGCCCAAGGTTCATTATCCGGCACCCCATGCACTGATCGACCTGTGGGAAGAGCACGGCGAGGACCGGGCTGAGATGCAGAAGGGCGAGATCGCGTCCTTCGCGAGGCTGCTGGACAGCGAGACTTCGAAGAACCTCCGCCGCGTGTTCTTCTTGCGACAGAGTCTGAAGGATGCGGGAGATGGCGGAGACGGTATTACCCATATCCACGTAATCGGCGCGGGCGCGATGGGAGCAGAGATCGCTGTGATGGCCGCGATAAAGGGCAAGCGGGTGACGCTGAGCGAGGTCGAGACCGAGCCACTTGGGAAGGCCCTGAAGCTGGCTGCGGAAATCTGTGAAGACAAGCACCTGACCCGCATAGAGACCCGAGATGCACTAGACCGGCTGATGCCTGACCCGAGGTGCTATGGTGCGGGCTCCGCTGACCTCGTGATCGAAGCCGCGCCGGAAGATCTGGAAGTCAAGAAAAAGATCTATAATGGACTGGAGTTGAAGCCTGGCGCGATCCTTGCCAGCAATACCTCTAGCCTCTCAGTCGATCATCTCGCGGCGAAAGCACCTGACAAGGCGCGGTTCGCCGGGCTTCATTTCTTCAACCCGGTCTCAAAGGTCGATCTCGTCGAGGTTGTTCACGGTAGTGCCACCGACGAAGTTACCTCACGCCGCTTGGCAAAGTTCTGCCAGGCAATCGGAAAATTGCCCGCTCGCGTGGCCGATTACCCCGGCTTTGTCGTTAATCGCGCGCTCACCCCGTATCTGATGGAAGCGATGGTGCTGATGGATGAGGGGGTCCCCAAGGAAGTGATTGACACCGCTGCAATGCGCTTCGGAATGCCGATGGGGCCGGTGACGCTGGCCGATCAGGTCGGGCTCGATATCGCACTGCACGTGGCGGAGTCGCTGCGCAACAGCCTTGAGAAACCCATGGCCGAGATCTCCGACAGGCTGCGCGAGAACGTCGAAGCTGGGAAGTTGGGCAAGAAGTCCGGCCAGGGTTTCTACGACTGGTCCGATGGCACGCCCTATCCCCGTGCCAGCCTCGACGACGCTCCCGACGATCTCACGGACCGACTGATCCTGCCAATGCTGAACGCTTGCGTGGAGGTTCTCCACGAGGGCGTGGCCGAATGCGCAGATCAGGTAGATCGCGCGATGATCTTCGGCACGGGCTTCGCGCCCTTCCGCGGCGGACCTATGCACTACGCGAAGAGCCGTGGTGTCGAAGAGATCGTCATCCGTCTGAAGGCGTTGGAGCAGGCTCATGGCGCGCGCTTCGCTCCGAATGAGGGATGGTCCACCCTTGGCTGAGCAATTGCAGCGCTTCTCCGATGCCGACGCGATGGCCCGCGCCCTCTACGAAAATGTTGGCGGAGAAATCCGCCTCGCCCTGCCCCTCGGCCTCGGCAAACCCGTCACGCTCGTCAACGCGCTGAGCCGCGCCGCCGTCATAGATCCCAGACTGAAGCTCTCGATTTTCACTGCGCTGACCCTGCAGCGTCCGGCACCCGGCTCCGATATTGAGCGGCGCTTTCTCGACCCGGCCGTCGACAGGCTCTTCGGACGCTACCCCGCTCTGCACTATGCTGAGATGATAAAGGCTGGCGGGCTGCCCGACAACATTGAGGTGTCCGAGTTCTTCTTCCAAGCTGGCAACTGGGTCGACAACGCCTATGCCCAACGACACTACATCTCGGCCAATTACACGCACGCCCGCGACGTGCTGATCGCGCAGCGGCCCAACGTGCTGGCGCAACTGCTCGCGCGGGACGGCGATCGCTTCAGCCTGTCGTGCAACACCGACATCTCCTCCGACCTCTTCGAATTGCGCCGCAAAGGCGAGATGGACTTCGTCGCCGTGGGCGAGGTGAACAAGGCGCTGCCCTTCATGCAGGGGCCTGCCGAACTCAAGCAGGAGGCGGTGCAGATGCTGCTCGATCCCGCCGAGCCGTTCGAGCTGTTCTCGTTGCCGCGCCGTCCTGTTTCCGACATCCAGCACGCCATCGGCCTGCATGTCGCGCGGCTGGTGCCCGATGGCGGCACGCTTCAGATCGGGATAGGCGCCATTGGCGATGCGGTCGCGAACGCGCTGCTCGCCCGGGATCGCGGTGCGCTCGACCCGCTCTGGTCCGATGCCCCGATGCCGCTGACCGGCGAGGAAACCGCCCCCTTCGACATCGGACTCTACGGCGTCACCGAAATGCTCGTCGGCGGGATGCTTGCGCTTTTCGAGCAGGGAGTCATCCGCCGCGAGGTGGCGGGAGCCGCCATCCACGCCGGGTTCTTCGTGGATGCGCGCGACATGTACGAACGTTTGCGCGCGATGCCGCCCGGGCAGCGGGCGAAGATCGCGATGATGCCGGTCAGCTTCACCAATGCACTCTACGGCGACGAGGCGGCGAAGCGCGCGGCGCGGTGCCATGCGCGCTTCGTCAACGGCTGCATGCAGGTCAGCCTGCTGGGGGACGCGATGTCCGATGCGGCAAAGCCCGGCCAGATGGTCAGCGGCGTGGGCGGGCAGTTCAACTTCGTCGAGCAGGCTTTCGCCCTCGAAGACGGCCGCGCCATCCTGACCCTGCCAGCCACCCGCTACAGCAAGGGCAAGGTTACGTCCAACCTCGTCTGGCAGCTTCCCGTCACCACCGTGCCCCGCCACATGCGCGACATCGTGGTGACGGAATACGGCGCGGCGCACCTGCGCGGGGAGAACGACGAAGAGGTGATCAGACGCCTCATCGCGATCGCCGACAGCCGGTTTCAGGACGCTCTATTGAAAGAGGCCCGGAATGCTGGCAAGATCTCCCCCAGCTACAAGGTTCCCCCTGCGCAGCGGACCAACACTCCGCAAGCGATCGCCAGCTGGCTCGCCCCGTACCGGGGATCCATTCTTCCCGGTTTCCCCCTCGGAACCGATTTCACCGCAATCGAGAAATGTCTCCTCCCTGCCCTCTCGGTGCTCCGCAAAGCCGAGGGAAACACTCGAGCCCTGATCGCGCTTATCTTGGCGTCCGTGATGAACCCGCCCAGTCCTGCCGAAGGGGAGGCAATGGAACGGATGGGTTTCGAACCCGCACCCCGGATTGCCGAACCACTTCAGGCGCGAGCTCTGCGCGGCGCTTTGCGTACATGCCGTCGGTCAGCCGTATGACGGGTTTCCTTGGTTGTGCCGATCGACTGTTTCGACGCTTCCGGTTATCTGAAGAATGGACTCTACTAGGCAGTCCCTGGGTGTGATGCTCCCTTTTTCGCCTTCCCCAGAAGAACAGCTACTGGCGCTTGTCCGCGAGCAAAGATACAACGATCTTGGCCCAGGACAATCGCGTACGACATAGGGGGTGGATCAAGCCTGTCGCCCCATCGCGTGCGTGCTCAAGAACAGAGCCTTGTGCGGAAAGTCAACGATCTGCCGTCAAGCAACGGTGATCCTGAGCGAGGAATGGAGAGAACACAAGAATTTCGGGCGTCACCACAGCGCATTGGTCCATCTTCCAGCGACTCCCGAAACCAACGTCCAGATGGACCAAGGGTGACTATACTTAAGAATGACGAGCGCCGGTACAAGCGCTGCAACCGGATCGCGATCACGCTCGGGCGTCTCAGGGATTAGAATTTGCCTCTCGAGCCGCTTTGACCGCCGCCCAAAACTCTTCCTCTCAGCCATCGGCCTTGCGATTTTCGACAGCTAACGGTTCTCAATCTTGACTTTAGATTGCCGCCCGGCCCACAAAGGTCCGGGCGGCCGTTTTGTGAATGAATCAGAGCCAGTATGGAGCGATACCGTAATGGCTGTGCATCCGCTCCTCCCATTCTCGATCCTCATCCCATCTTTCGCTCCGAGCGGGCGCGCCGCTGATTTCTTCTTCACGGATATCCGTGACGAAGCCGCCCTTGCTCACATTGTAGTCGAGCTTGTTCCACGGGTGTCGCGTTGCCCTTAAATCGGCTCTGCCTCAATCTGTGTGGCGCACTATCCTGAGAACGGGAAGATTCAGGAGGGATAGTGATGATTTCAAGGAAGCACTGGTCGCCCGGGAGCGATGTTTCCGTTCAAAGCGTTGAGCGGCGCGATTCCGGCGGGTGGACTGTATCCGGCAGTCTGACACCAAACGGCATCTGCCCAGACTGTGGATTGCAATCGCGACGTCGTCACGGCTGGCGGCGTAGGCGGCTGCAGGATTATCCCGCCCATGGTGACGGGGTTACGGTAACCCTCTGGGTTTGCCGTTGGCGATGTTTGGCACCCGCCTGCCCGCGCCGGACTTTCTCGGACCAGATCGGCTCGATTGCGCGTCCTTTTGCGCGGCGCACTTCGCGTGTCGGGGAAATTGTCAGCCATCTTGGGCACGCGACCGGCGGGCGGCCTGCCGAGCGGCTCTTGCACCGCTTGGGCCTTGGGGTCAGTGATGACACGGTGCTTAGGCAGCTGAAGAACCGTGCTCAAGACACTGCCGAGCCGCCGACCGTCATCGGGATCGACGACTGGAGCTGGCGGAAGTCGCAGACCTACGGCACGATCATCGTCGATCTGGAGCGTCGCGCGGTCATCGATGTTCTCGAAGATCGTGATGTGGTCACCTGCACCGACTGGCTGAAACGACATCCCGAGGTGGAAGTGATCAGCAGAGATCGCTGCGGTCTCTACGCCCAGGCTGCCCGGCAAGGCGCGCCGCAAGCGGAACAGGTCGCCGACCGGTTTCATATCGTGCAGAACCTGCGGCAGGCTATCGAGGAGCAGATGAACCTTCACGGCCGTGCGACCGGCAGGGCGCTGCTGTCCGACGCCGACAATATCACCGCAGAGGGAAGCCTTCTGAAGTCCCGCCTTGCGCACAGGACGTCTCGGGAAGAGATTTTCACCACCATCCATGCGCTTCGAAATCAGGGGCTTACCTGCAGCGAGATTGGGCGGCGAACAGGGTTCCCTCGTCGCAGCATCGCGAAATGGCTGCAGTTCGAGACGCCGCCGGACCGCAGGCGGGCAGCTTTGAAGCCGACTTCGCCGTGGTACTTTGAAGAGTTCCTGAGCCAAAGCTGGAAGGGCGGAATTCGAACTGGAAGCGCCCTGTTCCGTCTGATCCGAGAGCGTGGCTACGAGGGGAGCCCGACGCATTTGCAGCGGCTGCTGGCGGGGTGGCGCAGAGCCGAAAAGCAAGCGAAGGGCCCTGCCTTGGAGCACCAGATCCTGGAACCGGTCCGGGACCCGGAAACGGGGCACGCGATCTCCCCGGTCATCGCGGCAGCGCTGTGTATCAAACCCCGCAGAAAACTCACCCCGGATCAGGCGCGGAAAATCGACGCGATCAAGGCTGGCTCTCCCGCCTTCGCAACGATGCGCTGCCTCGTCATGCGGTTCAACGGTATCCTGCGTGGCCGCGAGGCAGACCCGCTCCCTGCATGGATCGACGACGCGATCGAAACCGACCTGGCGCCCATCGTGCGCTTCGCACGCACATTGAACCGGGATTTCGATGCGGTAAAAAACGCTATCGAGATGCCCTGGAGCAACGGCCAAGCAGAAGGTCAGATTAATCGTCTGAAGACCCTCAAACGCGCCATGTACGGCCGAGCCGGGCCAGAACTGTTGAGGGCAAGAATGCTGCCCCTCCGCCACACAGATTGAGGCAGAGCCCAATAAAGGGCTACGCGACAGTCTGTGAGGCTGATTTATCCGGCCTTTGCAGGGCGTTGCGTCCAGCGCGGGTTGCGCCAATCGATCCCTTCCAGAAGATAGCCGAGCTGGGCCGCGGAGACCTGCACCGCTTCGCCGCTGCGGCTGACGGGCCAGATGAATTTGCCCGCTTCCAACCGCTTGGTATAGAGCGACATGCCCACACCATCGTGCCAGAGCAGCTTGACCAGGTCGCCCTTGCGTCCACGGAAACAGAAGATCTCGCCGGCGTGGGGATCGCGCCCCAGTCCCTCCTGAACCTGTAGTGCCAGGGTGTTCATCCCGCGGCGCATGTCGGTGACCCCGCCAGAGATCCAGACGCGCACCCCCGCCGGGAAGGCGATCATGCCCGCTCCACCACCTGGATAAGCCGCGCAAGGATAGAGGCCTCGGTTCCGACGGCGGCCACAAGCCGGCGCCCGTTCGCCAGGATGATCTCGACCCGATCATGTCCCGCGTCTTCCGCCGGCCCCTGCACATCGGTGGTTGCCGGCCCGGATGCGCGGCCCGGTGTCACGGCAACCGGCGAAAAATGCGTGCGATCTCCATCGCCAATCAGCAGACCCTCTCGCGCCTCCCGCCGCCATCGCGTTAGAAGCGAGCGGGATATATCGTGCCGCCGAGCCGTCGCCGCAGCCATACGGGGCGCGGCGTAGCTCTCCTCCACGATCCGCACCTTCTCTGCGTCCGTCCAACGACGCCGCCGGCCTGTATCCGTGACCGAGAGAACCTCTACCTGGGACATGATGCTATGGTCTGCCATAGCTTCAGGCTCTTAGCTGAAATCCAATCCCGTGCTCAGGCGGCCCTCCCCGGAGGCATACACTCCGCCGCGTACAGAACCCTCTTGTCAATTCGCCGCTCTGCATCAAGATTGTCATCGACGGGGCAGATATGGAGCAAGGCCGTGGCCATACCGCATGCGACTTCAGGTGAGATCGTCAGTCTGCGACCCTTGGGCGATGCGGCTGCCCAGGCCCGGCCATATGCACTGGTCAAGACCACGGAATTCGAAGCGATGCGCCTGTTTCTGTCAGCCGGCAAAGAGTTGAAGGAACACAAGGTCGATGGAAGCATCACGCTCCAATGCTTGGAAGGAAGGGTAGAATTCCGCTTTGACGGGGAAACCCGCGTGATGATGCCGGGGGACTGGCTTTACCTCGCCGGTGGTGTTTCCCATTCTCTGTTCGCACAGGAAAACGCATCGCTGTTGCTGACCATCATGTTGCGGTCTGGCTCCGCCATCGCCAGCGACTGATCCATCCCAGTCTTTCGCCCGCAACCGCCGGTCGAAAATTTTGCCCGCGCGGCGGCGCAATGGTCATCTGCCACAAACTCCGTTCAGTCAATGTCGGAACGGTGCTCACTGCGTGGCGCCAAGCCGGCTGACGGTGGCGTTACCGATAATCGGGAAATCCGCCGGGGTCAGCGCGATGTCGGCAACCGAACAATCATCCAGCACCCCCAGAAACGCCTCCATCGCCCGTTTCAAAGGCGCGATCAGGCGGCACTGGCAGGTGATGATGCACTGATTTCCCGTCCGCATGCACTCTACCAGCCCGAAGTCCGTCTCCAGATGGCGGACCACCGCACCGACGCTGATCTGATCCGCCGGGCGGGCCAGATGCAGCCCGCCTGAGCGGCCGCGCTGCGCAATGAGGAATTCGCCGCGCGTCAGCGCATTCACCACCTTCATCATCGTGCTCCGTGGCAGCCGGTAGGTGGCGACGAGCTGATCAATGGTAAAAATCCGGTCGCCTTGGGCGGTGGCAAAGATCATCACGCGCAGGGCCATGTCGGTGCTATCGTTCAGCCGCATCGGCCTTCTCCTGTCGGTCATCGGGCTGAGACGGAATGTCGCAGCGGTTTAAGATACCTTTTGTTGGAATCTTTTTGAAGTTGATATTATCACGCGATCAAAGGAAACATCAAAGCCGCGCAGGAGGACATCATGCACAAGCCGCTTTCCGAAGAAACCCTGTCCGTTATTGAGGCCACAGCGCCGGTCGTTGCCGCCCATGTGGACCAGATCGTACCCTGCATGTACCGCCGCCTGCTGGCCGATCCCGAGATCCGCGCGCTCTTCAACATGTCGCACCAAGGTGGCGACTCGCCGCAGCACAAGGCGCTGGCAGGCGCTCTGGTGGCCTACGCGACCCATATCCGCAATCCCGCCGTGCTGGCTAGCGCGCTGGAGCGGATCGCGCAGAAACACGCAGGCCTGCAGATCCTGCCCGAACACTACCCGCATGTTGCCACCGCCCTTCTGGGCGCGGTTTCCGAAGTGCTGGGAGAGGCCGCCACGCCGGAAATCCTTGCCGCCTGGGGAGAGGCCTATTGGTTCCTTGCCGATATGCTGATCGAACGAGAGGAGCAGATCTACACGCAATCTGAACAGGCGGATGGTGGGTGGCGCGGCTGGCGGCAGTTCCGTGTGGCTGCGAAGACGCCGGAGACGCATGAGATCACCTCCTTCCTGTTGAAACCTGTCGATGGTGGTCCGGTGCTGCGTCACCGCCCTGGCCAGTATCTGAGCTTCCGCTTTACCCCGGCTGAGGGTGAAGAATTCCGCCGCAACTATTCGATTTCCTCCGCTCCGAACGGGCGTGACTATCGCATCACCGTCAAACGCGAAAAGGGCGGTCGAATTTCCAACTGGCTGCATGACTCGGTCGAACCGGGCAGCACCATCGACGTCGCCGTCCCGGCGGGCGAGTTCTTCCTTGATCCGGCGGGCAAGCGCGAGGTCGTGCTACTCTCCGGCGGCGTCGGCATGACCCCGATGATTTCGATGCTGGAAACCTGTGGCGGCGGTGATCTGCGGATGATCCATGTCCATGCCACCCGCGACGCCAGGCACCATGCCATGCGTGACCGCCATCTGACCTTGGCACAGGAAAACCACGTCTTCTATGAAGCCCCGGAAACGGCGGCAGAGGGCATCGTTCAATCCGGTCGCATCCAGCCCGAATGGCTGGCCCGGATCAGCGACACGGCGGTTGCCGATTACTTCATCTGTGGCCCGACGAGTTTCATGGATGCGATGATCCGTGGTCTGCGCGCGGCCAATGTTCCGGATGACCGTATCCACTACGAACATTTTGGCCCGGCTGCGGCGCAACTTGGCTGAGGAGGAGCGCAGAATGGCGGGAACCGCGGAAAAGATGCGCAGCTACACCGGAGCCGCGCTCTTCAGCTACGGGTTCCGGCCATTCTTCCTGCTGGCGGCCCTCTGGGCCATTGGCGCGATGCTGATGTAGATTCCGATGATGATGTGCCGACAGCCGGTGCCCATCGGGTTTGACTCGTTCAGCTGGCATGCGCATGAGTTCCTGTTCGGCTATCTCGGCGCGGTCATCGCGGGCTTTGTGCTGATTGCGGTGCCGAACTGGATCGGGCGGTTGCCGGTGATGGGCAGGCCGCTGGCGGGGCTGTGGGTCGCAGGGCGGATCGCTCTACGCCCTCCCCGCTTTGCCGTCCGAAAGGCACCCGCCCAGAAGCTGAAAATGGCTGCCTGAGGTCTACTTCTGTGCCCCGTTAAAAACAGGGAGGATTACCGGGCCGAAAAACAACACCTCATCAACGGTCGCTATCGGGACCCTGCCCGGACCGCCGTAAGCGTTCGCTGCGGACCACCGGCTGTTCAGTTTGGCGGCTCGAAGTTCCACGGCAGCAGGTCGTCGATGTCGCTTTGCGGGTGGCCGTTGACGATCGCCGTGAGGGTGGCCTTGAGGTAGGCGAAGGGCTCGACGCCGTTTATCTTGCAGGTTCCGATCAGCGACGCGATGCGACCCCAGGCGACGCCGCCTTCGTCATGGCCGGCGAAGAGCGCGTTCTTGCGATTGAGGGCGATGGGGCGGATCAGGTTCTCGACCCTGTTGGAGTCGATTTCCACGCGTCCATTGGTCAGGAAGGTTTGCAGCCCATCCCAGTTGTCGCGTTGCCCTTAACAACGAGACAGGACGCTTTTGCGGCCCTTTTGTTTCCAAAACTTGCCCATAAATATGAGACGACTGAACTAATAGCATGAATCCTATGCGTTTATCTCACACAGTCCTCTGGAACTCTGTTTCATAATTATGGGCAACGATATCGCAGTTTAGGGCAAAATATCTCATTTAATGGCAAAAGAAGGGCATTGATTTTATTGGATTCTCTATTTCACATTTAAGGGCAACGCGACAGCCAGCTTCTGATGCTCGCGCAGGAACGTGGGCAGCTTGAGTGCCTTGAGATGATGGGCGAGCAGGATTTCCGGAGCGTCGCTCATGCCATATCTCCCGCCAGCAGCTGCATGTAGGAACGCGCCTCGGTCTTCTCGACCGTTGCCTCGGGCAGATAGGGATAGCAGTCCAGGTCCAGCCTGGGCGGTCGGCGTTCTACCCGGCACAACAGGAGATGCTTCACAGCGTCGAAGCCGATTGCACCCATGTGGAGCGCCTGCTTCACGGCAACCTGGAGATCGGCCAGATCGAAGGTTTCCAGCAGCCGCAAAACCTGGACGTATTCGCGGCGGCCATGCCGGTTCATGCGGGCCTCCATCAGCCGGCGCAGTGTCGCGAACTCTTCGGGAAGCTCCCAGCCCTGAAGCGGCGCTGCCTGCTCAAGCGCATTGATCTTCTGTTCCAGCAGCGGCAGGTAATGGATCGGGTCGAAGACGATCTCGTCACGATCCCAGCACCGGGGATGGCGGGCGATCACTTCCCCACGGCAACCGATGACCACCGTGTCGACATAGGCCCGGATCCAGACATCCTGATGTCCGAAGGCGACCGGCACCGAATAGTCATTAGTCTTGTAGCGCACCAGAGATTGGGACGAGACCCGCCCATTGTCCTGATCACAGGCCTCGAAAGGCGCGGCCGGGAATGGGCGCATCGCTGCCAGATCGTGTTGCAACCGCGCGCCGATGGTATCGCTTTCGCCGCGCAGAACATCGAGCTGGCGACGCTCGCATTGCTCCTCCAGCCAGAGGTTGAATGCCTCCCAGGTTGCAAACTCGGGCATCGGCACCATGAAGTTGCGTCGGGAATAGCCGACCAACCCCTCGACCTTCCCCTTGTCATTGCCCTTGCCCGGACGGCCGTAGCGATCCTGGATCAGGTAGTGCGACAGGAACCCGCTGAACAGTTCCGCCCGTTTGCGGGTGCCGTCCGGCAGGATCTTTGCCACCAGGCATCGGTCATTATCATAGACGATCGACTGCGGAACCGCGCCGAAGAAGGTAAAGGCATGGATATGGCCGTCGACCCAGGCTTCGGCCACCGCCGCCGGATAGGCCCTGACATAGCAGGCATCGCTATGCGGCAAGTCCAGAACGAAGAAATGAGCTTTCTGCTCAATACCACCAATCCTGACCTGCGCCTCGCCAAAATCGGCCTGCGCATGACCCGGCGGATGCGCCAGCGGCACAAATACTTCCTGCCGACGCTTCTCCCGCTCCCGAATGTAATCCTTGATGATCGTGTAACCGCCGGTGAACCCGCATTCCTCGCGGAGCCGGTCGAATACCCGCTTTGCCGTGTGCCGCTGTTTGCGCGGCATATGGCGATCCGCCTCAAGCCACGCGTCGATGATCGGAATGAACGGCTCAAGCTTCGGCCGCCTGACCTCGGCCGTGCGCCGGTAGCCCGGCGGCACCGAAAAGGTCATCATCTTCGCAACAGTATCGCGGGAGATGTTGAATTCCTTCGCCGCCTGACGCTGGCTCATGCCCGCCGCGCAGGCCTGACGCACCTTCAGATATAGCTCCACGCTGTAGATCCTCCCGCCCTCCCTGCAACTACAGAAAGGGAAAAGGTGGACGACTTTTACACCGCCCGCAGCAGCACCAAGCCGCCGCTTCCGTGGACTAATTTCGCACCGCCGTTCTCACCAGCCCCTGCTTGTTACGCCATTCGGCGATACCCTCGATCATCCGAGTGACCGACGCGAGATCCGACAGCGGCGTGCGCACCGGCAGCCAGGGCGCGCAAAGCCGTGCCAGCCGCGGATCTTACAGCATCCGATAGCCCAGAAAGGCCGATGCGGCGGCCAGCTTGCCGATCGCTGCCCGCCCAGTGACGCCAAAGCCGCGCGCATCGGCCGCGACCTGCACGACCAGCCGTTCGACCTCGGCGCGCCGGACATCCAGCATCCGCAGATGCCGCGGGATCGACCGCATCAGCCCGTCGGTGACCACCTGCACACAGGTCGTCTGCGCCGATGCCCGCACCGCGCGCAGCACCGCCGGCAGCGTCAGATCCGCGCGGCTGGCGGTGGCCGCTGCTGCCGGCGCCGCCATGCCGGCATCCCCGCCATTCTGGCGTGCAATGATGGCGAAATTGCCCTCGCCCAGATCGCGGGCCAGCGCGTCGATGCGCAGATCGCGGCCATCGAACAGCGCCCGCAGGATATCGGCAGAATCGCCCTGCAACCGAGCCAGTTCCGCGATCAGCCGCCTGTCCCAGAAGCGCAGATAATAGGCCTTGCCCGATGCGTCCTGCACCCGCAGCCGCCGCCGCAGATGGGCCCGCAGATCGCCCAGCCCGGCATCGGTCCGCAGATACAGGCCACCAAACCGCCCCCACATGCTGGCCGGCGACCGCCCGCGCGTCAGCAGCATCCGGGCAAAGCTGCTGCCGGGCTCCAGCCGCACCAGCCAGGGCGCGACCTCGCCCAGCTCATACAGGGCGGCGCCTTGATACAGACAGACATGGTCCAGCCCGGAGCCGTCCAGCAGCTCGGTCAGCCCGTCACCCTCGGCCGCATCGAGCAACACATAGCAATGCCGCCCGCGATCCGACGCGAAAAACGGGTCGAGCGCCGCCGGCCAGCCGCGCTTCGGGTCGATGCCAAGCTAATCGTCGAGCGGGGTGACAGCGTCGATCCGCGTCACCGCGATCCGGGTCTGCGGCGCAGCCGCCACCATCGGCAGGGGGCCGGAAACCGGGCGCGCGCCCTGCCCCGGTTCGGCATCAACCCTGCCGGGCGGTAGAATCCAGAAATCTGACTGCGACTCGTTCACGACAACACCATCCCTATGCACAGCATTCACGCCTTCCCGCGCGCGCGCAACCCTTTCTGGCCACGGGCTTTTGGCCCTTGGTCCGGCTTTCGCGCGATGCTGATGCGGGGCTAGCGGTCGCGGCCGCCGGACCGCGCCCCGACCGGCACGCGGTCGACTTTGGTCGCATTTATGAGCGGCGCGGCGGCGCTAGTCTGCCCCCATGCGCTGGCTGATGTTGCTGATCCTGTTCTGGGCCGCCCCCCTGCACGCCGAACCGCTGACGCGCGCGGCGCTTGGCGACATGATCGCGGCGCCCTATGCGCTGGGCGAGCCGTTGAACGACAAGGGCGTCTGGGGGCTGACGAATTCGGGCGGCGGCGATGCGGGCTATGTGTTTGAAACCGGCCCGCTGGCGCCCCTGCCCGGCTTTTCCGGACAGCCGATCAACATGCTGGTGCTGCTGGATCTTGAGGGCACGTTCATCGACGTGCGGCTGCTGGCCCATAACGAGCCGATCTTCGTGTCCGGTCTGGGCGAGGCACCGCTGCGCCAGTTCCTGTCGCAATATCGCGGCCATTCGATCAATCAGGCGCTGGTCGTCGGCAGCCCCTATGGCGATCAGGCGGGGGGCGATCTGGTCTACCTCGACGGCGTCACCAAGGCCACGGCCAGCGTCCGGATCGCGCATGAATCGATCCTCGCCTCCGCCCTAGCCGTGGCGCGCGAAAAGATGAAGGGGATCAGCGCCGGCCCCCCGCCGCGCCCCGATCCCGATCACGCCGAAGCGCTGGACTGGAATGCGATGCTGGCGCAGGGGCTGGCGCGGCACCTGCTGGTCAGCAATGCCGATGCCGATGCCGCCTTTGCCGGCACGCAATGGGCCGATGACGACCCGGATGCCGCGGCCGACCCGGACGGCGCCTATCTGGACCTGTTCGCCGTCGATATCGGCCCGCCGGCGATTGCCGCCGCCGTCCTTGCCCCCGCCACCCTGGCCGAGGTCCGGCGGCTGACCACGCTGGCCCCGGATGATGAGATGATCCTGCTGATCGAGGCCGGGCGGCACGGGCTGGTCGGCCCCGATTTCATCCGCAATACCGCCCCCGACCGGATCGGCGCGGTGCAGGACGGGCTGCCGCTGGCACTGCGCGATGCCGATATCCTGGCCGAGCTGCACCCGGACCTGCCTGATGCGTTGCAGGATGCGACGATCATGGTGGTGCGGCTGGACCGGCGACTGGGCTTTGACCCGAGCCGCGACTGGTCGCTGGTGCTGCATGCGCAGCGCGAACATGGCATGTTCCAACCCGAAACCGGCATCCGCGATTTCGATCTGGCCATGGGCCTGCCGGAACGCTTCTTTCTGGCGGCCGCCGCGCCGGTGCAGACCGCGCCCTGGGTCGATGCGCTGCGCAACCGGCGGCTGGACCTGATCCTGCTGGCGGCGGGGCTGCTGGGGCTGGGCGCCGCGCTGATGCGGCAAAGCTGGCTGGCGCGGCAGCGGCGTTTCACCGCCATCCGGCTGACAATCCTGGCGGCCGTGATCGGCTTTGTCGGGTTCTGGGGTCAGGGGCAATTGTCGATCGTCACGCCGCTTGCGGTGATCCGCGGGGTGACGCAGGGCGGCGGGCTGGCGGTGCTGCTCTATGATCCGTTCTCGCTGATGGTCTGGGCGGCGGCGATCATTGGTTTCGTCCTGTGGGGGCGCGGGCTGTTCTGCGGCTGGCTGTGCCCCTTTGGGGCGATGCAGGAATTCGCCCATCACGCCGGGCGGCGGCTGGGGCTGCCGGAATGGGAACCGCCGCGCAGCCTCGGCCGCGCCTTGCTGTGGACCGGGCCGGTGGCGCTGGCCGGTCTGATCGCGGTCGCCTTTATCGCCCCCGACCACGCCGAAACCGTGGCCGAGATCGAGCCGTTCAAGACCGCCATCACCATGCATTTCGACCGCCCCTGGCCCTATGTGCTGTGGGCGGGCGGCTGGCTGGCGGTGTCGATGGTCTGGTTCAAGGGGTTCTGCCGGTCGATCTGCCCGCTTGGCGCCCTGATGCGGATCGGCGGGGTGCTGCGCCTGCGCCGCTGGATCCCGCGCCGCGCGGCCTGCGGCAGCCCCTGCCAGCTGTGCCGCGTGCGCTGCAAATATGACGCCATCGCGCCCAAGGGCGAAATCCGCTATTCCGAATGTTTCCAGTGCCTTGACTGCGTCAAGATCCATGACGACCCGGGCCAGTGCGTGCCCTTGATCCTGAAGGCGCGCGGCCGGAGGATGGCGGCATGATCGGGCGCAGGCGCTTTCTGACGATCACCGCCGGGGCGCTGGTCGCCGGCCCGGCGGCGGCGACGGTGGCGGCGAAGGCGGCGGCGGCCGAATGGCGCGGCCAGGCGCTGGGCGCGGATGCGCGCATCGTGATCCGGGGCGGCGCCGCGCCGGACAGGGTGCTGGCCGATCTGCGCGCCATGATCGGGCGCATCGAGGCGGTGTTTTCGCTGTTCCGCGATTCCGAGGTGACGCGCCTGAACCGCAACGGCCGCGTCACCGCGTCGGATGATCTGCTGGATGCCGTGACGCTGGCCCGGCGGGTGCATGGCGCGACCGGCGGCGTCTTTGACCCCGGGGTCCAGGTCCTGTGGCAGGCGCTGGCCGGTGGCGCGGCGCCCGGGCCCCTGACGCCGCTTGGCGGGCTGGTGCGCGACGGGCGCGACCTGCGGCTGGCGCAGGGTCAGGCCGTGACGCTGAACGGCATCGCCCAGGGGATCGCGACCGACCGCGCCGCCGCGCTGCTGGCGGACCGCGGCCTTGGCGATATTCTGGTCGATCTGGGCGAAACCCGCGCCATTGGCGGCGATTTCGCGCTGGAACTGGCCGATCCCGACGCCGGGGTTCTGGGGCGGCTGACGCTGCGCGCGGGGCGGGCCATCGCGACATCATCGCCCGGCGCGCTGGTCTTTCCGGGCGGGCAGAGCCATATCATCGGCCCGGCAGGCCAGCGCCCGCGCTGGTCCACGGTGTCGGTCGAGGCAGGAACAGCCGCGCTGGCCGATGCGGCATCGACGGCCTTTGTGCTGATGGATCGCCCGGCCATCGCCGCCGCCGCCCGGCGGCTGGACACCGGCCCGGTGCGGCTGGTCGATTTCGATGGCAACCTGACGACGCTCTGACGCGCCCCGCCCCCGGCCTGCCCCCGTTTCAGCGCACCGCCGGCAGATAGGTCACGCCATGATCGGCAAAGATCCGTTCCATCCGCCCGTCGGCAATGGCCGCGCCGATGATGTCATCCACCGCATAGCCCAGCGGCCGGTGCTGGGTCGACAGGGCCAGCCCCAGCGTCCATTTCGACCGTTCCAGCCCCAGAAAGGGCGGCTCATGGATGCCGATGGCGTCCGTCGCGCCGGCTTCCAGCTGGGCGCGCGGGCCCATCACCGCCATCACGTCCCCCGCCACCAGGGCCGCCATCGCCTGCGCGACATTGGGATAGCGATGCACCTTGTCGCCCGCCGCCCCGACCAGCCCGGTCAGGAAGAAATCCGAGATGGAATCGTTTTCGACCCCCACCGTGTCGTAACGGAAAAAGGCCGGAACAGGCGGCTTTTCGGGGTATTCGGCGCGTGCATAGGCGATCGCCAGATGTTCCTCGGCATAGATGCCGGTGAAGACGACCTGATCGAAACGGCAGGCATAATCCACGTCATAGGGTGCATGCAGGAACAGGTTCGACACATGCCCGCCCACCGCCGCGCCCTTGTAGACATAGTTCAGCAGGTCCTGGTCCAGCGTCTCGCCCGCCTGGACCATGCGGATCCGGGTCTCGACGCCCAGATCGCCGCCGATCAGCCGCGCCAGATCGACATCGATCCCGGCCGGCTGGCCATTGGCCAGATAGGACCAGGGCGGGAAATCTTCATAGACCGCGATCTCGATCCAGCCCTCGTCGGTGATCCGGTCCAGCGTGCGGCCGATATCCTGCGGAAAGCTGTTCTGCTGGCGCTGATCGGGCGCCACGCCGGCGCAGGATGCAAAACCGGGCGCGGCCCCGGCCAGAAAGACCAGCAGGGCCGCGCCCGCAATCGGAAAACCTGATCCCATCACATCCCTCAGTTCGATGCGGAAAGCCCGATCGTCAGCAATTCGGCGGCATGTTTCCCGGATGCCGGATCATCGGTCAGCGCGGCAGCGGCGCGCGACACGGCGCTGTCGGCCTTGGGCGCACCGGATGCGGTGGCGACGGCACCAGCGATCTCGGCCAGCTCGGCCTTCAGCGCCATCGGGTCGCCCTCGCCCGCGGCCAGCTGATCGCGGATTTCGCGCAGCCGGTCGGCGCTGGCATCCAGCGCGCCATCCTCGGGGCGGGTCTCGATATAGGTGCGGATCGCCCAGGCGGCCTTCTGGCCCAGAACCTCGCCAAAGGCGGGCATCTTGGTGGTTCCGTCCTGCGTATAGCCGTCGCGGAACCGTTCCGCATACCATTCATCGCCATATTCCTCGGCCTCGAGGAAGCGCAGATCGGGGGCCAGGCCGCCCGACACGGCGCCAAGCCCATGGCAGCGCGCGCAGTTCTGGTTATAGCCCGAATCCCCGATCTTGACGGCGGCGAGCCAGACATCTTCGCCCGCCGCCTCGGCCCGATAGGGGTTTTCGGTCAGCCATTCCTCGCCCACCTCGGGCAGCGCATCGGTGTTCATCGGCTGCGGCGCGACATCGCCATGGGCCATGATCTGAACCGGCACGGCGATGCACCCGGCGGCGATGGCGGCCAGCAGGGATTTGTGAAACTTGGTCGTCATGGGCGGTTCCTCCTGTCCCGTTCGCGGCGTGGTTCAGTGTCGATCCGTGCTGCATGCGCGGCAATTCGACCTTGGTCGATGCGACTTTTCAGTCGGTCGGCCGGGCCGAGGCGCCCCAGGGAAAACGCCCCACCTTGATCGTCTTGACCGGGGTCAGCGAAGCGACGTCGATCACCGTAACATCGCCCGATACGCCATTGGTCGTGAACAGTTTCGTGTTGTCGGGCGAAAACGCCAGATGCCAGACCCGGCGCCCGACGAGGATGTAATCCGTCACCGCGCGCGTCGCGACATCGACCACCGCGATATGGTCGGCCGGCCCCAGCGCGACAAAGACCCGCGCCCCGTCGGGCGAAAAGCGCATCCCCACGGGCTGCAGCTTTTCGGGGCGGATATTCGGCAGTGCAAAGCTGATCTTGGCCAGTTCGGCCTGGGTCGCGACATCAAAGATGCTGACCGTGCCGCCGATCTCGGCGCTGACCCATAATTCCTTGCCATCGGGGCTGAATTCCGCGTGGCGCGGCCGCGAATCGACCAGCGTATTGGCGATGATCTGCTGGGTTTCGGTGTCGATCCAATGCGCCATGTTCGTCGTCTCGGACGTGGTGATCTGGATCTTGCCATCGGGGGATATCCCCATCCCTTCGGGTTCGATCCCGACATCGATCTGGGCGACGACCTTGCGGCTTTCGGTATCGACGACGGTGGTGATCGCGTCGTCTTCATTCGCGATGTAAAGCAGCCGGTCATCGGGCGAGATGACGAATTGTTCGGGATCGGCGCCCGATGGCAGATCATGCAGGATCTCGCCGGTTTCCGGATCCATCACCTGCACCGCATTCGAATCCGACGCGCAGATATAGAGCCTGCTGAAATCGCGCGAAAAGGTGACGCCGCGCGGGCGCTGGCCGGTCGGATAGGTCGCGGTGACCGCCAGCGTGTCGACATCGATGACGCTGATCGTGTCGTCCAGTTCATTGGTGACCCAGATTTCATCGGCAAGGGCCGGGCCGGCCAGGGTCAGGGACGTGGACAGCGCAAGCAGGCAGCGGCGGGGCGTCATCGGGCAACTCCGAATTTGGTGCAGGTGGTGGTGGGCAGGTCGGTGCCCAGCGTGTCGAGTTCGGACCGCTGGTGCAGGAAACCTTCCAGCGGCGCGACATTGACGACGGCGCGTTCCGTGACCAGCGGGATCGGCTGGCGCATCTGGCCGTCCCATCCGCGGAACGACAGGGGCGTGCCGAGGAACCCGGCCAGCCGGAACTGATCCGACAGGATATAGTCGCGCAAGGCGCCAGGATCGGCGGTCCCGGCGCGGGTCACGGCCTCGCCAATCGCGGCGACGGCGGCCCAGGCGCCGAAATCCTGCACCAGCATGTCGCGATGCGCGGCGTCCCGGAACCGGCCTTGCAACTGCGCCGCGCCCCAATTTTCGACCACCGGCGACCAGCCGCGCGGCATGATCCCTTCGGACCCGGCAAGGGGCCGCGCCTGCCAGGTGTTATAGGCGATATAGCGGCCGAAATCGCCGCGTTCATCGGCCACGATCAGCATGTCATGTTCGGGCAGGTCCTGGGTGAACAGCGGCACCTCGGCCGAGGCGACACGGCGCATGTCGGCATCGAATTTCCAGTCCGCCTCGCCCTTCAGCCCGATCCCGAATTTCGTCAGCGAGGCGCGGATCGCATCGGCAAAGGCGGCGTCTTCGGGGTTCGGTCCATGGACCATCGCCAGATCGGTCCATTGCTTTTTCAACGCGAATTGCGACAGCGCATCGGCCCGCATCGACAGGCTGGGCGTGGTGTGCAGGACATTCGCGCGGCAATCATCCCCGCGCAGGCTGTCATCGGGGGCCGCGGTGTTGAAGATCACCGCACCGGCGGCATCGGGCAGATCGGCCAGCGCCAGCAGATCGGCCGGCGGCGCCTTGACCACCAGCAGCCGCGCCCCATCCGCCAGGGCGGCGCGTGCCGCCGCCAGAAAATCGTCATCCGGCGCGACGATGGTTTCGTTCAGCCGGTATTCATGGCCCAGAAAGCGGCCCGTCGTGGCGATATCGGACAGCGCGACACGGGCGCCGGCCACGCCCAGATCGGGCGGCGGCGCGATCAGGTTCGACAGGATCGGCGGCGGCGTCACCTGCCGCTCGATCAGGTCGATGCGCACCTGTTCGGCGGTCGCGCCACCCGCGACGGCAATGCAGGCAAGCGGCGCGGACAGCCATCGAAACATGCAAATTCCCCCTTTCGCCGAAGTTTGGGAAAATTGGCCGGCCGCGAAAATACGACCATGGTCCAATCCCGGACCGCAGGGCGGGGTGCTATCATCAGCCGTCTGGCAACCGGCGGAGGATGGGAAATGATGCGGATCATCTGCGGGGCTGCGCTTGCGGCCCTTTGTGCCCTGCCCGCCGCCGCGCAGGACGCCGATCAGCTTGGCGACCTGAACCCCGACGAGATGACCTGGCAGCGCGTCATACGCGACATCGAACGCGGGCAAACCACGATGACGAATTGCGCCGCCGGCTATTACATCACCAAAAGCGGCCGCCACGGCCCGGCCCGGACCCTGTTCGAACGCTGTGCCGATGACGGCTGGACCGGGGCGATGACCTGGATGGGGCAGATGGATGAAAACGGGCTGGGCGGGCCGCAGGATTCGGCCCGCGCCGCGGAGTGGGATCGCCGCGCGGCCGAGGCCGGCGATCCGGTCGGGATGCTGAACCGGGGGCTGGACCTGTTGCGCGGCCACGGCATCGCGCGCGATCCCGAGGCCGGCCGGCGCATGATCGACGGCGCGGCGCAGCAGGGCCTGACAACGGCGCGCGATCTGCAGGCCGCCGATTACGACCCCCGCGCGGTCACGCCCGACGCGGATGAATGGCGCTATCAGAACCTGTTCTGACGCCGCCCGCCCCCACCACGCCGACCCATTCGACCAATGGACAATATACGGCGCGGCGGGGCGATCCGCATACTCACCGCCAGACGCCTCGGGCCGGTTCGGCACAAAGAGAGGCCAACACCAAGCGGAGGAGAGAACATGAACAGATTCGTGCTGGCGACGGTCCTGGCAATGACCGGCATCGCCACGGCGGCCGGCGCCGCCGTCACCGAGGAAGACCTGGCCAATGACCAGGCATCGACGGGCGACGTGCTGACCAACGGCATGGGCCGCGACCTTCAGCGTTTCAGCCCGCTGACCACCCTGAACAAGGACAATGTCCAGAACCTCGTGCCCGCCTGGGCCTTTTCCTTTGGCGGCGAAAAGCAGCGCGGCCAGGAAAGCCAGCCGCTGATCCATGACGGGATGATGTATGTCACCGGGTCCTATTCCCGCGTCTATGCGGTCGACCTGAAGACCGGCAAGGAAGTCTGGCAATATGACGCCCGCCTGCCCGAAGGGATCCTGCCCTGCTGTGACGTGGTCAATCGCGGCGGCGCGATCTTTGGCGACAATTTCTATTTCGGCACGCTGGACGCGCGGATCGTCGCGCTGGACCTGAAGACCGGCGACGTGAAATGGAACAAGAAGATCGCCGATTACAAGGAAGGCTATTCCTATACCGCCGCACCGCTGATCGTGAACGGGCTGGTGATCACCGGCAATTCCGGCGGTGAATTCGGCGTAGTCGGCGAGGTTCAGGCCCGCGATGCCGAAACCGGCGAAACGGTCTGGACGCGCCCGGTGATCGAAGGGCACATGGGCACGCTGAACGGCGCGGAAAGCACCATGACCGGCGAATTGAACGCCACCTGGCCGGGCGACATGTGGAAGACCGGCGGCGGGGCGCCCTGGCTGGGCGGGTCCTATGACAAGGACACCAACACGCTGGTCTTTGGCACCGGCAACCCGTCGCCCTGGAACAGCCACCTGCGCGGCGCCGGCGAACCCGTTGAAGGCAACAAGGGCGACAACCTCTATGCCGCGTCGCGTCTGGGGATCGACCCCGCCACTGGCGAGATCAAGTGGCATTTCCAGTCCACCCCGCGCGAAGGCTGGGATTTCGACGGCGTGAACGAGGTCGTGCCCTTTGTCGACAAGGACGGCAACCAGCGTTTCGCCACCGCCGACCGGAACGGCTATTTCTATGTCCTGAACCGTCAGGATGGCGCCTATGTCAACGCCTGGCCCTTTGTTCAGAACATCAGCTGGGCATCCGGCATCGATGACACGGGCCGGCCGATCTATAACGAAGACAACCGCCCCGGCGCCGCCAATGAGGCCGCCGAAGGCGGCAAGGGCCAGCAGGTCTTTGCGGTGCCGTCCTTCCTCGGCGGCAAGAACTGGATGCCGATGGCCTATAGCCAGTCGACCGAACTGTTCTATGTGCCCTCGAACGAATGGGGCATGGACATCTGGAACGAACCGATCAGCTTCAAGAAGGGCGCGGCCTATCTGGGCGCGGGCTTTACCATCAAGCCGATCTTCGACGACCATATCGGCAGCCTGAAGGCGATCGACCCCAATACCGGCGAAGTGAAATGGGAATACAAGAACGACGCACCCCTGTGGGGCGGCGTGATGACCACCGCCGGCGGCCTGGTCTTCATGGGCAACCCCGAGGGTGACTTCATGGCGCTGGATGACGCCACGGGCGAAATCCTGTGGTCGTTCCAGACCGGGTCGGGCATCGTCGGCCAGCCGATCACCTGGGAACAGGATGGCGAGCAATATGTCTCGATCGTCTCGGGCTGGGGCGGCGCCGTGCCGCTGTGGGGCGGCGAGGTCGCCAAGAAGGTCAACTATCTGAACCAGGGCGGCACCGTCTGGACCTTCAAGCTGCCCAAGCAGCTGGCGGCCAACTGACAGGCACTTGCCAGTGGTATCGTCAGGGGCGCGGGCCGGCGGTTCGCGTCCCTTTCGTCATCGCGCCCCATCCCGAGGCCGCATGTTCGACCAATTTACGGCTCGGCGCAGCGCGCGACACAACCTAGACTAAACGTCACCCATCCCTCCAACCCAAAGGGCCCGCCATGGCGACCAGCGCAATTCCGACACCCGAGGCCGATGCCGCCTTTCGCACCGCGCTGATCATCGAGGATCACCCGCTGTTCGGTGACGCGCTTGCCATGACGCTGCAATCGGTGTCGGGGATCGAAACCGTCATGCATGCCGAAAACCTGACGCAGGCGGCCGGCATGCTGACCGATGGCGCCAGTTTCGATGTCGTGCTGCTGGACCTGAACCTGCCCGATGTGGACGGGCTGGAAGGGTTGATCACGCTGCGCCGGATCGCGCCGCAGACGCCGATCCTGCTGGTCACATCGGTCAATGAAACGCGGGTCGTGCGGGCGTCGCTGGCCGCCGGGGCGGCGGGTTTCGTGCCGAAACATTCCCGGCGCGAGGTGTTCAAGGCCGCCTTTCAGGCGCTGGCGGCGGGGGAAATCTATGCCCCCGACCTGCCCACCGACGACGAACTGGACGCGATGCCGCCATCGGGGCGCGACACCGCGATCCGCCGGCTGTCGCAACTGACCAATCAGCAGGCGCGGATTCTTGACCTGATCTGCGAGGGCAAGATGAACAAGCAGATTGCGCATGAGCTCGCCATAGCGGAAACAACCGTCAAGGCGCATGTCACCGCGATCATGCGCAAGATGGGCGTCACCTCGCGAACGCAGGCGGTGCTGATGGCGCGGGACGCGAAGATGACGGGGCTGTTGAATGATGCCGGAGGAAACACTTAACCCGCCACCCCCCGGCAGCGAGGGCGCGAAAGACGTGCTGGCCCCGTGCCGCGCATCCGTGCCGATGGATGATCCCGACCCGGTGGCGCGGCTGGCCGCCGCGCTTGGGCCCGGCCCCTTTGCGCTGATCATCCTGTTTGCCGCCCGCGCCGCTGACATGGACGCGATCCTGGCCCGCGCGACCGAGACCTTCCCGCGCAGCGAAATCGCCGGCTGCACCACGGCAGGCGAAATCTGCGAAACCGGCTATGCCGACGGGCATCTGGTCGCGGTCGGCTTTCCCGCCGCGGGCTTTGCCGCCGAAACCGTGCTGATCGACCCGGTCGATGCGGTCGACAGCCGCGACGTCATCGCCCGGCTGCGCCGTGCGCGGCAGGCGCTGCACCGCCGCCGCGGGGATTTCGCGCATGAGCTGGCGATCCTGATGGTTGACGGGCTGTCGGGCCATGAAGAACAGCTGATCGCCGCACTGGCCGGTGGGCTGGGGCCGATGCCGACGGTGGGCGGATCGGCCGGCGACGACCGCCAGCTGGTGCGCACCCATGTCTTTGCCGATGGCAAGATCCGCACCCGCGCGGCGGTCCTTTGCCTGCTGCGTGCGCGGGCGCCGTTCCGGGTGTTTTCCTTTGACGCGACCTGCCCGTCGCGCACCCAGATGGTGGTGACCAGCGCCGATCCGGTCAACCGCGCCGTGCTGCGCATCAATGACGAACCGGCGGCGCGCGAATATGCGCGGCTGCTGGACCGCCCGGTCGACAGCCTCGGGCCCGAAATCTTCGCCACCCGCCCGGTTCTGGTCCGCGCCGGCGGTCGCCACCATGTCCGCGCCATCCGCCATGTCGGGCCGGAAGATTCGCTGGTCTTCTTTGGCGCCGTGGCCGAGGGCATGGTCCTGACCCTGTCGGCCGAGAGCGATCTGGCCGCGCATCTGGGCGGCGTCATGCGTGATCTGCGGCGCGACCGCACGCCCCGGATGGTGCTGGGCTTTGACTGTATCTTTCGCCGGATCGCTGCCGAAAGCATGCAGCAGACGACCGAGGTCAGCCACATCCTGGCCGAAAACCGCGTCACGGGCTTTTCCACCTATGGCGAACAGATCGGCACTATGCATGTCAACCAGACGCTGACCGGGATCGCCTTTTACGGGCCGGACGGCACCCCATGACCGGCGCGCGCACGGATCTGCCGACCGATGTCGAACGGATGATGGCGCCCGGCGACAGCCCGGATCGGCGCCATGAAAAGCTGGTGCGCATCACCCAGGCGCTGATCCGCCATGTCGAGGACCTGCCCGAGGACAGCGGCGCCGGCTATGCCCAGTTTCAACGCGCCGCCGTGCTGGAGGACGAGGTCCGCGCCCGCACCCGCGATCTGGAACGCGCGCTCGCCCTGCTGAACGCGTCGAATGCGCAACTGGCCGATGCATTCCGCGAAAAGGAACTGGCGCGGCAGAACCTGTCGGCGGCGATCGAAACCATTCAGGAAGGCTTTGCCCTGTTCGATCCGCAGGACCGGCTGATCCTGTGCAATGCCCGTTTCAACGCGCTGCTGCCCGATATCGTCGACCGGCTGCGGCCGGGTCTTGGCTTTGACGACTATCTGCACCTCGTCGCCAGTTCGCGCCATCTCGTCATCCCGCCGGGCATGACGCGCGACGGCTGGATCGAGATGCGCAAGAAGCGCCACAGCGAACGCCATTTCATCCTGACCCAGGGCATGGCCGACGGCCGCTGGGTGCAGGTGTCCGAACAGCGCACCAGCGACGGCAGCACCGCGATCCTGCAAACCGACGTGACCGACCTGATCCTCAGCGAGCGGGCCGAGCGCGGACGGCTGCTGGATGACCAGACCGCCGTGTTGCAGGCAACGCTGGACCATGTGCCGCTGGGGGTGTGCATCTTTGACGCGCGGCTGCGGCTGATCGGCTGGAATGCCCGTCTGGGCGAGATGCTGGCGATCCCGCGTGCCCGGCTGCGCGCCGGTCTGCTGGTCGATGACCTGTTGCATCACTTGCGCGCGCAACTGTCATTCCCGACCCATCAGGGGGTCAACCGGCTGGTCGACTGGGTGCGCTCGGTCCGCCGCAAGGACAGTTTCAAGGTCGAGGTGACCCGCGATGGCGGCGGCCGCGCGCTGGCCATCTATGCGCAGGAAATTCCCGATGGTGGCTTCGTGATGTCGATCGACGACATCACCGAAGAACGCAATACGATGCTGGCCATCCGCCGCGCCAATGAAACGCTGGAAGCGCGGGTCATCGAACGCACGCTGGAACTGCAAGACGCGCTGGCCAGCGCCGAACGGGCCAATGCGTCCCGCATCCGTTTCGTCGCGGCGGTGGGCCATGACCTGATGCAGCCGCTGTCGGCGGCCACGCTCTATGTCGGGTCGCTGATCGAGGACGTGGCCCCGCCGCAGCAGCGGGCCAAGCTGGAAAACGTGCAGCGCTCGCTCGATTCGGTCAGCGGCCTGCTGGGCGCCCTGCTGGATATCTCGCGGCTCGAGGTCGGTCAGGCGGCGCTGACGATCGAGCCGATCTCGCTGCGGCCACTGTTCGACCAGTTGCGCGACGAATTCACCCCGGTCGCCGAGGCAAAGGGGATCGAGCTGATCATCCGCCCGGCCCATGCGACGGTGGTGTCCGACCGCATCTATCTGCGGCGGATTCTGGCGAACCTGATCTCGAATGCGATCCGCTATACCGATCGGGGCCGGGTTCTGGTCACCGCCCGCCGCCGGCCCGACCGCCAGCTGATCCAGGTGCGCGATACCGGGCGCGGCATCGCCGCCGGCGACCAGCAGGATATCTTCAAGGAATTCAAACGTCTGGATGCCAAGGCCAGCGCCGCCGAGGGGCTGGGGCTGGGGCTGGCCATCGTCGAACGCGCCGCATCGCTGCTGGGCCACCGGCTGGACCTGCGATCGGCGCCGGGCTGTGGCTCGACCTTTTCGGTCGAGCTGGCCTCGACCCGGCAGGGCGATCACCGGCTGCACCGCAGCGCCCCCGCCCCCGCAGCGCCCGACGAGATCATCGACATGACCGCGCTGATCGTCGAGAACGATGCCGAGGTCACGCTGGCCCTGTCGCAATTGCTGGAACAATGGGGCATCAACGTGCTGGACGTGCCCTCGGGCGAGGATGCGCTGGTGCTGTTGCGGGATACCGGGGTCGAACCCGATCTGTGCCTTGTCGATTACCGGCTGGGCGCGGGGATGGACGGGCTGGCCTGTCTGGCCGCGATGGAACCGCTGTTGCCGGGCCGGCCGGCGAAATGCCTGATGACGGCGGAACGATCCGAGGCGCTGGCCCAGCAGGCGGCGCGGCAATCCGTCGAATTGCTTTACAAGCCCATCACCCCCGAAACGCTGGCGCGGGTGGCCTATAAGTTTCTGAACATCTGAACGTCGGGCGACCGGCCATGGCCGCTGAAAGGACGCCGCCCCCGGCCATGGGGGTCAATTTACGCGGCGCAAACCGGGGCGAAAACCCGAACTTTTACTACCGCTTGCGTCTGGAAACCCGGCAGATTCCAATGCTAGATATACATATGTCGCTGTCGCGTTGCCCTTAACAACGAGACAGGACGTGTCGCGTTGCCCTTAACAACGAGACAGGACGCTTTTGCGGCCCTTTTGTTTCCAAAACTTTCCCATAAATATGAGACGACTGAACTAATAGCATGAATCCTATGCGTTTATCTCACACAGTCCGCTGGAACTCTGTTTCATAATTATGGGCAACGATATCGCAGTTTAGGGCAAAATATCTCATTTAATGGCAAAAGAAGGGCATTGATTTTATTGGATTCTCTATTTCACATTTAAGGGCAACGCGACATCAGGACAATCGCGCAGCTGATGGGGTTGGATCAGGCTTCTTGTCTCGGCCAGTTCGTGAACAGATCCTCGCCTCCTCTGTGGAGTCGAACGTGATGCTGTCGGCAGAGCCACCTGACTTGCAGCGGCGCGGCATAGTCGTCGTGATGCGCGTCTGTTCGGGAATGTCCGCAGACCTCGCATTCCTGCTTGACCAGCTCGCCGCTCTTGAGCCCGCGCTGCACCGCGAGATGGGCACTGTACTTTGCAGCATTCTGCTTGCGCCAGTAGGCCTGCCGCGTGCCCGTCGTCAGTTTCGGTTCAGTCATGACCGACCACTCCGCTGAATTAGGCCCGACGAGCTTACCGGCGAAGTGATCATTGAGCAACTTTTGCCTTCTGTCTCAACCTTGCAGCCGTGCAGGGGCCTGTTTCCGGTCATGCTCATGCCGCCGCCCGCCACATCCGGAACCGTCCCTGTCCGGTCACCTCCCGGATGAGACCGCGCGCCTCCATCCATGCGAGGTTGCGCTGGACGGCCGCCCGACTTGCACCCGTCAGTGCCTCCGCCATAGGCGCAGATACAAGAGGCCATTCGGCCAACGTCCGACGCAAGGCAGGCGGCGTCTTACCCGAAAGCGCGCTCATTCTGGTTTCCGCTTTCGTGGACCATGCCTCGATGTCGTCCAGATGCCGCATTGCAGTGAGGCAAGCTTCCTCCATACCGGTGAGCCAGCGCACTAATCTATCGCGCGGCGAACCGCCAGCGCGCAGACCTCCCGCACCCCCCAGGGCCAGCGGTGCGAAGATGACCCCCCTGCCCTCCCCTGCGGCGATGCGCCCGGCGGTCACGGCCGCCTCTAGCTGGTCCGAATGCTGCCCAAGGCCTGCGAGGCTCCAAAGATGGAAGCCCATGCAGGCAAGGGTGATCGGATGCAGTTCAGCGGCCTTTGTCATCAGATCGAGCCACGCACCGGCGCGGTCGGCGAAAGACTCATCAGCATCGGAAATTCTCTCAGGGTCGCGTCGATCAAGGAAGGCGGCCAGATCGTCCATCGGTCCTCGTCCGCCTGTGAGCCGCCGCACAGCCCATCCAATCCGCGCCAGAGAGGACGTGTCCTCCTGAACACCAGACAGACGCATGGATATCCATAGCGCCAGCCGGTCCGGACCGATCCGGTCGCCCACGAACCAGCTGAGCTCGGCAGCTTCGATCAGCGCAAGCCGGTGCCGCCATCCTTCCGGGCCGCGACGCAGCCGGTCGTCCAGGGCACCGAGCCGTCCGGCCACCCGCGCCAGGCGCGCTGCGCATTTTGCTTCGGCGTGCTGCCAATCGCCGTACACTTCGTTCTCTTTAGGTTCCGCCCGCGGGCCGGGCGGCAAATAATCCGGCTCCTCCTCCGCTGGACCGGGCAAAAACCACAAATCGTCCTCAGAAGCCTGTTCGACGTCCTCCCTACCGGCTTTAAAGGGGTCAAAGTCGTCAAGAAATATTTGGCTGCGCGTGTTCATATGCGCAAAATAGCACAATAACGCATGGCACCAAAGGGTTCTCTCATATGGTGCTCGCACACCTATTCAGAGGTCGCGGGCGCGCGGATGCGTGAATGCTCTCTGATCGAGTTCGTTGAAGGATTGCCCCTGCAATTGCTGCGAACAGCACCACAGAGAAGGCGCTTGCACCCGTTTATAAATGATCCTTTATTGCTGGTACATGAAACTGCAAACGGCCTGCTTTGATGCCATTGATCGGCTACGCGCGCGTCTCGACCGAGGATCAGACCCCCCTGCCCCAGTCGCAGGACCTGAAATCCGCGGGTTGTGCGGAGATCCATGAGGAACAAGCCTCGGGCGGAAACCGCGCGCGTCCCGTGCTGGCCCGCGTGCTCGAGCGAATTAGCAAGGGCGATACCCTTGTCGTTGTGCGCATCGACCGCCTGGCGCGGTCGCTTTCGCATTTGCTGGAAGTGCTCGAGCGGCTGGAGGCGAAAGGCGCCTTTTTCCGCTCTCTGACCGATCCGATCGACACGTCCTCGCCGCAGGGCAAGTTCACCCTGCAAGTTCTCGGCGCCGCGGCCGAGTTCGAGCGCGCCCTGATCCGCGAACGCACCAAGGCGGGGCTGTCCTCGGCGCGCAGCAAGGGCCGGATCGGCGGCAATCCAGGCTTGCGCGCTCGCGATCCCGCGGCGCTTCGCAAGGTGCGGCTGGCGCGACAGGACGGCTATATGGAACGGCTGAACGAAACCGCGCAGGACTGGGTGCCCCAAGTCCGCCGCCTGCGGCCCGACATGGCCTGGGAAGACGTGCTGCGCATCATCAACGGCCCCCTGCCCTACGAACGTCAATGGACCCAAAGCCGATTGTTGCGCGCCGTGAATGCCTATGTCCGCGACGGCTTCCTGCCGGAAACCGTACTTGGCCGTGCCGGTCGCCGCGATACCGACGACCGCTTGCCCGCCATCGTTGCCGGTATCAAGGGCGCAAACCCAGAAATTACGCTGAAAGAAATCTGCAACAGACTCGAGAAGATGCGGGAGCGGACGCCGCGTGGGCGGACCAGTTGGCAGCCGTCATCCGTGAAGATGCTGTTGGAGCGAGCCGAGAGGCTGGGGCTGCTAGGGTAGACGCGGCGGACAGCCACCCCCTTACGCAAACGGGTTCACTATCCGCAGCTGGTTTTCAACGAGCAGTCCATCTTGCATGTCCTCGCTCCACAGCGTGGCGCAGCCCGCAATCAGAGCGCTCCCCACGATCATCGCATCATATATCGAGAACCCGTAGCTCTCCGCCAAGGCACGGCCGACGTCATGGGTTTGCAGGGTCAGCTCTTCGACAGGACACAATGTGCGCAGGCCTTCCAGAAACGCCCCCGTCTCCTCCCAACTGAGCCCGGCTTTGCGCCGACAGTTTACGAGCGTCTCGTTCAGGACCTGGACGCTGATCCGGGGTCCCTGCCCCAAGATTGTCTCAGCCCGGTCGGCCTTCGGGCCTTCGTCGAGCACGTATAGGACAACATTCGTGTCAGCGAACTCAGCGCTCATGCGCAGCGTCGCGGCTCAAGCGGTCCTCAGAAGGCAGCTTGCCCCGGAAGCGCCGCAGACCGGTCAGTACCTCGTCCGCCCGCGCGAGGCGCCTCACCTTCACCTGGCCGTCGTCCTTGACCAGGTCGATCTGATCGCCTTCTTTCAAGCCAAGTTCTCGGACAAGCTCCGCGGGCAGACGGACGGCAAGCGAGTTGCCCCATTTTGCGACCTGCATCATGGCCTCCTAGGTGGATATACCCTGTGTAATGTATATCCAAAGGGCTCCAAGAACAAGCCTGCCACCAAACCGTAGCCACGCTTGTGCACGACGCAGCTACTGACACCAGATTTAGAAAGAGCTTGCGCGAATCTGGCATGTCGGGCAATAGTCTCGAAAAATACCGCGTGGTCACATAAAAATCGCGCCCACGGATCGAGGCAGAGATGAGCGACGCTGAGCAGGACCTAGACATTGCCATCGGGCACTACGCAGAGCTTCTCGCGTCGAACCTTTACGCGCAACGCGCGGCTCACTTCCCCCCCGACGCCAAGAAGGTCATGCGCAGCCTGACCAGCGGTGAAGCGGCGGAGTTGCTTGGGGTCGACCATACCTATCTTCGCAAGCTTCATCGAGAAGGAAAGATCGCTGAGGTCGAAATGACTGCGGGAAGTCACCGTCGGTATACGCTGGATGATGTCTGGGACATCCGCCACGCCCTTGAGGCAAATGCAAAAAAGCCTGGCACCTACGTACCGGGACGTCGCAGCGGGGATGAGCTTCAGATTATCTCTGTCGTCAACTTCAAGGGTGGGTCCGGCAAGACAACCACGTCGGCGCACTTGGCGCAACGCTTGGCGCTCAAGGGATATCGGGTGCTTGCGATCGACCTCGATCCACAGGCTTCCCTTTCCGCGCTGCATGGCATCCAGCCTGAATTGGACCTGATGGAGGGCGGGACCCTCTATGACGCGGTGCGCTACGATGAGCCGGTTCCGATTTCGGATGTGATCCGCAAGACATACATCCGCGGTCTTGATCTGATTCCCGGCAACCTCGAACTCATGGAATTCGAGCACGAGACGCCGGCCGCCATTCAGCGAGGTGGTGCGCGCGCCTTTTTCGCGCGGGCGCGTGATGCGCTCGACAGTGTCGAAGCAGACTACGACGTCGTCGTCATCGACTGTCCCCCGCAGCTCGGCTTCCTGACCATGTCCGCCTTGTCGGCATCCTCCGGCGTCCTTGTAACCGTTCACCCGCAGATGCTCGATTTGATGTCCATGTCGCAGTTCCTGCGCATGACCGCTGATCTGCTCGGTGTCATCCGGGATGCCGGTGCAAATCTTCGTTTCGACTGGCTGCGGTTCCTACCGACCCGATACAAGGTGGGCGATGCCCCACAGACCGAGGTCATTGCCTTTATCCGTGGACTGTTCGGTAGGTCAGTCCTCACCAACCATATGGTTGAGTCGACGGCTATCTCTGACGCGGGGCTGACCAAGCAGACGCTCTATGAGGCCGACAAGAAGGACTTCACGCGTCAGACATTCGACCGCGCAATCGAGTCCATGAACGCTGTAAACGACGAGATCGCTGAGATCATCCAGAACACGTGGGGCCGAAATGGCAAGAAAGCCTAAACTCGGGATGCCGTTGCAGACCCTGCGCAATGCGCCTGACGCACTGGAAGGGCGCAGGCTGCGCGGCGGCGTCTTCGAAATCGAGCCTGACCAAATCGAGACCGCAGGTCGGCTCGATGACCGTTTGCAGATCGAGACCGAGGGTCTCAAAGCCTCGATTTCCAAGAATGGCCAGCGCGTGCCGATCCTTGTCCGGCCGCTTGAGGGTGAGCGCTACAGCCTGATCTATGGCCGTCGTCGGCTGGAAGCTTGCAGAGAACTCGGCATAAAGGTCCGCGCCATCGTCACGGAGATGGAGGGCGATCAGGCGCTTCGCGATCAGCTTTTGGAGAACCAGGAGCGTCGGGATCTTAGCTTCATCGAACGCGCGCTTGTCGCCGCCGCCTTGCTGGACGGTGACCATCTGAGCGCATCTGAACGCACAAACAAGGGTGTCGCGGAGGTTCTCAATTTGACTGAAGCAGGCGTTTCTCAGCTGTTAAGCGTGGTTCGCACCGTGGGGGAGGACTTGATCCTGGCCATTGGCGCGGCGCCGGGCATCGGAAGGCCCCGATGGGAAGAGCTCAAGAAGTTGCTTGGGTCTAAAGATGTCGATCGCGAACGGCTTGCCGCTTTGGCCGGTGAGGCGAAGACCACCCACCAAGGTGGGATAAACGAGAAATCCGATAATGCATTCTTGGCCGTCCTCTCCGCTGCAGGAAAGCCTGAACAGACTGCGTCCTCGTCTCGCCCTCGCGGGCAGCCTGGCACGGTCATTCCGGGCGTCGGTGCAGCCACTGTCACTACTGGACGTCGTGGCAAGCAACTCAAGCTCGAGTTGAAGGCCGAGGACAGTGATTTCGTCAGCTGGTTGGAGGGCCATGCCCCGCAGTTGATCGCCGAGCTTCACGAGCGCTGGAAGCGTTCGGAAGACTGAGGAAGAGCAACAAACAAAGGAGGCACGAGACAGGCAGAAAAGAAAAAGGCCCCGAGAAGCAAGCTTCACGAGACCTTTCTTAGGTTTCGCACGGGACCAGCCCGCTACAAAACTTCAGTTTTCGCACCTCTGAGTGTAGCGATCTGGCCCCTTTCCCGCAAGCGCAAAGCGATTCGCGGGCCAGGGAAATTTTGCCTTCGTGAATTAAAAACATGGAGTACACACCGATTTCGCCGTTTATGCGGCCGATCTCGCACGCCCATCTGCGCGTAGTCGAGCGACCCGAGGCGTCCGTTCCTGGCAAGCCCGTCAACAAGTGGGAGCTCTTGCGCGAGCTGTCCAAGGCGCAGGCTGCCTTTGGGGTTTCCGAGCGCGATCTGACGGTTCTCCAAGGGCTGCTCAGCTTCTTTCCAGATGATGCACTTGGCGGGAACACCGAGATGGTCGTCTTCCCTTCCAACAAGGCGATCTGCGAGCGACTGAACGGCATGCCTTGCTCCACGATGCGCCGTCACCTGGCGCGCCTGGTCGAGGCAGGCTTGCTCATGCGGCGCGATAGCCCCAACGGGAAGCGCTATGTCCGCAAGCACGGCGAAGAGCGTGTGGCTTTCGGCTTCGACCTCTCGCCGCTCCACTGCCGGTCCGAGGAGATCGCGCGGGCCGCAGAGGCCGTGCGTGAGGCCGAGGAGCGTGTCAGGCGGTTGAGGGAGGTCGTCAGCCTCATGCGGCGCGATCTCGCGGCCCTCTCGGAGTTCGGAGAGGAGATCCGGCCTGGCCTTGGCCTCTGGGATCAGCTGCGCGACACGGCCGCCCTCACGGCACGCGCCCTTCGTCGCAAGCTGTCGCTTGAGGACCTTGCGGCTTATCGGGTCGAACTTGAAGCCCTTCTCGACCAGGCGCGGAACGTCATTGATGGCCCTGAAACAGAAGAGATGAACACCAATGATGCCTGTTCTGATCGTCACCATCATAATTCAAATAAAGAATCTATAGATCTTGAACCCGCCTTAGAAAAAGGCACGGCGTCGGCCGACACGCGAGATGATGATACGGATGCGCCTGTTGCTCACGTTGAAGAGCCGGACACACGACAAGTCCCAAAAATCCCGCTCCACCTAGTACTTGCCGCCTGCCCTTCCCTCAAAACTTTTTACCAAGGCGATATCCGGCACTGGCACCAGCTTTTCGACGCGGCTTGCCACGTCCGGCCTGCCATGGGGATCAGTGCATCCGCCTGGGAAGAAGCGCAACGGTTGATGGGCCCCGAGCAGGCGTCGATCGTCGTTGTCGCCATACTGGAGCGCTTTGCCGACATCCGTTCGCCGGGTGGCTATCTTCGCGCGCTGACATCCAAGGCCGCAGCCGGCGAGTTTTCCTGCGGGCCGATGGTCATGGCGTTGATCGGTCGGCGGAGTGCGGCTTAACAGCTGTTAAGTGCAGATCGTCCATGGCTCGCGTGTCATGCCTTAACAGCTGTTAAGTCGGCTCTAGGCAGCAACAGGATGTTCGAGAGGAAAAGGTTGGGGGTTTGAGGGGTGACGGGAAGTGAGATCGGGAGAGTGGCTTCCGGCGCCCGTCGTGGAGAAGATCTGATGGCGAAAGCAACCCAGAACGTCGTCCTGTCCCCATCGCGGGATATCCCCTTCAAAAATCTCGTGCTGAGCCAGTCCAACGTGCGTCGCATCAAGGCCGGCGTTTCGGTCGAAGAACTGGCCGAGGACATCGCCCGCCGCGGGCTCCTGCAGAGCCTGAATGTCCGGCCGGTGCTTGATGCCGATGGTGTCGAGACCAACATGTTCGAGATCCCGGCCGGTGGCCGCTGCTTCCAGGCGTTGTCGCTCTTGGTGAAGCAGAAGCGGCTGGCGAAGACCGCACCGATCCCCTGCATCGTTCGGGATGCCGCTTCCGAGATTCTGGCCGAGGATGACTCGCTTGCGGAGAACATGCAGCGCGTCGCCCTGCACCCGCTGGATCAATTCCGCGCCTTCGTGGCTTTGCGCGAGAATGGTCAGGGCGAAGAGGCGATCGCAGCGGCGTTCTTCGTGTCGCCGCAGATCGTGAAGCAGCGCCTAAAGCTCGCCTCCGTGGTCCCTGCCCTGCTCGAGGTATATGCCGAGGATGGCATGACGCTGGAACAACTGATGACCTTAACGGTGAACCCGTTTCACGCGCGTCAGGAGCAGGTCTGGCATGCGGTGAAGAGCTCCTGGCACAAAGAGCCCTACGCCATCCGGCGCATGCTGACGGAAACCTCGGTCCGGGCCTCGGATCGCCGCGCGGTCTTTGTGGGTGTCAATGCCTATGAGGCGGCGGGCGGTGTCGTGCTGCGTGATCTCTTCCAGGGCGATGACGGTGGCTGGCTCGAGGACCCTGCTCTGCTCGACCGGCTGGTCACCGAGAAGCTTCAGGCCGAAGCCGAGGCGCTGGCCTCGGAGGGCTGGAAGTGGATCGAGGTGGCGACCGACCTGCCCTATGGCTACAGCCACGGTCTGCGGCGTCTCGCCGGTGATCCCGCACAGATGACCGACGAGGAAAGCGCGTCTCACGCCGCGCTTCTCGCCAAGTATCGTGCGCTGGAGGAGGAATACTCTGGTCAGGACGAATATCCCGAGGAGATCGACGCGCAGCTCGGGCAGCTCGAGATGGCGATGGAAGCGCTCGAACAGCGGCCCTTGATCTACGACCCGGCCGAGGTCGGGCGCGCGGGCGTCTTCGTGACGCTGGATCGGGATGGCAGCATTGCGGTCTATCGCGGCTATGTCCGGCCCGAAGACGAGCCGCGTGAGGAGTCCGCGGTCCAGGATGGTGATGCTGCGGATATCATGGGGCAGGGGGGTGATGTCGGCGGTTCCAGCTGGAAACCGTCAGTGACGTCCGGGGGCGGCACCGTCATCACCTCAGACGGGCAACCGATCGGCGCGGATGCGTGCGAGGAGGACGACGACGGGGCGCTTAAGCCGTTGCCTGAGCGGCTGGTCATGGAACTGACCGCCCATCGGACACTCGCGCTGCGCGAGGCCATCGGGCGCTCGCCGGACGTCGCGCTGACGCTCCTGCTCCTGAAGCTCGTGACGGACACCTTCCGCACCTCCTCTGCGACGGGCAGCTGTCTCGAGGCATCGGTGCGCCATGTCTACATGTCGGCGCAGGCGCCCGATTTGAAAGACAGCGTCGTGGCCAAGCTGGTCGACGAACGGCAAGCCGCCTGGGAGGCCGATCTGCCGCTCGACGACGATGTTGCGCTCTGGGATTATCTGTCCGTTCTCGACGAGGGCAGCCGTCTGGCGCTGCTGGCGCACTGCCTAAGCTTCGGGATCAACGCGCTCCATGTGAAGGTGAACCCCTACGGTGCGGGCATCTCCGCCAGCGGCCTGACCCGCCGCATGGCGCATGCCGATCTCGTGGCGCGCGCGGTGGATCTCGACCTGGTCGAGGCAGGTTGGGAGCCGACGGTCGATGGCTATCTCAACCGCGTGCCGAAGGCCCGGATCCTCGAAGCCGTGCGCGAGGCTAAGGGGGAGGGGACCGCGCAGCTTTTCGACCACCTGAAGAAGGGTGAGATGGCGACCGAAGCCGAGCGACTCCTCAAGGGCACCGGCTGGTTGCCCGAGGTCCTGCGCCGGGCCGATCTGGTGGCATGCGACGGCGAGGCGATTGCAGAAGGGCAGGGGGAAGATGCGGGCGCGCCCGACGACATTGATCTCCCCGCCTTCCTGACGGCCAACCTGCCGGAGAACCCCGCGTCGATGATGGCCGCAGAGTGATCTGAGCCATCCGGGGGCGGGGAAACCCGCCCTCATTCCAACAAAAGCCAGCAATATCAATATGCTGAATGCGAACACTCGCATTCGGGATGAGGAATCATGTCTGCGACCACCATCATCGTCACAGCTCCCCTTGGGGCGCTGATCCGCTATACCGACGGCAGTTCGAAGCCGCCGGCACGCTTCACCAAGAAGCTTGCCGCCTGGAAGAGATCGAACGACGTTGACCGTCTCGTGAAGAAGGAGCCGCCCCGACCGTATCCGACCTGAACCGCTCCGGGCTCCTTCACGCTGCATGAAGGGAACTTCTCTTCGGACGGGGTGATCCTCGTCACCATCATGCGCAGCCATTCGGCGGACAGCCGTCTGATCTTCGAGGTGGCTGAGGCACCGAAGCCTGGGCAGGTCCGCGTGCTCCTCGACTTCGGTGGCAATACCGAGCTGCTGCATTTGGCGGAGTCGATCACCGCGGCCGAGGTCTGGATCGCGCGGGAGGGCTATCGCAATGCACGGCTCGAAATCGTCGGCGCCGAGGGCGGCGAAAGGGCAGGCGCTGACGTCAGACAGGCCAGACGCCTGAGACGATCGCCAAGACATTCGGCACGACGGTTGCCGCCGTGAAAGGCCGGTTGCGCTATGGGCTCATCCATCCTGACATTCGCGCTGCGGCCCGCGCCAAGACGAGCACGCCCGACACGATGAAAGCCTTCGCCGAGCACCCGAGCCAGGAGGCGCAGCGCGAGGTCTTCGAGGCGCTTGCGAAAGACGGCGGCTATCTGCAGGCCTACACCGTCCGTCATGGCTGGCGTCAGCGCTGCCGGGATTGGGCTGCGATCCCGGACTACGAGGAAGGCGACAAGATCAGGCTTGTCACCCCTGTGACGCTCACCGATGGCAGCACCTGCCAGATCGTCACCGCGACGCACTACAGGCGGGGGCGGCAAAAACGCCGCTGCTACCGCATCGAGGAAACTGGCGGGCTCGTGCGGCTCTCGAAGGCCCCGCTTGCAGGCTCGGAGCTGCTCAGTTCCGCGAAGGGTGCGGCAAGCCCAGTGCTGGCGGAGTATTTTGCGGCGCGAGAATAGGGGCTGCGCCGGTGGGTTGCTCGACCCGCCCGGCGAGAGCAGATCCTGCGGCTTACCTTGACATGGTAATGCAAATGCATTACCTGTCGGTGGACAGCAAAGACCCTCTTCTTTCAGGAGACTGCCATGACAGCGCTCGCACAAGATGTCTCGAAACTCACGGATCGGTATCAGACGACCGTGCCGGCGGGTGTGCGCAAACAGCTCAAGCTGGGCAAGGGCGACCAGATTCGCTACTGCACCGAGCCGAGTGGCAGGGTCTATATCGAGCCCGTGCGCAGCGACGAGGAAGATCCCGTGCTCGGAGTCTTTCTCGATTTTGTCGAGGCCGATATCAAGGCGCATCCAGACCGCATTCGGGCGTTCGATGGGGCTTTGCATGACCGTCTTGCAGCTCTGGTCGGAGACGTTGACGTCGATCTCGATGCGCCGCTATCGCGCGAGGATGAATGAGCGGCGATAGCGTGGCCGCCCAAGCGCCCCTTGTCGTAAACGGATGGTCGATTTATGGGCATCCGCTCTTTCTGGACCAGCTCGAAGGGCTGATCGAGGAGGTTGAGACACGTAGGGCGCGCGATCCCAAGACCTGGCAGAAGAAGAACTGCGCGAAGCGGCTGGCCGCCATCTTCAAGCTGGTCACCGAGGCCATACCGGCAGATCCCGGTGCCGCCGCCTTCCGGCAAGGCGGCACACTCGGCGATCACCGCAAGCACTGGTTCCGGGCGAAATTCTTCCAGCAGTATCGGTTGTTCTACCGGTTCAACAGCGATGCGAAGATCATCGTGGTGGCATGGGTGAACGACGACAAGACCCTGCGCGCCTACGGCAGCAAGACGGATGCTTATGCGACGTTCAAAGGGATGCTGGAAGATGGCAATCCACCTGACGATCTCGACGCGCTCTTGAAAGAAGCTGCGGCGGAGGACAAGCGGTTCGAGATGTCCCTTGACGCGGTGCCTGACCGGTAAGCGACCTTTAGAAGCCTTGCCGTGGCCCAGGGCCTGCTCGGAGCTGCTCAGCTCTGCAAAGGGCGAGGCCAGTCCTGTGCTGGCGGAGTTTTTGGCGGGTCAGGGTGGCTGAGTTTCTCGCTGAGACAACACCACGGAACCACGCGCGCACATACTGCCGACTTGAAGCTGTATCGCAAATGAGATACATGATTCCCATCAACTGGAGGACCATCATGCCTGCCCAGACATCCATGCTTCATGTCCGTGTTGACGATCAGCTGAAAGCACAGGCTTCGGACGCACTTGCGGGCGTCGGTCTGACGCTCTCCGACGCGGTGCGTATTCTTCTGACCCGCGTGGCCGCAGAAGGCGGCTTGCCTGCCGGATTGACTGCTGATCCGGATGCCTATGACGCCTGGTTCCGGGCGAAGGTACAGGAAGCGTTGGACGATCCACGGCCCACAACGCCCCATACGAAGGTGATGCAAGACGCCCAGGCATTGATTGACGGGAAGCGCCTTGCCAAATCTTGAATGGAAAGCCACGGCCATCGCGGACCTGTTGGCAATCATTGACTACATTTCCGACGACGACCCGGATGCCGCTCAAGTTCTCAAAGATGAGATTGAACACAAGACGTCCCTCCTTCCAGAACGTCCTCATATGTACGGCGCGGGCCGTGTCGATGGGACCCGGGAGATGGTTGTTCGGCCAAACTACATCGTGGTTTATGCTGAAAGCCCTGAGTTTGTGACCATTTTGCGCATTCTTCATGCTGCGCAGCAGTGGCCATGATCGGCGTGTAGGCCCCCCGCTAAGAAATTGCCCGCTCTACGCGTTCAAAGTGTAGAGCGGGCTTTTTGTCCTTTGGAACTCAGACCCTGATCCAAAGGAAACCCCCATGTCTAGACCCAAACCGCAAACCCGGCTTTCTCAATCTCCGACGCTGATCTCGTCTCTGCCCTGAAGCAGATCGGCGCGGAGATCGACCATCAACCCCTGCGCAGCTCAGCGCTCGCGCGCATCATGCACGAGACGTTACACGGCAGTGATGCCGGCGGCGCCTGGGACTGGCGGATGGCGTACGACCTGATGCAGGCCGCAGCCATCCAGGTGCTGCTGCGTGGGGACGGCGCGGCGGGTGACATTGCCGCTGCGAAACTCCTCGCGTCCCGGCTGCTGACGGAAAGGGCATCATCAAAATCGCCAAGTTCCAGCGGGAGTTCGTCTGGCCGATCGAGAAGACCGCGGCGCTGCTCGACTCCATCGTCAAAGGCTACCCGATCACCGCGGCTTACTGACCATTACACACGCAAGCGGCCATTCTCGTGGCGGCGGGACCGAATTTCCGCGATGGCTTTCCTCGCCATCGCTGCTGAGTCCGACACCTTTGCTAATATGCCAAATTTCAGCCAGCGTGAACGAATGCGAGATCTTCAGCTTCGATCATCAGCAACCTGTGCGGCGCAGCACCACTGACACCGTGTGCATCAGGATCCTGAAATCCTGAGCCATGCTGAACTGTTGCTCATAAAGGTCGTCGTAGGCTGCACGAGCGGCAAAGGATGTGCTGTTGCGCGCCGAGATCTGCCAGAGGCCAGTGAGACCAGGACGCATGCGATAATAGGCGCTGCCGGGATAGATCTCCTGCTGTTCCGGCAACATCGGGCGCGGTCCAATCAGGCTCATATCGCCGCGAAGGACGTTCCAAAGCTGGGCAGTTCGTCCATCGAACAGGCGCGCAGAAACCGGCCGAATGGCGTTACCCGGGGGTCGTTCCGCAGTTTCTGCGTCCGGTCCCACTCGTCGCGCGCCGCTGGATCGGTCTCGAGGCGTAACCGCAACCGATCATCCGCATCGACGACCATGCTGCGCAGTTTCCACATACGATAGGTGCGGCCGCCTCGACCGACGCGCAACTGCGAATAGAAGGGCCTGCCGCCATCAAACATGACTAGCAATGCCAGCACGAAAATCAGCGGAATGATGAAAGGGGATGCCATCGCAACCAGAAGGCAATCGAGCGGCCTCTTGACCAGGCGGTGATACCTGCCCGCCTGCAAGGTATCAGCAACATGACAAAAAGAACTCGCGGAGAAGGAAGACTGTTGAAAAGACTGTTGAACAAGCATCACTAACTAACCCTAACACTCAGGTTGTGCTACACCGCCGGCCACACAAGCTTGCCGGTTGTGTGGCAGTAGTTACTCGCGCCTGACGTGCGCGTCATCCTGACATTTTGGATAGCTGTCCTTTCGGACAGATAGGTGTCGCAAAGTCGCCCGAATGCTCGCCCATGGTTCGCTGCGTTTCTGATGAAAAACCGTCAAGGCGAGCATCTGGCAAAGATGGCTTTGTCTGCACTGCAGAATGTCTGCGATCCTCTGGTGGCGAGGAACGAATTTCCCGCCTGTGTGTCCGACGCGATCATCCTCATGGGGGTCGGTCTGGGAGTTGGCGCAGTCGCCTTGGGCTGGGTGTCAGTCAGCTACGCCCTCCTCACCGCCTAAGGGCTATAGGGTGGAGACGAAGACGCGCTGCACATCGCATCATAGATTGTTGCCTTGGGCGCGGCGCTGACCGCGCTTCGGCGCAACAACCAGTCTGTCGCGTCATTCTGCCCATAGGCATTTACAGAGCTCTGTCTCGGCCCTCTCCGGATATTCGCTAGCCAAGCCATCGCTACGGCGCAGCTTCCCCAAACCGGCGGGGCCAAGCTGACCTTCCACGAACTGCAGCTTCCGGTGTAGCGTAAACGGTCCTTTCCGCCGGTGACAGAAACGGTTGAGTTTTGATATGTAAGCATTTTAGATTGACACGATACCAACCGGTTGGTATCTATTTGCTATGCCACGCCCAACCAAGCACTCTCCAGAACGCGGCGATGCCCGCACGCGACTGTTAGAATCAGCTAGGGATATCGTCCGCACCAAAGGCTTTGCAGCCACGAGCGTCGACGATCTCTGCAAAGCCGCTGATGTGACGAAGGGGGCGTTCTTCCATCATTTCAAATCAAAGGACGCACTCGGCGTCGCAGCAGCGGATTTCTGGGCAGAGACCACAAGGGCATTTTTCGCGAGTGCCCCCTATCACGCGCCCGCCGATCCACTCGACCGGGTGCTGGCCTACATCGCCTTTCGCCGCGAGATCATCGCAGGCGAGCTAGCCGAATTCACCTGCCTGGTCGGAACCCTCACACAAGAGGTTCACACGACTGCGCCGGACATTCGCGACGCGGCAGGGGCCAGCATCTTCGGTCATGCCGAAACGCTCGAGGCTGACATCGCCGCCGCCGCTGAGGATCGCGGCATTACGCCCGAAGGATGGTCACCGGCTTCGCTTGCCCGTCACTTTCAGACCGTCATCCAGGGCGGATTTATCCTCGCCAAAGCTGGCAACAACCCGGAGCTCGCGCGCGAGGCTTTGGATCATCTCGACCGCTACGTCCATCACCTTTTTGGTGTCAGCGCCACTCAATCAACAGGAGGCCTCAAATGACCGACCGACCCAGGTCACGCATGTGCATCTTTCTAAAGGACGGGGCCGAAGAAGCCGCCCGCTTCTATGCAGCGACCCTCCCCGACACGCGCGTCGATCACGTCCAGCCCATCGGCCCGAACATGGCGATGGTGCTCTGGACCTGCATGGGCACCCGCTACATGCTCATGGACGGCAACAAGGCCTTCGCGCCCAAGCATGACCATTCGATCTCCGTCGCCACGCTCGATCAAGCCGAGACAGATCGGCTTTGGGACGCGTTGACCGAGGGCGGCAGCGAAGGGAATTGCGGCTGGCTCTGCGACCGCTTCGGCGTGCATTGGCAGATCGTGCCGACCGCGCTGACCCATATGCTGTCGGACCCGGATCGCGAGGCCGCCGGTCGCGCGCAGGCTGCCATGATGGGCATGAAGAAGATCGACATCGCTACCATGCGCGCGGCGTTCGACAAGGTGCCCGCATGACGACCGTGACCTGTTCGTGTGGTGCCGCGGCGCTTGATCTCGATGGTCCACCAATCCTTGCAGCCGAATGCCACTGCACCTCCTGCCGAGCGGCAGCAGAGCGATTTGCGGCACCGGTGACGGAACCGAATAGCGGCACGCGTTTCGTCCTGCAACGGAAGGACAAAGCCAAAGTGGTGAAGGGCGAAGCGCATCTGGCCTCGTTCCGCCTGAGTGATGACGCTTCCACGCAGCGCATCGTCGCGACGTGTTGCAATGCCCCCATGTGGCTGGAGTTCAAAGGTGGGCATTGGATCAGCGTCTATGCCGCTCGTTGGCCCCAGGGTGAAGCGCCGCGGCCGGAGCTGCGCACAATGACCAAGGACGCCTCGGGAACGCTTTCGGACGATCTACCAAATGCCAAAACCCAATCTGCAGGTTTCATGGGGCGTCTTTTCTGGGCCTGGGTCCAGATGGGCTTTCGCAATCCACCCGTGGCCGATGTGAGGAGGACTCTGAATGACTGACAAAAGGATTGAAGTCGAAAACCCGAATACGGGCCGCAAGGAGCGGCTGGATCGGGCAAAATACGAGGCCATGCGAAACGCTCTGCTCCCTATCTTGCCCGATGTGCCGCCGGGCCTGAAGGTTGCCAAAGCAAAAGAAGCGCTCTTGCCTCACCTTGATCAGGACCTGTTTCCCGGCGGTGCGAAGGCGGGGTGGTGGCTCAAGGCCGTGCAGCTTGACCTCGAAGCGAAAGGCATCATCGCGAGAGCGGCGGGAAGTCCTGTGCGGCTATACCGGACATAAACCCCCTGTCAGAACCTATGGGTCAAAAACGGTCGATTCTGCCTGTGAAAGAAACGCTGAGTTTTGGCAATCCTTGTTCAGTCCTCGGCGGTCAGCTGCTGCTCATCCCGGCGAGCATGGCCCCGAGGGCGACCAGAGGGATCAGCATGATCGCCCTGTCGTTCCAGAGCACGCCGACGGCGAACCAGCCAAGGACGCCGACGAGGAACAGATAGAGGTTCCAAGGTATCCATCCGAAAGCCGTTGCCGTGCAACCCATAATCTGGATGATCGACGCGACCCATTTTATAGTGAAGGCTATGCGCCCTGCCGCTGGCGCAGTCACTGTGACATCAGACGGCACGGGTCAGCCCTCCGTCGATCCGCAGGTTCTGGCCGGTCATGTAGGCGGCCCCTTCGGACGCTAGCCACGAGATCAGGGATGACACCTCCTCCGCGTATCCGTAGCGCCCCATCGGGATGCGCGCGCGGCGATCCTCGGTCTCCGGCAGGCTGTCGATGAACCCCGGAAGGACATTATTCACGCGGATATTCTCGGCCGCATATTTGTCCGCATAGAGCTTGGTGAACGCAGCCAGGCCCGCACGGAACACGCCGGAGGTTGGAAAGAGCGGATCGGGTTCGAAGGCCGCGAAGGTCGAGATGTTGATGATCGCCCCGCCGCCCTGCGCCTGCATCAGTGGCGTGACCAGCCGTGTGGGCCGGATGACATTCAGAAGATAGACGTCCAGCCCCGTGTGCCAGTCGTCGTCCGAGATTTCCAGCGCGGGGCCTTTCGGGCCATGCCCGGCGGAGTTGACCAGGACATCCACCCGGCCCCAGCGATCCTTCGCTCCTTCCACCAGTGCGGCAAGGTCGTCCAACGCCTGGTTCGACCCGGTGATGCCGAAACCGCCCAGTTCCTTACCCAGCGTCTCACCCTTGCCGGATGACGATAGGATGCCGACCCTGAACCCATCCGCCGCCAACCGGCGGGCCGCATCCGCCCCCATGCCACTGCCGCCAGCCGTGACCAGTGCTACCTTTTCTACTGACATCGCGTGCTCCATCATTGCTCTGACTTCAATTTAGACAACCGTTGATAGGATTTCGCGCCAGAATTGATGTTGCGTGCCAGTAGGATTACTATCTCACCATGACCCAGCTTCCATCCCTCAATGGATTGCGTGCCTTTGATGCGGCAGGCCGTCATCTCAACTTCCGGGCCGCCGCCGACGAGATGGGAGTTACACAGGGGGCAGTGGCGCAGCAGGTGCGCCAGCTTGAAGCGCAACTGGGAGTGCCGCTGTTCGACAGGTTGCCGAAAGGGCTGGCGTTTACATCGACTGGACGCGGCTATCATGCCCGCGTTGCCACCGTTTTCGACGAGTTGCGCGCGGCCACCGAGACCCTTCGCCCGGAACCGGACAAGGTGCTGGTCAGCGTGACCCCGACCTTCGCGGCGAAGTGGCTAATCCCGAACCTGCCGGATTTCTCGGCCTTACACCCGAACGCCGACTTGGCGGTCTTCGCCACCGAAAGGGCGTCCAGTTTTCACGGGGACGGGATCGACCTGGCCATTCGCCAAGGCAAGCCGCCTTTCGGCGCGGCGTTGGAAGTCGTTCGACTGTTCCGACAGAAAGTCATCGCGGTCGCGGCACCCTCGCTCGTAGCGGAGCATCGCATGCCGCTCGACCTGGAGACTTTGTCACATCTGCCGAAACTGCACGATGCACATGATCTGTGGCCCGCATTTCTCAAGCAGCTCAAAGTCGAAAATCGGGGTGGGCATGGCCTACGGTTGAGTCAGACTGCCTTGGCAATAGACGCGGCCCTCTCGGGCCAAGGCACGGCCCTCGTCAGCAGCTTTCTCGTGCGCCGCGACATCGCTGAAAAGCGCCTTGTGCAGATCCACCCGGAGGCCCTTTCCGGAGAGCAAGATTTCTACTTGCTGGCCGCGCGCAGTCAAAAGCGCAGGCCGTCAGCCCAAGCCGCGTTCGATTGGTTCGCATCGAAGGCTGAAGCCGAAGCATGACTTCGTGTTTTCGCAGTAGGGTAGACGTAAACCCATTGCCAGAACCTGCGGGCCAAACACGAGCGTTTTTGGCGCGCGACCGCATGTTGCCGAGATCGCAAGAAAATCTTGTGCCACAAACCCTTGGCGAAACCCGTTTTGGTTCTGTGACGTCTTTAGCCAGGTTCAGGCAAGCCGACATCCGGACGACGCGCAGCATCGGTAAACAGGGGCTCACTGCCGACCTCGGATGCGGTTCTGCATTGGCATTATCAGGCGCGCCTGGCGATGCAAGGACGGCCCATTCCTGCCGTTCGTCGTGTCACCCACCTACAACGCTGCTTCACTGAACCGGAGATTGATGCTGGCGCAGCGCATCGAAACTCTGAATCGCCTTCAAACAGACCGCTCTTCCCCGAGCTGATATGTCAGCGCCTTTCTCTTGTCATTCAGCGAAACTGACGTATTATCTTTGACAGGCGCTGCTCGCGCCTCTCCCCTCCGTTGGGAAAGCACACTTCATGCAGAGCACTCTGATAATCGAACCATCCGTTCGAGCACACATGAGGAGGGGTTGTGTAATTCGCTCGACCAGGAGGGTTTCGAATGAACCGACCAACTACGCCTATCTATGTTCTAAAGCGCCGTGCCAAGGAGCTATCCCGCGAACGCGGCATCCCGCTCCATGAGGCGCAAAAGCAGATCGCCAAACAGGAGGGCTTCGCGAGTTGGAGCTTGCTTGTCTCTTGCCCGACGGCGGCGCCAGTCGATACCAAGATCACGTCGCTTCCTGTCTCGCCTGCTGATCGAGCAAAAGCTATCGAGATCGCCAATTTCACTTTCGAGAAAGTCTTCGACCGGATCGAGCCGGACAATCCCACCGCGACGCGGGCTTTCTGGGATGCGGAAGACTATGTTGATAACAGATGGCTGGACGAGGGCATGCTGCCTATCGACCGAGATTATGCCCTGTCTTTGATAGAGGCGTTCCTTGTGCATCACGTAATCGATCTGGCGGTGCAAGCCGACAAGAAGAGCGCATAAACCACGAAACCGATACCGTACCCGGCAATTCCTCTGCTGGGTACGGTGCCCTTTCCAACGGCCCGAAGCCGACCTTCGTCCCTGGCTAGATGCATGGCAGGTGTCCGGCGTTACGCGACACCCATCATCGACGCTGGTCAACTGCTAACGAGCGGATGTCAACATCTCCGCAGATTTCCTTTAAGTTTGTGTATTTCTGGTACAAAGTTCCTAAAGGTACTCAAGGGAGATCACTCATTGGCAAAAGATCCAGTTCCAGATGAAATCGGCGATGTGGAAGCCGTTCGCAGGTTGTTGGCGAACGCAGTTCGCTTGAAGCGAGAGGATATCGCAAATGCGTGCCGAATCCGCATATATGAGTTATCTGGCCGTGACTACGAGGACCCTATTGAAAGACGATTGTGGCAAGCGGTAACCGCTTATGAGGAAGCTCTTAGGGAGAAGCATGGTCGTAAACAACAAGCTAGCTACACCCGTCGAAAGATCGCGGACAAGGGGGCTCTGCAAACCTTGACTGACTGGGCCCTTGATCCAAAAGTTACTCCGGGGTTCGAGGCTTTGGTGGCAGCCGATGCGGCTAAATTTACTGGAGAATACATCGTAGTCGAACATGCCGAAAGATTTCCAGTCGAAGCCGTGCAAGCCGCTCAATCTAAGCTAGAAGCCTATGGTGTTGTAGTCACGATATCTTAGGCTCAGGACTCATAGCCAATAAATGACGAGCGCCGCGAGTGCGATGGCGGAGAGGAAGACCTTTGGGCATCTGTCGTATCGGGTCGCCACACGTCGCCAATCCTTGAGCCTGCCGAACATGATCTCGATGCGATTGCGCCGTTTGTAGCGTCGCTTGTCGTATTTCACGGGCGTCTTGCGCTGCTTTCGGCCGGGGATGCAGGCGCGTATCCCTTTGTCTTTCAACGCGTCTCTGAACCAGTCGGCGTCATAGCCCCGGTCCCCGAGCAGCCATTCCACGTTTGGCAAGCTACCCAGCAAAGCCCGTGCGCCGATGTAGTCGCTGACCTGCCCGGCGGTGACGAAAAGATTGAGTGGGCGTCCCTGACTGTCACAGACGGCGTGCAGCTTGGTGTTCATGCCGCCCTTCGTTCGGCCAATCAGGCGTCCACGCCCCCCTTTTTCGCGGCCATGCTGGTCGCGGTTCGGTGGGCTTTGAGATAAGTCGCGTCGATCATGACCGTCTTTTCCTCGCCGTGATCGGCTGCCAGGCCAGCCATCATCTGCGCAAAGATGCCCTTGTCGCTCCACCGCTTCCATCGGTTGTAGAGCGTCTTGTGGGGGCCGTATTCCGCAGGCGCATCGCGCCAACGCAACCCATTGCGATTGATGAAGATAAGCCCGCTCAAGACACGCCGATCATCGACGCGGGGTTTGCCGTGGGACTTCGGAAAATAGGGCTCAAGACGCGCCATCTGGGCGTCGGTCAACCAGAAGAGATCAGACATGTTCACCGCTCGTTTTTCGAACCGTGAATCACGCCGCCTCGCAGAAATCAATGGGTCCTGACCCTTCTGTATCTGAGTTTTGCTAAACTTACCCCGTCACTGTCCCTGGCCAGGGACAGTGACGGGGTGGTGCGCGACGTCTGACCCTTGTGGCTTGACCACGCTTCTTAGCCTGTCGGCACCGCCTCTCTTCATCGTCTCGGACAGTTGATTGCGGCCATTCAGGACCGCGCACCAGAAGGAAGAGAGCATGGACAATCTATCACATGGCCGCGTTATCGGCATAGACGTCAGCCGTGACTGGCTGGATCTTCATTGCCTGCCCGATGGGCTTCAATGCCGAATGCCGAATGAACCAGAAGGTCACGCGACCGTCGCGGATCTTGCCCGCGATCGAGATGCCGTCGTTTGCTTTGAGTCGACCGGCGGACAGGAATGGCAGCTTTGGGAAACACTTGAGGAAGAAGGCGTCATCGCCCGACAAGTGCCGCCCGCTCAGGTGAAGGCATTCGCACGAAGCCGTGGCACGCGCGCAAAAACCGACCGAATTGACGCGGAGCTTATTGCCCGCTTCTTTGCCTTTCGACCCGATGCTGGTCGCCGCCTTCCCACAGAAAAGCTAAGATTACTCAGAGCTCTGACCTCAAAGCGGGCCCAGATCGTCGAAATGCGGAAACGTCTGCTGGCTCAGATCCGCGCGCATCAGAAGCTTGGCACAGCAGAGATGTTTGACAGCATCGATACCGAGTTGAAGCAACGCATCGACAGTCTGATCAAGGAACTGGAAGACCGGATCATCCAGGCCATCGCAAGCGACGATTTGCTGGCAGAGACCGCTGGTGTTTTGCGCTCCATCCCCGGGATCGGACCCGTAGCCAGCACAATGCTGATTGCCGAAATGCCTGAGCTTGGCACCATAACAGGCGAACAGGCTGCAGCTCTCGTAGGGCTCGCCCCTGTGGCGCAAGACAGTGGAACCCTCCGCGGGAAGCGGACCATTGCAGGGGGTCGCCGTACCCTGAGGCATGTGATGTTCCAGGCTGCTCTGGTCGCCGCGCATCACAACCCATCCATGAAGGCCTTTGCGGATCGTTTGCGAAAAGTAGGGAAACCGCACAAGGTCATCATAACCGCGGTTGCCCGGAAACTGGTCAACCTTGCTAACGCCCTGTGTAAAAGCCGTCAAAAATGGAAGCCTTCCACCGCGTGAGGGATACAGTTGCTAATACTGATCAAGGATAATGGACAGGAGTGCCGATTTCCTTGTCGATCCAGATCACACCTTTCGGTTGAGAAATTTCGCGGTGCCTATTCCGGCCTTGATGACGTAAGGCGGCAGGGTTAGGGAGTAGTGCCCGCAGTTCATTCTCGTAACATGCGACTGCGCCCCTGATCGGTCCAGCTCGGCAACGAGGCTCTCCGATAAAGCGGGCACCACGACAGTGTCTCGCTCTGCCAGCAGTATCTGGATTTCTAGACCAGAACGGGCCAGTCTATTAGCGTAGCTCTCAATGTTGAGCGGCGCCCACGCGCGGCGTAGCTCGCAAAGTGCGATCTCGCCTTCGAGGCTTGCGCGAATGTGGCGCGTAGCAATCCCAGTCCACACCATATCGGCGAGGCTACCGCCGGTGAGAAACAAGGCGGCCTTCGTGACCTTGGGTTCGTGAGCCGCGATCAGGCCAGCTACCCAGGACCCCAAGCTGATGCCGAGTACAGAGACCGTGCCGTATCCACGACGCTGCAAGAAGGCGACGAGCTGCCTTCCGTCTAGCACGGCCTGGCGAACAGACTGGATTGTGCGGCCGAGATTTGGGCTGAGCATGTAGTCGGCGTGATTAGATCCAGGGCGGTGGCGTTCGAGATGATATGGCATGGCCATCTCGACAACCGTGAGACCGCGCCACGTAAAAAAACGAGCAAGCTGCGCGTTCCGCGAGGTAGCGTTCCAGTGGTGGAAGACGATCAGGGCATGATCGGATGACCTGGCTGCCGTAACCTTGGCATGAACCGTGTTGTTCTCCGGAGTTTCGGTGCAAACACTCGATGGAAAGCTGATCCAGCCGTCTTTCCAGCTCGCCGCAGGTGCTTCCGTTTCTACACCGTAAAAGGAGGGAGAATCCGCGACGGCTGCAGCGGCGAGCGCGCGAAATTCAGCGAGACTGGCCACAGTCTCTGCCTTTGGAAACGCGAGATCTGAGCGGAGGTCCAGATTCGTAGTTTGCTTTACATCATCACTTCGCTTCCCGCGGCGCTCGTCCCAGCAGTCCAGCCAATTATGATACATTTAAGCGTACCATCTGCCGCTCGTAACGACTGCCGAAATAGGGATCGAAGAAGCCATAGACGGCAACGGCGAGCGCGATCGCCAGCAAGATCGAGAAGCCAGCCACGACACCGATCAGCAAGTAGACGAGGGCGAGGAACAAGACCGCGGTCGTGGGTCTCGCCAACGGCACCTGAACGGGAGTTGCGTTGCCGATGCGGATGGCGGCGTAGAGATACACCGTTCCCACCATCAGCGCCACAAGCAGACTCGTGAAATGGGTTGGCATACTGTAGTCGCCCCAATCTATCGGGTTGCCGAAGCTGGTCATGATCGACCCGGAGTCCGAGATGAGCCATCCCCATACGCTCGGCGCAGTAGTGACGACATACAGACTTTGTAGCTTCATGCACATCGCGACCAGAAGTCCGGCGACCGAAGCACGGAGGATCCCTCGCATGATCCTAGTTCCCGCCGACTGAGCTCTGTCAATGGGCACGATGCTCGGCTGCGGTCCCAAAGCCTTGCAGATATGTGCGAAGTCATCGACCAGATTGGATAGCAGGATGAGGCCCGCGATGAAGAGATAGAAGCACAGGCTCATGTAGAGATATGCGGCTCCGGTAAACGCGGCTTGCTTGAAGATCCCGAACTCGTCAGGCCGCACATAGGCCAGAGATCCCCAGTCTATCGCGAAAGCACCGTCACCATGCAGCACCGGAAGCAGGCGGACACTTACCCACTGAAAGACACCCGCGAAACCGATACAAAGCAAAAACGCGGCCCAATAGGTGTACGAAGATGCCTCGACCCGCTGCATCCATTGATCAGATCGGTCATGCTCACCGATACGGGATAGCAGTGCAGGGCGGTTCTCGTTCTTCCAGGTTGTCACTTGATCGATCACGAAAGCAAAGAAGATGGGCATCAAGATGAGGAAAACGACGGTCCAGTTTGGCGCCCAGAGAAAACCAACCTGCTTGGTGATGCCATCGTCGCGGACATAGGTGACGCTGTGGATTGACAGGAAGTATGACACGAACTGCAACGCGACGGCGCCGGCGAAGACCGAGGCGGGCAGGTTGAGGGGCGATCCGCGACTGAAGATTGCCTCCGAGACGCGAGCGAGATCGAACCACGGTTGGTGAATATCGCCCTGAACCTGTTCGGGCTTGATGTCCCCTGGTGGATCAACGTGCGCCTTTCCTGTCCCGCCGTCCGTCCGGTGGCGCGAATGCCGGCGGGCCGCCAGGCGAGCCTGAGATCTCATCAATGCAACTTGCCATGCACTCGACCCTTCCGGATCGTTGCAGCCTAGCACCCTGGCGAGCCACCTGATGTTGCTCGTGCTGATCCCCTTCTCGTTGTCCTTGAACCAGAGTTGAACTGTCCGCAGTTCGATCCCGGTACGGTTGGCGTCGATCTGTGAAATAGCCTCGGCAAGTAACTCGGGCGTCCACGGCCCCTGCGGGCATCCGTCGTGATCGACTGGGCGACCGATGCCGGTTGCCGCGACACGCATGAAAAGCGACTTGAAATCATCGTCGCATTCATCCGGTAGGGAAAAATATTTTCCGTTCTTGATCAAAGGTATAGTGGTCCAGATTTCGTAATGTTTCGTCTCTCTTCGTATCGTATCGTGACAACGCGCGCTAGCAAAGACACAGCGCGTGCTGAGGAAGCGGCAGAATACCGCGGCCCTCAAATCAAATTCTGACTGGTTCTGGACGCCTAAGTTTGATGGGATAGCATGATGAAGCACGGTGACCACACGACAAGGCGCGAAGCCATACTGACCCAGACATCTCGTAAGGGTGCTGCTGTCCGAGCGGTGTACCGCTGGAACACGGGTGAGATTTCGCAGATCTCGGTTCCTGCGAATTTCAGATTCGATCCTGCGGTCGCAGTTCGTCCCAAGGTCTACCCTCAGTCGGGCGTTGCCTCGCAGACAAAAGTGGATTAATCATATTACGTAATCGCTCTGCGAGTAGGTAGTATGTATATTCAACGCACTTTCCGTACGTCAATCTTGGGTCTGCTCTCCGTCAGCCTCCCTGTTTTCATAGCTGCGCCTGCCGGGGGCTACCCGATCGACTGCGCGATATTGCTCTGCCTTGCGGGTGGGTTTCCTGCATCCACTGAGTGCTCAGGGGCACATGCCGAGATGCTTCGGCGGATCACGCCGTGGCCGATCGAGCCGCCTGTTCAGTTCTGGCGTTGCCCGATGGGAGGTACCGTTGGCTTGTCGCGAAATGTCGGCGAGCCTTCCCCAGAAATCCGCATGTATCGCGATGGCATTGAGGTCTGGCAGCTGTCGAAGCGAACGACCAACAGCAGCGGCGGGCGGGAGTCTGAGGCCTACGCAGTGCGTAATTCCTATGATGCTGTCGGCACTTTCCAGCGTGTGTCCGTGGAACCTCTGGCCGTTCCACCATGGGCCGATGAACAGGTGCGGATCCATACCGGTACGACGCTCCTCGGCGATTTCGGAAGCTTTGACGCCATCCTGATGCGTCACCACGATTATCTGGGCGAACCCTCATACGAGTGGATCAGATACTGAGTGCCGAAGCGATAGCCTGCGTGGTGCCTGACCATCCGAGCATAACGCTCTCCGCATATTTGCGCTTAAACCCCAAAGAGGAGCACGAGCAGAATCAGACAGATCACCCGAAATTGAAAACCCCCCGCACGGGGTCCGCACGAGGGGGCTTTGGGGCGTAACACAGGTTTGGCGACCTGCATTGCTCACTAACGTTAAGAGCATAGTTACCTTCCCAACCCTGAAAATCAAGAGCAAAAACGCATCTGTGCGAACAGATCCGATATGCCTGCGGAACCTGTGCCTCAACAAACATGAGGACAGAGATGGCATTTCAGAGGGCGGCGCATCCCGCCGCGACGCGGGCCTACCGCGACACCGAAGACGAACACCCGAGGCTGCCGGGGAATATGCAGCGGGACAGCTTTGCGGCCCTGGTGGAGCGCGTGGCTCCACATCTGGGCGTTGGCCGGGCAGCTGCGAATACCTTTGTACGCCTGGCGTCGATGACCCGGCCGAGTGACTGGACCAGTCCCGACAGATCCCCTGTCATCTATGCCGCGGCCGGCGAGGTGGCAAAGATGCTGGATCGATCGCAAGTGCGCACGCGCGTGATCACCGCCGAGCTGGAACGCGCCGGGCTGATCGAGCGGAGGACAGCCGCGAATGGCAGCCGGTCGCGGGCGGCGGGAACCGGGCTTTACTTCGGCGCAGCGATTGCCCGCGCTGCGGAACTGATGGCGCTGGATGACCAATTGAAGGCCGAACGGCAGCAGGCGATCTTTCTGCGCGGCCAGCGGAGCACCCATAAGCGTCACCTGACTTGCGCACTGGATCGTTTGTTCGAGATCAGCCCGCACTGTCCGGAGGCCAAAGCGATCCGTCAGGAGGTGGAGGCGTGGCCTTCAGCCGAACGGCTTCATTGCATGGACCTCGCCGCACTCGAATCCCATGTGGATGAGGCGGACAGGCTGTGCAGAACCGTGCTGGATCTTCTCGATAAACGGGAAGAACCGAACGGTGAAACGTTCGAAAACAATCGACCCTATCTACAAGATACAACTAAAGAATCCTTGGTATCCTGTAACGAGACCGTGGATAAGCGGAGCGCGGGCAAGCCCGCGCAAGACAGATCCCATGTCGTGCCGCCTGACGGCGGCCCGAATTGCCGAGAAAAAGATGATGGGGCGGCCAGCGGAGCGCTCAAGAGCGAATTTATCGCCCGGCTTGGACCACAGAGGCTCTTCGATCTCGCCTCACCGGAAATGCAGCTCTATCTCAGCGGACGGGCAGAGCCGGAATATCTGCGATTCCACGATTTCGTCTGGGCTGCCGAGCGGCGGGTGCCGGAACTCGGGATCAGCCCCGATGCCTGGAACACGGCGCGCGAGGTGATGGGAGAGGACAGCGCCATGCTGTCGATCCTGATCCTGGATGCTCGCAAATCCGAGCCGGGCCATGTCATCTTCAAGCCCGGCGGCTACTTGCGGGCCATGACGGAACGATACCGCCGTGGCGAGCTGTACCTGATCCGCAGCCTGATCGGGCTCAGCGAACGCCAGAGGGCAGGGCACGGAACATGAAACCCGAAAAGTTAGCCGCCGCGATCCTGCTTCTGTCCTTTCACCCGGCATTTGCGCAGGCACCGATCTGTATCCCGCCGGAAGAGCCCTTCGTGCCGGCCGACGACGCAGCTTTCGGGGAATATGCCGACTTGGTGGCGGAAGACTTCGAACGGTATTTTTCGGAAGTCCGGCCCTACATCGCTTGCCTCGACGCCGCGCGGCAGGATGCCTTTGCCCGTGCGCGGGAAGTTTCCGCACAGCACGAGGCGTTTTGGAAACGGGCCGACGAGATGGGACTGACGGAGGAAGTCGCAACCGATGCCGACCCCGAGTGACGTTCCGGCCGATGCCGGTCCGGCGCTCGATCCTCAACGTCTCGCTGCCGGTTCCGGCATCCTACCAATAGCGGCGGCATATGTGCCGCGCGATCATGATGCCGGCAAGATCCTTGCCATCCGGCAACATGCAGCTTCCGATCCATCGATCATGGCTGCGCCTGCCATTCACGTGACAGGCGAGGGACTGACCCCTGACCAGTTGCTGCATGGCGGATTTTGCGCTCCGCCCGTCGGCGGTGCCCAGTTCGGCGCAGTCGAGAGAGCCGAAGCGGATGGCCTGACCCCGGACCTCGATAGTGTCGCCGTCGCGCACATCCGTCACAGGGCCGGCGATCTTTTCCCGCGCCAGGATGGGGACGAGCCATGGCACGTATTCGGGAAATCGCTCAACCGGGTCGATGGAGAGGGTCGACAGCGCCAGGAGGCTGAGGACAATAAGGGCAGGGGACTTCATGTCACGGTTTCTAGCAGAAAAGCGGGCTTTGTTCATGAAATGTTTCTCGCTCGATGCGAACATGGTAAACTCCATCTGAAAGGAGATCGAGCCATGACCCGGCCCATTCAGATCAGGACTGCAAGTCAGCGCGAAGTTGCGGCGTTCCTGGCGCGCCAACGCGATGAGGAAAGCAAAGCCGCCCAAGCCAGAGCGGCGCGCGATCGGCAGTGGCAGAAGGAGATCGACGAACTGGATCAGGAATGCGAGGCGTGGGAACAGGCTGCGGCCCAATTGCTGGATGAAGGACGGGAGCTCTTCGGGAGCGACACCGCCGCAGGTCAGGAAATGGCCCAGATCCTTGATGCCCGTGAACTGGCGGCGCGGCGGCGAACGACGGAAGCGGACCAGCGTGCCAGCTATAGCGGCATCACCTCCAATGAGGCTTTGAGACAGGCTGTCGGCCAGGTGGCACCACTGCACATTCTGATCTCGATTGTGCCGCTTCAATTCGTGGCCTTGATCGGCATGAACCCCACGGTCCCCGTCCTGATCGCCGCAGCCTATGTCAGTTTTTGGGTCTGGCTCCATTGGCGCAAGATCCTCGATCTTGCCGGGAGCGTTCAGTCAACATGAGCGTCTAACGCTCTCGCATCATGGGGGCAGGGGGGCAGGGGATCGCCATGATCCCTGTTTCAGGCAACTCAACGTGTGACGCATTTGCGGCGGTGCCGCTGAAGTTGCCGGTGATGCGCTAGCGTTAGCCGACGGAGCGAGACGGCCACGGATCGAGCGAACAGCGGCGCGGTCGAGGTCACCACCGTGCCGGGTGCGCGAGAAGTAATCGACGAGCTACGCCGACAGGGCCTGCAATTCGGCTTCGGTTGCCGGGGCACCGCGACGGGCGATGATCTCGTTGCGGCAATCAGCGTTCATCATTGCGGATCATCCTCGGGAAACAGCAGAGCAGCGTAGTCCCTCGCACCATGCAGCACACGGATCACGAAAACCTCGTTGTCATCGGCGCGATAGAAAATCTGGTAGTTGTCATGCACCCGCCGTCGAACGCCTTTTTGCGCGTAACGCGGCACCAGAGGGTGAGCCTTCGGCATCTGGCCGAGGCTGGCGCATTTGCCAGCCAATTCGGCCACGAAGGATTGCGCACGGGGCGGATTGTCCCGCGCGATGTAATCACCGATGGCGATCAGATCTTGCCGCGCTTCGGATGATAGGCGGACCTTCATGCAGAGGCATACCGCTGCGCGAGTTCCACAGCCACGTCTTCAATTGCATGAGTTTGGCCCGCCTCGATATCTGCCAAGCCGCGTTCTATGGCCATATCCAGCGCCGCAAGGCGCTTCTCGCGCTCTTCGACCAGCCGCACCCCTTCCCGCAGCACTTCACTTTTGGAGCCGTAGCGGCCCGATTCCACGAGCCGCTGGATGTAGGATTCCAAAGGTTTTCCCAATTCTGCGCTGATCATTGCGTGTTCTCCAATCTCGCCATGTGGTCAAGATAGGCGACTTATGAATTATTATCAATTCCGATCCCAGTGCCGCGCCTGCCATCCGCGCCGGTCGGCCAGCTTCTCGGCTATGCCTGCTGACGCGGAGTAGGGGGTATGCGTGCCGAGCTTGAAGCCGCCGGGAGGCCCTTTGGTCCGAGCGATCTGCTGATCGCGGCTCATGCCGGCGCTATTGGTGCGGTGCTCGTGACTGACAACACGGACGAATTTTCCCGCGTTCGCGGTCTGCGTGTTGAAAACTGGATCAGATCATCCCTGAGCCTGAGATTCGATTCATCGCTACTGAATGCGGTTTTCCAAGAGGGGCAGAGGCCACAAAATTATGCGTAATAACAAAGATTATGGAATATTCACAAATTAATACACGTTGAATCAGATATTTAGAGCGCTCCGCCCACCCCTGAACAGCCCTGCGCGGTTTGCCCCGCGTCCTACGCGGCACCTTCATAGAGCTCGAACTCCTGCGGGATTTCCCGTTCAAGGCGCACGATGTCATCGTGGGAGATGGTCATCTCCCGCTTCGGCGATCTGTTCAGAACCTGCTCCGGCCCGACACGCCTGCCGAGCCTTTCGGACAGATAGGCATTGGCGGCTGCCTGGTGGTCATTGAACTGATGCGGTTTTACCGGAGAGCTTTTGGTTCAATGATTAGGCTGCTTTTTCGTCAGCGTTCAAGCTTGCGTAGAATCCTGAGCTGCTGCCGGTTTCGTGGACACGAAGAAAGACCGCGAGTTTCCCTCGCGGTCTTTCCTCCGTCCCCAACGCCACCCGATCTACGGGAAGAACGGAAACAGGATCGGCAGCAGGATCATTGCGACAACCGTCGAGACCAGGATCAGCGGTAGACCGGCCTTCGTGTAGTCCATGAACGTATACCGGCCCGGCCCCAAGACCATGACATTGGCTGGCATGCCGATGGGGGTTGCATAGGCCAGTGACCCGCCGATCACGGTAGCCATCAGGACGGCTCGGGGATCGGCACCGATCTGTGTCGAGATCGACAGGCTGATCGGCACCAGAAGCGCGGTCGTCGCGGTGTTTGACATGAAGTTGGTCATCACGACGGCCAGCAGGAAGATGACCAGCAGGAAAACGAACATCGGCGTCTCGGGGCCGGTAACGCCAAGAACGGTTTCGGCGATCATCTGGCCCGCACCGGTTTTTTCCATCGCCGCAGCCAAGGACAGAATGCCACCGAAGAGGAAGATGGTCTTGGCGTCGATCGAACGATAGGCCTGCTGTTCGCTGATGACACCCAACAGGATCAGTGAAATGGCTCCGATGGCACCGGTGATATGAAGGCGGATTCCGATCTGTTGCTCGAACACCATGCCAAGAATGGTGACGAGCAGGACGATCAGAGATGCGTTCTTTTTCCATTGCGGAACGGATGACGTGGTCTCGTCAAGGCTATTGGCTGCCATTTCTTCGGTCTTGTGATCGGGCAGCAGCCTGAAGCCGATCGTGGCGGTGAAGAGGATACCTGCCAGCAGGATCGGCAGTCCGACAAGAGCATACTCGAAGAAACCAAAGCTGAGCCCATTCTCCTGCAACGCGGCTTGGGCGATCATGTTGCCGGGCGCTCCGATCAGGCTGAGATTGCCACCCATCGCCGCCGCAAAGACAATCGGCATCAGCAGGCGCGAGCGCGCAAACCCGGATTTGGCGGCGATGCCGATCACGACCGGAATCAGGACCGCTGCGGTGCCGGTGTTCGACAACACACCCGACATCAGACCGGTGATCAGCATGATCGCGACGACCAGTTGCCGTTCGGTCCTGGCAAAGCGCGTGACGAGACCGCCGATCTCTGCCGCCATGCCGGTCTGGAACAGCGCGCCGCCAATGATGAACATGTCGACGAACAGGATGACATTGCTGTTGACGAAGCCGTCGAAGGCCTCACCTGCGTCAAGCACGCCGGTCAGTACAAGGCCGACGCAGACGATCATGGCTGTCAGGGCCAGCGGAATCCGCTCCCACACGAACATGACGATCGCGAACAGCAGTAGCAGCAGGGTAATTGTTGCAGGGTCCATGGTTTCCTCCCAGGTTTCCGGTTCTGCCCCTCGTGTCTTAGGTGCAGGTCGAAACCGGGATACGTGGAAGGTTCGCGGCGATACATTCGCCAGAAATTATATTAATTCCTGCAATGGTTTTGTGATGGAGCTGATCTGTCAGGCGCTGTCCTCAATGACCTGCAGATTTTCGTCAAGAACTGCCAGTAGCGCGTCGCGCTGATCGTCGCGGGTGCCACGTGCCCAAGCGGCGGCCAGGATCAGCTTCCCGCGTGTAGTGCCCTCGGGAAGCACCAGCGGAACGAACATGACGCCTGCCACAGCGATCCGCGATGCCCATCGTGGCACGATCGCCAGTCCCGTTCCCGTCGCCACGAGATTGACGATCGTGTGCTTTTCCTCGGCGATCTGCGCAATTCGTGCGGTGAGACCGGCATCGGTAAATAGCTTGATGGTCAAGTCATGCGAATGCGGGCGAGAGCGGCGATCGGGAACGATCAACGGCGCGTCGGCAAGATCATTGACCGTCAGTTCGGAATAACCGGCCAGTGCATGGCCCACGGGCAGGGCGACCATGGCTGTTTCGAAGAACAGGGTCTGGAAATGGATCTTTGGATCGCGGATATCTGGTGGGCGGCAGAAGGCGATATCGAGGCTGCCGCTGAGGATTCGCGGCAGCAGGTGGATGGTCTTCTGCTCGACCAGTTGGATTTCGATGTCAGGCCGCCGTGCCCGCAACAGTTGCAACAACTGCGGCATCAATCCGGCTGCCGCGCTGTCTATGGCGCCGACCTTCAGCACGGCCGTCTCACGGCGCCTGACGCTGCGGATGCGCTGCTCAAAACGATCGGCCTGTGCGACCAGGGCGCGGGCGTCGTCCAGTATCGTCATGCCGGCCTCAGTCAGCGCCACATTGCGCGTTGTGCGAAGGAACAGCCGCGTTTCAAAGCGGTCCTCCAGAAGTCTGATCTGTCTGCTGAGCGAAGCGGGCAGCATGTCCATGGCCTGGGCTGCGCGCCCAAAATGCAGTTCCCCGGCCACGGCCAGGAAACACCTGATCTGCTGAATATCCATGATCTCCTCCTCCGCCAGATTATATCCTTCTCATATATAATTCTACGCAAATTGCGGAATCGCAGGCTGAGGCGCAGTTTCGCCCTGTGATCGCCGCAGGGCGTCGCGAGGGAGGAGATGCGTTGGGCCGCCATGGCCCGCCCCGCGACCCAGCCGGCGCCCGGAACCGCATGAGGAGAGACCCATGAAAAGCTACAAGATCGCCGCCATTCCCGCCGATGGCATCGGCCCTGAAGTCATCGCCGCCGGCCTTCAGGCGTTGGACTCGCTGTCCCGCCGCGACGGAGGCTTTACCTTCGACGTGACCGAGTTCGACTGGAGCTCGGAGCGCTACAAGAAGACCGGCGCCCTGATGCCCGAGGATGGACCAGAGCAGCTGAAAGCCTTCGACGCGATCTTTTTCGGCGCCGTGGGCGCGCCGGATGTGCCCGATCATGTCACGCTTTGGGGGCTGCGCCTGCCGATCTGCCAGGGCTTCGACCAATATGCAAATGTGCGCCCGACGCGCATCCTTCCGGGCATCCAGTCGCCGTTGGCCGGCGTGGGACCGGGCGATCTGGACTGGGTGATCGTGCGCGAGAACTCGGAAGGAGAATATTCCGGCCATGGCGGCCGGGCCCATAAGGGCCTGCCCGAAGAGGTCGGCACCGAAGTCGCGATCTTCACCCGCGTCGGTGTAACCCGGATCATGCGCTATGCCTTCAAGCTGGCCCAATCACGTCCCCGCAAGTTCCTTACGGTGGTGACGAAATCCAACGCGCAGCGGCATGGCATGGTGATGTGGGACGAGATCGCCGCCGAGGTTTCGCAGGAATTCCCAGATGTGACCTGGGACAAGATGCTGGTCGATGCAATGACCGTGCGGATGGTCAAGAACCCGCAAAGCCTCGACACCATCGTCGCTACGAACCTGCATGCCGACATCCTGTCGGATCTTGCCGGCGCGCTCGCGGGCAGTCTGGGCGTGGCGCCGACCGCCAATATCGACCCGGAACGTCGCTATCCGTCCATGTTCGAACCGATCCACGGCTCGGCCTTCGACATCACCGGAAAAGGCATCGCCAACCCGGTCGCAACCTTCTGGACCGCCGCGCAGATGCTGGAGCATCTGGGCGAAAAAGACGCCGCGGACCGGCTCATGCGCGCCGTCGAAAAGGTCTGCGAGGATGGCGTGATGACCCCTGATGTCGGCGGAAACGCCACCACGCAACAGGTGACGGACGCCGTGTGCGGCGCCATCCGCGGCGAGAATATCTGAGGGCGCCATGAGGGAGGAGGACGCGCAAGATCTGTTGCGACGGATGCTGAATGCGGCGATTGCGGCGGCTGATCCCGCCACCGTCCTCGCCCGGCATCTGCCCGAAAAGCCTGCTGGCCGCTGCATCGTCGTGGGCGCCGGGAAATCCGCCGCCGCGATGGCCCTGGCCGTTGAACGGGCTTGGCCAGATGTCGATCTGTCGGGCGTGGTCGTGACCCGTTACGGTCATGCCGTGCAGACCGACCGGATCCGGGTGCTGGAGGCCTCGCACCCGGTTCCCGACGAGGCCGGGCACAAGGCGGCGGCCGAAATCCTGCGGACGGTCCGGCAGGCCGGCCCGGATGACCTGGTTCTGGCCCTGATCTCGGGCGGCGGCTCGGCGCTGATGACCCTGCCGGCGCCGCCGCTGACACTGGGCGACAAGATGACCGTCAACCGGCTGTTGCTGGCATCCGGGCTGACCATCGAGGACATGAACCGCGTGCGCCGACGCCTGTCGCTGATCAAGGGCGGCAGGCTGGCACAGGCGGCAGCACCGGCGCGGCTGGTGACGCTGGCCATATCGGACGTGCCGGGCGACGATCCGGCGGCGATTGCCTCGGGTCCGACGGTGCCCGATCCGACCGCGGAGGACGACCTGTCGCATCTTGTGGCGAGACTGGGGCCAAACCTGCCGGCGCCCGCGCGTGAGATCCTGCTGAAATCACCGTCCGCTCAGCCGGATTTCACCCCCGACTACCGCTTGATCGCCACGCCGCAGATATCGTTGGAAGCTGCGGCAGATATCGCCCGCGCTGCCGGACTCACGACGCTGCTTCTGGGCGACGCGCTGGAGGGCGAGGCGTCCCAACTGGGCATTGCAATGGCGGGTATGGCACGTTCGGCCGCTTGTCACGGCATGCCCGCCAGACCACCGGCGGTCTTGCTTTCGGGCGGTGAAACAACGGTCACGATCGGCGATGTTGTCCCCGGTCGCGGTGGTCGAAACACCGAATTCCTGCTGGCTCTGGCTCTGGCGCTGGACGGCCATCCTGGCATTCATGCGCTGGCCGCCGATACGGATGGGATCGACGGGACCGAAGATGTCGCCGGTGCCATCATCGGTCCGCGGACACTGTCTCTGGCTGAAGCCGCCGGTCTGGCCCCTCGCGACTATCTGGAGGGCCATGACAGCTACAGCCTGTTTGACCGGATCGGCGCGCTGATCCGCACCGGACCGACACTGACGAATGTGAACGATTTCAGGGCGATCATGGTGCTCTGATCCATGGAAAGGACAGAATGATGATCCGCGACAGACGCGCCAAGATCGTGGCAACCGTCGGCCCCGCCAGTGCCTCGCCCACCATGCTGCGCCGGCTTTTCGATAACGGCGTCGATACCTTTCGCCTGAACTTCAGTCACGGCGATCATGACACCCACGCCGGGGTCATCTCGGCGATACGCGACATCGAAACTGAGGTCCGCGTCCCGATCGGCATCCTGCAGGACCTTCAGGGCCCGAAAATCCGGCTTGGCAGGATTGGCGGCGGGCAGCGTGATTTGGAACGCGGTCAGATCGTCACCTTTGCGCAAGGTGAGACTGCTGAGGGCGCCGAGTTGCCCCTGCCGCACCCCGAGATATTCGCGGCACTCGAACCCGGTGATCGACTGTTCATTGACGACGGACGGGTGCGGCTGGAGGTGCGCAACGTCGCGCCCGATCGAATTGAGGCCGAGGTCATCGAGGGAGGCAAGGTAAGTGACCGCAAGGGCGTCAACCTGCCCGATACGGTTCTGGACCTGCCGGTCCTGACCGAAAAAGATCGCCGCGATCTGGACTTCGGATTGCTGCATGGCGTTGATTGGGTCGCGCTGTCCTTCGTGCAGAACGCCAGCGACCTCGATGAGATAACGCGAATCATTGATGGCCGCGCCGGGCTGGTAGCGAAGATCGAAAAGCCGTCGGCTTTGGATGACATCGTGGAAATCGTCCGCAAATCGGACGCGATCATGATCGCACGCGGCGACCTGGGCGTCGAAATCCCGCCCGAGCAGGTGCCCGCACGGCAGAAAGAGTTGATCGCACTCTGCCGTCGCGCAAGCCGCCCGGTCATTGTGGCGACGCAGATGCTGGAATCGATGACCTTGTCGCCCGCGCCGACGCGGGCAGAAGCCTCGGACGTCGCCACCGCGATCTATGACGGTGCCGATGCCGTTATGCTGTCCGCCGAAAGCGCCGCCGGCGCCTATCCGGTCGAATCCGTCGCGGTGATGAACCGCATCATCCACAGCACCGAAGCTCACTCGCATTACGCCCGCGCGATCTCCGCATCGCGCGAACCGGCAGAATCGCCGGCCGACGCCATCGCAGATATCGGTGCTGCGCTGGCCTCATCGCTTGGCGCCCGTGCGGTCGTTGCCTATTCCTCCAGTGGCAGCACCGCCTGCCGGGTCTCGGCCCGCCGCCCGTTCCTGCCGCTGATCGTATTGACCCGCGATCCCCATGTCGGACGCCGGATGGCGCTGCTGTGGGGTGCCCTGGCACTGACCGAGGATTCCGTTCATGACTATGACGACATGGTCGAAACGGCGCTGCATGAATGTCGGTCACTGCTTTCGGCCAGCGCGGGCGACTGTCTGGTCGTTCTGTCCGGGGTGCCATTCGGTCAATCAGGCAGCACCAACAATATCCGCGTCGCGACATTCGCATGAGCCGATCTTTCGAAAGGGACCCCATGACCGCCATCATCGATATTTTCGCACGCGAGATCCTGGACAGCCGCGGCAATCCGACCGTCGAGGTCGACGTCACGCTGGAAGACGGCACGATGGGTCGTGCGGCGGTGCCTTCGGGTGCTTCGACCGGCGCCCATGAAGCGGTCGAGAAACGCGACGGCGACAAGGCCCGTTACATGGGCAAGGGCGTGCTGGAGGCCGTGGCCGCCGTCAATGGCGAGCTGGCCGAGAACCTGATCGGCGAGGATTCGACCGAACAGCGCGCCATCGACGCGATGATGTGCGAACTGGACGGCACACCCAACAAGGGCCGGCTTGGCGCCAACGCGATCCTCGGCGTGTCGTTGGCCGTCGCCAAGGCCGCGGCCGAAGCCACCGGCCAGCCGCTGTATCGCTATGTCGGCGGCACCTCGGCGCGCATCCTGCCGGTGCCCATGATGAACATCATCAATGGCGGCGAGCATGCCGACAACCCGATCGACATCCAGGAATTCATGATAATGCCGGTCAGCGCGGAGAACATCCGCGAAGCCGTCCGCATGGGGTCCGAGGTGTTCCACACGCTGAAGAAGGAATTGTCGGCGGCGGGGCTGTCGACCGGCATCGGCGACGAGGGCGGCTTTGCGCCCAACCTGTCGTCCACCCGCGATGCGCTGGATTTCATCCTGAAGGCGGTCGAGAAGGCCGGCTACACCCCCGGCGACGACATCATGCTGGCGTTGGACTGCGCCTCCACGGAATACTTCAAGGGCGGCAAATACGAGATGAAGGGAGAGGGCAAATCGTTCAGCCCGGCCGAGAATGTCGACTATCTCGCCGCGCTCTGCGACGCCTATCCGATCCTGTCGATCGAGGATGGCTGCTCGGAGGACGACTGGGAGGGCTGGAAGCTGCTGACCGACAAGCTGGGCGGTCGCGTGCAACTGGTCGGGGACGATCTGTTTGTCACCAACCCGACGCGCCTTGCCGATGGCATCGCGAAGGGCTGCGGCAACAGCCTGCTGGTCAAGGTCAACCAAATCGGCACGCTGTCCGAAACGTTGGACGCAGTGCGCATGGCCGACCGTGCGGGCTATACCTCGGTGATGAGCCACCGTTCCGGCGAGACCGAGGACGCGACCATCGCCGATCTGGCCGTGGCGACCAATTGCGGCCAGATCAAGACCGGCTCGCTGGCGCGCTCTGACCGGCTGGCCAAATACAACCAGTTGATCCGCATCGAGGAAATGCTGGGCGAAACGGCCGAATTTGCCGGCCGCAGCATCCTGCGCTAAGGCCAAACAAGTATCTGGCTTGCCAGATGGGGTTGCCCCGGCGAAGCCCTCGGTCGGGGTGCAGATGCCGGGGGGGGGCAGACGAGACCGGCCGCTTTCGCGACGCGGATTAGCGCTGCCGGTCACAGCCGATGATCCGCAGCGGCTGAGCTATGTGTCGGCGGAGCTGCGGTGCTCATCCATCTTGAACTGTGTCCCATTTGGGTACACCCGCAGGTTACTACCGGTTGTGACAGCCAAAAATGTCACAAATAGGTGCCGCGGCGGTCATTGCGACAGTTTTGGGAACGCTGCCATCCTAATGTTACAGATCGGCCAATTTGCCGTCTGATTTCTGGCGGATTGCTGCATTCCATTCTTGCCAAGATGAACAGCTAGAGATGCCGCTCAACGTCTTGGCGCTGGTGCAGAATGCGGATCACGTCGATCGTGTCCGCGCCCTCCCGGACATAGGCCATATGCGAGCCAGCCCGCGCCTTGCGTATCCCTGGCCGCAGGTCAACCGGCCGGCTGACCGTGTCACCTGCGGCCAGGGACAGGCAGATCCCGTGCAGCGCGTCGAGATAGCGATCGGCCTGATCCATGTCCCAGTTCCGCGCGGTGTAATCCCAGATTTCAGCCAAATCGGCGCGGGCGGCTGGTGTGAAACGCAGGAGCTTCGTCATCCTGCGTGGGCGGCCCGCATTTCAGCCTTGAAGGCAGCAATGTCGAGCGGCTCGGGTGGCCCGGAAGTGTCACCTTCGTCGAGGGCGGTCTGGAGGGCACGGACGCGTGCTTCATGTTCTTCCAGAAGCCGCAGTCCGGCGCGGACCACGTCGCTGGCGGAACCATAGCGGCCCGCTTCAACCTGGGCGCTGATGAAGCCGGTGAAATGTTCTCCGAGAGAGACAGAGGTGTTGCGAGGCATGGGCTCACCTGAATTTGACGATTTGTACCAATATATAATACACGACCAGCCGGATTGCCAAGATCCTTTGGGTTCGCAACGTGAGCACATCCTCAAAAGCGCATAAGCCCCGCGATGTTCAGCCCTGCATCCCGCCATGTGCCGCAGCGATCTGCGCGGAAATCCGGGTCAGGTCCGTGATCCGTCGCGGAGTCGGCTCAAACCGGATGGCCACGGACCAGGCGTCCCGCAACGTCCGCGCCTTTCTGTCCGCAAGGGGATCGGTGACCGGACGCCGGATTATCAACGAACTGCTCCCAGTGCTTGCAACGGAAAACGATTCTCATTTGACTGGTCCGGTTATAGTATCATTGGAGGGGCCCTTTGCGTTACATACGATCACGGCCAAAATGAAGCTCGGCCAATTCTGGCCCAAGGATGCATCCATGACTAAAACTCGTGTCGGCTATGCCCGTTGTTCAACCGACAAACAGGACCTCGCCGCACAACGGACTGCACTCCTTGGTCTCGATGTGGCGGAAGACCGAATTTACACCGATCATGGCCTAACTGGTACGAACCGGCAGCGGCCAGGTCTGGCTCAGGCACTGGCGGCAGTCCGCGAAGGGGACACGCTTGTCGTACCGAAACTGGACCGGCTGGCGCGGTCGGTTCCCGACGCCCGGGCCATCGCAGATGAACTGGAAAAGCGCGGGGTGAAACTGGCATTGGGCGCTTCGGTCCATGACCCGACCGATCCGATGGGCAAGATGTTCTTTAACATCCTCGCCACGTTTGCTGAGTTCGAGGCTGATCTGGTCAGGATGCGCACCAAGGAAGGCATGGCCATTGCCCGTGCCAAGGGACGGCTGAAGGGCAAAAAACCAAAGCTATCGGATCGCCGTCAGACGGAATTGCGCCGCATGTATGACACGGGTGATTACTCGATCAGCGATCTGGCAGAGCTGTTCGACGTCTCCCGGCCGACCGTCTATCGGGTCTTGCAGCGGACACCGAGCGCCGATGCGTCTTCGGCTGCGGTATAGCTGCCGTTCGTTGCGCTGCACATGAACTCACACAACGCGGACTTTTCGGGCTTTCGCTGCGCCGTTCACGAAGGTCCGTTGCCCCCTCTTCTTTAGGGTGGACTAAGCATCGAGTAACGCATCGATCACCGCGCATTCTGGGGCAGCATCGCCGGTGCATCGCGCAACAGTGTCCGACAGGACGCGCTCGATGCGCTGCAGATCGGCAATCTTGGCCTGAACGTCAGTCAGATGATCTTCGGCGATGATCTGCACCTCGGCGCATGTCCGGGATCGGTCATCGACCAGCCCAAGCAGCCCGCGAACCTCTTCGAGAGAAAAGCCTAGATCGCGGGACCGCATGACGAATTTCAGCCGCTTGACGTGGGCATCGTCGTAGCTTCGGTAGCCCTTCGTACTGCGCGGCGGGTCCGGCATGATCCCGATTTTCTCGTAATAGCGAATGGTTTCCAGGTTGCAGCCCGTTGCGCGGGCCAAATCGCCCCGCCGAATTGATCTCACGCTTGTGTTACTCATTGTGCCGAAAAATCCCTTGAGCCTGTATCAACTACAGACCCTAGAACGGTGGAAACATCTGTTCAAGGAAGATTCGATGGAACAACATTTGGCGGAACTTCCGCAATCTCAGTCGCAGAAAATTGGCGACGAAACCACCAAGGGATGGGGCGTGACCGGCCTCGGCGTCCTCGGTGCGCTGGCGATGACTTCTTGCTGCATCCTTCCATTGGTGCTGGTCAGCTTTGGCGTGACAGGCGTGTTCATCGCGCAGCTCTGGGCGCTCTATGCCTACAAATGGTACACCTTCGCGCTGAGCGCCGCGTTTTTGGGATACGGCTTCTACAAGGCTTACAAGCCTGTAGATGCCGAGGCCTGTGCCGATGGCACCTGCGCCCGCCCCATCGACCGCCGCATCATGCGCGCAACCCTCTGGGCCGCTTCCGCGATTGTCGCTGTCGCCATGATCTTTCCCTACATCACCCCCTTCATCCTGAAATTCTGAACGAGGACCATGACCATGAAGCATCTCCTGTTATCCGCCCTGGCCATCGTCGCACTCTCGACCCCGGCCCTCGCTGAAGAGCGCCAGGTCGAGATCGCCGTCAGCGAACTGACATGCCCGTCCTGTTCGTTCATTGTTGCCAGCTCGATGCGCGGTGTTCCGTCGGTCGAGATCGCCGCATTCGAGGACGGCCCCGAATACGGGCAGGGTGTTTACAGCGTGACCTACGATGACGCCGAAACTTCCATCGAAAGCATCATCGGCGCGGTGACGGCCAATGGCTATCCGGCGCAGGTGCTGCCCGACACAGCCTCCTGAGCCGCCTGCAATGCGTGACAATCTCCTGCAATGCGTGACAATCTGATGGGTGGCCTGCTGGCCTTCGGAATAGCAGCTCCGGTCGTGGTCGTCTGCTGCGGCGGCGGAACTGCCGTGCTTGCAGCGTTGTTCGGCGGCGTTGGGGCTTGGCTCTCTGGAATGAGTGGCATTGCCGTGCTGGTTTTGGCGGGTCTGACCTACCTGATCGTCCGCGCACTGCGTCGTTCGCAAATGAAACGCGCCTCCGGCCCCGACCCATCACAAAGAAAGACGGCTCCTTGACTGACACACCTGAAAATTCCGACCGTCTGCTGAAATGGGGGCTTGGCGGTGCGCTCTTCGCCGCGCTCTGCTGCTTTACACCGCTTCTGGTCGTCATCGTCGCTGGCGTCGGATTGTCGGCCCTCACGGGCTGGCTCGATTACGCCCTGTTCCCGCTGCTGTTTTTCAGCCTCGCCGTGGTGGCACAGGCCCTTTGGCTGCGCGCTGGCAAACCGGGACCGGCCCCGAAACTTTGGGCCACCGGCCTCGCGGTGGCCCTGTCGATCCTGATCATTCTTCTCGAATTCAGGTTCGCAATACGGATCACAATCGGCGTTTTCGCCGCCACAGCACTCTACGCGGTTCTCCTGAACCGTGCGCAAAAGAAAGGATCGCTCTTATGATGATGGGATGTTGCACCGCCACCGGCATGGTCTTCGGCCTCCTCGGCATGTTGACACCGCTGATCGCCATCGGCGCGGTCATATATCTGCTCGCCGCCAGACCAAAAGACCCCGAACATGGCGAGGCGCGCTGAGATGAAAGACCTGAACAAAAACGACGATGAACAGGGCGGCTATGACCTGATCGTTCTTGGGGCCGGATCGGCGGGGTTCTCCGCCGCAATTACCGGCGCGGATGCCGGAAAGCGTGTCGCCCTCGTAGGACATGGCACCATCGGCGGAACTTGCGTCAACGTGGGATGCGTGCCCTCCAAGGCGATGATCCGTGCGGCAGAGGCCGTGCACTGTGCGGGGGCTGCCAAGCGGTTCCCCGGCCTGTCGGGACGGGCACAAGTGGATGATTGGCAGACGCTCGTTCAGTCCAAGGACGATCTGGTCACGACCCTGCGCCAGAAGAAATACGCGGACCTTCTGCCGGAATATGAGGATGTCGATTACATCGACGCCGGTCCCGCGCGGCTGATCGAAGGTGGCGTGACAGTCGGTGAGCGAACCCTGAAAGCACCGAGGACCATCATCGCCACGGGCGGGCGTCCCGTTCTGCCGACCATCGACGGCATCGAGGAAATCGGCGCGCTCAACAGCACCAGTCTTCTGGAACTCGAAGTACTGCCGAAAAGCCTGATCTTCATCGGCGCGGGCTACATCGGCGCGGAGCTGGCCCAGATGATGAGCCGCATGGGCGTGAAGGTCACGCTTGTCGCCCGTTCGCATCTGTTGCCCGGCGCGGAACCAGAGGTCTCGGAGGCATTGGCGGCGGCGTTCGAGGCCGAAGGCATCACCCTTCTGACCGGGTTAAGCTACGACACTGTGCGCCGCGACGACGCGGGCGTGACACTGCGCGTGATCCAGAACGGAAAGCCTGTCGAAGTGACGGCGGATCACCTCGTTTCGACCGCTGGCAGGCGGGCCAATACCAAAGATATGGGCCTGGACGCAATCGGCGTGGAAACCGACGCGCGTGGGTCCATCGTCGTCGGCGAGGACATGCAGACATCGGTGCGCGGCATCTATGCCGCAGGCGATGTGACCGACCGCGACCAGTTCGTCTATATGGCGGCCTATGGTGCAAAGCTCGCGGCCAAAAATGCGGTTCTCGGCGAAGACCATCGCTACGACAACGCCGCGATGCCCTGGGTGGTGTTTTCCGACCCGCAGGTCGCGGGCGTCGGTCTCGGTGAAGCCCAGGCGCGGGACGCGGGCCTCGACGTCAAGACGTCCATCGTACCGCTCGATCAGGTGCCGCGCGCACTGGCCGCACGCGACACGCGCGGATTGATCAAGCTGGTGGCGGACAGAAAGTCCGACCGGCTGCTTGGCGGCCAGATCATCGCGCCCGAGGGGTCCGATACGATCCAGACCCTCGTTATGGCGCTGAAGTTTGGCATGACCACAAAGGCGCTCGGGGAGACGATCTTCCCCTATCTGACGACCGTGGAAGGGCTGAAGCTGGCGGCGCAAACCTTCGATATGGACGTGGCAAAGTTGAGCTGCTGCGCCGGATGAAGATCAGGACAAGGACCGGAGAATGAATGAAGACTACGACCTGATCGTCATCGGGGCGGGCATGGCGGGCGTGGCCGCGGCCAACAAATGTGGCGCGGCAGGATGGCGTGTCGCCATTGTCGATGCGCTGCCCTACGGCGGCACCTGCGCATTGCGCGGCTGCGATCCAAAGAAAATCCTGCGGCGCGGTGCGGAAATCATGGACGCGGCACGGCTCATGCAGGGCAAGGGGATCGATCCCGGTGATCTGTCGATCAACTGGGCCGATCTGATGGCACACAAGCGTGGCTTCACCGATCCCGTGCCGGACAAGATGGAAAAGGGCCTGTCGGGCAACGGCGTCGAAACCCTGCATGGAGCCGCGCGGTTCACGGGAAGCAACACGCTGGAGGTCGATGGAACGGCATATCAGTCGGAACGGTTCCTCGTGGCCGCCGGTGCCATGCCCAGGCCGCTGAGCTTCACAGGGGCCGATCTCGTGATCGACAGCACGGATTTCCTCAACCTGGAGGCCCTTCCCAATCGGGTTCTTTTTATCGGTGGCGGCTTCGTGTCCTTCGAGTTTGCGCATATCGCCGCACGGGCCGGAGCCAACCCGATCATCGTGGATCGTGGCGCCCGGCCCTTACGCGGCTTCGATCCCGATCTGGTCGAAATGCTGATCGACCGCAGCGGCGGTATCGGCGTGGACCTGATGCGCGAAACCGAAATCGTGTCGGTCTCGGAAGCCAGTAGAGCATTCACTGTCGAGGTGAAGTCGGGCGATGAAACCCGAACAATCGAAACCGATCTGGTCGTGCATGGCGCGGGCCGTGTGGCAGCCCTGGCCGATCTGAATCTTGAGGCGGCTGGTGTTGATTACAGCGACAAGGGCATCGTTGTAGCCCCGCATCTGCAAAGCACGACAAACAGCGCGGTCTTTGCCGCCGGAGATTCCGCCGACACCGATGGCATGCCGCTGACGCCAGTCGCAGTGATCGAAGGGAAGGTCGCGGCCTCCAACATGCTCAAAGACACTCAGACCGCACCGGATTATGCCGGTATTCCTACAGCCGTCTTCACAGTCCCGGAAGTGGCGCGTGTCGGCATGTTGGAAAGTGAGGCAAGGGACGCCGGGTATGATGTCGATGTTCGGTTCACCGACACTGGCGATTGGTATTCGAACTACCGGATCGGCGAGACCTCTGCTGCCGCGAAGGTCCTCGTGGACAAGTCGAACGGCAAGATCCTCGGCGCGCACCTGTTCGGCCCGGAATACGGCGAACTGATCAATTTCTTCGGGCTGGCAATCAAGCTGGGCCTGGCGGCCAAGCAACTTAAGTCGATGACGGCGGCCTATCCAAGTGTTGGATCGGATTTGGGCTCGCTTCTCTGAATTTGAAAGATTTTTCGCAATAGACCCGATCCTCCTCGGAACGTATGTCTGGCCCGATGAAGACGGTTCTTATCTACTTCGCCGCTGCGCTGGCCGAAATTGCCGGATGCTTTGCTTTCTGGGCCTGGTTCCGGCTGGACAAGAGCGTGTTTTGGTTGGCACCGGGCATGCTGTCCCTTGCCGCTTTCGCCTGGCTACTGGCGCTCAGCCCCGCCGATCAGGCGGGCCGCGCCTATGCAGTCTACGGTGGCGTTTACATCGTATCGTCCCTGCTGTGGCTATGGGGCGTAGAAGGGCATCGCCCGGATCAATGGGATGTAGTTGGAGCGGTCATTTGCCTTGTCGGTGCGGGTATTATTCTCTGGGCACCGCGCAGTATTTGAGAGGCAGCCGCAGACGGGGTGAAGCGCTGAATCGTTCGATTAGATCGCCTTTTGGTTCACGCGTTCCGACAACTCGGCGCTGCTTTCCCTCCGCATCGCGGCTGCGATCAAGCAGGTTTTCTACCGCCCTCGAAAGCAGCGATACATCCTTTACGCAGCATCGGTCAAAGTGGGCTCAAACCGGTCATTCGCCGCACCCCGCGCGAACGGCCGCAGTCAGCTTAGCGTAGGATTCCACACTCTCCCGCAAACGACCCCTTATGAGTAGTCAGAAAGATAACCGGCAGGCCAATCTGACGCGCGGCATCCGCGTCGAGATCGCCAGCCTCGTCTACAACATCATCGAGGTCGTCGTATCCGTCACCGTGGGACTTCTGACCGGCAGCGCGGCACTGGTAAGCTGGGGTCTCGACAGCACGGTCGAAGCCACCTCAGCCGCGACGCTGATCTGGCGCTTGAAGGGGGAGAAGGACGGTGCCGGCAAGCGCACGGTCCTGCACCGCAAGAAGGTCGCGCTCTACGTGGTTGCCTGTGCCTTCTGGATCGTCGTCGCGGCGATCCTCTACGAGGCGGTCTCCGCCTTCATTTCGCAGAAGGCGCCGGGCTTCAACTGGTGGGGTATCGCGATTCTGGGTGCTTCGCTCGTGGTCAACCCGTTCCTCGCCTGGGGCAAGTATCGCTATGGCAAACGGCTCGATGCGCCCGCCCTGAAGTACGATGCCAAGGACACCATGATCTGCCAGTATCAGACAATCGTGGTGTTGGCCGGGATCGGTCTGACGCAATGGATGGGCTGGTGGTGGGCCGACCCGGTCGCGGCGCTTCTGATCGTGCCCTACGTTGCGTGGGAAGCGTTTGAGGCCACCAAGGATGCGCGGTCGGTCGAGCCGGAGGAGGCCGACGCTACTGCCGACGCCTGACGTTGCGCATGATGAACCGGGATTTAGGCATGGGCGGCAGTTCTTCGGTTTCCAGATCCAGATCCTGATCTGGCACTTCGTAGTCGATGGCGTTCACGAAGAAACTGCAAAACGCCTTCATCTGGCTGATCGCGATCCACTCGCCCGGACAACGGTGGTTCCTGTGGTGATCACCACCGCCCTGCGGAATGAAGTCGTAGGGGGTGACCTCCCGATCGTGAAACCGCTCGGGCCGGAACTCTTGCGGCGCGTCCCACGAGCGAGCGTCGGTATTTGTGCCGTAGAGGTCGAGCAGAACCCTGTACCCTTTGGAAAAGCGATATCCGCGCCACTCGAAATCACTCTTCACCCGTGCCGCGACCGCGGGAAAGAACGGATACAGACGGCGGACCTCTTGCACGAAAGGTTCGAGCTGTCCCTCGTCGTCCTTCAGCTTTTGCCGCCACTCGGGATGCCGATGCAGGGCATGCGCCGCCTGGGCGATGAACGCAGAGACGGCGACGATCGGGCGTACTACGTTCAGAAGCTCCACGGCGGCAACCTTGGAGGTCAGCAGCTCCCCATTCAGATCGCGCCACGTCGCGACGACATGGGCGGCGCTTTCCTGTCCTGTCTGAAGGCTTCCGTCGCGCAGCCGTTCAATAATCCCGGCTGTCCAACGCTCTGCGCGATGCCGCGCCAGACGCGCACCCCAGTGCTTCCAGCCGACCGCCCCGGCGTCTTGGAAGAGCGCCGTCATCTGCGCCGTCCGCGTCTCGACCTCCGCTTCGGGAAGCGGCACGCCCGACCAGGCGCAGGCAGCTCTGGTGAGGATTTCGCGCACTTCGTCGTAGAGAACGACCTTCTCCGCCGCTTGCCAGTCCCGTGCGTAGCGGTCCAACAGGTCCCGCGTCGTGTTTTCGAGAGCTTCGATCCGCTCCGACGCCATGAGTGACATAAACATCCGCTTCCGATGACGGTGGGCCTCGCCATCGAGCCCCTGGATGCCCTTTTCGCCGAGCAGGGTTCTCTGGATACGCTTCGGCATCGAGCCTGCGCGCACGAGCCCATCCTCGGAATAGAAGACCTCCGCAGCTGCGGCACCAGTCATGCAGATCGTCTTTTGAAAGAGGATGCGGGTCTCGAACAGGTCGCCCTCAAGATCGCGGCATGTGTCCGGAATGAACTCATATGGGTTGCGCAGCAGGGCAAGCGTGCTGTCGATGCCCTTTGCGGATGGAATGCTGGACATCGATTATTTCCCCGTAACGTTTTCTTCTCGGTGGTTACGTTCGGGCTTGTTCTGCGCCGAGCGGAAGCTGTCCCAGAACAGCAGGGCCGCACCGCAGAAAATCGCCACATCCGCAAGATTGAAGGACGGCCAGTGGTATGTTCCGTAATGGAAATCCAGAAAATCCGGGACGGCCTGATAACGCAGCCGGTCGAGGACATTGCCGAGCGCGCCGCCGATGATCAGACCGAGAGCGGCAGCCGTCAGCCTGTCCGGCGCGCGCCACAACCAGATCAGCAGCCATGCCACGATCACGCCAGCAAGCGCGATGAGACCCCACCAAGGCACGATCCCGCCCAGCATACCGAAGCTGACTCCATCGTTCAGAACCCGCACGAGATTGAGAAAGGGTAGAACCTCGACGCCGCGCTCAAGCGCCGGTGTGTTCAGCGCAAGCGCCTTGGTACCCTGATCGAGGCCGAACGCCGCGATCGCGCAGAGCCCGCCCAGAACGCGGCTGTTCATGCCGCTGCCTTCAGATCGGCCCGCGCATCGCGGATGATTGCCCAAGACGAGTGCAGGAACAGTCCGGCGATGCCGAAGGCGACGATGAGGTCCGGCCAGGCGCTGCCCAGCCACGCCACGAGACCGGCGGCAACGACAACCGCCGCATTGCCGATGGCGTCGTTGCGCGAGAATAGCCAGACGGCCCGCATGTTCGCGTCGCCCTTGCGGAACCGCAGCAGCGGCAGAACGGAGATGACGTTGACGACAAGGGCGATCATGCCAAGCAGGCCCATTAGACCTGCATCCGGCGTCGTCCGTTCGAAGACTCGCACGATGGTCGTGCCGAGGACGCCAAGGCCGAGCAGGCCGAGGAAGATGCCTTGGATCAAGGCCGACCGTGCCCGCCAGGCGAGGCTCCAGCCGATGGCCAGCAGGCCAAGGAAGGTGATCGCGCCGTCGCCGATGAAATCGAGCGCATCGGCCTTCACGGCCTGTGACCCGGCGATGAACCCGCCGATCATTTCAACGACACCGTAACCCACGTTCAGGATCACGACGATCCAGAGCGCGCGTCGGTAGGCCGGGTCCTGATGGGCGGGATTCGGCGGAATGTCTTCATCGCCCTCGATCCGGTCGAAGCCATAGCCTGTCACCGCGACTGCCTTTTCGATGTCCGGCAGGCGCACTTCGGGTGCAGTCAGTGTCATGATGTGCGTCGCGGCCGACACTTTCACATCGCCGGGCGCGACCCCGGCTGCCTGTGCCGCCCGCTCGATCTGCGCGGCATCCTTGGCGCAATCCATACCGGAAACCCGGTAACGGACGGGCGGGACATCTGCCGTCGATCCGGCATTTTCGGTGTTGGCCATGGTCGCGCTATTCCTGCTAGGATGAATCGAAGAACAACATATCAGCGAGGAGTGATATGGCGCAATTGGTCGATGACCGCAAGAGCGCAACCATCGAGCGACGGGCGAAGCTGTTCCGCGGCTTCGCGGACCCGAGCCGCCTGGCCATCCTCGGTGCACTTTGCAACGAGCCATTGGCCGTTCACGAGATCGTCGAGCGGACCGAACTATCGCAACCCAACGTCTCCAACCATCTGAGGTGCCTGCTGGACTGCGGGCTTGTCGCCAGCGACCGCGAAGGGCGCTTCATCCGTTACCGTATCAGCAACCCGCGCATCACGGTCCTTCTGAACGATGTGGACGCACTTCTCGACGTGGTCGCAAAGGGTGTTGAGGCGTGTGACAATTATCGTGAGGCGTGAGTCAGAACGGACGGCCGGTCAACTCGGCGCAGATCGGTTGGAAAGATGTTGTCCGTGTGCAGGGTCCGACCGGAATCCTGCTGAGGTTCGACAAGCTGGCTTCGGAAGAGACACCATTCATGTATCACTGCCACATCCTCGAACACGAGGATGCGGGCATGATGGGGCAGTTTACGGTCACATAACAGGACCCCACCCGCTCGACACCGGGCGTCGTCAAGAGCTTACGTCTTCTTGCGGCGTTCTATCAGGTGCCGGTGTCGCCTTGTTGAAACGCATTACGGAGTATGTCTAGACCCGAACGGAGAACACCTCGCTAAGCTGCGGGTCCGCCGAAGCGGCCGTCCAGTCGCTCGGCAGCATTCGTCAAAAAGGGCTCCTACGAGACCTTCGCCGCGCGCCGCGCGAACGTCCGCCCTACTTTTTTTCCAAATCTCGCCCTGAACACGCCACTTAGTGCTGAAGAAATTGCGCCAGATAGCGATGAAGATCACACCTACAGCGGAATAACTGTTCAATTTGGGTCTGTTTAGATATATTGAACACATTTCGCCAAGGTCATACCCAAAATGAACAAACCGAGCCCTAGAATCGGCTACGCCCGAACATCGACCGTCGATCAGAACCTTGATACCCAAATCGAGGCTCTGACGGCTGCCGGATGTGGGATGGTGCGCCAAGAACAGCGCAGCGGGGCCACGCTGGAAGGCCGCCCAGAGTTAAGGACGATACTCGACTTCATCCATCCAGGCGAAACCCTGGTGGTCACACGGATCGACCGGCTGGCGCGGTCGATGCAGGATCTTCAGACTATCGTTGCCAGGTTGACGGCGAAGGGGGCCCATTTGGCAGCCACCGAACAGCCCGTCGATACGTCAACCGCAGCGGGCAAGGCGTTCTTCGACATGCTTGGTGTCTTTGCTGAGTTCGAGACCAATCTACGACGGGAGCGGCAGGCTGAAGGTATCAAGGCCGCGAAACGAAAAGGGGTGTACCGTGGCCGTCCGCCCAAGATCGACATGGGACAGGTGCAGGCTAAACTTAGTGCAGGCATTTCTCCGACGAAAATTGCTCTCGAGATGGGGATTTCGCGCGGCACTGTCTATAAAGCAAAGGCACAGATGCCGAGAAGCGTAGATGGGTAAAAGCAGTGGGTGCGCCCCTCGCACCGGTCGAGCTGACCCGTGGCGAACGGGCGGCCGGCGCTCAATCCACGCTGCGCCTGCGAGCTGCATCTACAGAAAAGGGCGGGAGGACTAAGCCGCTCGCGCGGCAAAGGCACCCTTGGCCGGCGTTCGTCGCCCATTCCAGCGTTTCTCTATGTGTGAAGCCGTTCCGGGCTGACGATTGGGGTCTTCCCACCCGTCAGACAGGAGGTTTCGATGAAGGAGGAGAAGGCCACCCCGCTGCGTCAGCGGATGATCGAGGACATGCGCATTCGCGGCATGGCCGAGAAGACCCAGGCCGCGCATATCCGTGCCGTCAAGGATTTCGCCATATACCTGAAGCGCTCACAGGACACTGCCACGCCGGAGGAGCTGCGCGCCTACCAGCTCCACATGACGAATGCCGGTATGACCGCGACGACCTTCAACGTGCGGATCGTGTCGCTGCGGTTCTTCTTCGGCATGACCTGCGGGCGGGACGAGATGAAGCGGCACATGCAGTTCCGGCGGGCGCCGCGCAAGCTGCCGGCGGTGCTCAGCGTCGAGGAGGTCGGTGACATTCTGGCGGCGGCACCGGGGCCGGGGCTGAAGTATCGCGCCGCCCTCGGCATCAGCTATGGCGCGGGTTTGCGTGCCGCCGAGGTCTGCCACCTCCGGGTTCAGGACATCGATAGCGATCGGATGATGATCCATGTCGAAGAAGGCAAAGGTGGGCGTGACCGCAAGGCCATGCTGTCGCCCGGCTTGCTGGATCTGCTGCGCGATTACTGGCGCGAGGCGCGGCCCGATGGCTGGCTGTTCCCCGGCCTGCCGAGGGTCAATCCGATCTCGCCGCGCCAGTTGAACCGGGCCTTCGCGTCCGCCAAGCATATGGCGGGCGTGACCCGGTCCGCGACGCTGCATACCCTGCGCCACAGCTTCGCCACGCACCTGCTGGAAGCTGGGACGGATGTGCGGGTGATCCAGGTTCTGCTGGGGCATATGAAGCTGACCACGACTGCCCGCTATACCCATGTCGCCACGAAGACGATCCAGAACACCGTCAGCCCGTTCGAACGGCTCAAGGATCTGCAAGACCTGACCCTCCGACGCGGGCTGGAGTGATCAGCGCCGGGCGTGCCCCGGCCAAAGCTGGAGATTGCTGACATCTTCCGCGCCCATGGCCCTGCATGGCGGCGGGCCAATGCGGGGCATGTCAGCCTGACCCAGCTCAAGGTGATGTCAGCGATAGAGGCCTGCCGGACTGAAGCGCTCGGCGGGCATGTGGCCGGTTGTGCGAGCTGTGGCCACCACCACATCGCCTACAACTCCTGCAAGAACCGGCACTGCCCCAAGTGCCAAGGACCAGCCGCGCGCGACTGGATGGCCGCGCGCGCCGCTGATCTGCTGCCCGTGGAATATTTCCACGTCGTCTTCACCTTGCCGGCCGAGATCGCGCAAGTCGCCTATTGGAACAAGAAGGCGGTCTATGACCTCTTGTTCCGCGCCGCGGCAGAGACGGTGATGACCATCGCCGCCGACCCCAAACGCCTCGGCGCGCGGGTCGGCATGACGGCGGTGCTGCACACCTGGGGATCGGCGCTGACCCACCATCCCCACATCCACATGATTGTTCCGGGCGGCGGCCTGTCATTCGACGGTTCCCGCTGGATCGCTTGCCGGGCAGGGTTCTTCCTGCATGTGCAGGTGCTGTCGCGGCTCTTTCGTCGCCTGTTTATCGAAGGCCTGCTTGACCTCCATCGGTCCGGACATCTGGTCTTCTTCGGCGACCTTACCGGGATGACCGGGATCGGCGCGTTTACCGCCTGGCTGGCACCGTTCCGCAAGTTGGAATGGGTGGTCTACGCCAAACCGCCGTTCGGTGGCCCCGAGGCGGTGCTGGCCTACCTCAGCCGCTACACGCACCGCGTGGCGATCTCGAACAACCGCCTGGTCAGCGCCGATGCCGGGACCGTTGCCTTCCGCTGGAAGGACTACCGCGTCAAGACCGGTGACCGGCAAAAGGTCATGCGGCTCGCCACCGATGAGTTCGTCCGCCGCTTCCTGATCCACGTCCTGCCCGATGGCTTCCATCGCATTCGGCACTATGGACTGTTGGCCAGCACCGCGCGCAAGGTCAACATCGCGAAGGTCCGCAGCCTGCTCGGCGCGGCTCAGCCCGAGGTCACACCGCAGGCGACCGACGCGATCATTCCTCTCACACTTCGCGAGCCATGCCCCTGCTGTGGCGGCCCGATTCGCATTGTCGAGATCTTCCGTCGCGGGCAAAAGCCGCAATCACGGGCACCACCACGGGAGCAGGCCGCATGATGGAACGCCCATCACTCCCCTCGCCCCGACACTGGTCCCTGTTGAGGCGCCGGGTTGCTGGCGCTTGTCGAGGACGGCGTGAACACCTGGAAATGGACGGGTTCCAGTGGGATCTGATCGCCCGCGCATCGGCATTCTGGGCCGAATGCTTCTGGAGGGCATGGCAATCATACCTCCGGTCCGTCCCCATATTCACGGCTGCCACCACCGTCGGCGCTCTTTCCCCATAGACAACGCCTGGCCCACGCGGCTTCGTCCTTCCGAGGTTTGTCAACGTGGACCGCCACCCCTCGGCGGCTGGCGTCACGCCGCGGTCCACGTCGAAAAACCTTCAGGAAAGCCGACTGACGGCGGTGCGGCATCAAGCCCGCCAAAAACCAAGAAAGCGGCCACTCGCGCAACGCGCATCGAAGGGCAGTGCTAAGCTCGCCGGAACAAGCGAAGCCGCCGCGCCAGCTCCGGCGCGGGAAGCCTCACCGTCGGATCGTCACGCCAGAATTCTAGCGCCGCAGCCAAGATGTCGTCGCCGCAGAGCGCCAGCCGCTTGAGTTCATCGATCACCCAGAGCACCCCATGCACACGGCGGCCGTCATCCGCCGCTACGCCGCGCAGCAGTCCGTCGCCGGTCAACAAGATTGCGTCATCATGGCAACGTGTGGTGACGAGGCAGAAGCAGTCATTGGCCGAGAGCTTCGGATAGCTCGTCTTGATGGCGAAGGCTTCGGCAACCCGTTCGGGCGGCAAATCGAAGATCGCGATACCCGCGTCCAGCACCGCCCATTCCTGCGGGGTGAACCGGATCAGTTCGGATTCCCGAACGGGCAAGGGAATGACCAGCCGGTAACCGTCCTTGGGATGGTCGCTGACATGGAGCTGACGTTCATCCGTGATCGCCAGCGAGCCGGCATAGAGGTAGCAAAGCAGAAGGGTGCTTATAAAGGCAGGCAAAAGAAGGTCGAGGACCTGAAAATTAAGAGGCTGGCAGCCGAAGGCGTCACCAAGGCCCAGATCGCTCGCGATCTGGGTGTGTCGCGCATGACCGTTTACCGCGCGCTGGAAGCCTCGGGCACCAAAGCGGACGTAGAAATTGAATAGCCTCGGAGGCAATATGAATAGGCGGATGGCGAGCGGCCACCTAGGGCGATGGGCAGTAGGACAGAGGCGGCCCGCGCTTGAGGCGCGGCCCATGATGGGCTGAGGACGTGCCGGGGGATCGACGCGGGCTGCGCCCGTGCTCACCCCCCCGCCCCGACGATGTTTCCGTTTCCTTTATCCGCCCGCATCCCTGCGTCTGGGCGCACTCCGGTCCTGCGGAGAATGCCGCAACCGCCAGCCCCGAAAGCAGGGGCGCGGCGGCGCGTGATGTCGAACGATCGTGTCATGGTCGTTCTCCAACTGACCAGCTGACAAGATGAACTCATACCCTGCTTTTGCAGTTCGCGTGTCGGTCATCAATCAAGGACCCGGCGAATCTTGGGCACGGCAAATCGGCGATCCTCGTGATAGTCTATGATCCCACCGAAATGTCCGTCGGCGCGAAACAGGAACACCCCTGCGGTGTGGTCCATCGTATAGTCGGCATCCTGGGGCACTTTCTCGAACCGGGCGCGGAAACCCGAGGCGGCGCGCTGGACCTCGGCAAGTGATCCTGTCAGGCCGACGATCCGCGGATCGAAATTCGACAGGTAGTCGGCCAGCACGTCCGGGGTGTCCCGTTCCGGGTCCACGCTGATCATGACCGCGTTCAGCCGATCAGCGTCAGCGCCGAGATCCTCCAGCCAGATGGAGATGTCGCTCAGCGTTGTCGGGCAGACATCGGGGCACCAGGTGAAGCCGAAGAAGACCATGGTCGGCTGACCCAACCAGTCTGTCGGACGCACCTGATTGCCGCGATGGTCTGTCAGGGTGAAGGCCATCTCGCCAAACGGGACTGGCAGGACTCCGGCGCTCGGCTGCGCCTCAGGTCGGCTTCGCCACCAGCCAAGCCCGAGCATGAAGGCCACAGCACCTGTGGTGCCGCCAAGCCCGAGGATTACTGCCCGGCGTGTGAGCACGTCGGCCCCTCAGCGCGCATGGACAGCACCTCGACATTGATCGTGACCTCGCCAGCGTTCTGGAATGTCAGAGACGCCGGAAAGCTGTCGCCCTCTTTCAGAGGGTTCGTCAGGCGCATCAGCATGCCGTGATAGCTGCCCGGGGCCAGCGCGGTGGTCTGGCCTGCCGGAACCGGGACGGACAACGCATGCGGCATCGAGGCGACCCCGTCGGTCACCTGGGTCTGGTGCAGCATCGGCATGCCAGCAGCCGTGGTCGCGATGCCGAGCAGCGCGTCATCTGCAGCCCCGGCATTGGTAATTTCGACATAGAACACCGCCGGCCGGCTGGCGCCGATGGTCGCACGCGACCAGGCGTGATCGATGGTCAGGTCGCCGGCGGTCACGGTCTCGCAAGCGATGGCCGGAACTGCCGTCAGGGCGAGGAAAGCGGAAAGGATGATGGGTTTCATGGGCTCACAATCTCGATTGAAGGTCGGCGAGGATCTCCGACGCCGGCGTGCCATAGGTGAACTGGCGCAGCCAGTCGCCCTCGGGGCCGATCAGGTAAAGTGAGGGACTGTGCGACATCGAATAGCCATCGGGGGCGGCGGCATCGTCCTCTCGCGCGAAGTGGATGCGGAAGCTGTCCGCCGTCGCGCTGGTTTGCGCCGCATCTCCGGCAAGTCCGAGGATCGACGGGTGGAACGCGGCGGTGAATTCATCCAGCCCCAATTTGCGGTCCCGCTCGGGGTCGATCGAGATGAACAGCGGCTGCACCTGATCCGCCCGATCACCCAGATCATCCATCACCTGGGCGACCTCGGCCAGCGTCGTCGGGCACACATCGGGGCAGTTGGTGAAGCCGAAGAACACCAGTACATGCTTGCCCGCGAACTCCGCCGAGCTGCGAAGGCGTCCGTCTGCATCAGGAAGCGTGAAGGTTGGTCGAAATGGCGCCTCGACCTGTGGCGCGGGGACGGGCTTTTCAAAAAGCAGAAGCGCCCCATAGCACAACAGCGCAAGCCCCGCCGCCGCCCAGAGAATCTTTTGCAGCCTTGTCAATTGCATCTGACCTGTAACTCCACTTGCGCGGCGTTCGTAAACCCTCCAGTTGCTTGAGCTTCAAGGGCGAATCTTTGGCGTCACACAATCGTCAGCGGTCAGCCACGCAGATTGCCGCCTGCGAACGCGGAATCGCCCGATCATGTCCATGCCTGACATGTTGAGATCGCGCACGGCTACACTTTGATCAGCGCTGCCGTCACATACATGAAGGCGATACCACCCAGAAACCCGCCCAGAACCGCAGGCGATAACAGCACCGCCTGCCGGTCGAGGTTTTGCCGCATCAGGTAGCTGCTGACTTCGACAATCACCTGCAGGATCGCCCCCGCCCCGACGGCCAGTGCCAGCGCCGACCATTGCGGGGCATAGGCAAGGCTGCCCGCCCACATCCCCAGAACCGCAGGTCCGCCCGCCAGCAAGGTCAGCGCGGCAAAGCTCCAGAGCGGCGGTCGTATGCGCAGGATCGGAGCCGCAATACCGATACCCTCGGTGACGTTGTGCAGCGCGAAGCCGAGGACGAGGAAGGTCCCAAGCCCCGCAGATCCGGCGGCGAAGGCACCTCCGATGGCCAGCCCCTCGCCGAAGTTGTGAAGGCCGATGCCAAGCGCGATATAGAAGGACAGCGCCAGTCCCTCTGGCTGACCGCGCCAGCGGCCGATGGCCATCAGCAGCAGGAAGCTGGCCAGCGCCGCCAGCCAGACCATGGCCGCGCCCTGGAACAAGGCGGCGGCATCCGCCGACAGTTCCAGCGCCTCACCCGTCATGTCGATCAGCAGGAAGGCGAGCAGACCGACCGTCAGCGCCAGAAGGACATTCATGCCCTGCCTGCCAAGGCCACGCATCGCCGGGTAGAACATCAGGCCAAGCGCCACCGGCAGCAGACCGACTATCGCGCCAACCAGCGCCTGAAGGCGCATCTGCCCAGCACTGCCCTTGGGTGTCGGCACCGCCACGGCGATCTCGTGCTCAAAGACCGTGCCGGTATTCGAGACCATGGCAACGCGATGCGCCTCGCCCAGAACCCAGGGATAGGGGATGCGCAGCCAGACGGTATCACCGCGCGCAATCGGGCCGGCCGGATCCTGGGTAAATGACCAGTATGCGTCGTCTACCGCGACCTGCGCGACATTCATGGCCTCTGACCCGCCCGCCCGCACCAGCACCTGAATGCCGGCTTCGTCCAGAATGGTCCGTTCGACCGTGAGCACCTCGACTGGCGGGGCGCCGTTGTTGAAGCTTCGCAGGGGATCAAGCGAGGCGATCCACACGAAGGATGCCAGCATCGCCGCCAGCGGCAACAGCACCAGCAACAGGCGGATCAGGGGGGGCCGGGTGGGTTGGCTTTGCTCGCTCATGCTTCCGGCCCCCGCACGTCGAACATGCCGACCCAGCCCAGTTCGGTGAACTCGGACTGATGGGCGTGGAACATGTACATGCCGTCTTCATGCTCGGCAAAACTGAACTCGAGGATGCCGCGCTGCGCCTGACACTGCATGATCAGATCGACCGTGCGCTGCGTGGGCGTCAGGGTTGTGCCGGTATCGTAGTAGTCGAAGAAGTTGGCATGCAGGTGGAACGAGTTGATCGGGTCGAACTCGGTCACGTTCAGCAGGTAGATGCGCACCGGGCGCGATTTTTCGATGCGGATCGGCACGTTCATATAGGCTTGGCCAATGGTGTTGGCCGCATAGATCTCATTGGCACCGTCGAAATTGGTATCGAAAGCGTTCATCACCATGGCCATTTCCTGCCAGTTGGCATTTTCTGGGCTGCCGAGGGCACGCGAGGCCGCAGCGGCGGCAAGGGCCGGATCGGTCTGGCGCGCGGGATCGGGGTCGATCACGAACAGACCGTACATGCCCTTGTGCATATGCCGCTTCAGCGGCAGCGCGTGGCAGTGGTAGAGGTGACAGCCGAAGGGCTTGGCGTCGAACTCGTAAATGAATTCCTCACCGGGGCCGATCAGACCTGCGCCGGGAACGCCGTCCATCCGCGCCGAATGGATGCCGTGGAAATGCATCGAATGCGGGTGCGAGCCATAGTTGCGGAAGATGATCTTCAGCCGCTCGCCCTCCTTCGCCCGCAAGGCAGGGCCGGGAACGCGACCATTGAAGGTCCAGGCGGGAAAGAAGATGCCGGGGGCAATCTCTATTTCCTTGTCGATGGCGTCGACCTCGAAGGTCCGTAGGGTGCGCCCGTCGGGCAAGAACTCGGTCGTGCCCGTGTCCCAGTCAGTCAGCATCGGGGTCGGGTCAAAGCCGTTCCGGGCATGATCAACCAGACCGACCGTCGTCATGTCGCCATGGGCCATGCCGGGCATCGGTGCCGCATATGGATCCGGCTTCATCGCCGACATGTCATGACCGGCCATGGTATCGGGGGCAGACTGCGAACGTGCACTTCCTGCGGCAATGGCAGCGCCGCCCGCTGCCACCAGTCCACCGACAAGTAGGGCGCGACGCGACGGATCGACGGAGGGTGCAGTGTCGGCTGGCATGGATCTGGATTTCCTCGCGGGCAAAGCACAAAAAGGCCGGGCGCATAAAGTTAGTCTAGGCTAACAATCTGCCCAACGCCTTTACCTGTCAATCCGGTTCGTGCAAAACTGCGCGGATGACGAAAGACGATCATCAAGACGCGGTGGCCCGCGAGCCTGACCCACGGACTGCGGACAACCGCGCAGAGGCGTTTCACGGTGTGCGCGTGGCGCGGCGCAACGAGTTGGCCGAGGATTATGTCGAGCTGATCGCCGAACTCATCCACACGCAGGGAGAGGCGCGTCCCGTCGATATCGCGACGAAGATGGGCGTCACGGCACCGACGGTCGCCAAGACACTTGGCCGTCTCGCACGCGATGGCCTGATCACCCGCGCAAAATACCGATCCGTCTTTCTGACCGATGAGGGCCGGGCGCTGGCCAAAGAATGCAGGCACCGACACGAGATCGTGCTGCGGTTCCTGCTGAGCCTTGGCCTTGATTCCGAGACGGCTGAACGCGATGCCGAGGGCATCGAGCACCATGTGAGCGAGCGGACGCTCGCCCTGTTCGCGGCATTCGCCAACCGCTCCTAGACGCGCTTCAGGCGCCCTCGACCGCTTGTCTGACCTCAGCGACCAGCTTTTCGGGGGACAGGTTCTCCAGCCGTTTGCCATTCAGGAAGAAGGTGGGGGTCTGACGGATGCCAACGGCTTCGACATCGGCCATGTCCTGATTGAGGATGCCCGTGATCTCTGGCGAAAGTCTTTGGCTTTCAGCCTTGTCAAGTTCAAGCCCCACCGCACCGGCGGTCCGCCAGGCAAGATCCATCTGCGGGCCGTCGTGAAGTGCCCAGTTCGGCTGCTTTTCGAGAATGGCTTCCAGCACCTGCTCAAATTTCTCCTGCATCCGTGCGACCTCTAGGATGCGTACCGCCTCGTCCGAGCCTTCGTGGAAGACCGTATAGCGCAGGACGACCCGGACCTCGTTCGGGAATTGGCGGCGGATGTCCTGCACGACAGGGTGATACGCGCGGCAGGCCTCGCAAGAGGGATCAAAGAACTCGACCAGCGTGACCGGCGCATCCGCGGGGCCGAAGCTGGGCGAATGGGCACGGATCAAAAGCGATGGGTCCACCGCGGGGGCCCCAGCGGCCGCGGCTTCGGCCTCAACCTCGCGCCGGCGTGTCAGGACGACGGCACCGCCAGCGAAGGCGGCAAGTGCAAGGGTCGATGCCCCGATCAACAGAGTGCGGCGGTTCATGCGCGATTTCCTTTCGGCAAGAGAAGGCAGACCAGGATCGCGGCAAAGGCGATCAGCGAGAGATAGGGGATCGGCAGTCCAAGGATCATCTGCGCCTCGCCGGTGCAGGACGGGCCGTTCTCGGTGCAGGGCACGATGGGTGCCGGCAACAGTCCGGCGTAAAGCCCGGAATGCCACCCCGACAGTGCGAGGCCGCTAAGCGCAAGCGGCAACCCATACATCCTGGCCGCACCGTCTCCGCGCCACAGCGACAGGCCGAGCATCGGCACCAGCGGGAACATGGCGATGCGCTGATACCAGCACAGCGTGCAGGGCATCTGGCCCAGCACCTCGCCGATGAACAGCGCGCCGAGCGCGGCCGCCAGCGCGATCAGGAAGGCGGCGGTCAGCGCAAGGTCATCGCGCGACAATGTTTGCGGGTCAGTTTTGGTCAAGAATCGGCTCCTTCCGGCGACGAAGGGGAAGCGAGGCGGCAAGGATCAGGACCGCGCCAAGGGTGATCGCAATATCGGCGACATTGAACGTGGGCCAGTGCCAGTCGCGCCAGTAAAGGTCAATGAAATCGGTCACGGCACCCTGCCGCAAACGGTCGATGATGTTGCCTGAAGCCCCACCCACGACGAGGGCATAGCCAGCCCGTTCCACATTGTGGTCTGCCCGAAACGCTAGGACGGCGAAAACTATTGTCAGAGCCCCCGTCAGCGCGCCCATCAGGAGCGGTCTTCCCGCCATCACCCCTTCCAACAGGCCAAAGCTCGCACCCTCGTTGAAACCGAGGGTCAGGTTGAAGCCCGGCAAGACCGGGACCACGCGTCCTGGAGAAAGCAGCGAAAGTGCCATGGCCTTGGTTAGCTGATCAGCCAGTGCGGTGGTCGCGATCAGAAGAAGCAGGGCGGCACGCGTCATCGCAAGTTCTCTCTTTCCGTGGCTATCGGTCGCAGCCATCCAGCAGGCCACGACGATCAAGGGTTAAGCTCTGGTCAGGATTGCGTCTGCGCCGAACTGGTCTCTTGTGCGACGATGCCCTGTGTGGGCGCGTCGACCTGAACCGTGACATGGTCGATGTCATAGCGTTCATGCAACCTCGCCTTGACCAGATCGGGCAGGGTCAACGGATCGACGCCGGGGGCAGGCACGACGTGAACGGTCGCCACGCTGGATTCGTCGGTCAGCACCCAGGCATGGAAATGCCCGGCTGCGGCAATCTCGGGCAGCGTTGCGAGGTCGGCTTCGGCCTCACGAGCATCCAGTCCTTGGGGTACGGCCTGCAACAACACACGCAGCGAATCCGACACCAGCGTCCAAGCCGACCGGACGACCAGCACCGCGACCAGCACCGACAGCAGCGGGTCGAGGATCTGCCAGCCCGTCAGCATGATGCCGATGGCCGCGACAATGGCACCGACAGAACCCAGCAGGTCGCCCAGCACGTGCAGGAGCGCCCCTTTCAGGTTGGTATCGCGCCGGTCGCCGCGCGACAGGTACCACGCCCCGGTAAGGTTCACGAACAGCCCGACGACCGCCACCGCCAGCATCGGTCCGGCCAGAATCTCGACCGGACTGCCGATGCGGCCCACTGCCTCGTAGGTGATCCAGACAACCAGCAGCAGCAGCGATGCCCCGTTGGCCAGGGCCGCCAGCACCCGCACGCGGTGGAAGCCGTACGTGCGCGTTTCATCCGCAGCCCGCGCCGCGACCCGATAGGCGATCAGCGCCAGAAGCAGCGCCGCCGCGTCCGACACCATGTGTCCGCTGTCGGCGATCAGCGCGAGCGATCCCGAGAACCAGCCGCCGACCGCCTGAGCGACCGCATAACTGACCGTCAGCCAGAAGACGAGACGGACGCGCCCGACATTGCCCGCGTCCAGATTGCCGCCATGTTCGTGTCCCTCGGCCATGGCTCAGCCCTCGCGTTCCGGGTTGAACTGCAACAGCCGAAGGGCATTCAGCGTCACCAGCACAGTCGCCCCGGTATCGGCGAGGATCGCGATCCACAGACCCGTCAGCCCCAAAACCGAGGTTACGAGAAACACGGCCTTCAGCCCCAACGCGATGGTGACGTTCTGGCGGATATTGGTCATCGCCGCGCGCGACAGGCGGATCGTGGCGGGGATGTCGGTCACCCGGTCGCGCAGGATCGCCGCATCGGCGGTCTCTAGCGCCACATCGGTGCCCGACCCCATCGCCACGCCAACCGACGCCTGTTTAAGCGCGGGGGCATCGTTGATGCCGTCGCCGATCATCATCACGCCGCCCTGTTCACTCATGGCCTTGATCGCCTTGAGCTTGTCCTCGGGCATCATGTCTGCCTGGAACTCCATCCCAAGGCTTCCGGCAATGGCGGCTGCCGTGCGCGGGTTGTCCCCGGTCAGGATGATCGAGGTCACGCCCATGGCGGTCAACTGGCGGACTGACTCCTTGGCGTCATTGCGTGGTTCGTCCCGCATGGCGATCAGGCCAAGCGGGGTCTTTTCGCGGAACACGGCGACGGCGGTCTTGCCTTCTTCCTCGAACACCGTGGCCTGACGCAGGCCGAGGCCATCCAGCCCACCGTTCTCCATGGCGTAGCGCGGCGAAGCGACCCAAGCCGACGCATCGCCAACAGTGGCGATGACGCCCTTGCCCATCAGCGCTTTGGCATCCCGCGATGGCAGCGCGTTGACGCCTGCATCCTTTGCCTTGTTCAGGATCGCGATTGCCAATGGGTGGCTTGACCCGGTCTCGACCCCTGACGCAACGGCCAGAAGTTCGGCCTCGGTGGTGGTGCCAAACACGACCACATCCGTCACCTTCGGCCGCCCGTGGGTCAGCGTGCCGGTCTTGTCAAAGGCGATGCGGCTGACTTTTGCGGCAGCCTCGATCACCGCGCCACCCTTCATCAGCAAGCCGCGCCGCGCGCCGGTGGACATGGCCGAGGCGATGGAGGCGGGCACCGAGATGACCAGCGCACAGGGGCAACCGATCAGCAAAAGCGCCAAGCCGCGATAGACCCATGTGTCCCAGGGCTGACCGAAGGCCACCGGTGGCACCAGAACGACCAGTGCCGCGACAGCCACAATGGCGGGCATGTACCAGCGGCTGAACCGGTCGATGAACCGCTCGGTCGGCGCGCGCGCCTCCTCGGCCTCTTCGACCAGACGGATGATGCGGGCGATGGTATTGTCTTCGGGGCCTTTCGTGACCTTGACGCGCAGTGCGGCCTCGGTGTTGATCGAACCCGCAAAAACGAGCTCCCCCGGACCGCGCGCCTTCGGCACGCTTTCGCCGGTGACCGGGCTTTCATCCACGCCCGAGGTGCCTTCGGTGATCTCGCCGTCGGCCGGAATCCGGTCGCCGGGGCGCACAAGTACGGTTTGGTCCACGGTCAGGCTGGCGGCAGGCACCTCGCGCGTCGTCTCGCCGGTAACCAGTTGCGCCGTCTTCGGCACCAGATTGGCCAGCGCCCGGATCCCGTCCCGCGCCTTGCCCGCCGCGACACCTTCCAGCACCTCGCCCACGGCAAACAGGAAGACCACCAGCGCCGCCTCTTCCGCGGCGTTGATGAACAGCGCGCCGATGGCGGCGATGGTCATCAGACTTTCGATGGTGAAAGGCTGCCCCATCCGCAAGGCCGCAAACGCGCGCCTGGCCACCGGTGCCACGCCAATCAGGCAGGCGGCGACGAAGGCCCATCTTCCGATCTCGGGCGCCAGATATTCGATGATCCAGGCCGCGCCCAGAAGCAGGGCGGTGAAGATCACCAGCTTGCCCTTGGCGGTCAGATACCAGCGCTTGCCCCGGTCTGCGGGATCGTTATGGACATGGCCGGGGCTGCCATGGCCGGACTCGTCGCGCACCGATGCTGTCACGGCCGCCGGGCCATGGTCGTGCCCTGCATGGTCATCGACGTGGTCCGGCTCGGGAGTTTCACCAGGCAGAACGAACTCTTCCTTTGCCGAGCCGGATCGCGGCGCGATCCCATAGCCAAGCGCCCGCACGGTCTTCTCGACCTTGTCGCACCCGGTCTGCGCCTCGTCCAGCGTCAGCCGCAGACGTTCCGACATGATTCCGACCTCGACGCCGCTGACGCCGGGAAGCCGCGCAACTGCATCCTTGATCTTGGTCGCACATGACCCACAGTCCATGCCCGATACAGTCCAGTGGCGCGCGGTTTCTATCTTTGGTTCGGTCATCGCGGTTCCTAAGCCCCAAGGGGCGGTTGTCTTCATCGAATCGGGAACCTAATGTCTCTAGCAACTATATGTTCAAGGGAAATCTCATGCTGACTATCGGAAAATTGGGGGCAGAGGCCGGGGTGAAGGTGCCGACCGTCCGCTACTACGAGCAGATCGGCCTTCTGCCAAAGGCCGAACGCAGCGCGGGCAATCAGCGGCTTTATGGCCGCAAGGCATTAGAACGGCTGGCCTTCATCCGCCATGCCCGAGATCTGGGCTTCACGCTTGAAGCGATCCGCGACCTCCTCAGTCTCTCGGACAGACCTGACCAATCCTGTGCCGCCGCCGATGCCATCGCAAAGGCCCAACTGGCTGAGGTCGAAAGTCGCCTCGCTAGGTTGATGTCGCTAAAGGCCGAGCTTGAGCGAATGGTCGTTCAATGCGCGGGCGGGCGCATTGCCGATTGCCGGGTGATCGAAGTCCTGGGTGACCATTCCCTCTGTGCGACCGATCACAGGCACCCCGAAGGCGAGCACATCGCCTGACCTTCTCCGCAAAGCTGCAAAGCGGGCAACCGCCTTGCGCACGACCGCGAGAACCGTTTCCACACGGACAGCCGGCGAGAACCGCAGTTTGCCGCGCGCCGTTTCCATCGCTTTCAGATAGGCAGGGCCGTCCAACTCCTGCGGTAAGGCGCCGAGCTTCGTCATGGGTAAGCATTATGAGTTCGATCATTTCCGAGACTGGCGGTAGCCGGTATCAGTTTGGGTTGGCGATAGGATCGCGCCTTGGAAGCCGTCCATCTTATCGTGATCGCCATCCTCAACGAACGCCAACGACGCCGAAATCCGCCAGACCGCCGTCATGCCCGTCAATGCGCAAAGGATGCCATCGCCAAGGCGCAGCTTGCCGAGGTCGAAAGTTGTCTCTCCCGCCTGACAGGCCTGGAAAACCGAATCTGGGCGCCTGGTGGTGCAGTGCGCAGGTGACCGGATTTCCTATTGCCGGTCATCGAGGTGTTGGGCGATCATTCGCTGTGTGTTTCGAATCCCGCGACCGACGATGCCGGACAGTAATCGGCTGACGATGACCGAAACCGGCATTGGTGATTAAACGGTTCGGATGCAGCAGGCCTCCTTCAGGCCGACTTGCTCTCTGACAAGGTCGTGATCGAAGGGTATTTTGCCTTGAACCTCTAGTTGCTTGAGGTCCCAAAAGGCGCGTTTCGAAGATGTGAGGCAAGAGAAGGCATGAACCAGCAAAAGCAGCAGCGACTCCGATGTTGACAGTCATCGCGGCCCTGATTGGCGGGTTGCTGGGGTTCCGGCGTGCTCGCGCGCTCGGGGGCAACCGGAAGGACAGGGCTCATTATGCAGTTGGATACGCGATCGCCTTTGGCCTGACGGCAACAATTGCCGGTATCTTCATCGCCCGTCTTATTCAACTGTAGACAGCCTATCGATGCCGTGTGGGGGCAGCCGCTCTCCGGCGCCTGAACTTATTGCCTGACGAGAGACCAGACCTGATGATCTTTCAAGCCTTGCTGACTGCCGGCGCCATTGCCGTCACGACATCTGTTTACGTCGAAACCCCGGCCGAACCTTCTCTCCTCACCGAGGAAGTCGCCCCTATGTCGCGACACGAGGTCGTTCCGGGGGATACATTGGATTCGATATTGGCGCATGCGGGCATCGGTGTGCCTCTCCGGACCGAGGCAGCACTTGCCATTTCCGATGTTTTCGACCTGTCGGCCCTCAGCCCAGGCCAATTACTCAGATGGAGCGTTTCTTCCGATGATCCTTCCCAGCTAGAGCGTCTGTCACTGCTGACCAGAGACGGAACGGACATCATTCTGGATTTCACGAAACCCCTCGAAGCATCCCTGACCAAGACCGAAATCCTGCGACGGGTCCGGCGCGAAACCTTCGTCCTTGACGATTCTCTCTTCCAGGCGCTCGCCACGCACAATGCACCTGAGAGTTTCGCAGTTGATCTCGCAGCGCTCCTTGCCGGCCAAATCGACTTTCGAGATCTCGAAGGAACCGAGCGAATAGCATTGATCTGGAGCGAGAACGTCCTGCCTGATGAGACGATCGTGGGCGAGCCTCAGATCGCCTATGCGCGGGTAGAGAAGGACGCAGACATCTTCGAGGTCCTCACCGGCTCGGTCGAGCAACCCTTCATCCTGTTTCGGAATGGAACCTTGGTCCAGCAGTCGGCGCGACCTGTCGCAGGCGCACGCCTGTCTTCAGTCTTCGGTAAGCGCCGACATCCTGTGCTTGGCACGCAACGAATGCATACGGGCGTCGACTACGCGGCACCGACCGGGACACCGGTCAGCGTGACAGGCGCAGGAACGGTCCTGTTTGCTGGAACCATAAGGGGCTATGGTCGGACAATCGACGTTGATCATGGCGCGGGCGTCCTGACCCGCTATGCGCATCTTTCCCGTTTTGAAGATGGGATCGCTCCGGGTGTCGAGCTGAACGCCGGGGCCAGGGTAGGTGACGTGGGCGCGACCGGCCTCGTCAGTGGACCGAACCTTCATTACGAAGTTCGGATCGACGGCAAGCCCACAGACCCTATCAGGAAAGCACCGGCGGCACGGACAGTTATGCCGACCCCCGCCGACCACGTCATGCTGACAATTGCGCGTCTTACCACCGGCTACTTTCTCCGTCCGAATACGAGCAAGAAGAGCTGATGGCACCCAGACAACTTCATCCTACAGCTCAAGGGGATAAAATGATTAAGCTGACACGACGCGCCCTGATGATGGCTGCCGCAGCCAGCGGTCTGCCATCTCTTTCATGTGCAGAAAGCCTTCCGGCCATCCATGTCGTGGAGGGCCGCGGCTGTGAATGCTGCAAACAGTGGACCAAATACCTGAAGGAGCAAGGCTTTCAAGTTACCAGCGAAGAGCGGTTCGGCACCTTGCTGATGCAGCACAAGATTGATCTGGGTGTGCCGGTCGAACTGACATCCTGCCATACCGGCAGCATTGATGATTATTTTCTGGAGGGACATGTTCCTGCCGGCGATATACGGCGCCTGCTAAGGGAGCGGCCTGAAGCTCTCGGCTTGACGGTTCCAGGAATGCCATACGGCAGCCCAGGGATGGGTCCGGAGAAAGAGCGCAACGCTTACGATGTCCTGCTTGTTCGCCTGGATGGTACCAGTGAAGTGTTTGCCCGCTATCCTGAAGCATAAAAAATCGAGCATAAACAGATCAATGTCAAACTTCTCCCGGCGCCAGGCGTCACTGGCTTTGCTTGCACTTCTCGCCGCATGTGGAAAATTCGGACCGCCGCAACCGACGCGAGGGGCCACACCTCAGTTCAAGAGGTACTCAGGTCCCCCCGTCACTCAAGTCGTGGTCAACAAGGCTGACCGCAGGATGTTCCTGCTGAACGGGCAGACGGTCCTCAGATCATATGATTTTGGTCTCGGAAATCAGCCCGTTGGACCAAAGCAATTCGAGGGCGACGGAAAAACTCCAGAGGGACTATATTATGTCGACCGTTTCAACCCGCGGAGCCGTTATCATCTGTCGGTGGGAATATCCTATCCAAACGAACTGGATAAGGCTTATGCAGCGCAATTCGGACGAAGTGCTGGCAGCGATATCATGTTTCATGGCCGCGGACAGGAGGGCAAAGTCTTGGCGCCGAAGAAGCGGGATTGGACCGCAGGCTGTCTTGCGCTGACAGATCAGGAAATAGAAGACGTATACGCAATGCTGCAGCCTGGGGTGCCAGTAATGATCTATCCATAGAAACATACATACTGGCTGAAACCAGGTTAAAAAATCAGGAGCTATGCTTTTCTGAAAAGCTAACGGTGTCCGCTAAGAACACAGCAAGCACCCTAACCTCATCGCTAAAACACCGTGAATCGTGTGCCGATTTCCGTGATCTTGAAAAGGCAGTGCTGTGACGATGTTGAACGGAGTACAGGAACATCCAATATGTTGACAAGACGACATTTTATACAGACTGCTACCGCACTCTTTTCAGCGTCAATTTCCAGCCCACTGCGTGCGGAATCATGGCCAACAGTGAGCCAGAAGGCTGCATGGGACGCACAGGTGACCCCTCCCGGCTATAATGCATTCAAGTCCAATCCATGGGGGCTGCACCCACGCTTTCTACCTCAAAGAATACGGGCCAATGACGGTCTGGTGCCGGGTGATATCCATGTTGATGCCGTAGCGAGATACCTTTACCATATCGAAGCTGGTGGAACCGCAATGCGCTACGGTGTGGCCATCGGAAGGGGGGATCTCTATGAGCCCGGCGTTTATAAAATCAAGCGAAAAGTCGAATGGCCACACTGGACCCCTACGCAGAACATGATTGCCCGGGAGCCAGAAATTTACGGTCAGTTTGAAGGGGGAGTAGAGCCCGGCCCTGATAATGCGCTCGGATCTCGCGCTCTCTACCTCTATGTTGGCGAAAGGGATACGTACCTCCGCATTCATGGAACGCCATTCCCGACAAGCATTGGCACGAGCGCCAGTTCGGGCTGCGTCCGGATGGTCATGGCGCACATAAATGACCTCTATCCAAAAGTAGAAATTGGTTCCACCGCGTTTTTATACTCGACCGCTGAGAGCGTGACATCATGGAGCTAAAAATTCTTTGACCAATAACGACCCGAGCGATGCGATATATGAGGTTTAAGACTGAGATTGCATACATATAGGGCGACCTCCAGCGGTGGTGAGCGGAAGCAAGGTTGTTTCCACTTGCCCACGATGCTCGTACCAAAAACAATTATCACTCCGGAGAAGCCTTGCTGTAGATACATCCTGCATCGGTGCAACAAGAGAGATAAGTTCTGGAGGAAGCCCTTGTGAATTGCTCTCCGGTTTTTCCGTCTTCACCGTCATGGCTCCACAACCGGCATTGACCAAGATGGTTACAATTGCGATGTAGGATCTAAACTTCATTTCGACTTCTCCGCGTTGCTTCAGTTCCGTAAAAACATCTTTCGCATTTAATATCAAGGTACTTAAGGCCGCATCACCTAACTGTCAACAGCTGGCATGGAATAGTAAGGCGTTGCAGGTTAATTCTTTGCTGTCACTGATAGTCGACGCTGTCTATATTTTTTGTTGTAATTTTTTACAGTTTTCTGCGAGGATAATTTTCACAAAGCATGCGAGTACCATCGGGATTTTAATAAATAAACTGCATAAGCCAAATAATAAAAGTATATTGGTTTGAAAGTAAGCGATGGGGTGGACGCCCCCGGCGGCATCGATGTGCCAAGATGGCGGATGTTGAAGCACCGCTACGGAGGGGAGCGTCCATGGGAGAGGTTAGCATCATCGGCCTGGAATTGGCCAAGAACGAGTTTCAGGCGCATGGCGCAGGAGCGGACGGATCGGTGATCTTCCGCCGCAAGCTGTCTCGCGCTCAGCTATTGAAGTTCGTCGCGGCGCAGGCGCCTTGCGTAGTGGCGGTGGAAGGTTGCGCTAGCGCGCATGACTGGGGCCGGGCGATCGGCGACCCGGCCACGAGGTGCGGCTGATCGCACCCGCCTATGTGAAGCCGTTCGTGAAGCGCCAGAAGAATGACATGGCGGATGCCGCGGCAATTGCAGAAGCAGCTTCGCGGCCGACCATGAGATTCGTTGCCGTGAAGAGAGAAGCCCAGCAGGCGGCGGCGATGGCCTATCGGACCCGTGATCTTCTGGTTCGTCCGCGAACACAGACGATCAACGCGCTGCGGGCACATCTGGCCGAGCGCGGCATCGTGGCCCCCACCGGCCCGGCTCATGTCGGGCGTCTGGCAGCAGCCATCGACGGCGACGATGGCATCTTGCCGGCCGCGGTGCGCGACCTCGCCCGCCTCTTGCTGGACCAAATTGCCGGGCTGGCCGAGAAGATCGCGGGCCTTGATTCTGAGCTTCGCAAGCGCGTGACCACCGACGATGCAGCGCGGCGGCCGCTGTCCGAACTCGGGCACGAGGTCCGTCTGATCTCACCGCAGTTCGTCACGCCCTATGTCAAATCCAATAAGAACGATCGCAACGATGCTGAAGCGATTTGCGAAGCCGTCGGACGTCCCTCGATGCGGTTCGTTCCACAGAAATCACCGGAACAACTGGAGATACAGGCCGTCCACCGCATCCGGCAGAGGCTGATTTCGGACCGGACGCGGCTTGTGAACCAGATTCGAGGCCTGTTGGCCGAACATGGCGTTGTGATCGCCCGCGACATCAGCCGTCTACGCCCGGCACTTCATTTTTCGGTCAACCATCGGATGAAGCTAACCTCCGTTATCGCAACGGCAATGATGGTCCGTTAGGCTCGGAGCAGTCCTCCGCCACACCTTGCATCAACGTCCACAGTGTCAGTTGAACCGCCCAAGGCTGTCAAATGCCTTTGGGCGTCGCCCTTCGGGCCGCGCCCCCGGTTCCGGCCTCATGGCCTCCACCCGAGCTGGTCGGGTCGATACGCGCGGCTGCGGTGCCCGGCTGAATGTCTCGTCCCGAGCCATCCCCCGGTAATCCCCCCGAACCCCGGTCCTGCGCGCCCTGCCCCGACGATCTCGGCCCTGGCGGGCGGGACCGCTGACGCAGGCGCAAGGCGCTGAGCGAGACAGCATGGATCGAGCGAAGCGCCGGGAGGCGATCCACCCAGAACGACTTACGCGAAACGCGGAACGGGTTTTGGCGCCCGCAGCGATCCGCTGATGGCGGATAGCAGGCGGCGGATGGCAATCGGCATTCGGCGAAACGGAGCGATGGGCAGTAGGACAGACGCGGCCCGCGCTTGAAGCGCGGCCCATGATGGGCTGAGGACGTGCCGGGGGATCGACGCAGGCTGCGCCCGCGCTCACCCCCACCACGACGATGTTTCCCTTCCCTTTGTCCGCCACGCATCCCTGCGTCTGACGGTCAATGGCCAAGCGCCGCGCGGGACGCGCGTCGTCGTCCTGGCGGGCCGTGTCCTCGGCTGCGCCTGCGGGCCGCGCCACCCCGCCTTCCCGAGCCTTGACAGTCAGCCCCAGGGCCGCGGGCAGGGCTGCGCCCTCCCCGCTTTGCCGTCCGAAAGGCATGGGGCCTTTCGACGACAAGCAGAGAGGTCTCGCCCATCGGCGGAAAGCAGGCACCAAGGCCCGCACCGCCCGTCGCAAGAGAAGGACGATGCCCATGCTGGCCGAAGATAGCTTTGCCGTGGATTTCAGCTGCACCACCTGCGGCAAGATCATCAATGCCCTGACCTGCCCGAGCCATTGCCCGCAATGTCAGACCGCCGCGCCCGATCACGGTTTCCCGACCGCCGAGGCCGTGACAATCGCGGAACAGAACGACCGTTTTCGCGCGGGGCTGACCAAGGGGAACGCAAGCGATCTGCGCGGCCAGGTTGTCGTGACCTCTGCCGTCAACGCAATGGGCCGCGACTTCGTGACCGCCGCGCTGATGGCTGTGGCCGGGGACAGCAGCTTCACGCCCGACAATGACCCTTACGGGGATCATGGTTTCGGCACCGTCACCGTGCTGAGCCTCAAGCTGTTCTGGAAGATCGACCTCTATGACGAGGAACTGGTTTACGGCTCGCCCGCACCGGCCAACCCCGCCGTCACCCGGCGCATCCTGACCATCATGTTCCCCTCCGATTACTGATCCCCGAACCCGGCCCGCGTCATGCTCCCGGCGGGCCGGTCAACTGCCACGGCAACCGGAAAGGAGGTGAGAACAACGAACCAATGGCTTGAACAGCGCATCGCGGAAGCGTGGGCGCTCGTCAGGAAGGGCGATCAGTTTGGAATCGGCCGCCGCTTCCTGAACCAGCACGGGGTCATCTGACCCTCACGCCTCACCCGATCACGGGTGGGGCACCGATAACACGAATCCATAGTCGCAAACAAGGATATGACCCATGAAACAAGGTGCCATCACCACCGCCCCGATCCAGTATTTCCCGCTGGACGCGCTCTATCTCTCGGACATGAACCCACGGCAGGACGTTGATCCCGACCGCATCGACCTGCTGGCCGACAGCATCGTGGCCGTGGGCCTGTTGCAGAACCTCGCGGGGTTTGCCGACGAGGCCGGAAAGGTCGGGATCGTCGCGGGCGGTCGCCGCCTGCGCGCCCTGATCCGCGCCACCGAGAAACACGCCGATCTGCTGGACCGCCGCCCGGAACTGGCCGAAATCCCCGTCCGTCTGGCCCCCGACGCGGCCACCGCGCGGGCATGGGCCAGCGTCGAGAACGCGGCCCGCGAGGATTTGCACCCCGCCGATGAAATCCGCGCCTATGGCCGGATGGCCGACACCGGCAGCGATGTGCCGACCATCGCCCGCGTCTTCGCCGTGACCGAATCCCATGTTTACCGCCGCCTTGCGCTGGCCGCCCTGCCCGCCCCGATCCTCGATGCGCTGAAAGCGGGCGAGATCACCCTTGAGGCCGCGAAATGCTTCACCGTGGCCCAGGACGAGGCCCTTGCGCTCGATATTCTGGACCGCGTGCGCGGGCAGGACGTGTCGGCCCACCGCCTGAAACAGCTTCTGCAACCCGAAGCGATCCGCGACACCGACCGCCGCGCCGTCTATGTCGGGCTTGCCGCCTATGAAGGCGCAGGCGGCCCCATCACCCGCGATCTGTTCGCCAACGAGGTGTTTCTGGGCGATGGCGCGCTGCTGGACCGGCTCTTTGCCGACAAGCTGGCGATGGATGCCGAGGCCATCGGCCACGGCTGGAAATGGGTCGAGACCAGCCCGGAGTCGTGGATCAGCTATGATGTGACCTCGAAGCTGGACCGCATTTACCGGATCGAGGGCGAACTGTCCGAGGAACAGGCCGCGCGTTTCGACGCATTGTCGGAACTGGCCGAGGCCGAGGCGCTGGATGCGGACGGACAGGCGGAACTCGATGCGCTGGACGCCATCGCGCAAGGCGATTTCACCGATGCGCAGCGCGACCATGCCGGGCTGTTCATCTTCGTGGACAGTCGCGGGCAACTGACCGTGCAGGCCGCCTATGTCCGGGCCGAGGACCGCGAGGCCGCGATTGCGGCGGAGGTGCTGACCGGACACGCCGCGCGGAGCCGCGACGGCAGCACCGCCGATGCCGCCCCAAAATCGCCCATCAGCAACGCGCTGCGCGACGATCTGGGCCGGGTGGCGCAGGGCGCGCGGCAGAACGCGGCGCTGCGCGATCCCGAATTGCTGATCGACCTGCTGGCCTATCAGGTGAGCCACGGGCTTGCATGGCGCAAGCCGTTCGGGATCTCAATCGAGGACGTGCCGAACTGGCCGACCACCGAGGCCGAGGGATATGCGCTGGACGAGCGGCTGACCGCCAACCCGCCGAGGGACATGCACGGCAAGGACCTCGCCAAATCCTTCCGCGCCTTCCGTGCCAAGGGGGCCGAGCATGTTCGGGGCGAGTTGGTGCGGATGCTGGCCGCGCATTACCGGGGCGGGTCCGACGAACTGGCCGCGCTGATCGACAAGGAGACGAAGCCCGCGATCCGTGACGTCTGGACGCCCACCGCAGCGAACTTCTTTTCCCGCGTCGGAGGCCCTTACCTCAACGGGTTGTGGCGCGATCTGCTGGACCTCGCCACCGATCACCCCACCGCCACCAGCTTCGCCAAGCTGAAAAAGGGCGAGAAGGCGGCAAAGCTGGAAACCCTGTTCAGCGATGCCGACACGCGCAAGGCGCTTGGGATCACCGAGGCGCAGGAGGCCCGCATCGCGGCATGGCTGCCCGAGGGCATGGCCTGATACCAGCGGGGCGCGTGATCATCGCGCGCCCCGGCCCCTGCAACCCGGATTGAGAAAGGACAGCACAGATGGATTATGCACGGGAGAAATCATGGCACGGTCTTTCATGCTCCTGCGGCGGGGGCTACCGCGTCGGCCATGCCATCGGCTGCGAATATGCAACCGCCCAAGACAATCTTCGCCAAATAGAGTCTGATCTGGCGCGGGCTGTGGCCCACGGCGATCATGCGGAAGCCGCCGATCTGCGCCGCATCAGGGACGGGATCGAGGCCGTCGCCGCACGATCCGCCACGGCAGGCTGACCGATGCGCTTCCTCAGATCGCCCCGTCACCCGTTCACCGACACCGCCCGCAAGCGAGCCGCGCTGGCCCGCAGACAGAAAGCCGACCGGGAGGCCCTGCCGCTCTTTGCCGCCGAGATCGCGGCCCGGCAGAAAAGCCCCGACGACCTGATGCAGGCCCGCGCGAATGCCTGGGCCGCGCACGAGGCCCGCAGCCGCCAGCGCCGCGCCGATCAGTGGCGGCGTGCCCGCCGCCTGATCGACGCCATGCCATCACGGCAGCGGCGCAGGGTCCGGGCGGCGTGGGACGGCGCACCCTATCCCGGCGATCCGGTCTATCTGCTGGATTTCCTGCACAGCCTTGAGGCCGGGCGCATCGCCCTCGATGCCCTGCCCTTCACCCTGCGGCGCGCGAACCCGCGCGGTCATGCGATCATGGGCGCAGGCTGACCCCTTTCCTTCTGCGACGAAGGTTGACTGGCCCCGCGATCTTCGTGGGGTCTTTTTTTGCGAGGTGCCAAGTTTTGCCCCGTCCGGCCCCCGGCTGAAAGCCAGAAGACCGGACAGGCCCGGCGCTTCGCGCCGAGCCGCGCCCTGGCGCGGCAGCGACGGCCAACCGGCGCAACAATCGTGCCTGGCTGTTAACCCGGCCGAGCCTCGGCCGGGGCCAGGCCGCACCACCCCACACGGTCTCTGGAGTCTCCCACACGGGTCAAGGACGGCGCCGCGCCGAAGGGGCGTGGCTTGCAAGCGCCCGTGCCGGGCGTCCATGATCTCGCGTGTCCGAAATCGCCGACCGCGCAGGGCGAGCGATATTCCTTTGGATGTCAGCGTACCTGGGCGTTGGTCAATACGAATTGCTGTGTGCCCACGGCCAGATGCTTTCCGTTAAGTCTTGTCGTTTTCGTTCCTTGCATTCTGTAACCGCAGTTCCAGTTCCGAAACCATCCAATGGTCAACGGGTCGCAGTCGATCAGCATCGGACAGCTTCATCGCGATTGCTAGAGCTGCACGATATTCCTCGACTGCATTGCCGCCTCGCTCGGCGAGCTTCACATGTGATACAATAAGATCGCGCTGCCACACGGAATTGCCCGGATCCCGCGCGGCGAGGGCGCTGCTGATCGCCATGCCTTCGCGATAGGCGGCCAGCGCCCCCGCCCCGTCCCCGGTGGCCGCGAGCATGTCGCCGACCTTGTTGTGGCCGACCGAAAGATCGCGCTGCCACACGG
>NZ_JAGHRA010000015.1 GCF_017744015.1 Paracoccus sp. R12_2
TCCATCTGGCGCAGCACACCCATGATCTGGGCTTCTGTGTATCGTGTCTTCTTCATCGGAATCTCCTCAGTCATCCTGCCGAGAAAATTCTACTTCCGCATCCCGTTAAGATCGGGGGGGATTACCGATCGACTGCGGCACCACGCTGGAGGTCGCGGCGGGCACGAGGTTCTGCGCGACCAGCTGCTCGGCCTTCAGTTCCAGCGAGGCGGGCACGATCAGGAAGGCGGGGCGGACGTTCAGCACCGTCTTCTTGTCGAGACCGGTCTGCTTGGCCATCGCCGCGCGGGCCGCACCCACGCTGCTCACGTCGAGCGCCGCGCCGGTGCCCGCGAGGTTCTTGTGCGTGGTGTGGAAGAGCGCGTTGCCGTCGGCCATGGCCGGGTTGGCGGTGATGATGCCCCAGACCACGTCCGACTCCAGCTGCGCGATGGAGTTGCCGTACATCGCCGGGATCCGGGTGAAGGCGTCGAGATCGTCGTTGATCAGCGTCTGGCGGGTGATCGCGACCACCCGGCCATAGGTCTTGACCTTGTAGCTCTCCTTGCTCTCGCCGAGCGTCCCGCGCTTGAACTCGCCGCTCTCGCCGACCTCGAGCAGCTGCGGCGCCTCGCCGAGCTGCACCCGGTGCATCGCCTTGAAGTCGGTGGCGAGCACCTGGCGGCAGAACAGCATGAAGGTGCGGGGATAGGCTTCGTAGGCCTGCCGCAGGGTCTTGTTGGTGACCGCCGAGAGGATCTCGGGGAAGTCCGAGGTCGAGTGCAGCGCGCGCGTCGCCACCTCGTCACGCGACAGGCCGCGCGTGTTCACCCCGGCATTGCCGAGGCTTTCGCGGGCGAGCTCCAGCAGCGTCATGCCGCGATACTGCCGGGCCGCATCTTCAAGCTGGAACAGCGTCGGGCTGTAGCGGTGCAGCAGCGCGTTCGCCACCGCGTCGCGGCGGGTGATGCGCTCGTCCCGGCCGCCGAGCGGTACGGAAACGTGCGGGAAGGTCCGGGTCTCGTCCGACTTCGCCGCGACCTGGTCGAGGATCAGGCGGCGGGACTCGTCGACGCTGACGCCGCGTTTCACCAGATCCTCGGCGAAGCCGCGCTCGAGGTTCAGCCGCCCGGCCAGATCGTAGATGGTGGAGACACGGTCGCGCTCGGCCTCGCGGGCGTTGGTGGCGACCGCTTCGGTGTCGGGCGCGGGAGTGGCCTGCGTCTTCGGCTGGCTGCGCGTCTCACTTGCGTGGACCTTCGGTTCGCTGGCCGCGACCTTCGGGTCCGGCGCAGCCGCTTTCGGCTCGGTCATGATGGTGTCCTCGGTTTCGACCGGCTCGGTCGGCTGGGTGGCGGGGGTTGCGGCGTCGCTCGCCGGGGTCTGGGTCTTGTCCGTCATCTGGGATGCTCCTTGCTCTGTGGGGGCGTCCCGGCGGTGAAGGACGCAGTCGTGGAGGGGATGCTGGGCGCGGAAGCCCGCGGCGGGGTCGGCGCCGACCGCGACGGCGGAGACCTCGAACGGCGTCCAGTCCACCGCGCGCCAGAGTTCGCGCGCGGCCTCGGGTTTCGAGACCTCGAAGCGGTGGACCTGGTAGCCGATGGAGACCGCGCGGATGTGCCCGGCCTGGATGTCGCGCCAGATTGGCTCGACATCGGCACGCTTGCTGATCCGCACCAGCGCGATGCCCCGCCCGTTCTCGATCCGCGCCGAACCCGGCACGACCGAGCCGATCACCGCATCAAGCGTGTCGAGCTCATGCACCTTCAGGAACGGCGCGCCCGCGTTCAGCCGGTCGAGCCGGACATGGGCGGGGTCGAGGCTGAGTTCCTCGTCATAGGGCTCGCCGAAGAAGGTGGCGCGACGGACGCGCGCCCCGGCCGACCAGACCACCTCGACGGTGCGGCTGTCGGCGTCGGCCGTGTTGGGCGCAAGCTCCGCCGACCGGCGCATGGCCGGCAGTTCGATCATCGTGTCCATGAAGGTCAGTCCTGTTGGTCGGCCTGCGCCGTATCGGTTTCCGCGTCGGCGGCCGGGTCGTCGGTGTCGGGTTCTTCGGCGGCCGGATCGGTCGCCGCGTCACTGCTCTGCGCGCTGCCGGTCTTGGTGACGCGGCGTGGGTCGCTGTCGAGCACCAGCCCCAGCGCGTCGAGCTTGGCGTTTGTCGCGGCGATCTCCGCCAGCACCGCATCGGGGTTCCGGCCCTGTTTCGCGATCACCTCGGCCAGCGTCATGGTGCCGGAGCGGATCGACAGCAGGTTCGCCATCGCGTCCTTCTGCGGATCGACCGCCTCGAACTTGGGCGGCGACCATTCCACCGGCACGGTCGGCGACGGGATCTGGCCCGCCGCCCATGCAGCCTCGGTGAACCACCGCCAGACGGGCGCGCAGAACATCGGGATGAACAGCTGCCACTGCACGGCGTCGATCTGGCGGCGGAACTCGACGAGCCCTGCCCGGATCGAGGAATAGTTCACCTGGCTGAGATCGCCGGTCAGCAGCTCGTAGGGCACCCGGAACCCGGCCGAGATCGTGTGCAGGCTCGCACGCTTGTATTCGCCGTAGCCGCCTGTGGCGGCGGGCTGGTTGAACCGGATGTCCTTGCCGCCCCGCGCATAGGCAATCAGCCCCGGCTCGAACTGCTCGACCCGATTGCCGTCGGCATCGACCACGGAGGGCGCGATGCCCTGCTGCGCCTCGTCGTCACCAAAGACGATGGCGGTGACGCAGGCCTCGGTCTTCTTGCGGACCAGCTCGGCCACCTCGTAGTCGTCGAGATCGCGCAAGCTGCGGATCACCGGCGCGCCCCACGGGACGCCGCGCGCCTGCGTGCGCTGCTTCTCGTAGACATGGGCGATCTCGCTCGCCGGGACCGGGCGGCTCTGCAGACCGTTCTGAAAGGCGCCATAGGCGTCGCCGGGATGTTCTGCATGGAGCCAGTAGGCCCGGCGCTTGCCGACCGGGTCGAACTCGATCCCTTGGACCAGCCGCCCCGCGCCGAGGACGCCGGATTTCGTGGCGTCGAGGAAGTCTGCCTCCAGCACCTGCAGTTGCAGCGGCACCGGCAGTCCGTCGCTCGCGCGCCGCAGTCGGCGGCGCACCAGGACCTCGCCCGCCTCGACCATTTCGCGGCAGATCAGCGTCTGCAGCCCGTAGAAGTCGAGTTGGCCGTCGGCGTCGCACTCCGCCGTCCAGCGCTCGAAGAGCGCGTCGACCTTCCGGTCCAGCTTGTCGTCGCCGCTGGCCGCGCGCGGCATGATGCCCGCACCGATGATATTGTTCACCAGCACCGCCACGGCCTTGGCCGCATGCGGGTTGTTGCGCACCAGATCCCGCATCCGGTCGCGCAACAGGGCTCCGGCGACGCCGATCTCGGTGTCGGCCGAGGATCCCGGCGCACGCCAGCCCTCGGTGCGACGCCCGCGCGCGGCGCCGTCATAGCCCCGCGTCAGGGTCTCGAACGCCTGACGCGCCATCACGCGGCGGGCGGCCATGCGCGGCGCCACCGTGGCGATGGCGTGATCGAACCAGGTCGCCGACATCACCGGTCCCCGCGCGAGAAGCCCGCGAGCCCGGCCACCGGCAGCGGCCGGGTCGTTCCCGCGATGGCGCGCTCGATGGTGCGGATGCGGGCGAGCAGATCCTCGGCGGAGCCGTAGTCGACCGACTTGCCGTCATAGCTGACCCGGGTGGTTCCGCTGGCATAGGCCCGGCGCAGCGCCGAGAGCTCGCTCTCTGTCCAGTCGGTCATGTTCAGAACCATCCTCCGCGCCGTCCGAGCCAGTCGGAGCGGCGCTTGCCCTGCGGGGCCTGTCCCGGCCGGTTGATCTGCCCGGCGGGATCGGTGTCGGTGGGGGCCGCCCCGAGCTGATCCTCGAGGTCGCGCCATTTCGCCTCAGACCAGCGATCCGCGCCCGCGATCCAGGCGGCGGCGCGGGCATAGACCCGGCAATCCAGCGCCTCGTTCCGCTCGCGCAGCTTCTGCCATTCCAGCCGGGCGAAGCCGCGTTTCGTGCGGACCGTCACCAGCTGTTCGGCAACGAACTGCTTCAGCCATTCGTTCTCGACCCAATGCGGCAGATGCACCGAGCCGGGCGGAAACTCCGCCCCGTCGCCCATCTCCTCTTCGGTCGGCCGCGCCAGCCGCAGGAAGCGGTAGGTCTCGGCCTTGAAGGTCGACACCGCCACGGTCCAGAGCCGTGCGCCGCGCCGCAGGCGTTTGCCGCCCTCGGTCGCATCGACGAATGTCGGTCCCGACACCGGGCTGGAACGATTGAACCCCTCGACACCCTTGACCGGCGACACCTGTGCGAACCCCTGCGCCCGCGACCAGGAATAGACCGCCGGGGCCTCGTAACCGGTGTCGATGGCGAGCCGCGCGATCCTGAGATGCGCGCCGCGTTCATGTGGCCAGCTTCGATCCAGCAGCGCGGTCAGCTCCGACCATGCGTCATGCCGATCCGGCCCGCCCTCGATGACGACATGATCGACGAGCCAGCTTTCGAGGCCACGGCCCCAGGCCCAGACATCGACCTCGATCCGGTCCTTCTGGACGTCGGCACCGGCGGTCAGGAACAGCCCGCCCGCGGGCACCGTGCCGGATGTCCAGCGCTCGCGGCGGTCGTAGAGCCGCTGCCAGTCCGGCGCTTCCCCGGTCTCGACCCATGTCTCGCCGAGGATCGTGTTCCGGAACGCCTTGATCGCCTCGTCCGACCCCTGTGCCGCGTTCCATGCCCGCACGATCCGCTCCCAGCTCAGCCAGCCGATCGGCGAGTAGAGCGCCGAGAGGTGATACCCGACCGTGGTCGGATCGGCGGCCGTGGCGGTTGCCCGCCATTCGCCGCCCTCCAGCATCGCCGTCTTGTGGTGTTCCGCGATTGCCGCGTCGCAGCCCTCGCAGTGGTATTCCGCCGTCTCCGGACCGCCTTTTTGCCAGCGCAGCCGGTCGAACTTCAGCCACTGCATCGCGCCGCAATGCGGGCACGGCACGAAGTACCGCCGCTGGTCGCTCGCCTCAAACTCGCGCTCGATGCGCGACAGCCCCCGGATCGTCGGGGTCGAGACCAGCAGCACCTTGCGCCGATGGGCGAAGGTCAGCGACCGCGCCTCGGCAAGCGTGACCGGATCCCCTTCCTCGTCGGCCGAGGCCGGATAGGCGTCGACCTCGTCGAGGAAGATGTACCGCGCCGGGGTCGATCGGAGCCCGATCGCCGAGTTGGCCCCCGTCATGATCAGGATGCCGCCCGCGAAATCCTTCGACAGCATCGTGTTGCCCGCATCGCGGGATCGCGCGGGCTTCACCCGCTCCCGCAGCTCGGGGCTTTCGTCGATCAGCGGGTCGATCCGCTGGCGCGAGTTGCGCTTGGCCAGCTCGACCGTGGGCTGGACCGCCAGCATCGGACCCGGCGCCTGGTGGATGGCGAACCCGATCCAGTTGTTGCCCGCCTCGGTCGCGCCGACCTGCGCGGCCTTCATGAACACGATCCGCTGTGTCGGATCGCCGGGCGACAGCCGGTCCATGATCTCGCGCATGTACGGCGTGCGCACCGTGCGATACCGCCCGGGCTCGGCCGAGGCGCGGCCCGACAGCATCCGGTGCCGGTCCGCCCATTCCGAGACGGTCAGGTCCGGATCGGGCCGGAGCCCGCTGCCCCAGGCGCGCAGGATCTCGCCCGCGCCGTCGAAGTCCGTCAGGCCATCGCCGTTCTCACCGGAAGTCGGGCCGGACCTCGGCGAGTTCGTCGAGGTGGGCGCGTACATGTCTCTCCAGCACCTTCTGCATCGCGGCTGGCTCCACGGTGATCTGCTGGCCCGTCGCGTCGCTGCACGAGGCTGACAGTTCGGCCGCCATCAGCGCCGCCGCGCGTGCAGGCCAGTTCACCCACGTGTCCCGTTCCTCCCGCGCCAGGCGGAACACCAGCGCCAGCGCCCGGGCCCGCTCGATCAACTCCCCCTTCAGCTTCTGGAGCCGGATGCGCCGTTCCTGGGCCTTCAGCACCTCGTTCGCGGTCTTGGCCTGCAGGAACGTGGTGCCGCCGCCCACCGCCGGAACCGCCAGCCCCTGTTCGCGCAGCGTATCGCCGACAGCCGCCACCGCCGCCTCGGGGACAGGCTTCAGCTTCGGCGCAGGCGGCTTTCTCGTCTTCGACGGGTCCGTCGTCTCGGCACGCCTGGCGTCGCTGGCCGCCGCGTTGATGCTGCCGTCGGGATAGAGAACCAGCCGCTCGGCGATCTTCGCCTTCTGGATCGCGCCGCGCGACAGCCCGACATGGGCGGCGTACTGGCGCTCGCTCATGCCCTGCATCGACGGCTCCGATTATCATTCAAAGTCAGGCGCTTATCGAGTTGATAAGCGTCGCCACCGGAGCGAACGTCAGTCCAACGAAGCGATGCAACTCACCAAGGAGCCACCACGATGACAACCCGACTGAACCCGATCACCACGCCGCGCCACGAACTCCGCGCCGAAAAGGCGCGCCGGAACAAGGAAGCGGCACTCGCCGCCTTCATCGGCAAGAAGGCCGAGATCGACGAGATGCTCGCCCGCCTGCAGGCGCTCAGCGACGACCATTTCAACTGCGCCCCCGACGAGGCGGGCTGGGCCATGGTCGGTACCCTCGAACACTACGCCAGCCTCCTGAAGCGCATCACCGACAGCGCCTTCGGCGAGGGCGAACACGCCCGCTGATCTCCGGCGCTGCCGGAACTCCCGCCGCGCGCCCTGCGCGGCTCGGGGTCGTAGAAGGCGCCGCATGACGCGGGCCCGAATACGGAGACGACCCCATGACCAAGCTTTCCGATACCCAAGCCATCATCCTCAGCGCCGCCGCGCAGCGACCCGAGCACATCGCCCTGCCGCTGCCCGAGAGCCTGCGGGGTGGCGCCGCCGCCAAGGTGGTCGGCGCGATGCTCGCCAAGGGCTTCCTCGAGGAGGTCGACGCCGACCTGCGCAAGGGCGAGCCTATCTGGCGAGAGACCGGCGACGGCCACGGCGTCACGCTGGTCGCCACCGACGCAGGCCTCGCCGCCATCGGCATCGAGCCCGAGGACGCGGACACCGCGCCTGCGAGCGCGACCGAGGAGCCCGGGCCGGACACCCCCAACAAACCGGAGGCCGCGCCCAAGACGCGCACGCCACGCGAGGGCACCAAGCAGGCCAAGCTGATCGCCATGCTGCGCGCACCGGACGGCGCGACAATCGAGGAGATCATGGTTGCCCTCAACTGGGCGGCGCATACGATCAGGGGTGCCATGGCCGGGGCGCTGAAGAAGAAGCTCGGGCTCGAAGTGACCTCGGAAAAGGTCGAGGGGCGCGGTAGGATCTATAGGCTGCCCGCTGACTGATCGCTCAGCTGGGCAACACCACATTGACGCCGTCCCACCCGGGGCGGCGGTCGATCATACCCAAAACGGGACGAAATCGACATGAAGAGCCCATTGCAGACAGGCGATGTATTCACCAGTCTGGGAAGACTGATCCTTTGGGAGAGCCGAAATGAGTAACGACCAATATTCTAGCTTCAAACAGCTTTTTGCACAAGAAAAACGCGGAATTGATTACCGCATAGTGGTCGAGGATAGAGGTTCGGACGTCTTGATCATGGCACCTCATGGAGGAAGAATTGAGCCAGGGACATCCGAGATTGCATTTGACATCGCCGGAGGTGCCTTGTCACTTTACTGTTTCGAGGGTCTTCGGACAAGGCCGCACGGCGATTTGCACATCACATCTCACAAGTATGACGAGTCGCAGGCTATTGATGCTGCAGAAAAATGCGAAGTTGTTGTTGCAATCCATGGCCGCAGCGACCGTGACGATCCCGAAACTGTTTGGTTGGGCGGACTGGACGTTCCGACTCTGGAAGAGATGGGAAAGCAACTTAAACTTGCCGGTTTTTCCGTTGAGATTCAGACAGGGGATCTTGCCGGTGCTCATCCAAACAACATTTGTAACCGAGGGCGCAAAGGGAGTGGCGTTCAGCTTGAAGTTCCGAAGTCACTTCGGAATGAACTCAAGGCAAATTTTGCGCGTCTTAGCGCGTTCTCCGAGGCAATCAGAAGGACGTTTTCGCCTGAACAAGACTGACCGCTTCATCCGCACAGCTGCCGGAAGGCTAACGCACCCGAATCGCCTCGAACAGCCTCCGCAGGACGTAGGACCGCACGATGCTGACTACGGTGAAGACCGCGCCCATCTTCAGGTTCTGCGCCAGCGTCGTCTGCAGCCCGAAGATCGGGAAGATCAGGATCTGCGTGACGACGGCGACGCCGTAGCCGACGATCACGTTGGCGACGGACTCCACGAGCGACATGAGGCGAGTCTGCTTCATGTCGCCGCCTCATCCATCGGCCAGCAGTTCAGCCGCGAGAGTTCGCAGCGCATGCGCTGCAACCAGGGGGACCACGCCGTTACCACAGAGGCGAAGCCGGTCCACCCGGTGGGCCAGCCCATCAGCGCCTCGACGAACAGCGGGTTCAAGGTCCGGCGTGCCTCGGAGGAATCGCTCCCAGCCATCGGCTTCACCAGGACCTGGCGGCCAAGCAGGCCGTTCACCGGCGTGTTGGCAAGGCTCGTCGCGCCATCCTTGTGATCGCGGGCCGTCGGCGTCATCCACAATCCTGCCGCATGGGTCAGATCGGCCGACTTGCGCTTGCCCGCGCTCGGCTTGCAGCCGTCGTTCGCCATCGGCGTCGGCCAGTCCCGCGCCATCCGATCCAGACCCTTTTCGGCCTTCCGCTCGCCACCCCGGCTGCGGAAACTGTCGATCTGCGGCGTCGGCCAGAGCGCTGCCGTCGTCGCGAGGTTCATGCCGTGCTGCCCCGCGGCCTGTGATGGCGTCGGTTTGGTCTGCCGGTTCTCGTTGGCGCTGGCGCGGGGCGTCGGCCAGAGCCGTAGCAGCTCCGTCCGGTTGCCGCCACTCGACCGGGTACCAGAGCAGGCGCGCGGGGTTGGCCAGCTCGTCTCCTTCTCGGATTGCGAGGATGAAGAGACGTTCGCGCTTGTGGGGCGCGCCGACTTCCGCCGCCGTGAAGAGGCCTGCCGCAAGGCGGTAGCCCATGCCGACCAGTCCTGCGGCGACTTCGGGGAAGCCGAGGCGGAGATGATGGGCGACATTCTCGAGGAAGACGAACTGCGGCTCGATCTCGCCAACGATCCGGGCGACATGCGGCCAGAGGTGCCGCGAATCGTCTGCACCCCGGCGCTTGCCCGCGACGGAGAACGGCTGGCACGGATAGCCCGCAGTGACGATGTCCACCGCGCCGCGCCAAGGACGGCCGTCGAAGGTGGCAACGTCGTCCCAGAGAGGCGCGCGATCCAGGGACGCGTCTTCCATCCGCGCCACGAGAGTGGCTGCGGCGTAGGTTTCCCGTTCGACATGGCCCACAGCACGATATCCGGGGATGGCGATGGCGAGCCCGAGGTCGAGTCCGCCAGCGCCGGAGCATAGGGAAAGGCCGAAGAGGCATGCGTCTCTGGCCCCGGAAGCGCTTCCGGAGGAAGGTAAAGCCAGGTCATGCATGTCACGCGGCTGTCTTGCGCTTTCGCGCGGGTTCGGGTGCGGCGTCCAGGTCCAGCGTATCGGCCCGGGCCTCGGCATCGTCGCCCAGCCGCTCGGTCCTCACCTGCGCGAAGGTCCGACCGTCGCCGTCGAGGATCGCGTCGCGGCCGGTCTCGGCCTGCCAGCGCTCTACGGCGACATCGACATAGGCCGGGCTGATTTCCATCGCGAAGACGCGCCGGCCGTTGGCCTCGCCCGCCATGATCTGCGAGCCGGACCCCGAGAAGGGCTCGTAGCACAGGCCGCCGCGGGCGACGTGCTGGCGCATCGGGATGCCGAAGGCGTCGAGCGGTTTCGGCGTCGGGTGGTCGGGCCGGTCGTCCTTGGCGAAGCTCGGCAGCGCCCATGTCGATGGCAGCGTTTCCTCGGCCACCTTCGGCGGGCGGTTCGGACGGCGCCAGCCCATGAAACAGGGCTCGTGTTTCCAGAGGTAATGGGAGCGGGTCAGAACCCCGCGGTCCTTCACCCAGATGATCTGCTGATGAACGAAGGCCCCGGCTTTCTCCCAGCAGGCCTCGAGCATCGCCTGACGGCGCGAGGCATGCCAGCAGTACCAGGCGGCGTCCTCGGCGATGGCTTCCGTTACGGCAGCCGCGATGAAGCCGTCGTAAAGCTCGGCCCCCTGCGAACTGTCATCCCAGGTCGTGCCGTAGGACGCGGACCAGTCCTTGTTGCGAGTCGGATGGTTCGAGCCGTCGTAGTCCACCAGATACGGCGGGTCGGTCGCGAACAGGATCGCCCGCTCGCCATTCATCAGGCGGCGCACATCGTCGTGGCTCGTGCTGTCGCCGCACAGGAGACGGTGGTCGCCGAGGATCCACAGATCGCCCGTGCGCGAGGCCGGGTTGCGCGGGGGTTCGGGGATGGTCACCGGCGGCACGGAGCCCCCGGCGCCACCTTCTTCACCGTCCCCCTCCGGCACGAAGGCCAGCAGCTTGTCCAACTCGCCGTCGGAAAACCCGACCAGCGACAGGTCGAAATCCTCGGCCAACAGTTCGTTCAGTTCCGCCGACAGCAGCGCCTCGTCCCAGGTGCCGAGTTCGGTCAGCTTGTTGTCCGCGATCCGGTACGCCCGGCGCTGCGCCTCGGTCAGGTGGCCCAGCACGATCACCGGCGCTTCGGTCAGCCCGAGCTGCGTAGCGGCCAGCACGCGCCCGTGCCCCGCGATCAGCTCTCCGTCTTCAGCAACGAGGCAGGGCACGGTCCAGCCGAACTCGGCCATGCTGGCGGCGATCTTCGCGACCTGATCCGCGCCATGCGCCTTCGCGTTCTTCGCGTAGGGCTGCAGGCGCGCAAGCGGCCAGGTCTCGATCGCGTCCGGGGCGAAGCTCAGCGTCATGATGGGCAAGGTTCCTCGGTCGGGTGGATGCCGGTGGCTTCCGGACTCCGGATACCGGACCGGACTCCACGCGGGGTCCAGCGTCGCGCCCTCCGATCTTAAGGAAGTTGCCGAACAACTCCTTCAGGAATGGGTTTGTCTTCGGCACCATGTCGGCCAGGTTGTCGGCAATGATGCCCGCGGGGCGCGAAATCCGCGCTGCCAGCATGCCATAGGCAATGGTCTGGGCGAACATGTCGGCGAAGCCATCATCGTCCAGGTCATGGATGAGGTTCTTGCGGAATGCTGCCTGCATCGTGGTCATGGGGCCAGTGTCGTCTTCGGCCTTCAGCAGCTGGTTGACCCGGGCGCGGATGTCCGAGGCAAGCTCGGCAAGACGCGTGGCGAGTTCCTTGGAGGTCTTGATCGTCTCGTTCAGGCCCAACTCGAACGCTGACGCCCAGTTTGCCCGCCATTGCTGCGTGTCCTCGTGATCATCAGGCCAGATCAGCCTGTTGCGCAGGAGCTTCGCCACATACTCGTTGTGAAGGCGTGTATCCTGGGCATTCCAGCCGAGCACCTTCATGACGGGGAGGTCGCCAGCCGTCTTGCCGTCAGAGAAGTGGATGAAAGCCAGCTCGCGCGCGCCCGACTTCCCGAAGCTGGCCGCGAATATCAGGTCGCTTTTATCCCAGGCGCGCCGATCAGCCGTTTGCGCCCCTGAGCGCTTCTTCACCACCAACGCCTTCAAGATACGGCGCAGAACGGTCACGGGGATTGCCTTGTTCTCCATCGAAATGAAGAAAATACCCCAGGGTTGGTTGGTCGCCAGCGGGCGCAGCTGATGGATTTCGCGAATGCTGGCAGTCTCGTCTTTTTTCAGTCCAAGCTCGCTGGCTTCATATTCGAAGACGACATCATCAAAGCCGTAATCCTCGCCGATCGGCCATTCCAGCTTGTCGCGCAGAAGCTCGACCAACTGCTCGAAGTTCGAAACCCTGTCGAGATCGGCGGCGCTAACATTTGCCATCAGAAAATCACCCTCAATTCAATTCCATCCACGCCTTCAGAATCGGCTTCACGCCGACAGGGGCCTGGACCTTGCGCAAGTATGTTTTCGCGATGTGCTTCTCGACTGACTTTCGCACCGCCGAAAGCTTTTCCTGATCGATCTGAACACGCCGGGGCGTCTTGGGATCGCAACGCACGAACTCGATGATCCGGGAGGCGTCCTCCAAGATCGCATCGCTTTCGAGATCCGCCAGATACCACTTCACGTCGCCGGCCTCCGCAGACCAGACGTCCTGACCGTCTCGCTCCGAGGCTTCGCGATCATGGGCCGGACGCGAGTAGCAGAAGAAGACGCCACGGGCACCGCGCTTCGAGTGCTGTTTGCCGGAAAACACCGAGTCAGGCAGGCTGGACAGATGCGCCTCTAGTTCAGGATCGGTGGCAAGCAGATCCTGCCATTCCAAGTGCATCTGCTCGTCCGGGCTCGCGATGCCTTCGTACTGCTCGGCGAAGTTGCGGAGGTCCTCATAGTCATCGTCCTCGCGCAGCAGCTTCTTGCCCTCGATACCGAGCGTCTTCGAGATGCGCAGCGTCTTGTGCGACACACGGTTATAGAGCCGAAGGAGGTCATCGAGCTCGTCCGGCGGCAAGAAGTTCCAGTAGCCTACGGTCCCGCGCAGATCCTTCTGGTCCGGGTGATCCGTGAGTATCCTCTTCTCGATCTCTGGGTTCATGCGGCGATCAACGCGGCCGATCCGCTGCATGAGGCGCACGGGGTTCCAGTGCAGGTCATAGTTGATCAGCCGAGTGGCGTCCTGAAGGTTCAAACCTTCCGACAGCACATCGGTCGATATCAGCACCCTGATCTCGCTCAAGCCTCGTTTCACGAGGTCAGGGGAACTCGACTCATTGTAGTAGGGTGCGAACCGCTGGATGACCCGCGACCGATCCCCCTTTGTGCCACTGTCGATCTGATCGACGCCCTCGATGCCGGCCTCCGCTAGCTGGGCCGCAACATAGCGTGCCGTCTCACCAAATTCCGAGAAGATGATCACCTTATGATCCTTCAGGATCGGATCATTCTTCAGCAGCTTCTTAAGCTCGTTCAGCTTCTTGTCCTGAGAAGGCTTGAACTTTTCAAGCTCGCTCAGGAAGTCCGCGAGCTGGTCTAAGTCCTGGATCGTGTCGTGGACGATCTTCTCGATATCGAATTCGTTGGGGTCAAGCTTCTCAACCGCGTCGCGCAACTCCTCGGGATAGAGGTCCTCTTCGCCCTCCGCTTCATCAAGGAAGTCAAGCTGCGGCTTGTATCCTATCAGCTTTCCATTGCGCCGCTTCCAGCGCTCTACTGCCTCCCGTTCATGGTCGGTTTCCGCATTCACGTCCAACCAGGCCAGTAGCTTGTAGAGCAGGCGCCAACATGACAGGCGAAAAGCTTCTGCTGAGCTTTCAAAGCGCTTCAGGAAATTTGTTCGGATCAGCGCCACCACCTGCTTCCGGCGGCCCTTCTCCATGGCGGGGACGATCTCGGGATCATCGCCCTTATAGTAGGCATACGGGTTGTAGATGCCGAGGGTGAAGAGCGGAACACGTTTGTGGAAGGCATCAGCAACCATGTCGAGCAGCTTCCCATAGGTCTGCTTGACCGAGTAGTGCGCCACCTTTGGCTTGCGCGGCTCAGGGAAGACAACTGCGCCTCCGCCTTCGCGCTGCATACTCGCCTTCACATAGCTTCGGCTCCGCTGAACGACGAGCGCATCAAATAGGGAGTCTGTCGCAAACAAGTCGCCAATGTCGGCGGCGTTGATCTCAGCAACCTCCTCATCCCCATTCGCTCGCAATTGACGCTCAATCGATCGTTCCAACTGTCGGATGTGTCCCGCGAGCGAATGGATGCCGAGCGGCGCATCGGCGAAGTGATCTGCACGGTGTCGTGAGAACAACTCGACCATGTGCTGAAAATCCAGCAGGCTGTTGTTGATCGGCGTGGCCGTGAGCATGTAAAGTTCCTTGCCCTCAGCGAGATCATACAGGTGCCAGTAGCGGGATTTGCGCTTGGCACCCTCTTCACCACGGGTGCCGGTGTTTCGAAAGTGATGCGCCTCATCGATGATGATGACATCAGCCTGGGCTTTGACTTGCTCCAGTTCTTCCTGCATCTTCTCGCGCATCAGATCCGTGTGACTGAAGATTTTCAGCCGACTGAACCCCTTGAACACTTCCGGCAGCCGGTTCCTGAGCTCCCGCTCCCAAACTGGCGACTTGGCCGACTTCGGCACGAACAGTGCGACGTTCTTGTTTTCATACTGGACAAACCGTTCGATCAGCATGAGCCCGATGAAGGTCTTGCCCAAACCAACACCGTCGCACAGGAAAGCACCGCCGTATTTCGCAGCCCTCTTAAGCAGCGCCCCATATCCATCCCGTTGGTATTTTGCGAGGATCGGGTACAGCCTTGAGGAATTCTTCTCCCATTCGGTGGCGGTCTCCTCGTGTCCGGCGAAATAAAGCTGCATCGATCGCGCATAGACATCGAACGGTGGGTAATCGCGGGTGTGGCGCTCAACCGTCTTGAGGACTTCGACCGAAACGTCCTCGGCTTCTTCCCAGCGTTCCTCATACCATTCCTGCAGGACGGCAACCGGCGTGCCCGTGATCTGGACGTTCAGTTCGATATTCTGGGTGAGCCCTGGGACAGTGAAGTTAGAGGAGCCAACAAGTGCGGATGATCCAACCACTTCGAGCCGGGCATGTGTGATGTAGGCTTTGGCATGGAACTTGTCCTTCCTATAAACCCGGCACTCGATCTTGCCCGACCGGATCGCCTCGACAATTGCTGGAACACCTCTGAGGAAGTGGTTCTTTTCCTTTTCCTGCTCGATGCTTCTGTCTAGGCGGGAGGCAATTTCCTGAAGGCCGGCCTCGAATGCGCGCTTGGTGCGTTTTGAAACCTCATCCCCCATCAGGATGCGGATATGATCGACTTTTTGCCATTCGTCGCTGAGCGCGAGCAAGGCGCCGATCTCGAAATATCCCGTTGCAATATCGATTGATTTAGAGAGCTGGCACCAGTCGTGCAGGTATCGGAGCGCCTTCCATTCATCGGCGCTATTGTCGACGATGAACAGCTCGCTGCCGGCCTTGTGGCTTTCTCTCTTCGGCATCAAATAATCCTAATCTCTGAATAAAAACTGATCACAACACCTCACCCCAGGGGTTGATCAGGTCGACGCCGCAGCCTTCGAAGTCAGGGGTGTTGCGGGTGGCGACGGTAGCGTCGCGTGTGCGCGCGATGGCAGCGATCTGGCAATGCGCCTGCGCGATCGGTAGGCCGGCAGCACGCCGGCTGGCGGCAATGGTGGCATAGGCCTCGGCGGCGGCACAGTCGAAGGCGAGTACCCGCCCTGCCAGGTCGTCGCGCAGGATGCGATCGATTGCGTCTGCCAGGCCGTCGCGGCGCTTGCCGTTATCCATGATCGCGACACCGTAGCGCAACTCGGCCTCGGAGATCGCGGTCAGGTAGATATCGAGCCCGTCCTGGGCGGCGAGCCACCCCTCGACCCGCGGTTCCGGGGTCGGGCGTAGAAGCTCGAAGACGACATTCGTATCGACGATGATCATGTTTACGCCTGATCGAACGCGGGTGGCTGACGCATGGGCTCATGCGGGGGAAGGTCCAGCTCCACCCCGCCCAGGGGCGCGATCCGGGCCCGGATCGCGGCCGCGAGGTTGTGGGCGGGCCTTTCCTGGCCAACAACCTGGCGCAGGATTTCGCGGGCCTCTTCCTCCATCGACCGACCGTGCTCGGCAGCGCGAATGCGCAAGCGGCGCTTCACATCGTCCTCTAGGTTGCGAATTGTAATGCTTGCCATGAAGTTCCCCGACCATCGGGACGATGCTAGGCGGCGATTGCATTGCAATCAAGCCATAGCGCGGCACTAGTTTTCGTTCAGTGAAAGCAGAACGAGCCTCCGATAATGAGTTCGATTTCTGTTCCCTCTCGAAGCGTGTCCCTGAAATCGAAGTGTTCGGCGAGGCTTGCCAAAAAACACTTCATTTTCATAGCCTTAAAAGAAATTCACCGGAACGGCGCAGTCATCAGGTCCGGAGAATATCGGCCCTTAGAGACCACTCGCGGGCCGCTTGGCGCCGGGGCCAGTGTTCAGCCCCACCCGCATAACCCCCGAAAACAACGGAAAAATCCGGCCGGAGCCGTATCGTGAGAACGCTTTCGCGGGGGCAAGTGGCGGAGACGAAGGGATTCGAACCCTCGAGGCCCTTTCGGGCCTGCACCCTTAGCAGGGGTGTGCCTTCGACCACTCGGCCACGTCTCCGCCGCTCCGTATATTGGGCGCGCTTGGCGGAGACAAGGGCCTTCTGCCCACAACTTTCGAGCATTGGGATTGGGATAGGTACGCTGCTCGGTAATCCTCCGCATGGAGAAGGGGATTCGGACGTGGAATTTTCCTGGCAGGATGGAAAAAGCGATTCCGATGAAGAAGCGCCGTTTCACACTTCCCGCCCCATCACCGCCCAAGAGGCCGCCACCTACAAGCCGCAGATGAACGGCTTTGAATATAGGACAAGCTCGGATGTGGACCCAATGACGTCTGTCATGTGTCGTCCAGCGTTCGCCATGCGCTGATGACCGCCCATGTTCTGGACATCGACCAGAAGGTCTGGGTCGACCGCGGCTATGAACCGGCCTATCCGTATCAGGGCTATACTTCGATTGCCGATATCGGCGGCTTGCCGGAGGTCGTCTGGCTGTCCCCTATTGACAGGACAGCGCGGCGCCCCTTGCCGGGGCAGCGGCAGGACCGGTCGCGGGCGACTGTGACGCGGCGGTGGCCGGTGCGGGCTTCACGGGCCTCGGCGTTGCCCGCCGACGGGCGATGGCGGGGAAATCCGTCGCCGTGTCGGAGGCCGCGTCGGAGGGCGCGGCTGCCTCGGGGCGCAACAGCGGGCGTCTGAACAACGGCAACAGCTACCCGGTCGCGATCAATCTGTTTGGCCCTCCGAAGGCGCGCGAACGGCATCATGCTTTCGATGGGGGGGGCATCGGCATGATCGAACGCAACATCGCTTAGTTTCGCCGCAATTTCCAAGCTGTCCATCATGAGGGCGATCCTGACACGTTTCATCCCCGATCAAGCCTGCCTGCTGATCGAGGCGCGCGGCATCCCCGACCAGCCTCTCAATACGGTCACCGCAAGCCTGCCGGCGTCGCCTAGCGAAACAGGATGTGACGCCGCCCGTCCGGCGTGTGGTGAAAATCGCAATCGACCCGGAAGACGCTTCCCAGCAGGGCAGGGGTCAGGACCTGCGCGGCGGGACCGTCCGCGACGACCCGGCCCTGTTCCAGCACCAGCAGCCGGTCGCAGAACATCGCCGCATGGTTCAGGTCATGCAGCGCGACGATGCTGGTCAGCCCAAGGGTCGAGATCAGGCGCAGCAGTTCCAGCTGATGCTGAATGTCCAGATGGTTCGTCGGCTCGTCCAGAAACAACTCGCGCGGCTCTTGCGCCAGCGCGCGGGCGATCTGGACCCGCTGGCGTTCGCCGCCGGACAGGCTCTGCCAACTGGCGCGGCGAAAGGCGGTCATGTCCACCTGATCCAGCGCGCGATCCACGGCAGCCATGTCGGCGGCCGAACATCCGGCCAGCGGCGCGCGGTGCGGCGTGCGGCCCAGCATGACGACATCCTGGACGGTGACGTTCATCTCGGTCGCGGAATGCTGCTGGACCAGTGCGATGCGCTGCGCCAGGTTGCGCCGGCGCATGCGGCCGATGTCCCGCCCGTCCAGCGTCACCCGGCCCCGGTCGGGGCGGCGCAGCCCGGCCAGCAACCGCAGCAGCGACGACTTGCCTGACCCGTTCGGCCCCAGCAGCCCCAGGATCGTGCCTGGCCGGACCGACAGCGAAACGTCGTGCAGGATCTGCTTGCGCCCCACGCTCCAGGACAGATTGGCGGCGGCAATGCTCATTCCGGGCGCCTCGCGCGATACAGGATCAGCGAAAAGCAGGGCACCCCGACCAGCGCGGTGACGATGCCGATGGGCAGCGTCTGCTGGGTCATGATGCTGCGCGACACGATATCGGCCAGCACCATGAAGACAGCGCCGACGACCGCGCAGGCCGGCAGCAGCCGCATATGCCCCGGCCCGACCAGAAAGCGCACCGCATGGGGCACGACCAGCCCGACAAAGCCGATGGATCCGACCATGCTGACGATCGTTGCGGTGATCAGTGCGGTCGTGACGAACAGCACCAGACGCACGCGACCCACGGCAATGCCCATCGAGGCCGCCGCGTCATCGCCGAAGGTAAAGGCGTCCAGCGCACGGGCATAACAGATGCAGATGGCCAGCCCGAACAGCATGACCACCACCAGCAGCTGGAACTCGGGCCAGCGGACGCCGCCGAAACTGCCCAACAGCCAGAACATCACGTCCCGGGCCTGCTGCGCATTTCCCGAGGTGGTGACGATATAGGCGGTCAGCGCGTTGAACAGCTGCGCCGCGGCCACCCCCGCCAGGATGGTCCGGTCGGGCCCGCCGCGTCCGCCGTTCGACAAGAGCGCCACGAAGGCAAAGGCCGCCAGCGCCCCCGCAAAGGCCCCGGCGCTGAGCGAGACGGCGCCCGCGCCGACACCCAGGATGATCACCGCCACCGCGCCGGTCGAGGCCCCGGCCGACACGCCCAGGACGTAGGGTTCGGCCAGCGTGTTGCGCAGCAGCGATTGCAGGATCGCGCCGCACATGGCCAGCCCCGCCCCGCACAGCGCGGCGACCAGTGCGCGGCTGAGCCGCAGATCCCAGATCACGCTGTCCTGGATGCGGCTGACCTCGGCCTGCGACCAGCCCAGGTGGCGGGCCAGCGACAATCCGACCGTGGGCAGCGGAATGCGCATCTCTCCGATACTGACGGCCAGGCCGACGGCCAGCGTCAGGGCCGCAAGGGACACGGCGACCAGGGCGGCGAATCCGCCCCGGCCGGGCAGGGCGACCGTGCTCATTCCTGGCGGGATTCCAACTGCCGGGCAAGTTCCTCGGCGCCATAGATGGTGCGGATGGTCGGATTCATCGCGGCCCCGTTCATGGTCAGGATGTTCCCCTGCTTGACGGCGGGCATCTGGCTGACCGACGGGTCGGTGGTCAGAAATTCGATCTTGGTCTCGGCCCGATCCAGATCCCACCGGTTCCGGTCCAGCGACGCAGCGACGATATAGGTCGGATCGGCGGCGATGATCCCTTCCCAGCCGACGGTGGGCCATTCGGCCTTGGTCGTGATCGCGTTGCTGCCGCCCAACAGATCGGCGATGAAGCCCGAAGCGCCGTTCCGGCCGCCCAGATAGGCGTCATCGGCCGCCGAAGGGCTGGAAAACCAGAACAGGAAAGTCGTGTCCTCGTCCTTGTCGAACCGGGCGCGCAGGTCTGCCTCGCGCTGCTTGAACTGTTCGATCAGCGCCTGTCCCCGATCGGCCACGTCGAAGATTCGCGAAAGCTCGTCGATTTCCTGATAGAGCAGGCCCATGTTCCACAGCTGATCACGGCTGCCATAGATGTCGCCGGCGTCGTCGCGCGTGTTGCAGATCCCCGGCGACAGATAGCTGGGAATGCCCAGATCCGCGAAATCCTGACGCTTGGCGACCTTGCTTTCGTCGCCCAGCAACAGCGGCAGCTGCGCCGCCACGAAGTCGGGTTCCTTGGCAAGGATGCCTTCCAGGGTGGGCAGTTCGACGGACAGGATCTCGACCTGTTCGTTGGCCTCTTCCAGTTCCGGCAGCACCTTCGTCGGCCAGAAGGCCGAGGCGGCCAGCCGGTCCTGAAGGCCCAGCATCAGCAGGATCTCGGCACTGTTCTGGCCCAGGGCGACGGCATTCTGCGGCGCCTGCTCGACCGTGATCTCGACCCCGCAATTCTGCAGCGTCAGGGGATAGCGCGTCGGCTCGGCATGCACAGGCGCCGCGAAGGCGATGGCGCCAAGAACTGCCGGAAGGAAACGTGATGTAAGGTTCATGGTCCGCCGTCCATAGCTGGATCGTGTTTCGCGGCGGATAGCACCGTGGCCACCGGGCGGCAACTAAAATAGTCAACTACTCGGGGCCTGCGGGGCGTTGTTGAAGGGGCCTCTCGGACTCTTTGCGTCAGGCATGACCAAGGCTGACGACCTGCGTGGCCTCACATGTGGTCGCGGGTCCACGCAACCTGCATGGGCGGTTCCGCGTGACAGAGCGTCGAGAAGACCGGCCCAGGCGCGTCAACCGAGACGGCGCCCGGCTGACGTTGTCGCGGCAAACTGAAAAAGGGGGCCTCGCGGCCCCACTCTGGAAGTCAGATCAGCAGCACCTGCGTGCCGACATTCGACAACCCGAACAATTCCTGGATATGTTCGTTATACAGACCGATGCAGCCGTTAGACGATTTCCGGCCGATCTTGCGCGTGTCGTGCGTGCCGTGGATGCGGTAATACTGCCAGGACAGATACAGCGCATGAGTACCAAGCGGGTTGTCCGGGCCCGGCGGCACGAAATCCGGCCATTCGGGATTGCGTTCCTTCATCTCGGGCGTGGGTGCCCAGGACGGTCCTTCAACCTTGCGGATCACCTCGGTCCGGCCGGTGCGAGTCAGGTCTTGGCTGACCGGGATCGACGACGGATAGACGCGATAGACGCTTTCGTCCTCGGACCAGAAATGCACCGCGCGCGAGGTGATGTCGCACAGGATCGCACCATTGGTCAGATGTTCGAAATAGGGCCGCCAGTCCTGTGCGCGGAAGCTGGAAATGTTGTGGCGCTGGTTGGTCTGGGCGTCGTACTGCACCGCCCCCGCATCCGGCGTTGCGCCAGTAGTCGCGCCGACGATCGGCTGGCCTGTATAGGGGTCGAACTGCTGCGCGACGGACGGCAGCGCCAGACCGGCCGCGCCAAGCGCTGCGGCCGAACCCAAGAAGGCCCGGCGGTTGAGGGCAGATGATCTGCGCATCGGCATATGTCCTTCGTTCGGATGGCCGTTCTTGCGGACGGCCTTGACTGCTCCGCCTCATGCGGATGGCGAAATATATACGCGTTTCACGGGTTTCGGGCAAATCACAAACCGCTGTCAGAGGCGGCGCTGCAACACCTTTGGCCGCTCACGGATTCTTGCGTTTGAAGCGGCGCGTGGCATTGGATAGACCTTCGCCTGACGCCTTTGAGGGATGCCGATAATGTTGAAATTCAAGTTGCTTGCGGTGATGTCGCTGATCGCGCTGGCTGCCTGCCAGCCGCGCACCGCGCCGCAACTGGGCACTGACGGACAGCCGCTGCCGGTCGCCTATCGCATCGATCAGCGCGAGGCTGCGGAAATTCCCGGCCGTGTGTTGCAGCAAATCAACATGCTGCGCGCCAATACTGGCGCGGCGCCACTGACCCTGAACCCGCAACTCAGCGCCGCGGCGCTGGCCCATTCGCGTGACATGGCGGCGCAGAACCGGGCCTGGCATTGGGGGTCTGACGGCTCGTCGCCGCTGGACCGGGTGCGCGCGCAGGGCTATCTTGGCCATGTGGCTGGCGAGAATATCTCGGAAACCTATGAAAACGACATCCAGACGTTGAATGCCTGGATGGCCGAGCGTGACACCCGCGATGTGATCATGGACCCCGCCGCGACCAATCTGGGCATTGCCTGGTATCAGGAACCCTCGGGCAAGGTTTGGTGGACGCTGCTGACCGGGGCGTAACAGCAGCCTGTCCGGGCCACGTTCCTCGTGGCCGACGGCATCATCTGCCTAGTCGCGCAAGCCGTTCAGAAACGCGATGATCGCCTTGCCGATACGGGCATGGGCCTGTTTCCGGGCCTCGGGCGATGGGCCGCACAGCGCCGGATCGCCCCCGTCTTCCAGCAGGATCCGGGCGCCCTTGGCGGTGCAGACCGGAAACGCGTCGAAGGGGCTGGCCTGGGGCAGATCCTGAATGCCGTTGCCGGCGATGGATTTCTGTTTGTCCGACAGGATCAGCAGCGTGGGGACCGCGTCGGACGCCGCGTCGCCTACAAAGGCCGCCGCATATTCCGGGTCCAGCGCAACAGCCGCGCCGATCCGCAAATCGCGCCGAGATCGGTCAAGCCTGTCCCTGTCCACCTGTTCGGGCGCGACATCATGGGCCGCGAACCATGCGCAGTCGGGGCCGCCCGCGTCGTCGCCTGAACAACTGCGAAGGTATCCGTCCGGGTCAAGCCTGCGCCCCGCGATGGACAGGGCCGCCGTGCCGCCAAGGGCGAAGCCCGCGACGGCGATCTTGTCCCTGTCCGCGTGATCCGACCAGACAGGATCGCCAAGAACCAGATCCAGAGCATCGCGGATATCGTCGGGACGGCGCCAGATTTCATCGACGGCCTGCCGCGGGTTCTCTGGGCGGGGGCCGTTCACCTCGACCACCAGAAACCCCGCTTGTGCCAGGGCCGCAGCAAGCCATGCGCCGGAATTTGCGGCGGATCTCAGACCGCCATGGGACAGCATGACCAGCGGCAACCGGCCTGACGGGACCGGCGCATCCGCGGCCGCGGGGGCGCCCTCGAACACCGCGTTTGCGCCGACCGTGACCGACGCGTCTGCTTCTGCGGGATACCAGATCGACAGGGCAAGCGGCCGTTCGGCGGTATCGATGACCTGCATCACGCCCGGTGCCGATCGGGCCATGCCGGGCGCGGCCAGCATGAACAGAAGCGGAAGCACAGCAAACTTCATTTTGCGGCTCTGCCGTGATCGGCGGGATCGGACATCACGTGTCTTGTCTCGGCGCTGATGATCCGGCTGCCCGTTGGTCCGCAGGCAGCCGACATGCAATCAGGGATAGATGACGATCGGCACGCCGGGGCGCAGCATGGCGTAGACATCCTCGATCTCTTCGTCCTTGACCGCGATGCATCCCGCCGTCCAGTCGCGCTTCTTGGGTGCAAGCGCGTTGCCCTCGGGCCCCCAGCCATGGATGAAGATGTCACCGCCGGGCTTCTGACCCAGCGCCTCGGCGAAGGCGGTGTCGCGTTCGTTCGGATAAGAGACACCCACCGACAGGTGATAGGCGCTGCGCGGGTTGAAGCGGTCGATGAAATAGACGCCCTCGGGGGTCTTGCCGTCGCCCTCGAACTGCTTGGTGCCGATCGGCTCGTTGCCCAGGCCGATGTCATAGGACTTCAGCACGGTCTGGTTGTTCAGCAGATACATCCGCCGCTTGCCCTTGTTGACGACGACCTGCGTCACCGGGGGGCCGTTATAGGTCTTGAACCTGGATTTCGTGGAACCGCACGCCGCCAGCATGGCCAGCAGCGAAATGGTGACGCTCCGTCGGGTTGCTCGATACATCACTGCCTCGGATGGTATGTCTTGTTTTTATGCGCCTTGATTAGCACGAAACCCGTAACCGGGCTAGCGGCGCAGGATCTGCGCGACGATCTCGACATGCGGGGAAAAGCGGAACTGATCGACCACCCACAGCCGCGCCAGATGCAGTCCGCCCTCGGCCAATATCCGCGCATCCCTTGCAAAATTCACCGGATCGCAGGCGACGAAGGCGATCTTATCAATCCCCGAGGCAGCGATCTGGCGGCATTGCGCCTCGGCACCCGCTCGGGGCGGGTCGATCACGATTGCGTCAAAGCGGGCAATTTCGTCGGCCAGCAAGGGGTTGCGGGCAAGATCGCGAATCTCGGTGGTGATGCGGTGCAGCCCCTGCGCGTTGCGCCATCCGGCATCCAGCGCGGCCAGCGGCGCGCCCAGCCCCTCGACCGCGTGGACCGGGGCGATCTGTGCCAGCGGCAGGCTGAAGGTGCCGCAGCCGGCGAACAGATCGGCGATCATCGATGCACCTGACGTGATCTCGCGCACGGCGGCCAGCAGCGCCGCCTCGCCCTCGGCTGTGGCCTGCAGGAACGCCCCCGGCGGCGGCACGACCTGCGCCCGCCCCATCGGCAGGGCCGGCGCACGGCGGGTGATCGGCTGGCCGTCCCAGTCCAGTCGCGCCAGATCACCCTGATCGCACAGCGCGGCCAGCGTCTGGAACAGTTCCGTATCCAGCGCCTTGCCGCCCCGCGCCGCAACGTCCAGCCCGGCCGGGCCGTGGATCACCGTCAGCGTCATTTCGGCCGACCGCGATGCGCCCGCGGCGACGATCCGGTTCAGCAAGGGCAGCGCCGCGACGATCCGAGGGTGCATGACATGGCAATCGGCAAGATCCACGATCACATCCGAGGCGCGGGAGTGAAACCCGACCAGCGCGCCCTTTTTCGTCCGCCGCGCCGACAGCACCGCCCGCCGCCGCGACCGCAGCGGCGACACATGGACCCCCGCGACCGGCGCATCCAGACCCTGCGCGGCCAGTGCCGTCTCGACCACCTGCCGCTTCCACGCGGTGGTAAAATCCTCGGTGGCATGCATCAGCGAACAACCCCCGCAGGCGCGGTAATGCCCGCAGACCGGCTTTATCCGGTCGGCCGAGGCGGTGAGAATGCGCGGCGCGGCGATCCGACCCTCCGCGGCCTCGCCCTCGATCACCTCGCCGGGCAGGGTCAGCGGGGCCAGCGCCCGGGCCTGATCGCCCACCGCGACACCGTCGCCGCGCCGCCCCAGCCTTTCGATCCGCCAGATGCTCACTCGGCGGCCTCTTCGGTGCCCAGAAACCCGCCCGACTGACGGTTCCAGTACCGGGCATACAGCCCGCCCTGGGCCAGCAACTCGGCATGCGTGCCCTGTTCGACGATGCGCCCGGCATCCATGACGATGATCCGGTCCAGTTCGGCGATGGTGGACAGCCGGTGGGCGATGGCCAGCACCGTCTTGCCATGCATCGCCCGGGCCAGCGCGTCCTGCACCTGCGCCTCGACCTCGCTGTCCAGCGCGCTGGTCGCCTCGTCCAGGACCAGGATCGGCGCGTCCTTGACGAAGGCGCGGGCCAGCGCGATCCGCTGCCGCTGCCCGCCCGACAGCTTGACGCCCCGTTCGCCCAGATGCGCGTCATATCCCGTGCGCCCGGCGTGATCCTGAAGCCCCAGGATGAACTCGTGCGCCTCGGCGGCCCGCGCCGCCGCCTCGATCTCGGCATCCGAGGCATCGGGCCGGCCATACAGGATGTTGTCACGTGCCGACCGGTTGAACATCGCGGTTTCCTGCGTGACCATCCCGATCTGACGGCGCAGGCTTTCCTGCGTGATCCGGCGCAGATCCTGACCATCGATACGGATCGCGCCGCGTTCCACGTCGTAAAGCCGCAGCAACAGGGCAACCAGCGTCGATTTCCCGGCGCCGGATGCACCGACGATCCCCACCTTCTCGCCCGGCGCGATGTCCAGCGTCAGGTCGCGCAGCCCGCCCGCATCGCGCCCATAGGCGAAATCGACGTGATCGAACCCGATCCGGCCCTGCACCCGGTCCAGCGTCGCGGCGTCCGGCGCATCGGTCAGCGCATGCGGCGGCGACAGCGTCTTCATGCCGTCCTCGACCTCGCCGATGCTGCCCCATACCCCCATCAGCGCCATGCTGACCCAGCCGGTCATCTGGCTCAGCCGCATCGCGATCGCGCCCGAGGCCGCGATGTCGCCGGGCGTCGCCAGGCCCTGCCGCCACAGGATGATCGACCCGCCGACAAGGATTACCGGCAGCACCCCTGCCACGATCATCAGCGACAGCCGGAACCATGTGGACACGATGCCGAAATCCAGCGCCCGTTCGCGGAACCCCGCCATCGCGCCAAGGGCGGCGCGATCCTCGTGCTCGGCATGGGCGAACAGCTTGACCGTCTTGATATTGGTGATCGTGTCCACGACCTGCCCGGTCACCATCGCGCGGGCCGAGGCGCGGGCGCCAGACCGTTGCCGGATGCGCGGCAGAAAGAACCGGATCAGCGCAAAATAGACCAAAAGCCACAGGATCAGCGCGACCGCCCCCCAGCCATCGACCGACAGCAGGAACACCGCCGAGCCGATGACCGAGGCCAGAGCGAAGGCCACCACGTTCACCATCTCGCTGGCGACGTCGGTCACGGCACGGGCGGTCTGCATCTGCTTTTGCGCCAGCCGTCCGGCGAAATCATCGTCGAAGAACGTCACCGCATGGCCCATCGTCCAGCGATGCAGGCGCGACAGCACCAGTGGCAGGATATTGGGGCCGATGATGACGCTGGAACTGGCCGTGGACAGGCCGAAGATCGCCGGGCGCAGGATCAGGAAGAACGCGATGAACAGCGTGATCAACAGCCAGTTCTGCGACCAGAATCCCGCGGTCGCGGTGCCGCTGACCGCGTCGACGACGCGCCCCAGAAGCATCGCGGCGATCACGTCCGCCGCACCGCCCATGGCCGAGGCGACCGCAGCGACGCCAAGGCCGCGCCACGCGCCCGACAGGCACCAGCGAAAGAACGCCAGCAGCGTGTCGGGCGGCGGCCCGTCGGCGGGGCGAAAGGCATCGACCATGCGCCCGAAACGCTGATGCAGGCTCATGGCGCGCCCTTTCCGGCCAGAATCGCGGCGTCGATCAGGGCCGGGGCAGGGACCGCGAAATCGCCTGCGATCCACATTGCCTCGGCGGCCTGCAGGCCACGCCCGACCTCGGCGCCCTGCAGGCAGGGCATCAGGTCGCGCGCGCCGATGGGCAGCGTGGCGCCCGCCGCATGATGCAGCCTCTCGGTCCAGCCGTCGGGCAGGGCCTGACCCGACGCGGCGCGGATCAGCGCATGGTCGGTCGCCACCTCGGCACCCAGCCGATAGCCCGCCTCGTCCAGCGACCATCCGGCCTGCAGCGCGTCGGCCAGCACCTGCTGTCCCCGGGCATCGTTTCGCGACAGCCGCAGCGCATCGCCGACCTGCGGAACCCGCAGGCAGGCCAGCCTGCGCTGCCACGACGGGGTGGTCGCGGGATCGGTTGCCGCCTCGGCTGCGATCAGGGCGGGCAGGGTGTCGGCCTTCGCGCCGGGCAGGATCTGCGCCAGAACGCCGGTGCTGTCCATCAGCGCGACCGAAGGCGCGGGATCGGGCGCGGCCAGCAGCTTCCTGATCTCGGCCCCGATCCGTTCGCGCGCGATCTGCGCCAGCCCGTCCTTCAGCCTCGCGCAGGCGGCGACGGCATCGGGATCGGCCTCGCGCCCATACCACGCCAGAAAGCGGAAAAAGCGCAGGATGCGCAGATAATCCTCGCGGATGCGCGCCTGCGGATCGCCCACGAACCGCAACCGGCCCGCGGCCAGATCAGGCAGCCCGCCGACCGGGTCGATCACAGTGCCGTCGCGGTCGGCATAAAGCGCGTTCATGGTGAAATCGCGGCGCCGCGCATCCTCGACCAGATCATCCGAGAAGGCGACGACCGCGCGCCGTCCGTCGGTTTCCACATCGCGCCGGAACGTCGTGACCTCGAAGCCCCGATGGTCGGCCACAACGGTGATCGTGCCGTGGTCGATCCCGGTCGGCACCGGCTTCAGACCGGCATCGCGCGCCAGTTGCACCACCGTCTCGGGCCGCGCGTCGGTGGCGATGTCGATGTCGTCCACCGCGCGCCCGATCAGCGCGTTGCGCACCGCGCCGCCGACCAGAAACCCGCGATGGCCGCCAGCCTCTATGGCGTCCAGAACCGCGCCAAGGCCCGGATCGCGCAACAGATCCGCGGGCAGCCGGGTCATCGGTTCAGCCTGTGCGCAAGGCCCAGCATGATCCGTGCCGTCGCGCCCCACAGGTAATAGGGTCCCCAGGGGGCGACGTGATAGCTGCGCCAGCCGCCGCGCCAGCGGCGCCGTTCGACGCGGTACTGCGCCGGGTCGGCGACATGGGCGAAGGGCAGGGTGAACACCTCGTCGACCTCGCCGGGTTCGGCGACCGGGACGAACGGGCCACGAATGATGCCGATGACCGGCGTCATGACAAAGCCGGTCACGGTCCGGTGCGGCGCCAGCGTGCCGATCAGATCGACCTGCGCAGGGTCCAGCCCGACCTCTTCGCGGGCCTCGCGCAGCGCCGCCGCGATCTCGTCGTCGTCGCCCGGGTCGACCTTGCCGCCCGGCAGCGCGATCTGTCCCGGATGGTGCCGCAGCCCCGAGGCGCGCTTGGTCAGCACCAGCCGCCCGTCATCCTCGTGAAACGCGGCCAGAACCCCGGCAGGCCGTGTCGGCGCGTCGGGCAGGGGGGCGTTGTCCAGATCGTAATCCGAACTTGGCCCGGCCCTGTCCGCCAGCGCCGCGCGCAGCCGCGATTCCGACCAGCCCTGCGTCACTCGGCCGCCCTGTCCTGCGCGTCATCGTCATCGTCGCCGTCCTCGCGGCCGTCCTGCGCGATCGGCTGGCCGTCAGCATCGACGGTCGCCTCGAAACCGAGGCTGTTGGGATCGAACTCGTAATGCGCGCCGCAGAACTGGCAGTCGGCGGTGACGATGCCTTCGTCCGTGGTCATGTGGGCGATGTCCTTGGCCGAATAGATCGACAGCGTGTCGCGCACCCGGTCCGAGGTGCAGGAACAGCCGAACTCGACCCGCTGCGTGTCGAAGACGCGCGGCGCTTCCTCGTGGAACAGCCGCAGCAGCAGGTCGGTCGGCCCGACCTTGGGGCCGATCAGTTCCAGCGTCTCGACCGTGTCCAGCAGGATATTGGCGCGGTTCCAGTCCTCGGATTCGGCGCCCTGCAGGATATCGGCCGCCTCGATCAGCCCGCCTTCGCCGCTGCCGCCGTCCCCCGCATCCATCGGCTGGGCCGGCAGGGTCTGCAGCATCACGCCGCCGGCGCGCCAGTGTTCGGGCTCGCCCGACAATTGCGACCGGCCATGGGCCAGCGAAAACCGGGTCGGCAACTGTTCGGACTGCGCGAAATAGGTCTGCGCGCAGGACGACAGCGATCCCCCCGACAGGGGCGTGATGCCCTGATAGGGCTGCGAACCCTGACCCTGGTCGATCAGGATCGCGAAGTAACCGTCGCCGATCTGCTCGAACGCGGGGCGGTCGTCCAGCCGGTCGGTGTCGAAACTGGCCCAGGCGCGGATGCGGGCCGGGGCGCCCTCGCTTTCGGGGGCATAGTAGTCGGCGGCAATGGTGCGCACCGCGCCGTTGCCGCGCACCTGCAGGCTCAGTTTCCAGCGCAGCTTGATGGTCGGCCCGATCAGCGCCGCCAGCAGCGCCAGCTCGGCAACCAGCGCGCTGACCGGGGCCGGATAGGCGTGCCGCGACAGGATGTGGTCCAGCACGCCATCCAGCCGCGCGACGCGACCACGGATCGACGAACGGTCCAGTTGAAAGGGCAGAACCGTGTCGTCCCAGGCGATCCGGTTGATCATGCTCATGGCGTATCCTTGAAGTTCGTTCTGGCACCGCGCCGGGCGCGGGCCGGGTCGCGCCCCAATATAATCCTTTCGCCGCCGATCCCAAGGGGGCGCGCGCGGCACGGTTTGCCCGTCGGCATCAGCCGGGCTATGCATCGGTTCCGCAGTGCTAGCAGGAGCGATCATGATTCCCCGCCTCGGCCCGCCACCGCGCGCCAGCGCAACCTATCGCCGCCGCCCCGGCGCCTATGCGATCCTGGTGCGCGACGGGCGGATCCTGCTGACCCATCAGACCGCGCCCCGCCCCGAATACCAGCTGCCCGGCGGCGGCGTCGATCCGGGCGAAAGCCCCCTGCCGGCGCTGCACCGCGAGGTGATGGAGGAAACCGGCTGGACGGTCGGCGGGCTGCGGCGGCTTGGGGCCTATCGGCGCTGCTGTTTCATGCCAGACTACGACCTGATGGCCGAAAAGCTGTGTTCGGTCTGGCTTGGCCGTCCGATCCTGCGGCGCGGCCCGCCGCGCGAGGCGGGCCACAGCGCCCATTGGATGACACCCGCGCAGGCGCTGGACCGGCTTGCCGATCCCGGCGGAAGGAGGTTCTTGGAACGGGCCATTGCGGCCGGTCTTCTGTAGCCGCGATCAGCGGCCCGGCAGGCTGACCGGGTCGGCGGGTCGCAGATATTCGACCAGCACCGCCGACATGTCGTCGGGGCGTTCGCCACGGCAGTATTCCGATACCGACCACGCCATCGATTCCAGAAAGGCGTGTCCGCCCAGGAAGGCGTTCGTGCGCATGATCGCCTCAAGCCCCTCGTCGCCCAGCATTCGTCCGCCGGGGGTCGTCGCCTCGGTGATCCCGTCCGAGGTGATCAGCAGCCGGTCTCCCGGCTCCATCCGGAACTCGATCTCGTCGAAGATCGGCCGTTCGAACACCCCCACCGGCATGCCGCCATCGCCGATCCTGATGACCCGCCCGTCCTGTTTCTGCAGCACCGGATGGGGATGGCCCGCCTGAACCATCTGGACCTGTCCGGTGGCGTGGTTCAGTTCGGCATAGATCATCGTGAAATAGGTGTCGGTGTTCATCTCCTCCAGCATCATGTTGTTGAAGAAATGCGCCAGCGCCGCGGGCGGCACGGCGTCGCTGCCCGATTGCGCGGCGCGCAGCGCAACGTTCTGATCCGATGCGCCCGACAGATGCACGGAAAGCTGGGCGGTCAGCAGCGCCGCCGTGACCCCGTGCCCCGAGACGTCCAGCGCGTAAAGCCCGACCCGGTCGCGGCTGATCGGGAAGAAACCCACCAGATCGCCGCCGATATGCCCCGCAGGCCGCAGCAGCAGCGACAGCTGGATTGGCCCGAACCGGCCCGCGCGTTCGCGCACCAGCCCCTGTTGCAGCTTGCGCGCCTCGCGCAGGTCGCGGTCGATGGCGGACTGGGTTTCGCGCAGCGCATCCAGTGCCTTGCGCAGCTGGTCGTTGCTGGCACGCAGTTCCTCTTCAACGCGCAGGATCCGCTCGCCCGCCGACAGACGCGCCAGCAGTTCCTGCCCGGCGACCGGCTTGGTCAGGAAATCGTCGGCCCCCGCTTCCAGTCCGCGGGCGATGTCGGCCTCGTCCGCGTCCGAGGTCAGCAGGATGAAATAGCCGTGTCCGCTGCGATCCCGCCTGCGGAACGCACGGCACAACTCCAGCCCGGACATGTCCGGCATCGTCCAGTCCGACAGGATCAGATCCGGCTCGTCCTCATCGCAGGCGGCCAGCGCGGCATCGCCGTCCGCAGCCACCGACACCCGATACCCCGCGCGCCGCAACTGCCGTGCGATCAGGTCGCGCTGCGGCCGGTCGTGATCGACCAGCAGCACACTGCGCGCCCGTCGGACGGCACCGGTGGCAGGGGGGGGGGGAACGGCAGAGGGTCGATTCGCGGCTGTCATGATCGCCGTTCTAGATCCGGCCGCGTAAAGACGCGGTAAACCCGTCCGGGCGTTTCGTTCAAACTGTGCCTATCTGCGGCCTCGGCGTGCCGCGATCAGACCAGCAGCTCAGCCAGAATCGTGTCGTTGGTGATGTCGCGATAGGCGAACCCGGCATCGCTCAGCCTGCGGGCCAGCGTGATCAGGTTGTCCGGTTCCGTCGTTTCGATCCCGATCAGGACCGAGCCGAAATTGCGCGCCGACTTCTTCAGGTACTCGAATCGCGCGATGTCATCATCCGGTCCCAGAAGCTGCAGGAAGTCGCGCAGCGCGCCGGGGCGCTGCGGCATGCGCAGAACGAAATATTTTTTCACGCCGCTGAACCGCTGCGCGCGTTCCTTGACCTCGGGCAGCCGCTCGAAGTCGAAATTCCCGCCCGAACAGACGCAGACCACGGTCTTGCCGCCCAGATCGCCCAGATCGCCCAGCACATCCAGCGCCAGCGCCCCGGCGGGTTCCAGCACCACGCCTTCGGTATTCAGCATCTCCAGCATGGTCCGGCAGATCCGGTCCTCGGGCGCCAGATACACGTCCGAGGGCGAAAAGCGGCGCAGCGCCTCGAAGGGCAGGCCACCGATCCGGGCGACCGCCGCGCCGTCCACGAAACTGTCCACCGCAGGCAGGGCGACGGGCGCGCCGGTTTCCAGCGCGGCCTTCAGGCTGGCCCCGCCAAGCGGCTCGGCAAAGGCGAATTGCGTCGCGGGCGCGGTCTCGCCCAAATAACGGGTGACCCCCGCCGACAGGCCGCCGCCGCCCACCGGCAACACCACCAGATCCGGCGCCCGGCCAAGCTGGCCCAGCATCTCCAGCCCCACCGTGGCCTGCCCCTCGATGATGTCGGGGGCGTCGAAAGGCGACAGGAACTGCGCCTGCTTCTCGGCGCAGAAGGCCTGCGCCGCGGCCAGCGTCTGGTCGAAATAATCGCCGGTCAGCACGATTTCGACCGCATCACCCCCGAAAAGCTGTGTCTTGTGGATCTTCTGCTGGGGCGTGGTGATCGGCATGAAGATCGTGCCGCGCGCGCCGAAATGGCGACACGCATAGGCCACGCCTTGCGCGTGGTTTCCGGCGCTGGCGCAGACGAAATGGGCATTGCTGCCGGGCGTTCCGTCCATCAGCTTGCGCATCGCGTTGAAGGCGCCGCGCAGCTTGTAGCTGCGCACCGGCGTCAGGTCTTCGCGCTTCAGCCAGATATCGGCGCCATATTTCGCCGACAGGTGGTCGTTGCGTTGCAGCGGCGTTGGCTCGAACAGGTCGCGAAGCGCGGCCTCGGCATTCCGGACGGAGGCGACAAAGTTTTCCATAACCGCTGCCCATGCCGCGAAAGCGCCGGTTTGGCAAGGGGCTGGGGCGCTTGCCGGTCGTCCGGCCCTTGTGAGCGCGCGCGATTGGCCGTATTCCCCCACGGAAATTCGAAAAGGGTTCCGCCATGTCCGACGCGCCGAAGAAAGTCGTCCTCGCCTATTCCGGGGGGCTCGACACCTCGATCATCCTGAAATGGCTGCAGACCGAATATGGCTGCGAGGTCATCACCTTCACCGCCGATCTGGGTCAGGGAGAGGAGCTGGAACCCGCGCGCCAGAAGGCCGAGATGCTGGGCATCGCCCCCCAGAACATCCATATCGAGGATCTGCGCGAGGAATTCGTGCGCGATTTCGTCTTCCCGATGTTCCGCGCCAATGCCTTGTACGAAGGACTTTACCTGCTGGGCACCTCGATTGCCCGGCCGCTGATTTCCAAGCGGCTGGTGGAACTGGCCCATCAGCACGGCGCCGATGCGGTGGCCCATGGCGCGACCGGCAAGGGCAACGACCAGGTCCGCTTCGAACTGTCCGCCTATGCGCTGGACCCGGCGATCCGGGTCATCGCGCCCTGGCGGGAATGGAACCTGTCCTCGCGCACGAAACTGCTGGAATTCGCCGAACAGAACCAGATCCCCATCGCCAAGGACAAGCGCGGCGAGGCGCCGTTCAGCGTCGATGCCAACCTGCTGCACACCAGCAGCGAGGGCAAGGCGCTGGAGGATCCCGCCGTCGAGGCCCCGGAATATGTCTATCAGCGGACCGTGAACCCCGAGGACGCCCCCGACACGCCCGAATATATCGAGGTGACCTTCGAACGTGGCGACGCGGTGGCGATCAACGGCGCCAAACTGTCGCCCGCCACGATCCTGACCGATCTGAACCAGTACGGGCACAAGCATGGCATCGGCCGGCTGGATTTCGTCGAGAACCGCTTTGTCGGCATGAAGTCGCGCGGCATCTATGAAACCCCCGGCGGCACGATCCTGCTGGAGGCCCATCGCGGCATCGAACAGATCACGCTGGACAGCGGCGCAGGCCATCTGAAGGACAGCCTGATGCCGCGCTATGCCGAATTGATCTATAACGGCTTCTGGTTCAGCCCCGAACGCGAGATGCTGCAGGCCGCCATCGACAAATCGCAGGAACATGTCACCGGCACCGTCCGGCTGAAACTCTACAAGGGCAGCGTCACCTGCGTCGGCCGCTGGTCGGATCACTCGCTTTACAGCGAAGCCCATGTCACCTTCGAGGACGACGCCGGCGCCTATGACCAGAAGGACGCGGCGGGCTTCATCAAACTGAACGCCCTGCGGCTGAAACTGATCGGCAATCGCAACGCGCGGGTGAAATAAGGAAAGAGAGATGGGGCCGCGCCTGCCGCGCGGCCCCGTTCCCGGCGGACGGAGGATGGCCATGGCGAGCCCGGACTATGCCCTGACGATGGCACGGTATAACCGCTGGCAGAACGCGAACCTGCTGCGTGCGGCGGACAGGATCGGCGTCGATCAGCTTGCGCTGGACAGGGGCGCGTTCTTCGGATCGATCGAAAAGACCTTTCATCACATCTACTGGGCCGACCGGATCTGGATGAGCCGCTTTTCCGATGTCACGGCACCGGCGGGCGGCATCGCGGACTCGGTGAACTTCGACGGCGGCTGGGACGATTTCCGGGACGCGCGGACCGATCTCGACGACAAGATGCTGACCTGGGCCAAGGGCGTCCGGGCAGACTGGTTTGACGGCGATCTGACCTGGTTTTCGGGCGCGATGGGGCGCGAACTCAGCAAGCCAAAGCGCCTCGTGGTGATGCATATCTTCAACCACCAGACCCATCATCGCGGCCAGATTCACGCGATGCTGACCGCCGCCGGGGAACGGCCCGGCGACACCGACATCCCGTTCATGCCGGACGACTACGCGACGGCGTGATCCTCCGCGTCGCAACGCCCCAGACCGAAAGGCCCCGCCCATGACCCGTCCCGCCCGCATCGCCATCCTGACCGTTTCGGACCGTGCTGCGCGCGGCGAATACGCAGACAAGGGCGGGCCGGGTGCCGAGGAGTGGCTGCGCGACGTGATCACCTCTCCGGTCCAGATCGATCGCCACATCGTGCCCGATGGCCGCGATGTCGTGGCCGCGAAGCTGCGCGATCTGGTTGAGGGCGGCGCCGACCTGATCCTGGTGACCGGCGGCACCGGCCCCGCGCCCCGCGATCAGACGCCCGAGGCGGTCATGGACATCGCCCACCGCGAATATCCGGGCTTCGGCGAGGAAATGCGCCGCGCCAGCTTGCGCGAGGTGCCGACCGCGATCCTGTCGCGCCAGACGGCGGTCAGCCGCGATGCCACGCTGATCATCACCATCCCCGGCAAACCCTCGGCCATCGCCACCTGCCTGAACGCGGTGTTCGCGGCGGTGCCCTATTGTCTGGACCTGCTTGGTGCCGGCTATATCGACACTGACCCGGCGAAGATCCGGGCGTTCCGCCCGAAGGCAAAGTGACCTGTGCCGGCACCGGAAAGCCGGTGTGTTCGTCACTTCACGATCTTGCAAGCATCCCCACGCGCTGCGCGGCGACCGCCTCAGCCGGATTTCTTGCGGGATGGGCGCGCCTTGGGCTCGACCTGTGCCTGTGCGTCTGCCGCGCGCTTTTCGTCCCGTTCCAGCCGTGCCTCCTTCAGCTTTGCTGATTGCTCGTCCCGGCGCGCCCGATCCTCGTCGATGATCTGCATGGCGGCCGCGGTCGTGCGGTCCTGAAGCGTTTCCGGCGGTTTGAAATACTGGCCGAACAGCGGGCTTGGTTTGCTTTTGCGCGTCACATGGCTCTCCCTGAAAATATTGGCATGCGGTGTGAAGGTCCCGACGGGCGGGGTTCTGTGCCCCGGATCCGGTGTCGTCGGGAATCCCCGGTGCCGTATCTATGACGGTTTGCGTCGCGGCCGTGATGTAGGCTTGGGCGGGTGATGATCGCAAGATCTCCGTGACGCCCCGCGAAAATGCCGGGTTACACCCCTCTATATGGGAAGTCTGCGGCAGAATACATCCTTGTCATCGCCGATTGTCGAACCATGCGACCCGCAACAGGGTCAGGCGACCGTGCGTTGCCTGTGTACGCGCTGTGCACGCCCGGTGCCGCCCCGGTGGACGGGATGTGCAGCGAAAAATCCAGCAATTCCTGGGCCTGTCGCGGATGGACGTGGTAAACCGGCCTCACGCAACGCCCGCCCCGTTGCGCAACGCCTCAGCCGCCGAACAGTCGCAGCGCAAGGGGGGCGATGATCGCCGTCAGCACCGCGTTCAGCCCCATGCCGATGCCGGAAAAGGCGCCCGCGGTCTCGTTCACCTGAAAGGCGCGGGCGGTGCCGATCCCGTGCGCCGCGACGCCCACCGAAAACCCCCTTGCGCGCCAGTCCCTGACCCGCAGCGCGTTCAGCAGCGGCGTGACGATGATCGCACCGAAGATGCCGGTCAGCAGGACCAGTGCGGCGGTCAGCGTGGGCTGGCCTCCGATCCGTTCCGCGATGCCGATGGCGACCGGCGCGGTGGTGGATTTAGGTGCCAGCGACGCCAGCACAGAGCCTTGGATTCCAAAGGCTTTCGCAATCGCCAGCGCCGAGAGGACGGCGACCGACGATCCCACGACAAGCCCCGCCAGCATCGGCCAGGCGGCCTTCTTGACGCGCGGAAGATTGTCGTAAAGCGGCAGTCCCAGCGCCACTGTTGCAGGCCCCAGCATGAAGTGGACGAACTGCGCGCCCTCGAAATAGGTCGCGTAATCCGTGCCGGTGCCCCACAGCAGCAGGCCAAGCACGACAACCGCGATCAGCACCGGATTCGCCCAGCTTTTCCTGTGGGTTGCGCGAAATACGGCGTCGCCGATCAGATAGGCGACCAGCGTCGCGGTCAGCCAAAGCAGCGGACCTTCGGACAGATAGGACCAGATCAGCAGCGGATCAGTCATCGCCGGGTGCTTTCATCGCCGACGGATCCTCGGACCCAGTCAGCCGTGCCACCGCGGTGAAGGCCAGCGCGCCTGCGCCGATGGCCAGCACCGTCGATCCCGCCAGCGCCAGTGCAAGCCCAAGCCCGTATTCGCGCAGCAATCCCCAATGCGCGACGATGCCCACGCCCGCCGGAACGAAGAACAGCGACAGATGTTGCAGCAGCCCCAGCGTCGTGGGCCGGATCCGTTCGGCGATCGACGGTCGCAGGATGCAGGTCGCGACAAGCAGCAGCAGCCCGACGACGGGGCCGGGCAATGGCAGGTCTAGCGCTCGGGCGGCGATTTCACCGACAAGCTGGAAGGACAGGATAATGGCAAGCGTCGCGATCATGCCGGGACGCTAGCGCCGTCCGTGCATTTAGGCCAGCGGCATCACGACGGGCGCGCATCTTGTGGATAACTATTCGTGCGATCCCATATCTGGGGTTTTGGTTGACTTGTTGCGGTGGCAGGGCGACAATTCCCTAATCGAGCAGAACATGACGGAGCGCCAGCGTGCGATTCGACCGACTCCGCCTCAACGGCTTCAAGAGCTTTGTCGACCCCACGGATCTGGTGATCCGCGAGGGTCTGACCGGCGTGGTGGGGCCGAATGGCTGCGGCAAGTCGAACCTGCTCGAGGCGCTGCGCTGGGTGATGGGCGAAAATCGTCCCACCGCCATGCGCGGCGACGGTATGGAGGACGTGATCTTCGCCGGAACCTCGCGCCGCTCGGCGCGCGGCCATGCCGAGGTATCGTTGACCCTTGATAACCGCGACAGGCTGGCGCCGGCGGGCTTCAACGACGAAGATCATTTCGACATCGTTCGACGCATCACCCGCGATGCGGGGTCTGCCTACAAGATCGCCGGCAAGGATGTGCGGGCGCGCGACGTGCAGATGCTGTTCGCGGACGCCTCGACCGGGGCGCATTCACCCGCGCTGGTCCGGCAGGGACAGATCAGCGAACTGATCAACGCCAAGCCGAAAAGCCGCCGCCGGATCCTGGAAGAGGCCGCCGGGATCAGCGGCCTGTATCAGCGTCGGCACGAGGCCGAATTGAAGCTGAACGGCGCCGAGAACAACCTGACCCGCGTTGATGACACGCTGGACCAGTTGACGACGCAAGCCGCAAGCCTCGCCCGACAGGCGCGCACGGCCGCCAAATACCGAGAGATCGGCGCGGCCCTGCGGCTGGCCGAGGGTGTGCTGCTGTATCGTCGATGGGCCGAAGCCGAGGCCGCGCGGCTGGCGGCAGCCGAAGCGATGGCCGAAGCCGTAAAGGCGGCAGGTGCCGCGGAAACCGCATCAAGCGAGGCCAGTGCACGGCGTGAGGCCGCGGACCAGGCGCTGCCACCGCTGCGCGAAGAGGAACAGGTTGCGGCGGCGATCCTGTCGCGGCTGGTCGTCGAACGCGAGGCGCTGGACGAGGCCGAGGCGCGGGCCGCCGACACGGTTCGTGCGTTGGCCGCGCGCATCGCACAGCTTGATCGCGACATCGAACGGGAAGAGGCGCTGAACCGCGATGCGGGCGAAGTCGTGGAACGCTTGTCGTGGGAGAAGGCCGAGCTGGAGAAATCCGGTCAGGGCCATGACGGACGGCTGGATGCGGCCGCTGCTTGGGCGGACGAAGCCGCCGAGGCACTGCGCGAGGTCGAAGGGCGGCTTGCCGAACTGACCGACGAATCGGCGCGGCTTGCCGCGCGGCACCAATCGGCGGAACGGCTGGTGTCGGATCTGCGGGCAATGCTGGAGCGCGCGGAACGCGCCGCCGCCGAGGCCGATGAGAATGCGCAGCGCGCCGCTGCGACCGGCGCCGACGCCGAACAGGCGCTGCGCGACGCCGAAGCAGCGCTGGAGGCCGCAAGCCAGCGTGCCGAAGCCGCGGAGGATGCCTTGGCCGACGCCGAGGCCGCGCGGGCAGAGGCCGAGACGGGCGAAGCCGCTGCCCGTGCCGCAAGGTCCGAGGCAGAGGGCGAATCCGGTGCGCTGGCGGCCGAGATGGCGGCGCTGCGTCGGCTGGTCGAACGTGGTCAGTCCGATGGCCACGCGATCCTTGACCGGGTGCGGGTGGCCAAGGGATACGAGGTCGCTTTCGGTGCGGCGCTTGGCGATGATCTGCGCGCCGGGCTGGCCGAGGATGGCGAAACCGGCTGGCATCTGCTGCCGGGTTGGGACACGCCGCAGGCGCTGCCGCAAGGCGCGACGCCGCTGGCGGAACAGGTTTCCGGCCCGGACGCCCTTGCCCGGCGGCTGTCGCAGGTGGGGCTGGTGGCGAATGCCGCATCTGGTGCCGCGATGCAGGCCGATCTGAAGCCCGGTCAGCGGCTGGTGACGACCCAGGGCGATCTTTTCCGCTGGGACGGAATGCGGGTGATGGCGGGGGATGCGTCGTCGTCGGCCGCGCTGCACCTGCAAAAGGTCAATCAGCTGAACGAGATCACCACGCAGGCCGAAGAGGCGGAGGCCCGTGCCGCGACCGCGGCCGAGGCGCATGACGCGGCCAAGGCCCGGCTGGCCGATGCCGCAGGGCGCGAGAAATCCGCCCGCGACGCCCGGCGCGATGCGGAAAGACTGCTGTCGGATGCCTCGCGCGCGGCGACCCGGGCGGAGTCGGATCTGGCGATGGCTGTCAGCCGCGCGGAATCCGCGCGCGGCGAGGTCGCCCGGCATCAGGCTGACGCGCAGGACGCCCGTAGCCGGCTGACGCAGGCGGAACGCGCGCTGTCGGACCTGCCCGATCGCGGCGACGCAGCGGCAGCGGTCGAGAATGCCCGCACCGGCGTCGAGGCCGCGCGCATCGCCACCATGACACGCCGTGCCGCACTGGACGAACTGCGCCGCGAAGGCAATGCGCGGATCAAGCGGCTGCAAGAGATCGCCAAGGAAGAATCGGGCTGGAAGCTGCGGCTGCAACAGGCCGGCACGCGCGCCTCGGAACTGGCCGCGCGCCGCGACGGCACGGCCGACGAACTGGAAGGAGCCGAGGCACAACCCGCCATTCTTGCCGAGAAACGCGATAGCCTGTCCGAGCGTGAGGCCGAGGCCGAGGCCCGCATGACCCGCGCCCGCGAGGCGCTGTCCGTGGCCGACGATGCGGCCCGGTCGGCCGCCCATGCCGAACGCGATGCCGAGCGCGCCGCATCCGAGGCGCGCGAGATCCGCGCCGCCCGCGAGGCACGGGCCGAAGCTGCGCGCGACAGCGAAGCCGCGGCGCGCGCGCGCATCCGCGATGAGACGGAAGGCACGCCACAGGCCCTGCTGGACAGTCTGGGCGATGCCGACACCGACACGCCGGCGACCGCGCTGGAAGACAAGATCGCCCGCCTGCGCACCCAGCGCGACGGGCTGGGCGCGGTCAATCTGCGCGCCGAGGAGGACAAGCGCGAACTGGAAGAGGAACGCGACCGGCTGGCAGGCGAAAAGACCGATCTGGAAGAGGCGATCCGCAAGCTGCGCGCCGGGATCGGCAGCCTGAACCGCGAGGGTCGCGAACGTCTTTTGGCGGCCTTCGACACGGTGAACGCAAACTTCACGACGCTGTTCACCAGCCTGTTTGGAGGCGGTGAGGCGCGTCTTGTGCTGGTCGAATCCGACGACCCGCTGGAAGCCGGGCTGGAAATCATGTGCCAGCCGCCGGGCAAGAAACTGTCCACGTTGTCGCTGCTGTCGGGCGGTGAACAGACGTTGACTGCGCTGGCGCTGATCTTTGCGGTGTTCCTTGCCAACCCGGCCCCGATCTGCGTCCTGGACGAGGTCGATGCGCCGCTGGACGACGCCAATGTCAGCCGGTTCTGCGACCTGCTGGACGAAATGACCCGCCGCACGGAAACCCGCTTCCTGATCATCACCCACCATGCGGTGACCATGGCGCGGATGGACCGGCTGTTCGGCGTCACCATGGTCGAGCAGGGCGTCAGCCAGCTTGTCAGCGTCGATCTGAAACGTGCCGAGGCTCTGGTCGCCTGACCTGGGTCGCGCTAGGCTGCGCACCGAATCCGGCCTGTCCGGAGCCACAGCTTGACGAGGACCATCATGAGCATCGAAGCGACCCTTGCCGAAAAAGGCATCACCCTTCCGGACGCGCCCGCGCCGGCGGCGAATTATGTGCCCTTCGTGAAAAGCGGGAACCTGATCTTCGTGTCGGGCCAGATCAGCGCGGACGAGAACGGGCTGATCAAGGGCAAGTTGGGCGACGGCATGTCGGTCGAGGACGGCGCTGCCGCCGCCCGCCGCTGCGGGCTGTCCTTGATTGCGCAACTGAAAGCCGCGATCGGCGATCTGGACGGCGTCAAGCGGGTCGTGAAGCTGACCGGCTTCGTGAACTCGACCTCCGACTTCACCGATCAGCCCAAGGTCATCAACGGCTGTTCCGACCTGATGGTCGAGGTGTTCGGCGATGCCGGACGCCACGCCCGCGCCGCCGTCTCGGCCCCGTCGCTGCCGCTTGGCGTCGCGGTCGAGATCGAGGCGATCTTCGAGGTCGCGTGATGGCCGGCCTGCCGCCCGAATTCCTGCGCCTGCCCATCGCGCATCGCGGCCTGCACGGCGAGGGCGTGCCCGAAAACAGCCTGGCGGCCGCGACGGCGGCCATCGAGGCGGGATATGCCATCGAGATGGACATCCAGCCCGCTGCGGGTGGTGTGCCGATGGTGTTTCACGACTATGACCTTTCGCGGCTGGCGGGCGATCAGGGGTTCATCGCGGATATCGACCCCGACGACCTGGCCGGGATGCGGCTTCTGGACAGCGACGAGCAGATCCCGACGCTGGCCGCCATGCTGCGGCTGGTTGACGGGCGGGTGCCGCTGCTGATCGAGATCAAGGATCAGGACGGTCGCCTTGGCCCGCATATCGGTGATCTGCCCGGTCACGTCGCCGACCAGGTGAAGGGCTATCAGGGTCCGGTCGCGGTGATGTCGTTCAATCCGCATGTCGTGAAGGCGTTTCACGATCTGGCGCCGGATATCGCCGTCGGCATCACCTCTTGCGGTTTTCCGGGCAAGGACTGGCCCGCGCTGGACGAGGAGACGCGCAAGCGTCTGGCCGACATCGACGATTTCGCGGATTGTGGCGCGTCCTTCATCTCGCATGACAGGCAGGATCTGACCAACCCGCGTGTCGATGCCTTGAAGGCACAGGGCGTGCCGATCCTGTGCTGGACAGTGCGCAGTCCCGAACAGGAGGAGGCCGCGCGCCGTGTCGCCGACAACATCACCTTCGAAGGCTATGCCCCGCAAATCTGAGAGTATCGGGCGCCGCGGAAAATCCGCGGCGCCTCTTTGCGTCCCGCGATGGCCGGGGGAGTTGCACCCCCCGGGCCCCCTGCGCGGGCGGGCCGTTCGAGGCCGCATGCCCTGTACAGGCCGCGCCGCATCCCGTGATGACACGGCGGGCTGACAAACCGGATCGCAACGCATAGCTTGCCACGCATGAGCGCGCCTCTGACCCTGACCACGCATCCCGCCATTGCCGCCATCCCGCCCGATCGCTGGGACGCGCTTGGCGACGGCAATCCGTTTACCGCCCACCGGTTTCTGCATGCGCTGGAAAGCTCTGGCTCGGTCGGCAAGGGCACGGGCTGGCAGCCGCTGCATCTGACGGTCGAGCGCGGGGACGAGATCGTGGGCGCCGCGCCGCTTTATGCAAAGTCCCACAGCCAGGGCGAATACATCTTCGATCACGCATGGGCACAGGCCTATCTGCGCGCCGGTGGTGACTATTACCCCAAGCTGCAATGCGCGGTGCCGTTCACACCCGCATCCGGCGCAAGGCTGCTGTCGCCAGATCCCGCTGTGCGGCAGGCGCTTCTGGCCGGGATGACGCAGATTGCGGAACGGGGCGGGGCGTCGGGTGTGCATGTCACCTTCTGCACAGAGGCAGAGGCCGGGCTGGGGGCGGACGCGGGTTTCCTGCCACGCGTGACCCAGCAGTTCCACTGGTTCAATCGCGACTATCAAGACTATGACGATTTTCTGGCCGACCTGTCGTCGCGCAAACGCAAGGCCTTGCGCAAGGAGCGTCAGCGCGCCCGGGAATTCGGCGGCACGATCCGGCACCTGACCGGCGACGATCTGCGCCCCGAACATTGGGATGCGTTCTGGGTCTTCTATCAGGATACCGGCAGCCGCAAATGGGGCACGCCCTATCTGACACGCGCCTTCTTTGACGAGGTCCAGCGAACCATGCGCGATGACGTGCTGCTGGTGCTGGCCGAACGCGAGGGACGTCCGGTCGCGGGGGCGCTGAACTTCATCGGGCCGGACGCGCTATACGGTCGTTATTGGGGCTGTGTCGAGGATCACGCCTTCCTGCATTTCGAACTGTGCTACCATCAGGCGATCGACTATGCGATCGCTCACGGTCTGGCGCGGGTCGAGGCTGGGGCGCAGGGCGAACACAAGCTGGCGCGGGGGTATCTGCCTGCCGAAATCCATTCGTTGCACTGGGTTCGCGACGAGGGTTTTCTGCGCGCACTGGCCGAATATCTGGATCAGGAACGCGCCGCCATGGGGCAAGAGATCGAATTTCTGACCGATTGGGGCCCGTTCCGAAAATCGGGCTAGCCGCGCAACGGCAGGGGTGGAGAGCGGACACATAAGTCGCCGGGCCGGAATCCCTTGGCCTGAGGGCCCAGTGTGTGACCAATCTATGCGATTGGGCCCGTGCCCAAACCGTTTGGCGACGCCTTGTCCGGGTTGGTCGCGCCTATATATGCGACCAGGCTCGATTTCGCCGCCTGCCGGGATGGAGCGCAAGAGACGAAATCGAGCCTGGTGGTGTTGAAGGCGCCGACCTTGAAGTCAGTCGGCCAGGACGCCGCGATCAGACTTTCTCAAGCAGCGCCTCGCCGGCACTGACGCTGCATGTGCCGGGCGAATCCTCGACATCGATGACCTCGACAGCGCCATCGCGCAGCAGGGCGGCAAAACGCTTGCAACGCCCGAACAGACCTGCCGGTGGCGCATCGAAATCCAGGCCCAGTGCCTTGGTCACCTGTCCGTCGGCATCGGCCAGGACGTCGATTCCGGCGTCGGGTGCGCCGGTCGCCTTGGCCCATGCGGCGCACACGAAAGGATCATTGACCGTCAGGCAGACGATCCGCGAAACGCCCTTGTCGCGAAACTGCTGCGCGGTCCGGATGAAGCTGGGCATATGCGCGTTGGTGCAGGTGCCGGTGAACGCGCCGGGCAATCCGAAAACGGCCACGCGCCCGCTGGCCAGTTCGGCGGTATCCACCGCTTCGGGGCCGTCTGCCCCGACTTTCAGCAATTGACCTTCGGGAAACTTGTCGCCGGGCTGGATGCTCATTGCGTACTCCATGAATTGCAACGGATTCGCGCCGACTATAGGCTGCGGTCGAAAGACAGGCCAGCGGCGGAAAAATCTTATGCGTATCGTGATCCTTGGGGCAGGGCAGGCTGCGGCATCCATGGCGGCGCGCCTGCGGGCCAAGGGGCATGACGGGCCGTTGACAGTGATCGGCGCCGAGTCGGTCGCCCCGTATCAGCGCCCGCCACTGTCCAAGGGATACCTGCTGGGGCAGATGGGGTTGGACCGGTTGCTGCTGCGCACGCCTGAATGGTGGGTCGAACAGGGCATCGATCTGCGCCTGTCGGAGACCGCCACCGCCATCGACACCGCCGCGCGTCTGGTCACCACGGATCGCGGCAGCGTTGAATACGACGCGCTTGCGCTGACGCTGGGGTCGGCGCCGCGCCGACTGCCTGCCGAGATGGGTGGCGATCTGGCCGCCGTGCATGTCGTGCGCAGCCTTGCCGATGTCGATGCAATCCAGCCCGAGATGCGCCCCGGCCGCCGCCTGATCGTGATCGGTGGCGGCTATATCGGGTTGGAGGCCGCAGCCGTAGCCCGAAAGCTGGGGCTCGAGGTGACGCTGCTGGAATCCGCGCCGCGCATCCTGGGCCGCGTCGCCGCGCCCGAGACGGCCACGATGATCCGCGACCTGCACCTGTCCCGCGGGGTCCGGATCCGTGAAGCCGTCAGCATCGACCGGATCACCGGCACCGACCGCGCCACGGGGGTGGTCCTTGCGGACGGGCAGGAACTGCCCGCCGATCTGATCGTGACCGGCATCGGCGTCTTGCCGGAAACCCGGCTTGCGCAACAGGCGGGGCTGACAATCGACAACGGCATCACAACGGACGATCGCGGTCTGACCTCGGATCCGGCGATCTGGGCGGCCGGAGACTGCGCAAGCTTTCCGTTCCAGGGCGAACGGATCCGACTGGAAAGCGTTGGCGGCGCGATCGACATGGCCGAGGCGGTCGCCGACAACATGCTGGGGGCAGACCGGTCATACGAGGCAAGGCCATGGTTCTGGTCCGACCAGTTCGACGCCAAGCTGCAGATCGCGGGTCTTGGAACCGGCTACGACCAGATCGTGACGCGCAAGGCCGACGGCATGCATGGCGGATCGGTCTGGTATTTCCGCCTGGATCGCCTGATCGCGGTGGACGCGCTGAACGACGCCCGCGCCTACATGATCGGGAAAAGGCTGATCGAGGCCGGTCGCTCGCCCGATCCACAGGAAATCCGGACCGCCACGAACCTCAAGGCGCTGATGTGACCTTCCTCTTTGCCGAAATACCCTCGGGGGGGGCGGGGGGCAGACAGCCCCCCGGCTGTCGCGGGACGCAATCATGAGGATCGTCGGCGGCAATCTGCGCGGCCTGAAGCTGGCCGAACTGGGCGATGGCGACATCGCGGCGCATCTGCGTCCCACCACCGACAGGGTGCGCGAGGCGATCTTCAACCTGCTGACGAACGGGGCACAGGGCAATCCGGTGCCGGGCGCGCGGGTGCTGGACCTTTTCGCTGGGACCGGCGCGCTGGGACTGGAGGCGTTGTCGCGCGGCGCGGCGCGCGCAGCCTTTGTCGATGACGGTGTGAAGGCGCGGGCGCTGATCCGAGCCAACGTCGAAAAGGCGCGGGCGATGGGCGTGACCGATTTATGGCGTCGCGATGCGACCCGGCTGGGGGTCAACCGTGCCGCGCCCTACAACCTGATCTTTCTCGATCCGCCCTATGGTCAGGGGCTGGGCGAACAGGCGGTCGCCTCGGCCCTGCAAGGGGGGTGGGTCGCGCCCGGCGCGATCCTGGTCTGGGAAGAGGCCCGTCCGCCGCTGGTGCCCGCGCCACTGATGCAGATCGATCAGCGGCGCTATGGTGACAGCGTGGTCACACTGGTGCGGGCACCCGACGATCTGGCCTGACATGCGTGCGGACCCGAATTGCTGCCATGCATTCATGGCTTTCGTCTTGTGTGACCGACGCCATTGCGCATTCAGGCCGGCGATCTGTCGGCACCGCGACCGGACCCGTGATCGTCCCGACAGGAAAGCCCTGATGCGGAATCCTTCGGCGGCGGGGCGCCGCGATCACAGAAGCTTCAGCCATGCGTCACGCGGTCGTCACAGTCCTGCCTAGGATAGCGTGATCCCGCGCCGCGAAGCGGTGCGGTGTTCAACGCGATCTGCAGGGATGGAAGCTATGAGCTGGAATATTGGCGGCTGGGGTGGACACGCATCGTTGTCGGGCCTTGGGGATTGGGGCAAGGCGTTTGATCGGCTGGAGTCGTTCAGCCACAAGTTCGACCTCGACTGGTCGGCAAAACCGTGGTTCGGTCATGGACCGGGCAAGGGATGGTGGTGGGATTGCCGCCCCGACAAGCCGGAACCCGACAATGCCGCGCCACTGGCGGCTGACGACTATCTGCGCACGGATGATCGGCGATTCTCGGTCGATGTGCTTGCCAATGACAGCGACTCCGATGGCGACAAGCTGACGATCACCCACATCAACGGGATCGAAGTTGGCCGTCGCGACAAGGTCTTGTTGAAGAACGAGGACGGCGAAAAGCTGGGCTGGGCCAAGCTGAACAAGCAGGGCGAAATCGTCATTCACAAGTTCAAGAATGTCGATCAGATCGACCTGAGCTATACCGTGTCTGACGGCAAGGGCGGCGAGGATGAAGGCAAGCTGACCGTAGGCAACGCGGACAGCACCTTCCGCCTGAACCTGCTGCATTTCACCGATCAGGAGGCCGGTGCCCGCGCGGTCGAGGACGCGCCGCGCCTGTCGGCGGTGCTGAACGCCCTGCGTGACGAGGACGTGGATGCCGATGGCACGCTGACGCTGTCATCGGGCGATGCCTATATTCCGGGCCTGTTCTTCGACGCATCCGCTGATGTCTATGATGCGCCGGGCGTCGCCGACATCCTGATCCAGAACGAACTGGGTGTGCAGGCCGTGGCGCTTGGCAACCACGAATTCGATTTCGGCACCGCCACGCTGGCCGGTCTGATTTCGGGCGATGCGGCCGAAGACTTTGCGGGCACAGCCTTCCCCTATCTGTCGGCCAATCTCGATTTCTCGACCGACCCCAATCTTGCGCCGCTTGCAGTGGCCGGTGGTCAGGCCCCGTTGGCCAACACCGTCACGTCTTCGGTGGTGCTGGAATCGGGTGGCGAACTGATCGGCGTCGTCGGCGCGACAACCCCGACGCTGGACCGCATTTCCAGCCCGGGATCAGTGGGAATTCTTCCCGAATGGGCCGATACCACCCCGACCGAGGCCGAAATCGCCGCGCTGGCCGAACTGATCCAGGCCGAGGTTGATGCGCTGCTGTTGGCCAATCCCGGCATGAACAAGGTGGTGCTGCTGGCCCATATGCAGCAGCTTTCCATCGAACAGGCGTTGGCGCCGTTGCTGGAGAATGTCGATATCATCGTCGCTGGCGGATCGAACACGCGCCTTCTGGATGAGAACGACCGCTTGCGCGACGGCGACACCGCGCAGGGCCCGTATCCGATCTTTGTCGAAAACGCCGCCGGGACCACGACCGCGATCGTGAATACCGATGGCAGCTACAAATATGTGGGCCGCCTGGTCGTCGATTTCGACGCCGACGGCAACATCATCCCCGCCAGCTATGATGCGGATGTCTCGGGCGCCTATGCGACCGATGCGCAGGGCGTTGCTGACTTGGGCGCCGAAGATCTGGTCGATCCCGAGATCCAGCAGATCGCGGACAGCATCCTTGATCAGATCCTTGCGTCGGAAGGCAATGTCCTTGGTGTCTCGAACGTTTTCCTGAACGGAAACCGCTCGGGGATCGATACCGCGGCCGATCCCGACGGCGTGCGAACGCAAGAGACCAATCTGGGCAACCTGACCGCGGACGCCAATCTTTCCTACGCCAACGATGTGCAGGACGACGTCGATGTCTGGCTGTCGCTGAAGAATGGAGGCGGAATTCGCGCCTCGATCGGTGAGATCGTCGTGCCCGCAGGCGGGTCCGAGGCCGTGCGGACCGTCAATGCCGAAGTGCGCGACGCCGAAGGCAATGTCGTGAAGCCCGAGGGCGGCATCAGTCAGAACGACATCCAGACAGCGCTGGCGTTCAACAATGATCTGTCGGTCGGCATGCTCAGCGCGGCAGAGATCGCGACATTGCTGGAATACGGCGTTGCCGGCCTGCCCGACGCGAATGGGCGCTTCCCGCAGATATCCGGGATCCGGTTCAGCTTCGATCCGACGGCGGATGCGGGCGACCGCATCGACGACGCCGTCTTCATCGATCCGGAGACCGGCGAGATCCGCGGTGTGCTGATGAATGACGGCGAGATCGTGAATCCCGGTCAGGAATACGGCGTCGTGACGCTTGGCTTCCTGGCGACCGGCGGCGACGGCTATCCGTTCCCGACCGGTGATGATCTTGATTTCGTCTCGTTGACGAATGGCGGCGGTCGCAGCGGCGACGCGACCTTCGCCGACGACGGCACCGAACAGGACGCGTTCGCCGAATATCTTCTGGCCAATCATGCCACGACCGAGACCGCGTTTGACGATGCGGATACCGGTCGCGACATGGACAGCCGGATCGTTAACCTGGCGTGGCAGGACGGTCTGGCGCTGGATACCGCGGTGGACGAATTCCTGTTTGCCGCCTGATCCTCTCCGACCATCGCCCGCCGCGCATGAATTGTGCGGCGGGTTTGACCGCACGGATCAGGACGCCGCGATCCGGCGATACTCGGTCAGGCGGCAGATCGGATCTTCCTGCCGCAGAACGCGGCTGTCAGTGACCATCCAATCGACCGGGTTCAGCGCGGGAAAGAACGTGTCCGCCCCCTCGACGCGGGTCTCGACCGTGGAGAGCAGGATGCGATCGGCAAGCGGCATCATCTGGCGATAGATTTCGCCTCCGCCTATGCAATACACGCGCTGATAGCCCGCCGTCCGTGCGACGCTCAGCGCGTTGTCGAAGGTGGTGAAGATGGCACCCTGCCGGTCATCGCCTGATGCGCGAGAGATGACGATGTTCAGCCGGTTGGGCAGCGGCCTTTTGGGCAGGCTTTCCCATGTCTTGCGGCCCATCACGATGGCGCCGCCCGTCGTCTCGCGCTTGAAGAAGGCGAAATCCTCGGGGATGTGCCAGGGGATGGTGTTGCCACGGCCGATGGCGCCATTCAGATCCTGGGCTGCGATCAGGGTCAGCATGACGATCAGACCGCAACCGGCGCCTTGATCGCGGGATGCGGATCATATCCCTCGATCACGAAATCCTCGAAGCGGAAATCGGACAACTCGGCGACCTGCCGCGCGATCGTCAGACGCGGCAGCGGACGAGGCGCGCGGGACAGTTGCTGTTTCACCTGTTCCATATGGTTGTCATAGATATGCGCGTCCCCGATCGTGTGGACGAAATCGCCCGCGCGATAGCCCGTCACATGGGCCAGCATATGGGTCAGAAGCGCATAGCTGGCGATATTGAAGGGCACCCCAAGGAACATGTCGCCCGAGCGCTGATAAAGCTGCAGATGCAGTTTTCCGCCCAGGATCCTGACCTGCCACAGCGTGTGACAGGGGGGCAGCGCCATCTGCCGCAGTTGCAGGGGGTTCCAGCCGGACACGATCAATCTGCGGCTATCCGGCGTGGTTCTGATGGCGTCGATCAGCGACCGGATTTGATCGGCCTCGACAGGGGCTTCGGTTCCGACCTCGGTGCCGAAGCGGCGCCATTGATGGCCATAGATCGGCCCCAGATCGCCGTTCTCATCTGCCCATTCGTCCCAGATCGAAACGCCGTTCTCCTTGAGATAGCCGATATTCGTGTCGCCCGACAGGAACCACAGCAATTCATGAATGATGGATCGCAGATGCAGCTTCTTGGTCGTGACCAGCGGAAACCCCTGCGACAGATCGAACCGCATCTGCATCCCGAACATGGACCGGGTGCCCGTCCCGGTCCGGTCGGTCGAATTTTCGCCGTTCGCAAGCACGCTGGCCAGCGCATCCAGATATTGCTGCATCAGTTCCCCTGCGGCTGAACCGTCCCGATGCGAAACAGCTATCTTTCTTGGCGGCCCGTGCCAAGAAGGGAAGCTAGAACAACAGATCTCCGTCGCTCAGCGGGCGGTCGTCGGCCAGAACGATATGCAGATCGGAAACGCCGTCTCCGTCCAGATCAGCGAACAGGTGCAGCTTGTCGTTCCTCTCGACCGCGCGAAGGACACCTTCCTCCAATGATCCACGCCCGCGACGGAAGTCGTCCAGACCCAAATTTCGCAGGTCAAGAAGATCCTGGCTGCGCGTGAAGTCGCGGATCAAGTCCACATCGCCGCGTCGAATATCCTGTGATCGGAACACAAACACATCCGCGCCTGCGCTGCCGCTCATGATGTCTGTTCCGCGACCGCCGCGCAGGCGGTCGTTTCCGCCCCCGCCGGACAGCGAATCGTCGCCATGATCACCCCATATGATGTCATCGTCGGCGTGCCCCCACAGCAGGTCGTTCCCGGATTGCCCTCGCAGGCGGTCATTGCCAGTCCCGGCCAGCATCCTGTCATTGCCACTGCCGCCGCGAAGAATGTCGCTGTTCGGACCGCCGTCAAGAAAGTCCGCGCCATTGTCGCCGATCAGCAGGTCCGCACCCAATTGACCATACAACCGGTCATTGCCGGAACCGCCGTCAAGATTGTCGCTGTCGTTGCCGCCGTGCAGAGTGTCCGCGCCACCCGACCCCGCCAGCCTGTTGGCGGCGCGGTTTCCCAGGATCACGTCATCGCCGCTGCCGCCGCGGGCATTTTCGATCAAGGTGCCATAGGCGATCCCCAGCGTGCCGTGCCAGCCCAGCACGTCCGAAAAAGACCCGGGCTGCAGATCGATGCGTTGATCGTGCGGGTCGCGGGACATGTTCAGCATATCGATGCCCCCGGTGTCGTGGATCGTCAGCAGGACCGGCTGAAGATCGCTGCGGTTGTCCAGCAGGTCGCTGAACTCTTGATAGATGTCCGTCGCTGTGCCGTCGAAACCATAGACATCGCCGCGCTTTTCGACCTTCGGCGTCCCGTAAAGCCGATGGATCGCCAGAATATCCGCGGGCATCGGGGTCAGCACATAACCATAGCTGGCGCTGACATTCGGGTTCTCGAATGGTGCGAAATACGACATGACCGACATCTGCCAGCTGTCCAGCGCGAAATTCTGATCCCCCCAGCCGGCCGATCCGTTGTAGTTTCCGGCATGTCCCAGGCCCAGGGCATGACCGATCTCGTGAATCCAGGTCTGCGTGTAGTAGCTGACAGTCTCGCTTCCATAGGCGTTCAGCCAGTCGCGCCCGACATTCGCGACCGACCACAGCAGGGTATGATCATTGGATCGGTAACCATAGGAATAGGCGCCGACATCGCTGTCGGTCAGGTGCAGATCGTGATTATTCGCCGTGCCGTTCATCGCGAATCTCAGCCCCGAGACCGCACTCCAGGCATCCAGCGCAAGCCTGACGATTCCGCGATCCGCGCCGGTCGTGAAATCCGTGTAAACGCGCAGCGCATCACCGGTCTGCACATCGAAAGAGGCAGCAGGGTAGCCCGCATCGTTGAAATAGCCGGTGGTCAGATAATTCGCGATTCGAGAGGCGTCCGCATACGACATCACAAAATTCCTTCTCAAATTGCGTGTGCATTAGCGCCTTGCGATTCGTCGCTCAAGCTGCAGACGGCCAATTTCGGAGTGATTGAAATTCAAATGCAACACAGCTGTTTCATTGCAGAGCATAGCATGGCTATTTGGACATGAAGGGGTGTCGGCCCCGTGACTCGGGCGACGTGCTTGCCTATACGGACCGGGACAGGTGTTAAATGGTTCGAAAAGATGCAGATTGAGCAGACTTCCCTGCCCGGCGTGCTGGTCATCACACCGGCAAGACACGGCGATGATCGCGGGTTCTTTTCCGAAAGCTGGAATCGCAAGGCCCTGGCAGCGGCCGGTGTGGACATGCCCGAGTTCGTTCAGGACAATCATTCGATGTCGCGTCAGGCGGGAACATTGCGGGGGCTTCATTACCAGGCGCCGCCCCATGCACAGGGCAAGCTGGTGCGCTGCGGGCGCGGGCGGCTTTTCGATGTGGCTGTGGATGCGCGGCGCGGCAGCCCGACCTATGGCGAATGGGTTGGCGCGGAACTGTCGTTCGAGAACGGCCGGCAACTGTGGATCCCTGCGGGTTTTCTGCACGGCTTCGTCACGCAGGAACCGGACACGGAAATCATCTATAAATGCACCGCATATTATGATCGCGACAGCGACGGCGCTGTGGCATGGGACAGTCTTGGGATCGATTGGGGCGTGACCGCGCCGATCCTGTCGGGCAAGGACCGTGCCGCGCCGGGCTTCGCGGAATGGAATTCTCCTTTCGTTCATGAAGGTGACGCATGAAAATTCTTGTGACGGGCGGGGCGGGGTTCATCGGTTCCGCGGTGGTGCGCCTTGCGGTTCAGCGTGGCTTTGACGTCGTGAATCTGGACGCGCTGACCTATGCGGCGAACCTGTCCAACGTCGCGCCTGTGGCCGGCAGCCCGCGCTATAGCTTTGAGCATGCGGATATTCGCGACCGCGCCGCGCTGGACCGGATCCTGGCGCAGCATCGACCCGATGCGGTGATGCACCTCGCCGCCGAAAGCCATGTCGACCGTTCCATCGACGGGCCGGGCGAATTCGTCGAGACGAACGTGATCGGCACCTTCAACATGCTGGAAACGGCGCGGGCCTATTGGGTGCGCGAAGGTCGCCCCCAGACATTTCGGTTCCACCATATCTCGACCGACGAGGTATTCGGTTCGCTTGGCAAGACCGGGCAGTTCACCGAAGATACGCCCTATGACCCGCGCAGCCCCTATTCGGCCAGCAAGGCGGGGTCGGATCATCTGGTCCGTGCGTGGCACGAAACCTACGGCTTGCCGGTTGTGCTGACCAACTGTTCCAACAATTACGGCCCCTATCATTTCCCCGAGAAGCTGGTCCCGGTGGTGATCCTCAGGGCGCTGGCTGGTGAGACGATCCCGGTCTATGGCGACGGTGGTAACGTCCGCGACTGGCTGTATGTCGAGGATCATGCCGACGCCCTGTTGCTGGTGCTTGCGAAGGGGAAGATCGGGCGCAGCTACAATATCGGCGGCGAGAACGAGGCGACGAATATCGATCTTGTGCGCACGATCTGCGCACATATGGATGAACTGCATCCTACCGGCGCCGCGCATGATCGGCTGATCTCGTTCGTGCCCGACCGTCCCGGTCACGATCGTCGCTATGCGATTGATCCGACGCGGATCCGGGATGAGCTGGGCTGGCGCCCGTCGGTCACCGTTGACGAGGGGCTGCGCCGCACCGTCGCCTGGTATCTGGACAATCGGGACTGGTGGCAGCCGCTGCTGTCGCGCGATGGCGTTGGTCGGCGGCTGGGGACCGCGTGATGCAGGGATTGCTGGTCTTTGGCCGGACCGGGCAGGTCGCGCGGGAACTGGCAGAACGTGCGCCGGGGGCCGTTTTCCTGGGCCGCGATGACGCCGATCTGACCGATCCTGATGCCTGCGCGCAGGCGCTGCGTTCTGCCGCCCCGCGCCTTGTGATCAACGCTGCCGCCTATACCGCGGTGGATCGTGCCGAGGCCGAGGCCGAGGCCGCGCATCTGGTCAACGCATTGGCGCCCGCTGCGATTGCGCGTGCGGCGGCCGGTCTTGGCGTGCCGCTGTTGCATGTCTCGACCGATTATGTCTTCGACGGCAGCGGCGACGCCCCACGGACCGAGGATGCGGCGACCGCACCGCTTGGGGTCTATGGCTCCACCAAGCTTGCGGGCGAAAATGGCGTGATCGATGCCGGGGGGCAGTCGGCCATCCTTCGGACATCCTGGGTGTTCTCGGCTCATGGCGGGAATTTCGTGAAGACCATGCTTCGGCTTGGTGCCGAACGTGACGAACTGGGCATCGTTGCGGATCAGGTGGGCGGGCCGACCGCCGCCGCCGACATCGCCGATGCGCTTCTTGCGATGGGCAAGGCGATGCTGGCGAAACCCGAGCGTCGGGGCATCTATCACTTTTCAGGGACGCCGGACGCAAGCTGGGCCGATCTTGCGGTCGAGATCTTCGCCCAGGCGGGGTTGGCCTGCAATGTGCGACGCATCGCCACGTCGGAATATCCGACTCCGGCGCGGCGCCCGTTGAATTCGCGGCTGGATTGCGGTGCCATCGCCCGCGATTTCGGTATCACGCGCCCGGATTGGCGCAAGGGGCTGGCCGAGGTGCTGGCAAGGCTGGAGCAGGACAGATGACACAGCGCAAAGGCATCATTCTGGCGGGCGGGTCCGGCACCCGGCTGTATCCGATCACCATGGGCGTGTCGAAGCAGCTTCTGCCGCTATATGACAAGCCGATGATCTACTATCCGATCACCGTGCTGATGCTGGCCGGCATACGCGAGATCGCGATCATCACCACCCCCGAGGATCAGGCCCAGTTCCAGCGGCTTCTGGGCGATGGCGACCAATGGGGGCTGCGTTTCGAATGGATCATCCAGCCGTCGCCCGACGGGCTTGCGCAGGCCTATCTTCTGGCCGAGGATTTCCTGGCCGGCGCACCGTCCGCGATGGTACTTGGCGACAATATTTTCTTTGGCCACGGCTTGCCGCTGTTGATGGCGGCGGCCGATGCGCGGGATACGGGCGGGACTGTCTTCGGCTATCGCGTCAGCGACCCCGAACGCTACGGGGTGGTCGATTTCGATCCGCAGGGACGCGCGCGGGCGATCGTCGAAAAGCCCGCCAAGCCTCCGTCCCACTATGCGGTGACGGGTTTGTATTTCCTTGACGGCACCGCCCCCAAGCGTGCTGCGCAGGTCAAGCCATCGGATCGCGGCGAGCTTGAAATCACGACGTTGCTGGAAAGCTATCTGGCGGATGGCGAACTGACGGTCGAAAAGATGGGGCGCGGTTTCGCGTGGCTGGACACCGGCACCCATGCCAGCCTTCTTGATGCAGGGAACTTCGTCAGGACTTTGGAAAACCGGCAGGGCCTGCAGACCGGCTGCCCGGAAGAGATCGCGTTCGAAGCCGGATGGATCGATGCGGATCAGCTTCGCGACCGCGCCGCGAAATTTTCGAAGAACGCCTATGGCAAGTATCTGCTGAATTTGCTCGACTGATCGGCGGCTGGCCGGCCCGTTCGCGGCATGTCTGCCAGAACCATGGCGACAAGGGACTTTCACGGCAGTCCTGCTGCGGATAGGAACGCAGCCGGTCGGCGTGTCTGCGCAGTCCTGGGAAGTCAGTCCAAACAAGAGAACGCCGTGAGCCAGCCAGACCCTACCAGACCCAGAATTGCGGCGATCGTCGTCACCTTCAACAGGCGGGCGCATCTGCAGAAAACACTGGCGCGGCTATTGGCCGAGCCGCTGGATCACGTGGTCGTCGTCGACAACGGATCATCAGACGGCAGTCGGGAATGGCTTGCCGCGCAGGATGATCCAAGACTTCAAGTGATCGAGATGCCGCATAACGGTGGCGGGGCGCTTGGCTTCGAGACCGGGATGCGCAAGGCGCAGGCGCGCTTCGATCCGGATTGGTATCTGCTGATGGACGATGACGCGCGTCCGCAGACAGGCGCGATCGCCGAATTCAGACAAGGGCTGGAACTGGATCGCTGGGGGGATGCCGACGCGCTTGCCGCAGCGGTGCGTTTTCCCGACGGCCGCATCTGCGAGATGAACCGCCCATGGGTCAACCCCTTCAAGAGCATCTCGGTCTTCTTGCGCGTGATCGCAGGTGGCGGACGCGCCGCATTCCACATCCCGGATGCGGCTTACGCGACGGATCAACCCAGGGTGTTGGACGGCACGTCCTTCGTCGGGTTCTTCGTCGCGCGCGCGGGCGTGCGGCGTGCGGGATTCCCGGACGGGCGTCTGTTCATTTATGGCGACGATGTCCTGTACACGCTTGGGCTGACCCAGTCGGGCGGAAAGCTGCTGTTCGCCCCCGAGCTGCGGTTCGAACATGAATGCGGGGTTCAGACGGCCGGCGCGATGCTGCGGCCGCTCTGGAAGACCTACTACCATCACCGTAATCTCTGGTTCGTCTATCGTCGCACGGCGGGGCGGATGCTGTTCCCGTTTCTGATCGCGGCGATGGTTCCCAAATGGCTGGCGAAGGGCAGATCGCTGCCCCCACCCGAGCGTGCCGTCTGCCGGCGCCTGATCCGTCTGGCGATAACGGACGCCTTCCGCGGCAATCTTCGGCGCGACCATCCCGAGATTCTGGCGATTGCCGATTCGGCAACTGCGGCCGGCAACACCGGCGATCAGGAAATGTCGCGGCAGGACTGACGGACCGTCCGGTTTGCCACCAAACCTTCGGACGCGGTGCGGGTGTCGGGCAGGCCGTTCAACCCTGCTGTCTGGCGATATCCTCGATCAGCACCTTGTCGACAGAAAGCTCGGTCGCGTCCTGCGCCGCCTTCAAAAGTCCTTCACGCATCACGCGCAGTCTGGCCTCGGCGGTGAAGTTCCCGTCGAAGGCGCCCGTATTGGCCAGCACCATCAGCTGTCGCAGCAATGCATCGCGCAGCCGGTGTTCCTGTTGCTTCATCGCTTCCAGATCGGCTTCGGTCGTCTCGACGGTCAATGTCATGATCATCATCGCGCCCATATCGCCATTGCGCATCATGGGCACGAAAAATTGCGATGGAAACGTGAACCAGGCCGCAGCGCCGGGGTCGCCGCCATGTCCGTCGCCCTCATGCCCGCCCCCGCCATGCGCATCCTCAGAGTGACCGGTATCGGTAGAGCCATGTGCCGCGGTAGTCGCCGTTGCATCCGCTGCGCTTGATCCGTCTGCGTGCGCACCTTCTGCGTCTGCCGTGGCTGCGGGCCTCAGCATGTCGCCGCCGATGCTGCCCGCGGCAAGCGCCAGGACGGGGATCAGCATGATCAGGATTTTCTTCATTCCGCGCACCTCAATAGGGAAGCAGGATATCGGCGATCTGCTGGCCGTATCGCGGCTGCTGAACATCCGTGATCTGACCTCGACCGCCATAGGAAATGCGGGCGCCTGCGATCCTGTCATATTCGATTTCGTTGTTGCGGTCGATGTCGCCCGGCCGTACGAAGCCGGATACCGTCAGTTCGCGCAATTCATAGTTCACGCGGACCTCTTGCATGCCCTGTATCTGCAATGTGCCGTTCGGCAGGCGCTCGATGACCGTGGCGGCGACACGCAGAGTCAGCTTGTCACGGCGCGTGATGTTGCCGCTTCCCTTGTAGGTCGATGATGACGAGGCGTCTGCGAGGTCGTCGAAGCTTGCGCCTTCCGGCAGCTTGTCGGCAAGCCGCTGGGGAATCCCGATCATTTGCGGCATGCTGACCTCGTCTCCGGCCGCGCGCGACCGACCCGAACTGTTGCTGATTTCCGCGCGGTCGTCGATCTCGATCACCACGGTCAGGATGTCGCCGCGTGTCGAGGCGCGCCGGTCGCTGATCAGCGACGAGGTTGTGCCGGCCCACAGCGACGCCGCTGCTTCGGGACGGCCCGAATCGACCGGAATGTCCAGCGGCGGATTGGTCATGGCGATGAATTCCTCGCTGTTGCGCGGAGAACTGAGCGTGGGTGCCTGGCCGACATTGGCAACCCGAGAGCAGGCACCCAACGCCAGGACAAGACAAAGAAGATGTGTGGATTTCATGCGGTATTCCTTGTCTTTCTACTGTCAGCGACCGGCCAGAAGGCTGCCGTCGGGCATCACGCGGGCGGTGATCGTGCTGCGGGAATCCAGATTCATCACCCGGACCAGATCGCCGGCGGCGCCGTCGCCAAGGACCCGTCCCTCGGCCTCGATGCGCAGCGGTCCGCGCAGAAACGACAGGCGTACCAATTGATTGCGGCTGACCAGCCTGGGGGCCTGCAACAGGTTGGCGTGGATCGGCCGGCCTTCGTAAATGGTGATGCGTGTCTGCAATCCGATCGCCTGCGACGGATCGCTGAGACCCGAACGCGCGCTGTCTATGGCGCGCAGGTCGGCTGCGGAAATGACCGTGCCGGCGGGCAGGGTGCGGGCCGCCGCCAGAGTCCCGGCCTGGGCCGAGACGGGTAGCAGCAGCAACAGGGCAAGGGCGCGGATCATCAACGCACCTGCGTGGTCGCGCCAAGCATCTGGTCGGCGGCGGTAATGACCTTGGCGTTCAGTTCATAACCGCGCTGCGCCTTGATCAGCTCGGTGATCTCTCGCACCGCATCGACCGAGCTTTCTTCAAGGTAGCCCTGCCGCAGCGTGCCCAGACCCTCCTGTCCGGGATTGGCGACCTGCGCCGCGCCCGATGCGGCGGTTTCCAGAAACAGGTTCGACCCGATCGCTTCCAGCCCTTTTTCGTTGGAAAAGCTGGCAAGCGTGAACTGGCCCAGCAACTCGGGTTCGACCCGGTCGTTGAAATAGGCATAGACCTCGCCGCCGGCATTGATCGAGATTGACCGGGCGTCGTCGGGAATGGTGATGCCGGGCACCACCGGATAGCCGTCCGAGGTCACGATCTGCCCTTCGGCCGATCTTTTCAGCCCGCCGTCGCGTGTATATCCCGACAGACCGGAAGGAAGCGTCACCTCCAGATAGCCATCGCCGTCGATCGCCATGTCCAGATCGCCTCCGGTCTGGCTCAGCGATCCCTGTTGCAGATTGATGCTGACCGCGCTGGGTCGGACGCCCAGTCCCAGTTGAACGCCGGCGGGGATCACGGTGCCGTCGGCCGCCGTCACGGTGCCGGGGCGAGTCGCCTGCTGATAATGCAGGTCGGCGAACTCGGCCCGCCGCGCATTGAAGCCTGTTGTCGACATGTTGGCGAGGTTGTTCGAGATGACCTCGACGCGGGTTTGCTGGGCGCTCATGCCGGTCGCGGCAATCTGAAGGGCTCTCATGGTTTTTCCTCTCAGCGGGTCATGGATGTGATCGCGTTGCGGATCCGCTGATCCTCGCGGTCAAGGAAGGATTGGCCCAGCTCGTAGGCGCGCTGGACCTCGATCATGCGGGTGATTTCGAAAACGGCATCCACGTTGGATTCCTCCAGGAAACCCTGGCGGATACTCGCGTCCTCGACCGGCTCGGGGTCGCCGTCGATGGCGAAGCCGGTGCCTCCGTCATGAGTGATCTGCGCGCCTTCCGGTGGAGCAAAGACGCCGATGCGGCCGAAATTGATGCCGTTTGCCGACAGCGTGCCATCGGCACCAACGCCGACCTTGCTGGCGCCCGCCGGAATGATGATAGGCGCCTGGCCTTCGTCCAGCAGGCGATGGCCGTCCGCGTTCATCAGTTCGCCTTCCGGCGACGGCATGAAGGCCCCGGCGCGTGTCAGGCGCGGTCCCTCCGGTGTTTCCAGCATGAAGAAACCGTCGCCCTCGAGCGCCAGATCGAACGTGCCGTTGGTCTGCGTCAGTACGCCCTGATCCAGATCGACAAGCCGGCCGCGGGCATGCGCCATGGATAACGTGTCGCCTTGTCGATCAAGGGCGGACAGGTGTTCGGCGAAGATCACGCCTTCGCGGCGAAAGCCGGTCGTATTTGCGTTGGCAATGTTGTTTGCGACCACGCGCATTTCGTTCATCAATCCGGATTGCCGGGTCAGCGCCGCGTAGATCGCGTTGTCCATGGTTCAGCTTCCCGCGATCAGGGGGATGATCTGACCGACATAGAAATCGGACAGGGCGGTGGTCATGAAGCTCATGGTGACCCAGAAGACCACCAGCATCAGCCCGACCTTGGGAACGAATGTCAGGGTCATTTCCTGCACCGAGGTCAATGCCTGGAAAAGTCCGATGACGACCCCCGCAACCAATGCCACACCCAGCATCGGGGCCGAGATCCGGACAGAGATCAGCAAGGCCTGGCGCAGCATGTCGAACAGAAGAGTTTCGCTCATGGCTCAGACCGGCATCCGCAGGATTTCCTGATAGGCCTCGACGACCTTGTCGCGGATCGCGACCACGGTCTCCATCGCCAGCTGGGATTCGGCGATTGTCTGGACCAGTTGGTGGGTGTCGGTCTGGCCGGTCATCGCGTCGGTCGACACCGCGTCGACCTGGGCCATCTGGGCGGCAAAGTCCTGGGCCGCCTCGCCCAGTTTCGCGACCGAAGTGGGGGCGGCGGCCAGGTCGGGTTGAACCGCGCTGCGCGCGGCGTTGTAGGCATTGGCGGCATTGATTGCAGTGATCATGAAAAATCCTTTCAGCGACGCAGAATATCCAGAAGGGACGCGCCCATCTGTCTGGTCTGTTCGAACATCTTCAGATTGGCTTCGTAGCTGCGCCCGGCCTCGCGGGAATCCGCGATTTCGATGACCAGGTTCACATTCGACCCCAAATAATATCCCTGCTCATCGGCCATGGGGTGGGACGGATCATAGATCCGTGGCAGTTCGGTGCGGTCGAGGATGGTTTTCGAGACTTCGACGGTGCCGCTGGGACGACCGAATCCCACAGCCTCCTCGAAGGCGACCAGTTTTCGGCGATACCCCGGCGTGTCTGCGTTCGCGACGTTCTCGGCCACGCGACGCAGCCGTTCGGCCTGGGCCTGCATGCCGGACGCGGACAGTCGAAGGGGGGATACGGGTTCTGCCATGAATACCTCCCTCAGGCCCGCCGGCCGATGCTGGTCCGCATCAGGTCGAGGGCCGAGCGATAGATCCCAAGCGACAATTCGTGCTCGCGCTTGAGTTCGGCTGCCTTCAGCATTTCGGCCTCCAGCGAGACAGAATTGCCGTTGGGCGAGACTCCGGTCTCGGTCTGAGCGACACGAAGTTCGGCGGGTGACCATGTCGGGACGGGCAGATGCCGGGGGCTTGTGGTCCGAATTGCCGCAAGGTCGTCGCGGCGGCGATAGCTGTCCTCGAACGGCTGCAGATCCTGTGCCTTGAAGCCAGGGGTGTCGGCATTGGCGATATTCCTGGCGACGATGGTCTGTCGTTCGGTCACATGCTGACCCATTGCGCGGGCCATTCGCATCATTTCGATCTTCTCAAACATGAGGCTTCTCCTCATTGGCGATAACCGGGTCTTAACTCCGAATGGTTTAGAAACCGTTTCGGAAGCACGAGTTCGGCTCAGGCAGGAGAAGCGCGAAATGGATAAACTTGAATCGATCGCCCACCGCATAAGGCATTTGCGGCTGGCGCAGCATTTCGGCCGCGTGCAGTCCATTCGCGGCGGCCTGATCCGCGTCGAGGGGTTGAACGGTCGCGCGTCGGTCGGCGACAGGGTAATGATTTCATTGCAGGAAAGCGGCGTGGCAGGCGAGATCGTGGGCCTTGCGCCGCGTCATGCCGAGGTGCTGCCCGAAGGCCATCCCGAAGGGTTGTCCGTCGGCGCCGAGGTCGAGTTGCTGTTCGCGCCGACGATTTCGCCCTGCGACGCCTGGATCGGCCGAATCATCGATCCGTTGGGGCAGCCTTTGGACGGCCGGGCGTTGCCGAAAGGAATCGAGCCGCGTCCGTTCAGGTGCGAGGCACCGCCGGCCGTTGGCCGCAAGCGGCTTGGCTCGCGGCTGCCGACCGGGTTCGCGGTGTTCGACACGCTGCTGCCGCTGGTCGCGGGGCAACGGATCGGCCTGTTCGCGGGATCCGGCGTGGGCAAATCGACGCTTCTGTCGGGCCTGGCGCGTGGGGTGCAGGCCGATGTGGTGGTCATCGCGATGATCGGAGAGCGCGGGCGCGAACTGCGCGAATTCGTGGACAAGACACTGGGCCCCGAGGGGATGGCGCGCGCGGTCATCGTCACCGCGACATCCGATCGCTCGCCCCTGATCCGGCGGCGCTGTGCCTGGGCGGCGATGGCCGTTGCCGAACATTTCCGCGATCAGGGCAAGCATGTGCTGCTGCTGGCCGATTCGATCACCCGCTTTGCCGAAGCGCACCGCGAGATCGCGCTGGCCGCGGGCGAGCCGCCCAGTTATCGCGGGTTTCCTCCGTCGGTTTCGAACGTTGTCATGGCTCTTGCCGAGCGTGCCGGTCCCGGTCTTGAGGGGGGCGGAGACATTACGGGGATCTTCAGTGTGCTTGTGGCAGGCTCTGACATGGAAGAACCCGTGGCCGACATTCTGCGGGGCACGCTGGATGGGCATGTCGTCTTGGAACGCAGCATCGCCGAACGCGGGCGCTTTCCCGCCATCGATGTCGTTCGATCGGTGTCGCGCTCGCTGCCCGATGCGGCGAGCGCGGACGAGAACGGTCTGATCGCCCGCGCCCGCGCCGCCTTGGGGTCGTATGCTGAATCGGAACTGATGATCCGCGCCGGCCTGTATGCGCCCGGAACCGATCCGCGCCTGGACGAGGCCGTGAAGCTGTATCCGCAACTGGACGATTTCGTGACCCGTCGCAGTGAATCTCTCCAGCAGAGTTTTATGGAACTGGCGGACGCCTTGCGTGTTCCGGCACGGACAATGGCCGGCGTGCGCAGCGCGTGAATCGCATCAGCGCGAAGCTGCTTGGCTTAATGAATGTTAGAAGGGAGTTTCGGGCCATTGCGTCCGATTCGACGATTTGCAACTGTCTCGCAGCCAATGGAAAGGAGGGCGGGATGGCGATTACGGACTATTTTATCCGCTATCTTCAACGGCGTGATACGCTGTCCGAGGCTGACTTGTCCCGTCTGCGCAGCTTGCGTACCGAGCATGTTTCATTCGCGCCGGGCGAGGTGATCGTGCCGGTGGAACGCATCGCCGCAAGAAGCTGCATGATGTTGCGGGGATTGTCGGCACGGTCCCATCAGCTTGTCGGCCGCCCCGAGGAACGGGTCATCACGGCGCTGCATGTTCCCGGCGACTTCGTGGATCTGCATGGTTTCGTGCTGGCCGGGCTTGAACATTCTGTCATTGCCGTCGGCCCCGCCGAGGTCGAGTTCGTCAGCCATGATCAGTTGACCGAGATTACGGAAAATTTCCCTCATCTCACGCGCATGATGTGGATGGCGACGCTGATCGATGCAGCCGTGCATCGGCAATGGCTGGTGGCTGCGGCATCCTTGCGATCCAGCGCGCATCTAGCGCATCTTCTGTGCGAGATCTACACACGGCTGAACGCAGTCGGCGCGGCCGCAGACAATCGCTTTTCATTGCCGCTGCTGCAGCGCGAACTGGCGGATATCCTGGGCTATTCCCCGATTCACGTGAACCGCGCGGTGCGTGATTTGCGCGACCGCGGCCTGATCCGCTGGTCGGGTGCGGATGTGACCATTCTTGACTGGCAAGGGCTGGCAACGCTGTCGCGGTTCGATCCGACTTATCTGGACATGGAAAAGATGCGCCGCTGATCTTACTGGCACAGTCGCCAGCCACTGCGCCGGGAGGCCAGATCCAGATGAAGATGGTTGGCATGGGCGGCGTTCGCGCCCGGCCCAAGAACGGTCGTGAAGAACAGGCAGGCTGCCCCCCGAACCGCACGCTGAAAGGCTTCTTCTGTGCCGCCACTGTCTTCGCGGGGCGCGACGTCCAGCAGATCGCGGTCGGCGAAGGTGAAACCCATGATGTCGATCGCGTTGCCCAAGGCATGTTCGGACAGGTCGGGACGGTCCTTGCCGGTTCCGACGCGGGCGCGGCAGGCATAGGTCGTGCCAAGCCGAAGGCCGGTGACGCGCGGCGCGCCGGGCAACGCGGCTGCGGCCGGTCGCAGGAAATCGCGCGCCCAGAAACCCAGGGCGCGTGCAGTGTCGCAGCGCATCTCGGCGCCGCCCTCCAGTTCCAGGTCAGGCAGGATGTGCGTCACCCGGATCGGACGCGCGATGCCGCAATCGCGATCCTGCGGGTCAGTGATGGCCGGGCGGTCCTCGTATCGCGTTCCAAGCATCGTCAACGCCAGCCGACAGGCCGCCTCTTCTCCGTCGCTTTCGCGCAGCACGAACCATCTTGGCGGAGGTGGTGGCCCGAAGGCCTGTTCAGCTTTCGGACTGTCGGGTTCAGCGCCGTCGTTTTCACCATCACTTTTCGCGATTTCGTCAGGCCGCTCGGTACTGGCAGGTTTCTCGGGCGGACGCGTGTCGTCGGCCCTGTCGAGCGGCAATTCGGTTTGGGGTTCAGTGGCTTCGGGCGGGCGGTCCTGCGCGATGGCCGCCGTGGTGATCAGGCAAAAGGCGGCGATGGTCAGCAGGTATGTTCTCACGGCTGTTCATCCAGTGGCGGCACCACGAACCCGTCGGGCAGGGCGCCCGACAATGCATCGCTTAGCGGGTCGGCAGCGGACGGTTCGGCCAGGGCGTCGGCTTCCGCTTCCGAGGTGTTTTCGATGACGCGACCGCTGATCGATTCCGCGGCGGGATCTGGAAAATCCAGAACTTCTGTCGCGGCTGCGTTGGCGGGGGTCGGACTGGCGGTCTCGGCCTCGCTGATGGGGGCGGATGCCGCCTGATCCAGCGGCTCAGAGGTGGTGACGGGCGCGGCGGGTCGCAACCCCGTCGCCTCGGCGATGGTCATGCCCGTCGGAAGGAATTCGACCGCCGTCACCCCGGTCTTCACCATTCCCGCCAGTTCGCGCGCATCCCAGTTGGTCAGCCGGACGCAGCCATGCGACTGGTTGTGGAACAGCCTTGACGGTGTCGCTGTGCCGTGGATCCCGTAGCTGGGCTTGGACAGATCGATCCACACAGAACCCACTGGCCCGTTCGGACCGGGGGGCACGATCAGCGCCTTGTCATTGTCGCCCTGCTTGAAATTGCGGGCGGGATTGTAGGTATAGTTCGGGTTCAACGCGACGGTCACGACATGGTGGCTGCCCGATGGCGAGGGGGTCGCATCGGATCCGATCGTCGCCGGATAATCCACGATCATCCTGCCCTTGGCGTCATAGGCCGCCACGCGCCGCGTGGCCTTGTCCACGATGATGCGCGTCACCTGTCCCCGGGCGGGACTGGCCGGGTTGGTGACCTTGATCGTCGCGCCGGGTTCCAGCACGACCCCCGGGTTGAGGACGGCGATGAATTTCTCGTCCATGTGGAACCGTTCGCCCAGTTTCTCGGCGATGCTGGTAAAGCCCTGCGAAGACATCTTCGCCTTCTCGGCATAATCGGACGGGATCGATGCGACCAGATCCTGTGCGTCCTCAGGGGTGATCGTGTAATCCATGGTGATCGGCTGATGCGCAAAGCTTTGCAGCAGGTTCCACACATGCGGGTCCATAATCCCGTCCATGGGCAGCCCGGAACGTCGTTCGAACGCCATGATGGCGCTTTGGCTCATGCCGCCCTTGAAACCGTCGATCACCCCCGGTGACGTGCCGGACCGATCCAGAAGAACCTGGACCTTCGCCGTCAGTGCCGAGCGGCCGGATGGAAGGTCGCCGCCGTCATAGCCCGCCGATTCCAGTTGCGCGGCGGTGATGATGGATGGCGACATGTCTGTCTGGCTTTGCGACAGCGCGATCTGCGCTGTCATCGGCAATGCAACCGCCCCCGCAAGGGAAAGAACAGGAAACAGGCGGGTCAGGCGGCGCGGCATCGGGATCTCCGTCTTGGGTCTGGGCAGCATCGTGTGATCGAGGGGAAACCGCCAGATATCCTGCTGGTCACAATCGGGTCAATTCCCAGTTGAATTCCGCATAGCGGAATTTTAGCCTGCTGTGTGAAACAATCACGTGGGATGCCGCTGATCAGATGTGCGTGCAGGAGGCGATCTGACATGGATCCAGCAAACATCGGCGTTGCCTTGCTGATCCTGACCCTTTCGCTGCTGGCGCTGCGCGTGCCTTTGGCGCTGGTCCTTGGTGGCGTCGGGGCGGTCGGCACGTTTCTGATACATGCGACAAGCGGCGGCGGGATCTTCGACGTGGCCATGAACTGGACCGGGCCGACCCTGCTGTCCACGGCGCTGGATCTGCCTCGCGCGGGTGACCTTGCGATCGTGCCGCTGGTGATCCTGCTTGGAAATATCGCCTTCTACGCCGGTATCGCCACGCGCATCTATGACGCCGCCGCGATCTGGTTGCGACCCCTGCGTGGCGGTTTGGCAATGGCGGCGGTCGTGGGATGCGGGGGATTTTCTGCGATCTCGGGGTCCTCGGTCGCCTGCGCCTCGACGATGGGTCGCATCTGCGCACCCGAGATGTTGCGCCTGGGCTACGATCCAAGGCTTGCGACCGCATCCGTCGCCGTGGGTGGGACGCTGGGATCGCTGATCCCGCCGTCAGTCCTGTTCATCCTGTTCGGCATCTTTACCGAGACGTCGATCGCCCGGCTGTTTCTGGCGGGCGTCCTGCCAGGCTTGCTGTCTTTGGCGGGGATGATGGCGGTCGTCGCCTGGTGGGTCGGACAGAATCCCAAGGACGCGCCGCCCGGCACCGTGGACAAGGCCAGCCGGATCGACGCTGCTCTGGCGATCTGGCCGGCGCTGCTGCTGTTCGCAATGATCGTCGGTGGAATCCTTCTGGGATTTTCGGCGACCGCTGCCGTGGCGGCCTGTGTCATGCTGACTCTGGTGATCGGGTTCACCCAAAGTCGCCTGACAGCCGACGTGCTGTGGCAGGCGATCCGGGAAAGCCTTTTGCAGAGCGCCGCGATCCTGGTGATCGTTGTCGCGGCAAAGGTCTTTTTCGGTTTCGTGATCCTGACGGGCCTGCCGGACGCGGCACTGGGGTGGGCCCAGGATGCCGCCCTGTCCTATTTCGTCATGATTGCCGTCGTGATCATCACCTATCTGATCCTGGGGATGTTCCTTGAACCGATCGCGATACTGATCCTGACATTGCCGTTCCTGCTGCCGCTGGTCGAAGCGTATGGCATGGATCCGATCTGGTTCGGGGTGATCGTGGTCAAGCTTCTGGAGATCGGTCTGATCACCCCGCCGGTCGGCCTGAACGTGTTCGTCATCGGAAACGTGACGCGTGACGTGGGGATTGACCGAATATTCGCCGGTGTCTCGCGGTTCCTGGCCATCGACGTTCTTGTTCTGCTGATCCTGATCCTGTTTCCGATCATTTCGACCATTCTGGCGGGCGCGATGTGACCATGGTCAGCATGCATGGACCTGATGATGAACATGACCGGAACTTCGCCACCACGCTGGCGCGGGGTCTGTCGGTTCTGCGCGCATTCCGCGCGGGCGACGACGGTCTGACCAACGCGCAGATCGCCGAAAGGACCGGACTGCCGAAATCGACCGTGTCGCGCCTGACCTTCACGCTTGGGCGCCTTGGTTATCTGACGCGGCCACAGCGGAACGAACGCTATCGCCCCGGCCCCACATTGCTGGCTTTGGGGCATGTCGCCGCGTCATCCTTGTCGTTTCTGGATGTGGCGCAGCCGATGATGCAGGCGCTGGCGGACGAGACCGGAACACTGGTTCTGTTCGCCGTGCGCGACCGCGACAAGGTCGCGTTGGTCCGAACATGGCGGCCACGGCACGCGGCGTCGATCTGGCTCGAGGTGGGGCACAGGTTGCCGGTCGGAGGCTCGTCTTCGGGTCTTGCGATCTTGTCGGCGACGACGGGCGAGGAATTCGCGGCCTTGTTGCAGGACCGCCCGCCCGAGGTCGCGGATGGCAGTGCGCTGGCGGATCTGCGGCGCGAGGGGCATGGGCAGTTGATGGCGAACGGCTATGCGGTCATTCGCAGGGAATTGCGCCACACGGCGAATGTCTCGGCGGTGTCGGTGCCGTTCAGATCATCGCGTCTTGCGGGGCCGGTGTCGTTTTCCTGCGGCGCGCTGGATGATGTCCTGCCGGAGGCAAGGATTAATGAGCATGTGGGCCGAAGGCTGCGTGAAACCGTCCAGCAGTTGCAGGGCCTGATCGGGCAGAATGCTTCACCCGCGTGGACCGGAACGCTGGACGACGAAGGAGGACTGGCATGATCGTCGACTATCAACGCGAGGGCGTCATCGGCGTCATCACCATCGACAACCCACCGGTAAACGCGACATCGCAAGGGGTGCGTGCCGGACTGATGGACGCGCTTGCGGCGCTGCATGCAGACGCCGGGGCGCAGGCGGCCGTGATCCTGTGTGCGGGGAGGACATGGGTCGCAGGGGCGGATATCACCGAATTCGGCAAGCCGCCCATGACGCCGCATCTGCCCGATGTCATCGACCTGATAGAGGCCTCGGGAAAACCCGTTGTCGCCGCGATCCACGGCACCGCACTGGGCGGCGGGCTGGAGATCGCACTGGGTGCACATGCGCGCATCGCCACGCCCGACGCCAGGCTTGGCCTGCCCGAGGTGACGCTGGGTCTGATGCCGGGCGCCGGCGGCACGCAGCGGCTGCCGCGCCTGATCGGCCTTGCGGCGTCGCTGGACATCATAACTTCGGCACGGCAGGTCGGCGCTGCCGAGGCGTTGAAGATCGGGCTGGTGGATCGGCTTGCAACCGGGGATCTGACGCGGACCGCGATGGAACTTGCCCGTGAACTGGCCGGGCAACAGCCGCGGCGCACAAGCGAGATTCCTGCCCCCACGGTCGATGCGGCGCTGGTGGACAGCATCAAGGCAAGGCTGGCCGCGACAGCGCCGGGGCAAGTGGCGCGGCCGCGCGCGGTCGATGCGATGATCGAAGGTTTGGCGCTTCCGTTCGATCAGGGCATGGCGCAAGAGCGCGCGAAATTCATGGAACTGATGGACACCCCGCAGCGCGCTGCGTTGATCCATGCCTTTTTCGCCGAACGCGCCGTGACGAACCTGCCCGATCTGAAGGGTGTTCCTGCGCGCGCCATTGACCGGATCGGGGTGATCGGCGGCGGCACGATGGGCGCGGGCATTGCCGTGTCCGCGCTGCTGGCGGATCTGGATGTGACGCTGGTCGAACGCGATGCCGAGGCCGCAGAACGGGCTGCGGCCGGTGTCGACAGGATGCTGGAAGGTTCGGTCAGGCGCGGCAAGCTGACGTCCGACCGGCGCGATGCGATCCTGTCGGAAAGTTTCCGGGCCGTCGGCGACTATGAGGCGCTGTCCGACGCGGATCTGATCGTCGAGGCGGTCTTCGAGAAGATGGAGGTCAAGGAACAGGTCTTCGCCGGCCTTGATGCCGTGGCCAGGCCGGGGGCGGTGCTGGCCACGAACACATCCTATCTGGACGTGAACCGCATCGCGCAGGCGACAGGTCGGCCGCAGGATGTGATCGGCCTGCATTTCTTTTCGCCCGCCCATGTCATGCGGTTGCTTGAGGTCGTGGTGGCCGACAGGACGGCACCCGACGTGGTGGCGACCGGGTTCGCGCTGGCCAGAAAGCTGAAGAAGATCGCCGTCCGCGCGGGTGTCTGCGACGGGTTCATCGGCAACCGGATTCTGGCCCACTATCGTGCGGCTGCCGACGCCATGGTGCTGGACGGGGCGTCACCCTATCAGATCGACCGGGCGCTGACCGAATTCGGATTCGCGATGGGCCCTTATGCGGTATCGGATCTTGCCGGCCTGGATATCGGTTACCTGACCCGTCAGCGAATGGCCGCGGAACGTCATCCGCGTGACCGTGTGCCGGTCTTTGCGGACCGCCTGTTCCAGCTGGGGCGCCTGGGCCGCAAGTCCGGGCGCGGCTATTACATCTATGACGACAAAGACCCGAAGGGCCGCGAAGATCCAGAACTTGCAGGCTTGCTGGATCAGGTTCGCGCGGATCTGGGGATCGTGCCGCGCGATTTCGACGACGCCGAGATCGTTGCCCGCTACATGGCGGCGATGGTGAACGAGGGCGCGCGCGTCATTGGCGACGGGATTGCTGCTCGTCCTCTGGATGTCGATGTGGTGCTGCTGAACGGCTATGGATTTCCGCGATGGCGGGGCGGTCCGATGCACTGGGCGGACGCGCAGGGACTGCCCTGCATCGCCGCCGATATCGAGCGATTTGCCAGACAGGACGACCATTTTTGGCATCTCGCGCCCTTGCTGCGCGATCTGGCCGCCAAGGGCGGCCGCTTCGGTGACCTGAACCAGCGGAGTGTCGTGTGAAACAGCCGGTCATCGTCTCGACCGCCCGCACAGCCATCGGCAAGGCCGGGCGCGGCGCCTTCAACATGACCCACGGGGCGGTGATGGCCGGACATGTCGCGCGGGCGGTGGTGGATCGTGCGGGCATAGATCCGGCGCTGATCGAGGACAGCATCTGGGGATGCGGCTACCCCGAATATGTCACAGGCGGCAACATCGCCAGGCAAGCCGTGATCCGCGCGGGTCTTCCGGACTGTATCGCGGGCACGACGGTCAACCGATTTTGTGCCTCGGGGCTGCAGGCATTGGCGATGGGCGCGCATATGGTTGCGTCCGAAGGTGCGGGCGCTGTGCTGGTCGGCGGGGTCGAAAGTATTTCGATGGTCCAGCCGCCGGTGCGCAATTCGCGCGAAGCCTGGATCGAGGAACATCGCCCCGATCTGTATATGCCGATGATCGAGACGGCGGACATCGTGGCACATCGCTATGGCATCAGTCGGGCGGCGCAGGACGATTATGCCGTGCAGTCGCAGGCCCGGACCGCAGCCGCGCAGGCGGCAGGTTACTTCGATGACGAAATCGTGCCGATCACCGTGACGAAGATGGTGACAGACAAGCATTCGGGGACGACGCACCGGGAAGATGTGACGATCTGCGACGATGAGGGCAACCGCCCCGGCACCACGTTGCAGGCGCTGTCGCGGTTGGAACCGGTTCGCGGCGAAGGCCAGTATGTCACAGCGGGCAATGCCTCGCAGCTTTCCGACGGCGCAGCCGCGCTTTTGGTGATGGATCAGGATCTTGCGGCGGCGCAGGGGCTGACACCCCTTGGCGCGTTTCGCGGCTTTGCCGTCGCCGGCTGTGCGCCCGATGAAATGGGGATCGGCCCGGTCCTCGCGGTGCCACGCCTGCTGAAGCGCGCCGGACTGCGGATCGACGATATCGACCTGTGGGAACTGAACGAGGCGTTCGCCAGCCAGTGCCTTTATTGCCGCGATCGCCTGGGAATCGATCCGGCAAGATGCAACGTCAACGGCGGGGCTATCTCGATCGGTCATCCATTCGGCATGACCGGCGCACGGACCGCCGGTCACATTCTGCGCGAAGGTCGCAGACGGGGCGCGAGATGGGGTGTCGTGACGATGTGCGTGGGCGGCGGGCAGGGCGCCGCCGGTTTGCTGGAAATATTCTGACCGGCCGGGCGATTGATCGTCCCGGCCGGGTCAGTGCCTGCTTCGGCGCCTGCCGGTCGTTCAGTCTTCGGAGACCAGCCTGTGCCGCGGCGGATAGAACTGCCGCGAAAACGAAACCGGGGCCACATCGCTCCAGTTGATACGCTCGACCGTCAGAACCGGGGTGCCGTTCTCGACCCTCAGGTTGTGGGCGCAATCGCCCGAGGCCCCTTCGGCGAGGATCGAAAACCGTCCACGCGTCAGCGGGACGTTGCGGGCCAGCCATTCATGGGCAGGTTGATTCCTGACATCCTCGATCGTTATCGTCGGCAATGATCGCGGATTCAGCCAGATGGCCTCGCAGCAATGCGGTTGGCCGTCAGCAAGATACTGGGCCTTGATCAGGATCAGATCTTCGCTTGCCGCAACCTGCAGGGCACGCATGGCGGCCTCGGTCGGCTTCGACTGGCCATAGCTGGTCATGCGATAATCGTATTCAGCGCCAAGGGCTTCGATCTCGTCTCTGACTATCGGCATTTCAAGCGTGGTGCGACGCGACGGGGTCGATGTCACGCGGGTGCCGACCTTCCGGCGCCGTTCGACGATGCCGCTGTCGGCAAGCTCGCGCAGCGCCCGATTGACGGTCGCGCGCGCGCAGCCAAGCTGAACGGCAAGCTGCTGTTCGGTGGGGATCAATTCGCCGGGCGCCCATTCCCGTGTCCGGATACGCTCCAGAACCTCGGAACGGACCGATTGCCAGGTATTCATGCGTCGTGATCCACGCTCGATGCCGGCGGGTCGCAGGGAACGAGCGACCATACTGGGTAACTTTGTCATGATGGGTGCAAACTCGGAATCGTTATGTTTTTTATTAATCTTATTAAAGCGCAGTAAGGAAACCTGTCGAAATAGGCATATTATGCGTAATAGGCGAAAAACCTGTTCTTAAAGATAAGAAACTAGCGTCAGAGTTGTGAGGAATGAATATTTTCAATCATTTTCTGATCTGCTAATTGCATGATGTGCAAGAGCGTGGATCGAAGGGCGCTGCGATGAAACAGGAACACCGGATGACGCCGGACCGGCCGGCCCTCATAACCCACGCGCAGGGTGCGGTCGCCGGGCCGGTCTGGCCGATCCTGCTGGCGATCAGTCTTTGCCACATGGTCAACGATGTCATGCAATCGATGCTGGCAGCAATCTATCCCCTGCTTCGGGCCGAATTTTCGTTGAGCTATGCCCAGATCGGGGTGATGACCTTCGCCTTTCAGGTGACCGCATCGCTGTTGCAGCCGCTGATCGGGGCGGCCACCGACCGGCATCCGCAGCCGCGGTCTTTGCCCTTCGGCATGGCCTCGACCTTCTGCGGTGTGCTGCTATTGGCGTTCGCGCCGCAATATGGCTGGCTTCTGGCCGGTGCGATGCTGATCGGCATCGGGTCCGCGGTGTTCCATCCCGAAAGCTCGCGCGTTGCGCGGCTGGCCTCGGGCGGCCGATACGGCACCGCGCAATCGCTGTTCCAGCTTGGCGGCAATTTCGGGCAATCCATGGGCCCGTTGCTGGCGGCCTTCGTGGTCGTGCCGCTGGGACGTCCGGCCGTGGCCTGGTTCGCCGTCGCGGCGGCGCTGGGGTCGGCGCTGCTGTGGCATGTCGGAGGCTGGGCCGAAGGGCGGCGGCGCGCGCACGCAGCGCGACCCGACACCACGCTGAAGCTGCCGCGAGGGATCGTGATGCGGTCGATCACCGTGCTGGCAGTCCTGACCTTCACCAAGAATATCTATGGCGCCGCGATGACCAGCTATTTCACGTTCTTCACCATCGAGAAGTTCGGTCTGGGTCCGCAGGGCGCGCAGATCATGCTGTTCCTGTTCCTGGGCGGGATGGCCGCCGGGGTGATGCTGGGCGGGCTGGTCGGGGACCGGATCGGGCCGCTGCGGGTCATCTGGTTCTCGATCCTGGGCGTGCTGCCCTTCACGCTGGCGCTGCCGCATGTCGGATTGATTCCGACGGGGATCCTTTCGGTTGTCATCGGGCTGATCCTGGCGTCGGCGTTTCCGGCCATCGTGGTCTTCGCACAGGAATTGGTGCCAGGCCGCACCGGCGCCATTGCCGGGCTGTTCTTCGGCTTTTCGTTCGGGATGGGGGGGATCGCGGCTGCGGCGCTGGGGGTTCTGGCTGACGCGCGCGGGATCGAGTCGGTGTTTCTTCTTTGCTCGGTTCTGCCCGCGCTTGGCGTGCTGACCGTGTTCCTGCCGCGCATGGATCGCCGGTCGCCGGGATGACGCAAGCGCCGTTGTTCTTTCACATCAGTCCCGACTGGTGCGGCGAGGCGCGGTTGGCGCAGATGTTCCAGCTGAACGGTCATGAGGCATTGGACGGGGAACGGGGCGCGCTGGCCAGCGAGATCCTGTTCTGCGAGGCGCGCGATCAGACCCCGCTGGCGCGCTGGCCCCGGGTGCGGTTGTTCACAGGTCTTTATCGCACCGCTCCTTTCTGGCGCCCGCCGCTGGAGGCCTGGCGCAGCTTCGACTTTCTGCGATCGCGGTTTCCGCATGCCTATTTCATCCTGACGACACGCGAAATCGACGGCTGGCTTGTCGATCGGCTGACGCGTGCCAACCGGGCCGCCGCGCGCTGCTATGCCCATCACCGGGATGTGCCCGAAGGCGATCTGCCACAGATCTGGGAAGCTGATTGGCACGCGCATCTGGGCGCGGTCGAGGCATGTTTCGGTGCCGATCCCCGACTGATCCGCATCGACCTGGAGGCCGAAGATCCGCAATCGGTCTGCCGTCGCCTGTCGGCGCTGTTGCCGATGGATGTCGCGCCGCCGGACCGCGATTGGTTCCCCCCAGCCGACCCGTGGTCAGGAAAAGCTGTGATGGCGGCGTTCGAGACCGACGCGTCGGCTGCCGTGCCGGATCCAGACTATGTCGAGGATGTGGCGAGTTTCTGTCTGCGTGGGCTTTCGCCCGATGACAGTGGCCGCAAAGGCGTGTCGCGGCATTACTGCGAATGGGACGGAGAGGGGATAATTCTGGATCATCTGGACCAGACCCGCCAGATCGCCATCCGATCGCTGCCGGGCGATCCCGGGCGGCGCAATGCTGCGGTTTCTCGCCCCGATCAGCATTTCAAGCTGCTGCGCGCCGAAGGTGTGGTTAACGATGCTCTGCGACTTGGGCGTGCCATGCGGCTGCGGATCGACATGGAGGATTCGCGCTGGATGGGCTCACCCCAGGGGCAGGCATTGGGGGTTCCGGTGCTGGGCCATTGCCGTCGCGAGGGGGCGCGCAACGTCGTGCTGTGGCCGCTGCCGGATCAGCATCAGATCGGCATGCCGGGGTTTGACCGTGCCGCTGCGCCCGACCGCCTTCCGTTCGACGACAAGCTGGACCGGGTGGTGTGGCGCGGCATGATTTCCGGCAGCGAGATGCGTGACGGGGTCCGTCCGGGTGCCGGCTCGCATGTGCATCTTGCGCGACTGGCCCAGGCAGGACAGGATCCTGCGGCGCGCGACGCCGCCTGGCAGGATCTCTGCCGCACATCGCGCCTGAACTTCGTGCGGCGCTGGTTCGGCCATCCGGACTTCAATCTGGGTATCGTCATGGCCTGGAGCATGCGTGACTTGTCCGAGGATCCGCTTCTTGCGCCTTATTGCGACACGCGGCGCGGTCCGGGATTTTTCCGGCAGTTCCGCTATCAGCTTTGCCTGACGGGTTTCGATCACGGGTCGAACTTCATTCCGATGATCGACAGCCAGTCGGTGCTTCTGGCCGAACAGGATGGCTGGGAAGTGTTCTATTCCGGTCGCTTCAAACCGTGGAAACACTTTATTCCTGTGGCGCGGTATTGCGGCGATATCCTGGAAAAACTGGCATGGGCGCGCGAAAATCCCAACAAATGCAAAGAGATGTCGGCTGCTGCGCGCGCCGAGGTCGCCATGCTGCGCGATGCGCCCACACGCCGCGCGATCCTGTCACGCATTCTCGACGGACTGGCGGCGTCGCGCTAGGTTTCGTCAAGGGAGGATCCGTCCATGACAACCATTCGCGCGGTGCCGATCACAGCCGATGACTTCGCCCCGTTCGGCGAACTGCTGACGGCCCGGCCGATGCCTGACAAGATGATCAACGAGGGTCGCTGCGAACGGCATCATGCACTTGCCACGGTTCAGCGTGGCGGGGGCGAGGCGATCATCTCGATCTTCCGGTCGCAGCCGGTCAGCCTGCCTTATGAATGCGGGCTGCTGGAACGCCATCCGTTGGGATCGCAGGCGTTCATGCCGCTGGGGCCCGATGCCTGGCTGTCCGTGGTGGCACATGACGAAGCGGGCCGCCCCGGCCATCCTGTTGCCTTTCTTGTGCCTCCCGGCATGGGCATCAACCTGAATGCGGGTGTCTGGCATGGGGTGCTGACCCCGCTGGATCGCGCGGCGGATTTTCTGGTGGTGGATCGAGAGGGTGATGGCGTGAACCTAGAGGAGATCCGCATTCCGCCCGTCATGATTACCGCATGAATCTTCCCGATGACAGTTTCGAACGACTGGCCTGGGCACGCGGTGCGCGGATCGTGGCCGGCGTGGACGAGGTTGGCCGGGGCCCGCTTGCGGGTCCGGTGACCGCGGCGGCGGTGGTACTGGACCCAAGCAATGTTCCCGAAGGGCTGAACGATTCCAAACAGCTGACCGGCAAGCGGCGTGAAGCCCTGGCGGCACGGATCATGGCGCAAAGTCACTGGTCCGTGGCCCATGTCGAGGTGGCCGATATCGACCGGCTCAATATCTATCATGCCAGTCATCTGGCGATGTGCCGCGCGGTCGCCGGGCTGCTCCATGTACCTTGTCACGTCCTGGTCGACGGCAATCGGGTGCCCAAAGATCTGGGCCGCCCGGCCGAGGCCATCATCAAGGGCGACGCGCGCAGCATCAGCATCGCGGCGGCATCTATCCTAGCCAAGGTGTTGCGCGATCGCATCATGGTGGATTTGGCGCAACAGCATCCCGGCTATGGCTGGGATGTGAATGCGGGCTATCCGACGCCAGCCCACAAGCAGGCCCTGCTAGATCTGGGGGTGACCCCTCATCATAGGCGTTCGTTCCGGCCCATCCACAACATCTTGTGTAAAGATGGTTCTGCAAGTCTTTGATTCAAAAAAGAAATTGACGCCGAATCGGGTCTGAATCATCTTTGTCCTCATACCAGACCGGCCAAAGTCGGCTTCCCCACGAGGCAGAGATGACGAAGATCAAAGAACAACGCGCGGCCACCGCGCGGCCCTTGCCGCTGAACCAGATTCTGGCGGGTGATTGCATCGAGATCATGAATTCGCTTCCCGAAGGAAGCGTGGACCTGATCTTCGCCGATCCTCCTTACAACCTGCAATTGCGGGGCGATCTGCTTCGCCCGGACAATTCGAAGGTTGATGCCTGCGACGACGAATGGGACCAGTTCGCGGGCTTCGCCGCTTATGACAGCTTTACCCGTGACTGGCTGGCCGCCGCGCGCCGTATCCTGAAGCCGCATGGCGCGATCTGGGTGATCGGCAGCTATCACAACATCTTCCGCGTCGGCGCGGAACTGCAGAACCAAGGTTACTGGATCATGAACGACGTGATCTGGCGCAAATCGAACCCGATGCCGAATTTCCGGGGCAAGCGCCTGACCAACGCTCATGAGACGATGATCTGGGCCGCGAAATCGGACGCCTCGAAATACACGTTCAACTACGAGGCGCTGAAATCCCTGAATGAAGGGGTTCAGATGCGGTCCGACTGGGTCATCCCGATCTGCAACGGCGGCGAACGGCTGAAGGACGGAAAGGGCGAAAAGGCCCATCCGACCCAGAAACCCGAAGCATTGTTGCACCGGGTCATCGTCGGTACCACCAATCCGGGCGATGTGATCCTTGATCCGTTCTTCGGCACCGGCACAACGGGCGCTGTTGCCAAGATGCTGGGCCGCGATTTCATCGGCATAGAACGCGAGGCCGCCTATCGTGAGGTGGCCGAGCAGCGTCTTGCCCGGATTCGCCGTTTCGATGTTGAGGCGATCGCCACCACCAAGGCAAAGCGCGCCGAGCCGCGCGTTCCGTTCGGCCAGGTGATCGAACGCGGAATGCTGCGCCCGGGCGAGGAACTGTATTCCATCGGCAGCCGGCACAAGGCGAAGGTGCGCGCCGATGGCAGCCTGATCGGCAACGACGTCAAGGGCAGCATCCACCAGGTCGGTGCCGCGCTGGAAGGTGCGCCGTCCTGCAACGGCTGGACTTACTGGCATTTCCGGCGCGAGGGCAAGATGATCCCGATCGACATCCTGCGCCAGCAGATCCGCGCCGAGATGGAGGGCGAGGTCTCGCGCCCGAACTGATCCCGTTTCAAGGTTTCGCCGCAGTCCCGCCGCCAACCGCGCGGCCGGGACCGCCTTGCCCCGCCATCGTCGCATGGCGGGGTCTTTTCATCCGCGATACCGCATGCATATCTCTGTTATCATGTCGCACCCGTACTCAGACCTGCCACCGACTGCTTTCTGGCGCCGCGCAGTGGCCGAAACCCCGGCCGGCGCCCCCGATGCGATCAGCCGGCCCAAGTTCCTGCTGACCCGCAAGGACCGGATTGCGACCGCGGGCAGTTGTTTCGCGCAGCATATGGGCAGGGCGCTGCGCGCGGCCGGGCTGAAGGTGCTGGATGCCGAACCATCGCCGCGCGGCATCGGTCAGGCGGTGCTTCAGCAGCATGGCTTCGGTCTGTATTCCGGGCGGTATGGGAACATCTACACGGTGCGACAGCTGATTCAGCTGCTGCAAGAGGTTGCAGATGGCCAGCCCGATCCCGCGCAGATCTGGCGGCGCGGCGACCGATTTCATGACGCCCTGAGACCGGGGCTTGATCCCGAAGGGCTGGACAGCCCCGAAGAGGTGCTTGCAATCCGTCGCCAACACCTGTCGCGGCTGGCGCCGATGCTGGCTGGGGCCGATGTGTTCATCTTCACCCTTGGCTTGACCGAGGCGTGGCGTTGCCGGGATACCGGACGTGTCTATCCGACGTGCCCGGGTGTCATCGCTGGCAGTTACGACCTCGCTCGGCATGAGTTCGTGAATTTCACCTATCCCGACGTCGTCGAGGATCTTCAGCGGCTGCGCGCCAGGCTGCATGCGTTCAAGCCGGGGATGAAGCTGCTGCTGACCGTGTCGCCGGTGCCGCTGACCGCGACCGCATCGGGCAATCACGTGCTGCCCGCGACGCAATACTCCAAGGCCACGCTGCGTGCGGCGGCGGGCGATTTCGCCGCGCAGCATGATGACGTGGACTATTTTCCGTCCTACGAGATCGTCATCAATCCCGCGGCGCGCGGTCGGTTCTTCTCGGATGGCCTGCGCCAGGTCTCGCCCGAAGGCGTCGCCGCCGTGATGCAGACATTTCTGGCGACGCACGGACTGTCCGAGAACATGCCGCCGCTGTCGTCCGACTCGGATATGGACGATCCGATCTGTGAAGAGGCGATGCTGGAGGCGTATTCCCCATGACCGGCGAGCTGCCTCGTGTCCTGTTCATCGGCAACTCTCACAGCGGTGCCCTGCGCCTTGCTTACGCGGCCGAGGCCGATCGCTGGCCGGGCTGGGACGTATACTTTCTGGGGGTCCTGTCGGATCGTCTGGGCGAACTGGACCTGCGGAATGACAGGCTGGTGCCGATGACCGGTGCGGCGTCCCGTCAGATGCAGTATTATAATCACGTCAACTCGGTCGATGTCGGCGGGTTCGATGCGTTCGTGATCGTCGGCGGAGTGTCCTGGTTTCGCACGGCCGCAATTTGCGCCGATCACCGCAGTCTGGATTTTCCCAGCGTGGTCGCGGGTGACGAGACTGCGCAGCTTGTCGGCGGGCGCGTGCTGGGCGCAATGCTGCGCGGGCGGATCGCCGGATCTGCGGTCGGGCAATTGCTGCCAAGGATCGAGCGGCTGCAAAAGCCTGTCGTTGTCGTGCCTGAGCCCGCGCTGTCCGAAGATGGCCGGGCGGACGACGCCCGCTATGGCGCCTATCACGCCCTTGTGCAGCGTGGGGATGCCACGCACTGGCTGGATATGTATCGCGCTGCGCGCATGCAGGTGCTGGGGGACAGCGCCACCATCCTTGACTGGCCCGAGGCTGCGTTGGTTGACGGCCCCTATACCGCATCATCCTTGATGCGCGGCTCAAGAAGGCTTGGCCGGATCGACGCGGCCGCAATCGTGGCAGGCACGTCCGCCGCGAGGGCGCAGCGGGAAGTTGCGGAAGATGGCGAGGGCCCGACCCATCCAGATGATGACTATGAACACGCCAATGCGACCTACGGCGCAATGGTCATGGATCAGGTCATGTCGGTGCTTTCGACGCGCTGATTACAGCGCGTTGCGTGGCATCGGCAGGTCGCCGTTGTTGTAGGGCGCCCAGTCGCGGATCTGTGGATAGAACTTCTGCCGCCAGGCCCGAACGCGCGGGTTCATCCGCCTTCGCCACCATGGCGGCACCATCGCGACGAAGGTCATGGCCGGATACCCAAGCGGCAGCTGTGGTGCGTCGTCGTCGCCATAGGTCTGCAACAGTGGAAAGCGCCGGTCCGGCTTGAAATGGTGGTCGGAATGTCGTTGCAGGTTGATCAGCAACCAGTTCGACGCCGTGTGGCTGGCGTTCCAGCTGTGGCGCGGCTTGATATGTTCATATCGTCCTTCGCCAAGATGTTCCCGGGTCAGGCCGTAATGTTCGACATAGTTGGTCAGCTCCAGCTGCCAGACTGCGATGAAGGCCTGAAAGACGAACAATGCGACGCCAATCCACCCACCAAGGATCAGCGCCAGCACGATCATCGACAGTTGCAGCGCGCCGTATCGCCAGAACGGGTTGCGCGGGTCCAGCGGCCCGCGACCGGCCCGCGCCAGCCGTCGTTTCTCGGCCCGCCATGCGCTGGCCGGGCTTTCGCGCAGAACGCGCGCGAAAAAGCGATAGAACCCCTCGCCGTATCGCGCCGATACCGCGTCGCGCGGCGTGGCGACCCATGAATGGTGGACCAGCAGGTGTTCGGTGCGGAAATGCGAATACAGCACGCTGGCCAGCAGAAGATCGCCCATCCAGCGTTCCAGCGGCGATTTCTGGTGCAACAGTTCATGTGCATAGACGATGCCGATCGTGCCGGACAGGACGCCGATGCCGAAGAAAAGACCCAGCTTTTCCAGCCCCGACAAGTGACCGCCATGCTGCACATACCAGATCGCCCCGAAGATCGCCGCGAATTGCAGCGGGAACCAGATGATGGTGACCGCGCGATGCCAGAACAGCCGGTCGGCGGACGTGTCGGGGTCGGGGTTGTCCGTATTCAGGCCCAGCACGCCGTCGATCGCGGTTGTCAGATACCACGCATAGCCCGGCAGCAGCAGCCACCACAGCCCACCCTTGATGGCCGCAAGGGCGACAAGGGGCAGCATGACCACCGAGATCCAGAACGGTGCGGCGGCGGGCAGGCCGGTGGGGGAAGACTCGCTCATGCGCACAGTCTAGGCCGCGATTTCGGATCGTGCCATATCCCATACCTTTCGCATCAGACCCGGCAGCGCATTTCGGTCGAATTGCCGCAGCGGGACCAAACGCCCGCGGTCCGCAGGACCGTCCAGATCGCCCAGCATCACGGTCAGCGTCAGGTTGAAATGCGTAAAGACGTGCCGCACTTCGCCGATATCGCTCCATGTGGCGCGGCCCGGCGGTGGCAGATCACGTCCGTCCCAACCGGCCGAGGGAAACGCCAGCGTGCCGCCCAGAAGTCCCTTGGGCGGGCGTTCCTCCAGCAGCAGCGCATCGCCGCTGAGGGCGACCCAGGCGATGCCCGTCCGGGTGGGCTTGGCGGCCTTCGCGGTCTTGCGGGGCAGTTCGGCGGCGATGCCCTGCGCCCGCGCGTCGCAATCGTCGATCAGCGGGCAGATCCCGCAGGCCGGGCTGCGCGGGGTGCAGATCGTCGCGCCCAGATCCATCATCGCCTGCGCGAAGTCGCCCGGCCGTGACTGCGGGGTCAGGCCAGCGGCCAGCGCGGTCAGTTCCGGTTTCGCGGCGGGCAGGGGGGTCGGCACGGCAAACAGGCGCGACACGACGCGTTCGACATTGCCATCGACCACGGTTTCGGGGGCGTCGTAGGCGATCGCCGCGATCGCAGCCGAAGTGTAGGGTCCTATACCCGGCAGGGCACGCAGGCCGTCGCGGCTGGTCGGAAAGCTGCCCATCTGGCTGACTGCACGGGCGCAGGCCAACAGGTTGCGGGCACGCGCATAATAGCCAAGCCCCGCCCATTCCGCCATCACCTGCGCATCGTCTGCCGCAGCCAGATCTTCCACCGTGGGCCACAGAGAGGTGAACCGGATGAAATAGTTTTTCACGGCGGCAACGGTGGTCTGTTGCAACATCACCTCGGACAGCCACACGCGATAGGGATCGGCGCGACCGCCCTGCGGCGGAACACGCCAGGGCAGCACGCGGGCATGGCGGTCGTACCAGTCCAGAAGCCGGGGGGCGATCACCTTGTCGTCACGCAATTTTCAGACCCTTCGCTGCGCAGCGCGCTTTCATCCCTGTGCCCCGCTGATTAAGGATGTGGGGGTGATAACCGATCAGGCGAAGATGGCACAGAGGCCAGCAAAGACGAACATGCCGCAGCGGCGCCGCAGGCGCGGCTTCGAGGTGGCGTCATCGCTGCTGGCCGATAGGGTGCAAAAGGCGGCCGAGGGTCGCGGCTTTGCGGTCAGTCGTCTGCTGACCCACTGGCCCGAGATCGCGGGCGACAGGCTGGCCGCGATGACCCGTCCCGTTCGGATCAGCCACAGTCGGGGCGCGTTCGGCGCCACGTTGACCCTGCTCACGACCGGCCCGGTCGCGCCGATGGTCGAGATGCAGTTGCCGCAACTGCGCGATCGGGTGAATGCCTGCTATGGCTATAACGCCATCCAGAAGATCGTGCTGACGCAAACCTCTGCCAGCGGCTTCGCGGAAGGTCAGGCGCAGTTCGCGCCGGCGCCGCGCCGCGAGGTTCCGCCCGATCCCAAGGCGACGGCCCGCGCGAATGACGTGGCCGCGCAGTTCGACGATCCGACGCTGGCCGAGGCGATGGCCCGGCTGGCGTTGAACCTCTCATCCCGAAAGAACCGAAAGGAAAATTCATGTTGATCCGCTCTGTCGCCACCGCGCTTGCCGTGGCGCTGGCCGTGCCCGCGCTGGCGCAGGATGCGCCGTCCGACGAGACCGCGACCGAGGCCGCGGATGTCCAGACGCTGCCCGACATTGCCCTTGGTGCCGATGACGCGCCCTTGACGGTCATCGAGTACGCAAGCTTTACCTGCGGACATTGCGCGAATTTCCACGATCAAAGCTGGCCAAAGCTGAAGTCGGAATATGTCGATACCGGCAAGGTCAAGTTCATCCAGCGTGACGTGTATTTCGATCAGGTCGGATTGTGGGCCGGCATCCTTGCCCGCTGCGGCGGCGACGACAAGTATTATGCCGTCTCGGACATGCTGTTCGACGAACAGCAAAAATGGCTGTCGGGCGGCAATGGCGAGGAAATCGCCAGCAATCTGCGCAAGATCGGCCTGAAGGCTGGGATGACCGAAGATCAGATGACCGCCTGCTGGGACGACAGCGCCAAGGCCGAGCAACTGATCGCGACGTTCCAGCAGAACGCCACCGCCGACGAGATCGAGGCGACGCCGACCTTCATCATCGGTGGCGAGAAGGTGATGAACCAGCCTTGGGACGATCTGAAGGCGACCATCGATTCGAAACTGGCGGACGGCGATACGTCCGATCAGGAATAGGCAGCGCCGGTCGGGTGGGCGCGGTGCGCTTGCCCGCCCGGCCTCTTGCAGTCGGATTTCGTTTTCCGGCGCCGACTTGGCTGATTTCTCGAACACCTCTCGCCGCCAGCGCGTGACCCTTGGCGTGCGAACAGAAGCGGGCTAGCATATGGCGCATCGCGCAACACGCGCTTTTGCAGAGGGACCGCAAGTTTCATGATCAAGGAATTCCGGGAATTTATTGCCCGCGGCAATGTCATGGACATGGCCGTTGGCATCATCATCGGTGCCGCCTTCACCGCCATCGTCAGTTCGATGGTCGATGATCTGATCAATCCGATCATCGGGCTGTTCACCGGAGGCATCGACTTTTCGAACATGTATCTGGTGATGTCAGGCAATGTGCCGGACGGCGCAAGCCTGCAGGCCGCGCGCGATTCCGGCGCTGCGGTGTTTGCGTATGGGTCATTCCTGATGGCGGTGCTGAATTTCCTGATCGTCGCCTGGGTGGTGTTCCTGCTGGTCAAGGCGGTGAATCGCGCCCGCGACATGGCCATCGCGAAGAAGGAAGAAGAAGCCCCTGTGCCGGCCGGCCCGTCGCAAGAGGAACTGTTGGCCCAGATCCGCGATCTGCTGGCTGCGCGCGCAGCCTGATCGCCCGTCATCTGTCAGCACAAGCAAGAAGCGGCGCGACCCGGATGGGTCGCGCCGCAATCATTTGCGGGGGTGTGGTCGCGCTTAGCTGGCCAGGAACTGATCGGGGGTCATCGCCTCGATCCCCAGCGCCTCGCCCACCGGCAGCGATGTCAGCTTGCCCTGATGGGTGGAAAGGCCGGCGCGCAGATGCGGGTCGTCGGTGATCGCCTGCCGCCAGCCCTTGCCGGCCAGCGCCAGCATGAAGGGCAGGGTGGCATTGCCAAGCGCCTGCGTCGATGTGCGCGCGACCGCGCCAGGCATGTTCGCCACGCAATAATGCACGACGCCATCAACCTCGTAGATCGGATCCTGATGCGTCGTGGCCTTCGAGGTCTCGAAGCAGCCGCCCTGATCGATCGCAACATCGACCAGCACCGACCCCTGCGGCATCGTGGAAAGCTGTTCTCGGGTGACCAGCTTGGGTGCCGCGGCGCCGGGGATCAGGACCGCGCCGATCACCATGTCGGCGGTCTGGATCAGTTCGGCGGTTGCTGCGGCACTGGCATATTGCGTCGTCAGCTTGCCCATGAACACATCGTCAAGATAGCTGAGGCGCGGCACCGAACGGTCCATGACGGTCACGTTCGCGCCCATGCCGACCGCAACGCGCGCCGCCGCCGCACCGACCACGCCGCCGCCGATCACCAGCACATTCGCGGGCCGCACGCCCGGAACGCCACCCATCAGAACGCCGCGACCACCATTGGCCTTCTGCAGTGCCCAGGATCCGACCTGCGGTGCCAGCCGTCCCGCCACCTCGGACATGGGGGCCAGCAGCGGAAGGCCACCGCGCGCATCCGTGACCGTCTCGTAGGCGATTGAGGTGACGCCGGAATTCAGAAGGTCCTCGGTCTGTGCACGGTCGGGGGCAAGGTGCAGATAGGTGAACAGCAGCTGCCCTTCGCGCAGCATCTTGCGTTCGGGGGCCTGCGGTTCCTTGACCTTGACGATCATTTCGGCCTGGTCGAAGACGCTTTGCGCATCCGGCGCGATCTCGGCGCCGATGGACATGTAATCTTCGTCGGTAAAGCCCGAACCCAGCCCGGCACCGGTTTCGACCAGCACGTTGTGGCCGCGCAGGATCGCCTCGGCGGCCGCCTCGGGTGTCAGGCCGACGCGAAACTCCTGCGGTTTGATTTCCTTTGGGCATCCGATCTTCATCGCGCTTTCCTCCCAGAATTTCTGCGACTCACTATGAGATGCATTCTGTCACGCATGGCGTGAAAGGTGCTGCGAAGCTGCGCGCGGCTGGCTTGACTTCTTCAAAGAAAGTTCTGGTTTTCATCAATTGAATCGAAGATTATTCGCGAATGAATAGCCTTGACGCAATAGATCGCCGAATTCTGGGGTTGCTTCAGAAGAAGGGGCGAATCAGTAATGCCGACTTGGCGCAGCAGGTGCATCTTTCACCATCGGCCTGTCATCGCCGCGTGCAGCGACTGGAAGAAGCCGGGGTCATCTCGGGCTATGTCGCGCTGCTTGATGCGCGGGCCCTGCGTCGCCAGACCACCGTCTTCGTCGAGATCACGTTGTCGGGTCAGGCCGATGAATTGCTTGATGGATTCGAACGCGCGGTCAGCGCCATCCCAGATGTGCTGGAATGTCACCTGATGGCTGGGACCGCAGATTATCTTCTGAAGATCGTGGTCGAGGATACCGACGATTTCGCGCGCATCCATCGTCAGCATCTGGCCCGCCTGCCGGGCGTCGCGCAGATGCATTCCAGCTTTGCGTTGCGGACCGTTTTCAGGACCACCGCTATTCCGGTCTGAATCAGCGTCGCGGAACCCGATGGCCCTGCAGCGGCGTTGTCACTGCCAGACAGACAGCAGGAGAAGTGCGATGTTCAACACACCGTTCAAGGCCCTTGTCGTGGGAACGCAGTTGGCTGCGGCCAGCCTGATGGCGACCACCGCCATTGCCCAGACTTCGGATATCGAAACGCCGCAGGGCAATACCGTCGTGGTGCCCGAGGAGGCTTTGCAGGAGTCCCCTTCCGAGGGGTTCGTGAGTGAAAGCGACTATCCGCGCCTGGAAAGCCTCGAGAACTATGATCTGATCGCCGAGACCCTGTCCGCGCAGGGATATTCCGATATCTTCATTCAGCGTGAAGGCCCGATCCTTACCATCACGGCGCAACGTGCGGGCGTCCCGACCGAACTGGTCTACAGCACCGCGAATGGCCGTCTGGTGTCGGTCGATGGCGTCGAGACACGCGAAGCACCAGAGGGTTCGTCGGCGGGAGATGCGGCAGGCCTGACCGCTACCCCTCAGCCCGGCGAAGATTCTGATTCGAGTGGCGGCGACGATGCTGACGGCGACACCGGTGACAGTGGCTCCGATGGTGCAAGCGACACCGGCGGCGAAGATGACGGCATGGGCGGCGATGCGGGTGCCGGAGACGGCGGCGCAGACGGCGGCGCGGATAGCGGTGACAGCGGAGACTCCGGCAGCGATTCCGACGGCGGTTCCGATGGCGGCAGCGAAGGCGGTTCCGGCAGCGATGGCGGCGGCGACTCGGACGGCGGTGGGTCTGACGGCGGTTCCGATGGCGGATCGGACGGTGGGTCGGACGGCGGCTCTGACAGCAATGGCTGATGTTTTCCGCATCCCGGCATGACCAAAAGAAAACCCCCGCGGCATGGTGCCACGGGGGTCTTCAAATGAATTAAAGGATCGCGTCGCCTTACAGCGCGCCTTCGCGCTGTGCCTTTTTACGGGCCAGCTTGCGGGCGCGGCGGACGGCCTCGGCCTTTTCACGGGCTTTCTTGACCGACGGCTTCTCGAAATGCTGCCGAAGCTTCATTTCGCGGAAGACCCCCTCGCGCTGAAGTTTCTTCTTCAGGGCGCGAAGTGCCTGTTCGACGTTGTTGTCGCGAACATTGACCTGCATGTGGTTGTCACCACCTTCCTAGGTTAGAGTTGCAAAGATTGCAGGAGGCGTCCCAATAACAAAGCCGGACGCCTTTGTCCAGAAGAGGCTAAGATGACCCAGACCGAACGCGATGCGCTGCTGGATGCCGCGCTGATCCATGTGCCGTTCGACGGCATGAATGATCGCGCCCTGCTGGCGGGGGCGCGTGATCTTGGCATGTCCGACGCGCTTGCCAGGGTGCATTTCCCGCAAGGCGGTGCGGGGCTGGCTGCGGCCTATCATCGTCGTGCGGATGCGGAACTGCGCGACTGGCTGGCGGGCACGCCGCCGCAGGGCAGGTTTCGTGATCGGGTTGCTGCGGCGGTCTGGCATCGGCTGGAACTGTCGGATGTGGAGCTGGTACGCGCCGGCGCCGCGACGCTGACCCTGCCGCAGAATGCCGCCCTGGCCGCGCGTCTGGTCTGGGAAACCGCGGATGTGATCTGGACCGGGCTTGGCGACCGGTCCGATGATGTGAACTGGTATTCCAAGCGTGCGACGCTGTCGGCCGTGATCAGCTCGACCGTGCTGTTCTGGTTGGGCGACGATTCGGACTGTCGCGCCGACAGTCGGGACTTTCTTGATCGCCGGATCGACGGCGTGATGCGCTTTGAAGGCGTCAAGGCGCGTCTTGGCCGCCTGCCGGGCGCCGAGATGCTGGGCCGCGCGGCGTTCGGCTGGATTCGTTCGCCAAAGCCGCGTGATCTTCCCGGCAAGACCCATTCCTGACGAAGGAGAGACGATGTTTCCCGATGCGATGAACGCGGTCGAGATTGCCGCGCCCGGCGATGCCGACCAGTTGCAGATGACCCGCCGTCCGGTGCCGGTTCCGCGCCACGACGAAATCCTGATCCGGGTGGCCTATGCCGGGGTGAACCGGCCCGATGTTCTGCAACGTCAGGGGTCATACGCGCCGCCTCCGGATGCCTCGGATCTGCCCGGCCTCGAGGCGTCGGGCGAGATCGTGGGGATGGGCGCGGGCGTGACCCGCTGGAAGAAGGGCGAAACGGTGTGCGCGCTGTTGCCCGGCGGCGGTTATGCCGAATACGTCGCCTGCCACGCGGATCACGCGCTGCGGGTTCCCGCGGGCTTGTCGTTGCGCGAGGCCGCGTGCCTGCCCGAAACCGCCTTCACCGTCTGGTCGAACGTCGTGACGCGCGGTGGCCTGCGCGGTGGCGAGCGGTTTCTGGTTCATGGCGGCACCTCGGGGATCGGCATGATGGCAATCCAGATCGCGCGGGCGCTGGGGGCGCGGGTCTTTGCCACCGCGGGCAGCGACCGGAAATGCGCGGCGATCGAGGCGCTTGGCGCGACCGCGATCAATTACCGCAACGAGGATTTCACCAAGCGGCTGGCCCCCGAGGGTGGCGCGGACCTGATCCTGGACATGGTCGGCGGCAGCTATATCCCGCGCAACATCAAGGCGCTGGCGAATGACGGCCGGCTGGTGATGATCGCCTTCCTGGAAGGCCCCAAGGTCGAACTGAATTTCGCCCAGATCATGGTCAAGCGTCTGACCGTGACCGGATCGACGCTGCGGCCGCAATCGGACGTGGCCAAGGCCGAGATCGCCGAGGCGCTGCGCAAGCAACTGTGGCCTCTGATTGTCGGCGGGGCCATCAAGGTCAGCATCGACAGCGAGTTCGCGTTGGACGCCGCCGCCGAGGCGCATCGCCGGATGGAAAGCAGCGATCATATCGGCAAGATCGTTCTGAAGGTCGCGGGAGGCTGAGCTGCCGATCCAGACATCCGGAATCAGGAAATGCGATGGGGCGTTGAGCCCCGGATGGCGGCGCGTTAATCAGGCCGGACGCATGGGGAGGGACGACGACAGATGACCGACAAGACACGCCGCGGTGCCCGCATCACGCCCGAAGAGGCGCTGGCCTATCACATGGAGCCGCGGCCGGGAAAATACGACATCGTCGCCTCGACCCCGATGACAACGCAGCGCGACCTGTCCCTGGCATACAGTCCCGGCGTCGCGGTGCCGGTCCAGGCGATCGCTGATCAGCCCGAGACGGCATATGACTATACCACCAAGGGCAACATGGTCGCAGTCATCTCGAACGGCACGGCGATCCTTGGGATGGGCAATCTGGGGGCACTGGCCTCGAAGCCGGTGATGGAGGGCAAGGCTGTCCTGTTCAAGCGATTCGCCGATGTGAACGCCATCGACATCGAACTGGACACCGAGGATGCCGACGAATTCGTCAACGCGGTCAGGCTGATGGGGCCGACCTTTGGCGGGATCAACCTGGAAGACATCAAGGCGCCCGAATGCTTCATCATCGAGCAGCGCCTGAAAGAGCTTATGGATATTCCCGTCTTCCATGACGATCAGCATGGCACGGCGGTGATCTGCGCGGCCGGCCTGATCAACGCGCTGGAACTGTCGGGCAAGAAGATCGAGGATGTGAAGATCGTCCTGAATGGCGCCGGTGCCGCCGGGATCGCCTGTCTCGAACTGCTGAAATCCATGGGCGCGCGCCACGACAACTGCATCATGTGCGACACCAAGGGCGTGATCTATCAAGGTCGCGCCGAGGGCATGAACCAGTGGAAATCCGCCCATGCCGTCGTGACCGAGGCCCGCAGCCTGGAAGACGCGATGAAGGGCGCCGATGTGTTTCTGGGTGTGTCTGCCAAGGGCGCTGTGACGCAGGACATGGTGCAATCGATGGCCGACAATCCGGTCATCTTCGCCATGGCGAACCCCGATCCGGAGATCACCCCCGAGGATGCCCATGCCGTCCGCCCAGACGCCATCGTGGCCACCGGGCGCAGCGATTACCCGAACCAGGTGAACAACGTTCTGGGCTTTCCCTATCTGTTCCGCGGCGCGCTGGACATCCACGCCCGGGCGATCAATGACGATATGAAGATCGCCTGCGCCGAGGCCCTTGCGCGTCTGGCGCGCGAGGATGTGCCCGACGAGGTTGCCGCAGCCTACGGCCGCAAGTTGCAGTTTGGGCGCGACTACATCATTCCGACGCCCTTCGATCCGCGCCTGATCCATGTCGTGCCGCCCGCCGTCGCGCAGGCCGGCATGGATACAGGCGTCGCCCGCCGCCCGATCATCGACATGGACGGGTATGTCCAATCGCTGAAGGCGCGGATGGACCCGACCGCGGCGATCCTGCGCGGCATCCACGTCCGTGCGCGGCAGAAACAGGCCCGGATGATATTTGCGGAAGGCGACGATCCCCGCGTGCTGCGCGCGGCCGTGGCATGGCAACGGACCGGGATGGGACAGGCGCTTGTCGTCGGACGCGAGAATGACGTTCGCGATAAGCTGGAGGCAGCGGGGCTTGCCGATGCCGCGCGCGAGATCACCGTCGTGAATGCCGCCAATTCCCGGCATCTCGATGCCTATCACGAATTTCTCTATGCTCGCCTTCAGCGCAAGGGTGTCGACCGAGAGGACGCGCACAAGCTTGCCAATCGCGACCGCCATGTCTTTGCGGCGCTGATGCTGGCGCATGGCCATGGCGACGGGCTGGTGACAGGGGCCACGCGCAAGAATGCCCATGTTCTGGCGCAGATCGGGCAGGTTTTCGATCTGCGACCGCAGGACGGGGCGGTGGGCGTCACCGCGGTGCTGCACAAGGGGCGGATCGTCCTGATCGGCGATACGCTGGTTCACGAATGGCCCGAGGCCGAAGATCTGGCGGACATCGCGACCCGCGGTGCCGCGGTCGCCCGCGGCCTTGGGCTGGAGCCGCGCGTTGCCTTCCTGTCCTTCTCGAATTTCGGGTATCCGGTCAGCGAAAGGGCCACGAAGATGGCCGAGGCGCCCAAGGTGCTGGATGCGCGCGGCGTCGATTTCGAATACGAGGGCGAGATGACCGTGGATGTCGCGCTGAACGCCGATTCAGCCGCGCGCTATCCGTTCAGCCGGCTGACCGGCCCGGCCAATGTGCTGGTCGTGCCGGCGCGGCATTCGGCGTCGATCTCGGTCAAGCTGATGCAGGAAATGGCGGGCGCGACGGTGATTGGTCCGATCCTGACCGGGGTGCCGCGGCCGATCCAGATCTGTTCGACGACCTCGACGGTCAGCGATATCCTGCATATGGCGGCGATTTCGGCCGGGGGGCTTGGCGCGGTCCGCTAGGTTATGCCGCATCAGCCCTTGAGGGGCAGTGGCTCTGCCTTGGCGGGCGCGTCGGCAGGATCGATGCCGTGCCGCCGTGCGGTTCGCGCAAGCCAGCTTTCGGGCGGCGGCAACCCCTGCCACCAGGTCCACAAGGCGCGCTTGGTGAAGCCGAAGATATGGACCGACGTGGTCCCGTCGCGCTGGATCAGCCTGTCCGGCGCCCCCGGCGTCCAGAGCAGACGCAGAGAGTCGCGAAACAGTGGATAATAGATGTGCCGTGGCGCGGCGCGCCAGAACTGGCCTGTCTGTTGCAGGGCGTGCGTCAGCAGACGCGGACCGGTATCACCCCACGGCAGGTCGGCCGGTCCCAGCCGGTCCTGGCCGCGGCGCCGATCAAGCCAGCCGGGGTCTGCCCAGGGCGGTTCAAGCTGACGCCCCTCGAGAAACCTTGCCATCAGTTGCAGTGTCGGGCAGTCCTGCGGCAGTGCCAGCACTCCGGACAGGACGCCGCCCCTGTCGTCCAGACCAGCCGCATATCCTTCGTTCAGCGCGAAGGGTCGCAGACAATAGGCGTCCAGATCCGCCCAGATCACCTGATGCCGTTCCAGCAGTCTGATCCGGAACAGATCCGACCAGACCGCCAGTTGCTTGCGCGTGGGCGGATCGGACAGGAAGTCGGGCGGCGGCATGATGTCGGCGGCGTCTGCGGTTCGCACGCCATCGGGAACACCCGCAACAGGATGCGCCAGATACAGCGTGAGGTCGCAGCCTTGTTCCTGATAGGACCGGATCACCATCTGTTCGATGAATGACAGCGGCTCGCCCGCCCAGAACGAGGCAACCGGCAGCGGCCATGCGGTGTTTTTGCGCAATCCGGTCTCCATCCACATTTGCGCAGAAGATGCGCCGCCTGCGGTTGTGAGGCAACCGACAGTATCCGCGATCCCTTCGCCGCGATGTGATTGTGTGACAGCAGACGCGGCATTGACACGCAGGGGTGGGTCGGCGCATCTGACGCAAAGTTGACAGAATAAGTTGGGATTGGCGATGACAGCGACATTTCAGACGGTCGGGCAGTTTGCCACGCAGAATGCGCGGAAATACATGACGCAGCTTTGCAAGCATTTCGCCCACAAGGTGCCGGCCGAGGTCGAGGGCGATCAGGGCCATGTCACCTTCGCCATGGGCACGGCAAAACTGCATGCGGACGATTCCGGTCTGACCGTGCAGCTATCTGCGGACAGTGAAGCCGCTCTGGCGCAGATGCGTCCGATCATCGACGATCACCTGACGCGCTTTGCCTTTCGCGAGGATTTCCTGTCGATGAACTGGTCTGCGCCCGCAGCTGCCGACTGAGGCGTGCTCAGGCCGGTGACAAGCGCAGCAGATCCTGCAGCGTCGCGGCCCCGTCATCATCGCAAAGGCATTGCTGCAAGAAGCGCGGCAAGCCATCGGTGTGATGCCGGAACAGCGCGTCCGAGGTCAGCCGGGGGTCCGCCTCAAGATAAAGCATCAGCCCGTCGCCACGGCTGTCTGCCGCGAAGCCGATATTGAACCCGTCGCCCGGTCCCGCCGCAAGCACCTCTTGCCGGATATCCGCGCCCGGCAGGCGGGGCGGGTCGAAGGGCATGACATTGATCAGCGGAGAAAAGAAATATCTACGGCCCGCCGCGATGCTTTGGTCAAGGGTGATCTGTTCGATGCGATAGCGCCCGTGGCGCCGATGCTTGCGCAGGTCGCGCGCCATGGTGCGCAGGGTTTCGGTCAGATCGTGCGTCGGATCGGCGGTGACGCGGAACGGCAGGATGTTGACGGCCATCGCCGGAATGCGAGAACCAACACAGCCCATACGGCTTTGGAACGGCAGCCAGATCACGCGTTCGGAGAAGGCACGGCCCCGATCGCTCTCGGGATGGCCCCAAAGCCACAGCCCGGTCAGCAAGGTCAGCATGTCGGGCCAGCCCATCGCGAAACGCTCGCCAGTTGATTGCAAAGGGGCTGACAGGTGGTGCAGGTCTGTCTCGGCGCAGCGCTGGGTCTGGGGATAGTCCTCGGATCCCTTGTCCAGCACGACAAGCCTGGGCGCTTCGGCGATCCGGTCCTGCCAGAACGCACCGTCGGATGCGTGGCGGTCACTGACGCGATATTCGCTTTCTTCACGAAGATATTCCGGGAAGGGCAGGAAGGGGTCGCCGGGGTCGTCGCCCCCTGCATGATGCGCATACAGGCGCGCCACGCGCCGTTCGATTAGCGCCATGGAGTATCCGTCAAGAAAGATGTGATGGCCGCGGCAATACCACATGCAGTCTTTGTCGCCCGTCCTGACCAGCCACTGCGCGACTAGCGGACCCGTCAGCAGGTCAAGGGGTCGATCCAGGTCTTCCTGCATCATGCTGCGCGCCCGACCATCGGGATCGGTTTCGCCGCGCAGATCCATCTCGCGCAGAACAGGGGCCAGCGCAGGATCGATCATCTGTTCCGGGATGCCGTCGCGTTCCCGGAACCGCAGGCACATGACATCCGATTCCGCGATGCAGTCGCGGATCGCGACGGACAAAGCGGCGTGGTCCAGATCGCCGTGCAGGCGGGTCAGATGCGCGACGGTAGACACCGACTTGCCCCGATGGGCGCGATATTCCTGCCAGAAATCAAGCTGACCCAGTGTCAGCGGAAGCCATTCAGTGCGCTGCCGGGGCGAAGCCATCTGGGCATCCTTTCATATGTCGAGAACCGGGGGAAATGGTCGGATTGCCATTTCCGACAAAAATACTTATGTATCCGGCGGCGTCAACCAGCCGTCCATGGCGCATCCAGATTTACCTGCCACAAGGGGCCGTCTGTCATGATCGAATTCACACCCTGGCCAGAGGAACTGGCGCAGATCTATCGCCAGCGCGGGTATTGGATCGGCCGCCCGCTTTGTGCGGGAATGGAGGCGCAGGCCAGCGCAAGGCCCGAAGCGACCGCGATCATCTGCAAGGGACGGCAGGTCAGCTATGCTGAACTTGATCGGGCTGCGACCAATCTTGCCGCGTATCTTTCCGGGCGCGGCTTGGGGCACGGTGATACCGCGCTGGTGCAACTGCCCAATGTCGCAGAATTCTACATGGTGTTCCTTGCGCTGATGAAGTTGGGCGTCGCGCCCGTCAACGCGCTGTACAGCCATCGTCAGATCGAGCTGTCGTCCTATGCAGACCAGATTCAGCCCCGGCTTCTGATCGCGGACCGTGCCCACAGGCTTTTCGGAGATGACGCGTTTCTTGCGCAGTTGCAGGCACTGACCCCGAACCTGTCCGAGGCGCTGTTCCTGGGTGATGAGCTGGCTTCTCGCAGCCTGACGCACTGGCTGCGCCGTGATGCAAGCCCACCGCCGGACATGGCTCCGACGCCTGCGTACAGCGTTGCGTTCTTCCAGTTGTCGGGCGGCAGCACCGGGACCCCGAAGCTGATCCCGCGAACCCATGACGACTATGATTACAGCGTCCGCGAAAGCGTCCGTATCTGTGGCGTGACGCAGCAGACCCGGTTCCTGTGCGCGTTGCCCGCGCCGCACAATTTCCTGCTCAGTTCGCCGGGAGCGCTGGGTGTGTTTCATGCCGGCGGCACCGTGGTGATGGCCGACAGCCCCGACCCCCTGCCGTGCTTCGATCTCATCGCGCGACATTCGGTGACGATGGCAGCCCTTGTGCCATCGGCCGTAGGGCTGTGGATACAGGCGGCGGAAACGCGCGGTGCGCCCCCCGCGCCGCTGGACCATCTGCTGGTCGGCGGGGCCAGTTTCGCCGAAGCGCAGGCGCGGCAGGTGCCGGACAAGCTGGGATGCAGGCTTCAGCAGGTCTTCGGCATGGCCGAAGGGCTGGTGAACTACACGCGGCTGGACGACCCGGACGATGTCGTCTTTACAACGCAGGGGCGGCCCATCAGTCCCGATGACCAAATCCGGATCCTGTCCGAAGACGGCAGCCCGGTTCCCGACGGCGAGACGGGTCAGCTTGCGGTGCGTGGCCCCTATACGTTTCGCGGCTACTACCTTGCGCCGGACCAGAACGCCCGCGCCTTCGATGCGGAAGGCTTCTATTTCAGCGGTGATCTGGTCCGGCGGATGGCGGGCGGCAACCTGCGCGTCGTCGGGCGCGTCAAGGATCAGATCAATCGCGGCGGCGAAAAGATTGCCTCGGAAGAGGTCGAGCATCTGCTGCTGCGGCACCCCGAGATACGACAGGTGGCGCTGGTGCCCATACCCGACGCGGGTCTGGGCGAGAAAAGCTGCGCCTTCGTGGTCGCGCGCACCAACCTGCGCGGCGTCGATCTGCGACGCCACCTGACCGGGCTGGGGATCGCCGACTACAAGCTGCCGGACCGTTTCCGATTCGTGGATGACCTGCCGCTGACGGCGGTTGGAAAACCCGACAAGAAACAACTTCGCGCGCAGCTGGAACTCGCGGAAGAACAAGGAGCGACAGGATGACCGCGAACGATATGCCGACACTGGATCGCGGCTGGCTGATGAACCGTGTTGCCGGCATGATCGATGACGAGGGGCCGATTGATCCGGCCGAGGACCTGACCCTTTACGGTCTGGATTCGGTCGCGGTCATGCAACTGGTCGCGGAACTGGAGCGACGCGGGGTGCCGGTCACCTTCGAGGATCTGGCCCGCGAGGCGACGATCGATGCATGGTGGGCCCTGATCGACCGGCGCGCGAGGACATAGCCTGTCGGATCATGCGCGCAGCGTGGCGCCGCCATCGACATACAGATCGGCCATGGTTACATGGCCCGCCTGATCCGACAGCAGGAACATCGCAGCCTGCGCGACGTCCTGCGGGGTGGCCAGCTTGGCCAAGGGAATCCCGGTGCGGAAGCCGGCCGGATCGCCTGCGATCACCCGTGCGGCGCCCTGATCGTCGGCCCACATGCCGGTCTGCATGGGCGTCAGGGTCGATCCTGGGGCAACGATGTTGCAGCGCACGCCATGCTGTGCAAGTTCCAGCCCGGCACAGCGAACCAGCATGGCTGCCGCCGCCTTCGAGGCCGCATAGCTTGCCATGTTCTGCCGTGGCACACCGGCGGCATTCGATCCGATGACCACGATCGAGCCCGGTCTGTTCTGCGCGGCCATATGCCTGCCGATCGCACGGGTGACATGGAATGTACCGCCGGCATTCGTTCCCATCACCCGCTGCCATTCCTGATCGGATGTGTCCAGGACCGACAGATTCGACAGAATTCCTGCGGCATGCACGGCCAGCGTGATCGTGCCCATCGCCTCTGCCGCAAGGGCGATTGCGGCTTCTACGGCGGGGCCGTCGGCGACATCCAGCCTGTGCCAGATCAGCCCGTCATCCGCAGGAAGACCGGGCGGGGCCGGCGCCAGATCGGTCGCGAAGACGCGTGCGCCCGCGTCGCGCAGCATGGCGACCAGCGCCTGTCCGATGCCCCCTGCAGCGCCGGTGACGAAAGCCGCGCGGTCCTGAAACCCGGTCAGTCGCATCACGCAGCCTCCGCCATCGCGGCCAGCGCCGCCGTGGTGTCGATCACGCCGCCGCAGCACGCGGCCACCCATCCCATCGCCATTTTGTGACGGGGGAGGTCGAAGTCGGCCTGCGCGTCGGTGATCGCAAAGGGTTGGATATCGCGCTGGAACGCCTCGGCAGCGGTGCACAGGCAGCCGATATGCGCGTAGATCCCCGTCACCAGCAACTGATCGCGGCCGCGCGCGCGCATCAACTCGGCCAGGTTTGATCGCTGGAATGCGCTGTAGCGATGTTTGACCAGCACGTGGTCGCCGGATCGGGGCGCGATCCCGGGCAGGATATCTTCGTGTTCAGGGGTCGCGCGCATGCCCGGTCCCCACAGATCCGCCTGCAACCCGCGATCCGCACGAAACTGGTCGCCGCGCTGTGCGGTGTAGAACACCGGAATGTCGGCCTGGCGTGCCGACGCCAGAAGTCGAGCGATATTGCCTGTGACGGATTCCAGCGGCTGTTGGTCAGGGCTGAATGCGGCGCAGAAATACCGCTGCATGTCATGGACCAGCAGGGCCGTGCGGTCGCGTTCAGGGCGCCAGTCCGCGCGTGGGCGTGGCAGGTCGGTCGGGGTTGCGTAGGGCATGATGCGGGGCAGGGCCATCGTCGGTCTTTCGATTCGGTTCGGGTCAGGTCGTGGCGGACATGGCGGCATCTGCGGGCAATCCCAGGGCGCGCAGCAGCGCGGCAAACTTGTTGCCGGTCTCGGCGGCCTCGGAGGCGGGATCCGAGCCGGGCACGATCCCGGCACCGGCATACAGCCGGGCCTGATTGCCGGCGATCCGGGCGCAGCGGATCGCGACATGCCAGGCGCCATCACCAGTGGTGTCGCACCAGCCCACGGCGCCTGCATAGTAGTCGCGTCCGACCGGTTCTAGCCGCTCGATCAGCGCGGCGGCGCGATCGCAGGGCAGGCCGCACACGGCCGGGGTCGGGTGCAGCATCGTGGCCAGCAGGATCGACGGCGTGCTGTCGTCCTTCAGTTCGCCGGTAATACGGGTTCCCAGATGCCACATGCTGCGCGTGCAGGTCAGGCCCGTTCCATCCGGGCAGCCAAGCTGGCGGCAACAGGGGGCAAGCGTGTCGAGGATATATTCCACCACCATCGCGTGTTCGCGTCGATCCTTGTCCGATCCGGCCAATCCGGCGCAAGCCTCGGCATCCGCTGTGGGGTCCGCGTGTCGCGGTGCAGACCCGGCCAGCGGGTTCGACATGATCCGACCGGCGCGCTTTTCCACCAGTATCTCGGGCGAGGCGCCGACCAGGACTGCGGGGCTGTCCCCGAAGGATGCATCGCGCAGCGCCACGTGAAAGGTCGTGACAGTCGGATCCTCGGCCAATCTGGATTGCAGCAGGTCGGGATTGATCGGGCGGCTGGCATGCACGGTCAGGCTGCGTGCCAGCACGATCTTGCGCAGACGGTCCGGGCCGTCTGGGTCGGACGTCATGATGCGCAGCGCCTCGGCGACGGTTTCGGCGTATTTCGCCGCGGCCGGTTCCGCGCGCAGGGTGGGATCTGGTGCGCAGGCGTGCGCCGTTGTCGCGTGCAGCGGCTGGCGGTCGATGCCGGCGGCAAGCCACAGGCAGTCGGCCCCGTCGCGCCGGAACGGCAGCGCACCGGCCAGAACCGAACCGGTGCCACCTTCTGCAAGGGCCTGCGACACCCGTGCCTGTCGCGTTGCGCCGGTTCCGGAGGGGACCGGTGACGGTGTTCCTCTGGCGCGCAGGGTGCCATCCGGTCCACGGAAGACAAAATGCCCTGCCGCGGCGTTGGCCCGCGCGAATTCGGCAGGATCAAGAAGTGACATGTTCATGCTGTTCATCACTGGCTGCCCACTGGCGGTTGCCGTGGAGTTTCGGGACAGGGCCTGACCGGCCAAGGATGATGCCTGCCGGACGCGAAGCAGGGTCGGCTGCGCGTCGGTGGGGTTTTCAAGGGTCGGACCGCGCCATGCCCGGGGCGGGACGCGGTCCGAGGAGCGACAAGAGGGGTTTATGTCGGATCCCGGCGCGAACCTGTCCAATCTACGGGCTATAGTCAACTAAAAAAGTAAGGATTATGGAGGCGCGGCGAAACCCTGCCTTGGCGCGGCCTGGTGGGGCATATGAAAGGCAGAATGATGCAGGTTGCAGACATCTTGGAGACGCCGCTTTTTGTGGTGCCGGGCCTGTCCTGGGCACAGTTTGACCCAGCATGGATCATGGACGATGCCGATCCCGACACCTTGTGCTGCGACGCCGGGAATCATGAAATCCTGCGGGTAGCCTTGCATCGTGATCTTCGCATGGCGCGACCGCGCAGACGGCGCGAGTGGCTTTCGGGGCGATTGTGCGCCGCGCTTGCGTTGCGCCGTTTGGGGGCTTCGGAATTCGTCGGAATGCAAGGGCGCGCACCTTGCTGGCCGGATCGATGCACAGGGTCCATCAGCCACAGCCCTGCGCGCGTCGTTGCCGTCGCGGGTCGTGGGTTTTCCGGGCTGGGCGTGGATTGTGAGTTGCGGCTTGACGCCGCCGCCGCGTCCCTGCTGGCACCCGCCGTTCTGTCGCCGGGCGATCTTCGTGCGCGCGCCCCGTGGCTTGGGGAAGCCGACGCCGTTTCGGTGATCTTTTCGGCCAAGGAGGCACTGTTCAAGGCGTTGTCCCCGCAGCGCTGTAACTTGCCCGATTGCCGCGCTGTCAACGTAACCTGCTGGCGCGCCGCCACGCTTGACCTGTGCATGGACGGGCATAGCTGGCCCGTTTTCTGGCGCTGCATGGGCCGTGAGGTGCACACATTGGCAGTTACGCGGGAATCCTGACTATTTAACTATGATATTTTTACAACACGCCCGCCGCGTTCTTGATTTAATCCTTAGTAAAACAGTTGTGAATCCCGGCGCGGCCGGACTAGGCGAACCACATCGTCAATTTATCGAGGTTCCGTCATGAAGCTGCGCCGCGTCTTCCCGCTTGCGGGTGTTTCCATTCTTGCACTTGCGACGGCGTCCGCCGCGCAGGACGCAACGATCTCGCAAACGCCGGGCACCATTATTCTCAGCCCGATCACCCTGGTTGCCGACGGGCAGGAAAGCGTCGAGGCGACGGGCGGTGTCGTCGTGAGCCAGCAGGATATCGAGGCGCTGCAGCCGGCGGACGTGTCGGAACTGTTCGCGCGGGATTCCGCGGTCACAGTCGCTGCGGGGTCTGGCCAGTCGAAGCGTATCCATGTCTTTGGACTTGAGCAGTCGAACCTTGCCGTGTCGGTGGACGGCGTGCCGCAATTCAAGGATGGCTGGCATCACAGCGGCTCGAACGTGATCGATCCGGCCTTCCTGAAACGGGTCGAGGTGAATGCAGGCGCGGCGCCCGCAGACGCCGGTTTCGCCGCCGCAGCCGGTGCTGTGCGCTATGAAACGCTTGGTGCGCGCGACTTGTTGACCGATGGTCGCACGCAGGGCGGTCGCGTCGGCCTGTCCTATGGCACCAACGGGCGCGGGGTGTCGGCCAATCTGGCGGGCTACGGCGTTCACGAGGGCTTTGACTGGTTCGCCATGGTCCATGCCGCACGCGGCGATAATTATGACGCTGGCAATGGCGATGAAATTCCGGGCAGCGAATCCGCTGTCACCGGCGGGCTTGTCAAGCTGGGCTACGAGTTCGAAACCCACCGGATCGAATTGTCCTACGAGCACAGCAGGGACGATGCAGACCGTGTGGCGCGGATGAACATGGACCTGAGCGACGAGGTCTTCCCGCTGAAGATCACGCGCGACACGCTGAGCCTGAGATACAGTTCGACCGCGCCCACCGCGATGTGGGATCCCGAGATACGGTTCTATGTCAGCCGCAACGAATACACGCGCCCCGACTTCATCCCGGATCGTGCCGGCGGCGACTTCGCGTTCGAGGCACAGGCCGTGGGCGGCGTGATGCAGAACCGCTTTGCCATGGGGCCGGGCACCATCACCACCGGGATCGACTGGGCCTATAACGACTACAAGATCGACAATTTTGGCGACACGGATGTTCGTTTCCACACCACCGAGACGATGCAGGTCGGGGCGTTCGTGCAGGGGCGGTTCGAATTCCAGAACGGCATCGATCTGTCCACCGGCGCGCGCGTGGACCACCACCGCTATACCGATTGGAACGGCCTGCGAAAGGCGGATAGCGGCGTCAGCGTGAACGGCACCGTGGCCTATGAAGTCTCACCGGGATACGAGGTATTCGCGGGGGCGTCGCGTACCTGGCTGGGATACGACATCGGCGAGTACGGCTATCTGCACGCCCGCGACAGCAGCACCTTTACCTCGCCCGACTATGAACCGGCCACTGCCACCAACTACAAGCTTGGCGTGAATGCGAATCAGGGTAACTGGACAGGCAACCTGACCCTGTTCGACACCCGTCTGGACGGTCTGGCCAACGCGTATTTCCCGATCCTCGAGAACAGCGAGGAATATCGCAGCCGGGGCGTCACGCTGTCGGGTAACTACAGCTGGGGCAGCGGCCGGTTCGGCGCCAGCATCACCACCGCCAAGCTGACCTTCGACGGCGATGAACTGCCGCCCGCCGGCGGCGAGGCCACCCCGATCGGCACCGTCGCCTCGTTGTTCGTGGATCAGGAGATTCCGCAATACAACCTGACCGTGGGCGCCACGCTGGAGATGGCGGACCGACTGTCCGGGGATTATATCGACGATAACGGGTTCGAGGATCACCCCGGTTATGGCGTTCTGAACGCCTATGCCGAATGGCGTCCGGCCAGCTACGAGAATGTCGTGGTCCGTCTTGGCGTCGATAACCTGCTGGACAAGGCCTATTACGAACGCTCTAGCTATGGCCGCAATACGGAGCCTGACGTGACCCCGCTTTATGCGCCCGGCCGGACCGTCACACTGGGTCTGACGATGGATTTCTGATCTCCAGCAAGCAGATCTTCATCAGCGGCGCCACGCGATTGGCGCCGCTTTTTTTTGGTTGGTAGCGGCCGCGTTGCGGATCTGGCGATCAGTTTTGGGCAGAACATCTGATCGTCAGGATTTGGCGGGCTTATCCTCCCTGAATTCGCCAATCCATGTCCGGCTCTCGTCATTTGCACTGTCCGACGGCAGCCGGCGCGGTTTCGAAACTAGGTTCCCGGATTTCGTGCCTAGCCGCCGTTCTGTGCATTCCGTTCGCGCACGTGCAGATATCTGGGGCCGGGCTTCGACGGCATCACCATGGCGAACGGAGAACGGTTCGCCGCGCCTGATCTTCCCACATTCAAAGATTGTGGTCGTCCGAACGGATGGGACTTGCATTCAGCGACATTGCGCGCTACCTGCCCGTCCTACGGTCGGAGCGTAGCGCAGCCTGGTAGCGCACCTGCTTCGGGAGCAGGGGGTCGGAGGTTCGAATCCTCTCGCTCCGACCATCTTTTGCTTGAAAAGAGGCAGATAGATTTGCCTTTTCGATCACGAGAACTGCCTCTCCCGCATATTAACTCCCATACAACGTACTGATTTTGCCAAATTAACGACGCTTGGGAATGAACTCGCCACAATCAGTGATGATCGGTCACGATGAGAGCTACCGGATTCAGCTTTCTTTCAAACGCCGGACTTCAGAGTTGCGGTCGCCACCGACGAGATCTCACAACACCCAAAATTACGGCTTCCTATGCCTGCTATGCCGGGGCACCTCCGCTCACCGACTTGCATGATAGATGCCATGTTGCGAGAAACTCCATCGACGCGTTGGGCGGGGAGTAGACGTTCGCTGCGTTCTGAACGAACGGCAGCAATGCGGACAAAGCTGCCGTTCGTCTCTGCTCGCCCTATGTCCGCTTGCCCTGGGAGGCCATACTCGCGGATCTGTCTCGAACCGCAGCATCAGGCTTTTCTCATCCGTCGACGTTTGGCCCATCGGTTGGCACGTCGAGTGTGCGCTTGTAGCTGGTCATCACCACCGAAGTTCGGAAGCGGCGCACGTTGGGCTGGTCGAAGAACAGACGGCGGGTGAGGGCTTCGAAATCCGCCATGTCGCGGGCGACGCAGATCAGGACGAAGTCGCCCTCGCCGGTCACGTAATGGCACTGCTGGACCTGTGGCTCGGCGCAGGCAGTGCGGGCGAAGCCGTCGATCTGATCTGGCCGCTCGCGCTCAAGCTCGACCGAAACGACGAAGGTCATCGCCTGCCCGAGCGCGGCGGGATCAAGCACCGCGACGGTGCCCGCGATTACCCCGTTCCGGCGCAGCTGGGTTAGGCGCCGTTGCACGGTGGCAACCGACAGTCCCGTCTCGTCAGCGAGTTGGTCGAGCTTGACCTGCGCGTCGCGCTGAAGGGCCGCGAGCAGCGTGCGGTCGGCATTATCGAACGTCGGCATCATCATGAGGCCACCGTATCACGGGCTACAGCCGTTACGGGAATGTTTCTCGCATATCGGGTACGCGTGCCGCAAACGCCGCACGCTTTCGTGGCAGATTGCATTCATGACCATGCTCGACCCCGCGCCCGTACGCGCCCGCCTGTCTCGGTGCCCCGTCCATGCACCGACCCCGCTCCGACGGCAGATGCCGGGCGGGCGACCGCTCTGGATCAAGGATGAACGGGCACGGATGGGGCTTGGCTCGTTCAAGGCCTTGGGCGGGGCCTACGCGGCGCTGCGGCTGATCGAGGCGAGGGGACGGGTTGATGTCACCTTCGTCACCGCGAGCGCAGGGAACCACGGCCTGTCGGTCGCCGCCGGCGCACGGGTCTTCGGAGCGATGGCCCGCATCCACATCGCGCGCACGGTGTCCGAGGACTTCGCCGACCGGCTGCGCGCCGAAGGGGCGGAAGTCGTCCGTTCGGGCGAGGCCTACGAGGCCTCCGTCGCCGCCGCGATCGCGGATGCCGAGGCGACGGGGGCGATCCACCTCGCCGATGGATCCTGGCCCGGCTACACGGAGCCGCCCCAGCTGGTGATGGAGGGCTATACCGTAATCGCCGAAGAGCTGCGGGAGGCGTTCGAGGCCGCCGGGCCTAGGCCTGACGCCTGGCCCGACGTCGTCTACCTCCAAGCGGGTGTCGGGGGCCTCGCCGCCGCGATGGCGGCACGCATCCGCGCCGCCTGGTCCGTGCAGCCGCGCATCGTCGTGATCGAGCCCGAGGCGGCCCCTTGCCTGCGCGAGAGCATGCGTGCGGGTCGCATCATCACGGTCGACGGCCCAGTCTCCGAGATGGGCCGGCTCGACTGCAAGACGCCGTCCCTCCTAGCCTTCGACATCCTGCGCGAGACGGCGGACGCGTTTGAGACCGTTTCCGAAGCCGAGGCCGCGGCGGCCGTCGACCTGATAGCCGCCGAGGGCCTTGCAACCACGCCCTCGGGAGCGGCGGGCGTCGCTGGCTGGATGCGGATGGGCGGAGAGCGCCCGCTCGCGATCCTCAGCGAGGGTCCGGTCGATGGCTGACCCCACCTTCGACGCGGTCGCTTTCCGCCGAAACAGCCAATCGTTCGAGTCGCGGCATCGATAGAAAAGGGCTCGGAGCGGGCTTGCGGTCGCGCAGAACAAACGTCGACCTTGGTCCGCTCCGAATGTCGGCTTCCACCTTTTTTGAGCCATCGGCTTGTCGCCGCAGCGAACAAAGCGCTAATTCGCTGCAGTTACTCGAACGACCGCTTCACGGTGATCTAAATTCGTTCGGCAAAGCGCCTGATGCGTTGCACCAGGCGCCTTTTGTTCCTGTCACATCGCGCTACTTGATGGCGAGGATGTCGAAGTTGTGGACGTTAGCGACCACACCGTAGTCCCACCCGCCAGCGACCAACTCCGCTGCCCGTTCGTTCAGCAGCCCGGCGACTTGACCGGCAAAGTGTGCTTCACGGCCAGCATTGTTTGTGAAGATGTCGAAGATTGCGAAGGATGTTTCGTCAATCTGCAGCGCCGCCCAGAACAATGTGCCGGGTTCGGTTTCTTCGACGATGGGACCAGCTGCGGTCAGCAAGGCTGCCAATTCCGGCCCTTTGCCGGGTGCTGCTTCGAGCGTGATGTACGTGGCTGTCGTGGCCGAGTAGAGATCAACCGGTTCCCTCATCGACAAGACATCGGAATTGTTGATGTTCGCGACAACACCATCGTCCCAGCCTCCGGCGACCAGCGCGTCGGCATTTTGGTTCAAAGCCGCGGCCACGGCGCCGGAGAAATGCGCATTGCGCGCTTCTTCATCCACGAAGATATCAAAGATCGCGAGCGTATCTTCGGCTTGCAAGGCAAACCAAAGCACGGTGCCTGGTTCGGTGTCCGCGACAATCGGGGCGGCTCCGGCCAGAAATTCGGCGAATGCTTCGGTCTGGCCTTCAGCAGCGGGCATGGCGATGTAGCTGGCAGTGTGATTTTCCATTGGGGTTTCCTGTGCGGCTGCAGATGTCGTGATCAAGGCCAAAGCGGCGAGTGTCTTGAGAATTTGGGCTTTCATGGTCGCCTCCTGATTGAGAGGTTGTTGTGTCTGGTTTCGATGCACCCTTTTCCCATGCCGAATGCCTCAGGCACCAATCCCGAACTTCTATTCTTTGATAGACATGTGCTATGGTGAACCTCATGGCGGAAAGTGACGGAGACTGTGGCAGTGGAGATGAACCAGATCAGGTATTTTTTGGCTGTCTGCCAGCATCGCAACTTCACCCATGCCGCTAGCGCCTCAAATGTTTCCCAACCGTCCCTGACGACCGCGATCAAGAAGCTTGAACACGAGCTCGGGGGTGATCTGTTTGTCAGGGACCGCGCGGGATGCAGGTTGACGGCACTCGGAAAACTCATGCAGCCAAGGCTACAGAAAGCGCATGACGAAACGCAGGCAGCTAAGGCAGAAGCCGTCCGCCACACGCGACTAGCGCGGGTTCCTATTTCTGTCGGTGTTGGCGAAACGATTGGTCACAACCGGATTTCAGCCGCCGTGGAACGCTTCCGTACACGATTGCCGCAAGCCGAAATAGAGTTGATCGTGGCGTCTGCCTCCAAGCTTCTGGCCGGATTGCGAGAGGGTGAATTTGACGTCGTTGTCACAGCGACGACGGTCAGTGAAGACCTCTATCGAATAGACCAGCTCTATGACGAGTCCTACAAGGTTGTGGTGTCCAAGTCGCACCCGTTGTCTGAACGAGACGCTATTTCTCTTTCGACACTCGCTGAAACTGACATGCTCGATCGACCCAATTGCGAAATGCGGGATGCGTTGCATGGGGCATGTGCAGACCAAGGTCACGAACTCTACGCGGCCTATCGGTCAAATCGCGTGGATTGGTTAGTCGAACTCGCGCGGCAGGGATTAGGCGCGGTGATTTTGCCAACCACGGCAATTCCAGCAGACAGCGGCCTAGTTTCGATACCCATCGACGGCCTTGAAATTTCGCGAACTGTTTCTGCTCTTCGTTATCGGCACCAAACGACGAGGCCAGAGACAAATGATCTGATCCGTGAGATTGCGCGTGTGTAGGCGTAGTATCATTGATGGCCGACATTCGCGCATAGTGCAGTAACTGGTACTTTGGGCTCCAAGTGGACCTTCGTTCCAATGAAGTCGAACGGCAGCTCTGGGCCGAGGCTGTGTGGAAACGCTGTTCCGTGGTAAGCTTTTGCAAGGCAGTGGGAGGCAGGGATGGCACGTTTCATCGATGGCATCGACCGGGAACAGGTCACGCTTTTCCCGGATCGTCTTGAGGA
>NZ_JAGHRA010000016.1 GCF_017744015.1 Paracoccus sp. R12_2
CGCCTACCTCAAGGCCACCCTCACGGCGATCGCCAACGGCCACCCGCAAAGCGACATCGACGACCTGCTGCCGTGGAACTTCGAGCCGCCAAACTGAACAGCCGGTGGTCCGCAGCGAACGCTTACGAATATCCTGCACAGCCCGCGGGTTCAGACCCGCCTGCAGGGCGAGCGCTCGCTTGCTGCTCCCGGACGCCCCGAGATAATCCCGAATTTGATCTTGAACCGTCATGTCTTCACTCCCGTGCTTGGCTGGCGCTCACTCGAGATCGAGATCCGCCCTCCGTACGGGGCGGATCCGATGCTCGAAGAGCGCCAGCCAATCGGGGTGCACGAGCCAGCTCTTGCCAGGCTTTGTCCCGTCCAGGAACACCCTGCCGCGTTCAGTCACGGTCCCTTTCACGATCCAGTCGCGGATCGTCCGCGGGTGTCGCCTCAGTTTCTTGGCGACGTCTGCTGTCGTCAGGTATTCGTCGTGGCTTTCATCTTCGGAGGTCTGCGTTTTATCTTCGGACATCTTGGTCTCCTCTTTGCGACAAGAGGGACCTACGCCCCGGCGGGGCGGCTCCAAAACGCGGACACAATCTTTTTTGGAGGCTCGGCGAAAACCCGGCGATGAGCGGCGAGAAGAAATCTGCTAATTTTGCGAAATCCGGTGCAAGTTAGCCCGATTAGCAGCAATAACCGTGCGTGGGTGCGTGCGCTATCATCTCATGGCGAGCACCGTTGAATGCCTCTCAACCGAACTCGCGATGCCGCCTGCCACTTCGAATGAAATCGATGACTTCTTCGATCAATGCTTGGTCCGCTTGCTTTCCGATAGCGCATTCCCAGACGATCGCAGTTCGCCAGCCCAATTGGTGAAGCTCCTGCAAAGCACGAGAGTCACGAGCCACATTCGCGGAGAACTTCCCGCTCCAAAACTCCACATTGCTGGAAGGCATCGTGGCTTTGGGGCATCCTGCATGTCTATGCCAGTAGCATCCATGTACCTGAACTGCGACATTCCACTTGCGAAGAACTAAGTCGGGAGACCCCGGCAATGATCGAACGTTCACACGATAGCGATATCCGGCGGCATGGAGCGCCTTCCTGAGAAGCATCTCGGGCTTGGTGTTCTTGCCGCGGATGCCGGACATCATCCGCGAGCGCGTCTTCTTGTCGACGATGTCTGTCATGACAGTGATATGGCTCCAAGTGGTAGATTTTCGACCTGGTTCCTGACGGCAAACCTGGTAGAACACCTCGACTCCGGAGGTGTGGTTTGGCGAAGAAATATGCAATCATCGATCTTTTTGCCGGGCCTGGGGGGCTGGGAGAGGGTTTTGCGCGTGCTGGTCAGGAAGCCGAGGCGAAAGCGCGCATCCACCTGTCGGTCGAGATGGAGCCCCATGCGGTTCAGACGTTGCGCCTTCGGTCGTTCCTTCGCAGTTTCGAGACTTTCCCTCGAGAGTATCATGATGCGCTAAATGCGGGTCATGGCCTGCCCGACTGGACAGAGCTGTATCCGTCAAACTGGCAGCAAGCCAACGCTGAGGTGAGGCAACGGGTACTCGGCCAAGAGGGCGTATTCGAGGAACTTGCCGTCGAGTTGGACAGAGCGCGCGAGACTCATCATGGCAATACGATCCTGATCGGCGGCCCCCCATGCCAAGCCTACTCCCTTGCCGGTCGTTCCAGAAACAAGGGCAAGCAGGGATACATACCGGAGGATGATGACCGGCACTATCTCTATCGCGAATACGTGCGGATCCTGAACCGCCTCGAACCGAGCGTGTTCATCATGGAGAACGTCAAGGGAATGCTGTCGTCCAAGGTCGATGGCGGCGGCATCTTCAGTCGCGTGCTCGATGACCTCGAAGCCGCCGGCGAACATGGGTATCGCCTCCTGCCTCTCGCAACGACGCCGCCCGCCGACGGCGAAAGAGCCGATGGCCGCGATTTCCTGATCCGGGCAGAGCAACATGGCGTCCCGCAGGCTCGGCATCGCGTGATCGTGCTTGGTATCCGCAATGACATTCCGATTCCCGCAATCGATGCTCCACTGCTCGGTGAACCACAGCCCTCTGTCACTGTTTCGGAAGCGATCGATGACCTCTGGCGCCTTCGCAGCGGCCTGAGTCGCAAGGACAGCGCCTCGGCCTGGCACGAGGCCGTGCGCGAACAAGCCAAGCGGATCGCGCGCGACAAGGCCACAGAGCCCGATGTCCGCCAGATCGCGCGTGATGTCGCAAAGGCAAACTCCCGGCCCGAGCTTCGGACAGCGCGCATGAGAGGTAACGGCGAGTTCCTTCCGAACCACCTTCGCGACTGGCTACTGGACGACACGCTCGACGTGACGCTTCACCACGAGACCCGGGGCCACATCCCCGCAGACTTGGGCCGATATCTGTTCTCGGCGGCGTATTCCCACGTTCATGACCGGGCGCCGAAGCTCTCGCAGTTTCCGGAGTTTCTGCAGCCCGAGCATCGAAACCGCGGCTCGGGAGACTTCGCGGACCGCTTCCGGACACAGGTCGCGACGCGTCCATCGACGACTGTGACGAGCCATATATCCAAGGACGGACACTATTTCATACATCCTGACCCATGCCAATGCCGCTCTCTCACCGTGCGAGAAGCTGCTCGGCTTCAGACCTTTCCCGACAACTACTTCTTCTGCGGTCCGCGGACCATGCAGTATCATCAGGTTGGGAACGCTGTTCCCCCTTATCTCGCCTATCAGATAGCGAAGGCCGTCCTGCGGCTCGTCGATTGAACCCGGTGTTACGCTATAGGTTGCGGCTCAGCTGTCCGCCGTTGCCAGCGGGCGCGACGCGGGAAAGTCGTCCGTCACGCCTGCCACGCGAAAGAAGATCTTCTCGATCTCCCGTTTCAGCACCGACTGCTCCAACTCCCCGAGATCGATGATCTCGTTGCGCAGCCTGATCATCTTCGTGGCGGCACGCATCACTTCCTCCATGCGCCCGCGGCCGATCCGCCCGGATGTCACCATCCAGGCGGACGCAATGGCTCGGGCCAGCTTGCGGTCCCCGGCAAGTGATGCGCGCTCGAAGATCTGAACCATCGCGTCTTCACTCAGGGCGTGCACCAACTGCCACCTGTCGACCGAGCCGGGGCCGAGATCGAGGGTGACCCCACGGATCCAGAGTCTCTGGAACGCATTGCGCACGCCGCCCCGAAAGCGCTCCAGATTGCGATCAGGGAACCGCCACGAGACGACATCGGCCAGAAGCGCCGACGAAAGGAACGCCCAGACGTCGTCCCTCAAGGCCTCGCCTGTCGAAAGGATGTCCTGATCGCCGAGCCAGGTGGTCACTTCCGCGTCGAATGCAGAGCGCGACTTCTGGTCCGAGCTCTCCGGAAACCCGTGCCTTTCCGCGATCTGCCTGATGTCCCGGGCAATATCGACAGCGGCTTCGACACTGACCGATCCCCCGCTGGGGGCGAACCAGAGGCAGGAGGAATGCTCGTCGAGGATATCGAGCACTTCTTTCGCGGTCGGCATCTCGTTACCGACGTCGTCGATGATCCTCATCACGCCCAGCTCGTTCAGGCGAGGCAACAGCAGGACACGTGTCATTCGCCCTCTCCGACCTGTGCAGCAGCCATGATTGTTGCGCGGAAACGTCCCGGAGCGCCGGCCATCTCCGCCCTGATCTTGTTAAGGGACTGCCCAGGGAACGCCAAGTCCAGCCAGTTCCTGACCTGATCCCCCACCGAGCCCTCGACACAGTCCTCGAGCGCCTCGTCGCAATCGGGCATGGCGACAACGTTCTCGATCATCTGGGACATCACATCCCCCAGCACCGCCTGGACCGTCACCGGATCACCAGCAACGAAGCGTTCGCAGAGTTCGGTGTTGTCGGCGTTCACGTAGACCCGCACGGCACCGCCGAAGTCAGCGTCAAGCAAGCCGCTGCGCCAATGCACATACCAAGGTGCCGAGGCATGCGGCTGGCCGGCGAATGCTGACGCGAAACTGATGGTCTCGAGCGGGAAGCGTGCCGCTCCGCCATCCTCGAGAAGGATGTCCTTGCGGTCTGTCCAGAGTCTGGCGCCCGGCATTGCCGGCGAAAGCGCACCGGGACTGGCAGGCTCTGCATCCAGCAAGATCCCGGCCTCCAGCAGAAGGCGCCCGGACAAGCGCGATCCCGTCACGACAGCACGCACCTCGAATTCCGGGGCGGAAGGCACAAGCTTTCGCGTCTGGATCCGCTCCATTCTTCTGGGCATCTTCCCTGAGCCGGTTCCGGCTTTCAGGACAAGGGCCATCGAAAGCTGGTCGAGCGGAATGTCGAGCTGCGCCGCCGCCCGCTCGAAATCGATCTCGAAACCGACACTGACCTCCAGGTCCCGTTCATAATCCCAGCCTTCGAAGATATCGGTTGCCGGCACCAGCGGTTCACCCGGATCGCCGATCCGCCACCCCATGAACCCCACTGAGGCCGGATCAAGACGGCTGAAGGGAAATGCAACACGCTGATTCATGTGCCCGCCTCCTCAAGCGACAGCCGCAACCCGATGGCCGCCTCGTCGGGCACGGGCACCCTGCAGACGACCCTGCCCGCCATGGTGCCGATTGCCATGCTCTCGCCCGGCTCCGTCGCGTCCGCGACGGTGAGGTCGAGGACCTGCCCGGTAAAGCCGACGTCCACATCATCCGAAGACGCGATGCCCCCATCCATGACCAGATGCGGCACTGCCCTCAGGACAAGATCCGGCGACCTTCCATCGTTCGACAGATCCGCTTCGAAGACGGCGACCTTTCGCCCGGCATCGATTTCCAGACGCGAGAAGCGGGGCGAGGACACTCTTGTCCGTTTCGTCGTTCCACCTCCGCCGCCGCCGGATCGGCGGCCGGGACCTTTGGCCGATCCCCCCTCCAGCAACCGGCCCATGAGCGTCGCCGTCGTCGCCAGGGACTGCCCTCTTTCCTCCGACTGCCCCGAAGCGGACAACGGAATGGCAAAGGTGCGCGCCGCTTCGTTGATCCGCTTCAGTCCGACGTTCACGAAGGTCTTCGAGCGTCCCTTGGGAAGGTTGTCGGGGATCCAGTCGTCATGCGCCGGTGGTTCGGCGTCGGCGAATGCCGCTTCGACCTCGTCGTCATCTGAGCAGACGAAAACGCCCCCCCATTCGAACCGTGCATCCGAGAACGCCTCGCCTTCAACATACTTGACGACCAGCTCGACCGGCCGCATCAGCGCGATGTGGCTGGCCTGTTTCGGGAACGGGCTATCGGCACGCAGCGCGGCCGGATTCCGATCGGAACGCAACCCCTTGACCATGGCAATTCGGCCCAGATCCATGGCCGGACGCTGGCTGCGGACGATCTGGCCGCCACCTGACCTGATGTCCGAAAGCGCCCGGGCGAAATGATCGAGCGGCGGATAGTCTTCCGGATCGGGAACGCGGACGTTCTGTCCGTCCACGTCGATGGACACCGAGAGCTTCCGATGACACGGCGTGTCCCTGCACATCCTCGGCCAGAAATTCCAGAGGACGGTCTCGAGCAGATGCGGACCGACCGGGAGCCGCTCATCCTCGTCGTCTTCCTCATCGAGGCGGGGCGAGACGATCATGATCGTCGTCCCTGTCGCTTCGGCGCTTCGTTCGGGCAGACCGAGCAAGCCTGCCAGACGAATAGCCTCATCCCCTGAGAACGGCTCCACTCCGCTCGTACCGTCGAGACTTCCCCACCAGTGTCGCCCAGTAAATCGCTTCCGCACGTCACCTTCGATCGCCGCGAAGGTTCCGCCAAGGCGGCATGCCATGAGCCTGCGAACCGGAAGGCCGTCGCAGGTCGTCTGGCTGTCGACGAGAATTGTCGAGTGGCGGCTCAACGCATAAAGCGACGTCTTGCCGTAACCATATGTTCCACCGCCATGACGGGTGTCGCGGGCGGCGCCGACATTCCGCATGAAATTCACGAAATCCGGATCTTCCGGCCCATCCGCCACAAGGTCCGCTCGGGTTGGCCCCGAAAGCCCGCTTGTCCCGAAATCAGCGATCTCGAAGACCTCGAGGCTTTCTCCCATCAGCTCCTCCTGAAGAAGAGCAGCGTCGGCGTCCTTCGGAATTTCCGCGAACACGCGACCGCGGAGCGCAGCGAATTCCTCGCCCCGAAGAACCCGGCTTCGCAGCATAACCGTCGGTCCTTGGTCCGGCAGCGTGGCGTCCATCGAGTTCTGCAACGCTTCGCGGATGACCGTCTGCAGAAGCCCGAGCGCCGGCCGCCCGAGAAGCCGTCTGAAGCCCTCGCCGGTAATATTTCCCGTCGTGGCGAAAGGTTCGCTGTAAAGCTCCATAGACTTCATTCCGGAAATCCTTTCAGCAACCCTTCCATATCCTCGTGAGGAACAAGGAAGTCGCGAGCATGCGAAAGATCGATTTCATAGGAAAGCTTCGCGACACCTGCCGGCAAGACAGCGGCCGAGAAATCATCGGGCGTCAGTCGCGGAAACCCCGGCTCTACGCGATAGATGTCCAAGCCTTCGAAAGAGAAACGCGTGCGGTTCCACCTGTCGTCATCAGGCGCGTCGCACCCAAGCTTGCCCAGAGCCTCGGTCAGAAGGTGGGAGTCGGCACCAGCCTCTACGATCGACTTGCACAGACCGGATACAGACAGGTTACCCTCCTCCGCCCTTTCCAGGCGAACGTGCGTCAGAAGTAGTGTGCCCCCCTCCGGCGGATCGAGCTGCAGTATCCCGTTGATGCCCAGATGCCCGGCATCCGCGCGTCCCGATGTCTTCACCTCCAGCGCACGATCACCGCTCCGGAAGTCGTGTCGCTGGCCGAAGGGCCCAGTCCACGATGAAATGGCGCCAGGCTTCAGATCCACTATCCGTTTCAGGATCAGCAACTCGCCGACCAGCCCCATGACCTCTGCCGACGACGGATCCTTGCGGCCCCGGCCCATCAGCAGTGCCCGGAAATCCGATATCGTTCCCGACACGGCCTTGGCAGGCGCCTGCCCGTCGCGAAGCCTGATCAGGATTTCACCTGCGAGCTCCGCGAAGACGTTGTCGAGTTTCCGCTCCGAAACCATCACGTCGATGAAGGACACCGAGCTTCCGTCCATCGTGAACGTGCTGATACCGGCGAAGAGGTTCGGCCCCGACCCCAGATCCTTCGGCGGGGATCTTCTGCCGAAGGGAACAAGCAGGCGCGGCTCGCCATCCGGCCCCACGGCATACAGAGCCGGACCGTATCCCGTCTCGACGCCGGTGTTCAGGGTCGGCACCTCGAGCCGTCCATCACCACCACCTGTCGACCTCAACCGGCTCCAGAACTCCCGTGCGCCGTCAGGCATCCTGAGGCTCCCGCGGTTCGCCGATTTCCTCCAACTCGTCCTCTTCGAACTGATCCGCGGCTGGCGCATCCAGTTCCACAGCGAAGTAGCCGCCCGAGCGATCCTTCTGCCCCGGAAAGACGATACCGAAACCCATTACATCCTCGACCGCGTCGAGAGGAACACGCGTCTTCGCTGGCCCCTTCGGTGGAGATTTGGAATCGATCGGGTAAAGCAGCAGCAAAGGCACCTTGGGCCGAAGGGACTTCAGGTTCGTCCAGTCTTCCTTGCCGTCGAAATCAGTGATGCGTTTGGGCTCCGCATCGACAAGGACGTCTCGTTTGGACATGAGCGCCTTTATGTCCGCGTAGTGATCCGGGGACGCCTCCAGCCGCGAACGACGTATCGTCCCGACCTGCCCGAGTTCACCGAGTTCCCGCGTGGATCTCGTGTCGCTCCGCGGTTGCATGACAGCTACGTTCCAAGGTCCGAATGTCTCTCCCATCTCGTCAAGATAGCCGAGAAGATGAGGCTTTTTCAGATCCATGTGCTCGTTGCAGATCTCGGTTGCCACGAAGTAACTCCGGATCGCTTCGAATGGCACCTCCCGAAAGAGCACGTGGCTATTTTCATTCGATCTCGTCCCGGCTCCCTCGATGCAGGCGTCCACAAGGTTTGCTGCAGCGCGCCAGTTACCCCGCAGAACATCCGCCTTCCTGTGATCGAAGCGGATCGTCTGAACATGCTGACCGTCGTAGCTCATGCTGGTGCGATGGACATGCTTCATCTTTGCTGCCGACGTGATGGCCATGCCGGGAATCGACCGGACTTTCACGGCGAAGTGCATAGGCGTCAGATTACGGTTGTTATATTCGGCGATGTCTTCCCGGATCTCCTCTTCGATTCGCGCCAGCGCCCGGAAGTTCGCGATCAGATCCGCGGTCGTCCACAGCCTCGGAAGGTCGTCATAGCCGGGCCGGTATCCGAACCAGCGCCCCATCTGCAGAAGCGTATCGTATTGTTTCGAGGTCCTGAGGAAATAGGACACGGTCAGCCCCTCCAGCGTCAAGCCGCGCGCAAGGACCGTGCCGCCGACCACGATGCAGGTGACGGGACCCTTCTCGTAGTCGAGCCGCCGATCGCTTCTCCCGTTTTCGACCGGGAAGGTCAGCGCGTCCAGAACATCCGGCAGATAGTCACGGACGGCCTCGAGACTCTCCGGAATGCGGTCCGCGCCCGGAGGCGCCGTGCGCTCGACCTCGTCAAGGAAAAGCGCGTCGAACCGTGCGCCCGTCTCTCCGGAACCGGAAACGATGTCGGGGCCATGCGTTTCGATCCAGTTTCTGATCAGGTCGGACATGTAATCGTGTTGGGCGACATACTGCGACGAGTGAACCAGCATCGACATGTGCTGGTCCTGATGCCCACGTGACCGCCGGATCGCGCAACTGGCGAGGAACCACATGATCGCGTTCTCGAGGCTTGCCGTCATGATCGGACGGAAGCTTTCCTTCCCGTCGTTTCTGGTTGGTCGGATCAGGTCCGGGTCGTTCTTGGCAAGCAGCCGCACCATGTCGCGACCGTCGTCCTCTTCTTCGGCCGAGTCGCTTCCGAATACTTCTGCCGCCCCGAAGTAACCGATCGGCTTCTCGAGCGCCGTGATGAAGTCGGCAGGATACAGATCGTCCAGTTCCTCCTGATTGAACGGGAACGGATCGATGAAGACATTCGCGAAGGGAGTCGCGGTATACCCGACATACGAAACTGCCGGTAGTTCGGCCAAGACTTGCCGGATCGCCTCGTTGATCCGGGTCATGTCGAAATCCCCCCTCGATGAATTGACAGACGCCTGATCGCATTCGTCATCGATCAGCAGAACCTTCAGTTTGTCCATGACGATCTTCGGGGTCTTCCTGATCGTCTTACGCAAGGCACGGAGGCGGCTGACCTCCTTCTTCATCACGATGAGCTGCGCATGACCCTCATGCGGCATCGTGAAGGCGCCGTTTGCGGGGTGGCTGAAGTCTCCAGTTTCGTCGCTGGTGGTATAAAGCTCCCACAGGTGCCTGTGCCTTCCGACTACGTCCTTGGCAAAGCGATCCTGGGTCTGCTTCCTGAGCTTATTCGTCACGCCGCCCAGTACGATGATCAGGTTGTAGCCAGCATCGACGGCCTTCGCCATCACGGCCGTCATGTTGGCCGTCTTTCCGGATTGGACATAACCGACAACAAGCCCACGGCATCGAAACTGATCCTTCGAGGGGTTGTCGAGGAGTGAAACCACTTCGTTGGACGCTTCATCCAGCGACCGGATCGTCTCTTCGGCCCAGCCTTTCGTGTTCAGCAGATAGGCGTGGAGCGCGGGCCAATGACGATCGTTGCCTCGAGGACCGTCATACCATTTTTCCCGATCCGAGATTATCGAATTCTTCCGGAGAATAACGACATCCTGCTCCGTTGCTCGCACCCTCTGCACTGCCTCGTCGAGGTCCGAGATCATCTGCTCGGTGAAACTCATGCCCCAGCTCTCGAGGTTCTCTCTCACTGCCGCGGCAACCTGTTCCAAGTTGTCGTAGTTCGACTTGCGGTCTCGAATTTCTTTTTCGAACTTGAGAACCTGTGGTGAAGCGGTGATCACTATGTTGCCCTCCTGCAATTTCTCTCTTTCTGCGTAATCGCGGCAAACAAATCCAGAGAAGTCGATTCGCAGCATGTATTCGAAGCGACCCATGTGCCGTAATTGAGGCAGGTTGGTTCATTTCTCTCAACAATGAAAAGCTCGGTGTTGTTTGCTTCGCGAGAATGAACCCCCACGCTAAGGTCGCCCAATCTGGGCGAAAGCGGAGGCCCCAAAATAACCGGGACTTCCGTCGCTGTCGAAGGTGTCCCAGGCGGAGAGCACGGGGGCCAAGCCTCGGACACGGCCGCATCGACAAGTCGCGCAAGCACCCGCCGCGACGCCGCGTGCAGTCTCATCTCCCGACGCGCTGTCGCGCGCCGCTCGGGTCTTGAGCGGCGAGTCGAGGTGGAGATCAGCCACGTGGAGGAACTCCACGGTCTGGTCCTTTCGATCCGGACGGCCATCATGCGGCCGAGGGAGCGGTCTGCAAGGGGACTGTGGCGGCGCGCGGCGCGCCGGTGCCTCGGACCAGCCGCCGTGCCAGACCCTCGGCCGCATCTCCTCCTCACCCAAGAAGGTGCGCACAGAGAAGACTGGAAGCGACCTTTCTTTGCGCCCACGAGGGCCGGTCCCCAAGCGGGATCGGATACCAGCGTGGCGAGCTCGCCGTCCCAGACCCCGTTGGGGAGAGGCAGGTATTCGTCATCTCCGTCACGCAGTGGGTCCTCGCAGTCCAGATGGGCGAGCTTCTCGCCAGCTTGCGAAGGTATTGGTCGATGGCTAAGGACCGCTCGGGGCATATCGGAACCGAGGGCACAACAAGGCTGGTGGGGCCCCTAAGGCTGGCCCGGTAGAGCTCACCTGCGTGGCTACATCCCGTAACAATTTTCAGTGCTTGATTTGGTGCCCGGAGTACGCCACGACTCCGGGCACATCTTGGAGTCTGCCCGGAGCCGGTGCACGGCCGCGTCGGAAATTCCTTTGAAATCAAGGGGACTTGGCTGCGCGGAGGGGCCCCTACCGCCGGAGCCATAAAAATCAGGCGCTTAAGCTGATTTTCGTGCTGCCTTCAGGGCCCAAGAAAACAACGCGCTCAGCGGTAGATTGAGCTTCGGGCGTCGTCGCATTCGCCGGGATCGTATGTCATCGCATCGTTGACCTCATCCGCCTTTGCGGCTCTTCACATTGGTGGTGACTTGGTCGTTCGTCTGGGTCGGGCCGTTCGCGGATCTCATGCGCAGGCTCGGAAGCTTGGTCAGTATTCGCCGGTTCGCGACCTGGCCCGTCAGGTCCCGCCGACAAATCGTCTGCCGGGTGGCAGCTCGCCGCAGACCAGTCGCGGAGAAAACCTGTTTGTTCCAGCTATTCCAGCCGTTCCCTGTCCAATGAGCGAAAGGATGGTTCCTGCGACGATCAGTGGGATTTCCCTGATCCACCCGAATTCGTTCCTCTGACGCGCGCCATACAGCGAACCGATCAATTTCCATGCATGGCGTGGCACCAGGGCAGGCATGGTGGCGACCCCGCCAGGACTTGAACCCGGAACCTAGCGCTTAGAAGGCGCTTGCTCTATCCAGTTGAGCTACGGGGCCGGGCCGTGTGCTTCGTCGCGACATTTCCGACCAGCGCCCCGCGCCAAACGGCGATAGCCGGATCGGGATGCGGGGCACCGACTGTCTAGCGATTCCATGATGGCTGCGCAATCTCACATGACGCAGATCGCAGAGACAATATGGCGAATGCCGGTGAACCGGTGCGTTTGCGGACCACCTGTTGCTGCGTGACATGCTCGCAGCCCGTCGCCGGTCAGCAATGCATCTTTCCCGGACCGCTTGCACCCAAGATCGCGATGCGCAACTGTCCTGCCGCGAGGAGAGATGACATGAACCTTCAGTCCCCGAACCCAAGCCCGGCAGCCGTGTCTGACGGGGTCTTCATCGACAACGACTGGCGCGCATCGGCCAGCGGCGCGACGCTGGATGTCGTCGCCCCCGCGACAGGCGAGGTGTTCACCCGCATCGCGGCCGGAAATGCCGACGATATCTCGGCGGCGGTCGCGGCCGCACGGCGCGCACGCGAAGCCGACTGGGGCCAGATGACCGCGACGCAGCGCGGCCGCATCCTGACGCGCGCGGCGGATCTTGTAATCAGGTGCCACGACCAGCTTGCCGCGTTGGAGGCCCGCGACACCGGCAAGCCGCTGTCCCAGGCACGGGCCGATATCGCGGCGACCGCGCGCTATCTGGAATTCTACGGAGGAGCCGCGGACAAGCTGCATGGCGACACGATTCCGTTCCTGCCGGGCCATTTCGTCACCACCGAATATGTGCCGTTCGGGGTCACCGGGCATATCATCCCTTGGAATTATCCTGCCCAGATGTTCGGCCGCACGATTGCCGCATCGCTGGCGATGGGCAATGCCTGCGTGCTTAAACCGGCCGAGGACGCCTGTCTGACACCGCTGCGGTTATGCGAGATCCTGCGCGAGGCGGGTCTGCCTGCCGGGGCGCTGAATTGCGTGCCGGGGCGGGGCGATCAGGCCGGCGCGGCGCTTGCGGCGCATCCCGGCGTCGATTTTCTCAGCTTCACGGGCAGTCCCGAAATCGGTGCCGCCGTCCAGATCGCGGCGGCGCGGAATCATGTCGGCTGCACGCTGGAACTGGGCGGGAAATCCCCTCAGATCCTGTTCGAGGACGCCGATCTGGACCGCGCCTTGCCTGTGGTCATGAAGGCGATCACCCAGAATGCCGGGCAGACCTGTTCCGCCGGGGCGCGGCTGCTGGTTCAGGAAAGCCTGCTGGCGACGGTGACCCAACGGCTGCGCGCCGAATTTCCAGGGCTTACCGCCGCAGATCCCGAAAGCGACCGCGATCTTGGCCCCTTGATCAATCCACGGCAGATGGACCGGGTGCGGCGGTTCTGTGCGCAGGCGGACGCCGACGGCATACCGCTGATCGCCGAGGGCCGCATCGATTCGGGCGTGGTCACGGGCGGCAACTGGATCGCGCCGCGTGCCTATGGTCCCGTGCCGCGCGACCATCCGCTGGCGCGACAAGAGGTGTTCGGCCCGGTACTGTCGGTCATGAGCTTTGCGGACGAGGCCGACGCCATCGCCTTGGCCAACGACACCGAGTACGGTCTGGTGGCGGGAGTCTGGTCCAGTGATGGATCCCGGGCGATCCGCGTCGCGCGCCAGATCCTGGTCGGACAGGTCTTCGTCAACGCCTATGGCGCGGGCGGCGGCATAGAACTGCCATTCGGCGGCATGAAGAAATCCGGACATGGCCGCGAAAAGGGCTTCGACGCGCTTTATGAATTCGCGGCGACCCGCACCATGGTGATCCGCCACGATTGAGGCATGTCACGCGTCTTCTTTGCCTAAATACCCCCGGGGTCCGGGGGCAGCGCCCCCGGTCATCGCCGCCGCTGGCGGCCGACATCCCGGATCGCCACAGATCGGCATGCTAACCGGCGATGATCTCGAACGCCTCGACATCCACCATGCCCCGATCGGTGATCTTCAATGCCGGGATCACCGGCAGCGCCAGGAATGCAAGCTGCAGGAAAGGCTCTTCCAGCTCGACGCCCAGGGTCTTCGCGGCGTCGCGCAGTTCCGCCAGACCGTCGCGCACCGTCTCGAAGGGCTCCAGGCTCATCAGCCCTGCCACCGGCAACGCCAGTTCGGCCAGGATCCGGCCGCCGTCGGTGACCACGAAGCCGCCCTCGATCTGGGACAGGCGGTTGGCCGCCAGCGCCATGTCATCGTAGTCCGCCCCGACCACGGCGATATTGTGGTGGTCGTGACAGACCGTTCCGGCGATCGCGCCGCGTTTCATGCCAAAGCCGCGAACGAAGCCCGTCGCGATATTGCCGTTCCGCCCATGTCGTTCGATCACCGCGATGCGCAGCAGATCGCGGCCGGGGTCGGGACGCTTGTCGCCATCTTGTGGTGCGATCTCCTCGTTCAGATGCTGCGTTATGATCTTGCCTTCCATGATCCCGATGACCGGCGTCCGCGTGGTATTGCCAGTGCAGCGGAAATCGCCGGCAGCCACGCTCGGTGCCTTGACCGAGCCGCGCCCGACCGGAGGAATGGTTTCACGTCCGAGAAAGGCCGTGTCATCGACCACGCGACCGCCGCACAACACCAGCGAGGCGTTGCAGCCTTCCAGACTGTCCAGCGCCACGATGTCGGCGCGCATGCCCGGTGCGATCAGACCGCGATCCTTCAGCCCGAACGCCTCGGCCGCCGACAGCGATGCCGCCCGATAGACGGCCAGCGGCGGGGTGCCCATCGCGATCAGCGTGCGGATCATGTAGTCCAGATGCCCGTGTTCGCCGATGTCCAGCGGGTTCCGGTCGTCCGTGCACAGGCACATATAGGGCGCGGTCCGTTCGGTCAGCACCGGCTGCAGTGCCTGCAGGTCCTTGCTGACCGACCCTTCGCGGATCAGGACCCGCATCCCCTTTCGCAGTTTTTCCAGCGCCTCTTCTGCGGTCGTCGCCTCGTGTTCGGTCCGGATGCCCGCGGCGACATAGGCGTTCAGGTCGCGCCCGGACAATTGCGGGCAATGCCCGTCGATATGGCCGCCGGCGAACAGCCGCAGCTTGGCCATCGCCGCCGGGTCGCGATGGATCACGCCGGGATAGTTCATGAATTCAGCCAGTCCGATCCCCGACGGATGGTCCATCATCGCCTGCAGGTCGTCCGCCTCGATGCGCGCGCCTGATGTCTCCATTTCGGTCGATGGCACGCAGGATGACAGCTGCACGCGCAGATCCATCAGCAGATGCCGTGACGCGACCTGAAAATAGCGGATGCCGTCCAGACCGATCACATTCGCGATCTCGTGCGGATCGCAGATCGCCGTCGTGATCCCGCGCGGCGTCACGCAGCGGTCGAATTCGAACGGGGTGACAAGGCTGCTTTCGACATGCAGATGCGTGTCGATGAAGCCGGGCACAAGCACCTGTCCGGTGACGTCGATCACCCTGTCACCGTCATAGTCCCCGATGCCCGCAATCCGGTCGCCGCAGATCGCCACGTCGCCGTCCAGCATCTCGCCGGTGATCAGGTCGAAGACCTGGCCTCCGCGCAGGATCAGATCGGCGGGTTCGTCGCCGCGTGCTTGCGCGATGCGTGTTTCCAGGTCGTCCATCGTGGCCTCCGTCGTCGTGATGGCGACCACAGAACCCGATCGCGGCGGCGGCGTCCAGATGCGCCGCCGCATGGATCAGTCGCGCAGGCCCGCGCCTTCGATCCTGGTGGCGTCGGTCATCTGACCGCCCGTGACCAGCACTTCGCGCGGGGTCGGGTGGCTGATGAAGTTCACCGGGCTGGACGTCGGCCCATAGGCGCCGCTGGCATGGATCGCGATCAGGTCGCCTTCCTCGACACGGGGCAGCACGACATTCGTGCCCAGCTTGTCGATCGAGGTGCAGAGCGGCCCGGAAATGTCGATCTTTTCCTCGCCCTCACCACCGCCGACGCGGTGGATCACATAGTTGCGGCGCAGCACCATGCCGAAATGGCCCGACGCGGCCAGATGTCCGTTCATGCCGCCGTCGCAGATGGCGATCCGCGCGCCGCGCGAATCCTTGGTCGAGGTGACGCGCGTGACGAAATACCCTGCCGGTCCGACCAGGTAGCGGCCCAGTTCCAGAACCAGTTCGGTGTCCGAAAAGCGTGGTTCCGCCTTCAGCGCGTCCAGTTCGGGCGCGGCGGCGGCCGCGACCTCGTCCAGATTCAGCGCCTGATCGCCGGGGTGATAGGGGATGCCAAGGCCGGATCCGAATATCAGTCGGTCGGGCCGCAGATCATGCGCGGCGCACAGTTCGCGGAAAATACCGATGAAGATGCCCCAATTTTCGACGATGGAGGCCGGTTTCAGGCATTGCGTGCCCGAATAGATATGCAGCCCCGCGACGCGCAGGTTGGGCAGCGCGATGATCTCGGCCAGTGCCGCCTCGGCCTCCTCGATGTCGATGCCGAAGGGGCTGGGCCGGCCGGCCATCTGGTCACCAAAACCCTTCGGCACGCGGTCGGGCGCGATGCGGATCACCACATCCTGACGGCGGCCCGCCTCGGCCGCGATGCGGTCGGCCAGACGCGCCTCGCGCAGCGATTCGACGACCAGCTCGCCCAGTCCGGCCTGGATCACCGTCCGCAGTTCGATCTCGCGCTTGGCGGGTCCGGTAAAGCTGGCGTGTTCCGCCTCCCAGCCGGCCGATTGCGCCAGCAGGAATTCCCCGCCCGATGACACGTCGATGAACGGCACGCGGCTGCGCAGCCAAGACAGCAGCGCCGGGTTCGGGTTGCATTTCATCGCGTAGGACAGCCGGAACCAGCGTCCGAACGCGGATTCCAGCGCGGCGATGCGGTCTTCGACAAGATCCGTCAGATAGACATAGGACGGCGTGCCGAAACGGTCGGCAGCGTCTGTCAGGATGCGGTCGATGTCGGATTCAGGCCTGGTCACACGCGTAGTCCACGATCCGTTTGCAGGTGTCGAAATTCTCCAGCGTCACGTCGGCGGGCCGCACCTCGATTTCGGCCTTTTCCTCGACGAAGCCGATGATGTTCATCATCGCGACGGAATCGAGCACCCCGGTCGAGAACAGTTCCGTTTCGGCATCGATGTCGTCCTCGACATTCAATTCGTCGCGGATGAAGCGGATCAGGTCTTCGGCGGTCATGCTCATGTGGCGTCCTTCTGGTGGGCCGCTTTCGTCGCGGCAATGATATTGGGGCGGTCCAGCTTGCCGCTGGCGGTTCGGGGCATTGCACCCTGCCACGCGTGAATATGGCGCGGAACCATGTAATGCGCCATGGCCCGGCGGCAGTGCGTCAGCAAGGCAGGCGTATCGGCATCGCCGATCAGGCAGGCGGCGACATGCACGACCTGTCCGGCATCGTCATCGTCCACACCGAACGCCACGACATCGGTGACGATGCCGGACTGAGACAGGATATCCTCGACTTCGGTCGGCGACAGGCGAAAGCCCTGGGTCTTGATCATGTCGTCCATCCGGCTGACGAACCACAGATCGCCGTCATCGTCCACGCGCACCAGATCGCCCGAACAGACCACCGGCGCGTCGCCCAGGTGATCGCGCAATTCAGGAAGCACGCGGATCTTTTCGGCGGTCAGTTCAGGACGTTCCCAGTAGCCAAGGCTGACCAGCGGGCCGCCATGGACCAGTTCGCCCTGTTCGCCGGGTCCGGCGACGCCTTCGCCGTGCTTGACGACAAAGATCTGCGCATTGGGGATGCCGCGCCCGATCGAGCCCATCTTGGCCGCGAATTTCGCGGGGGGCAGATAGGTGGACCGGAACGCCTCGGTCAGACCGTACATCAGGTAGATGTCCACGCCGGGAAAGACCTGCGGCATCATCTGCAGGATGTTCGGGGGGATCTTGCCGCCGGTATTGGTCACGCGCCGCAGTGCGGGCAAGGCCGTGCCGCTGTCTGCCAGATAACGCACCACCTGGTTCCACAAGGGCGGCACGCCGGCGATGGTCGTCGCCTGATGATCGGCTGCCATGCGCACCACCTCGGACGGCATCGAGACGGGCTGGTGGATGACCGTCGCGCCCATCAGGAACGCATCGGTCAGCTGGTTCAGCCCGGCATCGAAGCTGTAGGGCAGGACCGACAGCAGCCGGTCGTCCTGCGTCAGTCCCAGATATTCGCTGACCGAGATGGCGCCCATGCGGATGTTGCGATGGCTCAGCATCACGCCCTTGGGTTTGCCGGTCGATCCAGAAGTATAAATGATCGCGGCAAGATCGCCGGGGTCGGGCACATGTTCGATGGCGGCACTGGGCGAGACGGCTTCCCACAGGGTTGCGCTGTCGGGCAGGGCGGCCACGCGGCCCTGGACCAGAAGATGTTCCAGCGACAGGGGCAGCGGATCGGCGGCCAGGCCCTTCAGCACATTGGCGCCCAGAATCGCGGCACGCGCCCGGCAGTCATGGGCGACATAGGAAAGCTGCGCGGGCGTCCACTGATGATTGACGTTGACCACGACGGCGCCGATCTTCCACGCGCCGAACATCGCGGTCACCTCGTCGATGCCCTTGCGCAGATGGACGATCACCCGGTCGCCCGGCTGAATGCCCTTGGCCGCCAGCCAGCCAGCGACCAGACCGGCCTCGTCCGTCACCTGCGCATAGGTCGCCTGCCGCTTGGCGTCGATCAGCGCGACCTGGTCCGCGTGCTGCGGCAGGTTGTCTGCCAGAAGCCGCCACATCGATGCATCGCCTGTCGCGTTCACGCCTCGCCTTCCTTCTTCTTCGCCGCGAAGATCGGCAGCTTCGGAAAGATGCGGGCGGGCGATCCGATCACGATGCTGTCGTCAGGGACATTGGTGCTGACCGCGGTGTTCGCGCCGATATTCACGCGGTTTCCGATCTTGATGCGTCCCAGCACGGTCGAGTTGACGCCGATGAACACGTCATCCCCGATCACCGGCGCGCCGCCGCGCATGTTGGTGCCTATGGTGACGTTGTGCATGACACCGAAGCGGTCGCCGATGACGACGTCGGGATGGATGGACAGCGAGCCTTCGGCGTGGATGATGTGAAATTCGTCACCGATCCTGACGGTGGGGGGAATCCAGACCTTGGTGATGTTCAGGATCAGGATGCACAGCAGACCGTACAGCTTGTTGGCAAACCACCGCCCGACCCGGCTTTCACGCTGCAATGCCCATCGGCCATAGCGATAGATTGCCAGCGACACGAAGGCAGGATCACTGATCCTGCGGCCATGTCTTTCATAATCCTTGCGAATTTCGCCCCACACTGATCGAACACTCCGAACCGAGAAAACAAGTGGAGGGTGAACATCCTCCTGACCGCACTGCCCCCGAGGGCGCCGCAAAAATGACCGGCAAGCCGTGTCATTTCAAGCGCATATTGGATCGATTGCAGCCAAATTGTCCAAAACTACAGGATGAGGTCCAGCGTCCGGCGCAGATCGTCCCATGCGATGCGGAATGAACCCGCGTGTCCGGCGCCCACGATCATCGCAAAACGCTGCTGCCAACGGTCGCTCAGCAGCTTCATCGCGGTGGTCGCGCGGTCGGCGGGCTGCAGCGTCAGCAACGTGCCGCCCGGCGGCATGACCGCCATGCCGTGATTCAACTGGCTTCCCTCGACCCCGGCGACGATCCGGGTCGCACCACAGGCTTCCAGCAGTTCGTCCACCGTGTGATCTTCGGGAAACATGATCCGGAAACCGTATTGCGCCTGAAGTTTCTCGGCCAGCTCATCTTCGTTCTCCAGCACCCGCGCATCGCCGCTGCGCCCGCGATACAGGAACACGCCCGGGTTCGGCGCAGGATCGCGCCCGGCCAGCAGCCTGTCGCGCATGTCCTGCGCCCGCGCCAGACGGCCCGAGTTGTTGTGATGGTCGTCAAACAGGATCAGTTCGTCGAAGTGAACATCCTCGACGCGCGCGGGCGACATCGACAGCAATTCCTCGTAGCGTGGAACGTGACCGCCGCGCGGCGGTGTCGAGGTCACGGGATCACCGGCGGTCTCGGCCAGCCTGTAGGACAGGCAGTCATCCAGCAGCCAGTTGCCGAACCAGCGATTGCCTACCCACGTCTCGTAGATCGCGCCCGAGATGCTGTGCCGGGGCCTGCGATGCGCCAGTGGCGACCGACGGCGCCGGCGCAGATGCAGTTCCGCGTTGCCAGCGTAAAGCACGCCATCGACGAAATCCACGTCGCGCAAACGATAGGCCATCGTCGCGGGGATGTGTTCGCAGGGGTCGCCGTGCAGCGACATCAGGACGTCGCGCAGCGGCGCGAATTCCGTGCGGGTGATCCGTTCGGCCTGACCCGGCAGGCAGATCGCGGGCGGCACCTCGCGGATCTCGGCGGGGCTGATTTCCCAGCGCTCGATGGCAAGATCGGTCAGGTCGCCCGAACCAAGTCCTGCCATCCGTCGCAGCTTGTTGGTCAGCGGGCGCAGATCCTGAAGATGCATGGAGTGATCGCTCGGACTGATGGTTCGTGAAGCGCGCGAACAGTTTAGTCGAAAATCGTCCAACTGGAAACCCGGCGGCAAGCGACGCGCTGCGGCGGGCGACGGCTTTCGGCCGCTATGGCAGACCCGACGTGGCCTTGAGCAGTCGAGTCAGTTTCGCCGAGATGACCTGATGATCGTTCAGCGAGGGATGCCAGTGACAGGCGGTCCGCGCCAGTTCGGGAAGGACAAGCAGGTCGGCGGCATCGCCTTCGGCGACGAACGCGTTCCGGGCCTGCCTGTGCGCGGCGACCAGATCGTCGCCGTATTCGCCGAATGCCAACAGCACGATGCGCGCCGAGGGTGAATCGGCCCGCCGGTCGCGCATGAATTGCAGCAGCGCGTCGGCAAAGCGGTCGCGCTGGCGTTGCAGTTCCCTGCGGCTCTGATCCGGTTCCGGTCGTTCGGCGAAGTCGTTCGATCCCAGCCCGATCACGACCACATCGGCCGCGCGCTCTGGGGCCGAGGCTGCGTCGGGGCGCGATGGCAGGGCGCGGTCATACAACTGCGCCATCGCCGGATCGGAACCGCCGCCCAGATTGCGCACCAGCCCGATCCCGGATGCGGCGATCACGCGATAATCCGCACCAAGCGCCCGCGCCGTCATCGGCCCATAGGCCTGCGAGGTGTCGGTTGCCAGATATTGCTGTTCAGACGTGCAATCGCGTCCCGGCGCCGTGTTGCCGTAGCCGACGGTATCGGAATCGCCCACGAACTCGATCAGCGGAACGGCTGCCGGCGGGGGCAGGGCGGTGCCTGCAGCGGGCAGGAAGAAGCCGTCGAAGCGGCCGATCTCGGACCGCTCGCTCAGTTTTTCGATGCGGATCTGGTGCGGGCCGTCGGAAAGCCCTTCGATCCGCAGCATTCCGGCACCCGGCCTGGTCAGCACGATCGCAGCGTCGTCCAGCGTGACGCGATACCTGTTGACGGCATCGTCAAGCGCGACCGCGACGCTGTGGCCCGAAAACCGGGCAGAGGCGTGAAATGCCGGCCACTGATGTTCATATCCACGCGCCCCGATACTGGCGCGGCCGGTGATGCGTGCATCCAGACCTGTCATGTCGGATGTCGGCTGCGCGCCGGGGATGAACTGCGCGGACATGCCGGCTGGCGCGGCGACCACGGGAACCGGGCCGTCCGCCGGACGCGGCGGCTGCGCGGCCAACAGCCCAAAGGCCAGAAGACCGGCCGAGGCCAGCGCGGGCAGCATCGCCCAGACAGTGTTGACGGACATCCGTCCCCCGCGATTCCAGCTTGATTCGTGGCGATCATATCGCTGGCGCGGCGCGGGGCAACGACCATCGCTGCGCCTTGCACAAATCGACAGGTCATGATTGCTTTCGGCAAAGCAGGACCGCCGAGCCGCAACACGATGATGGTCGTTGGCGCGGCGATATCGGCGCAGTGCCGCAGGAGACATCAGATCATGACCGACGCCAGCCGCGACAGCGCACAAGCCTATGCCCCCGATCCGCGCAACGCCGAGGTGCTGGTCTATGTGAACGGCGCATTCGTGCCGCGCGATCAGGCGGTCGTATCCATCTTCGATGCGGGCTTCGGCCTGGGCGACGGTGTCTGGGAAGGGCTGCGTCTGGTCCGCGGGCGGATCCTGTCGCTGGAGGCGCATCTGGACCGGCTGTATGAAGGCGCGAACGCGATCCGGCTGCAGATCGGCATGGATCGCCAGGCGCTTGCGGGCGAAATCCATCGGACGCTGTCGGTCAATGGGATGCAGGACGGCACCCATCTGCGACTGATGGTGACGCGGGGCACCAAGTCCACGATCAATCAGGATCCGCGCTTTGTCCTGGGCGGGCCGACCATCGTCATCCTTGCCGAATACAAGCGTCCCGACCCGGCGCGGAAGGCGCGCGGTCTGACGCTGATGACATCGGCCATTCGCTGTTCGACCCCTGATGTATTCGATCTGCGGCTGAATTCGCATAGTCGGCTGAACTTCATCCAGGCGCTGAACCAGGCCATCGACATGGGCGCGGACGAGGCGCTGATGCTGGACGATCGCGGCTTCGTGGCAAGCTGCAACTCCACCAATTTCTTCATCGTGCGCGGCGACGACCTGTGGACCTCGGACGGGGGGTGCTGCTTCAACGGGATCACGCGGGCGACGGTCATCCGGCTGTGGCGCGAGGCGGGCGGCACGGTGCGCGAGGGGGATTTCACGCTGGCCCAGACCTACGGCGCGGACGAGGCGTTCGTGACCGGCACGCTGGGCGGTATCACGCCGGTGGCCAGCATCGATGGCAGGCCGCTGCGGTCCGGGCTGCCGGGACGAGTCACGGACCGGGTGGATCAGCTTTACACCGCCTATGCCGAAGGCTGATCGGTGTTGCGCAACGCAGCGTGCGTTGCGCGATGACAGCCGGACGACGGAGATTGCGCTGCGGCCAGCAAATGCTGGGAAATCGGCGGCACAACCCGTACACCGGCGCGACACAAATCGTGCACAGGCTGTACACAGCTAGCGCGCGCAGCTGTTGCGCGGTGTGGTGCCCGGCCGCACCGATCCGTCTTTACCCAAGCGCGGCCCGGACATAGCATCATGTATGTCCACAAGGTCGGGACGCGAGTCTCGGCCAAGATCCGGGGATCTGCGCCATGCAGCTGCGTCCGATTGCCGTTCTTGTCCTTTCTCTGACGTTCTGCGGATCGTCTGCCTTCGCCGAAGAGCCCGGCACCCTGACATGGGCGGCCTGTCCGCCTGCCGAACAGGGGGCCGCCGGCACCGAAGGTCTGGTCTGCACGATGGCCTCTGTGCCGATGGACCATCGCGATCCCGGCGGTCCGGGTTTCGATCTGGCGGTCATCAAGGCCCCGGCGCGCGGCCCCGGCGACCGGATCGGCACGCTGTTCTGGAACCCCGGCGGCCCCAGCGATTCGGGAACCGCCTATCTGCCCGCCGCGATCGGCGGTTTCCCGGACGAGGTGCGCGACCGGTTCGACATCGTCAGCTGGGATCCGCGCGGGATGGGCGGGCGCACGACCCCAGTGGTGCAGTGCTTTGCCAGCGCCGAGGAAGAGGCGGCATTCCTGCACGGCAACCTGCCCGATGGCCTGCCGCTGACCCCGTCCGAGATGGCGCGGAACCATGCGGGTCGCACCGCCTTCAGCAAGGCATGCGCGGCACGGGCTGGCGATCTGCTGGCCCATGTCTCGACCGCCGACAACGCCCGCGACCTGGATCTGCTGCGGCAGGCGGTGGGCGAGGAAACGATCAGCTATTACGGCACATCCTATGGAACCTTCCTGGGCGCGACCTATCTGAACATGTTTCCGGACCGGGTCAGGGCGGCGGTGCTGGACGGTGCCATCTCGCCCTCGGCATGGGTGGCGGGGCCGGGTGAGGACGGCGGGCTGAGCACCTTTGTGCGCGTCGGGTCGGATTTCGCCGGACAGTCCAGCATTGGCGCGTTCATGGATGCGTGCGGCGCGGTGCCCGCCTCGGCCTGTGCCTTCTCGGCGGGATCGCCCGAGGCCACGCGGGCCAAGTGGGATACGCTGCTGACCCGCGCGGCGGCGGGGCTGTCGCTGGATGGCGACAGGATCGATGACCGCGACCTGATGACCTATCTGGGAAGCTCGATCTACACGGTCGAACCGCTGCCGGGTTTCGGCCGGTTTCCGGGATTCGTGGCCGTCGCGCAGTTTCTGGAACGGCTGTGGCAGGCCGATGCCGCGCCGGACGTGGCGACGGTCGCGCCCGATCCGGACAATGCCGCCAACGCGACGCCCGCAGCGGCAGGGGCCGCGGGCGCCACGACCGTGGATCAGACCTATGTGACCAGCGCCGGGCGGCAGCTTTCGGTGATCTGCGGGGAAAGCCCCAACCCGGTGGACGCCGAGGCGATCGCGGCACAGATCAGGGCCAGCTATGCCCGCGCGGGATATTCCGGCTGGCCGCTGGCCGCATCATGCGAGGGTTGGACCGCGCGCGCCGCCGACCCTTATCCGGGGCCGTGGGACAGGCCGACCGGCGCGCCGGTTCTGGTCATCGGCAACAGTTTCGACCCGGCGACGCCCTTTGCCGGATCGGTGCGCATGGCGCAGGAACTGGCCGATGCGCGGCTGCTGGTGGTGCATGGTTTCGGCCATACCGTGCTGATCAATCCCAGCCGCTGTGCGCAGGATTACATCGCGGCCTATCTGATCGACGGGGTTCTGCCGCCCACCGGCGCGACCTGCCGACAGGACCGGGCGCCGTTTCCCGGCGGCTAACGGGACATTGCATCGTGGCGCGCGCGGCGCGCGGGCGGACCGGAAGCCGCCGAAAATGCGGCTCTGACGCGCGCCCCGGCCTCAGGGTGTCCAGTGCAGGAAGTTGGCGATCAGGCGCAGGCCGATGGCCTGCGATTTCTCGGGGTGGAACTGGGTGCCGACGATATTGTCGCGGCCCACGACCGCCGTCACGGCGCCGCCGTAATCGACATGCGCAAGACGATGCGCGGGGTCGGCCACGCGGAACTGCCAGCCATGGACGAAATAGGCGTGATCGCCGGTCGCGATTCCGTCCAGAACCGGGTGCGGGTGGTCGATCACCAGATCGTTCCAGCCCATATGCGGGACCTTCAATCCGGGCGCGTCGATCTGCACGACCGCGCCGCCGATCCAGTCCAGACCGGCGGTTTCGCGATATTCATGGCCGGTCGTCGCCAGCATCTGCATGCCGACGCAGATGCCAAGGAACGGCACGCCGCGCGTCAGAACCGCCTCGCGCAGGGCCTCGGCCATGCCGTCCACCTCGCCCAGGGCGGTGCGGCAGGCGGGGAAGGCACCGTCGCCGGGCAACACGATGCGGTCGGCGCGGGCGGCCACGTCGGGGTCCGAGGTCACCACCACGTCGGCGCCCATCTCGCGGCCCATCAGCTGGAACGCCTTTTCCGCCGAATGCAGGTTGCCGCTGTCATAGTCGATCAGCGCAACCTTCATAGCGCGCCCTTGGTCGAGGGCAGGGCGCCCGACATGCGCGGATCCGGCTCGACCGCCTCGCGCAGGGCGCGGGCGACGGCCTTGAAGGCGGCCTCGGCGATATGGTGCGAATTGATCCCGTCCAGACGCGCGACATTCAGGCTGATCCCGCCATGGGTGGACAGCGCCTGGAAGAATTCGCGCACAAGCTGGGTGTCGAAGCTGCCGATCTGCGGGGTGGGGAAATCCACGTTCCAGACCAGATAGGGCCGTCCCGACAGGTCCAGCGCCGCGCGGACCAGCGAATCGTCCATCGCCAGCAGGAAGCTGCCATAGCGGCGGATGCCGGTCTTGTCGCCCAGGGCCTGCGTCAGGGCCTGGCCGATGGCGATGCCGGTATCCTCGACCGTGTGGTGGTCATCGACATGCAGGTCGCCCGTCGCGCGGATGGTCATGTCGATCAGCGAATGCCGGGACAGCTGGTCCAGCATGTGATCGAAGAACCCGACGCCGGTCCGGTTGTCATAGGTTCCGGTGCCGTCGAGGTCGATCGTCACCTCGATCTGCGTCTCGGCGGTGTTGCGGATGATGGTGGCCTTGCGCATGCGGTTTCCTTTCAGGACGCGGGCCTTATAGGCCGGGCCGGGCGATCAGCCAAGATGCACCTGACCCTCGGGGTAACGCACGCGCGGGGTGATCCGGGTGGCCAGAAAGAATCCCAGCGTCAGCGGACCGACCCGGCCCAGGAACATCACCACCATGATGACGATGCGCCCGAAATCGGAAAGCTCGGCCGTGTAGCCGCGCGACAGGCCGGTGGTGCCGAAGGCCGAGGCGACCTCGAAGCTGATGTCCAGAAAGTGCCCCTCGTGGCTGGCGATCAGGACGAAGGTCGCCGAGAAGATCAGCACCGAGGCGATGGCGATCAGCGCCATGACCTTCAGGACCTCGTCCAGCCCGATGGATCTTCCGAAGGCCCAGATCTGGGTGCGGCGGCGAAAGAACGCCAGCGTGGCCAGCAGCATCACGACGACGGTCGTCACCTTCAGCCCGCCGCCGGTCGAGGTCGGCCCCGCGCCGATCACCATCAGCGCCATGTAAAGCAGCGAGGTCGAATCGTGCAGCCCGCCGATATCGGTCGTGTTGAACCCCGCCGTGCGGGTGGTCACGCCCTGGAACCATGCCACCGTCAGCCTTGCGCCGGCGCTGTCGAACTGCGCCAGCGTGCGCGGGTTGTTCCATTCGAGGATCGCCGTCAGTCCGACGCCGATCACGATCAGCGCCGCGGTGCCGACCAGCATCAGCCGGGTGTGCAGCGTCCAGCCGTGCCAGAAGCGCCGGTTGTGGATGTCGGCGACCACGACATAGCCGATGCCGCCAAGAATGAAGAGGGCGGGAATGACGAGGTTCACGACCGGATCGGTGGCATAGCCCGTCAGCCCGGCCGAAAAGGTGGAAAAGCCCGCATTATTGAAGGCCGACACGGAATGGAAGATCGCGTGCCACAGCCCCGGCCCCAGCCCGGTCGCCGGCATGAAGCTGAGACACAGCAGCATCGCCCCGGCGATCTCGGCCATCAGCACGACGCGGAAGATCGTCCAGACCAGCCGGGTCAGCCGGCTGTAGGATGTCTGGTTCAGATCCTCGCGCAGATAGGTGTGGTGGGTGATGCCCATCTGCAGCCCCAGCGCCGACCAGACGAGGACCGCGAAGGTCATCAGCCCCAACCCGCCAAGCTGGATCAGGGTCGCCAGCACCAGCTGACCCCAGAAGGTCAGCGCATATTGGGTGTCGATGACCGCAAGGCCGGTCACCGTCACCGCCGAGGTCGAGGTGAACAGCGCGTCCGAAAGGCTGATCGTCTGGCGCGTCATGAAGGGCAGTTTCAGCGCCAGCCCGCCCAGAACGATCAGCGCCAGATACAGCACCGCCAGCACCGCCGGGGGCGGCGTGCGCCCCAGCCAGCGGCGCAGGGCGACGATCGGCTGCGGACGGCGTCTCACAGCTGGTCGCCGAACCGCGTCAGATCGACCCGCTTGCCCAGAAGCAGCAACCGGTCGTTGGTCTGCAGGGCCGGATCATTGTCGCGCAGTTCGATATATTCGGTGCCGCGCATCAGTCCCAGCGGCGTGATCCCCGGTCCGGTGTTCAGATCCGAGAGTTTCCTGCCCTTCAGCCTTTCGGGGATCAGCAGGTTGACGACCGAGAAGCCGTTGCCCAGGGCGACATAGTCCTGCACCGCCGGGTTGTTCAGCATCTGCGCGGCATGACGGCCCATTTCCAGACCCGGCAGGATCACCCGGTCGGCGCCGATCTTCGACAGGATGCGGTGATGGGTGCGGCTTTCCGCCTTGGCCCAGATCGTCTCGACCCCGATCAGGCGCATGTTCATCGCGGCGATGACATTGCTTTCCAGGTCGTTGCCGATCGACACCAGCCCCACGTCATAGCGGTCAACGCCCGCCTCGCGCAGCGCGCCTTCGTCCGTGGCGTCCAGGATGACGACGTTCGACAGCTGTTCGGCCAGCGCGGCGACGCGCCTGTGGTCCTTGTCGATGCCCAGCACCCGGTTGCCGAAGCGCGCAAGTTCGGTCGCCACGACGCTGCCGAACGCGCCAAGTCCGATCACCACGAAGCTGCGGTTCTGTTTGCCCATGACACCCCGGCAAGTTTGCGGTCCAAGAGCCCGCGATACTGCATGGGCCAGAGAAGGCGTCAAGATGACGCAGCCCGCAGTCCGGGATGTCGTTTCCCGTCACGATCCCGTCGCTTGCGTGCGCAATTTTCCGCGCCGGTAGCCATTCTGAGCGAATTGTGAGAGGTATGTGACCGAACCGGCAGCTTCTTGCCGGTGCCCGTGCACGAACGACCCGATCCAATAGAGAAAGAGAAAGGGACGCATGTCAAACCAGAAAACACCAGAGGGCGGTCGCAAAAACCTCAAGGGCCGACCCGGCGATGAACGCCGCGAGCAAGAGGCGCTGAAGGGGCGATACGAGCCCGAACCCGAACCCGAAGTAGAAGCCATTCCCCAGCCCGAGGGCGTCACCGAAATCATCGAGACCGACTACGAGATCGGCCAGAACAATATCGAGGGCGTGAAGCCGTTCCCATTCGATATCCACAACCCGGTCTTCGCGATTTCGGCCATTTCGGTCGTGCTGTTCACGGTCGTGACGATGCTGTTCCCGACCCAGCTTGAACCGCTGTTCGTGCAGATGCGCGATGGCGTGACGGGCAATCTGGACTGGTTCTTCCTGATCGCAGGCAACGTCTTCGTGCTGCTTTGCCTGTATCTGATCGTCACACCGCTGGGGTCCGTGCGACTTGGCGGGCCGGATGCGACACCTGATTTCAGCCTGACGGGCTGGTTTGCGATGCTGTTCGCGGCCGGCATGGGGATCGGGCTGATGTTCTATGGCGTCAGCGAACCGATCAGCCATTACCAGACCGCGTTCGGCGGCGTCACGCTGGAAGATGGCGTGCGCACCGACTGGGCGCCGCTGGGCGGCGCCGAGGGCAACGAATTGGAGGCGCGCCGTCTGGGCATGGCGGCGACGATCTTCCACTGGGGTCTGCACCCCTGGGGCATATATGCGGTGGTCGCGCTGGCGCTGGCGCTGTTTGCCTATAACAAGGGCCTGCCGCTGACCATGCGCTCGATCTTCTATCCGCTGCTGGGCGAGCGCGTATGGGGCTGGCCGGGCCATATCATCGACATCCTGTCGGTGTTCGCCACGATCTTCGGTCTGGCCACGTCTTTGGGCTTTGGTGCAGAACAGGCGACCGCCGGTCTGAACTTCCTGTTCGGGATCCCGAATTCTGACATGACCAAGGTCATCCTGATCCTGGCGATCAGCGGCGTCGCGACCCTGTCTGTGGTGCTGGGCGTCGAGAAGGGCGTCAAGCGCCTGTCCGAGATCAACATGGTGCTGGCCTTCCTGCTGCTGCTGTTCGTGATCCTGGTGGGTCCGACGGCGGAAATCTTCCGCGGGTTCTTCGGCAATCTTGGAACCTACGCCAAGGAATTGCTGCCGCTGTCGAACCCGTTCGGGCGCGATGACGACAACTTCCGCCAGGGCTGGACCGCGTTCTACTGGGCGTGGTGGATCAGTTGGTCACCTTTCGTCGGCATGTTCATCGCCCGCGTCAGCCGCGGCCGCACCGTGCGGCAGTTCCTGATCGCGGTTCTGATCGTGCCGTCGCTGATCTCGGTCCTGTGGATGACCGCGCTGGGTGGCACCGCGATCAGCATGACCATCGGCGGCTTTTCAGGCATCACCGACGCCGCGCTGGAACTGAAGCTGTTCCAGATGCTGGGCCAGTTGCCGCTGACCGCCATCACCAGCTTCATCGGGATCGTCCTGGTGATCGTGTTCTTCGTCACCTCGTCGGATTCCGGCAGCCTGGTGATCGACACGATCGCGGCGGGCGGCAAGGTCAACGCACCGGTTCCGCAGCGCATCTTCTGGTGCACCTTCGAAGGTCTGGTGGCGATCGCGCTGCTGCTGGGGGGCGGTCTGACCGCGCTGCAGGCGATGGCGGTCTCGACCGGGTTGCCGTTCACCATCATCCTTCTGGGCGCATGCTGGGCGATCGTGAAGGGTCTGCAGGGCGAGCGGCGAGAACTTGCCTGAAGCCTGACCGGCAGAGATATGAACGGGCGGGGTTTTCCCGCCCGTTCTTGTTTTATGACGCAGGCGGTGTCAAAACCGTGACTGAGCCAACAAAGGACCGACGCGATGAGCGATATTTCCGTCAGCGAACGCCGCCTCAGCGCCGCGCTGGACCGCATCGACCAGTTGCTGGAGGCCGGGACCGGGCATTGCCGGGATGCGCAGGCGTCTGCGGACACGCCCGACCGGGCCGCGTTCGAGACCCGGATCGAGGACCTGCAGTCCGAGAATGCGCGTCTGGCGGGCGAATTGGCGGCGCTGCGCGCGGATCGGGGCGGCCCGCTGGAGGCCGCGCTGGCCGAGGCGCGGACGCGGCTGACCGGGGCCAGCGAACAGGCCGCGCGACTTTCGGCCGCGAACGAGGAACTGGCCGAGGCGAATCGTGTCCTGATCGAGGCGGCCTCGTCCGAAGGCGGTTCGGAGGATGCCTCGATCGCCGCGCTGGAAGCCGAGATCGAGGCGCTGCGCGCCGCCCGCGCCGCCGAGATCGCGCAGATGGGCGATATCATGCAGGAACTTGAACGCCTGCTGTCCGAGGACGATCAGCGACCGGCGACCTCGGCATCGCGCGCCGGGGATGACGCGGTTCTGCCCGAGGTCACCGGCGACACCGCCGGCGTGCCCGAGGACGAGGTGGCCGAACAGGCCGACGACGCGGGGCACATGTCCGGTGGCGATCATGACGACGCATCCAGGGGCGGGGACAGGTAAATGGCCGAAGTCGATTTCACCATCGGGCACAAGGAATATCGTCTTGGCGCACAGGATGGCGAGGAAAAGCTGCTGAAACGCGCCGCCGCGCTGCTGGACGGCGAGGCGCAGCAGATTCTGGAACAGGCCGGGCGGATGCCGGAACCGCGCCTGCTGCTGCTGGCCGGGCTGATGCTGGCGGACCGATATGCGACCATGGAAGACCGTGCCGAGAAGGCCGAGCGGCATCTGAACCGCCTGCAGTCGAACCCCGCGCGGGTCGAGGTGCCGGTGATTCCCGCCGACCTCAAGGAGGCGATGGCCGAACTTGCCGCGCGGGCCGAGGCACTGGCCGAGCGGCTGGAGGATCAGCAGGCCGACTGAGCCGGGGCATCGTCCGCGAAAGCCGGGACCGCGTTAACCCTGCGTTAACGGTTGCCGTGTCATGAACGGCGCATGCGCCATTATATGTCCGCCCTTGTCCTGCTGATCTCTGCCTGCGCCAGCGGCTCGCCCGACATGCTGGGCGCGCGCCGCCACGAACTGCGCCAGGACGGCATCGAATTCGTGATCCTGCAGAAGGACTCCGAGGCTGAGGTCATCCGGATGGGTTATCTTGGCCGGGCACAGCGCGCCGCCGTTCCCGCGGCGATGGCGCGCGCGGTGGCCACGGCCACCGGCTGTGCGGTCGTTCCGGGCAGCATGACGACGCGCATTCCCGGCGATACCGGCGTCGCGCGGTTCGATCTGGATTGCCGCGCCGGTCAGGGCTAGCCGTCGCCCAGAAACGCCGCCAACGTGTCGGCCACTGCCTCGGGCGCATCCGCATGCATCCAGTGACCGGCATTCTTCAGGGTCACCAGCCGCGCCTGCGGGAAATGGCCGCGCATCGCGTCCTCGCCCTGCGCATCGATATAGTCCGACCGCTCTCCGGCCATGAACAGGCACGGCCCGTCGAAGGTGGCGCGCGGCAGGTCATCGGGCCATCCCGTCACCTCGTCCATCGACGCGCGCAACACCGGCAGGTTCAGCCGCCAGCGCGCCGGCTGCGCCTTCAGGTCAAGCTGTTGCAGCAGAAAGGCGCGCAGCCCGTCCGAATCGATTCCCGCCGCAAGTCGGCTGTCGGCATCGCTGCGACGATCGAGATCGTTCAGATCCATCGCCTGCATCGCGTCGATCAGATCGTTCTGGCTGTGCCGGTAGGCCACCGGCGCGATGTCCATCACCACCAGCTTGCGCAGCAGGTCCGGCTGCGTCAGGGCCAGCGCCATGGACGCCTTGCCGCCCATCGAATGCCCGACCAGATCGGCGCGACCGCCGAACTCCGCGATCGTTTCGGCCAGATCCCCGGCCATCGCCCGATAGCTGTGATCGGCATCATGCGGGCTGTCGCCGTGATTGCGCAGATCGACGGTGACGACCTGCCGCCCGTCGGCCAGCCGACGCGCGATCGCGCCAAGATTGCGGCCCTGACCGAACAGGCCGTGAACCAGGATGACGGGCAGGCCGGATTGCGGCCCGGTGACGGTGCGATTCAGTTTCATGCCGCCGATCCTAGGGCGTCTGGCGCCCGCCCGCCATCCCGTCTATTCTGCGCGCCATGAGCCGCGATGTGCAGAGTTTCGAGGATATCCGGGTGATGGCCGACGAGGTGTCGCGGCTGATGGTCGCGCGTTTCGGCGGTGCCCGCCGCGGAGAGCGCCCGTCCCTGCAGGTGATGCTGCGCCGTCGCGGCGGCGCGTTGCCGGCCAAGCTGCGAAAGCCCGCGCGCAGGCTGGCCGAGGCCGATCGGATCAGCGCCCAGCCAAAGGTCGCCCGCCAGCTTGACCTTGCCGCGCTGAGCCGCGCCCACGCGGCGCTGACAGAACATCTGCGCCCGCTTGGCGAGCTTAGCCGGTGGCGCGGCAGGGCGATCAGCTTTGCCGCTTCGGTGACATTCGGACTGCTGGTACTGGCCGCCGCGGTCATCTGGATCATGGTCCGGCGCGGCCATCTGTAAGGGCTGGCTTGCACGACACGCAAACCGGCATCCTGCCCGGCGCCCCTTGTCAAGGCAGCGTTCGGACGCGATGTTGGGGCTAACATCCTAACAGGACCGCGCCATGACCCAATCACGTGATCTTCGTCACGCCATCCTTGCGCTTGCGCTGGGGGCGTTCGCCATCGGCACATCCGAATTCGCGGCAATGGGGCTGCTGCCCTATTTCGCCGCCGATCTTGGCATCACCGAACCGCAGGCAGGTCATGTCATCAGTGCCTATGCGCTGGGGGTGGTGGTGGGCGCGCCCGTGACCTCGATCCTGGGCGCGCGGCTGCCCCGGCGACGTTACCTTGCCGCGCTGATCGCGTTCTATGGCGTGATCAACCTGCTGGCGGCGGCGCTGCCGGGATATGCCACGCTGACCGGGATGCGGTTCCTGGCCGGTCTGCCGCATGGTGGCTTTCTGGGCGTTGCGATGCTGTATGCCGCCGACGCCCTGCCGCGCGAACATCGGGCACGGGGCGCGGCGCAGATCGTGATGGGGCTGACGGTGGCCAATATCGCGGGTGTGCCGCTGGCGGGCGCGCTGGGACAGGGCATCGGCTGGCGCTGGGGATTTGCGCTGCCGGGCGTGCTGGCACTGGCTTCGGCCTGGCTGATCCTGAAGGTCGCGCCGCGTGTCGGCGGCGACCCCGACGCGCGCCCCTGGGACGAGGTGCAGGCGCTGCGCAACCCCCGCGTTCTGTGGATCCTGGCTGTCGGCGCGATCGGCTTTGGCGGGTTGTTCGCGGTCTATGCCTTCCTGACGGCCGCGATGCTGGCGACCACCAGCGCGCCGGGCTGGGCGATTCCGCTGGCGCTGGCGCTGTTCGGGGTCGGTGGCACGCTGGGGATCTGGGCCGCCGGACGCCTGACCGAACGTCTGGGCCAGATCCGCGCCGCCTTTCTGCTGCTGGGAACGATGGCCGTCACGCAGGGCTTTGCCGCGCTGGTGGTGGGCGACTGGACGCTGATGGTGCTGTCGTCCTTCTTGCTGGGGGCCGGGTCCGGGCTGGTCATTCCGTTGCAGACCCGGCTGATGGATGTGGCGGGCCGGGCGCAGAACATGGCCGCCGCGATGAACCACGCCGCCTTCAACGCGGCCAACGCGCTGGGGCCGTTCCTGGCGGGTCTGGCGCTGGCCGCCGGTTGGGGATGGGCCGCGCCCGGGCTGGTGGGCATCGTGCTTACTGCGGCGGGTGCGGTGGTTCTGACGCTGGCCGTGTGGCAGGATCGTGCCGCCGCGGCGGCGGCAGGCAGCGCATGATCGCCCGCCGCGAGGCCGAGGCGAACTCGCGCCGCCAGGTGACGAACAGGACCACCGTGACCCCGGCGATCAGCGCCCAGGGCCCCGCCAGCCAGCCAAGCGATCCCATCGCGAAATAGACGCTGCGCAGGCCAGAATTGAAGCTGCGCGCGGCGGTGATGTTCAGGTCGGCGGCCTGCTGCGCGCGCTGCGGCGCGACCGGGTCGGTCGGATCGTTCGGCACCGCCGCCATCATGATCGCGCAGTAGCCGAACAAGCGGTGCGACCAGACGAATTTCAGGAAGGCGTTGACCACGAAGAACATCGTGACAAGCAGCTTCGCCTCCCACAGCACGGCGGCGCCGCGCGAGAAGTCGAATTCCTGCGCCAGTCCCTGCAATTGTTCGGCATTGCCGATCAGCGCAAGAATGCCGCCCGTCGCGATCATGCAGGCCGAGGCGAAGAAGGCCGTGCCCTCGCGCAGGCTGGCCAGGATGTTGCTGTCGAAGATGCGCGGATCGCGGGTGATGAACTGCAGCATCCATTCGCGGCGAAACCGCATCATCAGGATCGACACCGACGGCCTGCCCGCGGGCGGATGTTCGGTGACCCAGCCGATGGCGAACCAGCTGACGAACAACAGCACGAGCGCGGCCAGATCGGCTGTCTGAAACATCGTCGGCAGGCTGAGATCGATCCGCATGACCTAAGTTCTACGCCGCGCCGCACCGCCTTGAAAGCCCCGGTCGCGCGCTCTATCGTCGATCATGGGACACGCGCCCGGTCCGGAGGTTTTTCGGGGCATCCCCCGTGCCGTTTGCGAAGATTTCCCGACGGCGGGGGCTGTTGCGCGGCATGACGTCGCGCAGGTCCCGCGCGCCAGCCGGACATCGAGGCCAGGGGAGGGGCCGCCGCGATGATGCAGATGCCTGAACCCGATGCGTCGGTTCTGTCGCGCCGCGAGGCGATCGTCGCGGCACTGCGGGATGCGGTGCCCGGCGCGGTGATCGACGACCCCGCCGAGACGCGGGTCTATGAATGCGACGCGCTGTCGGCCTATCGCTGCGCGCCGCTGGCGGTCGTGCTGCCGCGCACCACCGACGAGGTGTCGCGGCTGATGTCCCTGTGTCATCAGCATGGCGTGCCGGTGGTGCCGCGCGGCGCCGGAACCAGCCTTGCGGGCGGGTCGATGCCCACGGCGGACGCGGTGGTGATCGGGCTGGCCCGGATGACCGAGGTGCTGGAGATCGCGCCCGGGGACCGGCTGATCCGCGTGCAGTCGGGGCGCACCAACCTGTCGGTCTCGGGCGCCGTGGACGGGCAGGGCTTCTTCTACGCGCCCGACCCGTCAAGTCAGCTGGCCTGCGCGATCGGCGGCAATATCGGCATGAATTCCGGCGGCGCGCATTGCCTGAAATACGGGGTCACGACCAACAACCTTCTGGCCGTCACCATGGTGCTGATGGACGGCACGGTGGTCGAACTGGGCGGGCCGATGGGCGAGGCAGGCGGGCTTGACCTTCTGGGCGTGGTCTGCGGGTCCGAGGGTCAGCTTGGCATCGTGACCGAGGCGACGCTGCGGATCCTGCCCAAGCCGCCTGGCGCGCGACCAGTGCTGATCGCCTTCGACAGTAGCGAAACGGCGGGCGCCTGTGTCGCGGCGATCATCCGCGCCGGTGTGCTGCCGGTCGCCATCGAATTCATGGACCGGCCCTGCATCCGCGCGACCGAAGCCCATGCCCATGCCGGTTACCCCGATTGCGCCGCCCTGCTGATCGTCGAGGTCGAGGGAACCGCGCCCGAGATCGATGAACAACTGGCCCTGATCCGCGACATCGCGCAGGGCTTCGATCCCGTCGAGTTCCGCGAAAGCGGGTCCGAGGACGAATCCCGCCGCATCTGGCTGGGCCGCAAATCGGCCTTCGGCGCGATGGGCCAACTGGGCGACTATATCTGCCTGGACGGCACGATCCCGGTCTCGGCCCTGCCACGGGTGCTGGCCCGGATCGAGGAACTGTCCCAGGATTACGGCCTGTCGGTCGCCAATGTCTTCCACGCCGGCGACGGCAACATGCACCCGCTGATCATCCATGACGCGAATACCCCCGGTGATCTGGACCGGGCCGAGGCGCTGGGGGCCGATATCTTGCGCCTTTGCGTCGAGGTGGGCGGATGCCTGACCGGCGAACACGGCGTCGGCATCGAAAAGCGCGACCTGATGACCGCGCAATACACGCCCGCCGATCTCGAGGCGCAGATGCGGGTCAAGGACGTGTTCGATCCCCGCTGGCTTCTGAACGCCGCCAAGGTGTTTCCGCTGGACGTGTCGGCCAGCCGACGAAACGCGCGACCGAACAGGGGCCGGGATGCGGCCTGACAGCGAAGCGGCGCTGGCCGCCTGTATCCGCGACACGCGAGAGCCGCTGTCGATCACCGGCGGGGCCACGCGGCTTTGTCCGGGCGAGGGGCTTGGGACGCGGCTGGACGTGTCGGGCCTGTCGGGCATCATCCGTTACGAACCCGAGGCGCTGACTCTGGTGGTGCGCGCCGGCACGCCTTTGGAAACCGTGCAGCAGACGCTGGCCGCCGATGGGCAGATGCTGGGATTCGAGCCTTCGGGACTGCCGGGATCGACGATCGGCGGGGTGATCGCCGCGAACGCATCGGGTCCGCGCCGCGTGCAGGCGGGGGCCGCGCGCGACGCGTTGATCGGGGTTCGCTTCCTCGACGGCAACGGCGATGCGGTCAGCAATGGCGGGCGGGTGATGAAGAACGTCACCGGCTATGATCTGGTCAAATTGATGGCCGGCAGCCGGGGCCGTCTGGGCGTGCTGACCGAACTCAGCCTGAAGACCGCGCCGGCCCCGCCGCTGCGCCGCACGTTGTGCATGCCGGGTCTGGATGCCGCCGCCGCGATCCCGGCCCTGACCGACGCGCTGTCCGGCCCGTTCGAGGTCAGCGGCGCCGCATGGTTGCCCGGTCGCGGCGCGTTGATCCGGCTTGAGGGGCTGGAAGGCTCGGTCGCGATCCGCATCGCTGCCCTGCGGGACCGGCTTGCCGTGCATGGCGATGTCACCGAGACCGGCGATGACCCCTGGCATCTTCTTTGCCCAAATACTGATGAAACCGAAGGCGATCTGTGGCGCATCGTCTGCCGACCGTCCGAGGCGCCTGCGATCATCGCCGCGCTTCCCGCGCCGCTGTCGGTGGATTGGGGCGGCGCGCTGATCCATGTGCAGCTGGAACGCGACCAGATTCCGCGATTGCAGCGCTTTTGGGGTCATGCCCGGCGGATCGGCGGCAGCGCGGCGATGATCCTCCCCGCCCCCGATCCGGTGACGCACCGGCTGCAGGCGGGGCTGCGGCAGAAATTCGATCCGCGCGGGATCTTTTCGGGGGGCGACTGATGCAGACCAATTTCACACCCGAACAGCTGAAAGACCCGGCCACCGCCAGATCGAACCAGATCCTGCGAACCTGCGTCCATTGCGGGTTCTGCACCGCGACCTGCCCGACCTATCAGGTTCTGGGCGATGAGCTGGACAGCCCGCGCGGCCGGATCTACCTGATCAAGGACATGCTCGAGGCGGGACGGCCCGCCGACGAAAAGACCGTGAAACATATCGACCGCTGCCTGTCCTGCTTGGCCTGCATGACGACATGCCCGTCGGGTGTCCATTACATGCATCTGGTCGATCACGCGCGCGCGCATATCGAGGCGACCTATCGTCGCCCGTGGCGTGACCGGGCGCTGCGCTGGCTGCTGAAACAGGTGATCCCGCATCCGGGGCGGTTCCGGCTGGCGCTGGCGGGGGCGAAACTGGCCCGGCCCTTTGCGCGGCTGATGCCCGATGCGCGGTTGCGGGCGATGCTGGCGATGGCGCCGAAAACCATTCCCCCTGTCAGCCGCAACGATGACGGCCAGACCTTTCCCGCGATCGGCGAACGCCGCGCGCGGGTCGCACTGATGATCGGCTGCGCGCAGCGAGCGCTGAACACCGAGATCAACGACGCCACGATCCGCCTGCTGCGCCGCGCGGGTTGCGAGGTCGTGATTCCCGAAAAATTCGGCTGCTGCGGTGCGCTGACCCTGCATATGGGCCAGCAGGACGATGCCAAGACGCGTGCCCGCGACAGCATCGCCCGGCTGTTGGCCGCCGAACGCGACGGGGCGCTGGATGCGATCATCATCAACACCTCGGGCTGCGGCACGACTGTCAAGGATTACGGCCATCTGTTCGAAAACGACGACATCGCGGCCGAGGCCGCGCGGGTGTCGGGGCTGACCCGCGATGTGACCGAGTTCCTTGAGGGGCTGGGCCTGCCCGACCGCGCCCGGACCGAGGGGCAGGGCGCGCGTGTCGCCTATCATTCGGCCTGCTCGCTGCAGCATGGCCAGCAGATCAAGTCCGCGCCAGGGACCTTGCTGACCCGGGCCGGTTTTCGGATCGTGGAGCCTGCGGACCCGCATCTGTGCTGCGGCTCGGCAGGCACCTATAACCTGTTGCAGCCGGAGCTGTCGTCCGAGCTGAAGCGCCGCAAGGTGGCCACGCTGGAGGCGACCTCGCCGCAGATCATCGCGGCGGGCAATATCGGCTGCATGATGCAGATCGGCGGCGCGACCGATGTGCCAGTGGTGCACACGGTGCAATTGCTGGACTGGGCGACCGGCGGACCACGGCCCGACGGGCTGGGCGCGATTGCCTGAGATTTGCGCATCGCGCGGGTCTTGAACCGCGATAAGCGCTGCCTACATTTTTCCTGCCGGCGGCCATAAAGGCGTCGGAATGCGCCCGCCCGATGACCGGGGGGCATGACATATGCATCGCTTATGAGAGGATGTGACACATGCGTAACTTTGACCTGACCCCGCTTTATCGTGCCTCGGTCGGCTTTGACCGTCTGGCCGATGTCGTGGACCGCGCCATGGCGGCCGACGTGTCGGTGCCGACCTATCCCCCCTACAATATCGAGAAGACCGGCGAGGATGCCTATCGCATCTCGATCGCGGTGGCCGGATTTGCCGCCGATGATCTGAGCGTCGAGGTGCGCGACGGCGCCGTGATCGTCGCCGCCCGCAAGGCTGACGAAGACGACAGCCGCAGCTATCTGCATCGCGGCATCGCGACCCGCGCCTTCGAACGCAAGTTCACCTTGGCCGATCACGTCCGCGTGGACGGCGCCAGCCATGTCGATGGCATGCTGCATATCGATCTGGTCCGCGAGATCCCCGAGGCGCTGAAACCGCGCCGGATCGAGATCGCCAAGGCTTCGCCCAAGGTGGAAAAGCTGGACGCCTGAGAATTGCGTCCCGCGACGGCCGGGGGGCCAGCCCCCCGGACCCCCCCGGGGATATGTCGACAAGGAAGAAAGGGCTGCACCACGCAGCCCTTTTTCACAGCTTGCGGCGTGCGCGCAGCGCGGCGCTGATCGTGCCGTCGTCGAGATAGTCGAGTTCGCCGCCGATCGGCACGCCCTGGGCCAGGCCGGTGACGGCGACGCCGCTGCCCTCCAGCACCTCGGCGATGTAATGGGCGGTGGTCTGGCCATCGACGGTGGCGTTCAGGGCCAGGATTACCTCGGTGATGCGTTGGTCCCGGATCCGGTCGGTCAGGGCGGGGATGCCCAGATCGTCGGGGCCGATTTCGTCAAGTGCCGACAAGGTGCCGCCCAGTACGTGATAGCGGCCGCGAAACGCACGGCCACGTTCCAGCGCCCACAGATCGGCCACGTCCTCGACCACGCAGATCTCGCCATTGGCGCGGGCGGGATCGGTGCAGATCGCGCATTCGTCGCGGTCGGTGATGTTACCGCAGATCAGGCATTCGCGGGAACTGGTCGCGACGCTGCCCAGAAGCTGGGCAAGTTGTGCCATCTGTCCGCCGCGTTTCCGGATCAGGGCCAGCACGATGCGGCGGGCCGAGCGCGGGCCCAGGCCGGGCAGTCGGGCCATCAGGGCGATCAGGGCCTGAATATCGTCGCTGCCTTCGGCCATGCGCGGCGGTCGTCAGAACGGGAATTTCATGTCGGCGGGCAGGCCCAGATCCTGGGTGATCCGACCCATTTCCGACTGCATCTTGTCCTGCGCGCGGCGCTGCGCGTCCTTGATCGCGGCAAGGATCAGGTCTTCGACCACCTCTTTTTCCGAGGGCTGGAAGATCGACGGGTCGATATCCAGCGCGGTCAGTTCCCCCTTGGCGGTGCAGGTCGCCGTGACCAGCCCCGCGCCGGATTCGCCGGTCACGGTCAGTTTTTCCAGATCGGCCTGCATCTGGCCCATCTTGTCCTGCATTTCCTTGGCGGCCTTCATCATCTTGGCCATGTCGCCAAAGCCGCCCAGACCTTTCATCATCGTCTCAATCCTCATCCTCGAACGGATCCCATTCCTCGACTTCGGCAACGGGACCCTGGGTGTCATGGGGGTTCGCGGCACCATCGGCCGCGATGTCTTGCGCAATCTCGGGATCCGCAGCGATCCGGGTCACGGCCTTCAGCCGTGCCTGCGGAAACGTGGCCATCACCTGCTGCACGATGGGCAGGTCCAGAGCGCGCCGATGAGCCTCGGCCATCTCGGCCGCGCGCCGCTCGGCGACGGTCGGGGCACCACCCGAACTGGTGACGCTGACCGCCCAACGCTGGCCCCCGCACCAGCCGCGCAGCCGTTCGCCCAGCTTCTGCGCCAGATCGGCCGGGGCGTTGCCGCGCGGTTCGAATTCGATCCGGCCGGGGCTGTAGCGGACCAGCGCGACGTGGTTTTCGACCTGCACCAGCAGCAGCATGTCACCCATCCTGCGGATCAATTCCAGCACCGAGGCGAAATCCGGGAACGCCGCGAAGGCATCGGGCGAGACGGCCAGCGCGGCCGCGCTGCCGTTCTGCCGGACGCTGACCGTGGGGGCGCTGCGTGCGGCGCGCGGGGCCTGTTGCTGGTCGTTCGATGCCGCCGGCGTGGCGGCGCGGGTAAAGTCACCCGCAGCCTGAGCCTGCTGGACCTTGCGGATCAACGCCTCGGGATCGGGCAGATCGGCCACATGGGTCAGCCGGATGATCGCCATTTCCGCCGCCATCATGGCGTTGGGTGCGGCCGAGACTTCGTCCAGCGCCTTCAGCAGCATCTGCCACAGCCGGGTCAGGACGCGCATCGGCAGGCGGTCGGCCAGATCCTGTCCGCGGGTGCGTTCATCAGGTGAAATCGTTGGATCTTCAATGGCTTCCGGCGTGATCTTCACAACCGAAACCCAGTGCGTGTTCTCGGCCAGGTCGCGCAGCACGGCGACCGGATCGGCGCCATCGGCATATTGCGATTGCAGTTCGGTCAGCGCCGCCGCCGCATCGCCGCGCAGGATCATCTCGAACAGGTCGATGACCCGGCCGCGATCCGCAAGGCCCAGCATCGCGCGCACCTGGTCGGCGGTGGTCTGCCCCGCGCCATGGCTGATCGCCTGATCCAGAAGGCTGGTGGCATCGCGGGCCGACCCTTCGGCGGCCCGGGTGATCAGCGCCAGCGCATCATCGGTGATCTGAGCGCTTTCCGAGGCCGCGATCCGGTTCAGAAGTCCGATCATCACCTCGGGCTCGATCCGGCGCAGGTCGAATCGCTGGCAGCGCGACAGGACGGTGACGGGCACCTTGCGGATCTCGGTGGTGGCGAAGATGAACTTCACATGCGGGGGCGGTTCCTCCAGCGTCTTGAGCAGCGCGTTGAACGCGCTGGTCGACAGCATGTGAACCTCGTCGATGATATAGATCTTGTAGCGCGCGGACGCCGCCCGGTAATGCACGCTTTCGATGATTTCACGGATGTCGCCGACGCCCGTGCGGGATGCAGCGTCCATTTCCAGCACGTCGACATGGCGGCCCTCGCTGATTGCGACACAATGTTCGCAGGTGCCGCAAGGTTCGGTCGTGGGCCCGCCCTGTCCATCGGGTCCGATGCAGTTCATGCCCTTGGCGATGATTCGGGCCGTAGTCGTTTTTCCGGTTCCCCGGATCCCGGTCATGATGAAGGCCTGCGCGATCCGGTCGGCGGCGAAGGCGTTCTTCAGGGTGCGCACCATCGCATCCTGACCGACCAGATCCGCGAAGGTTTCGGGCCGGTATTTCCGGGCCAGAACCTGATATGTCTGCTGCTCGTCGCTCATGCGCCACCCGGGTCTTTGCGCGTCATTCTAGCCATGGTTGGTTGGGCCTACAACCGGATCACGCGGGGCGTGGTCCCGCGCCGGCATGCATCGCGCGAAACTTCTCCCACGCCTCGTTCAGACGGCGGGTGCGGGCTTCGGCAAGGCGCACGGCCTCGGGCGGCAGCCCTCGCGCGATGGCGCGGTCGGGATGGGCGTCACGGACAAGATCGCGCCAGCGTTTGCGGGCCTCGGGCAGGGGGGTGTCGATCGGGATGCCCAGCACTTCGCAGGGGGGGCAGCCTGCCTTGGGATCGTGGCTGGCGCGGATCGCGGCGATCCGGGCGGGGCTGAGCCCGAAGATGCGGCCGACCTCGTCCAGGAAGGCGATCTCGGTCTGGTGCATGTCGCCGTCGGCCACCGCGATGATGCACAGCCCCTCTAGCACATCGGCCAACACCGGATCGCCGGCAGGAAACATCGCGGCGATGCGGCGTGCCCATGCGTCGAATCCCGCCACGTCCTGTCGGGCCAGATCGAAGACGCGGGCCGCGTTCTTTTCCTCGGCGCGCGGGATGATGAAGACGCGGCGGAAGGCCGCGACCTCGGCCCGCGCCACGGTGCCGTCGGCCTTGGCCATCTTCGCCCCAAGCGCGATCACCGCAATGGTGAAGGCGACCGAGCGTTCGGGCGGCGTTGTCGTCCGCTGACGCCCCAGCATCGCGGCCATGCGATCGGCGATGCGCTGCCAGAAGCTGCGGGGCTTCGGCAGGTTCGGGCAGTCGTATTGTCGCGCGCTGGTGTCCATCGGGTCACGATCCTAACCGGCTTCGTGGCAGGACGATAGGGCGAACTGGCTCGTGGCCAACCCGATCATGTTCAGTTGAACACCGAATAGTGCACCTTTTCCCACATCGCTGGTCTGATCCGAGTTCAGGGCGCGTCGTGTTGACGTCACGACCGCCAAATCAAACCGGCCTGCAGCGTCTGCTGCAGGCCGGTTCGTGTGCCGGGTTACGGTTCCACCAGGACGGCGATGTGCCGTCCTGTCGCCTGAATGACTTTAGTCCGCAGTCAGAAGAGGCGGCCTGGACTTGCCGATTCGCAAGGCGTCGGGGCCGGTGATGTCGAAGACCGGCTTGTCGTCCTCGATCTTCACGCGCACCACGCCGCCCTTTGTCAGCCGCCCGAACAACAACTCCTCGGCCAGAGGCTTCTTGATGTTCTCCTGGATCACGCGACCCAGCGGGCGGGCGCCCATCTTGTCGTCATAACCCTTTTCGGCCAGCCAGTCGGCGGCTTCCGGGGTCAGCTCGATATGCACGTTGCGATCCATCAGCTGTGCCTCGAGCTGCAGGACGAACTTTTCGACGACATGAACCACGACATCGCGGGACAGTGGCGCGAAGCTGATGACGGCATCCAGCCGGTTGCGGAATTCGGGCGTGAAGGTGCGCTCGATCGCGGCGGTATCCTCGCCTTCGCGGCGATCGCGGCCAAAGCCTATCGCGGCCTTCGCCTGATCGGCGGCGCCGGCATTCGACGTCATGATCAGGATCACGTTGCGGAAATCCACCGCCCGGCCATTGTGGTCGGTCAGCTTGCCGTGGTCCATCACCTGCAACAGGATGTTGAACACATCCGGGTGCGCCTTCTCGATTTCGTCCAGCAGCAGGACGCAATGCGGGTGCTGGTCGACGCCGTCGGTCAGCAGGCCGCCCTGGTCGAACCCGACATATCCCGGCGGTGCGCCGATCAACCGGCTGACCGCATGTTTTTCCATGTATTCGGACATGTCGAAGCGCAGCAATTCCACACCCAGCGTCGAGGCAAGCTGCTTGGCGACTTCGGTCTTGCCGACACCCGTCGGTCCCGCAAAGAGATAGTTCCCGATGGGCTTTTCGGGTTCACGCAGACCTGCGCGTGCCAGCTTGATCGCAGAAGACAGCGCCGCGATTGCCGCGTCCTGGCCAAAGACCACGCGCTTCAGGCTGGTTTCCAGATCGCGCAAGACCTCGGCGTCGTCCTTGCTGACATTCTTGGGCGGAATCCGGGCGATCTTGGCCACCACGGCCTCGATCTCCTTCGGACTTATGGTCTTGCGCCGCTTGCTTTCCGCAACCAGATGCTGCGCCGCGCCGGCCTCGTCGATCACGTCGATCGCGCTGTCGGGCAGTTTGCGGTCGTTGATATAGCGGTTCGCCAGTTCGACCGCAGACTTGATCGCGTCATTGGTGTAGCGCAGCTCGTGGTGCTTTTCGAAATGCGGCTTCAGCCCCATCAGGATCTTCACCGCGTCGGGCACCGACGGTTCGTTCACGTCGATCTTCTGGAACCGGCGGCTGAGGGCGCGATCCTTCTCGAAATGCTGGCGATATTCCTTGTAGGTGGTCGAACCCATGCAGCGCAGCTTGCCGCCCGCCAGTGCGGGTTTCAGCAGGTTGCTGGCATCCATGGCCCCGCCAGAGGTCGCGCCCGCGCCGATCACGGTGTGGATCTCGTCGATGAACAGGATGGCGTCTTCGTGGTTTTCCAGTTCTTTCACGACAGCTTTCAGACGTTCCTCGAAATCACCGCGATAGCGCGTGCCGGCCAACAGCGCGCCCATGTCCAGCGAATAGATGGTCGCCCCAGACAGGACTTCCGGTGTCTGACCCTCGACGATCTTCTTGGCCAGCCCCTCGGCGATGGCGGTCTTGCCGACACCCGGATCCCCGACCAGCAGCGGGTTGTTCTTGCGCCGCCGGCATAGCACCTGGATGCAGCGTTCGACCTCGTTCTCGCGGCCGATCAGGGGATCGACATCGCCCTTTTTCGACTTGGCGTTCAGATCGACGCAGAATTTCGCAAGCGCGGTTTCATCCTTGGCCTCATGCGCGGCCTCGGCCTGCTTGGCTTCGGCCGGCTCGTCCGAACCGACCACCTTGCGGCTTTCGCTGAAGGACGGATTCTTGGCCACGCCATGGGCGATGAAATTCACCGCATCATAGCGGGTCATGTCCATCTCCTGCAGGAAGAACGCGGCGTTCGATTCCCGTTCCGCGAAGATCGCGACCAAGACGTTGGCGCCGGTGACCTCTTGCCGGCCGGAACTTTGCACGTGAATCGCCGCGCGCTGGATGACGCGCTGGAATGCCGCGGTCGGCACCGCCTCGGAGCCTTCCACGTCGGTGATCAGGGTGGACAGGTCATCCTCGATGAAATCGACCAGCAGCTTGCGCAGTTCGTCCAGATCCACATTGCAGGCGCGCATGACCTTGACCGCATCCGGTTCCTCGGTCAGCGCCAGCAACAGATGTTCCAGGGTCGCCAGCTCGTGTCGATGTTCGTTCGCCAGCGCAAGCGCCTGGTGAATGGCCTGTTCCAGAGAGGTCGAGAAACTTGGCACGGTCGTCTCCTGTCAGTCGGCTGGCGGTATGGGCATATCTAGCGGCCCACCTGCCCAGACTGTCACGATACAGTTAAGATTTGGTGGATTTCGCCCGGCATCAAGTGCTTTTTCGCCAAACCGGCACGTTTTTCCCATGATTGAGGCAGATGTGATCGCGGGGAAGGCGGATTTCAAGCACCGACAAGAAAACTTGGGAAAGCGCTTGCCGGTCCGTGCGACCATCTCAGAACTCGTCCTTCAGCTTGCGCAGCCGTGCGAACACCTCGGCGTCGGTGGCGCCCTGCATGCCCAGAGGATCGCGCAACTCGTTGACGCGAAGAAAGGGGTTGGTGGCGCGTTCCTCGGCCAATGTCGCAGGCGAGCAGGGCTGTTGGGATTGGGCGACGGCGTCCAGGCGTTCCCGAAGCGCCGTGTTGTCGGCGTCGACGGACAGGGCGAAGGCGCCGTTCGCCGCACAGTAATCGTGACCCGAGCAGATCAGCGTCTCGGCGGGCAGGGCGTTCAGGCGCGACAGGCTTTCCCACATCATCGCGGCATCGCCCTCGAACAGGCGTCCGCATCCCATTGCCATCAGGCTGTCGGCGGTGAACGCCATGCCGGACTGCGGAAAGTGGAATGCGACATGGCCGATCGTGTGGCCCGAAACATCCAGCACGGTGATGGCTTCGCCCAGCACCTCCAGTTGCTCACCCGGCATCGCCGCGATATCCAGGGGCGGCAGGCGGCGGGCATCGCCAGCATTGCCGATGACACGAGCGCCCGTTGCAGCGACGATCTCTGCGACGCCGCCGATGTGGTCATCGTGGTGATGGGTCAGCAGGATGGCATCCAGCCCCCAGCCCTGCGCCTCGATCTCGGTCAGGATCGGCATGGCTTCGGGCGCGTCGATCAGGACGGTGCCCGCCGGTCCGTGCAGCAGATAGGCATAGTTGTCGCGCAGGCATCGCAACGTGACCAGTTCCAGCGGCATTGGCAAATCCTTCCCTCTGTGCTGTGGTCAAGGGTGACAAAAGCGCGGCTTGGGTGCAATGCATCACGACATCGAGGAACTTCGGCGGTTCTATTATCAGCGTTCCCTCGGGCGCGTTGTGCAGCGAATTCTGCGCGACCGGCTGACCCGTCGCTGGCCCGCCGAGGGAACGACGGGGATGACCGTTGCGGGTTTCGGTTTCGCGGCGCCGCTGTTGCGTCCGTATCTTGGCCCGGCGCGCCGGGTCACGGCGCTGATGCCCGGTCCGCAGGGCGTGATGGCCTGGCCGGCGGGGCTGCCCAATCACAGTGTCCTGTGCGACGAGACCGCGTGGCCGGTCGAGACAGGCAGCATCGACCGTCTGGTGCTGCTCCACGGGCTTGAGACAAGCGATCATCCGGGCGCGCTGCTGGCCGAGGCATGGCGCGTTCTGGGACCCGGCGGACGGCTGATCGCCATGGCTCCGAACCGGGCTGGATTGTGGGCGGCGTCTGACCGGACCCCGTTCGGGCTGGGGCGCAGCTACACGGCCGGTCAGTTGGAAGGACAGATGCGGAGCGCGGGATTCGTGGCGGAATGGCATGGGTCCGCGGTCTATATCCCGCCCTCGGACCGGCGTTTCTGGCTTGGCAGCGCGCAGATGTGGGAACGGACCGGGGCGCGGATCAGCCGGGTGCTGATCGCCGGAGTGGTTCTGATCGAACTCAGCAAGCAGACGCGCGCGCCTGCCGGGCCCGGCGTCAAGGTGCATGTTCCCAGCCCGCTTGATATTCTGGACGGGGTCAGGCTGCCCCGACCCGGACGCGCGCCCAGTGCCCGGAATTTCTGACCGCCTGGTTCGAAACCTGTCCAAATGGTGAGGTGTCAAATAGGCGAAAAATCGCCTATGCTGACCGAGTAGTAAGTTTTTAGGCGGTATGGTGTCATGTGTGCTGTTTGCGTTTCGCCGGCATTGGAAGGCTGGCCGATCTTCATTCTATGTGGTGCGGGTGTGCAGCGTCGCGAGGGTCAGTTGACCGAGACGCTTCGTTCCTGCCGGGTGCCGTTTCAGGTTGTGGAAACGGTGCGCGGCGGTTCTTTGGTCGGATGGAGGTCCGGGCTTCACCGGCGCGCCTGGCGCCAGATCATTGATCAGGATTTGCCGGGTGCGATCATCATCGAGGACGGGGCGCGGCTGAAGCCGGGCTTCGTCGAATTCCTGGCCTCCGGCGGGTATCTGCACGCCGATCTGACGCAGTTCTGCTATGGCCGCGCGCGGGTCTGGCGCTGGGGCGGCGCCGAGGCAGCGCCTGGGGTCAAGCTTCAGCCATTGGCAGCAAGCAGCGGTCTGGCGGCGGGATATTCGCTGTCGCGTCGCGGTGCGGGCTATCTTCTGGAGGCGCCCGTTGCGGCCCGCGCAAATTCGCCGTCCTCGCAGGCCGACTGGCCTCGCGACGTGGCGCGGCTGGACGCGCTTGTGACACGGCCGGGGCTGGTCGATCCACCGGATTGGTTGCTCGATTCCGCACCGGCACCCTTGCCGACCCCACAGGCCGACCGCGCCGCCTGGCTGGATCTTCCGGCAGCGACATTGCCGCAAAGCACGGCCGATCGGCTGCGCGGCTTCGCGCGGAACAGCTTCAGCCGCGAATTGTCCCACGGGTTCTGAGTTTCTGCAGGGTTGTAGCATTTGAGTGGCCGTCGCCGCGTTTGCCGGTGGCGGCCCCGATTTGTGCGTGGATGCGACATGCTGCCGCACCCCCTGCGCGGCGTGCAGGATCTGCGGACCGGACGAGGCGGATCTGTGCGTCCCTGATGCTCTCCTTTCCGTGTGCTTGCCTGTTGCCGCCCGCGAAATCACCTGCTAGAGACGCCGCAGATTTCCGCACGACCCTCCAACAGCCGTGCGACCGCGACCCGCACCCCGCGACAGACCGGACGGACGTCCGGCCCGCCAGCGGGGTTTGCGCAAACCGTAAAGGATGACCGTGGCCAACTCTGTCTCCATGTCCCAGAGCATCGCCGGGCGCTATGCGCAGGCTGTCTTCGACATCGTGAAAGAAGAAGGAGGGCTGGACGATCTGGCCCGCCAGACGCAAGATCTGGGCGCCGCGCTGGCCGAAAGCCGCGAATTGCGCGACATGATCTCGTCACCGATCTACACACGGGACCAGCAGTCCCGTGCCATTTCAGCGCTGGCCGAGAAGATGCAGCTGTCAAAGACGCTGTCGAACACGGTCCGGCTGATGGCGCAGAATCGCCGTCTGTTCGTGCTGCCGCAGCTGGTCGGCAAGCTGCAGGCCCTGATCGCCGAGGCCCGCGGCGAGGTCACCGCCGATGTCACCAGCGCGATTGCGCTGTCGGACGAGCAGCAGCAGCGTCTGACGCAAGCCTTGACCGAGAAATCGGGCAAGACGGTCAAACTGAATACCCGTGTCGATGAAGGACTCATCGGCGGAATGATTGTCAAGCTGGGCTCGCAGATGATCGACTCGTCGGTCCGCTCGAAGCTCGCCTCCCTCCAGAACGTTATGAAAGAGGTCGGATAATGGGAATCCAGGCAGCCGAGATTTCGGCGATCCTCAAGGATCAGATCAAGAATTTCGGTCAGGAGGCCGAGGTGGCCGAGGTTGGCCAGGTGCTTTCCGTCGGCGACGGGATTGCGCGCATCTACGGTCTCGACAAGGTGCAGGCCGGCGAGATGGTGGAATTCCCGGGCGGCGTCCGGGGCATGGTGCTGAACCTTGAAACCGACAACGTCGGCGTCGTGATCTTCGGTGACGACCGTGACATCAAGGAAGGCGATACCGTCAAGCGCACCCGTTCCATCGTGGACGTTCCGGTGGGCAAGGCGCTTCTGGGTCGCGTTGTGGACGGTCTGGGCAACCCGATCGACGGCAAGGGCCCGATCGAGTCGACCGAGCGTCGTGTTGCCGACGTGAAGGCACCGGGCATCATGCCGCGCAAATCGGTTCACGAGCCGATGGCGACCGGGCTGAAGGCCATCGACGCGATGATTCCCGTCGGCCGCGGCCAGCGCGAACTGATCATCGGTGACCGTCAGACCGGCAAGACCGCCATCGCGCTGGACACGATCCTGAACCAGCTGAACTACAATGGTCGCGAAGACGACGGCATGAAGACGCTGCACTGCGTCTATGTGGCTGTCGGGCAGAAGCGTTCGACCGTCGCGCAGCTGGTCAAGAAGCTGGAAGAAACCGGCGCCATGGCCTACACGACCGTCGTCGCCGCGACCGCTTCGGACCCCGCGCCGATGCAGTTCCTGGCACCCTATTCGGCGACCGCAATCGGGGAATACTTCCGTGACAACGGCATGGACGCGCTGATCATCTATGACGACCTGTCCAAGCAGGCCGTGGCCTATCGCCAGATGTCGCTGCTGCTGCGCCGTCCGCCCGGCCGTGAAGCCTATCCGGGCGACGTTTTCTACCTGCACTCGCGCCTGCTGGAGCGTTCGGCAAAGCTGAACGAGGCCAACGGTTCGGGCTCGCTGACCGCGCTGCCGATCATCGAAACGCAAGCGGGCGACGTGTCGGCCTATATCCCGACCAACGTGATCTCGATCACCGACGGCCAGATCTTCCTGGAAACCGACCTGTTCTTCCAGGGTGTCCGTCCCGCCGTGAACACCGGTCTGTCGGTCAGCCGCGTCGGATCGTCGGCGCAGACCAAGGCGATGAAATCGGTCGCCGGTCCGGTCAAGCTGGAACTGGCGCAGTATCGCGAAATGGCGGCCTTCGCCCAGTTCGGTTCCGATCTGGACGCCGCGACCCAGCGTCTGCTGAACCGCGGCGCGCGCCTGACCGAATTGATGAAGCAGCCGCAGTATTCGCCGCTGACCAACGCCGAAATCGTGATCGTCATCTATGCAGGCACCAAGGGGTATATCGACAACGTGCCGGTGCGCGAGGTCGTGGCCTGGGAACAGGGTCTGCTGCAGTTCCTGCGCAACCAGAAATCGGATCTCTTGGATGACATGACCAAGAACGACCGCAAGGTTGCGGGCGATCTGGAAGAGGCGATCAAGGCTGCGCTGGACGAATACAACAAGACCCGCGCCTGAGGGGGAATAGATGCCCAGTCTCAAGGATCTCAAGAACCGGATCGGAAGCGTCAAGAATACGCGGAAGATCACCAAGGCGATGCAGATGGTCGCCGCCGCGAAACTGCGCCGCGCGCAGGACGCGGCGGAGGCTGCACGTCCCTATGCGGACCGGATGGCCGCCGTGATGGCCGGGCTTACGGCGAATTCCGCGGGGTCTGACACGGCGCCGCGGCTGCTGGCCGGAACCGGCTCGGATCAGAAGCATCTTTTGGTGGTGCTGACATCCGAGCGCGGCCTTGCCGGTGGCTTCAACAGCGCGATCGTCAAGCTGGCCCGCCAGCATGCCGAGGATCTGCGTGGTCACGGCAAGGATGTCACCATCCTGACCGTCGGCAAGAAGGGCCGCGAACAGCTGAAGCGCGACTATGGCCAGTTGTTCGTGAACCATGTCGATCTGTCCGAGGTGAAGCGCGTGGGCTATGAAAACGCCCGCAGCATCGCCGACGACGTGCTGGACCGTTTCGAAGCCGGCGATTTCGACGTCTCGACGCTGTTCTACAACCGTTTCGAATCCGTCATCAGCCAGGTTCCGACCGCGCGTCAGATCATCCCGGCCGAAGTTCCCGAAGGCGAGGATGCAGCCGCGGCATCGTCCTCGTATGACTACGAGCCGGGCGAAGAGGCGATTCTGACCGAATTGCTGCCCCGCTCGGTCGCGACGCAGATCTTCGCGGCGCTTCTGGAAAATGCGGCCTCCGAACAAGGGGCGCGGATGACGGCCATGGACAACGCCACGCGCAACGCCGGCGACATGATCGACAAGCTGACGACCGAGTATAACCGTTCTCGTCAGGCGGCGATCACCAAGGAACTCATCGAAATCATCTCGGGCGCCGAAGCGCTCTGACCGTAACGCAGAGGTAACATCATGGCAGAGGCCACTGGCAAAATTACCCAGGTGATCGGCGCCGTCGTTGACGTGCAGTTCGAAGACCACCTGCCGGCGATTCTGAACGCGCTGGAAACCGAAAACAACGGCAAGAAGCTGGTGCTGGAAGTGGCGCAGCATCTGGGCGAGAACACCGTCCGCACGATCGCCATGGATTCGTCCGAAGGCCTGGTGCGCGGCGAACCCGTACGCGACACCGGTGGCCCGATCACCGTTCCGGTCGGCGACGCGACCCTGGGCCGGATCATCAACGTCGTGGGCGAGCCCGTCGACGAGGGCGCCGAGATCACGTCGTCGGAAAGCCGTTCGATCCATCAGCCCGCCCCCGACTTCGCCGCGCAGGCGACCAGTTCGGAAATCCTGGTCACCGGCATCAAGGTCATCGACCTGCTGGCACCCTATTCCAAGGGCGGCAAGATCGGCCTGTTCGGCGGCGCCGGCGTGGGCAAGACGGTTCTGATCATGGAATTGATCAACAACATCGCCAAGGTGCACTCGGGCTATTCCGTGTTCGCGGGCGTTGGCGAACGCACCCGCGAAGGCAACGACCTGTATCACGAGATGGTGGAATCGGGCGTCATCGTTCCCGACAACCTGTCGGAATCGAAAGTTGCGCTGGTCTATGGCCAGATGAACGAACCGCCGGGAGCGCGCATGCGCGTCGCCCTGACCGGTCTGACGCTGGCCGAACAGTTCCGCGACGCTTCGGGCACCGACGTTCTGTTCTTCGTGGACAACATCTTCCGCTTTACCCAGGCAGGTTCCGAGGTGTCGGCGCTTCTGGGCCGCATCCCGTCCGCTGTGGGCTATCAGCCGACGCTGGCGACCGACATGGGCCAGATGCAGGAACGCATCACCTCGACCAAGAACGGCTCGATCACCTCGATCCAGGCCGTCTACGTTCCGGCCGACGACCTCACTGACCCAGCGCCCGCCACGACCTTCGCCCACCTGGACGCCACGACCGTTCTGTCGCGCGCGATCTCGGAACTGGGCATCTACCCGGCCGTGGACCCGCTGGACTCGAACTCGCGCATCCTGGACCCCGCCGTTGTTGGCGAAGAACACTACCAGGTTGCCCGCGACGTTCAGGGCATCCTGCAGAAATACAAGTCGCTGCAGGACATCATCGCCATCCTCGGGATGGACGAACTGAGCGAAGAGGACAAGCTGACCGTTGCGCGGGCGCGCAAGATCCAGCGCTTCCTGTCGCAGCCCTTCGACGTCGCCAAGGTGTTCACCGGTTCGGACGGCGTTCAGGTGGCGCTGGAAAAGACCATTGCCTCGTTCAAGGCCGTGGTTGCGGGCGAATACGATCACCTGCCCGAAGCCGCGTTCTACATGGTCGGCGACATCGACGAAGTGAAGGCGAAAGCCGAACGTCTCGCGGCCGAAGCCGCGTAAAGGGGGCAAGATGGCCGATACCATGCAGTTTGACCTCGTGTCGCCGGAACGGAGGCTTGTCTCTGTCCCGGTGCGCGAGGTGCGCCTGCCGGGCACGGATGGCGACCTGACCGCCATGCCCGGCCATGTGCCGACGATCGTCACGCTGCGGCCCGGCATCGTTTCGGTGCTGGCTGAAGGTGGCGCGCAAAGCGATTTCGCTGTCACGGGCGGCTTTGCCGAGATCAACGGCGACTCGGTCAGCCTGCTGGCCGAACGCGGTCATCCGCGTGAAGAGATCACGCAGGAAATCTTCAACGAGATGATGCAGGACGCCCATCGCAAGAAGAAGGCTGCGCAGGACAAGGCCGAGCAGCATTCCGCGGGCGAGGATATCGTGACTGGCGCGGTCAAGTTGCTAGCCGACATGGAGGCCCTGGGAACCCATATCGGTCTGGACCCGAGACAGGCGACGATCCCGGACTGAATTCGGATCGTTAACCACGGCAGCAGATAGCAGGCCCCGGCAGCGTTGCCGGGGCTTTTCTTTGTTCGCTGGCCAACGGTATTCTTCGATGAATGGGAGGGCTTGATGCAGCGTATCAGTAATGGTGCCGTCGGCGTCGCGCGTGGCGCGGCGATGTTGTTTTCGGCGTTCGAGGATAATGGTCCGATGTGGACACAAGAGGGACCACGGGTGGAACGGAAACAGGTTCGTTTTTCCGCACCCTTCCTTGCGCCGCCGGTGGTGCATGTGTCTATCTCGATGTGGGATATCGACGGCGCCTCGAACCAGCGTGCCGATATCTCGTCCGACAGGATTTCCGAAGCCGGGTTCGAGATCGTTTTCCGGACATGGGGCGACACGCGCGTCGCGCGTATCCGTGCCGAATGGCTCGCCATCGGTCCCGTGCGCCACGACGACGACTTCGAGCTTTAGGTTCCGCGGCTGCTTGTCTTGGCGCCCTCAGGCGCGGGACAGGTTTACCCCGATCAGTCCTGCGACCTGGTCGGGATGGGTGATGGGCAGCATATGTCCCGCCTGGGGGACATTGGCGCGTCCGACATCGGGCAGCCTCGCGGCCAGTGCATCTGCGATGTGGTGGATCACGGCGGGCGAGCGTTCACCCGAGATCAGCAGAACCGGCGCCGCGATGGACTCCAGGCCACCGGGGCGCAGAATCCGCGCGCGGTCTTCGGCCAGGGTCGGGCCGGTCGCCTGAACCAGATCGATCCGGTCACGCATCTGTTCCTGAAGCTCAGGCGTCAGATCACCATAGGGCTGCGCACCCCAGACATCCACAAAGCGACGCGTGGCGTCCGCGCGATGCCCCAGCGCCATCAGTTCCGACATTTCCCGGTCGCGCGCCTGCTGCGCGGCCTCGGGCGCGGCGGCGAAAAGAACCGGTTCGATCAGCGTCAGGCTGCGGACCGCGTCGGGCGCGGCCACCGCAAGTCTCAGTGCGACGGTCGCGCCGAGGCTGTGGCCGATCAGGTCCAGAGGACGGCTGATGAAGCTGGCGGCGATCCGGGTCACCGCGGTGTGCAAGTCGGGATCATCGGCACCCGGTTGCCAATCGCCGCTGCGGCCATGCCCCGGCATGTCGAACCCTTTCAGGTCGATCTGCCCCCCAAGGCGTTTTGCGATCGGCCCCCAATAGCTTGCGCTGGCCAGCATGCAATGCAGCGCAAGGGCAGGGCGGTCTTCGTCGCCCGGCCAGTGCCGCTTGTAGATGCCGCTCATGCGGATGCCAGATGCCGGTCCAGAAAGTCCAGCCGGTCCTGGCCCCAGAAGCGCTGGCCGGTCTCGCGGACGACATAGAAGGGTGCGCCGAAGGCGCCTGCCTCGACCGCCTGTTCCAGATTTCGGCCATAGGTTTCCGCGCCGATGAACAACCCCTTGTCGGCCAACGCGGGATCGAAGCCGTGGGCTGCCAGAATCTCGCGGATCACCGAATCGTCGCTGATGTCGCGTTCCTCGGCCCAGACCGCGCGGGTAAAGCCGTGGACCAGCCCGCCCAGATCGCCGCCGCCCGCGTCCTGCGCGGCGATCAGCGCATAGGACGACGGCGCCATGTTCACCGGCCAATGCGCCGGTTTCAGGTTGAAGGGCATATCCAGATGCTCGGCCCAACGCGGCAGTTCCTGAGCGCGGTATTCCATCCGGCTGGGATGGCGGTCGGCGGGGCGAATTCCACCGGTCCGGTCGAACAGCTGCAACAGGTCAAGCGGCTTGTAGGTGATGCTTGCGCCGTGCCGTTCGGCGATGTCTTCGAGCCGCGTCCCGGCAAGATAGCAATAGGGGCTGATCGTTCCGAGGTAATAGTCGATATTGGCCATAAAGAGAGGTCCTTCTAGGTTTGCCCGCAGGCTAGCGCGGTGCTAAGGCGTCTGCAATCTGACGCAACCGCCAAAGGCCCCCGAACCCATGCCCGTCATGACCGAACCCAAGCTGATCGCAGGCAACGCCAACCAGCCGCTTGCCGCCTCTATCGCCCGCAGGATGTCGATGCATCGCGGCATGAATGTCGGTCTTTGCGACGCAAGGGTTGAACGCTTCAACGATCAGGAGATCTTCGTCGAGGTGTTCGAGAATGTCCGCGGCGAGGACATGTATATCATCCAGCCGACCTCGAACCCGGCCAACGACAACCTGATGGAACTGCTGATCATGGTCGATGCGCTGAAACGCTCATCAGCCGCGCGCATCACCGCCGTGATTCCGTATTTCGGATATGCGCGTCAGGATCGCCGCGCCAAGGCGCGCACCCCGATCAGCGCCAAGCTGGTTGCAAATCTACTTACCGAGGCCGGGGTGGATCGGGTCCTGACGATGGATCTGCATGCCGCTCAGATCCAGGGCTTTTTCGATATTCCGGTTGATAACCTTTATGCGGCGCCGGTCTTCGCGCTGGATGTGCAGCATCATTTCCGTGGCCGCATGGACGATCTGATGGTCGTCTCGCCCGATGTCGGGGGCGTGGCGCGGGCGCGTGAACTGGCGGCCCGGATCGGTGCGCCCCTGTCCATCGTCGACAAGCGCCGCGAAAAGGCCGGCGAGATCGCCGAGATGAAGGTGATCGGTGATGTCGCGGGCAAGGCCTGCATCATCGTCGATGACATCTGCGACACTGCCGGAACGCTGGTCAAGGCAGCGCAGGTGCTGACGGATCAGGGCGCGACCGAGGTGCATGCCTATATCACCCACGGCGTACTGTCCGGCCCCGCGGTTGAACGGATCAGCAAATCGGTCATGAAATCGCTTGTCATCACCGATTCCATCCAGCCGACCGAGGCTGTGAAGGCCGCGCCGAATATCCGAATCGTGCCGACCGCGCCGATGTTCACGCAGGCGATCCTGAACATCTGGAATGGCACATCGGTGTCCAGCCTGTTCGAGACGGACACCCTGCTGCCGATCTACGAAGGTCTGTATTCGACCTGATACCCGCGCGCGCCTGTGCGGCGCGCAGAGATTGGTTGGCGCGCCCTACAGCGCGCGCCAGCCGATATCACGGCGGCAGAAGCCTTCGGGCCAATCGATGGAATCGACCAGCGCATAGGCCCGGCGATGTGCCTCGGCCAATGACTCTCCGCGGCCGGTGCAGGCAAGGACGCGACCGCCGCTGGCCGTGACCATCCCGTCACGTTCGGCCGTTCCGGCATGAAAGACCATCTCGAAACTGCTTTCGCTTATGGTGTTCAGACCATTGATAACAGTGCCTTTCTGATATGATCCTGGATAGCCTTCAGCCGCCATGACCACGGTCAGCGCGTGATCATCGGCCCAAGTGACAACGGCATCCGAAAGGCGAGCTTCGGCGCAGGCCAGAAGCAGGTCCAGCACCTGTGCGCCAAGCCGCATCATCAGCGCCTGACATTCAGGGTCGCCGAAGCGAACGTTGTATTCGACCAGCCTTGCCTGTCCCTCATGGATCATCAGGCCCGCATAGAGGACGCCCTGGAATGGCGTGCCGCGCCGCGCCATCTCGGCCACGGTGGGGCGGATGATCCGGGCCATCACCTGTTCCTGCAACTGCGGTGTCAGGATCGGCGCGGGGCTGTAGGCGCCCATGCCGCCGGTATTCGGGCCCGTGTCGCCCGCGCCGACACGCTTGTGATCCTGCGCGGTGCCCACGGCCAGGCAATCACTGCCGTCGCACAAGACGAAGAAGCTGGCCTCTTCGCCCGCCATGAATTCCTCGATGACGACCGACATGTCGCCGAATTCCCCGTCGAAGATGGCGTCGATGGCGGCGTTGGCCTGCTCGACCGTTTCGGCGACCGTCACGCCCTTTCCGGCCGCCAGCCCGTCCGCCTTCACGACGATCGGCGCGCCCTGTTCGCGGATATGGGCGCGGGCCGATGCGGCATCGCCGAAACGCGCCCATCCTGCGGTCGGCGCGCCACAGGCATCGCAGATTTCCTTGGTGAATGTCTTCGATGCCTCCAGCTGCGCGGCCTGCTGCGACGGGCCGAAGACCAGAAAACCGGCGGCACGCAACGCGTCCGAGACACCGGCGGCCAGCGGCGCCTCGGGTCCGATCACGACGAAGTCGATCGCATTTTCCTCTGCGAACAAAAGCACTTCGCTGCGAGAATTTATGTCAAGACTTGCACAGCGCGCGACCTCGGCGATGCCGGCATTTCCGGGCGCGACGATCAGCCGGTCGCATTTCGGGTTCTGCCGGATCGCCCATGCCAGCGCATGTTCGCGACCGCCGCCGCCCAGGATCAGGATGTTCATCTGCCGCCCTTTCGCTTGACTTCCGGGCGTTCTAGTCTGGCCGGCGAAGGGGAACAAGACGCATGGATCTGCTGGAAGACGCGCCGGGCAGCAATGCCCATGAATTCACTGTCACGGAACTGTCGGGGGCGGTGAAACGCAGCATCGAGGACGGCTTCGGGCGTGTCCGGGTGCGCGGAGAGATCGGACGCGTGTCGCGGCCCGGCTCGGGGCATCTGTATTTCGATCTGAAGGATGATCGCGCCGTGCTTGCGGCGGTGACGTGGAAAGGTCAGGCGGCGCGTCTGACCCAACGACCCGAGGAGGGGATGGAAGTCATCGCGACAGGGCGCATGACGACGTTTCCCGGCCAGTCCAAATACCAGCTGATCGTCGATCAGATCGAACCCGCCGGTGTGGGCGCGCTGATGGCCATGCTGGAAAAACGCCGCAAGGCGCTGGCCGCCGAAGGTCTGTTCGATCAGGATCGCAAACGCGCCTTGCCATACCTGCCGAAGGTGATCGGGGTGGTGACCTCGCCTTCGGGGGCCGTGATCCGCGACATCCTGCATCGGCTGCGCGACCGGTTTCCGACCCGCGTGCTGATCTGGCCCGTTGCGGTTCAGGGCGAGGCATGCGCGGGCCAGGTGGCTGCGGCGATCCGGGGCTTCAACGACCTGCCGGAATCTGGCCCGCTGCCGCGCCCGGACCTGCTGATCGTGGCGCGTGGCGGCGGCAGCCTAGAGGATCTGTGGGGTTTCAACGAGGAGATCGTCGTTCGCGCCGCCGCCGACAGCCGAATTCCGCTGATCTCGGCGGTCGGTCACGAAACAGATACGACGCTGATCGATTTTGCCTCGGATCGCCGCGCGCCCACGCCCACCGCCGCAGCCGAGATCGCCGTGCCGGTGCGGTCCGATCTGGCCGCGCGACTGGTCGAGGCAGGTGCCCGAATGACCCGTGCCGGCGCCACGCGGATCGACCGGCCGCGTCAACGGATCCGGGATCTGGCCCGCGCGATGGGGCGCCCTTCCGCGTTGACCGAGGGCGCGCGGCAACGGCTGGACCTGTGGGGCACAAGGCTGGAACCGGCGTTGCGCGGTTTGGTCCGGGCGCGGCGGCAATATCTTCTGTCCCGGCCCATGCCCGCCGCGACGCTGCGCCAGTTCACCGCAGCGCGCCGTCACGATCTGGATCGCGCCGCCATGCGGCTGGACGTGGTGGGCGCGCGCCGACTGGACCGCCGCCGCGATCGCCTTTCGGGGCTGAACGAACGGCTTGAGGCGTCGTTGGCGCGGGCCGCCGGAACCTCGCGCAAGGCGTTGACCCAGCAGGCGGAACGGCTGGATCTGATCCTTCGCCGGTTGGAACATGCCGGAACGCGCATGGTTGCTGTCCGCCGCGATGCGCTGCACAGGCTGGATCGGACCCGCCAGACCCTTGGCTATCACGAGACGCTGAAACGCGGCTTCGCGGTCGTTCACGGTGCTGATGGGTTGCTGACCGCGGCCGAACAGGCGCGGACCGCTGCCCGGTTCGAGATTGAATTTGCCGATGGCCGTGTCGCGGCGTTGCCCGAAACCGCCCCGCCAAAGCCCGCGCGCAAGCGCAAGCCGCCCGAGCAGAAAACGCTGTTCTAGGCGCGCATCAGGCCTGCTGCGGGCGCATGGTCAGCCAGATCAGCGCCGCCCCGGCCAGGACCAGGAAGGGCAGCATCGCCAGGTTGACCGCGCTCCATCCGGCCTGGGCCGAACCGCCAAGGCAATTCATCAGCCCGCCCGACGACAGCGAGGCCAGAAACACGCCGCCGAACACGAACAGGTCGTTGACACCCTGCACGCGGCCGCGCTCTTCGGGGCGATGGGCGCGGGTCAGCATGGCCGTTGCGCCGATATAGCCGAAATTCCAACCGATCCCCAGCAGCACCAGCGCCCCGAAGAAATGGCCAAGCTGTACCCCGGACAGGGCCACGGCCCCGGCGCAGGCAAGAATGACAAGGCCTAGCCCGACGATCCGTTCGGCCCCAAACCGCGCGATCAGCGCGCCGGTGAAAAAGCTGGGCGCGAACATCGCCAGGACATGCGCGCTGACGATATCGGCGGCATTGTCGGGGGCGAAACCGCAGCCGACCACCGCCAGCGGGGTCGAGGTCATCACCAGGTTCATCAGCGCGTATGAAACCATCCCGCAGATCATCGCGACACCGATCTGGGGTGTCCGCAGCAGTTCCAGCATCGGACGTCCCGGCGATTGGCCCGGTTCCGGCGCTGGCGGCTTCGGGATGTCGAGGAACGCGAACAGGAATGGTCCCAGAAGGTTCAGACCGATGATCGCCAGATAGCTGGCCATGAAGGGAACTGCGGTCAGATTGTCGGTGGTCCGCACGATCATCGGCCCGATGATCGCAGAGGCAAGCCCGCCCGCCATCACCCAGGATATCGCGCGGGGGGCAAAGTCCTGGTCCGCCGTGTCGGTCGCGGCAAAGCGAAAGAACCCCTGCGCGGACATGTAAATGCCGCTCAGCAGTGATCCCAGCAGGAACAGGGCAAAGGATCCGTACCACAGCCCGGCGGCCGCGATGGCTGCGCCAAGTCCGCTGGCTGTCACGGCCAGCAGAAAACCCGCGCGGCGTCCATGATGCTGCATGAAGCGCGCCAGTGGTCGCGCGGCGATCGCCGAACCCAGCACGATCATCGAGATCGGCAGCGTGGCCAAGCATGCATTCGGCGCCAGAATCTGTCCGGCAAGGCCACCGATGATGAAATTGACGGGCATCTGCGCGCCCAGAATGGCTTGCGCCGCGACCAGAACCGCGACGTTGCGATGTGCCCTGTCCATGATCCTGCGCCCGTTCAGTCCCTGCGCAGCGCCGCCGCGGTGCGGGCCCGGCCTTCGATCGCGGACCAGTTGCCATCGGCCACGTCCTGATCGGTCACGATCCAGCTGCCGCCGACGCAGACCACGTTGGGCAGTGAAAGATAGCTGTGGGCATTGTCGGGCGATACACCGCCGGTCGGGCAGAAACTGATCGTCGGCAACGGACCTGCAAGGGATTTCAGTGCCGGCGCGCCGCCGACAGCCTCGGCGGGAAAGAATTTCAGCATGTCGAACCCGGCATCTGCCGCCCGCATCACCTCGGATGCGGTGACGGCGCCGGGCAGAAGCGGCAGTTCCAGATCGGCGCAGGCATCGATCAGCCGGTCGGTCAGCCCGGGCGAAACCGCGAACTTGGCGCCCGCGTCCTTGGCGCGCTTGGCGTCGTCGGGGGTCAGCACGGTGCCGGCCCCGACCTGGCCACCCTCGACCCCCGCCATCTGGCGGATCGCGTCCAGCGCGGCATCGGAACGCAGCGTCACCTCCAGCACAGGCAATCCGCCCGAAACCAGCGCACGGGCAAGATCCGCGGCTTTCGTGGCATCCTTGATCACGATGACCGGAATCACCGGAGCCATCTGGCACAAGGCGCGGGATTTCTGCGATTGTTGCTGCGGGGTCATGGCGGTGCCTCTGTCTTGCATGTCAGCCGCAACCTGACCCCACTCGACCTTGGATGCAAGAAGATTGCCAGTCTGCCGCCGTCCTGTGGTGAAATTTTGTTAACGCTATCGGCGGCGCGTCCGCTGGTCTGGTCAGAGCGGCATCTGGCGAAACACGGTCAGGACCGCACCGTAATGCGCGGCCGCCGCTGCAACCACGAAACCGTGCCAGATCGCGTTCTGAAAGCGCAGCCGTTCCCAGACGTGAAAGATCACCCCGGCGGAATAGATGACGCCGCCGACAACGATCAGGATCACGGAAAGCGGTGGCAGATGCGCCGCGATGGGGCCGATGGCGACCAGCCCGCTCCAACCCATCAGCAGATACAGAATGACTGCCAGCCGGTCATGGCGGCCGGGCAGGGCGCATTTCAGGGTGACGCCCAGCCCCGCCATCGTCCAGATCGCCACAAGCATCGCAAAGACCACCGGATGGCCGATCCCGGGCTGCAGGAACGGCGTATAGGTCGCGGCGATCAGGATGAAGATCGCCGAATGATCCAACCGGCGCATGATCCATTTGGCGCGTGAGGGCGGCAGCATGTTATAGATGAATGACACCGCCAGCGCGCCCACCAGCCCCAGCCCATAGACCCATGCGGCAAGCTGTGCGCCGGTGCTGCCCCAGGCGCTGGCCTGCAGGATCAGGACGGCTGTGCCGATCAGCGCCAGCAGCACGCCGATCGCATGAACGATGCCGTCGGCCAGAAGCTCTTGAAAGTCGTAATGTCTGCCGAATTTGAACTGGCTGCTCATCTGGGTCTGGGCCTGCAAGGCTGAAACTGCGTCATGAGGTGATGATGAAGGCGAGGTCGCCGGGGTTCAATTGGTTCTTTTGGTCAAGGCGCGTGCGGGCGCGCGAATGCCGCTTATCGCGCATCCTGCACCAGAATTCGCGGCGTTGCCCCTTGCATTGCGCGGCCGCAGGGTCTATCTGCGCGCTCACTTCACAGGCAGGGGAGGGCTTTGCGGACAGACATCCCGCAAGGTCCACCGGTTGAGGCAAAAGCCTTCAGAACCCCTGCCAAGGCGCAAACCGGAAAGGACATGGATATGGCGCTTCCCGAATTTTCCCTGCGTCAGCTTTTGGAAGCTGGCGTTCACTATGGTCACCAGACGCAACGCTGGAATCCGCGCATGGCGGAATTCATCTATGGCGACCGCAACGGCATCCACATCGTCGATTTGACGCAGACCGTCCAGATGCTGGACGCGGCACTGCAGGTCGTGCGTGACACCGTCGCCAAGGGCGGCCGCGTGCTGTTCGTCGGCACCAAGCGTCAGGCGCAGAAGCCGATCGCCGATGCGGCCGAACGTTCGGCGCAGTTCTACATGAACCATCGCTGGCTGGGTGGCACGCTGACCAACTGGAAAACGGTCAGCCAGTCGATCAATCGCCTGAAGGCGATCGACGAGACGATGGCCGCCGGTGCCGAAGGCATGACCAAGAAAGAGCGTCTTGGTCTGGAACGCGAGCAGGCCAAGCTGCAGGCCTCGCTGGGTGGTATCCGCGACATGGGCGGCCTGCCGGACCTGCTGTTCGTGATCGACGTGAACAAGGAAGACCTGGCGATCCTGGAAGCCAAGAAACTGGGTATCCCGGTCGTCGCTGTCGTCGATACCAACTGCTCGCCCGATGGCGTTGACTACATCATCCCGGGCAACGATGACGCTGCTCGTGCCATCTCGCTGTATTGCGATCTGGCCAGCCGCGCCGCCCTGGACGGCATGACCGCGCAGATGGGCGCGGCGGGCGTTGATGTCGGTGCTCTGGCAGAGACCGCCGAAGAAACGCTGGACGACGGCGAGGCGGAGGCAAAAGCCGACGAGCAGGCCACCGCCGACGCCTGATCCGGTTCACGGATCGAATTTTACCGTATGTTTACGGAATTGTCGTCAGGCGGGGATATTCCCCCGCCTGACGTGTCGAACAAAGGAGACGGATCATGGCTATCACCGCCGCGATGGTGAAAGAGCTGCGCGAAAGCACCGGCGCAGGGATGATGGATGCCAAGAAGGCGCTGACCGAAACGGACGGCGACATGCAGGCCGCGCAGGACTGGCTGCGCACCAAGGGTCTGGCGAAAGCCGCCAAGAAATCCGGACGCGTCGCCGCCGAGGGGCTGGTTGCCGTCGCCGTGCGTGATGGCAAGGGTGTCGCGGTCGAAGTGAACTCGGAAACCGACTTCGTTGCCAAGAACGAAGAATTCCAGAACATGGTCCGCAAGATCGCCGGTGCCGCGCTGGACGCCGGTGACGTCGAGGCGCTGAAGGCAGCGCCGCTGGACGGCAAGACCGTCGCCGATGTCGTGACCGATGCCATCGCCAAGATCGGCGAGAACATGACCCTGCGCCGGATGTCCACGGTCGAGGCGCCGCTGGTGGTGTCCTATGTCCACAACTCCGCTGCCGACGGCATGGGCAAGATCGGCGTGCTGGTCGGCCTGGACGGCGGCAACGAGGAAATCGGTCGCCAGATCGCGATGCATGTCGCAGCCACCGCGCCCGCCTCGCTTGGTCAGGACGACCTTGACCCGGCACTGGTCGAGCGTGAGAAGCAGGTTCTGACCGAACAGGCCCGCGAGTCCGGCAAGCCCGAGGCCGTGATCGAGAAGATGATCGAAGGCCGGATGAAGAAATTCTTCGAAGAGGTCACGCTGACCGGTCAGAAATTCGTCATCAATCCCGATATCACCGTCGAGGAGGCTGCGAAGGAAGCTGGCGCCAAGATCGTGGGCTTCGCCCGTGTCGAAGTCGGCGAAGGCATCGAGAAGCGCGAAGAGGATTTCGCGGCAGAGGTCGCCAAGACGCTTGGCGGTTCCTGATCCCGACAAGCTTTCGGGAACATCGTGAAACGAACAGGACGCCGGCCGGCAAGGCCGGCGTCTTTCCGTTTCAGGCGACCATGCGCGTAGCTGATGCCGGATCACACCCATTGATGACGCCGCCCCGCCGCGCGGCGCGAAGCCGGCGACAGAGCGGCCGGGACAAGCCCATGGTGCCGATCCGGGCAACAATCGGATCCTGCGGCACCGCGTTCCTGGCGCCCGAAAGCACCATCACTCATGGAACGGCACAGGTTAACGCCTTTCGCGCGGACGAATGAAAGTCGGGAAATCCATACCTGTGCTGGGGTTTCGGCCTTCCTTATGCGAAAAGCTGCTGCGTCAGATGCGCCGTCAGAATGGCTTGTCCGGTGTTTCTTGCGCCAACCGCGTCGCGGGCGAGGCGAAGATGCTTCTCGACGGTTGCGGCCGAGATGCCCAGGATGATCGCAGTTTCGGCCACGGTCTTGCCGGCCGAACTCCATTCCAGAACCTGAATCTGACGCTCGGTCAGACGTGGCACAAAAGTCGGGCGCCGGATCGAAGCCATCCGCATGTGCATCACGTTGCTCAGCACCATAACTTCGCGCTGATGCCGGGTCCAGACGCGGTCTTCGTCGTCGTGACTTGCGCCTGCATGCGGGTTCAGCACGACAGCGCCATGACTGCGCAACACGCAGTTCTTCAGGCTGACCAACCGTGCGGACAGAAGACCGTAATCGCGGGCCAGCGAAACGGACTGGGTGGCGGCGTCTTCGCTTGCCCGGTCTGACCCGCATGCCAGCAGATCGCGGGTCGAGATGCTGCCGGTATTCTGCCGCGACCAGCTGGCCCAGGGGGAGGCGAGGATCAGGTTGCGTGCCGTCAGCGTCTTGACGAAATCCTGCGGCATGGTGCTGAAAATTTCGATCCTTTCCTGAAGCACGGCGGGGGGCACGGCCATCATGAAGCGTGCCGCGTAGAAGATGTTCCGGAACCCGAGCCGCGCCATCGCGCGGCGATAGGATGCCTGAATCTCGGCGGTGGTGGTGGCGTTAACGACGGCTTCAAAACTGGATATCGGCATGGAAACGAACGGAAGTTGCTGAAATACCTGCAGATAAAACGGCACCATGGCTGGTTTTCCAAGGGCTAAATTCAGGGGCGGGCGGTGGTGCCATTGGCCCATCTGCGCTGGACCTTTCCCCGCCAGACATGCAATGAGGGTCGCACATCGCATCAGACAGCCCTTGACGACAGACATGCCTTTCATCATCGCCATCGACGGCCCGGCGGCATCGGGCAAGGGCACCATCGCCCGCGCGCTTGCATCGCATTTCGGGTTCCATCATCTGGATACAGGTCTGCTGTATCGCGCGACCGGCGCGAAAGGCGGAGATCCGATCGTCTCGGCGCGCGACCTGACGCCCGATGATCTTCAGCGCCCCGATCTGCGCAGCGCGGCGGCCGGCCAGGCGGCCAGCCGGGTGGCGGCGATCCCCGAGGTTCGTGCCGCGTTGCGTGATTTCCAGCACCGCTTTGCAAATCAGGAACCCGGTGCGGTCCTCGATGGTCGCGATATCGGCACGGTCATCTGCCCCGATGCGCAGGTAAAGCTGTATGTCATTGCCTCGGACGAGGTGCGCGCCACACGCCGCGCCGCCGAACTGGGGGCGGATGTCGCGGACATGCTGAACGAACTGCAGCAACGTGACCGTCGCGACAGCGAACGTGCAGCGGCACCGCTGCGTCCCGCGACGGACGCCATCGTCATAGATACGACCGATCTTGCGATCGAACAGGCCGTCGCGACGGCCATCGCTGCCGTGCAAAGCGCCCGCGAGCTGCAACCTCGCTGACGCCTCGGCGCACGATCCTGTGCAAGCGCCCTTGATCGTGCCGGTGCGGGACGTTACCTTTTGTTCAACTTGTCATCGGAGGGCGTGTGTCATGGCGCCCAAGCGTCCAGCGGGTGCGGACGCGTTCCCGAAACTACCGGTCGAGCCGTCGGACACCCGCCAATCCGAGGAGGGGGCGCTGTATGCTGCCCTCGATCTCGGCACGAATTCTTGCCGGATGCTGATTGCCCGTCCACGCGGCAATCAGTTCCAGGTCATCGACAGCTTCTCCAAGCCCGTGCAGCTTGGACTGGGGCTGGAGGCTTCGGGGCGACTGTCTCGTGGCTCGATGGCGCGTACCGTTCATGCATTGCAGGTCTGCCGGCGCAAGCTGGAACAGCACCGGGTGCGGAACATGCGCCTTGTCGCCACCGAGGCCTGCCGCCGCGCGCGCAACAGCCGTGATTTCCTGCGCACGATTCGCCGCGAGACCGGCCTGCCGGTCGAGATCATCGACGCCGAGGAAGAAGCGCGGCTTGCCGTGATCTCTTGCGCGCCGCTGGTCAGCCAGATGACCGAGACCCTGATGGTCGTCGATATCGGCGGAGGTTCGACCGAGCTGGTCTGGATCGACCTCGAGGATGTCGCGCCCAAGGAGCGGCCGCGCGCAATCATGCGCCTGTCGGACGGGTTCGCCAATCCGATCCCGGGTGGTGCGCGGGTGGTCGACTGGATCAGTGTTCCGTTGGGCGTCGCCACGCTGCGGGATCAGTTTGCCGATGTCGAGGACGATCAGGGGCGCTTTGCGCTGATGAGTTGGTATTTCGAGGAGTTGCTGGCCGATTTCGCACCCTACGCCGACGGTTCGCCCGATGAGGGGTTCCAGATCATCGGCACTTCTGGAACCGTCACCACGGTCGCGGCAAGCCATCTTGGGTTGCGACGCTATGATCGGACCAAGGTGGACGGGCTTGAAATGACCACCGAACAGATCGATCGGGTCATCCATTCCTATCTTGCGCTTGGTCCCGACGGGCGTCGCAGCGATCCCCGGATCGGGCGCGAACGCCATGCCCTGATCATGTCGGGCGCCGCGATCCTGCAGACGCTGATGCGGGTCTGGCCCACCAGTCGCCTCTCGGTCGCTGATCGCGGCCTGCGCGAGGGGTTGCTTTATGCCCAGATGGTGCGCGATGGGGTGCTGACACCCGATGGTGTGAACGGAGTGGCATGAGATGACGAAGAAACCGGCCAGCCGGGCGGGCAAGACCAGTGGACGCGGGCAGCGCGACCTGAAGGTTCGGGTCAAGACCGCCAAGGGGCGCAAGCTGTCCAGCAAGCTGTGGCTGGAACGGCAACTGAACGACCCCTATGTGGCGCGCGCGCGTCGCGAGGGCTATCGCGGCCGTGCGGCGTTCAAGATCCTTGAACTGGACGACAAGTACGGCTTTCTGGTCCCCGGCGCGCGTGTCGTCGATCTGGGATGCGCGCCGGGGGGATGGTGCCAGGTGGCCGTTTCGCGCGTGAACGCACTGGGCGAAAAATCGGGAAAGCCGGTCGGTCGCGTGGTGGGCGTGGATCTGCAAGTCGTCGATCCGATCCCGGGTGCCGAGATCCATCAGCTTGATTTCCTTGACGATGGTGCCGATGATCAGGTCAAGGCATGGCTTGGCGGGCCGGCGGATGTGGTGATGTCGGACATGGCGGCCTCGTCATCGGGGCACAAGGGGACCGACCATCTGCGGATCGTGGCGCTGGTCGAGGCGGCGGCGCAACTGGCCTTCGACGTGCTCGAACCCGGCGGAACCTTTGTCGCCAAGGTGCTGGCCGGCGGGGCCGAGGCCGAGATGCAGGCGATGCTGAAGCGGAATTTCGACAAGGTCGCAAATGTGAAGCCGCCGGCAAGCCGCAGCGATTCATCCGAGAAATTCGTGGTCGCAACCGGATTTCGCGGGCGTGGCCCCGAGGCAGGTCAGGATCAGCAGGGCTGAGCGCGGAACATTTCCGGCGTGCGGCCCGTGGCGGCCACGAAGGCGCGGGTGAAATGGGCGTGGCTGGAATAGCCCAGGTCCGACGCGATGCGCGACGGGCTGCGCTGGCTGTGCCGCAACAGATCGACGGCCCGTTCCAGTCGCAATTCGTGCAGCACCTCGACCGCGCGTCGTCCGCGTGCCGCAAGACATGCGCGATCCAGCGCGGCGACGGTGGTGCCCAACTCGTCAGCAAGATCGCCCAGTGAACCGTTCTGCCCCAGCCGCCTTCCGGCCAGGTCCAGGAAACCGTCCAGCAGCGCATGGCCGGTCTGCGCCTGCGGATCGCCCGCCTCGACTGGCCGCAGGCGGTCAAGCTGGCGCAGGCGCAGCGACAGCAGGTTCAGCAGGCAGCCGGTCGTCGCACTGTTTGGATCTGCCGATTCCGCAGCCAGATCCGACAGCACGGCCAGGATCTGTGTGCCGTGTCCACCGACGCTGGCGGTCAGACCGGCATCGGGCAGGAGAGGAATGGCAGCGGCAGCCATCTGCGGCGCGATCAGCGCGACATGCCCTGCGGCATCCGGCATCGGCAGGATCGCGAAGGCGGTGCCAGCGACGATCAGGCGCAGTTCGCCCGCCCTCAGATCATGGTGCTGGCGCGGGAAGGACAGTCGAACGCTGCCTGCGGTCACCCAGATCAGCATATGATCGGTGCGGGTCCGAGGTGAGGCGGCACGTCCATTGCCACCCTGAAACACATCGCGCAATTGAAACAGGCGCAGGCCGGCTGGCTGGGACGTTGCCTGGCGAAGGCGTGCCGGGCTGCGAAACGGCGCGGTGACCTTGCGTTCGGCGCCGCTATCTTGCGCACGATATCCCGCGCCTGACAGCGCGGGACCGGCGGATTGCCGCGCATGCCCCTGCGGAATGACGGCGCTTGTGACATTCGCGTGGCGCAGCCGGGCATCCTGTGCAGGCGTTGCGCCCGGCAGGGTGATGTGTTGCAACAGGCTGGTTCCGAACGGAAAGCCGTTGCGGATCTGGCCCTGCTGATACGCCGACATTATCCGTTACCTGCCCGCAAGAAGAATAAGCGAATTATCGCCTATCTCAGTGGGGGACTCAACTGAGATAACGTCCATTTGTGCAGGGAAATCTTAAAATGGCGTTAATCCGGGCCGGCCTGCCAGGTTTGCCAATCGCGCATCCTGCCACGGAACCAGATGCGTTGCGCCTTGGCATATTGGCGCGTCGCCACGATGCCGCGCTGTGTCGCGGTCGGCAGGTCGATCTGTCCCTGCAGATAGGCGATCAGGTCAGGCGCGCCGATGGCGCGGGCCCATTGGCGGGCGGGATCCCATTGCGGCAGCATCGCCCGCACCTCTTGGATCGCCCCGTCTTCAAGCATCTGGTGAAACCGGCGCGCGATACGGTCGGCCAGCCAGTCGCGATCGGCCTGGATCAGCACCCGCTGGCCATCATCCGGCCCGATCAGCGGCGGTGGCGTGTCGGCCTGCCAGTCGCGCAGCCCGCGCCCGGTGGCGCGCAGCACCTCCCACGCGCGCTGGACGCGGGCCGGGTTGCGGGTGTCGATATTGTCGCGGGTGGCTGCGTCCAGTTCGGCGGTCATCCGGGCCAGTCCGTCCGGTTCGGCGATCCTCAGATCGGCCTCGGACCGGATCTGCGTCGGGGTCGGTGGCACATAGGCCAATCCCTGCGTCACTGCGGTCAGATAAAGCCCCGTCCCCCCGACGATGATCAGGCGCCGGTCCATCAATCCACGCACCTCGCGCAGCCAGTCGCCGACCGAATAGCTGCGATCCGGTCCGACATGTCCATACAGCGCATGTGGCGCCGCCACTTCGTCCGCGGCCGGGGGGCGGGCCGTCAGCACCCGCCAGCACGACCAGATCTGCAGCGCATCGGCATTCACGATCAGCCCGCCCTGCGCCTGCGCGACGGCAAGCGCCAGCGCCGATTTGCCGCTGGCGGTCGGGCCGGCGATCAGCAGGTGGCGCGAGGCGTCGATCCGTGTCAGATCGGGGATATGCATGGGCAGTTCCGGCAGGTTGAACCTGACCGCCTTTTGCGACATTTTGCGCCGCGATGAAAGCTGCGGGCCGCCCGCCCAGGAAAGGACAGGACATGACCGATCAGAAGGGCGTCACGCCCGCGCAGTACAGCCGCGTGATGCTGAAGATCTCGGGCGAGGCGCTGATGGGGGACCAGGGTTACGGCCTGCATCCGCCGACCGTCGGTCGGATCGCCAACGAGGTCGAATCGGTCGCCACGATGGGCGTCGAGGTCTGCATGGTGATCGGCGGCGGCAACATCTTCCGCGGTCTTCAAGGCAGCGCCCAAGGGATGGAGCGGACAACCGCCGACTATATGGGCATGCTGGCGACGGTGATGAACGCGCTGGCGATGCAATCCGCGCTGGAGGCCAAGGGGCTGCATTGCCGCGTGATCAGCGCCATCCGCATGGACGAGGTCTGCGAACCCTATATCCGCCGCCGCGCCATTCGCCATCTGGAAAAGAAGCGGATCGTGATCTTCGCCGCCGGCACCGGCAACCCGTATTTCACCACCGACACCGCCGCCACCCTGCGCGCCAACGAGATGAACTGCGAGGCGATCTTCAAGGGCACAAAGGTCGATGGTGTCTATGACAAGGATCCCAAGAAACACGATGACGCCAAGCGCTATGGCAATGTCAGCTATGACGAGGTGCTGCAGAAACATCTTGGCGTCATGGACGCGTCGGCCATCGCACTTGCGCGCGACAATCGCCTGCCGATCATCGTCTTCTCGCTGGATGAGCCGGGCGGCTTCCGCACGATCCTGGAAGGCAACGGCACCTATACCCGCGTTCACGACTGAGACGGCAGGCACATGAACGGGCTGCGCGAACGCATCGACCGGCTGGTTCACGGCCGCATCATGCAGGGGCTGATCACCGCGGTGATCCTGTTCAACGCGCTCATCCTTGGGCTCGAGACATCGGCTGTGGTCATGGCGCGGCTGGGGCCGATGATCCTGTTTCTGGATGCCCTGTGCCTTGCGGTCTTCGTGATCGAGATCGCGGCCAAACTGTTCGCGCGCGGATGGCGTTTCTTTCGTGATGGCTGGAACATCTTCGATTTCGCGGTGGTCGGAATCGCGCTTGTGCCTGCCGCGCAGGGGCTTTCGGTGCTGCGCGCGCTGCGGATCCTGCGGCTGCTGCGAATCGTCTCGGTCACGCCGCGCCTGCGCCGCGTGGTCGAAGGGTTTCTGTCCGCGCTGCCGGGCATGGCCAGCGTGTTCCTGCTGATGGGCATCATCTTCTACATCGCAGCGGTCATCGCCACCAAGCTGTTCGGACAGGCATTCCCGGAATGGTTCGGCACGCTGGGGGATTCGGCCTATTCGCTGTTTCAGATCATGACGCTGGAAAGCTGGTCCATGGGCATCGTCCGCCCGGTGATGGAGGTCTATCCGAACGCCTGGGCGTTCTTTGTGCCGTTCATTCTGGTGACGACCTTCGCGGTGATGAACCTGGTGGTCGGTCTGATCGTGAATTCGATGCAGGATGCGCATCAGTCCGAGGAAAACGAGATCACCGGCGCCTATCGCGATCAGGTGCTGGCGCGACTGGAATCGATCGAACGTCGCCTGTCCGCGCAGGCGGACGACCGCTCTGATTGATCCGTGCGGGCTGGCGATGCCCTTCGCGAAATGCATTTAAGTTCTTGTCGTCACGCGGTCTCCGGGGTCTCACGTGCCTTTGAGGACCGGACGCAGTGTGGGTGGCGCAACCTCGCCCATTTTAGGGGCAAAGGCTTTGCCAAGCCTCGCCATTGCGGTTACAAGCGGTGAAAATTCAATTCAGAGGCAGTCCGACATGGCAGAGGACATCGAAATAGACATCGACGATCTTGAGCGCCGCATGAAAGGCGCGATGGAAAGCCTGCGCCACGAATTCGCTTCGCTGCGCACGGGCCGCGCCTCGGCCTCGATGGTCGAGCCGGTTCAGGTCGAAGCCTATGGCCAGATGACCCCGATCAACCAGCTTGGCACCGTCAACGTGCCAGAACCGCGCATGGTGACCGTCAACATCTGGGACAAGTCGATGGTCGGCAAGGTCGAGAAGGCGATCCGGGAAAGCGGTCTGGGCATCAACCCGCAGACCAATGGCACCATCATCATGCTGCCGATCCCGGAACTGAACGAGGAACGGCGCAGGGAACTGACCAAGGTCGCGGCGCAATATGCCGAAAGCGCGCGGGTCGCGATCCGCAACGTCCGCCGCGACGGCATGGACCAGGTCAAGAAGGGCAAGTCCAACGGCATGCCCGAGGATGACCAGAAATTCTGGGAAACCGCCGTTCAGGAACTGACCGACAAGATGATCGGCAATGTCGATGAGGCGCTAGAGGCCAAGCAGGCCGAAATCATGCAGGTCTGAGAGGGATCATGCCCGCCGATACCGCACAGGCCCTGACGACGGGCGGCGCCGATGGTCGGCCGCGCCACGTCGCGATCATCATGGACGGCAATGGCCGGTGGGCGACCGAGCGTGGCTGGCCGCGTCTGGTCGGTCATCGGCGCGGCGCCGAACGCGTCAAGCAGATCGTCCGCGCATGCCCCGATCTTGGCGTCAACTGGCTGACCGTCTATGCCTTCTCGACCGAGAACTGGAAGCGCTCGACCGAGGAAGTCCTGGGTCTGATGAAGATCTTCCGCCGCTATATCGAACGCGAGGCCGAAGAACTGTCGGCCGAGGGTGTGCGGCTGCGTTTCATCGGCGGACGCCACCGGCTTGATCCCAAGCTGCAGGCACTGATGGCCGCGATCGAGGCGCGCACGGCGGGCAATACCCGGCTGAACCTGACTGTCGCGATCAATTACGGCGGGCGCGACGAACTGGCGCGTGCTGCCGCGCGGCTGGCGGACAAGGTCGCCCGTGGCGAGGTCAGCGATCCCGGCGAGCAGGATCTGGAACGCTGCCTGGATACCGCCGGTCATCCTGACCCCGATCTGGTGATCCGCACATCGGGCGAGACGCGGACATCGAACTTCCTGCCGTGGCAGGCCGCCTATGCGGAGTACGAATTCACACCGACGCTGTGGCCGGACTTTACCCCCGATCACATGGCCTCGATCCTTGACCGCTTCGGCCTGCGCGAGCGTCGCTACGGGGGCGTATGAGGGCCAGCCCGCCCATAAGCCCAAGACCGCCCGCACCGTCCGGCAAATGGGCCGATCTGTCGCGTCGGCTTGCTTCGACCGCCGTGCTTCTGGGCATCGGCGTTCTGCTGGCCTTTGCCTCGGGCGTGTGGCTGCGGCTGGGAATGTCACTGATCGCCGCGATTACGTTCTGGGAACTGGCCGCGATGACCGGCTGGCGGCACCCCGAGATGCATCTGACCCCGTTCGGACGCTGGCGGCCGATCGCGTTGGCGGCTGTGGCCGCGCTGGGTCAGTTCGCGGCCTTGGTCAGTTTTGGCCAGTGGGGCTTCCTGTTCCTGCTGCTGCCGATCGTGGTCGGCTTGCCGGGCGCCGCGTCGCGCGATCGGGTTTCATATACGGTCTTCGGGCTTGCGATCCAGCTTGCCGTTTTCGGGCTGGTCGGCTTTCGCGAGGAACTTGGGCTGGCGTTCGTGCTGTGGCTGATGGGGATCGTGATCGTCTCGGACACGGCGGGCTATTTCTTTGGCCGTATTCTGGGCGGGCCGAAATTCTGGCCCGCGCTGAGTCCCAAGAAGACCTGGTCGGGCACGATCGCGGGGTGGGTCGGAGCGGCAATACTGGGTGCGCTTCTGTGGCTGTCCGGGCATGGCGACGCGACCTTGATCTGGGTGTCGCCGCTTGTCTGCCTGGCGGGGCAGTTGGGCGATATTGCCGAAAGTTGGTTGAAGCGCCGGGCCGGGGTCAAGGACAGCTCGAACCTCATCCCCGGTCATGGTGGGTTCATGGACCGGTTCGACGCGGTCACGGGCGCAGTGCTGGCAACATTGCTGATCGGCCTTTTGACCAGCCTTCCGGTGGTGAGCTGAGCCATGCGGCGCATATCGATCTTCGGCGCGACCGGTTCGGTCGGCGCGAATGGCGTTGACCTGATCCGCCGTGCGGGCGGGGCCGACGCTTACGATGTCGTCGCGCTGACCGGCGGGCGCAATATTGCGCGGCTGGCGGCGATGGCGCGGGAATTGCGCGCCGATATTGCCGTGACCGCACATGACGATCTTCTCGACGATCTGCGCGACGCGCTGTCCGGCAGCGGGGTCGAGGCAGCTTCGGGTGCCGGGGCGTTGCGTGACGCGGCGGCGCGGCCGACAGACTGGGTCTTGTCCGCGATAGTCGGCGCCGCAGGGCTGGTGCCGGGCCTGACGGCCCTGACGCAAGGCGGCGTTCTGGCCCTGGCGAACAAGGAATCGCTGGTCTGCGCCGGCCCTCTGATCCATGCGGCCGCCGACAGGGGCGGCGCGACGGTCCTGCCGGTCGATTCCGAACACTCCGCGATTTTTCAGGCACTTGGCGATGATGATCTGGCCAGTGTGCGCGACGTGACGATCACCGCCTCGGGCGGTGCCTTCCGCGACTGGCCGCTGGAACGTCTGGCGGCGGCGACCGTCGCCGAGGCCTCGACCCATCCGAACTGGGCGATGGGGCAGCGGATCACCATCGACAGCGCCTCGATGTTCAACAAGGCGATGGAAGTCATCGAGGCGAAAGAGTTCTTTGGTCTTCGCCCCGACCAGATCAAGGTGCTGGTCCACCCGGAATCGATCATCCATGCGATGGTGGGTCATCTGGATGGCGGCACGATCGCGCATCTCGGCGCACCCGATATGCGCCATGCCATCGGATACGCGCTGAACTGGCCGGACCGCGCCCCGCTGCCGGTCGCGCCGCTGGATCTGGCAAGGATCGGCAGCCTGACCTTTCGCGAACCCGATGAGACGCGGTGGCCCGCCCTGCGACTGGCCCGCGAGGTGATGGCGGCGGGCGGCATGGCCGGTGCCGTCTTCAACGCCGCCAAGGAACAGGCATTGGATGATTTCATCGCAGGCCGCATCCGCTTCACGCAGATGGCCCCGCAGGTCGAGGCGACATTGACACGGCTGGCCGGGCAGCCGGGCTTTGCCTACGCACCCGCCGATCTGGAGACCGTCCTTGCATGGGACGCAGCAGCACGACAGGAGACTGCCGCATGAGCGAACTGATCCCGCAATTCGGCGGTACGCTGTGGACACTGGCCGCATTCGTCGTCGCACTGGCGGTGATCGTGACTGTGCACGAGTACGGGCATTACATCGTCGGGCGATGGTCGGGGATCCGGGCCGAGGTCTTCTCGGTCGGGTTCGGCCCGCGTCTGGCCTCGCGGCGTGACCGGCGCGGCACGCTGTGGCAGGTCGCGGCGATCCCGTTGGGCGGCTATGTCCGCTTCATGGGTGACGCGAACGCGGCCAGCGCCGGTGTCGGGCGTCCGGTGGACCCGGCCCTGCGGCGCCAGACGCTGACCGGCGCCCCGCTTTGGGCGCGGTTCGCCACATTGCTGGCCGGTCCGGTCTTCAACTTCGTGCTGTCGATCCTGATCTTTGGTGGCTTCGCGATTGTTCAGGGCTTGCCCACGCAGGATGTCCGGATCGGGTCGATCGCACCCAGCCCGCCGGGCGTCGTGAACCAGTTGCAGCCCGGCGACAGGATTCTTGCGATCGGCGATCAGCCGGTCGAGACATGGGCCGATATCGGTCAGGCGGCGCAGACCCTGCCGGTTGCACCACAGCAGGACTGGCGGGTTCTGCGCGACGGGGCCGAGGCCACGGTTCAGGGCCCCGACCCGATGCCTGCGCGGATCACCGGCGTTGCGCCGCGCAGCGCCGCGGCCGAGGCGGGGCTGATGGCGGATGACGTGGTCACGGCGATCGACGATCAGCCAGTCACGCGCTTTACCCAGATGCGCGATCATGTCGAGGCCGCGCAGGGTCAGCCGCTGCTGCTGCAGGTCTGGCGGCCGGGGCAGGGTGTGGCAAGCTATACTCTGGTCCCCAAGGAGCAGGATCTGCCGGTCGCCAGCGGCGGCTTCGAGAAACGCTGGCTGATCGGCGTGACGGGCGGCGAAAGCTTCTTCACCCCGGCAACGCGCCGGGCCGGGCCGATCGAGGCGCTGTGGCTGGGTGTCGGGCAGACCTGGGGTATCATCGTGTCGTCGCTGACGGGCATGTGGGCGATGATCACGGGGCAGATCGGCAGTTGCAATCTGGGCGGCGCGATCAGCATCGCCGAAAGCACCGGGCAGGCGGCCAGCGCGGGCGGCGCCAGCTTCCTGTGGTGGATCGCCGTGTTGTCCGCGGCCATCGGTTTCCTGAACCTTCTGCCGATCCCGGTTCTGGATGGCGGGCACCTGATGTTCTATGCGTGGGAGGCGGTGACCGGGCGTCCGCCCTCGGACCGGGCGCTGAACCTGTTGACTGCGATCGGCATGGCCGCGGTGCTGACGCTGATGATTTTCGGACTCACCAACGATCTTTTCTGCCCCTGATGCGCGATGCGCTTTTGACAGGGAAGGACGTTTGAGGCACAAGCTTAACGCAAAAGAACGCGCCCCAAGGGCGCCGCAGGCTGGAACATGAAGGGGCGGCAATGACACGGAAACTGGGCAAGGGCGCGGTCGCTTTGATGGCGGCGCTGACGATTTCGGTGCCGGCGGGTCTGCTGACGGGGCAACCCGCGGCGGCCTATGTGTTCAACGATGTGCGGATCCAGGGGGCGCAGCGGATCGAACCCGCCACGATCCTGTCCTACGCCAATATCGCGCGCGGCCAGAATGTTTCGGCGGGCGAACTGAACGACGCCTTGCAGCGGCTGCAGGGGTCGGGCCTGTTCGAGACGGTCGAAATCACGCCCCAGGGCGGGGTTCTGGTGATCAATGTCGCCGAATACCCGACGATCAACCAGATCAGCTTCGAGGGTAATCGCCGGATCAAGGACGAGGAACTGTCCCAGATCGCGCAAAGCCAGCCGCGCCGGGTCTATCAGCCGAGCCGGGCGATCTCCGACGCGCGCAACATCGCCGAGGCCTATGCCACGCAGGGCCGTCTGGCTGCCCGCGTCGATCCCAAGATCATCCGCCGCAGCGACAATCGCGTCGATCTGGTCTTCGAGATCCGCGAAGGCGACGTGACCGAGATCGAGCGCATCAGCTTTACCGGCAACCGCGCGTTTTCCGACCGCCGTCTGCGGCAGGTGCTGGAAACGAAGCAGGCGGGCATCCTGCGGACCTTCATCCGGGCCGACACCTTCGCCCCCGAACGGATTCCGCTGGACGAACAGCTGCTGACCGATTTCTATCGTTCCCGCGGCTATGCTGATTTCAGGGTGCAGGCCGTCGCCCCCGAGATCGCGCGCGAACGCGACGCGTTCTATATCACCTTCAATATCCAGGAAGGTCCGCGCTATCGTTTTGGCAGCGTCAACACCGTGTCCGAGATCGCAAGCGTCGATGCCGGGCCGTTTGCGGCGCAGAATCGTGTCGATCGCGGCGATATCTATAATCCGGCCGCAATCGACAACACGATCCGGCGGATGGAGACGGTGGCGATCCAGCAGGGGCTGGACTTTGTCAGCATCGAGCCGCGCGTCACCCGCAACCCGTCGAACCAGACGCTGGACCTGACCTTCGCCCTGACCCGCGGACCGCGGATATTCGTCGAACGCATCGACATCGAGGGCAACACCACCACGCTCGACCAGGTGATCCGCCGTCAGTTCAACACGGTCGAGGGCGATCCCTTCAACCCCCGAGAGATCCGCAACGCGGCAGAGCGCATCCGCGCGCTGGGATATTTCGCGGACGCCCAGGTCGAAAGCCGTCAGGGCAGCAATCAGGAACAGGTCATCGTCGATGTGAACGTCGAGGAACAGCCGACCGGGTCGCTGTCCTTCGGTGCGTCCTATGGCGTGAATGCCGGCGTCGGGCTGAATGCCTCGCTGAACGAAAGCAACTTCCTTGGGCGCGGGCAGACGCTTGGCCTGACCATCTCGACCGCCGACGGCGATCGCGCCGGGGTGGTCAATTTTGCCGAACCCTATTTCCTGGGCCGCGATCTGAAATTCGGGTTCAGCGCGCGCTACAACGAAACCGAGAACCTCAATTCGGACTACGATACCCGCACGATCAGCATCCGCCCGTCGATCGAGTTTCCGATTTCGGCCAATGGCCGTCTGGAGTTGCGCTACAACATCTCGAAAGACAGGCTGTCGAATGTCGAGGATGAAAGCTCGATCATTCTTCAGGACGAGGAAGGCGAACGGACGACCTCGGCTTTGGGCTACAGCTATAACTGGGATACCCGTCTGACGGGGCTGGACCCGCTGACCAGCTACAAGCTGCGCTTTTCGCAGGACTTCGCGGGGCTTGGCGGAGACGTGAAGACCGTCACCACCACCGCGCTTGCCGGCGTCGAAAGCAACGCCTGGCGCGAGGAAGTGACGCTGCGGGCCGAGGTCGAGGCCGGGGCGCTGCATGCCTATGGCGACTATTCGACCTGGATTCTCGACCGTTTCCGGGGCGGCAACAAGATCCGCGGTTTCGAACCCAACGGCATCGGGCCGCGCGACCTGTCCGCCGCGAACCAGGACGGGTTGGGCGGCAACTATTTCTGGGCGGCGCGCGCCGAGGCGCAGTTCCCGCTTGGCCTGCCCGAGGAATACGGGATCACTGGCGGCCTGTTCGCCGATGTCGGGTCGGTCTGGGGGCTGGACAACACTGTGGGCAGCGACGGCACAGAAGTCGATGACGACATGTATGTGCGTGCGGCAGTCGGCGCGTCGATCTTCTGGACCACACCGATCGGTCCCTTGCGCTTCAATTTTTCCAAGGCGATCCGCAAGGAAGACTATGACGAGGATCAGAACTTCGACCTGACGATCTCGACCCGGTTCTGATGACGGATGCGATGGCCCGCATTGCGTCGCTTGGCCTGCTGCTGTTTCTGGCGGCAGTCTCGGGTGCGTCGGGTCAGCAATCTGACCCGGGAACCGCGGCGCCCGGCCTGACGCAGCCGGCATTGCCAGATCGGCCAGACGCAGCCCCCCCGTTCCGTGACGGGGCGGTGGGCGCTGATGCGATGCCCAATCGGACCATCACCTCGTCCGAGGACACGCCGCGCTATGTGATCGCGCCGGTCCTGACGGTCGATCAGGACAGGTTGTTCACGGATTCCGACTGGGGGCAGCGCACCCAGACGCAACTGGAAAACGCCGGGCAGCGTATCGCCGAGGAAAACGAGCGTCTTGCAGATCAGCTTGCCGATGAAGAGGCCGACCTGACGCGCCGCCGTGCGACCCTTGACCCGACCGAGTTCCGGCGTCTGGCCGAGGCCTTCGATGCCCGCGCGACGCGCGTGCGCAAGGAACGCGCGCAGGCGGTGCAGGATCTGAACGCCCGCGCCGAAGCGGACAGGACCGCGTTCTACAGGGCCGCCTTGCCGATCATGGGCGAAATGATGCAACAGCGCGGCGCCGTGGCCGTTCTGGATCGCCGCACAGTCTTCGTCTCGCTTGATTCCATCGACATCACCGGCGATCTGATCGTCCGGCTGGATGAGACGCTTGGCGATGGCGCCGATACGGAAGATGCGCTTGTGGCGCCGTCGGACGACGCCCCGGATGCGGCGCCCGATACCGACGGCGACGACAACTAGGGCAGGCGCGCCAGTCGCGTGGTCAGCAGATCGAACAGCGCGTCGCGGTTGACATGGCGCAGGAACAGCGCGTTTGCGGGCCTGCCACTGACGCGCCACCAGTCGGCAACCGTCATGCCGGTGGTAAAGCGTCCTTCGGTTTCGATTTCCACGTTGATGTCACGACCCTCGAACAGATCGGGCTGCAACAGCCACGCGATCGTGCAGGGATCGTGCAGCGGGGCACCCTGATTTCCGTATTTTTCCTTGTCGAACCGTTCGAAGAAATCGGTCCAGCTGGCGATGGCCGGGCCACAGCGTCCGGGCAGGGCGCGCATGGTCCGGACCCAGTCGCGGCTGGTCAGCGCCTCGTGGGTCGCGTCCAGTGGCAGGACCACCAACGGCGCCCCCGACGCAAACACCTCGGCCGCCGCTTCGGGATCGACATAGATGTTGAATTCGGCCGCTGGGGTGATGTTGCCGACCTCGAAATATGCGCCGCCCATCAGCACGATTCTGGCGACGCGGCCGATGATGTCGGGCGCGCGGCGAAACGCGGTGGCGATATTCGTCAGCGGCCCGATGGGCACCAGGGTGACGCTGCCAGAGGGCTGTGCGCGCAGCGTGTCGATGATGAAATCGACCGCATGCGTCGGCTGCAACGGCACCGATGGCGGTGGCAGTTCGACGCCGTCCAGGCCGGTCTTGCCGTGAACATGTTCGGCTGTCACCAGCTTGCGTGCCAGGGGCGCGTCGCATCCGGCGAAGACCGGAACATCCGTCCGCCCGGCCAGTTCGACGATCTTGCGCGCATTCAGTTCGGTCAGCGACAAGGGCACGTTTCCGGCGACCGCCGTGATCCCCATCACCTCGAATTCGGGACTGGCCAGGGCCAGTAGGATCGCCACGGCGTCGTCCTGTCCGGGATCGGTGTCGATGATGATCTTCTGGGTCACGCTGCTCTCCTGAAATCCGGAGGTCAGTTGTGAAACCTGTCGCGGAAACACGCAACCCCGTAGCTATGCCCGGTGGCGAAGCCGCTGGCCTGGTGGCACCCTTGATCAGGCGCTGACCGAGGCCTCGCGCAGCATGTTGTGGACCATCTGGTCTGCGACGTCGGTGGTGCTGCGGTCCTCGGTGTCGGCACGGTTCAGCATCTCTGCCACGCGACCGGCGATTCCGTCCAGACGTGCGCGCCGCCATGCATCGTCCCTGCCGTGGATCTCGCTGGCGACGCTGATGATGCCGCCGGCATTGACCACATAATCGGGCAGGTAGGTGATGTCCCGGGCACGCAGCGCATCCGCGATGTCATCGCTGGCCAGCTGGTTGTTGGCCGCCCCGCAGACCAGCCGTGCCGACAGCCTGGCGACGTTGGCGGGGTTCAGGATGCCGCCAAGCGCACAGGGTGCGAAGATGTCGAACTGCTGATCGAAGATCTCGTCGGGCTGGCAGATCCGGGCGTCCAGTTGCCGGCTTGCCGCGTCAAGCGCAGCCTCGTGAATGTCGGTCACGATCAGATCGGCGCCTGCCTCGTGCAGCTTTTCGGCCAGAGACATTCCGACATGCCCAAGCCCCTGAACCAGCACGCGACGGCCGATCAGCACGTCATCGCCAAAGACATGGGCCGCGCCGACACGCAGGCAGCGGAACACGCCTTCCGCGGTCCAGGGCGACGGGTCGCCCGACGCGCCGGACAGGCCGACGGCATAGGCCGTGTGTTCGGCGGCGTAGGCCATGTCCTGCGGCGAGATGCCGACATCCTCGGCGGTGAAGTAGCTGCCCTTCAACGTATCGACCGCCTGACCGAAGGCGTGCATCAGCGCAGGTGTCTTGTCCGTCCGGGCGTTGCCGATGATGACCGACTTGCCGCCGCCCAGGCCAAGGCCCGCCATCGCGTTCTTGAAGGTCATGCCGCGGGCAAGACGGGTGACATCGGCGATCGCCTCGGCGTCCGAGCCGTAATCCCACATCCGGCAGCCGCCCGCCGCGGGCCCCAGCACGGTCGAATGCACACAGATCAGTGCGTCCAGCCCCGCCTCCGTGTCGCGCGCGCGCACCAGGCGTTCGAACCCGTCGGGTGCGTCAAGATCCGTCAGTTCCAGTCCCATCTCGTGCTTCCTCCCTGCAGGACGGTCTGCCCATGTCGCCATGAAACACGGTCAGAAAGCCGCTCGCCGCAGGGTTTGCAAGCACAGGATCATTTGCGAAATCATTCGGTCCGGCGCGCAATTTGCGAAATCCGCAGGTCCACGGCCGCGCAATTAATCGTCGCGCACAAGGCTGGACCTACGCCAAATTCCCCCGTTGATTCGATTCGCCATGCCCGCGCCGCGAAGCATAGGCAATCTTGCCCCGGTGACGCGGCAGGCACGCCGCGATAGGGATGCGTCATTCGTTTTCGAGTGTTTCTCTCTGACGAAAACGGTCCCTGCCTTCTCCCCAGTTCTAAGGGCAGGGACCGATCCTATTTCATCAGTTTCGGCCCGCCGTTCAGGCGGGCTTTTTTCTTGCCTGCGACGACTGCCGCATAGGCAATGATGCGGATGGCGCGGGGTCCGGGCGCGTGGCAAAACCTTGTCCAAGGCAGTGTTCCCGCTGCCGATAATCAGACTTGAACTGACCTCGCAAGGCATTGTCTTGCGGGGTTCTTTTGTTTGTGCTGGCCTTCGACGCGCGGCTTGACCCCGGACCCGGATCCGGGTTTACAGATCGCCTGCCGGGGGAACCAGATGATGCAACAGACAGCTGACATCCGCATCGCGACCGAAAGCCCGCTCAGCACCGATCTGGCGCTGCTGTTTCAGCGACATGTCGAAGCGATGCACGCCGACACGCCGCCTGAATCGATCCACATGATGCCGCGCGAGGCATTGTTGTCACCTGCGATCGACTTCTTCGTGCTGCGCCGCGCGGGGGTTCCTGTCGCCATGGGGGCATTGAAGCGTTTCGGCGACGCGGACGGCGAACTGAAATCCATGCATGTCCTTGCGGAACAGCGCGGCCAAGGTCTGTCGCGGCGCATGCTGGACCATATGATCGAACATGCGCTTGCCGCAGGGCTGCGGCGTCTGTTCCTCGAGACCGGAGCGCAGGCAAGCTTTCGCGCGGCACGCGGGTTGTATGAACGGGCCGGGTTCACCGACTGCCCGCCCTTCGGTTCCTATCGCCCCGATCCGAACAGCGTCTTCATGCGACTGGATCTGATCGCGTGACCAGGCGGTGCCTGACCGCCGGGAAATCCCCGACGATCAGGCGTTCTGTTCAGGTCATCGCGGCTTTCAGCGCCTCGGCCTTGTCGGTCTTTTCCCAGCTGAAGGCGGTGGCGCCAGCCAGCGCATAAGGCTCTCGACCGAAATGGCCATAGCTGGCAGTCGGGCGATAGATCGGGTGCAGCAGGTCCAGATCGCGGATGATCGCAAAGGGGCGCAGGTCGAACACCTCGCGCACCGCCGCGACGATCTTCTCGTGCGGGACCGTTTCGGTCCCGAAGGTGTTGAGGCTGATCGAGGTGGGTTGCGCCTCGCCGATGGCATAGCTGACCTGAATTTCGCATCGGCTTGCCAGACCTGCCGCCACGATGTTCTTGGCGACCCACCGCCCGGCATAGGCGGCCGAGCGGTCCACCTTGCTGGGATCCTTGCCCGAAAACGCACCGCCGCCATGACGGGCCATGCCGCCATAGCTGTCGACGATGATCTTGCGCCCGGTCAGCCCGCAATCGCCCACCGGCCCGCCGATCACGAACTTGCCGGTCGGGTTGATGAAATACTTGGTCTCGGCCGACAGCCATTCGGCAGGCAGGACCGGCTTGATGATTTCCTCGATCACGGCTTCGCGCAGATCGGCCAGCGAGATTTCTGGATTGTGCTGCGTGGACAGAACCACCGCGTCGATCGCTTCGGGACGTCCATCGGCGCCATAGCGCAGGGTGACCTGCGACTTGGCGTCGGGACGCAGCCAGTCCAGCGTGCCATCACGGCGGACCTTCGACTGCCGTTCCACCAGCCGGTGTGCATAGGTGATGGGCGCAGGCATCAGAACGTCGGTCTCGTCGCTGGCATAGCCGAACATCAGGCCCTGATCGCCCGCGCCCTGTTCCTCCAGGTTTTCGCGGTCGACGCCCTGATTGATCTCTGGCGACTGCTTGCCGATGATGTTGATGACCGAACAGGTCGCGCCGTCGAATCCGACATCGGACGAGGTGTATCCGATGTCGTTGATGACGCCGCGCACGATCGATTCCAGATCGACCCAGGCATTGGTCGAGATCTCGCCCGAGATGATCGCGACACCGGTCTTGACCATGGTTTCGCAGGCGACGCGGGCGCGCGGATCCTCGGCCAGGATCGAATCAAGGATCGCATCGCTGATCTGGTCAGCGATCTTGTCGGGATGGCCCTCGGACACGGATTCCGAGGTGAACAGTGAATATTCGGTCATGGATCAATACCGGTAATGGTCGGACTTGAAGGGGCCTTCGGGCGTCACGCCGATATAGTCGGCCTGTTCGCGCGACAGTTGTGTCAGCCTGACCCCGATCTTGTCCAGATGCAGGCGGGCGACCTTTTCATCCAGCGCCTTCGGCAGGATATAGACGCCGGGCTGGTATTCATCGCCTTTGGTCCACAACTCGATCTGGGCCAGGACCTGATTGGTGAAGCTGGCCGACATCACGAAGGACGGGTGACCCGTCGCATTCCCCAGGTTCAGCAGGCGGCCCTGCGACAGCAGGATGATCCGATTGCCCGAGGGCATCTGGATCATGTCCACCTGATCCTTGACGTTGGTCCATTTGTGGTTCTTCAGCGCGGCGACCTGAATTTCATTGTCGAAATGGCCGATATTCCCGACGATCGCCATGTCCTTCATGGCGCGCATGTGTTCCAGCCGGATCACGTCCTTGTTGCCGGTGGTGGTGATGAAGATATCTGCGCTGTCGGCGACGTCTTCCAGCGTTACCACCTCGAATCCGTCCATCGCGGCCTGCAGGGCGCAGATCGGATCGACCTCGGTGACCTTGACGCGGGCACCGGCGCCGCTCAGGGACGCGGCACTGCCCTTGCCGACGTCGCCATAGCCGCAGACGACCGCCACCTTGCCGGCCATCATCACATCGGTGGCGCGGCGAATACCATCGACCAACGATTCCTTGCAGCCATACTTGTTGTCGAATTTCGACTTGGTGACGCTGTCGTTCACGTTGATCGCGGGGAAGGGCAGCAGCCCCTTGCGGTGCAGATCATAAAGGCGGTGAACGCCGGTGGTGGTTTCCTCGCTGACGCCCTTGATCGCGTCGCGCTGCGCGGTGAACCAGCCGGGGCTTGCGGCCAGCCGCTTGCGGATCTGCGCAAACAGCGCCTCTTCCTCTTCGCTGGTGGGCGTTGCGATCAGGTCGGTTTCACCCGCCTCGACCCGCGCACCCAGCAGGATATACAGCGTCGCGTCACCGCCATCGTCGAGGATCATGTTCGCGTGGCCATCCGCAAACTGGAAGATCTGGTCGGTATAGGACCAGTATTCCTCAAGCGTTTCGCCCTTGATCGCGAAAACGGGCACCCCGCTTGCGGCGATTGCGGCGGCGGCATGATCCTGGGTCGAATAGATGTTGCACGATGCCCAACGCACCTCGGCACCCAGCGCGGTCAACGTCTCGATCAGCACGGCGGTCTGCACGGTCATGTGCAGGCTGCCCGCGATGCGCGCCCCGGCAAGGGGTTTCGCCGCGCCGTATTCGGCGCGCAACGCCATCAGGCCGGGCATCTCGGTTTCTGCGATGTCCAGTTCCTTGCGGCCATACTGGGCAAGTTCGATGTCTCGGATGATGTAGTCGGTCACGGGATTCCGGCCTTTCGTCGGTCTGCGGTCAGGCCCGGTCATAGCGGAAGGCGCTGCGGACGAAAAGTCGGATCAGGCGGAGGGCAGTGGTTCAGGGAATGTTAAGGCTGCGGCAGAACCCCAGATCTGCCGCAGCCCGGAAAGAGGCGAAGTGCTGCCTCTTTCCAACCCGTTTCGCGGCAGTTCGGTCTTTTCCGTCGCGTGTCAGTCCGTACAAATGTTTGCAGTCGGTGTCAGGTGGCCGGTTCCCCTGGAGAATAGATCAGGGCGCCGTGCTGCGGCGCAGAGAGCCGCGCGCAAACCTGCGCACGAAATCCCGCATGGCAAGCTTTGCGGATTCAAGCGGCGGCATGTCCGGATACCATTCGCCCATCCGCTGATCGACGACCATCCGGGCAAGGCCATAGGCAAAGCTGCGCGACGACAGCACCATCAGCGCAATATTTTCGTCCTGAGGCAAATTTCCCGCTTCCTGTGCGCGCTCCAGCATCCGCGTCATCAATTCGGAAAGTGAATTCAGGTAGCGGCGCAGTTGCGGCGTGCCCAGAGTGTCAAGAAGCTGCTGATCAGACATCAGCCGGAAATGGACCGGATAGGTCTGGGCCCATTCCAGATACGCGTCGCCAAGCGCGCAGAATTGTGCGACGGCGTCGTCGGGGTCGACACGAACCACGGCCTTGGTGCAGTTGTCCATCAACCGGACAAGCGCCTGTTCGGCGGCTGCGATCAGCACGGCCTGCGGGTCGGGAAATATCTCTCTGATCTCATCAACCGGCCTGTCCAGCCTGGCTGCGATCTCATCCAGTTGTGGTCGTACCGCCTGATAATCCTGCAACAGATCCAGCGCGACGGCGATCGATCGACCGTGCAGTCCGCCGGTTTCGATTGCGGGGCGTCGCCTTACCATCGCCGCAACCGGTTCTGCGATGTGTTGAATGTCGGATTTGGACGGAATGCCCATAGACATGCGATGTCCTTTCCTGCTGGTCCGGGGTGCCGCGTCATGGATCTGGCGATTGCCGGACCTGGCGCGCGCACCAGCGGTCGGACGGAGTTTGGTTCGGAGATATATCCGGCGCCATTACGCTGGAAAAATACCGCTATGTCCGCGACGACATTGGAAAATGTCGTTGCAGGCAAATCGTGGCGGGATCTGCCAGTCTGTCGGGCCATTGCGATGCGTCTCCGACCTCTAAGACGATCAGTCTAGCACAGCATTGTGAAGAAGCGAACCAAGACAAATCGTCAGGTTCGCCTCGAATTCAGCCGAATTGCGTCAATTTTTCTTTTGTTTCTGGAAGGCGATTCGGCCTGGCCGGTCGTCAGCCTTCCGCGCGCGACTGCCGCTTGCGTTCATGCGGATCCAGATACCGCTTGCGCAGCCGGATGTTCTTCGGCGTGACCTCGACCAATTCATCGTCGTTGATATAGGCGATCGCCTCTTCCAGCGACAGGCGGACCGGGGGCGTCAGGCGGACGGCCTCGTCCGTGCCCGAGGCGCGGACGTTGGTCAGCTGCTTGCCCTTAAGCGGGTTCACTTCCAAGTCGTTGTCGCGGCTGTGTTCACCGATGATCATGCCTTGGTACAGTTCCTCCTGCGCGCCGATGAAAAACTTGCCGCGATCTTCCAGCTTCCACAGCGCATAGGACACCGAAACGCCGTTTTCCATGCTGATCAGCACGCCCTGGCGGCGTCCCTGGATCGAGCCCTTGTGCGGGGCCCAACTGTGGAAGATGCGGTTCAGGACGCCATTGCCGCGCGTGTCGGTCATGAATTCGCCCTGATAACCGATCAGACCGCGCGAGGGCACATGGGCCACGATTCGGGTCTTGCCGACACCTGCCGGACGCATCTCGACCAGGTCGCCGCGGCGTTCGCCGGTCAGCTTTTCGATGACGACGCCGGTATATTCGTCATCGACATCGATGATGGCTTCCTCGATCGGCTCAAGGCGGACGCCGTCCTCTTCGCGGAAGATGACGCGCGGACGGCTGATGGACAGCTCGAAGCCTTCGCGGCGCATGTTCTCGATCAGGACGCCCATCTGCAGTTCGCCACGACCCGAGACGACGAAGGCATCACCACCGGGCGTGTCTTCGACCTTGATCGCGACATTGACCTCGGCTTCCTTCATCAGCCGTTCACGAATGACGCGTGACTGGACCTTCTTGCCTTCCCTGCCGGCAAGGGGGCTGTCGTTGATGCCGAAGGTGACGCTGATGGTCGGGGGATCGATCGGCTGCGAGGGCAGGGCGGTTTCCACCTCGGGGGCGCACAGCGTGTCGGCGACGGTCGCCTTGGCCATGCCTGCGATGGTGACGATGTCGCCGGCCTCGGCCAGGTCGATGGGGGTCTGGGTCAGGCCGCGGAAAGCCAGGATCTTGTTGATGCGGAACTGCTCGATACGCTCGCCGTCGCGCGACAGCGCCTTCAGCGTGTCACCGGCGCGGGCGGTGCCGGCCTCGACGCGGCCGGTCAGCAGGCGGCCCAGGAAGTTGTCGGCGCCAAGCGTGGTCGCCAGCATCTGGAAGGGCTCGTCAGCGCGGCTGATCTGCTTGGGGGGATCGACATGCTTCAGGATCAGGTCGAACAGCGCCGACATGTCCTTGCGCTCGCCGTCCAGCGTCTCGTCGGCCCAGCCACCGATGCCCGAGGCATAGACATGCGGAAAATCCAGCTGGTCGTCAGTCGCACCAAGATTGGCGAAAAGGTCGAAAACATCGTTCAGCGCGTGGTCAGGTTCGGCGGCGGGCTTGTCCACCTTGTTCAGCACAACGATGGGACGCAGCCCCAGCGCCAGCGCCTTCGAAGTCACGAACTTGGTCTGCGGCATCGGGCCTTCGGCGGCATCGACCAGCAGGCAGACGCCATCGACCATCGACAGGATGCGTTCGACCTCGCCGCCGAAATCGGCGTGGCCGGGCGTGTCGACGATGTTGATGCGCGTGCCCTTCCATTCGACCGAGGTCGCCTTGGCAAGAATGGTGATGCCGCGTTCCCGTTCGATGTCGTTGCTGTCCATCGCGCGTTCGGCCACGGCCTGATTTTCGCGGAAGGAACCGGACTGCTTCAGCAGCTGGTCCACAAGCGTCGTCTTGCCGTGGTCGACATGGGCGATGATGGCGATGTTGCGGATATCCATGGAAGCCTTCCGTTCAAGTCGCGGCTGCCCTAGCGAAACGCGGGCCAAAAGGCCAGACGCAATCGCGTAGGTCACTGCGTCATCGGGTGATACCGGCGCGCGATCCGGGGCTCAGCGTCCGCCGAAAACCGACCAGCCCATGTGCTGGGCAAGCTTTTCCGCCGCCAGGGTCGCCATCTTCGAGTTGCCATAGGCATTCAAGCCAGGTGACCAGATCGCGACCGAGGCCTGGCCTGGCGCGATCAGCAGGATGCCGCCGCCAACGCCCGACTTGCCAGGCAGGCCGACACGGAACGCGAAATCGCCGGAGCCGTCGTAATGCCCGCACAGCATCATCAGCGCGTTCAATCGCCGCGCCTTCGCGGGCGAGATGATCGATGGTGCGCCGGGCAGCCCGGCGATGGCGCGTCCTGCGCGGGCCAGTTGCACGCATGTCATCTCGATGGCGCATTGGTGGATATAGGTCCCAAGCGCCAATTCGGGCGGATTCTTGAGATTGCCAAACGATTTGAGGTAATTGGCCAAGACTGCGTTGCGCCATCCGGTTTCCGTCTCGGATCGCGCCACTGTCTTGTCGATATGGATGTCGTCGTCGTCGGCTGCGGCGCGAACGAAGTTCACGATCTCGGACAAGGTGTCCTTGGGGCTGCGCCCGGTCAGAAGCTCGTCGGTGGTGACGATTGCGCCCGCATTGATGAAGGGATTGCGGGGACGGCCCTGTTCGCGTTCCAGCAGCAGAATGGAATCGAATCGCGCGCCGGACGATTCCCGTCCGACGCGCGTCCAGATCTGTTCGCCGATGCGTCCCAGAACGCAGGCCAGCGAAAACACCTTTGAAATCGACTGGATCGAGAAGCGCCGTTCCGCGTCGCCCGCGGTGACGATCGTGCCGTCCGCAAGTGCCACGGCGATGCCGAACTGCGCCGGATCGATTCGGGCAAGTTCGGGAATATAGTCCGCAGGCTTGCCCCAATCGCCCTCTGCACGAATCTCGCCATCGAGGCGTGTCAGAAATTCTTCAAGGTCTGTGTTCATCCGCCCGAGCCCGCCACCGTTTCGCGGGCATCTGGCTAGACTGATTTCATCGTCAAGTCACGCGGCAACGCACCGCCGACACAAACGGTCAGCGCAGTCCGAGGAACGACAGGATGAACAGCACGATGACGATCAGGCCGACGATATAGATGATGGAATTCATGTGGTATTCTCCTTGTTGGTAACATCCGACCGCAAGGGCCAAATTTGCTGACTTGTTAACGATTGGCCCCGCCTTGGGTTCCCGCTGCATGCCAAGGTTGGGGCTTCAATCCCGCGGCAGCCATGCCAGACCGTGTTCGGTATGCCGGGTTGGATTGTACTCTGCGCTGACCCAGCCGCGATAGCCCGACTGGTCCAGCGCCGCGAAGAACGCCGGATAGTCGATCTGTCCGTCCTGCGGCTCGTGCCGGCCGGGATAGCCTGCAATCTGCACATGCCGGGCATGTGAAGCCACCCGTTGCCAGGTGCCGATCACGTCGCCGGTGATGATCTGCGCGTGATAGGCATCGAACTGCAGGCCCAGATTGGCGGCGCCGACCTCGGCGATGATCCGGGAGGCAAGGTCGAAATCCGACAGGTAATAGCCGGGCATGTCGGTTCTGTTGATCGGTTCGATTGTTAGGCTGGCATGGGGCGCGCGCTTGGTGGCCCAACGCAGGTTCTCAAGGAATGTCGCGTGTGCCTTTTGTCCCTCGGCGACGCCTGCCATGACATGGATGTGCCGCGCCCTGAGAGCCTGGGCAAAGCGCAGCGCCCGGTCGAAATCGTGACGGAACCGGTCCTCGCGTCCGGGTTCGGCGGCAAAGCCCCGCGGGCCGCCCGCCCAGTTCGGCGGCGGCGTGTTGATCAGCACGATCTCAAGCCCCGCCGAGATCGCGGCGCGCGACAGATCGCGTGCCGGGATGTCATATGGAAACAGGATCTCGGCGCCCTGGAACCCGGCGTCGGCGGCCGCCGCAAAGCGATCCTGCATCGGCAGTTCCGTGAACAGCATCGTCAGGTTGGCGGCAAAGCGCGGCATCTTGGCTGTCAGACCTCCAGCGGAAAGAACTGGCCTTCGGACCGCACGCCCGCGCGTCCCCCGGCGTCGTCCTCGGCGGCCGCGGCCAGCCGATAGAACGTCTTGCGGTCGATCAGCGCCTCGAGGCCCGCGCGCACATGCACATAGGGGCGCGGCTCGGCACTGTCGCCGCGAATGATGATCGGATGTTCCGCGTCGGCCAGAACCTCATCGCCGACATTGGTCGTGAAGATGATCCGGTCGGGACCGATCTCGGCGTCGACGGCGACAAAGGGCGCGTCCTCGACCTGAATACCCACCTTCTCGACCGGGGTGACAAGGAAATACCGTCCGTCCTCGCGCTTGAGGATGGTCGAGAACAGCCGCACCATTGCCGGCCGTCCGATCGGCGTGCCCTGATAGAACCATGTCCCGTCGGCGCGGATCTGCATGTCCAGATCGCCGCAGAACGGCGGGTTCCACAGATGCACCGGCGGAAGCCCGCCATCGTTCGCAGCCTTGCTGGCGGCTTCGGCGATACCTTCGGCACTCACGTTATTGTCACTGTGATCGGCCATTCGATATGGTCGCTCCGTCCTGACTTCCCTATGCTCGGGTCTAAAGCAGCGGAAGGGCATTGTCATGGCTTCGGATGAAATTCTGGTGCAGCAGGTCGAGGCGCTGGCCGAACGGCTGACCGACGCACGCGTCAGCGTCGAGAGGCGCTTTGTCGGGCAGCATGCGGTCGTCGAACAGGTGCTGGCGTCGATCCTCTCCGGGGGGCACGCGCTGCTGGTCGGCCAGCCCGGTCTGGGCAAGACGCTGCTGGTCGATGTGCTGGCCACCGTGATGGGGCTTCACAGCCAGCGCATCCAGTTCACGCCCGACCTGATGCCCGCCGATATCCTTGGCTCGGAGGTGCTGGACGTGCTGCCCGACGGCAGCCGCGCCTTTCGCTTCATCGAGGGGCCGGTCTTCACCCAGCTACTGATGGCGGACGAGATCAACCGCGCCTCGCCCCGCACCCAGTCCGCGCTGCTGCAGGCGATGCAGGAACGCGAGGTCACGGTCAGCGGGCAGCACCGCCCCCTGGGACGCCCGTTCCACGTGCTGGCAACGCAGAACCCGATCGAGCAGGAAGGCACCTATCCGCTGCCCGAAGCGCAGCTGGACCGGTTCCTGCTGCAGATCGACGTGGACTATCCCGACCGCGATACCGAACGCGACATCCTGCTGGCCACGACCGGGATCGAGGAAGGCGCCGCCCACGCGGCCTTCGACCCCGAGGGATTGATCGCGGCGCAACGCCTGATCCGGCAGATGCCGGTCGGGGATGCGGTGGTCGAATCTATTCTTGATCTGGTGCGCGCCTTCCGGCCCGGCGCCGATGAGGCGGCGTCCTTCGTTGCCGATACGCTGGTCTGGGGGCCGGGCCCGCGCGCGGCGCAGGCGCTGATGCTGGTCACCCGTGCGCGCGCGGTGCTGAACGGCCGCTTTGCGCCGACGCTGGAGGATGTCGAGGCGATGGCCGCGCCGGTGCTGCGGCATCGCATGGCCTTGTCCTTTGCCGCCCGGGCGCGGGGCGAGACGGTCGATGACGTGATCGGCCGGGTGTCGGCCGACCGCTTTGGCAGCCAGCAGGCGGCATGAGGCGATCTTGACGCCCAATCCCGCCGCACTCAGTCCCGCCGAACTTCGCGCCCGCGCAGACGCGGCCAGCGCCCATCTGCCCGGCCTGATCCTGTCGGCCGAACGGCTGGCGGCGATGGTCGCGCCCGGCGCGCACGGGCTGCGCCGGGCCGGACCGGGCGAGGATTTCTGGCAGTACCGTCCCGCGCATCCCGGCGATACCGCGCGCAGCATCGACTGGCGCCGCTCGGCCCGGTCCGACGCGCAGTTCGTCCGCGACCGCGAGGCGCAGACCGCGCAATCGATCGGACTGTGGGTCTCGGCCGGGCAGGGCATGGGATATGGCGGCGGCGCAGACAGGCCGACCAAGGGGCATCGGGCGCAGGTGCTGGCGCTGGCGCTGGCGATGGTCTTGCTGCGGGGCGGTGAAAAGGTTGGCTTGCTGGGCCAGCCGGCACGGGCGGGCCGCGTGCAGGCCGATCGCATCGCCGAGGCCTTCGCGATGGCGGCGACGGCTGCCGATGACAGCGATGCGCCCACCCCCGATCTGCTGCGCCCAAACCGGCGGCTGGTGATCCTGTCGGATTTCCTGACCGATCCCGCATGGGTTCAGGCCCTGCTGGCGCGGGCGGGGGCGTTGGGTGTGCGCGGCGTCCTGATGCAGGTGCTGGACCCGGACGAAGAGAATTTTCCCTATTCCGGCGCGGTCGTATTCCGGTCGCTCTCGGGCCGTGTGCGTCATGACAGCCGCGACGCGGCCGGGCTGCGCCAGGCCTATCTGACGCGGCTTGCGGAACGCCGCGACTGGCTGCGTGCGCAGGCCGACGGCGCGGGCTGGCATTTCGGCCATCACAGCACCGATCACGCCCCGGCGGTCGCGCTTGGCTGGCTGTACCGGGTTCTGGGGGGCTGATGCTGGTTCTGGGTCCCCTTGGTTTCGCGGCCCCCTGGGTGCTGACCGCTTTGATCGCGCTGCCGGTCCTGTGGCTGATCCTGCGGGCGATGCCGCCGTCGCCGCGTCGTGTGGCGTTTCCCGGCGTCGCGCTGCTGCTGGGTCTGGCCGACAAGCGACCCGAGGCACGGCGCACGCCGTGGTGGTTGCTGCTGCTGCGTCTGTTGGCAATCGCGGCGCTGATCCTGGCCTTTGCGGGGCCGGTCTGGAAGCCGGTCGTGCAGGGACCGGCCAGCGGGCCGCTGCTGGTTGTGATGGACGCGGGCTGGTCGGCCGCGCCCGACTGGGCCGCCCGCCAGACCCGCGTGGAACGCGCCCTGACCGAGGCTGCGGCGCAGGGTCGTCCAGCCGCGCTGCTGCTGGCCGACGGTCAGGCCGATCCCGGCCCGCTGCGCTTTGCCCCGGCAGATACGCTGCTGGCCGGGCTTCGCGCTGCGCAGCCGGTGTCGTGGCCGACCACGCTGCCCGAAGACCCGCAGGCCGCGCTGGCCGAGATTCCCGAAGGCCGCCTGTCGACCCTGTGGCTGGCGGACGGGCTAGACCATCCGAACCGGGTGGACTGGCTGTCGGCGTTGTCCGCGCGCGGGGCGGTCACGGTCGTGCCACCGCAGCGCGCGCTTCGGGTGCTGAGCCTGCATGACGGTGACACGCCGTCATTGACGCTGACGGCGACCGACGATGGCGCGCCGGGCATTCTGGCCATCGGACCCGATCCGCAGGGGATCGAACGCGAACTGGCGCGGCTGGCGCCCGGCGAGGGCGTTTCCGACGGCGGCATCCTGACCCGTCCGGTCGCCATCGACCTGCCGCCCGAACTGCGCAACCGCGTCACCCGCTTCCAGATCGAGGGCGAGACCCATGCAGGCGCCGTCGTGCTGGCCGATGATCGGGTCAAGCGTCGCAAGGTCGGGCTGGTCGGTGACGCCGACCGGCAGGCCGAAGGGCAACAGCTTCTGTCGCAGCTGTATTATCTGCGCCGGGCGCTGGCGCCGACGACCGACCTTGTCGAAGGGGGCTTGGGCGATGTCCTGAGCGCGGCCCCAGATGTCATCATCGTCGCCGATCAGGTCGAGATGGCCGAGGTAGGCGAGTTGGCCGAATGGGTGAATGAGGGCGGTCTGCTGATCCGGTTCGCGGGGCCGCGCATGGCTGCGTTCGACCGGCTGATCGACGAGCCGCTGCTGCCGGTAATGCTGCGGCAGGGCGGGCGCGACATCGGCGGCGCGCTGAGTTGGGGCGATCCGCGTGGGCTGGCGCCCTTTGCCGGCGACGGCGTCTTCGCGGGGCTGCGCGCGCCCGACGATGTCGCGGTCCGCGCGCAATTGATGGCACAACCCGCGCCCGACCTGACCGACAGGACGATCGCCGCCTTGTCCGACAATACGCCTCTGGTTACGCGCGACCGGCTGGGGCAGGGGCAGGTGGTGCTGTTCCACGTCACCGCCAATGCCGAATGGTCCAGCCTGCCGCTGTCCGGCCTGTTCGTCGAGATGCTGGACAGGCTGATCGCGACGGCGCGCGTCTCGCCCGCCGACGAAGCCGCCGACGACCGCGATCAACCCTTCTGGACTCCTGAAATGGTGCTGGACGGTTTTGGGAATGCCGCGCCCGCGGAAGGGCTGGCCCCGGTGCCGGCGACCGATCTTGCGCAGGGGCCGGGCGTCGGTCGGCCTGCGGGCATCTATGCCGCCGGCGACCGGCGCGTCGCGTTGAACGCGGCCGGGCCGCTTGCCCTGGCCACATGGCCCGGCGCCACCGTTGAAAGCGCGGCGCAGACGGCGGGCCGCGATCTGAAGGGTCTGCTGATCGCCGCCGCCGCGCTGATCCTTGCGCTGGATGCGCTGGGATCGGCGGCCCTGGCGCGGGGCGGGCGCGTCGCTGCGATGTTGCTGGTGGCGATCTTCGGCATGACCGGCACGCGGGCGGATGCCCAGGACCTGAACGCCGAACTGATGCGCGCCGCCGACGAGGTCGCGCTGGCCTATGTCGAGACGGGCGACGACGAGGTGGACCAGACCTCTTACGAGGGGTTGCGCGGCCTGTCCCTGTCGCTGCGCCAGCGCACATCGGTCGAACCCGGCGAACCGGTGGCGATCGATCTGGACCGCGACGAACTGTCTGTGCTGACCTTTCTCTACTGGCCGGTTACTGCCGACCAGTCGCCGCCTTCGCCGCAGGCCTATCTGCGTCTGAACCATTTCCTGCGTTCCGGCGGCATGATCCTGTTCGACACCCGCGACGGCGACGTGGCGGGCGTCGGCGGACCCGACATGTCCGAGGCGCTGCGCAGCCTTGCCGCGCCGCTGGAGATCCCGCCCCTGGCGCCGGTGCCTGAAGATCACGTCCTGACACGCAGCTTCTATCTGCTGGGGGATTTCCCCGGCCGCTGGAAGGGCAACCCTGTCTGGGTCGAGGCCCCGCCCGCCGGTGCCGAGGCCGCCGAGGGTGTGCCGTTCCGGCAGCTGAACGATGGGGTCAGCCCGGTTGTGATCGGCGCAAACAGTTGGGCCGAGGCCTGGGCCGTCGATGACGACGGTTTTCCGACATTTCCGATCGGTCGGGGATGGGAGGGCGAACAGCAGCGCGAGATGGCCTATCGCTTTGGCATCAACCTGATGATGTATGTGCTGACCGGTAACTACAAATCCGATCAGGTCCATGTGCCGGCATTGCTGGACCGCCTGCGCGTGGAAGAGGAGCTTGGCCCATGATAGGCGATGCGACCGCGCTGCGTTTCGACCCGATCCTGCCATGGTGGGTGGTCGCCGCCTTGGCGGGCCTTGCGCTGCTGGTCGCGGGGTTTGCGTTGTGGCGCGGCTTGCGGGGATGGGCATGGCGCGGGTTGGCCGGGCTGGCCGCGGCGCTGGCGCTGGCCGGACCCGCGCTGGAAATCGGCAGCCGTGCGGGCCTGAGCGACATCGTGATCCTTGTGGACGACCGCTCGGCCAGCCAGGGTCTGCCGGAACGCGGCGACCAGACGGATGCCGCCATCGACGGGCTGTCCCGGCAAATCGCCGCGCTGCCCGATACGGAATTGCGGCGTGTGACCGTCGGCGATGATCCCGACGGCACGCTGCTGGGGACCGCCATCACCCGCGCCGTCGCGGCGGAACCCGACGCGCGGCTGGCCGGGGTGATCGCCGTCACCGACGGCCAGATCCATGATCCGGCCATTCTGCCCCAGAACATGCCCGCGCCGTTTCATGTCCTGCTGACCGGACGCGAGCAGGACTGGGATCGCCGTCTGGTGATCGAGGAAGCCCCGGCCTTCGGTCTGATCGATCAGGAAGTGTCCATCCGCCTGCGGATCGAGGATCAGGGCAATGTCCCGGCAGGCATGCAGGGCCGGTCGGCCAATCTGCGCATCAGCGTCGATGGCGAGGAGGAACAGTCTTTCGCCGTGCCGGTCGGCCAGTCCCTGACCCTGCCGCTGACGCTGACCCATGCCGGGCAGAATGTCGTTCAGATCGGATTCGATGCGCCCGACCCGGCGCAAGGCGATGCCGAGTTGACCGACCGCAACAACAGCGCCGCCATCAGCATCAACGGCGTGCGCGACCGGCTGCGCGTGCTGCTGGTGTCCGGAGAGCCGCATGCCGGCGAACGCACCTGGCGCAATCTGCTGAAATCCGATGCGGCGGTCGATCTGATCCACTTCACCATCCTGCGCCCGCCGGACAAGTCCGACGGCGTGCCGGTGAACGAATTGTCGTTGATCGCCTTTCCGACGCGCGAGTTGTTCCTGCAGCGGATCGACGATTTCGATCTGATCATCTTCGACCGTTACCGCGTCCGCGGCATCCTGCCGCCGGATTATTTCCAGAACATCACCCGCTATGTCCGCGACGGCGGCGCGATTTTGGTTGCCGCCGGTCCCGAAATGGCCAGCGTCGAAAGCCTGAACCTGTCGCCTCTGGGTTCGGTCCTGCCGGCGCGTCCCACGGGACGGATCATCGACCAGCCCTTCACGCCCGAACTGACCGAGGACGGTCGTCGTCATCCCGTCACCGCCGGTCTGCCGGGCGCGCCCGACGGCGATGCCGGCAGCGCGGGTGACGGGGGCGATGGCTGGGGACGCTGGCTGCGCATGGCCGAGGTCGAACCTGACCCGCAGGCACAGGTCGCCATGACGGGGGCCGAGGACAAGCCGCTTCTGATCCTCAGGCGCGAGGGCGAAGGGCGCGTGGCGATGCTGACCTCGGATCAGGTTTGGCTGTGGGGCCGGGGATTCGAGGGCGGCGGGCCGCAGCTGGAAATGCTGCGCCGCATCGCGCACTGGTCGATGAAGGAGCCCGAGCTTGAGGAAGAGGCGCTGCTGGCCGATGTCTCGGGCGGGATGGATGTCCGCTTTACCCGGCGCACCATGCAGGACAGCGCCGGGCCGCTGACCATCACCCGCCCCGACGGAGAGACCGAGGAACTGCCCCTGGCCGAAGCCGGTCCCGGCCGGTTTGTCGCCGATTGGACCGCGCCCCAGCCGGGGCTGTATCGCCTGCAGGACGGCGACTTGCGCCGGGTGCTTGCCCTGGGTCCGGCGGCGCCGCGCGAATTCGAACAGACGGTCGCCAGTGCCGATACGCTGTCGCCGCTGGTCCAGAAGACCGATGGCGGCGTGGCTCGTCTGTCCGACGGCGTCCCCGACCTGCGCACCGTGGCATCCGGCCGCAGCGCGCATGGTCGTGGCGTGGCGCGCGACTGGATCGCGATCACCCCGCGAGAGGCGGCGACGGTCACCGGGCTGCAACGGCGGCCCGTCCTGCCGGGCTGGGCCTGGCTGTTGCTGATCGCGGGGCTGATCCTTGCGGGATGGCTGTCCGAGGGGCGCGCGGGGCGCGGCAGCCCGGGCGGCGGATCGGGCGGCGGCGGCCTGCCGAACGATGCCGCAGGCGCGGGCGGGCGCGGCTGAGAAGCTTGCCAAGCCGTGGCCGCGTTGCTAACCCGACAGAAATCGCCGAAGGACCGCAAATGGCTGACGCACCGCGCACCCCCGCCCCCCATACCGAGGCCGATCTGTCGCTGATCAAGCGTATCATCCCTCATCGCTATCCGTTCCTGTTCATCGACAGGGTCCGCGACATCGTCCCGCATGAAGGCGGTGTCGGCATCAAGAACGTTACCTGCAACGAGCCGCATTTCCAGGGTCATTTCCCGGACGAGCCGGTGATGCCCGGGGTCACCATCATCGAAGCCATGGCGCAGACATCCGCGGTGGTGGTGGGCATCAGCATGAACATCATCGACCGGCCGCTGGCGACCTATTTCATGGGCATCGACAAGTGCAAGTTCCGCCGCATGGTGGTGCCTGGCGATGTCCTGGAACTGCACTGCAAGGCGCTGCGCGGCGGTGGCAGGATCTGGAAATTCGAGGGGCGTGCGCTGGTGGACGGCCAGCTTTGCGCGTCGGCCGAATTCACCGCGATGATGGCCCTGAAGGCCGATGGCTGATGGCTGAGACCCACATCCATCCGACTGCCGTGATCGAGGACGGGGCGCAACTGGGCGCCGGGGTCCGGATCGGACCGTTCTGCGTGGTCGGCCCGCAGGTGCGGCTGGATGACGGGGTAGAGCTGAAATCGCATGTCGTCGTCACCGGCGACACCTCGATCGGCGCCGAAACGACGATCTTCCCGTTTGCTTCGATCGGCGAGGTTCCCCAGGATCTGAAGTTTCGCGGCGAACATGTGCGGCTGCAGATCGGCGCGCGCAACCGGATCCGCGAATACGTCACCATCAATCCCGGCACCGAGGGCGGCGGCGGTGTGACCGTGATCGGCGACGACGGTCTGTTCATGGCGGGCAGCCATGTCGCGCATGACTGCCGGATCGGCAACGGCGTGATCCTGGTCAACAATGCCTCGGTCGCAGGACACTGCCATCTTGAAGAAGACGTGATCATCGGCGGGCTCTCGGGCGTTCACCAATGGGTCCGCATCGGGCGCGGCGCGATGATCGGCGCGGTGACGATGGTGACCGCGGATGTGATCCCCTACGGGCTTGTGCAGGGACCGCGCGGTCATCTGGACGGTCTGAATCTGGTCGGACTGAAACGCAGGGGCGCCAGCCGCGCCGAGATCCTTGCGCTGCGCGATCTGCTTGCCGCGCTTGGGCAGGGATCGTTCCGGGACACCGCACGCGCACGCTCCGGAACCGAGGTGACCGGGATGGAGCGTGACGTGCTGGATTTCATCCTTGGACCGTCGGACAGATCCTTCCTTGCCCCGAGGCCCGCATGAGCCGCATCGCAGTCATCGCCGGTCAGGGCCGGCTGGCCCCGGCCGTGATCGCGGCGCTGGATGATCCGCTGGTCTATGCGCTGGACGGTTTCGCCCCGGATGTCGCGGCGACACCGTTCCGGCTGGAACGGCTGGTGCCGTTTCTGGACAGCCTGATCGAGGCCGGTGTCGAACGGGTGGTCTTTGCGGGCGCGATCCGCCGCCCCCGGCTGGACCCCGAGGCATTCGATCCGCGCACCGCGCAGCTTGTCCCGCGCATCCTTGGCGCGATGCAGTCGGGCGATGATGCCGCGCTGCGCGAAGTCCTGAAGGTCTTCGAGGAAAACGACCTGACGATCTGCGGCGTCGATGAGCTGATCCCCGACCTGATCCCGTCCGAAGGCGTTCTGGCTGGAACCGTGTCCGATGCGGACCGGCGCGACGCCGACCGCGCCGCCGCGATCCTGACGGGCCTTGGCCCGTTCGATATCGGGCAGGGCGCGGTGGTGGCGCAAGGCCTGTGCCTTGCCATCGAGACGCTTCCGGGCACTGCCGCGATGCTGGAATTTGCCGCTGCCCATGCCGGGCTGCGTCCCAATCCGAACGGCGCAAGAGGGGTCTTCTACAAGGCGCCCAAGCCCGATCAGGATCGCCGGGTCGATCTGCCCACGATCGGGCCGGACACGGTCACCCAGGCGGCCGCGGCCGGCCTTGCGGGCATCGTCTGGCAGGCCGGCGGCGTCATCCTTCTGGATCGCGACGAGGTCGTGCGACGCGCCGATGCGGCCGGGCTGTTTCTTTGGGCACGCGCCTGAGCGGATATCCTTGCAGCGAAGAAAAGCTGGCGTCTTCTTCTTTGCTCAAATACCCAGAACGCAACGCAGCAACCGGAAAGCACGCATGAAGTTCTTCCTGATCGCGGGCGAGGTTTCGGGCGACCAACTGGGCGCGGCCCTGATGGCCGGGCTGAAGATCTTGCTGCCCGAGGCACGGTTCTGTGGTGTCGGCGGACCGTTGATGCAGGCTCAGGGAATGGAAAGCCTGTTCCCGATGGACGAGCTGAGCCTGATGGGGATCTGGGAGGTTCTGCCGAAATACCGGCATCTGAAACGTCGCATCGCCCAGACCGCTCAGGCCGTCACTGACGCGGCGCCGGATGCGCTGATCACCATCGACAGCCCGGATTTCTGCCTGCGGGTGGCCCGCGCCGCGCGCGCCATCAATCCCGATCTTCGCACCATCCACTATGTCGCGCCGTCGGTCTGGGCATGGCGACCCGGGCGCGCGCTGAAGATGGCGCAGGTGATCGACCATGTGCTGGCGATCCTGCCGTTCGAACCGCCCTACATGCAGGCGGCGGGAATGAGCTGCGATTTCGTCGGCCACCCGGTCGCCACGGCCGATATCGGCGGCCCGGATCAGGCGGGGCTTTTCCGCGCCGCGCATGGCATCGCGCCCGATGCGCCGGTGGTTCTGTGCCTGCCCGGATCGCGCAAGTCCGAGGTCCAGCGACTGGCCGGGCGATTCGACGAGGCGCTGATGCGCCTGCGCGACCGCGTGCCCGAGATCCGGGTCGTTCTGCCGACCGTGCCGGGCGTCGCCGCGATGGTGCGCGACATGGCCCGCCGCTGGCCCACATCGCCCATCGTGGTCGAAGAACCCGACGAAAAGATCGCGGCCTTCGCGGCGGCCGACCTGGCGCTTGCCGCGTCGGGCACGGTCAGTCTTGAACTGGCGGCGAACCGGATCCCGATGGTGATCGGCTATGACATGGCGCCGCTAAGCCGCCTGATCCTGAAAATGCTGCTGCGAACCGACACGGTCACGCTGGTCAATCTGGTCAGCGACACGCGGGCTGTGCCTGAATTTCTGGGCAGCGCCTGCCAGCCCGGCCCGCTTTCGCACGCACTTCAGGATGTGCTGGAGGACATGGCGACGCGCAAGGCGCAGCTGGACGCGATGGATCTGACGATGGACCGCCTTGGCAAGGGAGGTGAGGCGCCGGGCCTGCGCGCGGCGCGCTCGGTCCTGGGGGCGGTTACAGCACCGCGGTCACGATGATCTCGACCTTGTAGTCGGGCGTCGCCAGCTTTGCCTCTCCGGTGGCGCGTGCGGGCGCGTGACCCGGCGCGACCCAGGCGTCCCAGACCTTGTTCATCGCCGCGAAATCGGCGGCCATGTCGGCCACCCAGATCTGCGCCGAGACGATCCTGGTCTTGTCGGTCCCGGCCTTCTTCAGCAGCGTGTCGATCTGCGACAGGATCGCGCGGGTCTGGTCCTCGGCCGATTTGCCGGGTTCGCCCACCTGGCCTGCCAGCCAGACCATGCCACCCGCGACAACCGCCTGGCTCATGCGCTGGCCGCTTTCGATGCGTTTGATGTCGGTCATGTCGTCATACTCCTTTGAAAAGACGCCAGAAGAAAATCGCGGTCATGCCGAAACCGACCGCCGCGATCAACAATCTCAGGGCAGGGCGCGGGATGCGCCGTGCAACCGGTGCCCCGGCATATCCGCCGATGATCGTGCCCGCCGACATGATGGCGGCGGGGCCCCAGGCGATCTTGCCACCGATCGCGAAGACCACAAAGGCAATGACGGACAGCGCAAAGGACAGCCAGCTTTTCAGCCCGTTCATCTGATGCAGGTCGGTCATGCCCCACATCGCGAACACCGCCAGCATGACGATCCCCAGCCCGCCGTTGAAATAGCCGCCATAGATCGACATCGGCAGCAGGACGCCCAGCCCGAACGGCGTGACCACCGACCGCCAGCGCGCGGCAACGCGGCGCACGGTATCGGCCCAGTAGAAGACGATCGTGGCCAGCAGCAGCAGGAACGGCACCAGCGCCGAGAATGCCTCATTGGAACTGATCAACAGCAGGCCGCAGCCAGCGGCGCCCCCGATCATCGTCCACGCGGTCAGCTTCAGCATCGGCGCGCCGGGCATCCGGGCGATGTCGCGGCGAAACCCGACCGTCGCCGCCAGATATCCCGGCAATGCCGCGACCGTCGCGGTCGCGTTCGCGGCGACCGGCGGAATTCCGGTGAAGACCAGCGCCGGAAACGTGATGAACGTCCCGCCACCTGCGACGGCGTTCAGCACGCCCCCTATGACACCTGCCAGAAACAGCAAGGCCAGCTCAGCCATCCCGACCTCTCGGAACTGCGGGGGTCGGATGCCCGGGTCCTGTCGCCATTCCGCAACGGGTCTGGAAAGGCCGTGGCCGCGATTCGGTGAAATTCATGTCGATACGGGTCCACGCCAGAAGGGTCTGTGGCGCTGATCGCCAATTCACGATCATCTAGCGCAATTCGACCGGCGCCGTCCAGAACGCGCCGCGCCTGTCTGGTTAGCCTTCTGAGGGAAAATGGTGCGGGTGGAGGGACTTGAACCCCCACGCCTTGCGGCGCCAGAACCTAAATCTGGTGCGTCTGCCAATTTCGCCACACCCGCAGATGGCTGTTTTATCATAGTATAACAGCGCGTTAGGGTCGTTATCATATCTCTCTGAAAGATGCGAGTGCGAAAGTGTTTTACAGATCGGTTTTCACTTTCACGATCCGTTTCTGTTCTGTTCGACTCTGGTTTGTGCTTGCCTCGAGGTGCGCTTCTGGTTCGCCGCGCCTCGATACTTCTGCACCATAGCCAGCGTTCTGTGGCCCGTTACGGACTGGATCTCTGCATCCGAACAGCCGGCTTCCGCGAGGCGAACTGCAGCAGTATAGCGCCAGCCGTGAATAACCAGGCGGCCTTTGCCGCTGAGGACTCCAATGCCGTCTCTGACATCTTCGACGGCCTTCTGGACCGCCCGCTTTCCGATCGGCTGCGTCAGGTTGCGAGCGAGGATGTGGCGCCCCCGCTTTGGCAGGTTGGCGAGATAGTCGCGTAGTCTCTGGGGACAGTAGACCGAGATTTTGGCGCCGGTCTTCTCCTGCACGACGTTCATGAACTCGCCGTCGAAATCATCCCACGTCATCGCGCAGCAGTCGCCAATTCTCTGGCCGGTGCCGACCGCAATTTCATATGCTGTCCGAGCGAGCGAGTTCCCGGTCTTCTCGCAGTAGATCTCGAACGCACGCAGCTTTTCTTCTGGCCAAGGCTGGTATTCGCCACCCTTCAGCTTCTCGATGTTGATGACAGGGTTGCGATCAATCCATTCTAGGTCGACTGCATGACGGCACAACATGGAGAGGACTGCCACCCGTTCGTTCGCCTTGGACCACGAGGCGGCCAGCTTGTCCCGGGCATCAATGGCGTGTTTGCGCCGGAGAGTCCGCATGTCCTTCGATCCGTTCTTCTCGCGGATCTCTTCACAATGTCGGCGATAATTGGCCTTCGTGCCATCTGCCAGTTTGGCGAATCCCGGGCTTTTGTAGTAGCTGATGATCAAATCGTTCCAGCTATGGCGGCTTTGAGCTTTCGCCTTTCCAGACCGACAATCCCAATAGGCGTCAGAGAATTCCTTGCTGTCCATGTTGTCCGGAAGCCGCCGTCGGACGCTACCCTTCCGGAAATAGACATATGTCCGCTGTCCTCGTTTGACGAACTGCAGATACGGTAAGCTTGTCTTCTTCATGTCTCGAAATCGCCATCGTCCGCCGCTTCGCCAGAAATAATGCGACGTAGGGTGCTGGTTTCCCAGCGAGGCAGTCCGCCTATGGATTTTGGCGGCGGTAGATGTCCGCCATCGACAAGCCGACGAAACTCTGCCGGGGTCATGTCCAGCATCGCTGCGGCCGTCCTCTCGCGCACCGCAATCTGTTCGTGCCGTCGCATCAGCCTTTCTCCTCGAACTTGTCGGCCTCGTTTCCCCAGTTTGACCAGCCTGGTCTGCGCTGCCGGCTGAAGACCTCGATGCGCCGTCCGTCCGGCATCATCTGCTCGGCCGCCGCGAAGGCCTCTTCAGGCTTCCGGCTGTGTTCGCGGATCTTGCCCATGATGACCGACCGGACCGAGCGTGTGGTCTTCGGCTGCCCGCGCGTGCCGACCAGGAAAGGCTCGCCCGCGCATCGCAGGATGTAGCCGGTGCCGAAGGCCTGCTTGCCGGTGCGGGTCAGCTTGGCCCAGTGGCCGGCCGTCTTGAATTCGAAGCCCCAGGCGTGCAGCACCTCGATCGCCTGGGGCAGCATCGGGTTGGTCGCCCAGAGCCACAGGACGCAATCGTCTGCCGCCAGTGCGCTGACGGGCAGGGCGGCGATGTCGGCCAGCGACATGCAGCCATATTGCGCCTGCGGAGCCTTTCCTTCGCCTTTCTCGGAGCGCAGTTCGTACGACCGGGGCGGATCCGCCATGATCAGGTCGAAGCCGCCGAAGGGCCGCAGGGCGATGAATTGATGCAGCGGGCTCATTTCTTTCGCCTGCGCGCCTCGCGCGCCTGGTTGTCGAGGCGGGCGATCGCCATCAGGGTTGGCTTCACCTCGGCCGGTGCGTCGTCGAATTTCAGCCCGTTCCAGCGGCCATTCAGCCTGGGCAGCATGCCCCGCGGGACGGGCTCCCAGTTCGACGGATCGGTATTGGTCTTGTCGCCGTCCAGGCATTTCAGGGCATGGCCCTCGGGTACCGGACCGTTGGCCTTTTCCCATAGATAGCGATGCTTGTGGACGGGCCGCGTCGCCGCGCCTGACCACGGGTTCGGCTCTTCGATGATCATCACGACATAGCCGTCCTTGCCGTCGATCCGCTCGTGACCTGGTCCGCGACTATTGTGCGGCCTGTTGCCTTTCTTGAAACGGGTCGCCGCACTGTTGGGATGAAACGGCATGGACTTGCCCTTGTTTTCGGGCTCTCGGTCGGGTTCATAGCGACCCGTCCTGCCGGTCATCCATCCTCTGCGCTTGCACAGGGCGTTCAGGTTGCTGAGCGAAACATCGTCACGTTCAAACCGCGCACAGAACAGCGCATGCATTTCACGGCGCGGCATGCGGCACCTGGCTTCGATCCAGTCCAGCTCGTCCTGGTCATAGGTGATGGATCGACCCTTCATCCGTCGCTGCCCCCGATCTTCGGCAGCATCGGCATGATCTGCGATCCGTGCTGGGCCCACAGCTTCGCGGCGTTCAGCTGCAGGTTCGCGTTGCCGACGATCTGGTCGGCAACCGCCACGATGGCATCGGTGCGCTTGATCTCGGCCTCGAGGCTGTCGCCCTCGATGGCTTCATCGGAAAGCCGTTCGAGCTGCGCGAACAGATGGTTGTTCAGGTCGGATAGCTTGTTCTTCATGATTCAGGGTTCCTGCTGCAATTGACTGGGGCAGACGTCGCCGTTCTCACGCAGCATTGAGGGCGCAGAGGGTTTCGCGATCTGCCCGACCATGAGAGACTTTCGGAGGTTTTGATAAAAGGTATTGAAGTGACTGGACGAAATTGGCTTCGGGCCTATCTCTTCATCTTCGTCATGTCGGCTTTGGCGATCTACTTTGCGCATGCCGCCATCAACGGGCCCTACGGTG
>NZ_JAGHRA010000017.1 GCF_017744015.1 Paracoccus sp. R12_2
GGCGCGCACCGCTGCGGGGAAAGCCGAGACCGCTCTTGCCGGCGCGCGCGCCAAGCTGGACACAGTGATTGAGGCCCTGCCGAAAGGTCTGCGCACGCCCGAGGCGGTTGTCGCTCGACGGGAGGCTTTGCAGAGAGAGCAAAGGCAACTCTCCGAGGCGCTGGAAGTGGCGACGCAACAGGACCGAGCCGCCAGTGAGGTGCTCACCCGTTCGCAAGAGCAGCTAGAAGCAGCGAAGCGGGCGCGCGACGGGCAGCAGCAGCGCGTGAAGAAGGCACAAGGTGATTTTGTCGCTCGGCTTACCGAGGTTGGGCTGGACAAAGCGGGATATGATGCTTGCAAGAGCCATTTCCCGACTCTAGACGCCGACCGCAAGAAGGTAACCGATCACCGCGATGGATTGATCGCTGCTCGCACGACATTGCATAACGCCATAGCCGCTTGCGCAGATCGTGAACGCCCGGATCTTGCCCCGCTTCAGCTGGCGTTGACAGACGCCACCCAGACCTTGAACGCGGCCAACGCTGCACTTGCCACAGCGAGAACGGATGTATCGTCACTGACCAAATTCAAGGAATCGCTTGCCGCGGCTCTGGCCGAAACCGAGCGGCTAGAAGCCGAGACTGGTCCGCTCCGGGGGCTGGCCGATCTGGCTAACGGCAAGAACGATTTCAAGATGACACTCGAGACCTTCGCGATCGGAGCAATGTTCGACCAGGTTCTTGAGGCGGCGAATATGAGGCTCGACCCTATGACACGTGGTCGCTACCGGCTAACGCGTGGGCTCGAGGCATCTGGCGGTCGCGGCAAGCGTGGGCTCGAAATCGAGGCCTTCGACATCAACACCGGCAAGGCGCGCCCGACAGCCACGTTGTCAGGCGGCGAGACCTTTATCGCGGCACTGGCCCTCGCGCTTGGGCTCGCTGATGTGGTCGAGAGCCTTTCGGGCAGGATTCGGATGGACACAATATTCATCGACGAAGGCTTTGGGAGCCTCGACACCGAAAATGGGGCGGGCACACTGGATCAGGTGATCCAAGTTCTTGCCGCGCTGACAGAGGGCAGTCGTGCCGTGGGCCTGATATCCCATGTCGGGCTGGTGCAAGAGGCTATTCCACAAGGCTTCTACGTGCGTTCGACCCCAAGCGGCAGCCGGGTCGAGGAAAGGAGGGGGCTGGGATGACGGACCGTTGGTATTACAGGAAGGCACACACCCGCCGTCTGTCGACAGGGCGCACGGTATCCGTTCGCGGAGGTTGGGCAGTTCGAGGCGATCGTGAAAGCAAGAAGGGCGCATCCTTCAGGCGGACTTGTCCAATATGCGGGGCGCTGATCGTAAGCGTGGGCATGCCCAGAGGAGGGTGGGTCCATTTTGAGGGCGGCAAAGGCCTGACACGTATTAAACATCCGTGCCTGCATCTTGGTGAAGGCCTGAGCAGGCGGCGCGACGAAGACACGCCAGACCTTTTTGAGGCGAGGCTGCCATTTTAAAATGTCACTGATGAAGCTTGAGAAAAGTTGGCTCAAATCCCACATCTAGTAACTAGAAGCAAACCAAACACCATATGGAGGATAGTATGGCGGTAAATCGTAAAGGAACTTCGACCAAGGTTGCCTCGCTTGCAGCAGACACCCTTTTCAAACCTGGCTCTTCACAGATCGCCCGCAAGCTTGCTGGTTCGGCGTTGTCTCAGTCAAAGACCAATCGGCAAACCGGAGCGGAAATGGAGGACCTCGCGTCAAAGGTACTTCGCAGCGATCGCTATTCTGAAAAGACAAAGACACTTGCCGCTTCGGTGTTGTCCCAGTCGAACAAGAAGCGCTGACTGTAAACAGTATAACAGTGGTTTCGGGTTCAAGCGCTACAGGCCGTGTCTCACGTAGGTAGCGCTTTGGGTCAATCATGAACAAACATTAAACATTTGAGTTGAGCAGATGCGGGCATTTATTTCTTATTCTCATAGCGACAAGGCCGCGCTTGATCGGCTGCACGTCCACCTCAAGAACCTTACAAGGGAAGGGCGTATTGAGACCTGGTATGATCGCAACATCTTGGCTGGTTGCGAACTGGACGCTGAGATTGAACGGGAACTTGAGGCTTCCGACCTGTTCCTGCTCCTGGTGAGCCCCGACTTCATCGCATCCGACTACTGTGTCGAGCGCGAAATGAGACGCGCGCTTGAACGCCACGCCGCAGGGACCGCCCGTGTAGTGCCGATCATCGTGGAGGAATGCGATTGGAAAGCGATGAGGGAGTTGCGCCAACTGAAGGCCGTGCCGACGGACGGCAAGGCGATCAGCGCCTGGGCCAATCCAAACACCGCTTACCTAAATGTCGTGCAGGAACTTCGACGCATCATCGAAGCTGAAGCCGTACCTACAGCTGCGGCGAAAGTAGCCGATGAGCCATCGGCCACACGCCCCTCGATGGCACGCTACCGCGCAAAGCGGCAGTTCGACCAAATCGACAAGGGTGATTTCCGCGATGCTGCCTTCGCCACCTTCAAGGATTACTTCCGACGAGCGATCATCGAAATCGACTTAATCGATGGATTGCGCGGACGCTTCGTTGACAGAAGTGCGACCGCTTTTGGGGCAACGGTTGTCAACAGCGGACATCGAAATGGTACGGCCCACATCTCGGTGCACTGCCGGAGCTCGCAGGTCGCCCTGGGCGATATTTACTACTCGTTCAGCGAAAACGCCGGTGACAACACAGCAAATGGCGGTTTCAACATTTCGGCCGATGATTACGAGCAATTCCTGATTCAAACCATGAACGTCTTCGGTAGAGCTGACGAACGGCTGACTCCAGAGCGAGCGGCTGAGGTGCTCTGGAATGAGTTCATTGGTAACGCAGGTATCAGCTATGACTGAGCGTGTTCATTTCCGCTGCAACAATTGTGGGTACCGCTTCGAAGTCGAAGTGCTTGATGAGTACGAACGTCGCGAGGCCCGCCGTGAAAAGCGGCCGACTAGCGCGGTGCATTGTCCCGAATGTTATCGAACCGATATCCGGAGGGGTTGGGAATGAAGGCTCGTGAGGGAGTCCACACATGCGAAGTACTTTGAACGCAAAATCAGCCGCTCTCGCCGAGGAGCCGAAGGGTACGCTGTTTCTCCTCAAGAGGTACGGCCATCAACCGATCTATGGCATTAAGCTTTCTGAACCATTGGATCAGCCCAACGACAAGCCGACGGTTCTGCTATTGAACCCTGACTTCGGGCGTGAAGGCGAAGCCACTTGGCATCGGATATTCCAATGGGAAGCGGACGAGTGGTGTATCTCCTTTGGAACCGACTGGATAATACAGCCGGATTTCACGGCATCTTCGCTGTCTGAGATGAACGATCCGCAGCAAGAGGCATGCCTGACGATCGGGCCCCAGGGCATTCACTTCCGTGCGGCACCTGGCGAAGGATTCCGGGTCGCCTATCGCCACTTCATCCATGTTGACACCCTAGATCCGGTGAAGGATCTCGGAAATGCCGCCTTCCACCTCAAAGGGTACCGAATCTTCTTGAACCGAGAGGATTGGGACAATGGGCGCCCCCCGATCTTTCAGCACGGCGTCTAGGCGACAGCCACTTCTCTTTCAAAGCCAGGAATAGATACTTGCTATGTCATAGGGTGATCGTTGCGCCATGTGTGAACGACCGTTTCACCGATATCACTGCACTCAAGACGTCGCTAATCTGCTATTAGTCCGTTAACCTTCAATGGCTTCGTCGACCCGGCAGATAGAACTCCGTAATCCCCCGTTTCCCCTCGGCCCGTCCCAGCTGCACGATCACATCGATGGATTTCCGGATGTATTCCCGCACCTCGGCGAAGGTCAGCGGTGTGCCAGCCTGCAGAACCATGATCGCCAGCCGGTCGATGGCGAGTTCGGCGGTTTCGGCGTGGATGGTTGAGACCGATCCGCCATGGCCGGTGTTGATCGCTTCGAGATATGTCAGGGCCTCGGCCCCGCGCAATTCGCCGACGATGATCCTGTCGGGGCGCATGCGGAGGGAGGCCTGCAGGAGGGCGTTGGCGCTACGTTGTGAACCGGCACCGCGGTCGGCCAGAAGGGCGACGGTGTTGGGCTGCCCGGGAAAGAGCTCGAAGGCGTCCTCGATAGTGATCAGTCGCTCGTGCTCGCTCACATGCGTCAGGAGGTGGCGGGCGAAGGTGGTCTTGCCGGTAGAGGTGCCTCCGCTGATCAGGACATTGAGCCGTGCCTCGACCAGGGTTTGCAGCGCGGCCTCAAGGTTCTCCCCCGCCAGACTGGCAATGTTCTTCATCTTCTCGGCGCGGAGCGCGTCGAGCGAGACGGCCTTGCCGAAGAGATAGGCCGGGGCGTAGTCCCGGACGCTGCCCGAAGCGAAGAGACGGATGGTGATCGAGGCGCCGCGATCGATGGCGGGCGGCACGGCGACCTGGACCCGGAGGGGGCGGCCCGCATATTCTACCTTGCCGGAAACGAGCGGGTTCTTTTCAGAGACGCGGGCCTTGGCGTCACCGACGATGGTTTGGGCCATGTTGAGCGCGGTGGTCCGGTCCACGGTCTGGCCTTCGTGGCGCATGGTGGCGTCCCCCGCCACCTCGAGCCAGACTTTGCCATCCGGGTTGATCGCGATCTCGACCACGTCGTCACGGCGCAGAAGGTCGCGGAACGGGTCAAGATACCGCTCGAGGTAGGAGGCTGGCGACGCCTGATCCATCAGTAGATCACCACATCCCGGTCCACGAGCACGGTGACCGAGGCGCCCTGATCGACATAAATCGTGGGCGCGATCGACACCTGGTCGGCGATGACCGAACCGACTGCGTCCTGCAGATCGCTGCCGACATCGCCCAGGACGATGCTGGTGGTTTCGTTGTTGGCGCTTTCCGCAGCAACGGCAGGTGCCGCACCGATCACGGAAATTAGCGCCGCCCCGCCGAAGCGCTCGGCGAACTTGGTGTCGACGAGACCGGTGAGGCCCGAGCGGCCGAGTTGATCGCCGCCCACGGCGGCGATTTCCATCGAGGTGCCGTCCGGCGTCAGGACGCGAGTCCAAAGGATGAGGATACGCTTCTGGTGCATCTCGATCCCGGAACGGTATTGGCCAAAAAGGCGGGAGCCCCGGGGGATCAGGATCCGGTCCCCGGAAAACGCCGGAACCGGCTCGGAGACCACCGCCACGACAGACCCGGGCAGATCGCTGTTGATGGCGGTCTGGAGCGCGGCCTGGATGACCGAGCCTTGCGTCAGCGTGCGCTCGGGATGGGTGAGGCGGGCGGCCTCCTGCACTTCGAGCGGGCGCGCGCTTTGCAAAAACTGCTCATTGCCCGAGAGGGTTGGCCCTTGGGTGCCGGGGGCCGCCGGATCGGCCACCGCCGCGCTACTCGCGCCGCCGCGCGGACCGTCCGCATAGACCACGGCGGGGGATTTGATCTGCGCAGTCAGAAGTTCCTCGGCGACCCGCTCGGCCTCGCGCTGGCGCTGCTCCTCTTCCTGACGCCGGCGTTCTTCGAGAAGGCGCTGGTCTGCGATCAGCCCCTCGCGGTCGAGCTCGGCCTCGAGCCCCTCGCGCTGCGCTCGTTCGGCATCGAGCATGGCCTGAAGCCCCTCGATACGGGTCTCGGTCTGGCGCTGCAGGTTGGCAAGCTCTGCCTCTTTCTCAGCGATAAGCGCTTCCAATGCAGCCTTCTGTTCATCGAAGGCTTCGCGCAGGTCGGCAACGGCGGACTGGATTTCCGAGTTGCGGGCGGCCTGGCTGGCGGCAAGGGCCTCGCGGAGCTTGGCGATCTCGGCCAGCACCTCGGCGCTCGGTTCGGGGGCAGGGGCGGCGGGCACATCAAGCGCTTCTTCGACGGCGATCAGCGCGTCATTGACCCGTTGTTCGGTCTCATCGGGTGGAAACTCCAGCCGCCCACCGGTGCCGGGGCGGCGATCCTGGAAGGTCTCGACATCGGAGGTCTCAAGCGCGCTGTCGCCCTCCTGCAAGCCGGTGGCCAGGAAATACGCGACCCCGGCACCGCCAAGGGCGAGGGCGGCGGCGAGCGCGCCGACCCCTAGGCTGTTGCCGCGGCGCTTGGACTTGCCGCGCTGGCTGAATTGATCAAGGCGGTTCTGAAGGTCGGGAGGGGGTTGATCGGCCATGGTCAGTTGCTCACATAGATGGCGCTCTCGTCGCGCCAGGCGCAGATCGCCTCGTCGCCGATGCGCAGCGTCCAGTAGGTGTTCACCCCGAGCACCCGGACGGTGTTGCTTTGTTGGGTCCAGTTAACGGTGCGCTCGCGGCCCTGGTTATCGGCCTTGAAGAGGGCGGGCTGACGGGTGTTCTCCGGGAAGACAAAATATGTGTAGCGCCCGTCGTCATAGATATGGCTGGGGCGGAAGTCGCCCTCGCCGGAGACGCGGTAGTTGTAGTTGCGCGGGGCCTCGAACCCCTTGGGCTGCGTCGCACCCGCCGCGCTGCGTTCTTCGTCGGGGTAACGGAAGCGGACTTCGAAGAACATGCCGGTGCGGTTCGGGATCGAGCCCTCGCGCAGATGGAAAGAATAGGTGCGGCGGTTGGTGATGACCGTCATGTTGGTCGAGGCATTGGCCACATGCGGTTTGATCGTGAGCACATTGCCGAGCTCCGGGATCGGGTCGACCTGGAAGCTTTCGGTGTCGCCGACTATGACGGCCTCGAAGCGCTCCGCCGCCCCGAAATGTATCGTGGTCGAATGCCTGAGATCGGTCTCGATCCGGTAGACCTGGTTTTCATTATAGACGGCGGTGCGGATGCGGATATCGAGCGGGCCGCCTTGGGGGGTGGCTTCGGCATTGGCGGCAACAGGAAGGGCAAGCGCCAGGAGAAACGTGGTGAGGAGCGCAGGCAGGGATTTCATTTGGGTCAGTTCTCCAGGGTCTCGGCGTCGACGCGGTAGGAGGTCACCACGAAGCCCAAGGGGTTGGCCCAGACGTCCTGAAGGCGCTGGCGGGTTTCGGGTTGGAAGTCGTAGCCGACGGTGGCGACGTAAGACCGGGTCACGGTGCGGGTGTCGCGGGGGCGCCGCAGCGTGCGGGTGAAGCGGACCTGGGCCACCCCGCGCTCGATCTGGTTCACGGACTTGATCACCACCTCGATCTTGGCGTCGCGGCCATAGACGGTGATCGGGTAATCCTCGTTGGTCGAGGACCAGAGATCGCGCAGCGTGCGGGCGGCATCACCATCCGAGCGGTCGAGCACCGAGTTGATGCGTTGCTCGCCGTCGGTCAGGTCGTAGGTTTCACGGTCGTCAACATAGGCCACGAGATTGGCCTGGATGATGGCGTCGCTTTCCGACAGCGTCAGTGCCTGGACGGCAGCGACCCGGTCCATCTGGCCGGTTTCCTTGTCGACCACGACGACGAAGGTCTCGGTCGATTTGAGGGGAAAGAGGCTCGCGCCCGCGACCATGCCGGCGACGCCGACCAGTACGCCGGCCGCCGCAACGAACCAGGCGAAACGCTCACGCCGTCTTGGCCCGTAGATGAAATCCACCTCGAAAGCGTCGCGGTCACTAGCTGCGGAACTGGTCACAAGCTTCTTCAAAGTCGTCGTCTTTCAAATCAGGGTTTGCGGAAGGCCTTGGCGGCGGAGAGAAGCGCGCCGGGGCTCTGGCGGATCATCTCGCCGGTTTTCACGACGCCGGTATTGGCCATATGGTTCAGCTCGTGCGGAGATTTTCCGGTGACGAGGCGCGCGGCCGTGCCGGTGCCATACTGGCGCGTGTTCACGAACCCCTGGCGCGCAAGGCCTGTGAGGCCCACGGCATTGGACGCAATGCCGACAACGCCGGTGAGGTTGGAGGCGATGTAGGGGACCGAGGCCATGATCCCGGCGCTGAGGATCAGGATCACGAGGAAGGGCAGGATGAGGCTGACGGTCTCGACGTCACCTGGATCGGCGGAGGCGTCTCCGATCGCCTCGGCGATGGCAACGATGATGCCCGCGGCCCCTGCGGCGGCGACTGGCATCAGCGCGTAACCGATGGTGGCGCGGGTCCAGGCCTCGAAGAGGGATTGGGTCGGCTTGAAGAGCGAGGTCACGATCATGAAGGGGGCAATCACGATCATCAGCGCGAAGACGATGCGGGCGAAGGCTATAATGCCGGCGGTGACAGCGGCGAATACGGCGGAAAGCACGAAGAAGATGGCACCCAGGACCGCGCCGAAGACCCAGCCCGCGCGGTCGCCGATCGTATCGCCATAGGCGGTGATGCGGGCGACCATGTTGTCGAGGCTTTCATAGACCCCGGCCTCGTCGCCCGAGCCGGTGAGGGCAAGGATCGAGGCACCGACGGAGTCCGGAACCCGCGTGACGATGTCATAGATGACGCTGAAATTGTCCCAGCTTTGTGCGAATATGCCTACCAGTGCCACCTTCATCCCGAAGGCAAAGCCGGTACCGAAGGGCAGGGGCCGGAGTTGCATCACGGCATTGATCCCGAGCAGCACGACGAGGAGCGCGGCACCTGCCGAGATCACGTCACCGACAGCACCTGCCGAGGAGACAAAGCCGTCTTGCGCCACAGTATCCACCGCGGCATCGACCTGGCTGAGGATGTCGCGAATAACACCCATCTACTTTACACAGGCCTCCGCAACTTGGGCCTCGAACGCGTCGGCCTGCGCGTAGAGCTCGAGCACGTTGAAGGGCAGACGCGGGTTGTCCGAGGTCTGGAACCGGGGCAGGGCGGTGAGTGCCTGATCCCAGGTGAACTGATCCAGCAGGCAGGTGCAGGTTTCCGAGGCGAGCGCCTCCTCGGCAATCAGGATGCGCAGGATTGCGCGGTAGCCGTTGCGGAGATAGGCGGTCTCGGCGAGATCGACTGGGGGTTTCGGGACCCGGCAATCATCGGTCTCGTCCCGCGCGATGGCCATCGAGTTGAAGGGCGCGTCATCAGACGAACTCGTGTTCGGAGTCTGGGCCAGTGCGACACAAGGCAGGGCAGTCAGGACAAGTGCTGCGAGACAACGCGCCCGAATTGGTGCCAACCGGTGGGTCATGGACTTCCTCATGGATCCACCGCCATCGAGCGGAACTTGCGCTCGTCCGCGAGGGTTGCGGCATCGACGACGCCAAGCTGGCCGGCGCTCACGCCTTGCGCCGCTTCCAGCCGCCAGATCTGGGTCAGGATGATGCCAAGTTCTGCGGTGACGCGGGTGTTGAGATCGACGGCGGCTTTCAGCCCGTCCTGATCATCGATGAGGCCGACCATGGTCTCGAGTCGTTCGAGGCTTTGGCCCGCCTCTTCGTGGCTCTCCTGCGCCGCGACGGACAACATGGCGCTGGCCCCGGCCGAGGTGGCGATGCGCTTGTCGGCGGGCTGATCGGATCCAGAGAGCGTGCTCAGACGTTCCGAGGTAAAGCCGCTGCCCGAAAGCACGCGCTCGACCGAGGCCGAGAGTTCCGCGCCGGGATTGAAGCCGCTCAGGAAATCGCCGCTGGCCAAGGACTGCGCGGTGTTGAGGGGGGCGACCAGCTTGCCACGCAGCGCGCGGAATTCTTCGACCGTGGCAAAGAGTTCTCCGAGCCCGCTGCCTTCAATGAGCGAGGTCAGTTGCGCCTCGAGGTTGGTGAGCTGCGAGAGCTGGGTTTCCAATTCCAGCCGCATGGTCGCGAGCTGCTGCATCTGAACATTCAGGTCCTTGGCCATGTGCTCGAGCTGGGCCACGAGTTGACCAAGCTGCGAGCCATCAAAGGTTGGTACGCCCTGGGCCGTTGCGGGCGAGGCAAACCCGAGTGTGGTGACCGCCGCGAGGGTCAGGAGAAGGTGTCTCATTCGGGAACTCCCATCTGCATGAAGTCGCGCTCGGCCAGCCGGTCGGCCACGAGGTGCTGCGCATAGGCCGCCTCGCGCTGCTGGTTTGCCGCCATCAGTCGGACGCGGAGATTGAGGATGCGGCCGATCTCGGCCTTGGCGTAGGTGTTGAGCTCCCAGGCCGCCTTGGCGTTGGGTTGCGCATCGATCTGCAGGATGATCGCGCGGAGGCGGTTGATCACTTGCTCGGTCGTTGCCGAACTGTCGGCGGCGTAATAGACGCCCGCCTCGGAGATGCTGGCATATTCGGCGAGCGCAAAGTCCGAGGGAGAGAGTGTTCCGAGCGCGTCGGCGCCACCGACCACGGCGAGGTATTCGTTGTAGAACTTCGAGATGTTGCGCACGTAGCCTTGGGTCTCGGCAAAGGGCGGCACCCCGCCATATTCGATGACCCGACCCGGCCCCGCGTTATAGGCCGCGAGCGCATGGGGTATGTTGCCGAAGCGGTTGAGCTGGGTGGTGATATAGCGCGCGCCGCCGCGGAGGTTGTCTTTCACGTCATAGCGGTCGACGCCGAGGTCAGACGCGGTGCCGGGCATGAGCTGCGTGAGACCATAGGCCCCGACCGGGCTTTCGGCCGCGACATTGAACCGGCTTTCCTGCTTGATCAGCGCCTGGAAAAGGCAGCGCCACTGCGTGGCCGAGAGCCCGGCCCGGGCCACACCGGGAGCGCCTGCGAACTCGCTCGCAACTTCGACAATCATCATCTCGACCGTCTCTCGGCCCTCGCCGAAAAGGCGGCTGTTCATCGGGCTTGGATCGGTGTTCGGGTAGACCGCCGCCACCCCGAAATCCGCATTACCCTCGAGCGCACGGATGTCGAATCCCGGACCGGTGATGGCCGCCGTCATCTCCTCGAGCACGCGCAGCTGGTCGGCCTGAACCTCGGAAAGCGTGGACTCGGTTCGATCCTTGTCCTGCTGGACGCCCAGATCTTCGGCCAGCGCCGTCACCCGCGCGATGGCGCGGCCGATCGCGGAATTGTCCTGCGTCGGCACGCCCTGGGCATGCGCGGGCAGGGCGCCGAGGCAGAGCCCGACGGATATGATCGCGGCGCGGCTCATTCCGGACGGGGCAGGGGTTCGAAACGGCAGTCGGGTTTGGTCGTCTCCTGAACTGGTGCGCCCATGGTCGAGAAGGAAAGCGCGGCGCGCGTGACCTGCGGCTCGCCATTGCGTCCGAAGCAGGGCGAGGTCTTCTCGGTGTACTTTTCGCAAGCGGCGAGAAGGCTTGCGGCGGCGCAAAGCGCGAGGAGGGGTTTTGAACTCATATCAGATGTCTCCAGAAATCGGGATTGGCGCGCCAATCGGCGGGTACACGGGCCTCGCCGGTTGCACCGCCGCCAAGGATGGGGAGGAGGTCGCCCAAGGCGGAGAGGTCCGCATCGACGAAGACGCTGTCGCCGGCCGAGCGGACAAGCGCGATGCGCTGGCCGATTGTGGGCTGGACGAGAAGGGCCGCCTCCTTGGCGTTCACGCGAAGAAAGTCGTAATCCGAGACCGTAGCGCGATCGTTCGGGAAGAGGATCTGGGTCGGCACCGTCTCGACGATGGTCTTGCCAACGCGGCTGTCCCGGAGCTGGCTCGGGTACTGCGTCATCATGATCACGACACAGTTCATCTTGCGTAGCGTCACCAGCCAGTTCTCCAGCCGCGCCCCGAAATACGGATCGTCCAGGAGTTTCCAGGCTTCGTCGAGCACGATGATCGTGGGGCGGCGATCCTCGACCACGCGTTCGATCTGACGGAAGATGTAGGAGAGCACCGCCATGCGCTCGGTGGTCATGTCGAGGATTTCGGTCATGTCGAAGCCGATAATGTCGGAGGCCAGTTCAAGCCCGGCACCCTGTTCCGGCTCATCGAAGACCCATCCGTAGCGGCCGCCCGGGGCCCATTCGGCGACGCGGGACTGTAGCTCGCCATCGTCATCGAGCGACTGAAACAGGGTCTCGAAACTCGCGAAGCGCCGGAGCGAGCCCTCGGCATGGGCATTTTGCGAGACCGCGCTTTGGATGTGTCGTGACTGCTCGCCCGTGAGGGTTCCATTGCGTGTGAGAAGTGTCGCAAGCCAATCCGAGAGCCAGGCGCGGCCACGTTCGTCGATTTCGGTATCGAGGGGATTCAAGCCCGAGGGCACCCCGGCGCGGATTTCGTTGTAACGGCCACCAAGGGCGCGGACAGCCATCTCGAGGCCCCGATCCTTGTCGAAGAAGAAAAGCCGTGCGCCGACCCGCTGCGCCTGCGCTGCGAGAAAGGCGGTGGTCAGCGTCTTGCCGGTGCCGGTGCGCCCTAGAACCAGCGTATGGCCAACGGTCGGTTCCTTGCTTGGGGCTCCCGCCTCGTGGAAATTGAAGCGATAGCCCGAGGTGCTGACCGTGGGCAGGACCGAAATGGTCTGACCCCAAGGTGATTGGTCCGGACCACGCCCTTCGACGCTGCCATGGAGGGCCGCGAAGTCGGCGAAGTTGATCGAGGAAATCGGCGTCTTGCGGGCGCGGTAGCCGAAGTTACCTGGCGACTGCGCGAAGTAAGTGGCTTTGAGCGCCATGTTCTCGCGCACGATGACGGACATGATCTCCTGGCCCACGCGCTTGATCTGGGCGGCGGCGCGTTCGAGCGTGTCACGATCCGGGGCATAGACCGCGATCGAGAGGTGATGATCGCCAAACGCGATGCGTCCTGCCTCCTGATCGTCTGCTGCCTGGCCGAGTTGTTCGCGCAGGGAGACGGCGGCATCGTCGGAAGCCTGCATCTGGCGGATGATCCGCTGGATGCGTTCGGCCATGATGTTGTTCGGGATCGGGCTGAAGGAGTTCGTCAGGACAATGTCGAGCGGCAGGTCGAGCGCGTCGAGCAGCGTGACATCCGTGAGCGCCGGGTAGGTCTTCATCGAAAAGAGCGCGCCGTATTTGACCCGCCCAGTCACGGCGTCGTTCAGGGTGACGACGTCGCCGTCGAAGGTCGCGCGGCAATTGCTCAAAGTATGTGAAAGAGGCAGAGCGTTTTGTCCGAAGGCGATGGGGGAGAAGCTGCCTGCGTTCAGCGTGTTGAGATAGCCAAGCCATTCGCCGCCCGTGCGGGTCAGTCGGACCGGGTTGGCCGAGGCAAGCGCCACCTCGAAGAAGCCCATGACCTCGTTCAGCTCCTGCATACGTGTCGCGCGGTCCTTGACCCAGGCCTTGCGGGCCAGCGCGCGCAAGAGCGGAATGCGGGCCGAGATGTCGGGGCGCCGGATGACGCTGAGATAGAGTTGGCGCTTGGCCGGGCGCAGGTCTTTGACGTGGGCCTGCCAGCGCGCGTCGATCGCGGCGGCGAAGCTGTATTCCTCGATGGGGCGCATTCCGAGATCCTGCGGCACGGAGATCCGGTGGATGTAGAAACCGAAGGCGTTGCCGGTCTGGGCGACGATGGCCGCGACCGCGCGTTTGAGCGCGTCGAGCCGGGCGTCCTCAGTTGTCATCGGGTTCAGACCATCAAGGCGCAGGGTCGCCAAGAGGTCGCCCTCGCGGAGGACCATCACATCGTCATCGGCGAGGGCAAAGTACGGCAGGTGTTCCGCGAGATAACTCTCCCGCGCGAACTCCCTGCCGCCCGCTTGATGCAGGGCTGATCCGTGAGTGGAAAGAGTGCCCGCATCAAGCGCCAAAGCTGTCGCCTCCATGCAGGGCCCGGTTCTTTGTCGGACGCACCGAGCCGAAGGAAACGCGCAGGACCTCGAAGAAATGCGGCTCGCGGTCGGCGACGAACCAGAGGATCGGATAGGCGACGAGGCCAATCAGGAAGAAGACCATGGACTTGGTCCAGATGAACGGCAGAACGACCCCGGTCGCCAGCACCACGAGGTATCCGACAGGGAGACCCAGATACTTGGGCGGACGGGCGAGGCCCAGAAAAAGGGGGGATCGTTCTGCCACTGCTCTATTCGGTTCTCAGGAGAAGCCGTCGACGATGGTGCCGGCCGAGAAGATCAGCACGATCCCGATGATGACCGAGGCGAACCAACCCCAGTTCAGCCGTCCCATCATGCACATGAAGCCGGTGCCGATGACCGCGAGGGTGGCGACCGCGATCCCGATCGGACCGGTCAGCGCGGCCTCGACAGTTTCCAGCATGGTCTGGATCGGCGACAAGTCTTGCGCGAGAGCGGGCGTTGCGAAAGCCGCCAGGGTTGTGGCGATGGGCAAGAGGCGGCTGAGGCTATGTCTGAGCATGCGAAGTTCCCATGTTTTACTGAAGATCGATGAGGACGGGCGCGCGGGCTGGGGCCCGATCTGCGATGCGGATGTCCGGCGCGGAAACGGGCGTGCCCGACAGCCGGGACCGGATCTGATGGATGCGCGCGATGTAGTCGCGGGTCTCGATGAAAGGCGGGATGCCGGAATACTCGACCACGCGGTGCGGCCCGGCGTTGTAGGCTGCGAGCGCCAGGTTGATGTCCTTGAACGTGGCGAGCTGGGCGAGGAGATAGCGTGCGGCGCCGTCGAGGTTCTGAGAGGGATCGCGCGGATCGACGCCGAGCGCACGGGCAGTATCCGGCATCAGCTGGCCAAGACCGTAGGCACTCTTGGGGCTGACGGCAGTCGGATTGTAGCTGCTTTCGGCCTCGACCAAGGCCTGGAGAAGGACCAGCCAGTCGTCCTCATCGAGACCGACGTGCCGCAGGGCACGGTTCCCCTGGTGCCGGTCAGCAGTCGTGCGGATCAGGGAGAGGATGTCGTCGCGTCCGGACGGCGGTGTGGCATCCAGCGAGGCGAGAACCTCTCCGGTCTCAGTGCTATCATCCAGCCCTGCCCAGGCAGGTCGTTCGCCATGAAAGGTCCAGCCTGAGGTCCGTGCCGTGCCGTCGCGACCGAAGGCGATGACGTCAGCCGCGCTCCTCGAGGGTGATGCTGTAATCAGGACCAAAGCGCAGATCGCGCCCGTCACCGAACTCGAGATGATGTTTGAAGAGGCCCGGCCATATGTTGAAATACCGCGGCTCTGGCCCGTGCGGGGTGATCCGGGTCGAGACCAGAATGGCTTCCGGCTCGCCCTCGCGCAGGTAGATGCACTGGTAGCGCGGCTTGCCATCGTCCGTGAACCCCACGAGTTCATACCGGCAGCGGAACGCGATGCCCTTTTCGGACAGGTCTTTGACACCGTCGATGGTGATCAGGATCTGGTTGCGCGCTATCGGCATGTTCGGACTCTCCCCACGAGAGCCCTTCTACTTCACGACACTAAGGCCATAAAGTCATATGGAGTCAATACGACATATTGCAGAAAAAGACATATTGCACGATAGTTGCCGCAACTTTTGCGGGAGAGCGACATGAAACGACAGGCGATGGCAGCTGCAATGGGAGTGATGGCGGTGTTCGGAGCCCCTAAGAAGGCGCAGGCCTATGACATCGATTGCGCCATCATGCTCTGTATGGCGGGCGGTTTCCCCCCGAGCGCGGTCTGCGCGCGCGCCTATCGCACCATGATCCACCGCATCACGCCCTGGCCGAGCCTGCCGCCCTTCGGGGTCTGCACGTTCGCCCATGTGCCGGTCGAGCTGGGCGGACCCGGAGGAGAGGGCGAGCTGGACACCAATCTGCCGGAATACGAGTGGCTGAACCGGACCCATGTGATCTGGTTCACCGGGCGCTCCTACGAGCCGCGCGACGAGCCGCGTCAGTGGGATTGGTCGATCCGCTCCTGCGATCGCGAGAACCGGACCTGCCGCTACATCCAGCGGGTCTACGGATCCCACACGCCCTGGCCCGCGACATTCGTCTCGGAAAGCGGGCAGGAGATCGCCTATCCGAGTGGTGGTGGCCGTTGGCACTTCTATTCTCGCAGCATCATGGTCGAGTACGGCGACTTCGAGGGCAACATGGGCCACTCGGAGTGGTTTTCCTACTGATCCGAACGGTCCGATGCCACCAGGGAAATTGAGCGAAGCTCGGCAAGATCTGCATCAAAGCGTTCCGGATCGACATGCCAGCGGCGGCTCACCGAGCCATCATTCCAACGGTAATCGGTGAACAGGTGAATCTCCTGTGTACCGGCGTTCAGAAACCCTTCCTGGAAAGGCCAGCCTGTCTTTCTCTTCGTCATGTACCCGTGTCGCTCGTACCGTTCTTGCCGTTCGAATCTTTCGTGTTGGGGGATAGGATCAAAGTCTCAGGAAACGAACTAGCGCTTCGCAAAGAGTACTTCGGGGTCGACATTGAGCGCCTTGGCGATGCGTTCGAGAAGGTCGAGGGAGGCCGCAAACTTGGCGTTCTCGACCTTGCCCATATGGCCGCGGCTCACATCGGCCCGATGAGCAAGCTCCTCTTGGCTGAGGCCGCGGGCGCGTCTCAATTCCTGGATGTTCAGTGCTACACGGTCCCGCAAGTTCATGCCCGCGAAACGGACACGCTGCGCGAAATATCGCCACGCGATATATGTTACATTCGGAGGTGCAGAGAAGAATTCTTGGTACGGCGCGAGATCGCCGGAATGGGATGCCTGCCGATACGCAGGTCACGGGATGATCCGTCTCGCAAACATACTGGGTCGTTCAATCGTTCTTTCGGAAAAGGGCGACACCGGCAATACCGGTGCCGCCAGTCGGTCGTCCACAGGGAGGTTGGAGAGGACGAATTCTACGAGGAAATTTGGGGTTGGCCAAAAATCGCATAAGAGAACTTATGTTAGTTTTGTGGTTGTCGCGGCACCTCAGACAGCTTCGAGCGCGATTGCAATCCCCTGTCCCACGCCAATACACATGGTCGATAACGACTTTTCTCCAGGTTTGAGGTCCAGCATCGCTGAACCAGTGATGCGGGCACCTGACATGCCAAGCGGATGGCCGAGAGCAATAGCGCCGCCGTTCGGGTTCACGCGGGCGTCATCATCCGCGATCCCCAGGTGCCGTAGTGTGGCCAGACCCTGCGAAGCAAAGGCTTCGTTAAGTTCGATTACCGAGAAGTCTTCTTGTTTCAGTCCAAGTCGCGCCATCAGCTTTTCCGACGCCGGTGCCGGCCCGAAACCCATGATGCGCGGTGCGACGCCCGCGGTTGCGCCGCCCAAGACCCTTGCGATCGGTGTGAGGCCAAATTTTTTTGCGACGTCGCTGGTGGCAAGGATCAATGCTGCGGCACCATCGTTCACGCCCGAAGAATTCCCAGCGGTTACAGTGCCGTCCGCTTTTACGAAAGTTTTCAGTTGGGCGAGCGCTTCCAAAGTCGTACCCGCGCGAGGGTGTTCATCCTGTACGACGATCTTTGGCTCCCCCTTTCGCTGAGGAATCTCTACCGGGACAATTTCACGGGCCAAACGACCGTTCGCCATGGCATCTCTCGCCTTTCGCTGCGAACGCATGGCGAAGGCATCTTGGTCGGCGCGGTTGATGCTGAAGTCTTCCGCTACGTTTTCGGCCGTTTCAGGCATGCTGTCGACGCCGTATTGACTCTTCATCTGTTTATTGACGAAGCGCCAGCCGATGGTGGTGTCTTCAGCAGAATTTTCGCGCGAGAATGCAGTTGTAGCTTTTGGCATCACAAACGGAGCACGAGACATGCTTTCCACACCGCCAGCAACAATGAGATCGGCTTCTCCAGCTTTGATCGCGCGGGCGGCTGTGATTACGGCGTCCATACCCGATCCGCACAACCGGTTCATCGTCGTGCCAGGGACACAATCCGGAAATCCCGCGAGTAGCAGCGACATGCGTGCGACGTTGCGGTTGTCCTCGCCCGCCTGGTTGGCGCAGCCGAAAATCACTTCGTCAATGGCCGCTAGATCTAGCTTCGGGTTTCGGCTGGCCAGGGCCCTGAGTGGGATTGCACCAAGATCGTCGGCTCGCACAGAAGAAAGCGCGCCGCCATAGCGACCAATTGGTGTGCGGATGTAATCGCAGATGTAGACGTTTGTCATTCTTAGAGTGCCTTTGTCATATCCGGGACGGCGTCGAGCAGGTCTGCGACCAGGCCGTAGTCGGCGACCTGGAAGATCTGGGCCTCTTCATCCTTGTTGATGGCGACGATGACCTTGCTGTCCTTCATGCCTGCAAGGTGTTGAATTGCCCCGGAAATCCCGACCGCGATGTACAGCTCGGGCGCCACGACCTTGCCGGTCTGGCCGACCTGCCAGTCGTTCGGTGCGAACCCGCTATCCACCGCCGCGCGCGAGGCGCCGACCGCCGCGCCCAGCTTGTCGGCCAGGCCCTCGATGATCGCGAAGTTCTCCTCGGAACCGACGCCGCGACCGCCCGAGACCACGATCTTGGCCGAGGTCAGTTCCGGACGATCCGACGCCGCGACCTTGTCCTCGACCCAGGCGCTCAGGCCCGCGTTGCCGGCCGCTGCGATGGCCTCGACGGCGGCCGAACCACCCTGGCCAGCCGCGTCGAAGGCGGTGGTGCGGACGGTCAGTACCTTCTTGGAATCGTTGGATTTTACCGTCTGAATCGCGTTGCCCGCGTAGATCGGGCGTTCGAACGTGGACCCGTCCACGATGGCGGTGACGTCCGACAAAACCATCACGTCCAGCAGCGCCGCGACGCGCGGCAGGATGTTTTTCGCGCTCGCCGTGGACGGAGCAACGATATGTTCATAATTGCCTGCCAGGCTGACCACCAGATCGGCGACCGGCTCGGCCAGGCCGTTGGCATAGGCGGCGTCATCCGCCACCAGAACCTTTGCCACGCCGTCGATCTTCGACGCGGCCTCGCCTGCGGCAGCGGGGCCCGCAACCAGAACGGTCACATCGCCCAGCGATTTGGCAGCGGTCACCGCCTTGGCGGTGGCGTCCAGCGCCAGTGCACCACCGGCGATTTCTGCAAGGAGAAGAACAGCCATTACACGATCCCCTTTTCTTTCAGCTTCGACACCAGCTCGTCGACCGAGCCAACCATTTCCCCGGCCGAACGCGCGGCGGGCTCTGCCGTCTTGACGACGGTCAGGCGCGGCGTGACATCGACGCCGAAATCGGCGGCGGTCTTTTCGTCCAGCGGTTTCTTCTTGGCTTTCATGATGTTGGGCAGCGAGGCGTAGCGCGGCTCGTTCAGGCGCAGGTCGGCGGTGACGATCGCCGGCAGCTTCACCTTGATGGTCTGCAGACCGCCGTCCACTTCGCGGGTCACGACGGCATGCTCGCCCTCGATCGCAACCTCAGAGGCATAGGTCGCCTGACCCCAGCCCAGCAGCGCCGCCAGCATCTGGCCGGTCGCGTTCATGTCGTTGTCGATCGCCTGTTTGCCCGCGATCACCAGGCCCGGCGCCTCGGCGTCGATCACGGCCTTTAGGATCTTGGCCACCGCCAGCGGCTCGATATCTTGGTGCACGTCGTCGGCGGCCACGACGAGGATCGCCCGGTCCGCGCCCATCGCCAGCGCCGTGCGCAGCGTTTCCTGCGCCTGTTTCACGCCGATCGACACGACGACAAGCTCGTCCGCCTTGCCCGCTTCCTTCAGACGGATCGCCTCTTCAACCGCAATCTCGTCGAACGGGTTCATCGACATCTTCACATTCGCGAGACCAACTCCGCTACCGTCCGCCTTAACGCGAACCTTCACGTTGTAATCAATTAGGTGTTTTATAGGTGCAATTATTTTCATTGGCGTTTATCGTCTTGGAAATTTGCAATGGCAGTAACGGCCCGGGTTCCAGGCCGTTACTTGGGATGTGTCTCTGTCAATTCGCAGTATAACCGCCATCTACTACAATCTCTGCTCCGTGAACGAACGATGACTCATCCGATGCGAGGAACAGGACCGCATTCGAAACCTCTTCAGGTTTGCTTGGCCGCTTGAGCAGCGTGGCCCCCAGAATTGCCTGCCGGGTCTCTTCGTCGGCGTGTAGCAGATCTTTTGTCATGGGAGTATCGATGACACCGGGATGGATCGAATTGACACGTATGCCACTTTCGGCCAGGTCGACTGCGCAGGATTTGGTCAACATCCGTACGGCGCCTTTGGATCCAATGTAGGCTCCCGCCGAAGCGGCACCAACAATCCCATAGATTGAAGAAATATTGATAATTGATGCTTTTTCGGTCTCTTTCATCAATGGAACCGCGGCTCGGATACCGAGATAAACACCGCGTACATTGACGTTGATCGTCATGTCAAATTCGTCAGGCGAGGTTTCGTGGAGCGGCTTCAGAATGAGAATGCCAGCGTTGTTCACTAGCACATCAAGTCGACCAGCACTTGATTGCACCGTGGAGATGACATTCTTCCAATCTTCTTCAAGCGTCACGTCATGCTGAATGAATTCCGCCTTCCCTCCGGCTCCAATGATACCTTTTACTACGCTTTCACCCGCTTCCGTATCACGGTCGGTTACAAATACATGCGCGCCTTCACGTGCCAGCGTTTCACAATGGGCTTTTCCCATGCCCATGGCGCCACCTGTTACCAGTGCGACTTTTCCGGATACCCGTCCCATAGTTCTCTCCTGAGTGTTCATGAACAAATTTAATTGTTTCCGCCGGGTTTTCTTAATGCCCGACGGAATTCTTTACACCTTCTCGGCAGTGCGGTCGCGGATCAGGGATGTATAACCTTCCTCCTTAACCGCACTAATGGCATTGCGATAATTGCCAATCCCGGCCATGTAGAACATCACCGCATTCTTCTTTCCGGGGATATTTGCGCCGAAGATCCAGCTTTCAGCTTTGGGGAAGAGTGTCATGTCGGCGATTTCACGGCAGGTGCCAACCCAAGCGTCGCGCGCCTCCACGGTTGGCTCCACACTTTGAACCCCCTCTTCTTCCATTGCGCAAATCGTGTCAGCGATCCATTCAACTTGCGTCTCAATGCTGGGGGGCAGGTTAGTGAAGGGGCCATTAGGGCCAAGGATCATGAAGAAGTTAGGGAAGTCTACCTCCATCATGCCGAGGTAACCGAGTGGGCCTTCCTTCCAAGTGTCGCGCATGGTCACGCCTCCGCGTCCGCGGAGGTCCATTTTGACGTAATTGCCGTCGACCGCATCGAAACCAGTGGCAAAGATTACGATGTCAAGCTCATGCTCCTCGCCGCTTTCGAGACGAATGCCGTTCGGAGTGAACTCTGCGATCGGATCGGCCTTCACGTCGGCGAGGGTCACGTTGTCTCGGTTGTAGACCTCGTAATAGTTGTTTCCGCAAAGCGGGCGCTTGGCGTAAAGGTCCTTCGGCGTCAGTTTCTCTGCGACCTTGGGGTCCTTCACGATTTGCTTGATCTTGCCCTTGATGAAGTCAGCGGCCGCATCATTGGCCACTTGGCTGGTCGCAATATCGCAAAAGGTGCCAAACATGAAATAGAAACCACCGCCGCGCTGCCAGGCGGCTTCGAAGACCCGCTCCCGTTCCTCGGGCGAGGCGGTTTCGGCGGGTTCGGCGCTTTCTTCGAAGCCGAAGGCCACAACAGAATTCTTCACTTGATTCCAGATATTATCGTAGTTCGCCTTTTGCTCGGCGATGGTAGCATCGTCTTGCGGGGTGTTCCCAATCGGCACGACATATTGTGCAGAGCGCTGAAAAACAGTCAGGTGTTTTGCAATTGGTGCCGTTGCAGTGATAACCTGAACACCCGTCGAGCCGGTGCCGATAATGCCCACGCGTTTGTTGCTCAAGTCCACTCCCTCGGGCCAGGCACCTGTGTGTAAGATACGGCCTTTGAAATCATCGATGCCCTTGAATTTTGGAACATTCGTTGCGGACAAGAGACCGAGGCCAGTGACAAGGTATTTTGCGGTAACTGTCTCACCACTATCAGTGATCACGTTCCAGAGACCGGTTTTTTCATTATAGTGCGCGCCATCCACTTTGGTGTCGAACTTGTAGCTGCGTCGAAGATCGAGATGATCCGCTACCTCGTTCATGTATTCGAGGATCTCGGGCTGGGTCAGATACCGGGTTTTCCAGCGGCCTTTTCGAAGCAACTCTTTGTCAAAAGAATAGCGATAGACATAGCTTTCCGTGTCTGACAGCGCACCGGGATATCGGTTCCACCACCAGGTGCCGCCAACGTCACTGGCGCTGTCATAGCCCCGGACGTTCAGTCCCTGCTCGTTGCGAAGTTTGTGGACAGCGTAAAGCCCGCCGAAGCCCGCGCCAATGACGACTGCGTCAAAATCCGCTCCGACCGTTTTAGTATTCTCAGTCTGAATGTTCATATCACTCCTCCCAGAGTAAGACCGCTCCGCCCCGCAGATTGCGGGTGAGATGCTAGATGAATGTTTCGTAGGGGTTTGTCTCGCACCGCACCGCAATGCAGTGCGAGTACAGGTCTCAGAGGGCCCGATACCATGCGGCGATGCGACCAAGTTCCTCGTTTGCCTCGGGCGCGCGTCCCGAAAGCGCGGGAAAGACATGCTGCATGCCTTCGACGATAGACAGGGTCACGTTTACGCCCTGTGCCTTGGCCTTTTCGTGCAACCGTTCGGCATCGCTCTTAAGCGTCTCGGCCCCTCCGGCATTGATATAGAGCGGCGGGTAACCGGTGAAATCGTTCTCCAGCGGGTTGGCCAACGGATTAAGCGGATCCGTGCCTTCACCGAGGAACATCCCCGCCATCGCTTCGAGGATCGGTTTGCCGACTAGCGCATCGGTTTCCGCGTTGGTTTCCAGTGTTTCCCCGCGCATCGCCATGTCGAGCCAGGGCGAATAGGCGATGACCGCTCCGGGCAGTGGCAACCCAAGTTCGCGTAACTTCAGCACGCTGGCGATGGCAAGATTGCCGCCAGCACTGTCGCCAGCCGTCAGAATATTTCTTGCCTTGAAACCCTTATCCAGCAGCGCTTTGTATGCGGCTACTGCATCTTCGATCTGCGCCGGAAATGGGTGCTCGGGTGCGCGCCGATAGTGCAGGATCACCGACGTAACCCCAAGCACCTTAGCGAGGTGCCCTGCCATTTTTCGATGACTATCGGCTGAGCCGACGGCAAAGCCGCCACCATGAGTGTAAACAATTACACGCGAGGTATCTGCCCCGGCTGGTAGGGCCCAGATAGCCTCAACTCCTCCGACATGATCGCTTTTGTAGCTAACGTTTTCCGGCTCTAGTGCGGGCTGCCCCCATTCATCGAACATGCTGCGCAGGTTCGCGATCGTCAGGTCTGGGTTCTCGACCATCTGATCGGTCCAATTCTGATAAAGCGCCCGCAGCGTATCGGCTTCTCTACTGATTTCCATGTTTATCCTCCCAAGCATAACATTTGGCAAAGCCACCAACTGACGTCGCCAATCTCGAAGACGTCAAACGGTCAACGGCATACGCCAATTATCTCAGAGTAAGGGCGAAAAATGCGCCATGTATTGAACAATACCGCTTTGGAAATAGTATGATCGTGCTCAGCCTGTCGTGAGGCAGATATGCCCGTTACTAGGCTCTGTTGATGGCGTGGATACCCCCTCCCGACGGCATCGCAATGTGCCACTATGATGAGCGTTAAAAGCCATCACAGAAGGAAGGAGCATCTATGTCCGAAATTAAAATTATCGGTGTCGACTTGGCAAAGCGCGTTATCCAGTTGCATGGTGCGTACAATGATGGGTCAGTCGCGTTTCGCAAAAAGCTTTCACGAGGCCAGTTTCTCGCGTTCGTGGCGCAGCAACCCAAATGCATGATCGCCATGGAGGCGTGGCCACGGCGCATGGCTGGGGCCGCGAATTTGAGAAGCTGGGGTGCGACGTGCGGTTGATACCGCCGGTCTATGTGAAGCCGTTCGTCAAACGCCAGAAGAATGATGCGACCGATGCAGAGGCCATCTTGGAGGCTGCATTGCGTCCAACCATGCGCTTTTTCGCAGTGAAGACGGAAGATCAGCAGGCCCGTGCCATGCTGTTTCGCACGCGGCAGATGTTTGTCGGCCAGCGCCCCCAGATGATCAACGCTTTACGCGGCCACCTCGCCGAACACGGATTGGTCGCGGCCCGCGGGCCTGCCCATCTCAAGCGACTCGCGGACGCAATCGCAGGTGATGACACCGCGCTGCATGCTGAGGTTCGTGACCTCGGCCGGATGTATCTGGGGCAGATTGAGGGGCTGAATACGCGTGTTGCAGAGCTTGACGCGAAGATGCGATGTGCCGCCAAGAAAGCCGACTTGGTGCGCCGAACACAAACCATGCCGGGCGTGGTTCCTGTCACGGCGCTTGCGATCGAGACATTTGCCCGTGACCTGGCCACCTTCCGGCGCGGGTGCGATTTTGCCGCCTGGCTTGGGCTTGTGCCGAAGCAGCACTCGACGGGCGGCAAAGCCCGGCTCGGGAAGACCTCGAAGATGCGACAGCGCGACTCCGGACACTCTTGGTCTCTGGCGCTATGGCTGTCCTCCAGGCTGTCGAGCGGTTTAACACACCGAATAATGGCTGGCTGAAACGCCTACTAACCCGCAAGCCGCGCATGGGTCGCCGCGATTGCGCTGGCCAACAAGATGGCGCGTGGCCTCTGGGCCATCATAATGAAACAAGAGGATTACCGGAATCCGGTGGCGGCGATGGCATAGCGAAGACGGCATGCCACGACGTCCCGGTAAGTTGGGAGTGTGAGGAGGTCACTGAAAAGTAAGGGCGAAGGATCGATCAGATCCGGGTCAGAGAAAGCAGCATTTGTGCAGGAGCCACCGAGCTCGGTTTGTTGATATGCCTCTGGTCCGCGCATCGCCATACCGGCCCGCGGTTACATCAGCGCCGCACACAGAGGCCTGATACATGACCGCACCCGATCACACGCTCGCGCCGTTCAAAAAATCACTTGCACCAATGGGGGCATGCATGCACAAATCCCGTGTCGGACTCATCTTATGAATCCAGCGTGGTAGCTGAGGTGCATGAGCAGACCGACAACCCCGACATACAAGACCATGAACTGGCCCGCTTATAACGAAGCGCTCAAGCGCCGTGGCTCGCTGACGATCTGGTTTGACCCCGAGATGAGCTGGGAGGCCGTGCCGACAGGCAGAAGAGTTACAGCGACGCCGCGACCCAGACCTGTCTTTCGATGAAGGTCCTGTTCGGCATGGCCTTGCGACAGGCGACCGGGTTCGTCGAGAGCCTGTTGCGGCTGATCGGTCTCGACTGGACGGTGCTCGACTTCAGCACCCTGTCCCGGCGCCAGAAGACCCTGGCCGTGAACATCCCGTATCGCGGCTCCAAAGGGCCGTTGCACTTGTTGGTGGACAGCACGGGGATCAAGCTTGAAGGTGAGTGGCATGCCCGCAAGCATGGCGGCCCCAAGCGACGGGTCTGGCGCAAGATCCACCTCGGGATCGACGAGCAAACGTTGGAAGTGCGCGCTGTTCAGATCACCGGGAGCCACATCGGTGACGCTCCAGTGTTACCCAACCTTCTTGAACAGATCCCGGCAGACCAGCAGTGTCACGGCTGACGGTGCGTATGACACACGAAAATGCCAGGACGCGATTGCGGACCGTGGCGTCCACGCCGTTATCCCACCAGGTAAGAACGCAAAGTCTTGGAAGACCATCACCGCCTAAGCCGCGTCGAGACGAAGATGCACTGTGTTAAGTTGCTGGGGCAGCGCCTTATGGCGCGGGACTTTGACCGTCAGGTCGCGAAAACCCTTTCTAAATAACGAGGCACCCTCCAGTCGCAAGGGTCCTCTTTGACAAGCGCGCTAAACAGCGCGGCCAACCGATCCTTGCCGATATTTTTGGCGTGGTGCATCAGGCCTCCCCGCCAGCGGGGAAATCCGTAGCCGTGAATCATTACTAGGTCGATGTCTTGCGGTTTTTCTGCGACGCCTTCGTCAAGGATATCGCAGGCTTCCGCCACCATTGCGAGCAAGAGCCTTTCTACGATTTCGTCAGCTGAGAACTCCCGGCGAGTGAAGTTCATTTCTTCTGAGACACGGAGTATTTCGCTAGCGACCAGCTCCGAAGGTGAGGGTTTGCCGTCCGGCCCATAGTCGTACCATCCGGCGCCCGATTTGCGTCCTAGGCGTTTGTGCTTTTCGACCAGCCGCTCGACCAAGGGCATGTGACCACAGCAGTTCCCTTCTGCAGCGGCCTTGCGACGGATATTCGCGTAGGCGATGTCCAGCCCCGACATGTCCTGTGCAGCATATGGACCCATCGCCATACCGAATCCGCGCATAGCCGCGTCGATCTCGTCGACAATAGCCCCCTTCACCAGAAGGCGATTAGCGGCGTGACGGTAGCTAGACAAAATTCGGTTTCCGATGAAGCCATCGCAAACACCAGACAGTACCGGGATTTTACCAAGCCTGCGCGCCAGCACAAATGCTGCACCTAATGTATCGTCTGACGTTCGGTCGCTCCTGACGACTTCCAGAAGCTTCATAATATGCGCAGGACTGAAGAAATGAATCCCTACAAAGCGTGCTGGGTGCTTCAACCCATCAGAAAGCCGATTTACATCGAGATAGGATGTGTTTGTGGCAATAATCGTCTCGGGCGGCAGAGCACCTTCGAGTTCGGTCAAGATCGCGCTCTTGACCGCAAAATCCTCGAAGGCCGCCTCGATTGCTAGATCGGTTGGTGGCAGAGCGTCATAGCCTGAGACCGTAACCAGCCGGTCCTCAACCGCCTTTCCCGCATCGGGGGACAGAATGCCGCGACTGATACCCTGATCAATCAGCTTTTGCAGGTTTTCTCTGGCCCACTCTGCGGACGAGGCACTGCGTTCGACGACAGTCACCGAGATCCCTGCGGTCGCTAGCGTGTACGCAATAGCTGCTCCCATATTACCACCACCGACCACGATGGCGGTTTCAGCATCTCGGGAAGGTCGGGGGTAGGTGCGCCCCTTGTTGGTTGCGGTACGCTCGGTGAAGAAAACGTGCCTAAGGGCCCGCGCCTGATCCGAGGCACGAAGGTCCAAAAACGCAGCGCGCTCGCTGGCCAGTGCGTCGTGCAGCGGCGTCATCGCGCTGGCCGCGACCAGGTCCACCGCAACATGCGGGGCATTCTGGCCAGGCATACGCCGCGCTACCTGCGCGCGGGCGACTTCCGCTGCGAAGTGGTTTGGCATTGGTGAAGGAAGATTGTCGGGTGCCTGTGCCGCCTCTAGAACAGCGTCATCGAGAGCTATGGCCGCGCCAAGCGGGTCATCGGCTAGCAGCTGGATCAGTCCTATTTTCAGTGCCTGCTCGGCGGAAACAGCCTTCCCGGTGACGATCATGTCAAGCGCAGCTTCAATACCGATAAGTCGCGGCAGTCTTTGGGTTCCCCCTGCGCCAGGCACGATCCCCAAGTTTACCTCTGGCAGGCCCAGTTTGGTAGAAGTTGAGGCGATGCGATAGCAGCAAGCCAGAGCAATCTCTAGTCCCCCACCAAGCGCAGCCCCGTTGATGGCTGCGATAGTCGGAATCGGAAGGTGCGCAAGTTGCAACAGCACGTCATTTAGTTGTGGATCAACAGGCAACTGTCCGAATTCCTTCGCATCCGCGCCCGCGACGAACGTCGTTCCTGCGCCGGTGATAATCAGCCTGGTAGCGCCAGTTTCGAGGACTTGGAAGATACATTGTTGTATTCCAGCCCGAACCTCCGCGTTGATTAGGTTAAGCGGCGAATTGTCTATGGTCAGAATTGCTGCGCCATTTGAGAAGCTTAATTCAACAGGCATGGGCATCCTCACAGCACTGGCGCTCGATTGCGCGAGATAAATTTGGTATTGAGATAGCCTTCGAAGGTTTCTGTCCCGCCTTCAGTCCCATAGCCGCTGTCTCTTACGCCGCCAAACGGAGTCTCGGGCAGAGCCAGGCCGAACTGGTTGATGCTTACCATACCTGCCTGCAAACCCGCAGCTGCTTTATCTGCACGCTCCAACGAATTGGTAAAGACATAGGACGCCAGCCCGAAGGGTAGCCCGTTGGCCCGCGACAGTCCGTCCTCTATTTCACGAAAAGACGAGACGACAGCAATCGGGCCGAAGGGTTCTTCGCGCATCAAGTCGATGTCGTCGTTGGGCGTATCGACGACTGTCGGGGCATAGAAGTTACCATGATTCCCAACCCTTTTGCCTCCCGTCAACACCCGTGCACCGTTTTCGCGGGCATCCTCGACGAGCTTTTCCATCGCATTCACGCGTCCGCGATGACACAATGGCCCCATCTGTGTGCCCTCGGTTAAACCATCGCCCACCTTTACGCTCTCAAATGCTGAAACTAGCTCGGACAGAAATCGGTCGTAGATGCCTTGTTGTACGTAAAACCGGGTTGGGGCGATGCACACCTGGCCTGCATTGCGCAGCTTGTTGCCCGCCAAGGCGCGCGCCGCGGCCGTGGCATCGGCGTCGTCGAACACCAATACGGGCGCGTGACCGCCGAGTTCCATCGTCGCCCGCTTCATGTGGCGGCCAGCCAATTCTGCCAGATGCTTGCCCACCTCGACCGAACCGGTGAAGGTGATCTTGCGCACCTCGGGGCGCGCAATAAGAGTTTCCGAAATGAAGGCCGCATTACCCCAGACAAGGTTCAGACAGCCTTCGGGCAAGCCTGCATCCAGCAGATAGCGCGCAATTGCCATGCAGCCCGCCGGAGCCTCTGCCGGGGCTTTCAAGATCATCGTGCAACCTGACGCAAGCGCCGCCGCGACCTTGCGTACCGCTTGGCTCAGCGGAAAATTCCAAGGCGTGATGGCAAGGCAGACGCCTATCGGTTCGCGCACGACAAGCTGCTGTACCCCCGGGCTGCGCGATGGAATGATGCGCCCATAAATGCGCCGACATTCCTCGGCGTGCCAGTCGACGTGGTCAGCTGAGGCGCGGACCTCAGCCAAGGCCTCAGCCAGCGGCTTGCCTTCATCGAGAGTGATCCAGCCAGCGATCAGTCTGTCATTTTGGCGCAGCAGGTCGGCAAACCGTCGCAAAATTGCACTTCGTTCCATGGGAGAGCTGTTTTTCCATCGGCGAAAAGCTGATTCGGCCGAGTGAACCGCATGGTCCAGATCTGCGGCGCTAGCCTGCGGAATCTGTCCGATAGTTTGCCCGTTTGCAGGGTTTATGACTGCACGATCCTCCGGCGTGGGAGAAGCGATCCAGTCCCGTCCGATGAGGTGCTGGATGGTCGGATAATTCATTTCTTTCATGGCGTTATGCCCTCGCTCAGTTGTGTCATCCGCAGGATCCGGCACGAAGGGGACCAGATGGACGACTTTAGTTTTCCGCATAGCGGAAAAGTTTACCGCAGTATTGACGCGGACGTTATCGATCGTTTAGATGTGTTTCAAGACGCATAATTCTTCCCGAGGAGGGATGTCGTGAGACCAAGGAAAGACCGCACCAAGGACGCCGAGAGACAGGACCGCGATTTTGTCACGGCGTTGGCGCGCGGCTTGGAGCTGTTGCGGGCCTTTCGGCGGGAAGGGGAAGCTCTGGGGAATGGTGAGTTGGCCGAGCGCACTGGCCTGAGCAGATCGACGGTCTCAAGGCTGGCCTATACACTGAACAAGCTGGAATACCTCAGCTACGATCCGGATACAGCACGCTATCGACTGGCCCCTCCAGTGCTTTCGCTGGGTTTCTCCTGCCTTGCAGGGATTCCGCTGCGGCAACTCGCAAAGCCCTTTATGCAGGAATTAGCCGATTACACAGGTATGCCGGCGGCCATGGCCAGTCGTGACCGACTATCGATGGTCTATCTAGAGCGGTGCAAGGGCACCAACGCCGTCACGCTGGCGATTGAGGTTGGTGCCCATATTAAACTGGCCACTACCGCGGTTGGTCGCGCCTGCATAGCGGCACACGGCCCGGATGAGCAGGCCAGAATTCTGGCCCTTGTGGAGGAACATGAGGGTGACAACTGGCCGAATGTGCAGCCCGGAATCGAAGCAGCTATCGAAGACTACCAACAGTACGGTTATTGCACGTCCTTCACGGAGTGGAAGCGTGATGTGAACGCAGTAGCAGTGCCCTTCGTGCCGACGGACGGCTCACCCATCATTGCCTTCAACTGCGGCGGTCCTTCGCAAACCCTTACGCGCGATTGGATCGAAAGCGACGTCGCGCACCGCCTTGTCGATCTTGTCCGCCGCGTTGCGGCGGTCGCACCCTGAACAATAGAGAGCATAATGGCCCTTGATACAGATACCCTTTCCCAGTTTCTCGACGCGCTCGACCGCTTCGTGAAAGAGCGACTAATCCCTTACGAGGATCGCGTCGCCGATGAAGATGTGATTCCGCCTATGCTGGTCGATGAAATCCGCACGATGGGCCTTTTCGGCATGTCGATCCCGGAGGATTTCGGCGGGCTTGGCTTGTCGATGATAGAGGAAGTGCAAGCCGCTTTCGTTCTTGGCCAGGCTTCGCCTGCGTTCCGGTCGCTAGTTGGCACAAACAACGGGATCGGCTCGCAGGGAATCATCATCGATGGAACCGACGAGCAGAAGGCGAAGTATCTACCAGCTCTCGCCTCCGGAGATATGATCGCATCCTTCGCCCTAACCGAGCCAGATGCTGGTTCGGATGCTGGCGGTCTGCGCACCACTGCGCGGCGTGATGGAAACGATTTCCTACTGAACGGCACGAAGCGCTACATTACCAATGCGCCGCGTGCCGATCTATTCACGGTTTTTGCCCGGACCAGTCCAGAGGTGAAAGGTTCTGCCGGCGTAAGCGCTTTTCTCGTCGAGGCAGGGACGCCGGGCATAACGCTTGGCCAGCCTGACAGGAAGATGGGGCAGAAGGGTTCGCACACATGCGACGTCATCCTTGACAATGTCCGCGTGCCTGCCTCGAACATCATCGGCGGGCCGGACCGTCTGAACAAGGGCTTCAAAACGGCAATGAAAGTCCTTGATCGGGGCCGACTGCATATTTCTGCCGTCTGTGTGGGCGCCGCCGAACGGCTGATCCGTGACAGCCTATCCTATGCGATTGAACGCAAACAATTCGGTGAACCCATCGCTGAAAAGCAACTGATCCAAGCCATGCTGGCTGACAGTCGCGCCGAGGCCTTCGCAGCGCGTTGCATGATCGAAGAAACAGCACGCCGCAAGGACGCTGGTCAGAACGTGTCGACTGATGCTGCCTGCTGCAAGATGTTTGCCAGTGAGATGGTAGGTCGAGTGGCCGATCGCGCAGTGCAAATCCACGGCGGTGCAGGATACATGGCCGAATATGCGGTCGAGCGCTTCTATCGCGATGTGCGTCTCTTCCGCATCTACGAGGGGACAACCCAGATTCAGCAAATACTGATCGCGCGGAATATGATCCGCACTGCAGCAGCTTAACAGGAGCGAAGACAAACTATGGACTTCAATTTCCTTTCCACCCCGAGGATCGTCTGCGAGAGCGGTGGGCTTGGCCGGATCGGCAGCCTGATGCAAGATTTGTCTTGCACCCGTGCGCTGGTCGTGACGGACCCGGGCATATTGGCCTGTGGTTTTGCGGACGAGGCAGCCGCCTCACTTAGGGCTGCTGGCATCGAGGTTGAGATTTTTCATAAAGTCAAAGCGGACCCCCCGATCGCTGTCGTCGAGGCCGCGGTAGAGGTCGCGCGGGCCTTTGGTGCTGACGGAATCATCGGACTTGGCGGCGGCAGTTCACTGGACACTGCCAAGGTCATCGCAGCGGCGGTAGCCAACGATCAACCGATTACGGACATGATCGGGATCAATCAGGTCACCGATAAACGCTTGCCACTGATTCAGGTGCCAACCACGGCAGGGACCGGATCAGAGGTAACATGGGTGTCCGTGCTGACTTCGGAAAGCCACGAAAAAAAAGCGGTATATGCACCGCAGCTTCTGCCTGACGTTGCCTTGCTAGATGCAAAGCTAACATTGGGAATGCCTCGTCACATCACAGCGGCCACGGCGTTAGACGCAATGGTTCACGCCATTGAGGCAGTAACCAGTCGCACCAGAAAGAATCCCATTTCCGATGGAATGGCGGACAAAGCGCTGGTGCTTCTCGGTCAGAACTTACCAATCGTCATGGAAACGCCTTCGGACCTGTCAGCGCGAGAGGCCATGCTGTTGGGGGCGACACTGGCTGGGATGGCCTTCATTAATGCCAGCGTGGGGGCGATTCATGCCTTGTCATACCCACTGGGAACAGGTTTCAAGGTTCCTCACGGGCACGCAAACGCTCTGGTCGCAGGACCAGTGATGAGGTTCAACATGCCCGTTGCAGAAGCTGAATATGCTCGTCTATCGCGGTTACTACTGCCCTCGCGGCCTTTTAACTCTGATGCGGCTGCGGCCCATGGCCTGATCGACGAGATGGAACGGATGCTAGTCGAAAGCGGACTTGAGTCTCGACTTTCTGGTGTCGGAGTGACCGAGGCAGCCATTCCCGGAATGGCTAATGAGGTCGTGACCGGTATCACGCGATTGCTGGAGACCAACCCGCGCGACATGACAGCCGAAGATGTGTCGCGCCTCTATCAGGAGGCGCTTTGATGGCTGGCTCATTGGACGGGATCAAGGTGGTCGACCTCAGCCGCGTGCTGGGCGGGCCTTACTGCACCCAAATGCTTGCGGATCATGGCGCTGAGGTCATCAAGGTGGAGCCGCCTCTGGGCGACGAGACCCGCAGTTGGGGCCCGCCTTTCAATGATGAACTCAGCGCCTATTTCTCTGGCGCCAACCGCAACAAGCGGTCCATCGCTATCGATCTGCAGCAACCGGAAGGGCGCGACCTGATATTGCGGTTTCTTCAGGATGCAGATGTTTTAGTTCACAATTTTAAGTCTGGTACTCTTGAAAAATGGGGGCTTGGTTATGATGATGTTCTCAGGGCACGTTTTCCTAGACTGGTACTCTGCCACGTGACTGGATTTGGTTCCGATGGCCCACTTGGCGGTTTTCCCGGCTATGACGCCGTGGTACAAGCTATGACGGGCCTCATGAGCATCAACGGCAATCCCTCCGAAGGCCCGACACGCATGGGTACGCCCATCGTGGACATCGGCACCGGTCTGATCGCCTGTAACGCTATTCTCGCCGCACTTTTGGAACGGGGCCGGTCCGGATTGGGCCAAGCCATCGAAGTGCCGCTATATGATTGCGCGATCAGCATGATGCATCCCCAAGCGGCTAATTCCCTCATGTCCGGACAGATACCAATGGCGACCGGCAATGGGCATCCAAATATCGTACCATACGACATGTTCGAAACAAGTAATGGCAAACTCTATCTGGCTATCGGTAACAATGGTCAGTTCGCAAAACTCTGTGACGTGCTTGGCCTACCTGAGGTGCCCTGCGATCCACGATTTGCCGACAATGCCGCGCGTCTTGCGCATCGGTCAGAGATGACAGAGGTCTTGTCAGAGTGCCTGGTGCAACATGACGCCTTCAAACTTGAGCCGGTGCTTTTGAAAGCTGGGATTCCCGCCGGAGTCGTTCGGAATGTGAATGAAGCGTTGGAGCATCCACACACCCGACATCGCGGCATGGTGGTATCAGTTGGTACCTACCGCGGCACCGGCGTGCCAGCACGCTTGTCGCGTACCCCCGGAGCGGTTCGCGCGGCACCGCCTCGCTTCGGGCAGCATAGTAGGCAGTTGCTTAGCGAGGCTGGACTGACAGAAGCTGAAATCGATAGATTGACTCAAGCGGATATCGTTCGAGAAGAACCGCGGATGCGCGAGACGACCTAAGCCGAAATTTCAGCTCAAGCGGACGATCGTGAAAAAGTTCAGGGAGGCCAAGATGGAAAGACTGCTCATATCACCGGACCGGATACCCGAATGGATTCCCGGCACGACTACGTTGGACAGTTCCGGGTGCAACTGGAACGGCATTACCCTGAAGGGCTATCGTTATGAGCGACAAGACGCGGCAATTCCCCCCATGCGCGACTATATGATTGTTGCATATGATGGCGCGCCAACCACTATGCGCCGCACGAGTGGCGGCCCATGGCAAAGCGCGCGCGTAGAGAAAGGTAGGATTTCCTTGCTCACGCGTGCAGAGGAATCCACTTGGAGTTGGTCCGAGCCTATCACGGTTAGACACGTCTATCTCAATCACAGCGAACTCGAAAACACGGCCCTTTCGGTCTTTGATCGTGACCCGAAGTCCATTGAGATCAATGATTGGCTATCTGCGAAGGACCCCTGTATCCTGAACTGCATCCAATTGCTAGAGAATGAGCTAAAGAACGGTGGAATCGGCCAGAGATTGATCATCGACGCCCTGCGCAGCCAGATCGCCGTTCACCTTCTGCGTCAGTACGCCAAGGTCTCTTTGACCAGCGACGCAAACTCGAACTTCAGCCCTGCTCAAAGGCAGAGAATCATCGATCTCGTTGAAAGCTGCTTAGGTGAAAACCTCAGTCTGGAAGACATGGCCGCATCTATCGGTTTCAGCCAGTTTCACTTTTCGCGTCAGTTCAAGGCGGAGTTTGGGTTGGCACCGTATGCATATGTTTTGCGCAAGCGAATATCGAAGGCCCAGGAGATGCTGAGAAAGGGTAATGCCCCCCTGAAAGTGGTCGCGCTTGACTGCGGTTTTGCAGATCAGAGTCATTTTAGTCGAACTTTTCGAAAAATGACAGGCGCGACCCCCGCCGAATTCCGGCGCATGGCATAATGACCGGAAAACTATTCCTTCCTATCGCTGTCACGCACCAGAGACAAAGAAATGTTGAGCCCGTAACGCTGCAATGAATGTACCAGAAACAGAATTTAAACCACGATTTGCCTTCGAACGCAGGATTTTCTTTGGCGACTGTGACCAGCTGGGAATCGCCTTTACTGGCCGGATTACGAATTTCGCGCTGGAAGCGATCGAGACTTTCTGGGACGATTTGCTTTCAGGCCGGGGCTGGCTTTTTCTACTCACGGAAAGAAACACGGCCATGCCTTTTGTCTCTATGGACCTACAATTCCATGCGCCGGTGAAAGCAGGCGCGAACCTAGCATGCGAGGTCTATGTGGTCCATGTCGGGGAAAGTTCAGTTGGTCTAAAAGTTGTCGGCCGTCAGCATGACTTGATTTGCTTCGAATGCGAAACGAAGTCAGTTTTCCGAGATGCTTCAACATTTGGTAAAGTCAAAATTGAAAGCTCAATTCGGCAGATTTTGCTCGCGGAAGTGGGTTCGGAAAATCAAACAGTGAGCTAGGCCTGTAGGCTTTGGAGACAGCAAAGCCTGTGCAAAACGATCTCATGTAAGGGAACACAAGAAAAAGCCAGAGAAAGGGAAGCCCGGGTGCCGGGCTTGAAAGGATAGAGAGAGGCTCTTCCGGGTCCGGCGTGACAAGGACCCTGACCATGGCCAAGACCACAACCCGCCCGAAACCCGCCACTGCGAAGAAAACCGAAGCCACTGAGTTGTCCGTGCCTGGCGGCGGGACCGACATCCGGATGATCCCGCTCGACCAGTTGGAGCCGAGCCCGCTCAACGTTCGAAAAGTTGCGGCCAGCGCCAGCGACGATGCTGAGCTCCTCGTCAGTATCCGCGAGACCGGAATTAAACAGAATCTGGTGGTTCATGCGCTGTCAGAGACACGTTTTGCAGTCGATGCCGGCGGTCGTCGCCTCAAGGCGCTGAAGCAGCTCGCTGAGGACAGCGTCATCCCCGCCGATCACCCCGTGCCCTGCCTCGTCGATGATAAGCGCAACGCCATCCTTACTTCTGCAACTGAAAACCTCCAGCGCGCGGCGATGCACCCCGCCGACCAGTTCGAGGCTTTTGAGGCGATGATCGCCGAGGGCCGCAGCGAAGACGAGATCGCGCTCAAATTCGGCGTCTCCGTCGACCTGGTGCGCCGCCGCCTCAAACTCGCCCGTGTCGCGCCCGAGATCATCGAGCAGTTCCGCGCGGGTGATCTGACCCTTGAATGCGTGATGGCTTTCACACTGACCGACGACCATGATCGCCAGCTGGCGGTCTGGAACGCAGTGAAGGGCGGCTATCACATCCATCCGCAAAGCATCAAACGCCATCTTACCGAGACCGCCCATTCGGCGAACTCGGCCATCGGGCGCTTTGTCGGCATTGAGGCCTATGAGGCGGCGGGTGGTGTTCTGCTGCGCGATCTCTTCGACGACCGCGCCAGCGCCCATATGGAGAACCCCGAACTCCTAGAGCGTCTCGCCATCGAAAAGCTGCAGGCTGCGGCGAAAACCTTCGAGGGAACGTGGAAATGGGTCGAGGTGCATCTCTCGGTGGATTACGGCGCGTTTCGCAGCTTCGGGCGGGTCTATCCGCAGGACATCGACCCCGATCCGGACCTGCTCACCGAAGAAGAACGTCTCATTGCGCGCGAGGAAGAACTGGCGGCGAAGAATGACGGCGAGGACTGGACGGACGCGGAGACGGAAGAATATTATGCCATCGAGCCGCGCCTGCGCGAGATCGAGGCCCTGCAACGCGAACGGCAGCCTTACGCGGACGAAGATCGTGCCATCGCGGGCGTGGTTCTGACCATCGGTCATGACGGCGCGCTGCGTGTCGAGAAAGGCCTCGTGCGGCCAGAAGATATCCCCGCTGCGGTCGTCCCGAGCGAAAATAGTGCTGACGCGGGTGATGCCCCGTCTCCTGTCCGCCCGAACGTGACGCCGCCAACCTCCTCGACACCGGTGCCCACCTCCGACCCGGCCGCGACCTTGCGCAAGGCGAACGGGATTTCGGCGAGCCTCGCCGACGATCTGCGCGCGACGCGTCAGCATATCCTTCGGGCGCATCTGGCGGCGGATTTCGAGGTGGCGTTCGATGCGATGCTCTACGCGCTCTGCGAGCAGGCTCTGGGGCGGTCCTACAACAACGAGGCGCTCGATATCTCGATCCGGCCCTTCCAGGCGCAGAACCGCGAGGTGCTGCATTCGGATACTGTTGCCCAGAAGATGCTCGAGGCGCTGGAGCAGGGCCTCGCCACCGACTGGATTACGCTGGAGAAGCCCGAAAACTTCCGGGCGATGTCGGCGCTGCCCATTGCCGCCAAGCAGGCGCTTTTCGCCTGGGCGACGGGTCTGGCAGTCAAGCCGCAGCTTTCCTCCGACAATCGCCCCTCCCCGATCATCGAGGAGATCGGCGCGCGTCTTGACGTCGATGTGGCGGCCTGCTGGCGCCCGACTGCTCAGAATTACTGGGGTCGGGTCAACAAGGGGCATGCGGTCGCTACCGCGCGCAAGCTCATTGGCGACGATTACGCCGAAGATCGCAATCGCGAGCGTAAGGGCGATATCGCGGCCGCGATGGAGCGGGCCTTCGCGGAAACGGCCGGCGAGACGGAAGGGTTCGACGCCGCAACGGTTGTCAGGACGACGCGCTGGCTGCCCGACGGGATGGTGTTTGCCGGTGCGGCGGAGGCTGTTGCCGACATGGCAGGCGAAGCGCCGGAGACCGAGGAGGGGGATGTGTCCGCCGAAGATTCTCTGAGCGACGCCGAGAGCGATGAACCGTCGTCCTTGCCCGCCTTCCTCAGCGAGGATGCGGCTTGACGAGCCGCACGCTGACCTGATCACGACATGAGCCTTGGGCCGTCCTCACATCGAGGGCGGCCCTTTCCGGCTGACGGGTTACCAACAGCCGATATCGGATCGGCGGGCCCGTCCCGGAGATATCCCATGACCACCACACTTGACCTCGATCCCGTTAAGGAAGCCGCACTCGTCGCTTCGCAGAATGACGCCTTTCGTCGCTCTATCCTTGGCAATATCCTCGTCACCGATGCCCCGCAGGGCCAGTTCGTGATGACCCGTGGCGTTGCAGCGCTTGGGCCCGATGCCCAGCTTGCTCTCACCCGCAGCGTGGCTTCATTTGACGCGTTCAACGCTGACAGCGACCCGCAAGGATGGCACGAGATGGGCGTCATCGACCTCGACGGCACGAAGGTCTGGTTCAAGATCGACCTGTACGACGTCGACTACACCTATGGCTCGCCTGAGCCCTCCGATCCTGATCAGACGCGCCGGGTCCTGACCCTGCTTCTGCCGTCGGAATACTGACGCCCCTTTTTCACCGACATCGCCACGGATCGCCCTTGCACAAAGGGCGGTCCTTTCGGGCTGGCGGGTTCCAAGGGGCGCGATGATCGTGTCCGGCCTGCCGCAGGAGACCAGAGATGGCCAAGACACTCGACTACCAGATCACCCTCTATCCCGCACATCGCGATGGCGCCTTCGTCGTCACCCAGTTCCAGATGCTGGCGAACTACCCCGAAAAGCGCATCGAGGCCGCGGGCATGGATGATCTGATCGACCAAGTGACGCAGTTCGCGATGGAGCACGGCGAGAGCTGCAGCGCCTCGGTGCGCTGCCTCGCTCCGCGCAAACCGCCGGGGTTCAAGCGCGCGACCGAGAATTTGTATTTCAACCTGGTTGACCGGACGGCTGAGAAACGCGGCGACGCTGCGGCCTGAAGCCCCCCAAAGGAAACCTCCGGGGCGCGGCCTGCAAGACGGTCGCCCTCACCCTCCCTCAATTCCAAAGGACCGAAGATATGACACAAGCAAATGATTTCTACGCGCAGATGCTCGAAGCCCAGAGACGGGCAGCCGAACAGCGGGTCGAGACCCGCGCAGCCCTTCTCACCGAACTGCGCGGCCTCGGCGTGACCGGCCTCGACGTGCAATATGAAGGCTATGGCGATTCCGGCAATGTCGAGGAGGTCGTCGTGACGCCTGACACGATTACCCTGACAGAAGAGCTGCGGCGACGGGTCGAAGATTTCGGCTGGGACTTTGCCTATGCGCTGAGCCCTGGCTTCGAAAACAACGAGGGCGGCTATGGCGAATTGACCTGGGCGCTCGAGACGGACAAGATCGATGTCAGCCACTCGAACCGCTTCATCGAGACCGACACCACAGAACATGAGGGGCTCTGACATGGCACATCCTCTCCACCACGCCGAAAGCTCGGCCCGTAGATTTGGCGGTGTTCCAGATGATTACCAACATGTGCATGACTGGTTTGACTCATCTAAAGAGCACCTAGGTCTCTTTGTTCACAGAGCCCAAAAACATCATACGGTCGGGATCTATGATGCCGAGCGGGTGTTCGGTCGCAGCCTGATCAACAGCGCGGGCCGGGTCGTTCCGATCCGCTGGATCGGCGAGCAGCATGTGCGCGAAGACTGCCAGGGGCGTATCCCGTCACTGGCTGACTGGCTCGGACGCATACAACCCGAACCGTGGATGGCCAATGGCCGGATCGACAACGACCCGACGCAGATCGGCAGCGATCCGCGTGCGGCCTGGGTCCAGGCGGTTGCGGGTCACCAGACCATTCTTGGCTTTGAGGATTGGCTTCTCAAGGTCTCTGTCGAGCACGTCCAGCATCGCCAGAATCGCGCCGCCGCCTGATCCGCCGGGCGGCAAACTCACCAACCATCTGATCCCATCCAGATCGACCCGCCTGCGCCACAACCGGCTTGGCGGGTCGATTGCGTTTCGAGAAAGGACATGGACATGCAAGATCCCGTCTACGAGGAGGTCCACCAGGGCCACACGATCAAGATCTACCACGACCCCGACGCTGAGGACCCACGAGAGTGGTGCAACCTCGGTACGCTGATCTGCTGGCACCGCCGCTATCGGCTGGGTGACAGCCATCAGTACGACAGCCCTGAGGCGTTCCTGCGCGATCTTGCGGGCGTCTCGGATCAGAGCGATCTCTCGATGGATCGTCTGCGGGACCGCGCCGAGCGGAAGGCAATCATTCTGCCTGTGTTTCTCTATGACCATTCCGGTCTCGCGATGAACACCGTCGGGTTCCACTGCCCGTGGGATTCTGGGCAGGTCGGTTACGTCTACGTGACGCTCGAAGCGGTCCGAAAGGAATTCGGTGTAAAACGCGTGACCAAGGCCCTGCGCGAACAGGCTGTAGACATCTTACGTGGTGAGACCGCCGACTACGATTCTTACCTTGGTGGGCGTGTCTATGGTTACATCGTCGAACAGGGTGGCGAGGAGATCGACGCTTGCTGGGGGTTTGTTGGCGCCTATGAGACGCATTGTTTGCCGGAGGCGCGGAATGCCGTTCCTCGGTCCGATCCCCATGCGCCACCCGCGACCGGTGCATTGACCGCATATCCATAGAATAACTCGCCGCCACACACCGGAACTATGGGCAGCACCCGATCGCGGACATGCATTGCTGCATTGCAGAAAAGTCATAGCCCGCCCATTGTGCGACTGCAGCATTGCTCCTATGTTCGCTCTTGTGATCGGTTCTCTCCTCCTCCCTGAGCCGATCCGGAATAATCGGCGGCATCCACCTCCTCCCGGATGTCGCCTTTTTATTTGCAGATCCCCATTCTGAGCTCTTGCGATTTCTCCTCGTTGACCATTCGGTCCCCGAGCTTGCTGTGTGTCGGGTCCGTTTCGCTGGAGGTGCCCAAAATGCAGGCACGGCCGTGTCCCAGCAGCCTGGCATGGGTTTGCGCGACAACGCCCACAGCGTCATCCCCAGATTTTGTGGATAAGTTTTCGCTGCCAAGACTTCAGTTTTCGAGGCCATGAAAGAGTGAGAGACAGGGCGGGAGGGGTGACCCCTCCCGGGTGAGAGAGTGCACGCGGGGCTCGGGGCCAACCCTCAACCCCGGAGATTGCCGATGAACGCTCACCCCCATTCCGTCCAACTTGCAACCGAGCCCGAAGCCCCTGCCCTGCCGGATGCCCCACGCTTCGCCCAAAACCTGATGCAGGCTGCGAAAATCCTCGTCCCCGTTTTCGAGGCAGGCAGGTCCATCGACGCCGCCGCACTTCGCGCCGCGATGGAAGATGCTTGCGGTGCCAGTGACACAAGTGGTGCCTGGGTCTGGAAAGACGCCTATGAGGCGGCCGAGGTCGCCCAAATCCTTATACTCTCGCGCTACGGCGCGCTGATGCAGCGTCAGGCACTGTCGCCGCAGGCCTTCCTCACCATGATCGAACGTTTCACGGCTCTGGCCCCGTCTCACACGCGCCGCTCCGAAGACAGTATCCGTCTGCAACAGTTTTCCACGCCTTTGCCCCTCGCGGCCATCGTCGCGCAGGCCGCCGGGTTTCGGGACGACGACCTGATGCTCGAGCCGTCGACGGGCACGGGCATGCTGGCCATCTTTGCAAAGATCGCTGGTGCACGGTTGGCGCTGAATGAACTTGCCGACACGCGCCGCGCCCTACTGGGGCAGTTGTTCCCCGATGCCGCCGTATCTGACCACGATGCTGCCTCGATCGACGATCGTCTTGATCGCTCGATCACGCCCTCGGTCGTGGTGATGAACCCGCCGTTTTCCGCTGCCAACCATGTCGAGGGCCGGTTTAGGCAAGCGACCAGTCAGCATGTGCTTTCCGCCCTGGCACGCCTCGCGCCTGGTGGGCGGCTTGTCGTCATCACCGGCGAAAGCTTCCGTCCCTCTTTGAAATCCTTCCAGTCGACATTTCAGCGGATCGGCCAGAGCGCCGATGTCGTGTTTTCGGCCCCCATCGACGGCAAGGTCTTCGCACGGCATGGCACCACGATCGACACGCGGTTGACGGTAATCGATAAGCGCGCGGCTGGTGCTGAAGAGACCGCACCGGCTGATATTGACGCCGCCTATCATCCGATCTGCGCGACCACGAGTGATCTTCTCTCCGTAGTACTCGCCCATTGCCCGGAACGCCGCAGCCCCCCGCCCTGCCCCACCACATCGGCCCTTTCGGTCCCGTCTCAGCCGACCCGCACCAACCTCCACGCCCTGCGCAACGCAGCACGCAAAGAAACCCGTGCGCTCGCCGAGGAACGCGCGAAGCATCCGTTCGACGACATCGAGACGGCCCCGCTCGACTACTTGCCAAAAGCCTGGAGCGAACCCTATGGCACGTTGCAGGACACGGTCTACGAGGTCTATGACCTGCAGGCGATCCGGATCGACGGCGCGGCGGAGCATCCGACAGCACTTGTGCAATCCGCCGCCATGGCCTCGGTGCCGCCGCCCGTGCCGAGCTACCGCCCCGTTCTGCCGAAGACCCTCGTTCGAGACGGTCTCCTCTCTGCGCCGCAGCTCGAAAGCGTGATCTACGCGGGCAATGCACACGAGACGCATCTCAAAGGCTTGTTCAAGCGTGGCGAGATCGAAGGCCAACTGATTGCAGCGGCTGAGGGTGACGAAGGCGCCTTCCGCCTGCGCAAGGGCTGGTTCCTCGGTGATGGCACTGGATGCGGTAAAGGGCGACAGGTCGCGGGTATCATTCTCGACAACTGGCTGCAGGGGCGTCGCCGCTCGGTCTGGGTCTCGAAGAGCGACAAGCTCATCGAGGATGCGCGACGCGACTGGATGGCGCTCGGCGGGCGTGAAAGCGATATCGTGCCGCTCTCAAAATTCCGCCAAGGCAGCGACATACGCCTGCCCGAGGGCATCCTCTTCGTTACCTACGCCACGCTGCGCTCGGCTGAACGTGAGGGCAAGGCTGCCCGCCTCGAGCAAGTGACCTCCTGGCTCGGCGAGGGGTTCGACGGGGTCATCGCTTTTGATGAAAGCCACGCCATGGCCAATGCCGCCGGCGAAAAGTCCGACCGCGGCGACAAAAAGGCCTCTCAACAAGGCCTTGCGGGCCTCGCGCTGCAAAACGCCGTGCCCGACGCCCGCGTACTCTATGTCTCGGCCACCGGGGCGACGGTCGTTGGCAATCTTGCCTATGCTTCGCGCCTCGGTCTCTGGGGCACGGGAGATTTCCCCTTCGTGACGCGGGCAGAATTTGTCGCCGCGATGGAGGCCGGGGGCATCGCCGCCATGGAGATGATTTCCCGCGACCTGAAGGCGCTTGGGCTCTATCTCGCGCGGTCCCTCTCCTATGCCGGGGTCGAATACGAGATGCTGGTCCATGAGCTGACGCCCGCCCAGGTCGCGATCTACGACAGCTACGCTGATGCCTACCAGATCATCCACACCAACCTTGAGGCTGCCCTACAAGCCTCTGGCATTTCGTCTGAGACAGGCACCTTGAACCCTCAGGCCAAATCCGCCGCACGCTCGGCGTTTGAGAGCAACAAGCAGCGCTTCTTCAACCACCTCATCACCGCCATGAAATGCCCCTCGCTGATCCGCGCCATCGAGGCGGACCTGGCGGCGGGACATTCGGCGGTGATCCAGGTGGTGTCGACCAGCGAGGCGGTGATGGAACGGCGTCTCGAAGAGATCCCGCCTTCGGAGTGGGATGATCTGCAGGTCGATTTTACGCCGCGCGAGAACATCATGGACTACCTGATGCATTCCTTCCCGACGCGGCTCTTCGAGCCTTACACCGACGAGAGCGGGGATCTGCGCTCGCGCCCGGCCGTCGATGGCGATGGCAATCACATCATTTGCCGCGAGGCGGAGCGGCGGCGGGACGAGCTTGTCGAGCATCTCGGTGCCCTCGCCCCAGTACAGGGTGCTCTCGACCAGATCCTTTGGCATTTCGGAGGGGAGGCTGTGGCCGAGGTCACGGGGCGCAAACGGCGCATCGTGAAGACGCGGGAGGGGCGGCTCAAGGTCGAGAAGCGTCCCGCTTCCTCCAACCTCGGAGAAACCCAGGCCTTCATGGATGATGCCAAGCGCATCCTGATCTTCTCCGATGCCGGTGGCACCGGGCGCAGCTATCATGCCGATCTCGGGGCCAAGAACCAGCGCCTGCGGGTGCATTACCTCCTTGAGCCCGGCTGGAAGGCCGACAATGCGATCCAGGGGCTCGGGCGCACCAACCGCACCAATCAGGCGCTGCCGCCGCTGTTTCGACCCGTCGCAACAGACGTGAAGGGTGAGAAACGGTTCCTCTCCACCATCGCGCGCCGCCTCGACACGCTCGGGGCGATCACCAAGGGGCAGCGCGAAACCGGCGGCCAGAACATGTTCCGCGCCGAGGACAATCTTGAGAGCCCCTACGCACGCGCGGCGCTGCGACAGTTCTTCTACAAGCTGCGGGCGGGCAAGATCGACGCCTGCTCATATGCCAGGTTCCAGGAGATGACCGGGCTGACACTCGATGAGGCGGATGGCACGATGAAAGAGAATCTGCCGCCTATCCAGCAGTTCCTGAACCGCTGTCTGGCACTGCGGATCGACATGCAGGACGCGATCTTCGAGGCTTTCGGCGGGTTACTTTCGGCCATCATCGAGGACGCACGGCAGGCTGGCACGCTGGACGTCGGGCTAGAGACCCTGCGCGCCGAAAAATTCGAGATCGTCGACCGCAAGGTGATCTTCGAACATGAGGCGACGGGGGCGACGGCCACCGCCCTGACCGTTGAGCGTACGGATCGAAACGATCCGCTCACCCTGTCCCGCGTGAAAGCCATCTGCGCTGATAACAAAGGCGCGACGCTCTATTGGAACAAGACCTCCAAACGCGCGGCCCTGATGGTGAAGGCGCCGGCCTTCATGGATGAGGATGGCGTACCGATCCTGCGGGTGAAACTGCTACGGCCCATGGCGACCGAGATCCTCGCCCTCACCGAGTTCTCGAAATCGCACTGGGAAGAGATAGACGATGCGATGTTCGAACAGCTCTGGCAGGCTGAGGTCGACGCGGTGCCGCAGTTCACCACATCGAAGATCACGCTGATCTGCGGCCTCCTCCTGCCGATCTGGGACCGGCTTCCTGCCGACAACATGCGCATTTACCGCCTGCAGGCCGAGGACGGGGAGCGCGCTATCGGCCGTCTCGTCAGTCAGGAGCAGCTCCTGAATGTCTATTCACGCCTTGGTCTCGATTGTCAGATCGAGATGTCGCCGCAGGAAGTGCTCAGCGCGGTGATGGAAGCCAGGACGACCCTGAACCTCCTCGGCGGCTACCAGTTGCGCCGGTCGTTGGTCATGGGACAGCCGAGACTTGAGCTGATCGGCGCGTCGGGCGCGGCCCTGCCCCGTCTGAAAGCGATGGGTTGTTTTGCCGAGGTGATCCAGTGGAAGACTCGGGTGTTCATCCCAGTGGATGGCACTGACGTGCTGGCGCGGGTTCTGGCTGAGCACCCGGTGGGTGCCAGCGCAGCGGATGTCGCCGCATGAGCGCGCGGCGCAGCATCGCAGACCTCTCGGCCGCTCTGGCAGACCGTGCCGAGAGTTTCTGCCGCCAGTATTTCCCCGAGGGTCGTAAGCAGGGCAATTATTGGCAGGTCGGCGACACGTCCGGTGCAAAGGGCCAAAGCCTCGCCATCCGTCTGCAAGCTCAAGGTGAGCGCAAGGCCGGATCCTGGCAAGATTTCGCGACGGGTGAATATGGCGATCTCATCGACCTGCTGCAGGAACGGCTTGGGTCGGTCACGCTCAAGGAGACGCTGAGGGAGGCCCGGTCCTTTCTCGGCGAGGCCCCCTGCCCTGCCGCACCTCGAGACACCCAAAGGGCTGAGCGCCCTGATGCAGCCTCCGCCAAACGCATCGCGCGGGCGCGGAAGCTCTTTGCCGCTGGCAAGCCGGTGCTTGGCACCCCGGCCGCCACCTATCTGCAGGGGCGCGGCATCACACGGCTTGGACCTGCCCTGCGCTATCACCCTCGAGTCTTCCTGCGGCAGGGCGAGGACGATCCCGATCAGCCGCGAAGGGCCCCTGCCCTGCTCGCAAAGATCACCGACAAACGGGGCCAGATCACCGGATGCGCGCGGGTCTATCTCGACCCGTCTACCGACGGGTTGGCCACGATCGAGAGACCCAAACGGATCCTTGGGCAGCTGCACGGCCATGCCATCCGCTTCTGGGCCGGCGCGGGTCGCTCGGATCTCATCGTCGGCGAAGGGCTCGAAAACACCCTCTCAATCGGAACGGCTCTCCCGGAGTTCGACCTCGCCTCCTGTCTCACCGCCACCCATCTCGGCCTCTTCATTCCATCGCCGGGGATTCAGCGCATCTGGATCGCGCGGGACAATGACGATGCCGGACGCAATGCATCCATAAGATTGCGTAACCAACTGGAATATCGAGGAATTTCCTGCGGTTATCTCGTCCCTGAACTGGGCGATTTCAACGATGATCTGCGGACATTTGGCAGAGATGCGCTGCGCCGGTCTCTGTTAGGGGCCATGAAGGCAAACGGTCTGGAGATCGAGGACGGATGAGCGCCAGTCTCCCCGGTGATGCCGGACAGGGCAAAGGTTCCGCGGGTTCGATCTGATCCCGTTTGGATAAGGGGAGCGATGGACCGGCGGGTCGGGGCAGAGTGCCCCTCGCCCGGGCAGCAATGCCCCCCGAACCAGAAAATTCCCCTGCCCCTTCGGGCCATTCCTCGCGGGAGCAATTTTCCGGCCTTGGGCGCATTCTCCGCTGCGCTCCGATCCTGACGGATGCGGCCCGGTCGCCGCCGGTCCTGATATCGCCCCATCCAAATCGGGTCAGATCAAACAGAGGAACCAGACAATGCCCCATCAGACAGACATCCAAGAGGAGACCGGCGTGACCTCCGGCATCCTCGACCACCTGGCACTTCACGGCGCAACACCGGGACCCGGCGAGACCGATCACCGCCCCCTGCCCCAGCCCGACGAAGTCGAACTCGCCATGGCGACCCTCTTTGACACCACCATCGGCCTCCTCACTGGCAGCCAGTTGGAAGACAATCTCGAAGAGATGCTCTGGTCCCTCACCTCGATCTTCCATCGTCGGCTCACCCATATCCAGAAGCTTCTCGACGACAACGAATTCGAGGTCAGGGAAAGCTTGGGGCTACAGGACGGCTCCGAGGTCGCCTCGGTCGAACTCGAGCGCCTCCAGATGATCGGGCTCAAGCTCTGGGACCATCGCGACGCCTTCGAGCAGATGCGCGATCTGGCCGTAGACCACTTCTCGGCCGCCACCGGTTCGCCCTGGCTCCCCCGCACCGGATCCAAGGTCTCACATCGCGGCCTCACCTCCGCCGTGGTGGACAGCCGGGCCTATCTCTCGGCCAAGCGTCGCAAGGAGACCGAGGTGCACTGCCCCGAAGGCACGCGGATCGCTTTCTCAGGCGGGGACTATCAGGCTTACGATCTGATATGGTCCGTCCTCGATGCCACCCATGCGAAATACCCCGACATGGTGCTGCTGCATGGTGGCACGCCCAAAGGCGCCGAGATGATCGCGGCCCGCTGGGCAGATACCCGTGGGATCACCCAGGTGGTCTTCAAGCCCGACTGGAAGAGCCACGGCAAGGCCGCCCCCTTCAAGCGCAACGACAAGATGCTCGAAACCATGCCACAGGGTCTGATTGCCACGCCCGGTTCGGGCATCACCGAGAACATCGTCGACAAGGCCCGCAAGCTCGGAATCCGCATCAAGAGGATCGGGGCTTAGGCCCCGGTTCACGCCCCGCGCAAGAGGTCCTGTACGACGGAAGGCTTCTTGGCGATCAATGCCAGCAGAACCTGTGCTGGGCCTGTCGGGTGCCGGCGCCCGTGTTCCCAGTTCAGGAGCGTACCTTTCGCGACGCCAATGCTCTTCGCAAACTCGGCCTGGGACAGGCCCGTCCGTTGCCGGACTTCGGCGACATCGACCTCCGCCACGGAAACTTCATGCACTTTGGCGTCGGCCAAATCGCCATTCGCGAAGGCCAGAGCCTCTTCGAGGCCCTTGGATACGGTTTCAAATGCACTCATGTTGCGTCTCCATATTTCGCGACAAGCGCCTTGCTCATCTCTACCGCAGCAGCTTGTTCGGTCTTTGACAGGTTGGCTTTCTCATTCTTGGCGAAGACCGTGATCAGAAAGATCGGCATATGGGTCCCGCCAAAGACATACACCGTCCTGAAGCCGCCACTCTTGCCGCTCCCCTCTCTCGGGATGCGGACTTTGCGTAATCCGCCGCCAAGAGAGACGCCCGCTTCCGGATTGGCGGCAATGAAGTTGATCGCCGCCTCACGCTCCTGGTCCGACATGATTGCCTTGGCGCGCCTTTGGAATTCGGGCAGTTCGACCACTGTCTGCAATCGCGTCATCGTCAGTTCCATATAGGTTTTGGCGGCGTATGTGTCAATGACGTATAGTATGCGCACTGGAAGGGCAAGTTGGCAACTGATGCTAGAGCTAGGCAGTATGCTCTGTCCGTTGGTACCGGCGGCCCTTGACCAAATATCTTGTCGCATTTTCTGACCGAACCAACCAGACGGGCTGTCATTTAGGGCTATTGGATGGTTGCGGTGTCTCGTGGCGACCCGGCCTTTCGTTCCACGCTCTGTTCGCGTCGAGCACTCCTCCGCATCTTGGGCGCTTCAGCGAAGACTATCGGCACGTTAGTGATCCTGGGGATGCGACTTTGACGTCTGGACGATGTCTCATCTTCTGTGAGTTAGTAAGAAGCCAAGATTCTGGTGGCAACTCCCTCGGCTGTTCACCCAGTTTCCTTCGCGGCCACCGCACTTCTCCCGATGTCTGAGTTGCATGACATGCTGGTCGCAGCTGTCGTCCCGTCCACAAAGGTTGTCGCCGATCTTTTTCCCCTGACCCACCAAAGAACAGGGGTGGGCCAATCCTCGCGCGGCAAAAAGATCGGCGCCTGCCCCTCTCCGCTGCGCTTCGCCTTCGGTGTGGCCGGGCCTTGGCCAGCTGCAAGTTGACCATCATTGCAACGCAAACAAGGAGAAGAGCAATGACCACGAACTGCATCAAATTCACCAGCGCCGACATCGAAACCGCCAAAGGCGTCGGCTCCATCTCGACCCTGACCTTCGACCTCGACATCACGGTCGAACCCGTCGCGAGCTCGAACCCGATGGCCCCCACGCACCGCGTCCTCGGCCGCTCCCCGCGCGGCAAGCTGGTCGAATGCGGCGGCATCTGGAAGAAGCAGAACAAGGAGACCGGCGCAGACTACTACACGCTGACCATCCGCGACCACGGCTTCAACGCCAACCTCGGCAAGGCGGCAAGCCAGGACGATCTGTCCCTGCAGGCGATCATCCCCTGGGGCCCCAAAGACGCCGCGTGACGCAAAGAATCGGCTGGGGCAACCCAGCCGATTCTCGTTGTCTCCTATGGCACTGACACGATTTATTATGTGTTGGAGTGGCATGGGCGATGTGTTTGACGGAACCAAGTGACCACGGTTCAGATGTAGAACTTTTCTGATGCAGCTCGCTGCGTGGCTGTCGTGTTTGCGGATCCGCTAGGCGTTTCGACGCTTCAAGCCATGTGCCGTTTGACAGCCGTGCAGTTACATAAATGTATTTTAAAACAGTAGGTTAAAGTATTTTTACCGCGCCGTTCGAGTTGAGTGCTGCGCAGAAGGCCGCACCGTTGGTTCCATATGTTGGGCCGCCTTTTTCGCCGCTCACTATAGCTTGTCGCCGCATCTAGACTCGATCGTGCTGCGGGAGTGCATAAGCCACCGCGTGAAAATCGTTGTTAAGACTCATTTTTCCGTGTAGATGACACTTTAAAGGGATAAATTGCTGAAAAAGCGATATTTAGAGGGCAGGCGGATGCGAGATAGGTCATTTACGGCTGATACGAAGGATCAACCCTTCGACGAGATCATCCTTCAACAGGGAGAGCTGATTTCTGACCGTCTCAATATGTTGCGGCAGGAACAGTATCCTCCAGATGCCCAGAAAGGTCTACGTCAGTTTTCGCTGGCGGAGGTCGCTTATTATCTCGGCGTGACCCAGTCGACAATCAAGAAGCTCCACCTAGAAGGTAAGGGGCCTGATCCCGAAACCTCGTCGTCGGGGAGGCGTAGTTATTCAGCTGAGCAAATGCTCGAACTGCGGGCGTATTTGGACAAGCATGGTCGGCCTGGAAAGCGGCGGTATGTGCCCCATCGGCGTGAAGGTGAGGAACTGCATGTAGTTTCTGTCGTCAACTTCAAAGGCGGGTCCGGAAAGACGACGACTGCGGCTCATCTGGCTCAGCACTTGGCGCTGAAAGGGCATCGTGTACTGGCGATCGATCTTGACCCGCAGGCATCACTGACAGCTCTGCATGGTATTCAGCCGGAGCTCGATAATGTTCCATCGCTCTACGAGACGCTCCGCTACGATGATCAACGCAAGCCAATTATCGAAGTAATCCGACCAACGAACTTTCCTAACCTTGATATCGTGCCTGCAAGTTTGGAACTTCAAGAGTATGAGTACGATACCCCCGTTGCCTTGACGAGCAGCGACCCCCACGAGGGGCGCCTTTTCTTCACTCGGATCTCTAAGGCGCTCGACGAAGTCGATGATCGCTATGATGTCGTGGTGATCGATTGCCCACCGCAGCTTGGCTATCTCACGCTGACCGCACTGACAGCCTCGTCGTCAGTCATCGTCACCGTCCACCCACAGATGCTGGACGTTATGTCGATGAGTCAATTTCTGCTCATGCTTGGCGGAATCATGAAGACAATACGAGACGCTGGCGCGAACATGCGACTGAAATGGTTTCGCTATCTGGTTACCAGGTTTGAACCCACTGATGGCCCTCAGAAGCAGATGGTCGGGTTTCTGCAGGCGATGTTCCCGAACCAGATGCTTACCGCGCCTGTTTTGAAATCCACGGCGATCTCCGACGCTGGGATTACTAAACAGACACTCTACGAGGTCGAGCGCTCCCAGTTTGTTCGCACAACTTATGACCGGGCAATCACTTCACTGAACGACGTGAACGATGAGGTTTCGGAGCTGATCCACAAAGCATGGGGGCGCGAATGACGACGTCTTTGACAGCCGTGCAGATTGATAGTTTTGACAGCCGTGCAGACAGCCATTTGTCCAGAGTGTTCACGTCTATGATCGCCCAGAAGGAGACAGTTTGATGGCTCGTAAAGACCTCCTGAAAAATGTGATGGCCAGTTCTTCCGAGCAGCCGAAGGACTCTGGCCGATCAGGCTATGCGATGCGTGGCGCATCAAAGTCCATGAAGGTCTCGATTGACAATCTTGCCGAAAATTCGAAGCGCTTGCTCGAAGGGGAAACCATCGTCGAAATCGATCCCCAATTGATCGATGTGTCCTTCATTTCGGATCGTCTCAGCGACGACGACGAGGCCTTCAACGAGCTGAAGGAGTCGATTGCAACTGGTCGCCAGGACACTCCAGTACTGCTTCGCCCGCACCCGGATCTGGACGGTCGCTATATGATCGTCTTCGGCCATCGGCGTGTGCGCGTGGCGTCAGCCCTTGGCCGGAAGGTTCGCGCTGTAGTCAAACCAATGGACGATGTGGCGCACATTCTCGCCCAAGGGCAAGAGAACACGGCGCGCGCGGATCTTTCATTCATCGAGAAGGCGCTTTTCGCAAAAAGCCTCCTTGATATGGGGCAGGCGAAGGATGTGATCCAGTCGGCGCTGACCATTGATGGAACGCTGTTGTCGCGCATGTTGTCTGTCGCGCAGAACATCCCGAGGCATGTGATTGAGCGGATCGGTCCCGCTAAGCAGATTGGCCGTGACCGCTGGGAGGATTTCAAGAAGCTGGCTTCGGAGTCTGCGAACCAAAAGGTCCTTGAAGGTGCCTTGGAACTCGAAGGGTTTCACGAGCTGGATAGCGATGCAAGGTTCGAGCTCCTGCACAGCAGACTGGCAGAGGCGGGCAGGACACCCAAGCGCAGAAAGACGCGCATGGCACCCAAGAAGCGCACCTGGACCGCCGGCAAAGGCCGCATCAAAGGGGTAATCGGCCGGTCCGGAAGGGCATTCAGTATTTCGCTGACAGCACAGGATTCAACCGAGTTCGGAGACTTTCTCTCCGGTCGACTGGATCAGCTCTACAGCGAATTCCTCGCAACAAAAGAGGAGCAGTCGGAACAATGATCTAGGCAAAAGAAAAGCCCCCAAGCAGCGTGGCCTGAGAGCTAATCTGAAAAGTTTGGTCGCTTAGAAGATACCTCTCCCACGAATCACTGTCAACGATGAACGCTTTTGAGCGAACGGCTTTCTTTTGCCTCCACATAACCGGAGGTGAGATACAGGCATGAAACATACAGGTTGGCGCAAGCCGACACCGGGTCTTGGGGTTGCTGAGCAACTTGCCCAAGCCGGTGAACGGGTAGCAGTACCCAAAACACGAGCATTTGTCGCGCTCAAGCGCGTTGGTGCACATATCGGCCTGAAGGCTGGCGACATGATGCTCCTCGACACGCTCGGGGCCTTCACCCAGGCCCAGGACTGGGAGGAGGGGCAGCGCCCGATCGTCTGGGCGTCGAACGCCTATCTGATGGAGCGGACGGGCTTTTCGCTCTCCGCGCTCAAGCGCCATGCGCGGCGCCTGGCCGAGATCGGCGTGATTTCCTTTCAGGACAGCCCGAATGGCAAGCGGTGGGGCCGTAGGGACGCCGATGGGCGCATCGTTGAGGCGTATGGCTTCGATCTGTCGCCGCTTTCAGCCCGTGTCGAGGAGTTCGAGGAGCTTCATGCCGAGCTGCAGGCCGAGCGCGAGCTCTGCCAGCGCCTGAAGCGTCAGATTACGGTGGCACGCCGGATGATCCGCGCTCGGATTGAGGCGGCTATCAGCAGCGCGCTGCGCGGGCCCTGGAGCCAATTCACTGGACTCTTTGAGGAACTTCTGGACCGGCTTCCGCGTCGTCATGAAGCCTCTGAGCAGTTGGAACGGCTACTGTTGTGGTTCAAGGAACTTCAGGAACGGGTCGAAGCGGCCTATCTCAAGGCGACTGGTGCGACAAAACCTGTGGAAAACATCGGTAACAAAGACACCCAAATCACAAAAAAGACTCAAGAAATGGACCCCAGGGAGGTCATTTCTGAACCTCATATACTAATTACAAATCAACTTAATCCTGTAACTAGTAATTCCTCTAAAAAAGAGGAAGCGGCGGGCGTGGTACCCAATGCTCCACCCGAAGAGTGGGTTGATAGGGAGCTGGAAGACTGGGTTGCCGAGGTGCGCAAGAAGCGGACGGCGCTCGATCTGCCGACAATCATGCAGGCCTGTCCGGAATTCGCGTCCTGGGCGCGCAATATGGGTGGATTCCTGAAGGATTGGGGCGACCTGCACCGCGTTGCCGGGCAACTCAGGCCGATGATCGGTATCTCAGAGCATGCCTGGAACGTAGCGCAGGATCGAATGGGGACCCAAGTGGCCACGGCCGCATTTGCGCTCGTCTTCGAGAAGCACAGTGTCGGTGAGGTTGCCTCGCCGGGCGGATATCTTCGGGGCATGGTCGAGAAGGCTGGGGCAGGAGAGCTGCATTTGGAGCGTAGTTTCTATGGCAGGCTCAGCGGGCAGGCGGCGTGACGTATTGATAAATAAGTGGCATTGGCATATATTGCCAACAAAGGAGATCTGACACATGGTGACACGCAACGTTGTCCTGACCGAACCTCAGGATCAACTGGTTCAAGCCTTGGTGGCATCCGGGCGCTACCAGAACGTGAGTGAAGCAATGCGCGCTGGCCTGAGATTGCTGGAGCAGGAAGAAGCACAACTAGCCGGGATCCGGAAAGGTCTAATTGAAGGTCTGGCGCAGGCCAAGGCGGGCGATCTTGCGGAGGGAAGCGGCAAAGATGCGATCCGTAGGGCCTTTGCGACTGCGCGCGCGCGTTCATGAGCCGATCCTTCCGGCTGACTCGTCGTGCGGAAGCTAGCCTCACTGAAATCGGCAGATGGACGATCGAGAATTTCGGGCTGCGCCAAGCGGAGCTTTACGAGGCCGAATTGCTCAACTGCTGTGAAAGAATTCTGAACGGCCAGGCCCATAGCCGGAGTTGCGCAGTTCTCGTTGATGATGTCGAAGACCTGCGGTTCATAAGGGCAGGGGAACATTTCCTTGTGTTTCTGGATCGATCGGACGAGGTCATCATCGTGGATATCCTCCATTCCCGCAGCGATCTCCCTCGCCATGTTGCCTCACTTTCGGCTTTGAAGTCCGAAGACTCCTGATCCACATCACAACCCGGCTGCCTTCGTCAGGTTCACCCGGAACCTGTCTCGGCGACGCTGATAGCGGCGAGTCATCTCGGCCGAAGCGTGCCCCAGCTGCTTCTGGACATAGCGCTCGTCGACTTCGGCGGAGCTGGCGAGACCGGCGCGTAGGCTGTGGCCAGAGAACATAGCGAGGCGGTCTTTCTCAGGCAGGTCCGACCGGATGCCCGCGTCCAGGACCGTGCGCTTGATCAGCCGCGCAACGTGTTTGTCGTTGAGCCGCTTGTCAGAGGCGCGTTTGCCATCCCGCGAGGTGCCGACAAAGACAGGGCCGAAGTCGATCCTGGCGAAGTGCAGCCATTGCTCGAGTGCATGGACAGGGCAGGTCTGGTCCTTGGAGCCGCGGCCGATCTCAACCTCGCGCCAGCCGGTCTTTGCGTTCAGGGTCAGTACGACGCCCTTGTCGAAGATCTCGATCCAGCCGCCCGAGTCCGGCGTGTCGTCCTTGTGAACGTCGAGGCTGACAATTTCCGACCGACGCAGACCGCCCGCGTAGCCAATCAGCAGGATCGCCCGATCCCGCAAGCCGCGCAGGTCGTAGGGCAGGGCGGCGATCATCGCCAGAATATCCTCGGCCAGAATCGCTTCCTTCTGCACCGGCGGGCGCGCGTGCTTGCGTTTGATCCCAGCCAACACCGTCGCGATGTGGCGGTTCTTACGATCGAGGGTGAATCCGCGTTGCGCATAGTTCCAGGCGAGGCCGGAGAGGCGGCGATCGATCGTGCTGACCGACAGGGGGCGGGACGCCCACTGCGAAGGGGAGGGGCCTGACCCGGAGGCGAGATCGGCGAGGTAAAGGCCGATCATCTCGGATGAGGGGGGCAGGGGCTCCACTCCCTTCATCCGGCACCAGCGCGCAAAATGCGCCCAATCCTTGGCATAGGCCTTCAGCGTGTTGTCGGACGCTGCAGCGCGGGCATAGTCGCGGGCGGTGTCGACCAGGCGATCAAGGCTGCCGGAGCCCGCGACATGGGAGGGCAGGGCGATCCCATCGCTTTTTTCTTGATTTCTCGCGTCGCCCTGAGCATTATGACTTGCATCAGAGTTTGATGATGTCGATTTCTCGTCCTCTGCGGCCATTTTCCAGTGAATCCAGCGATGAAATTAAACTGATTTTCAGCGTATCTTTTTATGTCCGATAATACAAACTTATTGGACATAACGAGGAACTGCAAAGCGAGGCGGTTTGCACATCATATTGTGGACGAAAGCGCCGCGCTGATGTAGGCTTCAGGCATGACTTTTTCCCGACCAGATCACACCAGCGACCTCGACACGTTACCCCGGATGCCTGCCTGGGTCACCTCTGCACGCGCTGAAACCCTTGAAGATGTTGCGTTTTTGTCGGGCGCGGCGCTGAACCACCTGCATCTTGTGTTGGGACGCGTGGAGGTGCCCCAAGCCTTGTTGTCGGACCGGCTCGCGCTGCGCGCGGCCGAAGCGTGTGTCGCGTTTTCCGGCCGACCGGAGCGGGCAGGGGAGCTGCGCGACGTCGTGCACCTTCTGCGCCCCGGCGATCTGCCCGGACCGGCGGGGGAAACCTACCTGGCTTGGCGCCGCGCGGCGGAACGGCCGGTGTCAGTCAAGGCTCTGCATCGCGCGCTGCGCGGACAGGAGGTTGCACAGATAGCAGGCTGGCTCGACGCGGGGCAGGGGGCGCCAGTCACCCGTGCGGCAATGGTGCTGGAGGCGGTGCTGACGGAGGGGCCCCGTGCCGATGTGTCGGCGCTGATCCTCGCGGATGCGGCGCTCGCGCAGGCGCTTGGTTGGGGGCATCTTGTGCCGCTGCTGGCTGCGGGCCTGAAGCGCGCTGACCTGCGCAAGCATGGCGACGACCTTCGCTTGGCTTGTCATCGGGCACTCATCTTTTCGGCGATCGAGTCGGTGCGGCAGGCCGCCGACCTCACGCGCCGAGCTGCGCATCTGAAAGCCGTCGCGCTGAAGCTGCGGGCCAAGGGGGCAGGGGGCGCGGTTGACATGTTCCTGACCCGCGATGCGGTGGCGCCTTCGGCCTTGCCCTTGCCGGATCGCGCCGCGCGGCGGCTCTGCGACCGGTTGGTCGACCTCGGCGCGGTGCGCGAGCTGACCGGGCGCGATACCTTCCGGCTCTATGGGGTGTAGCTATGGCGAAGGATCGCTCGGAACCTGACCTGGACCTCGAATTGGCCGACCTGCCGCCGGAGCTGCGCTGGCGGGAGTGGATGCGCCGGATCGAGGCGGTGCTCTTTGCCTCTGCCTCGCCGGTGCCGCGCGAGGATCTGGCGCGGGTCGTGGGGCAGGGGGCCTCGGTTGACCTGCTCGTCGAGGACCTCGCCGCCGAGCTGGAGGGGCGGGCTTTTGAAGTTGCGTGGGTCGCTGGCGGCTGGATATTCCGCACGCGCGCCACCTACGCCCCCGCGATCCGCGCGGCGGCAGATATCGGGGACCAATTGCTGGACCTGAGCGAATTCGACGTCGCGGTCCTGGCCGCCATCGCTTACCACCAGCCGATCACCCGCGACGCACTGAAGGATATCTTCGGCAAGGAGATCAGCCGTGACCTGATCGGACGGCTGCATGCGCGCGACCTGATCGGGACTGGGCCGCGGTCGCCGCGACGCGGCGCTCCCTATACCTTCGTCACCACGGAGCAGTTCCTGGTTGCCTTCGGATTGGAGTCCCTGCGCGATCTTCCCGATCGGGAGCAGCTGGAGGATGCGGGGGTTGTGGCGGAAGCTTCACAAGTCGATTTCGGGTAACGCGTTGCCGGTTTCCATTGCCATGCCTGACACAAACTCGGTAGTTCTGCTTATCGTTTCATCCGCAGTGCAACGATTCATGCGGAGAGCCAGAAATATTCACAATTTCAATGTGATAATCGTTGCAGACCTGTGAAGACGTCCACTTGCTCTATTCTGGTCGAGAGGATGTTGTCGCGTACGCTCGCGAGCAGTTCTTCGTCTGTTTTGGGCTGGAAGACCTTTGCGACCGGGAGCAACTGGCGAAGGCCGTGGTGGTCGCTTCGTCGTGAGAGCGATGCGGTGTTCGCATGCTGTGACCCGTTTACACGATCTAAACGAATTTCGAATATTTCGAGTGTTGCGATTGTTTCGAAGGACGGATAGCCTATATCCAACACGAGACGATAGAACCGGAGAGAGAAGATGAACGCCCTCAGAAAAGAGGCGTTCTTTGATCGTTTGCCCGACGAGGTAGAGATCAAGAACGCCGAACAACTCAGAACGATTGTGGCCTCCCAGATCAAGGAAGGCGAACCGACAAAGCTGTCGCTCGCCCTGGAAGACGGCGAAGTTCGCACCGTGACGCTTGCGCCGGCCTTGACGGCTTCGCTACTCGAAGTGCTGCGGCTTGTCTCGAGCGGTCGCGGGTTTCGGATGATCCCCGTCGAGTCAGAGCTGACCACGCAGCAGGCGGCGGACCTTCTCAATGTGTCCCGGCCGTTCCTAGTGAAGCTTCTCGAGGAAGGCGAGATTCCCTTTGCGAAGACCGGCCGTCATCGCCGGGTTCGTGCCGACGACCTCTTTGCCTACAAGGAGAAGCGTGACGCGTCTCGCTCTGATGCTTTGAGTGACCTTGCTGCAATGGATGCGGAAGAAGGTCTTGTATGAGCCGACACGCTGATCGGTTCACGGCGCTCCTCGATGCCTGCGTCCTGGGCGGAGCGCTTCGCAGAAACATGCTCCTGAGCCTGGCCGAGGCTGGTTTGTTCCGGCCTCGGTGGAGCAGTCGCATCCTTGACGAGACTCAGAAAGCGATCACCCAGATCACCAAGGGCGAAACCGATGGGTCCCGGCAAAGGGCGGCAATCGAGGCAGCATTCCCTGAAGCTCTGGTGACTGGTTATGAGATCTTCGAAGACAAGCTCGCGTTACCCGACCCCAACGACAACCACGTGCTGGCAGCGGCCATCGCGACGTCTGCTTCAGTCATCGTGACGGACAATCTTGCCGACTTTCCTTCCGCGGTTCTGGACCCGCACTCCATCCAGGCGATTTCCGCCGACGACTTCATCGCCGATACAATCGAGTTGGATCCCTCCGAGGCCATAATGGCCCTGCGCCGGATGAGGGAGCGCTTCAAGAATCCGGCGCTCGATGTCGCGACATTGATCCACAAGTCCGAAGCGCAGGGCTTGTTGCAGGTCGCAACCTTCATGGACGAGTACCAGTCGTTCTTGTGAGGAGAAGACCGGTGGGTGTTATCGCAAAGGCATACGGTACTGTCGGCGATGGTAGTTTACTTTATTTCCCGCCGGACGTGCTAAGCGGTCCGTGGTAATCTGTCACCACTGATCGATCTTCAGCCGAGGATTTTCTCTAACTCTTCGCCTTGGGCGGTGTGCTTCTCGGGGTTCTCTGCTTTCAGCTTGTTCACGTTGATGAGCTTCCATCTGACCGCTGGAAGCTCCGCCGCTTGAGGGCGACCGATCGCGTCGAAGTCGGGATCGCCTTTATGGTAAGCATCAAGGGAACCCCCTCTATTTTGGGCTGATTTGAGGTGCGATTATTGCGCGAGGCTGGCGATTTGACTGGCGCAATATGAGGGTTTTGAGATGAGTAAACGGCGGGTTGGGCGGGGTTCCAAATACTCGGATGAGTTCAAGCGGCGGTTGGTGGCAGAGAGCCAAGCCGATGGTGTCAGTGTGCCGATGGTTTCTCGCCGTCATGGCGTGCCGACAAGCCGGATTTATTCGTGGCGCAGCGATGACAGGTTTCAACCCGATGGGTCTGATGATGCCGGGTTCATGCCTGTTGAGATTTCAGGCGGCGATCACGATGCAGTACCGATGCTGCCGGAAGCGCGGCCTACAGCCAGCTCCCGGATAGAGATCACGCTGGAGAATGGGCGCAAGCTGAGCGTTAGCGACGGGGTTGATGCTGGCTTTGTGCTGGAACTGGCGCGGGGGCTGGCGGCATGATCCCTGTTCTGGCGGATGCGAAGATCTGGCTGGCGGCGGGTGTGACGGACATGCGGCGTGGGTTCAACGGTCTGGCGGCACAGACCGCGCAGGTTCTGGCGGGCGATCCCTATTCCGGCCATCTGTTTTTGTTCCGGGGACGGCGAGGTGATCAGATCAAGATGATCTGGTGGGACGGTCAGGGTGCATGCTTGTTCACCAAGCGCTTGGAGCGGGGTCGGTTTGTCTGGCCCACGGCCAGCGAGGGTAAAATCAACCTGAGCCGCGCGCAGTTGGCCATGCTGATGGAAGGCATAGACTGGCGCATGCCGCAGAAGACATGGCGGCCCGCGATGGTGGGCTGAGGCAATGTTTTATGGGCTTTCTTGCTGTTTTGGGATTCCCCCTGATGTCCGATTTTGCTATGGAATGGCATGCGTAAGACCCCTCCAAATCTGGCTGATCTGCCACCTGACGTGCAGGCCTTTGTAGCCGCACAAGCGGCGGAACTGGCCCGTAAGGATGCGGAGTTGTTGGGCCAATCGTTGAGCCATGCCTCCGCCCAAAAACGCCTCAAGGATGAGATGGAAGCCGCCCTTGCTGCCGAGCGCACCGCCCATGCGCGGGCCATCCAGAGCCGAGATACCCTCATTGCTGATCTGCGCTTGCAATTGCATGGTCACAAAAAGCACCGCTTTGGGTCAAAGTCGGAAAGCAGCGCGCAACTGGCGCTGGAACTGATCCTCGAAGAGTTGGAGATCGAGCAAGCCGCAGAGACTGAAGGTGATGGTGAGGGCCAGACGTCTTCCGAGGCAGACGTCCCAAAGCCGCCGCGCACCCCGCGCAAACGCAAGCCTTTCCCAAAGGGGCTTAAGCGGGTCAAGAAGACCATCACCCCCGGTGAGACCTGTGAAGACTGTGGTGGCCGCTTCAGGGAGCTGGGAACAGATGTTCTGGAAGAGTTGGAATATGTTCCAGGCCATTACATCGTCAATCAGATCAACCGCCCGCGTTTGGCCTGTAGCTGCTGTGACAAGGTGGTTCAGGCGGAGATGCCAAGCCGCCCCATCCCCAAGAGCTTTGTGGGTCCCGCGCTGATGGCGCATATCCTGTGCTGCAAATACGGCTATCACCTGCCGCTCTATCGCCAAAGCCAGATGTTTGAGAACGAAGGCATCGACCTGAGCGGATCGCTCATGGCCCTCTGGGTGGGCAAATGCACCAAGCTGCTTGAACGCGTGGCAGATGCCATCCGTGACCATGTGTTTGAGGCACAAGCCATCTTCATGGATGATACCACGGTCAAGCTGCTCCAGAAGGGCAAAGGGCGTGGCAAAAACAAGAGCAAAACCGCACGGCTATGGGTCTATGCCCGAGATGAGAGCGCCTGGTCCGGGGCCGCGCCACCCGCCGTGTGGTATCAGTTCTCCACCAACCGAGGTGCGGAACACCCGAGCGAACATCTCAAATCCTACACGGGCTACGCCCATGCGGACGCCTATGCAGGCTATAACGATGCCTACCGCACGGGGCGCATCAAGGAGATGGCCTGTATGGCCCATGTGCGACGGGAGTTTTATGCCCTGTATGAAAGCCTGAAGCTGCCTGTGGCGGGCGAAGCGGTCTTGCGCATTCGAAAGCTCTATGACGTTGAAACACAGGCACGGTTCCTACCACCCCATGAGCGCGTGGCCCTGCGTCAGGAACTCGCCAAGCCCATCTTTGATGATCTGGAGATCTGGCTCAAGGAGCAGTTGGGTAAAATCTCCGGCAAGACGCCACTGGCTAAGGCCATCCGATATGCCCTCGCGCGCCTGCCAAAGGCACGGCCTTATCTCGACAACGGCTTCTTGGAAATCGACAATAACACAGCCGAGCGGGCAGTGCGTCCTGTGGCCGTTGGAAGAAAGAACTACCTCTTCATGGGGTCAGAGGCAGGCGGCAAATCCGCAGCAATCGCCTATACTCTCATCGAGACCGCAAAGATGAACAACGTCAATCCCGAAGCCTGGCTCGCTTGGGTGCTCGAACGCATCCAGGATCATCCCGTCAATCGCATCCCCCTGTTGCTACCTTGGGCATCTCAGGGCATGATCAACGCGCAGAATGCTGAGGTCGGGGATCAACACGCCGCCTGATCAAACTTTTCATTGACGCCTATGGAGGTAAAATGGCTTGGGTTTACTTGTTCTTTGCGGGTCTTCTTGAATGTGGGTGGGTAATTGGTCTGAAATACACTCAAGGCTTCACGAAACTTCAGCCATCTGTCCTGACCGTGCTCGCAATGATCGCAAGCTTCTGGCTCTTGGCTGAAGCAATGAAAGACATTCCCGTAGGTACTGCATATGCCGTTTGGGCAGGTATTGGGGCTGTGGGCGTTGCTATTATTGGAATGACCATCTTGGGAGAGCAAAAAGACTTGGCTCGTGTCGCCTGTCTTCTCTTGATTGTTGCTGGGATTGTTGGGCTGAAACTGGTCGGAACCACGGCCAATCATTAGCGCCGAATGACAATCAACGAGCTGCTATGATCACAGTGCAGAGGGGCTTCCCTGGATGCTTACAATGCGGATACACTTTCGAGGAAATGCTCGGTCAGCATGACATTGACATCTACCATGTCGAGACATTGCGGGAGCTGGCCGAGAAGTTTGTAGATGAAGGGCTTTACGGTGAAATCCCAGAGAGCTTGCAGTATTACTGTTTCTCCTACGACACCCCCTCCAAACTTGTCGATCTGATCAATATAGCGCTTCAATGCACCAAAGATACGGCTGGGCCGGTCCGCATATCCCGGCGCGCGGGTTTCGAGCGTCTTTGCGCTTGTGGCAAGGCCTCGATCTTCGTCGAAGAAATCGAACGTCTTGAAGTTGTCGGGCGTGCGCTCTCCCAAACCGCCCAATCGTTCCAGGTGATCCTACCACGGTCCACCCTGCTCCCTGATCGGCCCGCCCCAGGTGAGGCCGGAGTTTTCGATGACGTCCCAGTCAGGATCAGAGGGCAAGCGGCGCGCCTCTGCCGCCTCATGCAGAAGCGCGTCGCGCATGTCGTCCGCGTCCTGCGCGTCACAGCTCGGCCCGCGCCGCCGCAACGCACCAAAGCAACGAAGAGGCCGTCAACAAGAACGGAGTCTCGCCGGTCTGAAAGCCGCTCAGCAAAGGTTCACCCGAAGAAGCTCTTGGTTGAACGAGATTTGTAAAGATCAGCTCGCGTGACAGGCGCCACCCGGAAAATGTGTAGACAGGCCGACCCAAGTTTTTCCCGGATGGGAAAGGGTAAGAGTTCTGGCTTGTCGTTCCCCTGACTAGGCGGCCCCGTTTATGTCTGCGGCCAGTTCCTCCAGACTCTTTTTTGTGATCTGGATGATTTCTCGCACGTCATTCGCGCCCACTATCAATGGCGGACAAAATGCCATCGCGTCTGTCATATTACGTGAGATGAGGCCGTTGCGCAGCATGATTGCGTTCATTTGGGCGCCGAGTTTTCCAGGGGCAAAATCGCCTGATTTACCCTCTGGGGCGATCAATTCAAGTGCGCCTATGAGGCCAATGCCACGTGCCTCTCCAACGAGAGGGTGGGACGTCAGGTCGGTCAATCCAGCTTGCAATTCTGCACCGCGTTCGGCGGCATTGGCCACAAGATCGCGCTCTTCGATAATCTTGATGTTTTCCAGCGCTACGGCTGCGCCGACGGGGTGGCCACCGCCCGTATAGCCATGCCCCAGAACACCGATGCGCCCGCTTTCGTCGGCGATTGGCTGATAGACCCGATCGTTGATCATGAAAGCCGAAAAGGGGAAATAGCTGGAGGTGATCTGCTTGGACATGGTGAGAATGTCGGGCTTTATGTCAAAGGTTGTAGAGCCAAACATGTTGCCCGTGCGGCCAAAACCGCAAATCACTTCATCTGCGATAAGAAGGATATCGTATTTCGCCAGAACCGCTTGGATTTTCTCCCAGTAGGTCGCCGGAGGAACAACAACACCGCCCGCGCCCATGACAGGCTCGGCGATGAATGCGGCTACAGTTTCGGGGCCCTCTGATTGGATCATATCATCAAGATCTTGGGCACAGCGTGACGCAAAAGCTTCTTCGCTTTCGCCGTCCTGACCTTCGCGCCAGTAGTGCGGGCAAGTGGTGTGCAAGATGCCCTCCATCGGCAGATCGAAGGACTTGTGGTTATAGGGCAGACCCGTCATCGACGCGGCTGCGACTGTCACGCCGTGATAGCCGCGCAGGCGCGAGATGATCTTCTTTTTCTCGGGCTTGCCGAGCGCGTTCGAGCGATACCAGACCATCTTGACGATCGTATCGTTCGCCTCGGAGCCCGAGTTGGTATAGAAAACCTTGCTCATTGGCACGGGGGCTATTTCGATCAGCTTTTCAGCAAGATCAATCGCCGGACCATGCGAGCGGTGCGAGAAGTTGTGGTAGTAAGGCAGCTTTTGCATTTGCCGGCTGGCGACATCCACAAGGCGTTGTTCGTTGAACCCGACTGCCACGCTCCAAAGGCCGGACATGCCCTCGATATAGCGGTTGCCGTTTGAGTCGGTGACGTGGATTCCCTCGCCTGATTCAATGATCAGCGGACCAATTTTTTCATGCGCTTCGGCATTGGTATAGCTGTGAAAATGATAAGCGATATCACGGGCTTCGTCTGAATTTGGTCGCACATCCATGGCAGGCATCACTTCTTGTAAGTTGGCGTTTTTCACGCGGCAGGGGGCCGCGATTTGCCCTCAGTGCTATCGCCGCTTTCTTGCTTTTAGCAAGCAGTTTTGTTCCGAGCATCCTGTCTGCGGGCCAGCGAGGCCGCCCATTTGAAGCAGAAACGCCCGCCGGGATTTCGGTCGTGGTTTGAGGACACTTCCATCCTGTGATTCTGTTTGGATGCTTCGTTTTTTTGAAGCGCAGCGGCCGTGAATCTTGGGGAAAATGCGGCCCAATCCCGCTCAGGTTGTTGCCTTCGCAGCTTTCCGTTTCACAAAACCAAGACCCGATTTGGCGGTGTTCTCGCGCTGCAAATGGTTGGTAAAAATATGTTTTAGTTAGATATTTAGGATTTTCCAGGGCCTTTCTGGGCCCGATGAAAGAATCGCAAGTGCGCGAATTGACACGTGACACAAGAGTTTGTGCGTTTTTTGCCAAAGTGGTTGGCCGGAACGGTGCTACGATCATTTTAACACATGAGACAGTTGTGTTTTCGCCATTTGTGTTTTGGGGACGTTAGATGAATCAGAAGGACAAAACTGCAAACAAGCTCATGACTGCCACCCAGTGGCAGGCGGCTGTCTCAGATACGTTCTTTCCCCTAGAGACCACGATGGCGGATGACCAGTCCTTTTCAGGTGATCTCAATACTTGGAACCTCGGTATCGTCGGTCTGTCGCAGATGCGTTGCGATGGCATTCTCTACAAAAGGCACAAGCGGCACTTTCTGGACGAAGTTGAAAGCAGTCTGCTGATTACCATTCCAAGATTGGGGACGGTCGGCTTTGACCAGAATGCCCGCCAGGCGAAATGTTCACCGGGCGAGTTTCTGGTAGAACGGGGCGATTTGCCCTACGAGTTCTGGCATGAACAGACGAACGAGCTGTTGGTGCTGAAGGTGTCTTCCGAAAGCGTGCGGGCCCGCATCGGCCCAACAGACCGTTTGGGCGCGCTGAGTTTTGATGGCACAGCCGGCGTGGCCAGTTATTTTCTGGATACCGTCAAGACAACGGCGCTGCACGTCGATTTGCTTGATGAGCAGGCGCGCGCGGCCGCTGGCAAGCACATCCTTGATCTGCTGTGCCTCTCAATCCGCAAAGATGACCGTGTGCTGGACAGCGAAACCTCGACAATCCGCGCAGCACATCTGCACCGCGCAGAACAGTTTATCCGCAACAACCTCTTCAATGAGAATCTCTCCTCAAGTCTTGTGGCAGAGGCCTGCAATGTGTCGCAGCGCTATCTGCAACAACTGTTCTCGGAGTCGGGCAGGTCGGTTTCCGGGTTCATCCGCGAAAAGCGTCTGGTGCGCGCGCGCGAGGACCTGAGCGTCGTAGGGCCCATCACAATTGCCGAGATAGCCCATCGGTGGGGGTTTTCGGATCAATCCCAGTTTAACAAAGCCTATCGTGCGCAGTTCGGCTGCACACCGACCGAAACGCGCAAAGCCGCGCAGCAAGGCCAGAAGACGGCCCCTCCGTAACCCTTAGCTAAAACCGAAAACCCCCAAGTAGGGTCGGCTTTCGCCGGCGCCTTCCTGATGCCCTGTTGTCTTTTGAAGGATGTAGACATGAAGAACACAAGAGTTGCCGTAGATGTGGGTGGGACGTTTACCGACGTCGTCATTATGGACGAAACAACGGGTGCGATCCGCATCGAAAAGACGTCATCGACACCGGATGACCCGATGGTTGCCATTCTCAACGGGATTGATCAGGGCGGCATCGACCTCAGCGAGGTGTCGATGTTTTCGCACGGGACAACCGTGGCAACAAACGCGCTGATCACACGTAATTTGGCGCGCTCTGCGATGATCTGCACCGAAGGGTTCCGCGACGTGGTCGAAATCCGCCGGGCCAACAAGGAGGATCTGTGGGACACCTACAAAGATGTGGCCAAGCCCTACATCCCGCGTCGGGACCGTCTGACCGTCCGTGAATGCGTCGACGCGAACGGCACGGTTCTGGAAAAGCTGGACGAAAAAGAAGCGCTGCGCATCGCGCATGTTTTGAAGAAGCGCAAAGTCGCCTCTGTTGCTGTCTGCTTTATGAACTCTTACACCAATGGGGCCAATGAAGAGCGGATGCGAGACATTCTGCTGAGTGTGATGCCGGATGTGCCGGTGTCGATCTCTTCACAGGTCCTGCCGGAGATTTTTGAGCACGAGCGTTTCTCGACAACGATGGCAAACGCGGTCGTGTCGCCTTCGGTCGTTGATTATGTAGCGCGCCTTGAGGGTAAGCTGGCTGACGGCGGCTACGAACGCGATCTGCTGTTGCTGCACACGGGCGGCGGCGTGATGACCCCGGCCAGCGTTAAAGACTTTGCCGCGCGTCTGGCAGGGTCGGGCATTGCCGCGGGCGCGATTGCCAGCCGCTTTATTGGCAACCTTTGCGGGTTTGACAATTCTATCGGTTTTGACATGGGCGGGACCAGCACGGACGTATCCTTGGTGTATGAAGGCAAGTCGCGTGTCACCAAAGACTGGTATATCGAATATGGCTATCCGATCCGGTTCCCGTCGATCGAAGTGCTGACCATTGGTGCGGGCGGCGGATCTCTGGCGTGGAAAGACGAAGGCGGGTCACTGCGCAACGGACCGCAATCTGCGGGCGCCTTCCCTGGGCCTGCCTGCTACAAGAACGGCAATGAAGTGGCCACAAACACGGACGCCAATGTTGTGCTGGGCCGCCTTGGCACATCGCTCGCGGGGGGCAAGATTACCCTTGATCCCGCCCTGGCCGAAGCGTCGGTCAGAGAGACTGTGGCCGAGCCTTTCGGAATGGAGCTGCACGAAGCCGCCGAAGCCGTGGTTGCGGTTGCAAACGCAAATATGGCCAATGCGGTGCGTTTGCTGTCGATTAGCCGAGGTTATGACCCACGGGACTTCGCGCTTGTGGCGTTTGGCGGAGCCGGGGCGTTGCATGGTGCGGCAATTGCCAAGGAGTTGTCGATCCCGACTGTCATTATCCCGCCCAATCCGGGTGTGACATCGGCTCTGGGTTGCCTGCTGGTCGATATCCAGCACGACTTCTCAGACAGCTTCATGGCTGCTGCGGCTGATACCAAGCCGGAGGATTTGGAGGCCGCCTTCGAGCGGCTGGAGGCCATGGCCGCTGATCGTTTGAAGCACGAAGGCGTAGCGCCCAAGGACATTGTCATGCAGCGCACGGTCGAGATGATGTATCAGGGCCAATGGCGTGCCTTGGCAGTATCTGCGCCGTCCAAGGTCACCGATATTGAGGCCTTGATCGACGGGTTCCACAGCGAACACCAGCGCGAATTCAACTTCCGCCGGGATGACGCACCGGTGTCGATCTTCCGTGTGGGGCTGACGGCGACGGGTATGGTTCCCAAGGCCGAGCTGCAAAAGCACGAGGTGAGGAAGAACAAGCCCAAGACCGACAAGACACGCGATGTCTGGTTTGACGGCAAGGCCCACACGGCGATGATTTTCGAGCGTGAAAACCTGACCGCCGGTGCGACCTTTGATGGCCCCGCCATTGTCGAGCAGTTCGATTCAACCACCGTAATTCCGCCGAACACGACTGCTGAAGTCGATCAATACATGAACATTCTCATCCGAGTGCAGGAGTAATACTATGAGTGATTCAAAAGCCCTAGATCCCGTCACGTTTGAAGTTCTCAAGAACTCCTTCATCACATCCGTTGACCAGATGGCCGAGCAGATGCTGCGCACCTGTTACTCCTTTGTGATCTACAACCGAGACTTTTCTAACGCGCTGCATGATGCCGAAGGCAATTCGGTTGCGCAGGGCAACGATGACATCGCGGTGCACGTCGGCACGCTGCACTTTACCTGCAAAGACGTTATTCGCGTCTTCAAGGGCGACATGATGCCCGGCGATGTCTACGCGATCAACGATCCTTACGCAGGTGGCACGCACTTCAGCGATGTCCGTCTGGTGCGGCCGATCTTTGATGAAGACGAGCTGATCGGGTTTTCGCAGTCAAACGGGCACTGGTCTGATCTGGGTGGCTCTGTGCCCGGTTCGTTTGATGTGACGGCGAAAGACATGTTCCGCGAGGCGGTTCGGATCACACCTGTCCGGCTATTCCGTGCCGGCGATTTTTGTTCCGACGTTGCCAACCTGATCGCAAACAACACACGCGACCCCGCGTCGATTATCGGTGACATCCACAGCCAGGCACAGGCCACGCAGGTGGCCGAACGTGAAATCCTGCGGCTGGTGCGAAAGTACGGGCGCGAGCAGGTCAAGCAGGGCATGAACGAGGTGCAGGACTACGTTGAACGCGCCGTGCGCCAGCGTATTGCGGCGCTGCCCGACGGCACATGGAAATCCGTCGACTACATCGACCGGGACCCGTCAGGTGGCGAGGGGATGATCCCGATCCACATCAAGATGACAATCAAGGGTGATCAGATTCACTACGATTTCGAAGGCAGCCACCCGACGATTGGTTCGATGTACAATTCCGCGCCGGGAGCCACATTCTCGGCTGTCGTCGCGGGGATGAAGACCTTCTTTCCTGACCTGCCGTTGAACTCCGGCTTCTATCGGATGCTCTCTGTCGCTGCGCCGGAAAATTCGGTGGTCAGTGCCCAGTGGCCCACGGCGGTCACCGGCTTCCTGATGCCGTTTGAAAAGATCATGAACTCGGTTTTCGAGATGTGGTCGGAGATCATGCCGGAGCGCGCCATCGCCTGTGCATTCAACCTTGAATACCTGTTGGCGGGGGGCACGGACAAGCGGCGCGAGGAGGACTCTACATTCTTGTTCTACGAATGGCTCCCCGGCGGTTGGGGCGGACGGCGCGGTAAGGATGGCAGCGACGTCAACACAGCCTGCTTCGGAACCGGGCTCATGTCTCAGCCCAACGAAGGCAACGAGCGGGTCAACCCGACCCGGACGCTTGAATTTCAGATCAAAAAAGACAGCGCAGGCCCGGGCAAATGGCGCGGAGGGACAGGGGTGCAGAAAACCTCCCTGCTTCTGGAAAGTGAAAAATCCGTCATGTCCTATGTCTGCGACCGCGAACGCGCCGTCGTCTGGGGTGTTGATGGCGGTTTGCCCTCCATGCCGCATGGTCTGACCATCAAACGCGCCGGCTCGGACACGCACGAATGGCTTGGGTCTGTCTTCTCTGACTTCCCGATGTATTCGGGAGATGAGTTTGCGCGCCCGACCGCGGGGGGCGGCGGCTTTGGCGACCCACTTGAACGCAAGACAGAGGCTGTTCTGACGGATGTGGTGGATGACTATGTCTCTATCAAACGAGCCGCGTTGGACTATGGCGTTGTGATCAAAGAGATTGATGCGGACTTGTGTGAATATGAGGTCGATGAGGCCGAGACCGAGAAACTGCGGGCGCATATTCGTGAAAACCGCGTGGCTTGGGCCCGCATTGATCCTGAAAAGGTTGCCGAGATGTATCGCAAAGGCGAGATCGACGCGATGGACGCCGTGAGACGCTATGCGGTGATCCTGGATTGGGAAACCGGCGAGCCGCTGCCCAAGACGATCGAACAGTTCCGCGAGAGTTTCGAGCGGCGCAGCGTGGCGCACTGGACCTAGTGAGCATCACCAGGACCCACAGCCGCCATCGGTTGGCGGCTGTGGCGCACAACGGTCGGAACAGGAACGCGAAGGATAAGATTTTGTCATTGGAACTGGAATCAATCAGCGTTGCGTTTGGTGGCTTCAAGGCTCTGGATGACGTGACGATTTCGCTAAAGAAGGCGGAAATTGTCGGGTTGATCGGCCCCAACGGAGCAGGCAAAACCACCTGCGTCAACATCATCACAGGCTTTCAGGACCCCACGTCAGGCACGGTCATGCTGGATGGGCAGGACATCAACGCCAAAGCGCCCTATGACATTCGCCGCCGGGGTCTTGCGCGCACGTTCCAGGCCGGGCGCTTGTTTTCCGGGCTGGATGTACTGGACAATCTTGCAGTGACCGGGGTGGGCCTTGGCCATTCGCGGCGCGCCTCCGAAGACGAAGCGCTGCGCGTGTTGTCCTGGATGGGGGCCGGGCATCTTGCCGAACTGCCCGCAGCCGGGCTGCCCTATACGGACGAGCGCAGGGTCGGCATTGCGCGTGCGCTGATGTTTGCCCCCGATTACCTGCTGCTGGACGAACCCGCCGCAGGCATGTCCGAAACCGAAGCGGATGATCTGGCACAAATCATCAGGCGGATCGCGGATGAGCTGAACTGCGGTGTCCTGTTGATCGAGCATAACGTCGGGCTTGTCCTGTCATTGTCAAACCACGTCTATGTTCTGGACGCGGGCAAGATCATCGAAGAGGGCGACAAGACCGAGATCCTGGCCAGCCAGGCGGTACGCGAAGCCTATCTGGGCGCAGAGCATGCGCCAGAAAACATGGAGCACGCGTGATGTCAAAGCTGGGTGTTTTCGATGTCGCGGTTCGGTATGGCAAAGTGCCTGCACTGTCGGATGTTTCCTTTACTGTTCAAGAGGGTGAGAGGCTGTTCATCTCCGGGCCGAATGGGGCGGGCAAGTCCTCTCTGCTCAAGGCGATTTGCGGAGCCGTTGCCACGACCCATGGCCGCATTGAGGTGGACGGCGATGTGCTGAATGGCCGCTCGCCCGAAGCGATAGCGCGTTTGGGTCTGACTATGGTTCCGGAAGGCCGCGAGGTTTTCGGAACGCTGACAGTCGAGGAAAACCTGCGTGTGGGCACGGGCATCCGGAAGGACAAGGCGGCGATTGAAACGGATATCGACGGGATCTACCAGAGCTTTCCTATCCTGGGTGAGCGGCGGCATGCCAATGCCGGAGCACTGTCCGGCGGACAGCAACAGATGTTGGCGATCGGGCGCGGTTTGATGACCAATCCCAAACTGATGATGGTGGATGAACCTTCGCTTGGGTTGGCTCCGAATATTGTCGATCAGGTCTATGAAACGCTCGTCAATCTGCAGGCCGAACGCGGCTTGACCCTGATCATCGTTGAACAGAGCTCGGCCCGCGCGGCCCGGGTTGGCGGGCGCATGGTGTTGCTGCGCGGGGGTCATGTTGCCGGCGATGGCGATGCGGCAGGCTTTGCGGAAAGCGATCTGCTTAAGGAAGCCTACTTTGGGCAAAACCAGTCGGAGGATGCGACATGAACGCCGTTCCACAGCTGCTCTTTGATGCGCTGAGCCTTGGGGGCATCTATGCCATGGCCGCACTTGGGATTGCTCTGATCTTCGGGGTGATGAAACTGGTGAATTTCGCCCACGGCGAATACATCGCCTTTTGCGTTTTTGCATTGATTGTGCCCTCGACGGACGCAGTTGCCGTCATGTTCTTGGGCAAAGCGCCGGCGATTTTGCTGATCCCGCTGCTGCTGCTGATCGGCGCTGCAATCGCCGTCGCCTCCGAGTTCTTTGTCTTCAGGCACATGCGCAATGCCACGCCTGTGGCGATGATGATTTCATCTTTTGCCTTGGGGTTCGTGATCCAGAATACACTGCTGTTGGTCTACGGGAAGGCAACCAGATCGGTGACGCCAACCGGGTAGTCGAGGCGGATGTTCAGAAGCGTTTCGTCGCTGTTGCGGCGCTTGTTTTCCCTTTATGCAGGGTTCTCAGAAACCTCTTCGCGTCTTCATCCATGCGGGATTGGATGTCCGCGATCAGGCGGTCGCGCGTTGAGATCAATTCCGCAAGGTCGACGGATTCCTTCGTCATGCCCTCGAATTCCCTGACATAGGGCTGATCCAGATCGATCAGGTTTGGGTTCAGCAATTCGTGCGGCGGGCGTGGTGAACTCGCGACGTAGATCAGAAAAGTGCGGAACAACTCGTCCGTGAAGCCTTCATTCTCGTAGAGCAGCTTGACGTCGTAAAGGTCTCGCGGATGCTGGCGATCAAGGGCCGCATGGAGCTTGCCGCCGAACAAATCCTCGAAGGAAACGATGTTCATCGTCGCATATCCGAACGCCTCCTCGACGGCTTCGGAGACTTCGCGTTGTTCCGGATCATGCACGACGCCCCGGGTAACGGGGGAGGTTTCGATTTTGATTTCGGCTGTGCCGAGGCGGGCGAGCGCACGCGTGGCGCCGCCGCCACCCCCGGAAATGCGCTGCGCTTTGGCGCCGGTGATTCCGCTTTCGATGGCGGCGGCAATCCGGTCCATCGCGTCGTTGATCTCGACGAGGCTTTCGGCGCGGTCCTTGACAGGCAGATAGGTCAGATCGATGTCGACCGAGAGGCGCGGAAGATCGCGATAGAAGAGGTTGATGGCCGTCCCACCCTTGAGCGCAAATATTTTCTCCTTTGCGACATACGGCAGTATCCGCACGAGCAGCGCCACTTGGGCGACATAGTCCTCATGCGCCATGACCACGTTCCTTTCCTACAAACTCTTCGGGCACCATGATCCTGTAGCGCGGATGTATCTTGCCGCCTTTGACCAATGCGCGATCCCCGCTGCCGAGGTCGAACTCTTCCGGATCGAGTCGCTTGCGCCAGGCATGGTCGTGGCGGTCGGCGAACACGAAGAACAGGCGTTTGACCTTGATCTTCTTGCAACTGCTGAGCAGTGCCGAGAGGGTTCTCGGGCGCAACGTCGTCAGGCTTTCGAACGCCATGTCGAGGTTGTGAAAACTCTCTTGATCCGGCAACTCGTCCAGCGCCTCAAACACCGCGCGTTCCGGCGAAGACATCACCAGTTTCCAGTCCCAGGGCAGGGACGATGCTGTCTCGTCGGGATTCCTTCGTGCGCCATCGACACCCAATTCAAGATCGGAGAACAGTGATACGCTGCGTGTGCGGAGTTCGGCGTTGAGCGGCAGTTTTTCGAGCCAGTTGGGGATTTTTGAGCCGTAGAGCCAGACTGTGCTCTTGTCGCCGAGGGAGAGATAGTGCGCATAGCCTTGCAGGCCCAATGCCGTCACCCCGCCGATATGGACAGGGTAGTGCATGATGTGCTGGAGCGAGAGCAGGCAGGTCTTCCAGTCGAGCGTGTTCGTGGTGGCGTTGCCTGGTGCCGGGCGGCGGAAGACGCCGCGGCCAAGGCGTTCTAGCCAGCCGCGTTGGACATAGGCGTAGGACGAACGCCGGCCTATCCCGTGGTGCTCAAGCCAGGCGGAGTCCACGAGGAACCCCGTGGGAACAGCCTCAAGAAGGCTCTTTAGTTTTTCGTGTTCTTGTCCACTCATGCGCGACACAATGATATATTTTTAAAGAGGAGGCCACATGTTTCTGTGAAAACCTGTGAGATAGTCCGTCAAGGATCGACAAATTCTGGAATTTTCAAAGAGACTGGTGGTTGTCAACTCTGAAGCTCACCAGCAAAGCAGGGCGTGGATGCCCTCGGAGGGCTGAGAAGACATCCGGCCATTCGGATCGAACAGTCGAAGCTATGTGCCCCTGTCGAAGCCGCTGCGCCAAACCAGAGTCAGGTTTCACTTTCGATTGTGGCGTTCTTTTGCCCATACAAACATCGCACCGACGGCAGCATTGGCTTGCTGCACGCTGAACACTTCCGGTTCGAACGCGCCCGCCCATTGCTTTGTATCGCGATGTTCCGGGTGGTGTTTGTCGGTCAGCGCGTCGAGAAATTCTTCGTAAGAATAGGGCCCGCCACTATCCTCTGGCGGGCACGCTCGCTCTCCGGCAACACAGGCGGGGAAGTCCAGATCTGGTCTTCCGGTTGGTTTGCTAATCTTCTCAACGGTGACGAGATGCCGCCAACCATCGCCGAAATCATAAGTATATGTGAACTGACTGCCTTTCTTGACCAGCTCTCCAAGAGCAAACTTCTTTTCGTCCTTCCGGCCATCGTTTGGGTCCCAGCTGTCGTCACTTTCGTCGCGGGCCTCGAACCTGTCTTCGCCAATCTCGAACTCATGCAGATGATAGTCTTGCCAAGGCATAGCGCCCTGGAGAACGGAATGCAGGATGTCCAAGCTGATGTCATTCGGCACGAGGATCCGGCGCCAGATCGGTGGTTTGATGCCAATAAGTTCGATTTTCAGCTCAATCAAAGTGTGTTCCGCCTGTCTCAATGGCCCTGCCGTTCAAGTAATTTTTGATTCTTAAGCTGAAGCATTCAAGGGGAACATTGGCCCCTCCTGCCCTTTGGTCAGGACCGCGCCCTACTCGGTCGGCTGCACGCAGCCGCCCTCCCCGAGCTGAAACGCCGCCTCTCCCTGCGACGTGCCGCTGGCAGTGCAGTCTCCTCCGGAGCCGGCCCAACCAGCCGTCGCATGGTCGTGGCAAGGCTCGATCTCGGCCGTTCCGGTTACGGTCACTGGGGCGGGGGTGTGCCCTTAACGGTGCGAACAGATGTATGTGGCCATCGGCCCAATCAAGCATAAAGCATGGGAAATGCTTCAACCATGACGTTAGTCGTTGCAAAGATGGCTGTGCAAAATAGTGTGGTTCGAAGAGGGTTCCGATAATGTCTTCAATAATCAAGTTTTTCCGAATTACATTCTTTCTCGTCCTATATTTTTTCTTATGCATGGTCGTGGTGACCACAATGCTTCAGGCTTGGCCGATTGGCGGCCAGATGTTGTTTGCATTTGGTGTTCCCGTCATTCTGGTCTGGTGGCAAGAAAAACGGAGATCGCGGAAAGTCGCTGCAAAGGCGCAAGCTGAGGGGAGTTCCGCAAACCTACCCTCCCGACCTGAGCCGGTGCCGCGCCCAAGTGCCTACGACAAGCGTATCGAGCGTGAGCGCGAACGAACCCGCGAAGCCAACGCGTCCAAACAGCCGGCTGCCGTGCAGGCTTACTCCCCACCAAAGCAGGACTACGCTGAAATCGTTCGGGCTGGAAAGTCTGCGGCGCCGGCACTTGCCGCGGCCGCAGAACGAAACCAGCCCTCGCGAGTGGCATCGAGCGCATCGGCCCGATCATCGAAAAGCGAGTGGGTCCCGTCTAATGAAACAGCTAGCGTGGCCGGCCGCGCCATCGGAGGGATGGTCTATGTTGGCACGCCTCCCTTGCTGAACACCTACGGGTATCGTGACAAGTGCCGAGCCTATATCGATCCATCCCTGTCTGTCGCGCGCTCTGGAGCCGACAAAGCTGGTGAAGGTATGCCCTACTGGCCCGGATACTCGGATATCTCACCTCAGTGCCGGGCGACCTACCTCGATTGGTTGGCCAGCGGGCGCAACGACGCCTCCTACAACCCCGGCTACATGTTCCTGTACTTCTACGGGCTGGAGCGTCGCTTCTTCGTCGATCAGTCCAACGAAGATGCCAAGGATATCGTCCAGGAAGTCCGGCGGCTGCAGTCACTTTACCCTGACAACCACTCCGTCAGGCGCTATTTGGGCGAGTTCCTCGACATTGCGATGCTTGCCGAAACCGACCTCGACGCTATCGAGCCGATTTTCGAGAGGCAGAGCTGGGAACTTCCGTTCTCACTCAAATACGCAATCGGAGCTCGGATCGACAAAGGCGAGAACCTGACAGCTGACTGGTTGCTGAGTTGGTTCATCTGCCATCCGGAAACAAACCTGAGAACTCCCGCGACGCGGTGTCGTGACGAGTTCGTCGCTCTTTTCCGTATGCGGTTTGATCGGCGTTTTCCTGATGGGCTCAAAGTTACAAAGCCCCGGAAATCTCTCACGGCATCCTATCGGGCCGCCTCCAGCGAGTTTCAGGGGTCCGCCAACCCAACCGTCGACGGCAAGCCGGTTCCCGATATTTCCGGCCTGCGCAAGCCGGTTGAGATTGCCCAGGAGTTGGCTGACGAGGTGATGACCGACCTCGACAAGCTCAGTCGCTTCCTGGGCCGAAACCCTGATGGCCGCGGAAGCGTTGAAGCTCATGCATTGCTGCCTTCTGAACTGTGGGATGCCTTCCCATCCGAGGAAATGGACCGCTTGAAATCTTGGGCAAGCACTATCGTCGATCGGGGGGGATTGGTGCCGCTTGAGGAGGTGATCGGACGTCTGGAGGGAGAAACGAGCGAGAAAATCGGGAAACGGCAGATGACAGGAGCGGCCGATGCGCTCGCCCGCCTCGGTTTCGGTCTGGCGCCCGACCCTCGGTTTGCGCTCCGGTCGCCCAAGGCGGAGGAGCCTGTTGTCCTGTTCAGCCTGGGCGAACCCATCGAAAGACTGGAGGAAGTTTCCGACAGCTATCGAAGCGCTCTGATTGAATTGGCACTTGGGTCGTTCGTTGCTCATGCGGATGGTCGCATCGCGGATCCTGAACGCAGGGCACTGGAGGATCAGGTTTCTGCCGCGTCCCTCAGCGATCAGGAACGCCGCAGGCTGCGTGCAAACCTTGAATGGTTCCTGGCCGTGCCACCGGACATGGCACTTCTGCGGCGGAAACTGAAGGAGGTGGGCCAAGACAGCCAGGCCGCTATGCGGGCAGCGCTGGTTGGTGCAGCACATGCTGATGGCATTATTCACTCCGACGAAGTTGCAAGCATCGAGAAAATCTACAAGGCTTTGGGTCTAGATCCTGCGCTTGCCTACTCAGACCTGCATGCTGGCGAAGTTGCGGATGGTCCTCGCACTGTTCGTGCCTCGAAACCGGGTCGTCCGGGCGAAGCGATACCCGATCTTGAGAAAGCCAGCGGACCCAAGCTCGACGCTACGCGGATCGCAGCAATCCGTTCGGACACCGAGCGCGTGTCGTCCGTCCTCGGTCAGATTTTCGATGTCGAAGAGGAAGAAAGCGGTGCCTCCACGCCTGACTACCAAAGCCAGGTGGCAGGGCTTGACCCGAAACACGGCGCACTTGTCCTCGAAGTACTTACCCGGGGGCATTGGTCTGAGACCGAGTTCGAGAAGATCTGCGCCTCGCATGGTTTGATGGTATCCGGGGCTTTGGAAGTCGTGAATGAATGGGCTTTTGAGACCTACGATGAAGCGCTGCTCGACGAGTATGATGGATATGACGTGTCTCCGGAGATTGCGGAGGCAGTAAAAGAAAAGATGAGTGCGGAGGGCAGGGATGTCGAAGTTGAAACCACGTGAACGCGATGCAATCGTACAGGCGCTTCGGGCCGGGGTCGTGCCCAAGCTCGGCCTGCGTCACATCCAGGTCGGCCGCGTCCGCGAGATTGAAGAGCTCGTCAAGGACATGGACCGGATATCCGACGGCGGATCGGCGATCCGGTTCATCATTGGAGAATACGGATCGGGAAAGACGTTCTTCATGAATCTGATCCGTCTTGTCGCGCTTGAAAAGGGTCTGGTGGTGATGTTCGCGGACCTGGCGCCCGACCGGCGCATTCACGCGACCGGTGGTCAAGCTCGAGGCCTCTATGCAGAGATGGCCCGAAACCTGTCGACACGGACAAAGCCAGATGGCGGGGCCTTGGCCAGCGTGGTGGAGCGTTTCGTCAGCCAGGCACACCGCGATGCTGAGGAACGCGATGCGCCCACGGGGTCTGTCATTCGTGAACGCCTTGGTCACTTCGAAGAGCTCACCGGGGGTTTTGAATTCGCAGAGGTGATCCGGCGATATTGGGAAGGCCATGAGACCGGCGACGACGAGTTGAAATCCGCTGCCTTGAGATGGCTGCGTGGTGAATTCGCCACACGCACCGACGCGCGCAAGGCGCTTGGTGTGCGAACGATCATCGACGACGCCAGTGTCTATGACCATCTGAAGCTGATGTCGGCATTCGTGTGCGAGGCCGGGTATAAAGGATTGCTGGTCGGCCTCGACGAGATGGTGAACCTCTACAAGCTCACTTCGTCGCAGGCCCGCAATGCAAACTACGAACAGATCCTCCGGATCCTGAACGATGTGCTGCAGGGTAGCGCCGAGAACCTCGGATTCCTTATGGGTGGAACCCCGGAGTTTCTGATGAACACCCGTCGAGGGCTCTATAGCTACGAAGCCCTTCAATCGCGTTTGGCCGAGAACACCTTCGCGCGAGACGGATTGGTCGACCTTTCAGGACCGGTTGTCCGGCTGGCCAGCCTGACCCCTGAAGATCTCTTCGTTCTTCTGGCCAATGTGCGGCGGATCATGCAGGACGATGCCGGTGCTCTGCCGGACGACGCGCTCGAGGCCTTCATGGCGCATTGTTCGGACCGGATCGGTGAAGCTTACTTCCGCACCCCGCGCAATACGGTGACGGCCTTCGTGAACCTGCTTTCCGTACTCGAGCAAAACCCCGGTGTCGAGTGGAGCGATCTGATCGAAAAGATCGAAGTCTCCGAAGACCTCGGCGAAGACATGACCGAGGTAGACGAGTCGACTGGTGCCCAAGACCTTGGTGACGATGATCTGATCAGCTTCAAGCTCTGACGCCGATGAGCAGTGCGTTCGACAAACTGGCGAGGCCTGTGCAGAAATGGATACGTCAGCAAGGATGGCGCGAGCTTCGCGACATCCAGGCGCGATCCATCCGGACGATCTGCGAAACCAATGACGATTTAATCATTGCAGCTACTACGGCGGGCGGAAAGACCGAGGCGGCGTTCCTGCCGTTGATTTCACAGGTGCTTGACGAGCCGTCGGGCGGCACCGGTTTCGACCTGCTCTACATCGGTCCGCTGAAAGCCTTGATCACGGACCAGGCCATGCGGCTGGAGGGCATCTGCCAGGAAGCAGAGATTCCGGTTGTTCCCTGGCACGGGGATGTCTCGCAATCGATCAAGACGCGCGCGTTGAAATCCCCAAAAGGGATCCTGCTGATAACCCCAGAGTCCCTTGAGGCGCTTTTCATTCGTCGCGGTTTGGAAATTGCACGCCTGTTTGGGGCCACGCGGGCAGTCGTGATCGACGAGCTGCACACGGTTTTGGATAGCGAACGCGGTGTCCAGCTCCGTTCACTGCTCACACGGCTAGAGCTCGCGATAAAGCGCCCAATCCGTCGGATAGGTCTGTCAGCTACGCTAGGCGACATGGACCTCGCCAAGGCCTATCTTCGCCCTGACGCCGCAAACGCTGTCCAGCTGATCGAAGCAGATGGCGGCGAGGCTGAATTGAGGCTTCAGCTTCGTGGTTACCTCTCAGGCGATGAAGATGAAAACAGCCCATCCGCAACCGAAGCGATATCAGCCCATCTGTTCAAGCATCTTCGAGGCAGCGAAAACCTGGTCTTCGCCGGAGCGCGCCAACGGGTCGAGATTTACGCAGATCGGTTGCGGGAGCTTTGCGAACGGGAGCACCTGCCGCAGGAATTCTATCCCCACCACGCGAGCCTTTCCCGAGAACACCGTGACTTCGTTGAGCGGCGCTTGAAGGACCCTGCGAAACCGACGACCGCCGTTTGCACGTCGACGCTCGAGCTTGGAATCGACATCGGTGACGTGACCTGCGTGGCTCAAATCGGTGCGCCATTCAGCGTCGCGGCGTTGCGACAACGGCTTGGCCGATCAGGCCGCCGTGAAGGACAGCCGGCCATTCTGAGGCAGTACGCTATCGAAGCCAAGTTGACGCCGGAGAGCAGTTTCGTGGATCGCCTTCGGCTCGGCCTGATCAGGTCCATCGCGATGATAGACCTCCTGCTTGAAGGCTGGTGCGAACCGCCAAAACCTCAGGCGCTTCATCTCTCGACACTCGTCCATCAGATACTGTCAGTCATAGCGCAGCGCGGCGGTGCGTCTGCAAGCGTGGTCTACAACGTGCTCTGCCGCGAAGGCCCCTTTCGGAAGGTCACAACCGAAGTCTTCGCAGATGTGTTGCGTGCAATCGGCCACCCAGTAACCGGCTTGATCGAACAGGCCGGCAGCGGGCTGCTACTTTTGGGACCCGCGGGCGAAAAGCTGGTTGAGCATTACAGCTTCTATGCGGTGTTCCAGACGCCTGAGGAGTTCCGGTTGGTCGCAGAGGGGCGGGATCTTGGAACCCTGCCGATCGACAATGTTCTTGCTCCTGGGATGCTGCTGATTTTTTCTGGGCGGCGTTGGATAGTTCAAGAAATCCATGATCGGGAAAAGGTCATCGTCGTGAAACCCGCTAAGGCTGGTGTGCCTCCAGTCTTCGGCGGCGATGCGGGGGACATTCATGACAAGGTGATCGACCGAATGTTCGCCGTGCTCGAGGGGGAATCCAGCCCAGCTTACATGGACACAGTCTCTTTGATGATGCTCGAGGAAGCGCGTGCTCACTATGAACAGCTGGGGTTTAGGGCCAATAACATGCACAGCATCGGCGAGCATACATCAGTCATTGCGACGCGGGTCGGTACGGTGAAGACATCAACCCTCGCGCTCGCACTCAGAAGTCAAGGGTTTTCGGTCGAACAGCATGACGGGTTTCTGATTGTAGAGGCCGGGGACGAAACGCCCGATCTTCGATCGGCGCTGGAAGATATTCGATCTGGCGCACCCGTCGATTTGTTCGCAGGCGCAGGCAATCTGATATCAGATAAGTTCCATCAATTTCTTACTATCGAACTTTTGGTTCGGGACGCTGAATCCTCAAAGCTTTCGACACAAGCACTTCCCGATTTGGTCAAAGCTATTCTTCAAAAAGGAACTTGAATATGTCCACGACGTGCCGGTCCACGCTTATTGTCTATGGACAACACGCAATGCGGGAGGCCCGCCTTGTGGCAGCCCGCAGCGGTCAACATGGCCTCCAGATCATGTCGTTCGAACAAGCCGCGGTGCGGCTCGCGGGCGGTTTCGCCCGCGCAATCGACGAAGAAAGCCTGCGCGCGGCGATCCAGACGGTCCTCCCTGAAACACCGATGGGCGAATTGGAAGATATCAAGATGCTGCCGGGCATGATCGGTGCGGCCGCCGACACACTGCACAAGGCGTGGCGGGCCGGTATCGATCTCGCTTCCCGTTTAGGTGATCATCCAAGGCTTGAAGCCATCGCTCGCCTGGAGGCCGCTGTCCTTGCCGAACTTCCGGGCGGAATGATGCGGCCGGTCGATATTGTCGCCGCAGCCATCAGCCGGATCACCTATGCGCCCGCCATATTCGGCTCGATGGAAATCGCCGGACTGACCGAACTGTCTCCCTGCTGGCGGCCTCTACTGAAGGCGCTCGCCGAGCACACCCCCATGCAATGGACGTCAGGTCCCCGCCCTGTCCCGGCCTGGCTCAAGGAAAGCGGCGTTCCTGTCGCTCGAGGCGATGCTGAGGCGCCGGCCATTCGATCCGTCAGTGCCGCGACCGCTTACCATGAGGCAGTCGAGACACTGCGTTGGGTCCGGTCGCTGCTCGCGTCGGGCGTACCGCCCGCCGACATTGCCATCGCCACCGCGTCGCCGGCCGACTACGACGATCATTTTCTCGCGTTGCGCGCCGATGCCAATATCGATCTGCATTTCGTTCATGGCGTCCCGGCCGTCACCACACGTGACGGACAAGCGGCAGCGGCACTCGCCGACATCATCGTGCGCGGCCTTTCGCAGTCGCGCTTGCGCCGTCTCGCCGCCCTGTGCGGCGATTCTGCACCTATGGCTTCCCTTCCCGATGACTGGATGCGCGTCCTTCCAAGCGATGCACCCTTGTCAACACCGTCCGCCTGGAACCAACTGCTGGCGCGCCTCGCGCCAGACGACTGGCCCGACGGCATGGATCACGCCCCGGTGCTGCGTGCTGCGGTCGATCTGCTGGCAAAGGGACCGGACGCGGCACAGGAAATCGGCGAAGCCTTCCTCAAGGGCCGGGCATTGTCCATCTGGCGCAAAGCCCTTCTGGCAGGGCCCGCCGGCGCGATCGACAGCACGCTGGAAACACTGAAACAGGATGACGGGCTCGAGGCCTCCGTCTCCGTGGCCTGGATGCCGGCCAGCGCGCTCGCCGCGTCGCCGCGACGCTTCGCTCGGCTGATCGGTCTCAATTCCTCCCGCTGGCCACGCGGGATCGCCGAAGATCGGCTGATCCCGGACCACATTATTCCAACGGGCGAGCTCGACCCGCTTCCCGTCAATCTGGCAGATCGCCGTGACTTTGATACGATCCTCGCCACTACGGGCAACGACGTCGTCCTCTCCCGCGCCCGACGCGACAGCGACGGCAGATTGCTGGGTCGCAGCCCCGTCCTCGCCACCTATGACGAGGATGCCTATCTGCGGCGCAACGCCGTTCCCGCCCATGCCTTCAGTGAAACCGACCGGCTGATGGCGCGGCCGCAGGAATTCGCTGCCGATCCCCAGGCATTGAGTGCGCGTTCCTGCTGGCGCGATTGGCGCATGGCCGATGTGACAGCTCATGATGGCCTGGTCAGGTCCGATCATCCTTTGGTTCTCGCGATCCTCGGGCGGACTCAGTCGGCTAGCTCGCTCAAAACACTGCTGCGCAGCCCCCTCAATTTCCTCTGGCGCTATGCTCTCGGTTGGAAATCCCCGCAAAGCAGTGCCGAGCCGCTCGTGCTTGACGCCCTGCAAACCGGCGACCTCATCCATCTGGTGCTCGACCGCGCCCTGCGAAACCTCGAAGCGACGGGCGGCCTGGCGTCGGCCGACGTGGCTGCCATTCAGGCTGCGGTGGACCAAGCCGCTGGTGCGGTGGCGGCCGAGTGGGAAAGCGAGCGGCCCGTTCCACCCGCTGTTATCTGGGGCCGCACGCTCGGGGATGCGCGCGCTCTTGCCGGACAGGCGCTTGCCTATGGCAATGATCATTTGCCGGGCAGCCGATCCTTTGGCGAGGTCCCGTTCGGCGGGTCCGAGCCCAAGTCGGAGGCGGCATTGCCCTGGGACGCCAGTGTGCCGGTGATCATCCCCGACACCGGATTTCACATTGCCGGCTATATCGACCGGCTCGACATCGCTGATGACGGCAGCCGGGCACTCGTGCGCGACTACAAGACCGGCAAGCCGCCCAAAGGCGACATCCGTGTAAACGGCGGCCGCGAGCTTCAGCGTTGCCTTTATGCCTTCGCCGTCAAGGCGCTCCTGGGCGACCACATCGCGATCAGCGCCTCGCTGCTCTATCCGCGTGAACCGCTCGATCTCCAGCTCGACGAGCCGGACATCGTCCTGGCGGAGATCAAGGCATATCTGCGGGCGGCGAGAACCGCATTGGCCAGCGGCGCGGCACTGCCCGGGCCGGATACCGGAGGCGACTACGACGATCTCGCTTTTGCCCTGCCGGCAAACGCAGGCGCCACCTACTGCAAACGCAAACAAGCCGCCTCGACCGAGCGGCTCAGTGAGGTCGCGCCGATCTGGGAGGCGGAATGATGAGCAGCGTGAAAGTTCTGAATGATGATGGCGCCCGGCATGACGCGATCAGCCGTCATGACCGATCCATTCTGGTTGAGGCCGGCGCGGGATCGGGCAAGACCGCCGTGATGGCCGGCAGGATCGCTGTCATGCTGGCGCAGGGTGTCGCGCCAAGTTCCATCGCGGCAGTCACGTTTACCGAACTGGCGGCCAGCGAGCTCCTCCTGCGGGTTCGGGATTTCGTCGAAGATCTCGCCGCCGGCCATATCGCACCGGAGCTCCGCGCCGGCTTGCCGGAGGGACTGTCTGCGGCACAGCGCGAGAATCTGATGTCGGCCAGCACGGCGATCGACGAAATCACCTGCTCGACCATCCACGGCTTCTGCCAGCGATTGATCAAGCCCTACCCGGCGGAAGCGGATATCGATCCGGGCGCAGCGGTCATCGACCGCAACCAGGCCGATCTCAACTTCCTCGAAATCGTCGAAGGCTGGCTGCGCGAGCGATTGTCTGGCGATCAGGGCGGCGTCCTCGCCGAGATGGTGCTGCATAACCCGGGAGAGACCGTCGCTCTGATGCACAAGATCGCCGAAGCCCTCCGGCGGTCGAGGAAACTGGTCGCACCGCAGGCGATGCCCTTTGCAGGTCACCTGCAAGCCTTCCAGCAGGCGGCCGACGAACTTTCGGCCTTTGTGCAAGGCGCCGGCGTTGATGAGCCGGAAACGGAGGTCTTCGCCGTGCGCTTTTCTGAAATGGCGGCCGCCCTTCCATCGGTTACAGATGGTTCCACGCCCGCCGGGCTCGTCGGGTTGCTGGTTGCACGCCCGCATCCCGACCTTACGACCGGGACGGGCAGCTTTTACGCCTACCGCAAGAAGGGCAAATGGGCGGCAGCGGCAAAGCAGGCAGGGCTGTCCAAGGCAGACGGCGACAGGCTGAACGATACGGCCAGCGGTTTGTACGAAGCGTGCTGTGCCGCATGGGCCGCACTACTCCAGGTGGTTTCCGGCCAGGTCCTCACGACATTGATCGACGAAGCAGGCACAATCCTTGCGCGCTATCGTGAGCACAAGCGCGCCAGCGCCCAGCTCGATTTTGACGATCTCATCTACGCCGCGCGCGACCTGTTGCGCGACCATGAAACTGTGCGACAGGCGCTCGGCCAGAGGTATTCAAAGGTCTTGGTCGACGAGTTTCAGGACACCGACCCGCTTCAGGCCGAAATCTTCTGGCGTCTATGCGGTGATCCCGGTGATGATCCGCAGGACTGGACGCGTTTCCGGATTCGGCCGGGCGCACTCTTCTTGGTTGGCGACCCCAAGCAGGCAATCTATCGCTTCCGCGGCGCGGATGTCGGCGCTTACGTCCAGGCTCGCACGGCCTTCTCGACACACGACGCGGACGGCCTCGTCTCGATCTCGACCAATTTCCGTTCCTGTGCCTCGATCCTCACCTTCGTCAACGAACGGTTCGAGACTGTCCTGTCGGCTGATGGCCAGCCCGGCTTCACAGCGCTTGATCCCTTCCACGACGATCCGGAAGACGGCGTCTGCGTCTCGGCGATCGATATCGCGGTCGCTGACGAGAACGGCAAGGCCAGTGCCGAGCAACGACGCGACGCCGAAGCCGAAGCGGTGGCTGAACTTTGCGCACGCTTGATCGGCAGCCATCCGGTCCAGGATCGCAAAGCCGGTGCACAACGCCCCTGCCAGCCGGGCGACATCGCCTTGCTCGCCCCGACCGGCGCGGAACTCTGGCGCTATGAAGAAGCCCTTGAGCTCCGGGGCATCCCGGTCGCAACCCAGGCCGGCAAAGGTCTGTTTCGCCGGCAGGAAGTGCAGGACCTTATCGCGATCACGCGAGTTCTCGCCGATCGTCGTGATACGCTGGCGCTCGGCGCATTGCTGCGCGGCCCGCTTGTCGGGCTCAGCGAAGAGGAGCTTCTGGACATCGTCTGGGCGCTTCCGCGTTCGGAAGAAGAACCCGTCCGGATCCCACGGCTCGACCTCGGCGTCGACCTCGCGGCAATAGTGCATCCGCTGGCGCGCGATGTGATCGAGCGGCTGCAAGGGCTCCAGAAACGCGCCAAAAGCACGACACCACACGATCTTCTTTCGCAGGCCGTCGACGTCCTTCGGGTACGCCCGGTTCTTCTGGAGCGGCATCGCGGTCAGGCAGAACGAGCACTTGCCAATGTCGATCTCTATCTCAGCCTCGCCGTCAGCTATGCGGTACGGGGTCTGCGGGCCTTTTCCGAGGCAATGACGGCGGCATGGGCGGATGAGGCCCGCGCGGTGGAAGGCCGGCCCGATGCGCAGGAAGAAGCCGTCGCCCTCTACACGATGCATGCCGCGAAAGGTCTTGAATGGCCGGTCGTCATCCCCATCAACACTATGACAGGGGTAATGGCGCCCGACAGCGCTGTGACCGATCGCCAGACTGATACCTTCTACTGCCCGGTTCTGGGTGTCCCTCCGTCCGGCTATGACGCGGCGCGGCAGGCAGAGAAGGATGAACTGGACTGCGAGCGGGTCCGGCTCTGGTATGTCGCAGCAACCCGCGCCCGGGAACTCTTGGTCTTGCCGCGGCTCGACGTAACGCCTTCGAAATCAGCCTGGATCGGCCTGGTGGACCTGTCCCTGACAGATCTCCCTCACCTTGACGTGTCGCATCTGCCGCTCGACACGATCGCGGCGACAGCCGCTACAGAAAACGGTCAGACACGGGAGAGTTTCGCCACTGAGGCTGGTGCGATTGTCGAAAGGCAGATGCATCTGACCTGGCTTGCGCCGAGCCGCGACGAGACGACAACAGGTTCAGTGCTTCAGGAAGAAGAACCGGACATCTGGGCCGGTTCGGCTGATGCTCAGGTGCCGGACGCCGACGCGCTCGCCTCCATCCGGGGCGGACGCGAACGTGGCTTGATCCTTCACAAGCTCATGGAAGAAGTCCTGACAGGGGAATGCAACGAGGCCGACGAGGCGCTCACCGCGCGTGCTGGAGACCTCATTTCTGCGCTCGGCAAGGAGCCTTCCTCCGATCCGGCGGACGGGCTTTCGCCTGAGGAACTGGCCGGTTGCGTGACGCGAACGCTGGCCTTGTCGGAGGTGGCGGCATTGCGTCCCTCATTGCTCGCTGAGTTTCCGGTCTATGCCTTTCAGCAAGAGGAGGCCGAACTGGTTGCGACGGCGGGCATCGCGGACGCGATTTCGGTTAATCCGGAAGGTCGGCCAGCCGTCGTGATCGACTGGAAGAGCGACGTGAATCCCGCCCAGGAGACGCTTGATCACTATCGGGCTCAGGTGCGTGCCTATCTCGATATGACCGGAGCCGAACGGGGCCTGATCGTTCTGATGACGAACGGGACGGTGATCACCGTCCCGCCTTCTCCCCAGACGATTGCGGCATAGCCGAGGACGCGACCATGGCCTCCCGCAAGCGCACCGAGCCCGTCCAAGATGATCTCTTCAATCCCGAAGTCGAACTGCTGCTGCCTGCTCGGCTTGCGATAGAGGGCAAGGCCCTGGGAAGCCCTATACGCCAATTGGCGGCTCCGCCGCAGCGCGTACGGTGCCGTCTGCGTCCCTTTTCAATCCGCCGTGTGACTGGTCATGAAACCACGCTGCCGTCTGGCGAGATACTGAAGATCATCAACGCGAAGACCGCTACGTCGCTGGAGGCGGAGCTCATTCTTCTGGTCCCCGGCGCGAGTGAGCCGGCGCAGATCGTAGAAGCACTCGACGCCGGCGAAGGCCGGTGGATGGCCCCGTTGCCCATCCGCATCGACACGTTGAGTCGCCAAGCGCGGGTCGAACGGCTGGCCGCGGTTTCGGCATCTTGGTCGGGCGCCTTTCATCTCCGCGAGGGACGAGCAGCCGAAAACGAGCGGCCAGCCCAGCTCGGTCTGCGACGTCCTCAAATCGGCGCACTGCACGCGGCTTTGGCCCATGCGACGCGATCGATCGATCCGGCCACCATCGTCATGCCGACGGGCACCGGCAAGACGGAAACCATGCTCGCGCTCAACGTCCACCAGCGCTTCGAGAGGCTACTGGTCGTAGTGCCGACGGACGCCCTTCGAGAGCAGATCGCGGGCAAGTTCGAGACCTTCGGCGTGCTGAGGCAACAGCAATGCCTGGAAGACAAGGCAGCATTTCCAGTGGTGATGCGCCTTTCGCACATTCCGACGAGGCTAGCCGACGTGGATGAGATCTTCGACAGTGCCAATGTCATCGTCACAACGATGCAGATCGCCGGTCGCGCCGAAGCGGCGGTCCAGGAGCGGATGGCGGCACGCGCCTCGGCGCTGTTTATCGACGAGGCTCATCACATCGGCGCCCCGACATGGGCGCGCTTTCGGGGCCTATTCGCGGACCGTGAGCCACCGCTCCCGATCGTCCAGTTCACCGCCACACCATTCCGTGAGGACGGCCGGCGCGTCGACGGCGAGTTCATCTACACCTATCCGCTCAAGAAGGCGCAGGCCGAAGGCTATTTCAAGCCGATTCGCTTCGAGGCGGTCTTCGGGCTCGATCAGGCAGACGCCGATCTCGCGATCGCGGGAAAGCTCGGCGAAGTCCTCCAGGGTGATCTGGACGTCAGCCTCAACCATCTCGCCATGGCGCGTTGCCAAACTATCGACCGCGCCAGAGCCCTCCACCAGCTTTACAGCGAGATGTACCCAGAACTTCGTCCGGTCATCGTCCATAGCCAGCAGTCGATCCGTGAACGCCGTGCAAACCTTGCCGCTCTGCGGCGCTTCGAGAGCCGGATCATTGTCTGCGTGGACATGCTCGGCGAAGGTTTCGATCTGCCGGAACTGAAGATCGCCGCCCTGCACGACCCGCACAAGAGCATCGCCGTTACCATCCAGTTTGTCGGCCGCTTCACCCGCCAGGATCCACGCCTCGGCGACGCCACGGTCATCGCCAACACCGGCATTGACGACATTGATCGTTCGCTGGCCAAGCTCTATGCGGAGGATGCCGACTGGAATGCGCTGGTCGAGGCACTCAGCACCGCGAAGATCGACCGGCAAGTCCGCCGTGCCGAGATGTTCAAGGGCTTTGTCGGCGACTTGAGCGACATTCCCCTGCAGACGCTCGAACCGAAGATGAACGCCGTCGTCTATCGCACCAACTGCGACGGTTGGGAGCCTTTGCGGGCCGAGGACTTATATAGTCCCGGCGTATATCTCGGCATGAAGGTCAACCCACACCAGCGTGTCGCCATCTTCGTCACCCGCTCCGAAGAGCAGGCCGGCTGGACCACGGCCCAGCACGCGACCAATGTCACCTGGGACCTGCACATGATGCATTGGGATCCCGATAGTCAGCTCCTATATATCAGCAGCTCGATCAAGGGACCGTATGACCGATTGGCCAAGGCGGTCTGCGGTGAGGCAGCGCGCCGGGTCGAGGGCGAGGAGGTCTTCCGCAGCCTGCATGGGTTCAATCGCCTGATCCTGCGCAATCTTGGCCTGACGCACCATCAGGGACGCGGTGTCCGCTATTCCATGTATATGGGTGTCGATGTCGCCGACGGACTCGACACTGCGAAGTCCCAGTCGCGCATCAAGAACAACGTGTTCGCAACCGGTTTCCTCGACGGTGTTCCCGCCTCTCGTGGCTGTTCGGCCAAAGGCAAGTTCTGGTCGATTTCGCGGGTTCGCGATCTGACTGATTGGGTCGATTGGTGCGCGGATATCGGCAAAGCCGTCAAAGATCCAGGGATCACCACCGATGGCGTCTTCAAGAGTGCGATGCGACCTCGCCAGATCAGCGAACGCCCGCAGGTGCCTCCGGTCGCGATCCACTGGCCGGAATCGCTGTTGACGCAAATCGAGGACCGGATCGAAATCAGTTTCGGCGACAAACCCGTAGCCTTCGCTGAATGCGACATCGAGCTTCTGGATCATGAACGCACGGGTCCATTGCGCTTCACGGTGCGCAGCGATAACCACATCGCCGAATTCGAAATCGTTTTTGCTGAAGGGGGTGCCAGCTATCCGCAGCGCTATGGGCCGAAAACAACCGTCAAGGTCAGCGGCAAGACGAAGTCGCTCTCGGAATCCTTCGGCGAGGATTCCCCACAGATCGACTTTGGGGATGGTTCACTGCTGATCTACAGTCACCTTTATGCTCTGCCTGAAGGCGTCTTGGTGGAACCGTATTCCGCTGATCGGATCGAGGTTTGGGATTGGTCGGAGACCAATATACGTGCCGAGGCGCAGGGTCCTGAAAAGCGGACTGACTCAGTGCAACGGCGCGTAATCGAGACATTGCTCGCAGAAGGCGACGCCTTTGACATCATCTTCGACGATGATGGGGCTGGAGAGATCGCGGACGTCGTCACCCTTCGAGTGACTGAAGGTCTCGTCCAAGTGACGCTTCACCATTGCAAATACTCCAGTTCCGACACGCCCGGCGCGCGAGTGAAGGATCTCTATGAAGTTTGCGGGCAAGCGCAGAAATCCGCACGCTGGCGTGATCGGCCCAACAGAATGCTCATACATATGTTGAAGCGGGAGAAGATACGGCTGGAGAAGGGCCAGACTTCCCGCTTCGAACAGGGAACAGCCGCATTCCTCAAAAAGCTGAAAGCGAATTGGCAGGACTATCGCTACGAATTCGATGTGCGCATCGTTCAGCCTGGCCTGTCGCGATCGGCTGTCACAGAGGAGGGACTGCATCTACTGGCCAGCGTGGAGACTTATCTCCTTGAAACGCGCGCCATGCGGCTGAAGGTTATCGCAAGCAGCTAGAAAGCCAACCTCCAGATAATGGCCCAACCCAATTGCAGTGGAGCGAACGAAATGTTCGGCGTCTTTCTCGTTGAGAGTTGTCCTAGCTTTCCATCTTTTGGTGCGGAGAGGCTCCGGATACTTTGTGTGCAACAGTCGTCCGGATTTGATGATCTTGGCCCCTCCTGCCCTTTGGTCAGGACCGCGCCCTACTCGGTCGGCTGCACGCAGCCGCCCTCCCCGAGCTGAAACGCCGCCTCTCCCTGCGACGTGCCGCTGGCCGTGCCGTCTCCTCCGGAGCCAGCTCGACCAGCCGTCGCATGGTCGTGGCAACGCTTCATCTCGGCCATTCGGTTACGGTCGCTGGGGCGGGCGCGTGACATCAGTGATCTCGTACGTCGCGTCTCGGCCGCTGTTGTTCCGTGCTTTGCCGGACATGCTGTGCCGCCCTGTCATCATGGGTCGCAAACGATTTCCGGCGACCGCCGGATTGCATTGGCCGCAGCTGGCAGAAGGTCGGTGATGGTCGTGATGCGCGGATCGCAGGCTATCGGGCTGCCGTAGAGGGTCCGTTCGAAATTCGAGTGATCCGGACACGTTGTCGAAGCTTCGACGGTCTCCATGCTGTTCGTCCAGAAAACACATCGCGTTGCCACGGAAACCAGCCGTCGCGGCACGTGAGGCAGGGTCAGCAAAGCTCCGACTGGTCGGGATGCGGCTCGGAGCGAGAGGACAGAAATATCGCCACCACAGGCATTTCTCTCCCTCGGCTGTTCACCCAGTTTCCTTCGCGGCCCCGCACTTCTCCCTTTGTCTGAGTTGCATGACATGCTGGTCGCAGCTGTCGTCCCGTCCACAAAGGTTGTCGCCGATCTTTTTCCCCTGCCCCTGCGGGCCATTCCGCGCGGAGCAAAAAGATCGGCGCCTGCCCCTCTCCGCTGTGCTTCGCCTTCGGTGTGGCCGGGCCTTGGCCAGCTGCAAGGTGACCATCATTGCAACGCAAACAAGGAGAAGAGCAATGACCACGAACTGCATCAAATTCACCAGCGCCGACATCGAAACCGCCAAGGGCGTCGGCTCCATCTCGACCCTGACCTTCGACCTCGACATCACGGTCGAGCCCGTCGCAAGCACGAACCCGATGGCCCCCACGCACCGCGTCCTCGGCCGCTCCCCGCGCGGCAAGCTGGTCGAGTGCGGCGGCATCTGGAAGAAGCAAAACAAGGAGACCGGCGCCGACTACTACACGCTGACCATCCGCGACCACGGCTTCAACGCCAACCTCGGCAAGGCCGCGAACCAGGACGATCTGTCCCTGCAGGCCGTCATCCCCTGGGGTCCGAAAGACGCAGCCTGAGCCAGGGGCCAGACCGCCTCGGCGGTCTGGCACTTTCTCGTTCCGGGGGAACTTGTCCCGGGCGGGCGCAAGATTGGTGTCCGAAAGACGCCGCATATTTCGGACGCGGACGCCGAGGCGGATAGTCAGATTGGATAGGTCGCTGACGCGGCTCCGATCCTTTTGTTCAGCTACAACGTGCATCGCGCGAACCCAAGTCGGAACCGAATGTCCGCAGGGAGAGCTGGCAGCCCGCTGAGAGAGGCCAAGCGCACCCCTTCTCTCAGTTGAGCAACCCGCGCCACGGTCGTCTAGGCGAAGCGCCAAGGGGCGGCAAACTCACCCTTTGCCGCAGGCAACGAAATCGCAAATCATCGTCGTGCATCCCGGGGGGCAGCGTCTCACTTCAGGGCCACCGCCGCGCGCCTTTCCGTCGACCTGTTGGCCTTTCAGATCGCTAGCCCGGGGTCGAGCGGTCGGCAACGCCGGGGACAGGTTTCTGGACGGCTGCGCCTTGAGCGCTGCGAGGCACCGCTCACAACAAACCTGCCCTCGGCGTGCTCCATTTCATTCCGCCCCGTGCCGGGTGCAGCCCGCTCTCATGCCCCCGGTCTTTTCCACGATCCGTCCAACGACGATCAACGGAAAGGATCACACCATGACACTCGAACAATCCATCGACCTCGCCGAACTGCAAGCCGACATTGCCTTCGATGCCTACCTCGCCGCCTTTGATGAAGACGCCCATCCCGAGTTACTCGACAGCCTCGAGACCGAGGCTCTGATCGCCCGCAGCCGCTACGACGACCTACGCAATCAGGGACTGGGTCACTGACCCAGACACCCCTGCGGGTCTTCGGATCCACAGGGCTCTGACGCCGTCTCTAAGAAGCTTCGCGACGCCCTCAGAGGGTGCGACCCGCGCCATCCAGCGCGGGCCATTTTCGTGTTTCTGGCGCCCGATCCGTGACCGGCTCGAGCGTTCGGTTTGTCTGTCGTCGCGTGCGTCTTGAACACAAGTTTCGGAAGCTTTTTCGACCTGGTTGTCCTGCATCGATGAGGGCGGGACCCGTTCCAGGTCGCGCCGCGACGCGGGGTCTTGACGGCGTCCAATGCCCGCAAAAAGACACAACATGCAAAACGTAATATTGCGCAATGTGATGTATTGAAGTATAAGCGAAGGAGAGAAGGAAGACGTTGGCAGGATATGGCCAATGTTTGCACATTTTGTCCGAGGGGGTCTGACCCGTGCCGAGGCCAGCGAAAAACCTGAAGCTTGAAGAGCGCATCGAAGTCGCGCGGCGCTTCGCGGCGGGCGAGAGTGCCAAGGATCTGGCGGCGGCGTTCGGCATCTCTCCGCGCCACGTGAACCGGCTCGCGAAAGAGGAGGCGGGCGAGGGGCTCGCGGTGCGCGATCCGAGCGAGACGGTGGCCTTCCGGGCCAGTCGATCCGAGCTCGATGCCTTCGACGCGGACTGGCGCGAACGGGGCTTTGCCAACCGATCCCAGGCGCTGAATGCGGTGCTGCGCGGACGGTGCGGATTTCTCGATGTGCCCCGTGACCTGATTGCGGAGTTCTGCGCCGCATGGCGTCAAGCGAAGGATGTGAGCGACGCCGGATTGGTGCTTGCCAAGGTGGTCCATCGCGGTCGGCTGGAGGTCTCGGACGCCGACCGCGCGATGCTGATCGAGTTGCTTGATCTGGCGCAGTCGATGAGCCGTGAGATGGGTCGGATGAAGGATGCGGCGCAGGTGCTGCGTCATCAGGAGTGGCCGCTAAAGGAAGAAGGGCAGGGGACGGAGAGCGCGGTTCTGGAGGATGGCCCGCGCGCGATCGAACGCGGATTGAGGCTCGTCAGAAATGGCTGATCCCCTCGCCCTCTACACCTCGGTCATGGGGCGGCTCTGGGAGGATGAGCGCATCCGAGGTCAGGCCGCGGCGCGGATCGACGCCCGGCTGGCGGGACGACGCCAGGGACGGAGTTTCGCGCGCGTCGGATCCATGTCGGCGCGCAACGCGCTGAAGGCAGCGTCGGGTCAGAGCCGGGCGGCGGTCTTCAAACGGATCCGAGCCGGAGGCTGCAAGACGCGTGCTTCGCTCGGGGCGCAGATTTCCTACATCAACGACAAGGCGGTCTATACCTACTCGACGATGACCAATGCGCTGACCGATGCGGCGGTGCTTTCCGACGAGCAGAAAGAGGACATCATCGAGGACTGGGCCGGGACCTGGCGCGGCTCGACAAAGCTCGGGTTCACCTCACACATGCTTTTGTCCTTCCCGACCGACGTATCCATCGACCAGGTGCGCGACATCGCGATGGACTGGACGGAGCATTTCTTTGAGAGCGGCGAATATGGCGATCAGTGGGACTATGTTCTCGCGGTCCATGACGACCGGGCGCACAAGCACGCCCATATCATCCTGAACAACCGCGGCGTCGAGAAGGGCACCTGGTTCTCCTGCTGGGCGGAGGGCGTGATGTCGCCGCAGCTCATGCGCGAGAAGCAGGCTGAGATCGCGGAGCGCTATGGTGTCATGCTCGACGCCACCACCCGGCTCGAGCGTGGCATCTTCGAGAAGCCCGCCGGCATCGAGGAGATCTACCGCGCGAAGGAAGAGGCAAGGCTGCCGCGCGAGATCGTCATGACGGCCCAGGAATCCGCCATCGCGCAGGCGCAGGTGGTGGGCTTCGCCAAGGACTACAAGAACCTCGCCGACCTGCTGGACCGGATGGACCAGCGCCACATGGCACGTGCGGTCCGCGGCATGGCGGACGGGCTTGGCTCCGGCACGCCGTGGAACTTCACCGAAGGAGAGATAGACATGAAGGACATCAAGACCGTCGGTGACGCGATCGACTATTCCGAGCGCACGATCGAGGCGTTGAGGCTCAAGGCCGAGGAACTGGACCCGGCCGAGCGGGCCGCTTTTGAAGCCAAGGCCGCGCCGATCATCGCGGACCTCTCGCAGATGGTGCCGGACCCGGACCTGCGCGCGCGCTTTGGCAAGCAGCTCGAAGAACCCTATCCGCCGGGGGCGGGCAGCGAGGTGCTGATCGCCGCGCTGCGGTCCGGCAATGACGACGGGCTGCGCGAGGTACTCGAGCGCGCCGAGGAGGTGGGCATGGACAGCGAGGAATTGTTGGCCCGGATCGCGGCGGGTGGCACGCGCAACTACGGCATGGCGCAGGACTGGGTTGAGCGGGACATGAACGCGGTGCTCGCGAAGGATGGCCTCAGCGTGGAGACCGCGAGTGACGACCAGCTCGACGTCGCGCTGGAAAAGGTCGACGGCGTAATGGATGCGCTGATGGAGCGGGCGAAGGAGATGGGCGTCGAGATCGGCCGAACCCTCGCGGACGAGGAGGAGGCGACGTTGCCCCTCATCGACGAGGATGACCGGACGCCCAATCCCTACCTGCAGGACCTCGCCGACATGCTGCGGGACGGCAAGCTCACCGAGGAACAGGAAGAGACCGTCGAGCGGACCCTGCAATCCGAACTCTTCAAGGAGTTGGGAGAAGAAGGCTTGGCCGAGCTACGCCGTGGCAACTACGAGGTGCTGGATGCGGCCCTGCCGAGCAAGCTTGACCAGATCACCGTCACGCAGGAATTCCTCGAAATGACGTTTGAGGAAACGGGCGACCAGGTCTTCACCGACCGTGCCGCCGGGTTGCAGCAGGACAAGGCGACCGAAGTGGCGCGGCTGCGCGGCCAGCAGGAGGCCCAGGAGCTGGGACGTAATCTCGGTCGGGACCGCGGTCTCGATGACGATATGGAATTCTAAGGGGGAGATGACCACCATGACCAAGACACTCCCCCTCTGGGCCGCGCTCCTCTTTGGTGTGATCTGCGGCGCCGTCATCGGCACCATCGTTGCCGCCTTCTACCTGACCCTGGCCCTGAAAACCGGGTTTCAGAGCTTCGACATGTTGGCGCTCTGGAAGGCGAGCGCCGGCACCCGCGCGGCACATCCCGAAGCCTTCAAGGTTGGCTTCGGCGCCGTCGGCTTTGGCGCAATTGGTCTCGGCGTCTTGGCGCTGGCCTGGACCTGGAAGAAGGAGCGCGACGACTACGGCTCGGCTCACTGGCAGACCAAGGCGGAGCTGAAGAAGAACGACATGCTCCAGGCCCCCGGCAAGGGCTTTGTCTGCGGCAAGCTTGGCGCGCCGACCTCGAAGGCGGAGTTCATTTCCTCGACGATAATCCCGCATGTGATGATGGTGGCGCCGACCCGTGCCGGTAAGGGTGTGGGTTTCGTGATCCCGAACCTTCTGAGCTTCGCGGGTTCGGTCGTAGTGCTCGACGTGAAGGGCGAGAACTTTGAGAAGACCGCGCGGCTCAGGGCGCTGAACGGTGACGAGGTCTATCGCTTCAGCCCGTTTGATTGGGCCAATGCCACGCATCGCTACAACCCGCTCGCGCGGATCGCAAAGGCCCCGAGCTTCGCACAGCGCTTCACCGAGGTCTCGATCCTCGCCGACCTCTTCCTCGACAAGGACAACAAGACGCTCGACACCTTCTCCGAGGCTGGCAAGTCGATCTTTGTCGCGGCCTGCCTGCTGGCGATCCAGCGTGGCACGCCGAACCTCGGCGAGGTAAACAAGATCGTCGCCGGGGGCGAATACAAGAACGCCCAGTACAAGACCTATGCAGACGAGGCCGAGGAAGACATCCTGCGCGAGCTCTGGACCAATGCGGCCTCGGCCTCGTCGCGGCTGCTAACCTCGAACATCCAGGCGCTGATGACCGCCGGTCTCAAGCAATGGGACAACCCGGCGGTCCGCTCCGCGACCGAGGCGAGTGACTTCGATTTCTCGACCTTTCGGAAGACCCCGCAGTCGCTCTACATCGCGGTGTCCGAGGATCACATCGCGACCCTGGCGCCGCTCCTGCGCCTGATGTTCGCCGATCTCATCGCGTCGATCCGCCTGAACGAGCCGGGCCCGGATGAGCCCTGGCCGGTCATGATGATGATCGACGAATTCCAGCAGATGGGGGCGATGCCCTATCTCGAGCGCGCGATCCATTCGCTGGCGAGCTACGGCGGCCGGGTTGCGATGATTGCGCAGTCACTGGCTTCGCTTGACAGGATCTACGGGCCCGAGGGCCGCGAAAGCCTCGAGAACGGGGCCGGGCTTAAGCTCTACATCACCCCGCGTGACCAGCGCACTGTAAAGGAGGTTTCGGCCGCCGTCGGCAGTACCACCCGCGAGGCCGTGACCCGGATGTATGGTCGCAACAAGGGGTTCCTTGGCGCGACCTCGACCTCGGCGCGGCTGGAAGAGCGGCCGCTGCTTTCCGAGACCGAAGCGCGCCTGATGGATCCCGACGAGGTCATCATCCTCGCCTCGCCCCAGCATCCGATCAAGGCGAGCCGGATCAAGTATTACGACGATCCCTTCTTCAAAGAGATGTTGGCCCGGCAGGAGGGCAAGCCCTTCCCCTATCCGCCGAATGTGCAGGGCGTGGGGCCATGGGGCAGCGACGGTGAAGACGAGGCCGGCGCAGACGAGCAGGCGAAACCAGCCGAACGCGCGCCTGTCCGGGATCGCTCGCAGCGTCGCGAAGCGCGCGCTATGAGCGTGAGGACGATGGAGGCTGGGCGCGGGCAGCCTGAGCCCGGGACGCTCGATCGGGAAGCCGCCGTGCCGAAGGAATGGGAGGCGGCACTCGACCGGCAGGAGGATTTCATCGAGGAATTGTTGGGTGGGTGAGCGCGACAATCTTGTAGGCAGCTTTGCCCTTGGGACTGATTGGAGACAAGCGCGCTTGAGATGCATCTCAATGCGGCTTGAAAACTTCAAAGTCATTTCAACGCAGCGCGCTAGATCTTCGCCTCGGGGTAGTGCCCCTTTATTTCCGCGTTGAAAAAACGACCTAGTGAGTCAGCGGACATGAGACGCTCGTACATGAAGGCAGGCACGTTGAAATACTGATAAACGCCGCCATGCCTGAATTGGACCTCGAGCGTTTCTAATTCCGGGTCATACCCGACCTCAGCCAAGTTGCTGGAAGTTACTGGCTGTCGTTCCATCAAATTTCTCCCTCGTTCTCGTCTTCGTTCTCGCCCACTTCTGGTGGCTTCCACTTTGGATCCTGCGCACGCCATACCGCGACAAGCTCATCATAGTTTTCAGGGCCCCTGGGGCGCTTCCAGCTGTCCGCTACAAGCGGATCTTCGCTGTTTGGACGACGGTCTTTGGGTGGGAGAGTGACGCGGCAGCGCACTGGAAGCCGTGCAGCCTCGCCGGTTATTATTGCTTCGCCGGTCCTTAGAACCGAGAGGCTATCGGCGATACCGCTCAGGTTATCGGGCAAAGCGGCTTGTACCTTGCTGCGGTCAGTGGAATTGGTGAGGCGCAACGCGACAAAAGTCCCACACTGGGAGAGAATGGTGTCGTCAATTTCCGAAGGACGCTGGCTGACGATCATTGCACCAATACCGAACTTGCGTCCCTCTTTCGCGATTCTCTGAACCATTTCGCGCGCAGGGTTGTCGGATTCTCGACCAAGATACCGGTGAGCTTCCTCCATAACGACGAGTTGAGGCCGCTTTCGGCCGCCCTCATCGCGCTCGCGACCCCAGAAGAGCGCTTCATAGATAATCGACAGAATCGCCCCGATCAAATCTAGAAGAACCGCGCTAGGAATACCCGACAGATCAAGCACCGTTATCGCTTTCTCGTGGCCAATCCAGCTTTCGAGGAGGGATGGAAGGTCGTTCGTTACGTGGCCCGTCAGGTCAGGCTCCCATTCACCGGGCTTGAGCAGGAACTCGAACTGACGATCGAGCATACGTGATCGCATTCGGTCGAGCTGCTTGCGGATTCCGAGCACACCGACGTTGTTCTGGTAAGGTGCTGAATTCGTTGTTGTGTGCGGCTGGTAGGCTGGTTGACGAAGCGTGGTCGCGTCGCCGGGCTGAATGATCGCCGGTTGTGTCTTGGCCTGATCGAGCCAGGTTTTGACTTCTGGTTCGATCAGCTCGAGCCACAGGTTTCGCAAGCTGTACGGAATAGGGCTGTCGACGGTCATTGAATTCAGATCGACACCAGGCAAATTGTCTGCTTGAGCAATCGCGCTTTTGGCTGCGAAGATCTTGTCGAGTATTGCGGTCGTTGCGCGATCATCCAACTTCCCGCACAGAAAGTTGAGTATTTCGGCCGGCCGTAGTGCCCAGTACGGAATGACCAGCTGCTTCTCGCCGACTCCGGGTGTAATCCGAAAAATCTCAGCGTTGTCGGCGAGCGCGCTGGCATATTCGCCGTGGATATCGAGTAGGAGGATCCGCGCGCTCGGAAAGCCTGCTCCGTCAGGCGCCGAGATTGACCGCAACAAGCTAGAGACAGTCGTGGACTTGCCCGACCCGGTAGAGCCGAGCACTGCGCTATGGCGCGTGACTAGCTTGTCGAGGTCCAGGCGGACCGGAATGCTCTCGGCGTTAGCAAGTCGCCCGACTATCACTTGTCCGGAAAACTCTGCACCGTAGATTTTGGCCAGATCCTCTTCTGTGACCAGATGCACTTCATCGTTCAGGTTCGGATACTGGCTGATGCCTCGCTCAAACGAGGCCTCGACAATCTCGCCAATGAGCTGAACGGTTAGCCATCGTTCGCCGCGGTCTAGCGCATCGACTAGCGTCACCGGTGTCGCACTTGCCCCGACCTCTGATATGATAGCATAAAGATCATGATACCCCTGTGGTATCCGCACAAAGCTGCCGACCTGACCTACCCGGTAGCTTCGTCCTCCGATGATCGCAATGCCCGAAGCAACGCCCTCGAATTGACGCACACTTACGGTCGAACCGGCGACAGAGCCGACATGGCCGAGAAGAGTAGGGGCGTTCATTTGGCCTCCGACGCGGTGGCGGCTGTCGGTGGTGGCGCCTCCGCTGCCAATGCTGCAAGATCCGGTTGTGTCGGAAATGCTTGAACCGATCGTGATGCCGCGAAGAAGCGAGCAAAGGGTTCTATTGCACCGAGCGTGAAGTTTCCTTTGTCGTCCATGTAGGTTGACCTTATCGGCCCCCAATCCTTGCTCGGAAGTTCGGCCGGAGCTTTCCATGCGCCGCGCGTGCCGTTCACCTTGGCCTGGTCACGTGCATAGACGCTAAAGTTAGGCAGACGGCGCGCGAGGTCGCACGCCGGACCCTCTTCATCTAGAATCTTGTACTGGAATGCGAATACGCTGGAGGATGGATTGGCTGCGAGCGCTTCATCTATCCGGGCCGCGATGTGTGCATCGGCAAAAGAAAATCCGATAGAAATGAGTAGCGTGTCGGGGGTGAGCAGGAACGTACGAAGGCGATCGAGCAACGCTGCGTAGGGCGCTTTCTGTGTTTGATCGTATTTCAGGTGTTCGGGGAAGACGAGGTGACTTGCTGAGCTTTGGCCCGTGCGAATTACTTCGCCCTTAGAGCTAGCGCGCCAGCCGAGCGATCCATGGAGCTTCCATAGCCGCGTCCAGCGCGCGGGAAGATCACTGCGCGACACTGAGACGGGGTCGAAGAATGGTTCGCGACCACCCGTGAAGCCATCGAAGTACGGCGCTCGTACGGATTCGAACGCTTCTTCGAACAACAAGTCGTAGTTCGTGGTGAAAATTTCAACGGGATAGTCACGCGTTGTGCCCGTGATCCAATTCACGAGATCTGCATATGCTGATCCAGTCTCGGGCAATCGGACGTCCACGATCTTGCCTATCTCGGAGCAGATCGCTTCTCCGAAGGTCGCAAAGCCTGGGCCGTCGAGATCGTGGACTTTCGACGAACCAATCACTTGGCTCAGAGAGCGAATCCTCGAAAGGATCGTCTCGATGTCATGCTGCGCGAGTTCGGCTTTCAGGCCATCAATCTGTTTTTGATAGGTTGGGGCAAGTGTCGTGAGAACTTGGTCCGTGAGCCCCGCAACTGCCGGGATGAGCGGATAGGTGCCATCGGGTTTTGCCATTCCGGCAGAAGCTCCAGCGCCAACCAACAGCCCGATCCGCTTCCGGCCCTGCGCGACGATCGTCCTAAGCGCCGCCATATACTGATCGGGATTATGAACACTGACAGTCAACTTACGCTCCCTCAACACTTGCTTCTGCATCCTCGCATCTAGCACTTGGTTCAATATTCCACGCTCGATCTCGCCCGTCTACGGCGGCCGTCTGAAAAGGCTCCGGCTTTCCAACCGCATTGAAGCTTGTTGCGCTTGTTAGCAGCGCAGTTTGGATAGTGTGCGCAGGGGGCGTGTCTGTCGTGCGTTCTGTATCCCACTTGGCCGAAATGCCTTGCCTCCGTCATGCGGAAATTAAGATGTCAGCTTACTATGTCAGTTTCATTAGGCTCATGTTGGCGTACAGATGCAGACAGGGCCACTGTTTTATATCATCCTGTTCGGCATTGAATTTGCAGTTTTTTCGCGCAGGGCGTACTTTACGCACCCAATTCTTCCATCCTATCTAATTCTAGCCGAGCTTTTTCGTCATCGAGGCGCCATCGTCTTACGACATAAAATGCGAGCGCCTTACGCGTTTCGATCAGCAAATGCGTTTTGTCGTCAAAGCCATACTCTAGCCGGACGGCTCGAGCTTGCGCATCGGATAGATCTGAACGCGGGCGTATCCACAAGCGCACTAAGCTATTCCAGTCCGTGTCAAAAGGCAGGGGAGCAGGCCGCTCCCGCGTTTTCATCTCAGTTTGTTTCGCTATTCGTATTGGGAGGTAATCGCGGTACGCACTGTGCTTATAGCTCCATGCGCGGAGATAGATTGCCTCTCCGTCAAAATGAAACTGAACTGGACTGATCCACTGAGGGTCGGAGAGGCCGCTTGACATCGAGGTGTAGGTGATCTGGATGTCTCGTTCGCCCTTCATCGCGCGGTAGAGCTGTGCGACGACGGTGGAATCCATCACGCGAGTGGGAAGCGGGATGCTCGCGCCAAGCGATGCCGCCTTGCCATCGAGCAATTCGAAAACTTGTTCCGGGCCAGCCTCAGTCAATGCGCAGTGGTCGCCGGTCGAGAAGTAGGCCTTCTCCCCGGCGTCATAGACTGGCGGCGTGTTCGTCAGAGAGAGATAGGTTCGAAAGTCAACGGCAGCCTGTGCCATCGAGATATTGAATCGTTCCATCAAGTCACGACGGTTCGCCTGACCTCTCCAGGTCAGGCATTGATCGAGGAACAAAATTCGCTCGCGTTGCGCGTGTTTGAGGTCTTCTAGGCTCATGCACGAAGCAGTACTTGACTCGGCGCGCAAGGTCCATACATTTACTATACGTATAGAAAATGGATTGATCGGATGCGAATACTTCATACAGCAGATCTGCACCTGGGGCGGCAGTTCATGGGGTTGAGCCTCGAGGATGATCATGAGGTTATCCTGGGTCAGATCCTTGAAGCGCTTGTGGCCGAACGGGCCGATGTTCTTGTCATTGCGGGGGACGTTTTTGACCGTGCCTCGCCGCCCAATTCGTCGATCCGGCAGTTCAATCGTTTTCTCAAGCGCGTGGCGGAGGAGACCGAAGCCGCTGTGGTGATGATCTCTGGAAATCACGATTCTGGCGACCGGATCGAGGCAATGTCTGTCTTTTCCACCGCGTCTCGTGTGCTGGTGCGCGGGATTGCCGACGCGGTAGAGGCGCCACTGGTGCTGCGTGACGCGCAAGGCGAGATCGCCTTTTCCGCACTGCCCTTTTCCTATGAATACGCCGCACGCGAGGTGTTCGGGGATGAAAGCATTAATGCGCCAGCGGAAGTCGTTGCCGCTCAGATCGCTGCGGCGAGGAGGCAGGTGCCTGATGGGGCGCGTTGGGTCGTCGTGGCCCATGCTTTCGTCGCGGGGGGTGCGGTTGGCGAGACCGAGCGGGCCTTGACGCGAGTCGGGGGTATCGAAACTGTTCCCTCCGATGTCTTCGACGGGGCGGACTATGTTGCACTAGGACATTTGCACAAGCCGCAGGAAGTGGGCGCGAGCCATATTCGTTACTCCGGCGCACCGCTCGCTTTCGGGTTCGACGAGGCAGGAAACGAAAAATCAATGACTGTCGTCGATCTGCAGGCTGAAGGGGCCGAGATCCGCACCGTGCCGTTCCGACCGATCCGGCAAGTGCGCTCGCTTACCGGGGAATTCTCGGAACTTCTGGAGGGAACGCCGTCTGATGATTTCATCCAGGCCATCCTGACGGATGAGAACCCTCTGATCGATCCGATGAAGCGGTTGCGCGCGACCTATCCCAATGCTTGCCATCTGGCCTATGCCCGGCAGGAGCGCGCGGCGGAGACCGAGGCGCTCGGCAGCGGGCGGGCCACTGTGACGCCGATCGAGATGATTGGCGACTTCGTGAAGGTTGTGCGCGGCCGGGAACCAAACGCCACCGAAGTCGCGATCGTCGCGGAAAAGCTCCACGCAGTAGCCTCCGGGGAGGAGCAGACATGAGACCCATTCGCCTATCGCTTCAAGCCTTCGGGCCATTTGCCACAACCGAGGTAGTCGATTTCCGGTCCGCGCTGGAGACGGGTCTGTTTGGAATTTATGGTCAGACCGGCGCGGGAAAGTCGACGCTGTTTTCGGCGATGTCCTTCGCGCTATTCGGGGCGCCGACTAGGACTGATCAGGAACCACGTTCACTACGCTCGGATCACGCCGCTTCGGATCTACCTACCGAAGTCGAATTTGTCTTTGAGCTGGGCACCAAGGCCTACCTGATCCGTCGTCGTCCGGCGCAGGAACGTCCGAAGGCACGCGGTGAAGGGACCACTGAGGACGCGGCGGAAGCTTCTTTATTCGACGTCACCGGGATTCCGGTGGACACTCTTGGTCCGAGTCAGTCCGGCCGTGTCATTGCGGAAAAGAAGGTCTCGCTAGTAGGGCAGCAGGTCGAGGCGCTGCTTGGCTACGGGGCAGATCAGTTTCGACAGATCGTGCTCTTACCGCAAGGCAAGTTCGAGACGTTCCTGGCCGCAAAAACGGATGAGCGGGTCGAGATATTGCGGGATCTTTTCGACGTGAAGGTCTATCGCGATCTCGCCGCAAGGCTGAAGGAAGAAGCCTCAGCGGCAGAACGAGCGTTGCGCGACCAGCGCGCGCTCTACCTGGCTCGCCTCGAGGAACGCGGGTTCGAGAGCGCCGAAGCGCTTGAACTTGGGATTGCTGCAGCCGCAGCCGAAGTCGAAGAAAAGCAGGGCGTTCAGCGTGGTGCGGAGATGGCAAACGAAGCTGCGCGCAAAGCTCTGACCGAAGGCGAGCAAATCGAAAAGGCATTTTCTTCTGCCGACACGGCACAGCAGGCTGTCGATGATCTAGAAAAGAGAACGATCGAGGTCGAAGAGCTGGCCAAGCGCATTGAGGCTGTCCGGAATGCCTTGCAGGCCCGTGATCTTGAGACGGCTTGGTGCGATGCGGAGCAGGATAGCCTGAAAGCGGTGGAGGCTGTCACGAAGGCCGAGGCGGAACTCAACATCGCCACTGGCGCGAAGGAGTTGGCGGAAAAGAAACTTGCTGAGGCACAGTCTGGCGAGGACCGACGGCAACAAGTTCAGGCTGACCTGACAAGGTTGGAGGCGATCGAGAAGCAGGTCGGGCAGGCAGCGGATCTTAGAAGCGCGTTTGACGACGCTGTGAAGGACGAAGCTTCAGCGAAGAAGGCTCTGACCGAGGCCATTGATGCCCGAGAGAAGCTCAAGTCTCAGCGCGATGCGACCGATCTGGCGCTTGATCAAGCGCGAAAGACCGAAACGGAGCGAGGCCAGCTGACCGGTGAGCTGGCCGAGTTCAACCGAGAAAGGGTCAAGGCAGCGGCGTATGCTAGGGCGCAAGAAGCTGTCGCGGATGCTCAACGAAATGTTGAAGCGGCATCGAGTGAACTGGCGACAAGAACCGACGCGGCGCAAGCCGCTGATGCGACCTTGGTAGATGCCGAGGCACGGCTTTCGCGCACGCAAGCGATCATTCTCGCGGAAAAGTTGACCGAAGGGGCGCCCTGCCCTGTCTGTGGTTCCCATGATCATCCTGCGCCTGCCCATGGTGCGCCTGAACAATCTGGTTTGACAGAAGCGTTTCGGAGCGCTCAGGTTCAGGCTAGAATCGCCTCCGAAGCCAGAGTTCGGGCCGAAAGCGACCTCGGCAATTTCCGAATGCGGCTCGACGAAAAGAAGCGGGCGCTGGAGGAACAGGAGCGCCCTGAGCGCACGTTGGCGCAACTCGAAGCCGAAATCGCGCGGATTGAAGGCACCGTCGCCACGCTTGGAGAGGCGGTTGATCTGGACGCGATGGCGGAGCAGTTGGCCGAGCTCAAGCGCAAGGTGACTGAGGCAGAAACCGGCGAGGCTTCGGCGCGCACCGCTGCGGGGAAAGCCGAGACCGCTCTTGCCGGCGCGCGCGCCAAGCTGGACACAGTGATTGAGGCCCTGCCGAAAGGTCTGCGCACGCCCGAGGCGGTTGTCGCTCGACGGGAGGCT
>NZ_JAGHRA010000018.1 GCF_017744015.1 Paracoccus sp. R12_2
AACTGAACGGCCAGCCGCGTTCGATCCGGGTGCCGAACCGCAAGGTGGCGGGCAGCGCGGCGGCGCGGCCCAAGGCCGATCCGGCAAACGCAAGCCATGTCGGTGCGCCGATGCCGGGCGTCGTGGCATCGGTCGCGGTCAACGCGGGGCAGGCGGTCAAGCAGGGCGACATGCTGCTGACCATCGAGGCGATGAAGATGGAAACCGGCATCCATGCCGACCGCGACGGCACCATCAAGGCCCTGCACGTCGCCGCGGGTCAGCAGATCGACGCCAAGGATCTGATGGTCGAGTTCGAATAGTGTCAGGATGAGCGCACACGATGACGACGCAGACGGCACAATCCAGACGGAGCCATAGTCGATTTTCGCTCGTCCAACTTGAGTTTCTCGGCGCATGCTTGGGCTTGGCACCAGAAAACGCTACGGTGCCATCATTGCCCGAACAGTTCCCAGCTCTTTGCGATGGGGTCACGGAAACGGGAGAGTGCATATCTTTCTTGTTCGAATTGGGCGAAAGTCCAAAAAGACGCTTGGGCATCTGGCAATAAATGTTGCAAGATAGCGCGAAAAGGAACTTGCACATGATGCCCCACCCGTCCCCTCAAAACTACGAAGAGCTGATCAGGGTAATCCATGATCGCCACGACAACATGAGCAAGACTTATCAGCGAATTTCCGTCTTCTTGACTCAGAACCCGAACGATGTCGCTGTGCAGTCGGTGAACGCGATCGCCGAGCGGTGCGGTATCCACGCCTCAAGCTTTGTGCGGTTCGCCCAGTCCTTGGGATACAAGGGATTCAAGGAGTTGCAGACGCTATTCCAAAAGCGACTGGCAACGGCAGCTCCTGGATTCGAAGCAAGAGTGAAGGCTTTAGAGGAAGAACTACAATCCTCCCCGCAGCGGTCGGAGATGGGCTTTCTGCGTGATCTTGTCGTTCGGGATATCGCTTCGCTTCAATTGCTACTGGATGAGATTGATGACCAAGGCTTGGCATCGGCGGCGGACATCTTGTTCAAGGCCGATGTGATCTATTTGATCGGACAACTCAGAGCTGAGCCGGTCGTCGATCTTTTGCGCTATGTGTTAACGATGCTGGGAAAGCGGTGTGTTCTTCTGGATGCCAGCGGGGGACTTGCAACGCATATGGCGCGCACAATTGGAAAACGAGACGCCCTCGTTTCAGTCTCGTTCCGCTTCTACGCCAATGAAGTTGTGAATATTGTAGAAGAGGCTGGCCAGCGGGACACAACGATCATTGCGATAACTGATAGCACCCTGTCGCCGTTGGCGAAATGGGCGACGGTTTTGTTTCCGGTGCCGGAGCACGACTACACATTTTCCAGATCCTTGGCCGCGCCGATGTGTCTCGCGCAGGCATTGGTGGTGGCCGTCGCGGCGCGCGTGCAGCAGAATGTGGAAGATCCTAGAATTCCAACTGTGACGGGAAGCTAGATCCCTGCAATTCCGTCCCAGATCAACTTTAGCCCCACCAGCGCCACCGATGCATAGGTAAATGGATAGAAAACACTGGCTCTCATATGCCTAACTATCCAGCTTCCGAGATATGTTGCAAATATTGCAAGTGGCAGCATTGTCCCTGCACGAGCGAGGTTGTTGATATCCAGGCCGCCCATTGCGGCGTATGGGATGAGTTTGATGACATTCGTGGCGGCAAAGAACATGACGCACGTGCCAGTAAAGAGTCTGGGATCCAACCTGAGCGGGATCATATAGATCTGTAAGGGAGGGGCCCCCGCGTGTGCCACGAAACTGGCGTAGCCTGCCAGCCCTCCCCAAACGCGTGCAGAGGTTCCAGACCCAGTCGAAATTGGATCTGAGACCGTCCCAGCCACAGCGCGCAGCACGAACGCAAGCGAAACGATACCGACGATAACGCGGACGACTGAATCAGAGACAATCTCGGCTGTCGCCCAGCCAACCGCGATGCCGACCAGCGCTCCAGGAAAGAGAAGTCTAAAGATACTCCAGTTAACCCACCCGCGCCAGCTGCTGACGCTGACAATATCCATGATGATCAGCACCGGTAGCAGGATGGATGCCGCCTTGAAAGGAGGCATGACCAACGCCATCAGAGGCACGCCAAGCAAGCTCATTCCGCCGAGTCCGCCCTTGGAAAGACCCACGAGCGCAACTGCCAAAGAGGTAATTGCGAGTTCAAGCGGCGTTGAGAAAATGTTCCAGACCATCCAATCGACCATTAACCAGAAGATCCGAGGCCGCAGCCCCGGATCAAAGGGATCGCACGATTTATGCTTTTTTGCTTCGCGCTTTCTGGCGATAGACATCTGCGACAACCGCCGCGACGATTATCATGCCCTTCACGATCTCTTGGTAGTAGGCGTCGACCCGCAAGAACGTGAAACCGGACATCATTAGACCGAGAATTAGCGTGCCCACGACAGTGCCGAAAATCTTCCCGCGGCCTCCAGCCAAGGATGTGCCCCCGATCACAGCCGCAGCGATGGCATCAAGCTCATACATCATGCCCATGCCCGCTTGAGCGGTTTCTGCGCGGGCTGCGGTCACGATACCCGCAAGGCCTGCCAGCAATCCTGCGATCGCGTAAACCTTGACCAGATGGCGCTGGACGTTGATCCCGGAGACGCGAGCCGCTTGCGGATTAGCTCCGATCGCATAGGTGAACTTTCCATACCTAGTATACTTTAGCGCGATATGGAAAATCACCGCTACGCCAAGAAAGATGAATACCGGCAGAGCTCCGTTACCGATCGTGGCAAATCCTTCAGTAGGAAAGCTCACAGGTTGACCCTTCGTATACCACTTCGCCACACCTCTAGCAGTAACCATCATCCCGAGAGTTGCGATGAATGGGGGGATGCCTGTGCGGGCAATCAGCAAACCGTTTACGATACCCGCAAATAAGCCCATGCAAAGACCAACTGCTAAAGGAATGATGACAGGCAATCCGGTCAGTGACGGATAAACGGCCCTTTCGTAACCCGATGCTTGGGCGAAGCTCATCGCCACCATTGCGGTCATTGCGACAACTGATCCGGAACTCAGGTCGATGCCACCAGTGATTATGACTTGCGTCACACCAATAGCGATGATCCCGACCACTGAAACCTGGAGAATCATAATTGTCAGGCGTTGGGGATTCATCAAGAAGCTCTGACCTTGAAATATCCAGCCAAGCACCTCGAATACCAAAGCAACACCAATCAATACCATCAGGATGCTGAGATCGCTTGGTAAGCGGCGAATTTCCTTCCTCGCCGTCGGTTCAATCTGCACGTCTTCCATCTTAGCTCCTCCCTGCGCCCAGTAGACGCATGCGGACGTCAGCGCGCCGCCAGTTCCATAATTTTGACCTGATCAGCTTCTTGACGGTCGATAATTCCGGTCATGTGGCCCTCATGCATGACGAGGATCCGGTCTGACATTCCCAAGATTTCCGGCAACTCCGAAGAGATCATGATCACAGCCACGCCCTGCGCGGCCAGGCGAGAAATCAATCGGTGAATCTCGGCCTTTGCACCGACGTCAATTCCCCGGGTGGGTTCATCAAGGATGAGGATCCGGGGTTTAGTCAGTAGCCAGCGTGCGATAAGGACCTTCTGCTGATTGCCGCCCGAAAGGTTCTCTATCCGCTCTTCCATATTCGGGGTCTTTACCCGTAGAGCTTCGCGCATCTCGTCGCATAGCCGGCTAACGGTGCCTTGATCAACAAATCCAATCCTGACATTATTGTCCTGCAGCATGGCGATTTGCATGTTTTCGAGAATGCTTAGTGGCAGGAAACAACCAGTCTCTTTGCGATCCTCCGTTAGAAAAGCCATACCGTGCTTCATCGCGTCGGCGGGGGAACCAATAATGACCTCTTCCCCGTCGATGCGGATTTTGCCGGATGTCGCGGGCGTAACCCCGAAAAGAGCCTCGGCCACATTCGAGCGGCCCGAGCCGACGAGTCCCGCAAGGCCCAGGATCTCGCCCTTGCGAAGGTCGAAGCTTATATCATGAAATACGCCATCCAATGTAAGGTGATCGACGCCCATTACGATATCGGTGATCTGCGCTTCTTCCTTGGGAAACATTTCCGTGATCTCGCGGCCGACCATCATCCTGATTATGTCGTCTCGGTTCACATCCTCGCTTGCGTGGGTGCCGACATAGTGCCCATCGCGAAACACAGAAAACTCGTCCGCAATTTCGAATAGTTCGTTCATCTTGTGGGTGATGTAGACGATCCCAATCCCACGGGCCTTCAGGTCTCGTATGATGCGGAAAAGATGATCCACTTCAGTTTCGGTCAAAGCGGATGTCGGCTCGTCCATGATCAGGACATCGGATTCATAACTGACCGCCTTGGCGATCTCGACCATCTGCCGCTGTGCGACAGTCAGGAAGCGAACCTCCGATAGGGGGTCGATGCGAATATTCAGCCGGTCAAATAGTTCCTGAGTCTGTCGCGCCATCTGTAGATGGTCCACGAGACCAAAGCGGTTCAGCGGCTCTCGCCGGATCCAGATGTTCTCGGCCACTGTCATGAAAGGCATGAGCGCCAGCTCTTGATGGATCATCGCGATTCCACGCTCCAGCGCATCAAGCGGTCCATGTAGCGTCACTTCCTCTCCTCGAAGGCGAATCGTGCCGCGGTCCGGAGAATAAATGCCAGCTATAATCTTCATCAACGTGGATTTTCCGGCACCGTTTTCGCCCATCAACGCATGGACGGTCCCCTTCCGTAGACTGAACCGCACGTCATCCAGCGCGACTACCCCGGGAAACTCCTTGCGAATTCCGTCGATCTCAAGAAGCCTGTCGCCGACCTGCGATTTTACTCGCTCGATCGCCTCTTTGGTGTGTTCCGATATCATTAAGGTCTCCTGATGCGAGTATGGGCGACGCAGCAGCAACTGCGTCACCCACTGGAATCAGTTCTTTGCCTTGTATTCTGCGAGATTTTCGGGGGTGACCAACTCGAACGGCACGGTCACGCGCTGTTCGAATTCCTCGCCGCGCGCGATCTTCAGCACGGTGTCAAGCGCACCCTCACCTTGTCCCTTTGCCGATTGATAGACGGTGACATCAAGATCTCCCGCTTCCATGGCAGCCAGTGCATCTTGAGTTGCATCAACCCCAGAGACGATGACGTTGTCCATCGAGACACCGGCAGATTTGAGTGCTTGGATCGCGCCAAGCGCCATCTCGTCATTGTTTGCAATGACGGCATCTGGCTGCAGCCCAGAGGTCATCCAGTTTGTCATCAGGTCCAGAGCAGGTGTTCGCATCCAGTTCGCAGTCTGTTGATCGAGGATCTCGATCCCTTGGCAATCGTCGCTTGCCAAGACCTCTTCGGTGGCTTTCGTGCGGCCGCGCTGCCCTGTAGTGCCGAGCTGGCCCATCAGGATAACAGCCGTGCCCTCGCCTCCCATCAGCTTGCAGACCTCTGATGCTTCAAGCCGCCCAGCTTGCTCCTCGTCCGATCCTACCCAAGCCTGGTCTGCAGGAAACTCGTCCATATTGGCGGGAAGCATATTCACGAAAACGAGCGGCACGCCGTATTGCTCGGCCATCTTCGACATTGCCTGACCTGAATCGGCGTCTACCAGCATGGTGATAATGCCATCGACGCCCGATGCCGCGAAATTCTCGATCTGAGATTGCTGTCTAGCGATATCGCCCTGCGCATCTTCCATCTGCACCTCAACGCCCAAATCCTTGGCGTGGCTATCGATGTTCTGGCGAAGCACCGTCAGAAAGTTGTCATCAAACAGCGACATTGCTACGCCTATCGTTTCAGCATGCGCTGCGCTGGTCATTAGCGCGCAAACTGCCGAAGCGCTCAAAAGTTTTTTCATCGGTGTTCCTCCAGTTGGCTCATGAAACTTCTCTTACGACGGCAGGCAAAGCTATTCTGTGCGGAAAGCACTGGTGCTTTCCGTAGATCTGTCCGAGCCTTGTTTATCCCCGCTGCCGATCAGGCATACTGTTGGTCTGCTCGTTGCAGAGCCTGCCATCACCTCCCAGACGCAGACGAATCTGCCCCTTCAGTTGCAGCATACGCGCACGCCCCCATCCGTGCAATAAAAATTGCAGAAATCGCATCAAGCAAAATATGCTTCCAACGGATCCAACCTCCAACATTCCTGACGCGAGCCTATCCACAGCCTTTCAGCTACATACTGTGCTGAGGGAAGAGGCCCGCCACCTCGGGTTGCAGTTGGTCAAGCCAACTGACTCTAGCCAGACCTTTTGAAAACAGCTCCTAAAAACAGAGCCTTGGATTCAAAGATCTCTGAATACTCAGATGAGCGTATCTGGTGGCACACATGCTAGATGGGGATCTCGAGCTTTCCACCACCAACCGTTAGAAGATCGGCAATCTGTAAAGCATAGCTGGTAGCAAAGAGACCGTCTCGTGCAGAGGCAATCTCGGAGCATCGGCGGTTGTGCAGGACGGCGCGCACCCACGCTTGATCTTGAGCACGGTAGCTTTCAGCAAAGCGACGTATCCAGTCGCTTGAATACGCAGCGGATGCGGCTCCTTCGCGTCGCAACCGCAAAACCGCTGGCTCGGCCATCGCGATTGTCCCGTCGCGGCCGACGATCTCAGTGTGAACGTGGTAGCCGTAGCTGGCGTTCATGAAGACTTCGATTGAGATAACGATCCCAAGATTGGTCTGGAGCTCGGCAAGGATCATGTCACCAGCCTCGCCTACTGAACTTAACCTGACGTAGGTAAACTCTACACCCAATAACCACCTACATATATCGATCTCGTGGACCATGGCATTGGAGATAATCATGGACCCATCGAACCAACTTGGTGCTACGCGGTTGCGGTGTGCACAACGCACCAGCATAGGCGTTCCAATCGCACCGTGGCACAAGGCTTCTTTCATCTCACGATAACAGGGATCGAAGCGGCGCATGAACCCGACAGAAACCAGGTCTTGTCCTGAATCTGCTTCATAGATCTCGCGACATTGCATCACAGTGGCCGCGAGGGGTTTCTCGCACAAGACAGGCTTTCCCAAGCGCAGTGCCGTCATGACCAACTCATGGTGAGTGGCGTCCGGCGAAGCAAGAATCAAAGCATCCACCGCATCGCAATGGATCAGTGCCATCCCCTTCTGAAAGATCTTACCACCATACGACGCGGCTTGCGCCCTTCCTTCGTCAGGATCCGAGACGGCAACGAGCCGCGCACCCGCAATTTCTTCGGAGAGAAGGCGTGCATGAAGTCCGCCCATCACTCCTGCGCCGATGACGCCAACACCCAAGGTCATGAATATTTCCTAGCTGCACGATATTAATGGGGATCAATTGCCGGAGAAATCGTCGGCGTTTTCTGCTGTCACCAGCTCGAACGGAATGTAGACCGCCCGATTTGCCGGTTCTTCCCCCCTCGCCATCGCCGCAGCAATTTCAAGCCCTTTGCGTCCTTGACCCGCTGCATCCTGAAAGACCGTAAGGTCGATGTCCCCGGCCTCCAGTCCCATCAACGCATCAGGCGTCGCATCGATACCTGCGACCACGACGTCGTGGGGATCGACCCCGGCCGCGTTTAGCGCTTGCGCCGCACCGATCGCCATTTCATCATTATTGGCAAAGATCACATCCAGTTCGAGCCCCGCAGTCAACCAGTTGGAAACCAAATCAGCGGCTTTGCTGCGCGACCAATCTGCAACCTGAGTATCTTCGACCTGAACGAAGTTGCATGCAGGAGTCTTGACGTATTCTTGGACGGTTTCAGTCCGGACGCGACCTGCTTGAATAAAAAGGTCGCCGGCCAAAATAACCCCCTTCGCTACGCCATCGCCTACTTTCTCCTTGACCAATCGGCATGCCTCAGCTGCCTGGATCGTGCCTGCATCAACCTCACGTGAACCCACAAAGGCCTCAAGGGCGCCGAGGTTGTCTACATTCGGCGGCTCACGGTTGATATTGACAATCGGAATACCTGCCTCAGATGCCATCTTATTCATCTGCGTGATGGCATCCGAATCAACTGCTACCACTATGATCGCATCCACACCCAAAGAGATGAAATTCTGGATCTGGCTCAGCTGTCGAGGCACATCGTTTTGGGCATCTTCAAACTGTAGAGTCACTTCCTCGGCTTTGCCCGCTTCTTCTATACCTTCTCGCAGGATGGTCAGAAAGTTATTGTCAAACTGGGCCATTGCGACGCCAATGTCCTGAGCGTGCACGCTGAATGCCGACATCGCAAACGCTGCAGTGATCATCATTCGTTTCATCTTGTTCCTCCTCGTTGAAATATTCTCTACTTGTCGAATGTGCAGGATACCCACTCCCCGCCCTTGGCGTTCGACCGGATAGCGGCCTGCACAAACGCTACGCCTGTCGCTCCCTCCTGTAGTCCGGGATAGCCAAGCAGACCCTTCGGGAGTTCACGTCCATCGCGGCGTGCCTCAACGGCTATCGCAAACTCTTCGTAGAGATTTCCCCAAGCGTCCGAGAGCGCTTCGGGATGGCCGCGAGGCATGTGAACGAAACGAGCGGCATCCGACAAAATGCCAGCACCATGGCCGCGCGAGAAGCGGACATGAGGAGAGTGGAAGGGGCGATGATGCAGGTATTCAGGATTCTCCTGATCCCATTCCAGCGTTCCTTTTGTTCCCGAAATGCGGATGCGCAAAGCACAGCTCGCCCCAGCAGCCGCTTGTGAAATGAGAAGGGTGCCGGGCACACCATTCTCAAAGCGACAGTTCATGAAGGCGGTGTCTTCCAAGGGTTGATCGGCTCCCAGACGGTGGAATTCAGCGCGTAGTTCAGTCATGCGTAGACCCGACACAAATTCGGCCAGATGGTGGGCATGAGTTCCAATATCCGCAGTGGTCGCGGCCCCTCCCACCTTCGCTGGATCCTGTCGCCAAGGAGTTCCAGACCACGCGGCATCAGCCGGCAGTAACGCCATCTCCTGAAAATATTCGACGTGGATCTGCGTGATGTTGCCGATCGCTCCGTCACGCACCATCTGCCGTGCCTGCCGCACCATTGAATGCGCAGCGAAAGAGTAGGTCACACCGAAGATAAGCCCGGTTTGTCGCTGCTTTTCGATCAGTGCCTGCGCTTCGTCCAGCGTGTTGACCAGCGGCTTGTCCGAGATCACGTCGATGCCAGCATCCATGAACTCCATAGCGACAGAAAAATGCAGATGGTTTGGCACGGTAATCGCCACCGCGTCGATGCCGTCAGGTCTCGCAGCCTCCGTTGGCGCCATTTCCCGCCAATCGGTATAACTGCGGTCAGGATCCAACCCCCAGTCACGGCCTGAGGCCTTCGCCACTTCGGCACGCGAAGACAGGGCGCCCGCGACGATCTGCCAGCGATCTGACAGGCGTGCGCCGCGTGCATGCACTTGCCCTATGAAAGCACCCGAGCCACCGCCGACGACACCGAGGCGCAGTTTCCGGCGTGGGACAGGAAAGGCTCCCGCTGGGTTCTGAGTGTCGGACATCTTGTTCCTCCTCGACGTGTTCCGGTCTTGCCGAAGCAAAAGAAACCGCGGTTCGTCTCGGATTGCAACAACTATTGCAATTATTTCTATATCGGTGTTTCTGTTGCGATGGAGGAATTCACCATGCCGCAGAATCAGATGCCGGATGCGCTTCGGCTGGAAGGGATTGCACACGCCTTTGGCCCGAACAGGGTGCTAAATGGCATTGACCTGACACTCGCGGTGGGTGAGGTGCTGGCGCTGGTCGGGGAGAACGGCGCCGGAAAATCGACTTTGATGAAGATCATCGCGGGCTATCTGGCCCCCGGCGAGGGTCGGACGCGCTGGCAGGGCCAGCCGGTGTCCGCCGATCCGCAGGAAGCCGAGACCGCCGGGATCGTGCTGGTGCATCAGGAGTTCGCCCTGATCCCGGACCTTAGCGTTGCCGAGAACATCTTGCTGGGGCACGAGCCGACTCGGTGCGGTCTAATCGACTTTGCCGCCATGAATAAAGCGGCCGGTAACGCTCTCCAGCTTCTTAACTCCGATATTGACCCGCGTGCAGGCATGGCCGGCCTTCCGGTATCGAGTTGGCAAATCGTCGAACTTGCCAAGGCCTTTGCCTCGGGCCCTCGGCTGCTTCTGATGGACGAGCCGACCGCAGTTCTGGGAGCGCGAGAGACCGAGGCGCTTTTCGCGCGCATCCGCGCCTTTGCGGCCGAAGGCGGCTCTGTCATCTTCACCTCGCATCGGCTGGACGAGGTGCGGGCGATCTCGGACCGGGTCGCAGTTCTGCGCGACGGCACGATCACGTTGGACCGGCCCGCCGCCGGGCTGTCGGAACATGACATTGCCTCGGCGATGATCGGGCGAGAGATGGAAGACCTGTTTCCGCCGCTCGCGCCCTATCCCACCGCTGCGCCGATCCTTGCGGTCGAGGGGCTGTCGGTCCCACGCGATTTCGGACCGCCGGTTCAGGATGCATCCTTTGCCGTAGCACCTGGCGAGATCCTGGGCATCGCCGGGCTCGTCGGCTCGGGCCGGACCGAGATGGTCGAGGCGCTTGTCGGATTGCGCTCGGCCAATGCGCGGCGTTTCATCCTGCGCGGGGCCGAGTCTCCCCTGCCCGATGCTGTCGAAGCTTGGCGGCTTGGCATCGCCTATCTGACCGAAGACCGAAAGTCGCGCGGCCTGCTTCTTGCCGAAAACGTCGAACTGAATACCAGCCTGACCATCAGCGCGCTAGCTGGCGGCACGCTCATTGACCGGGATGAGGATTCCCGCCGCTATGCCGATGCGCAAGCGCGTTACTCTATCCGCGCCGCCTCGCCGAAGATCGCGGTTGGTCGGCTTTCCGGCGGCAACCAACAAAAGGTGCTGATCGCCAAGACGCTGGCGCCCGATCCTGACGTGGTGATTCTGGACGAGCCAACGCGCGGCGTCGATATCGGCGCCAAGATGCAGATCTATCAGGTGATCGCGGGACTCGCCCAGAATGGCAAGGCGGTGATTGTGATCTCGTCCGAGCTGCCGGAACTAATTGGCTTGGTACACCGGATCCTGGTGATGGATCGCGGCCGCGTCGCGGGCATCGTCACGCCCCCAGAAAGCACCCGACCGACCGAGCATGAAATCCTCAACCTCGCGCTTGGGCTTCAGAATCATGACGCTTCGACATGATACGCAATTCCTTGAGCCGGATGGGACCCTTGCTGGCACTGATTCTGTTATTTCTGGCCGGCAGCTTGTTGAGCCCAACCTTTCTGACATCTGAGAACCTGCTGAACGTGGTTACGCGATCATCGGTCATCGGCATCATCTCTGTCGGCGCGACCTTCGTCATCACCGCGCGAGGGCTGGATCTGTCGGTGGGCGCGATGGCAGCGCTGGTGGCGGGACTGTCGATACTGTGCATGAATGCGATGCTACCTACGCTCGGAGCCATGGGCGCGTTGTTTGCCGGTCTGGCGCTCGCCCTTGTCTTCGGCGGCGCGGCCGGGATGGCCAATGGCGCGCTAGTGGTCTGGGGCCGCATCGACGCCTTCATCGTCACGCTAGGGACGATGGGGATCATGCGCTCGCTGATCACTTGGATGTCAGACGGTGGCTCAATCTCGCTGGATTTTGCGCTGCGCGGCGTGGGTCGGCCGCTTTACTACGGCACCGTTCTGGGTGTTCCAGTGCCGGTGCTGATTTTCGCCGCGCTGGCGATACTGGGCGAGATCGCCATGACCCGGCTGCGATTCGGCCGCCATGTCATCGCTATCGGTTCGAACGCAGAGGTCGCGCGCCATTCCGCGATCCGCGTAGCCCGGGTGCGTATCGCGACCTACGCCTTTCAGGGGTTATGCGTCGGCCTGGCAACGCTGATCTATATCCCGCGACTCGGCGCCGTGACGCCGTCGACCGGTATGCTGTGGGAACTTGAGGCCATCGCTGCTGTAATCATCGGTGGCACCGCGCTGGCAGGCGGCTATGGGCGCGTCTGGGGCACGGTCGCCGGCGTGCTGATCCTAGGCCTCGTCGCCAATATCCTTAACCTGACCAGCTTCGTCAGCCCCCATCTGAACGGTGCATTCCAGGGTGCGATCATAGTGATCGCCGTCTTTCTGCAACGCCGTAGCACACCTTTTTGAACCAAGAGGAGGAAATACCATGGAACTGACACGCCGCCTGATCCTGGCTGCTGGTGCCGCAGGGCTTGCCCTGTCCACCACCTTGCCCGCGACCGCGCAGGAAAAGACCGCAAAGATCGGCATCGCCATACCCGCCGCCACTCATGGCTGGACCGGCGGGCTGAACTTCCATACCGAGCGCACCATCAAGGCGATGGAAGCGGCATTCCCGCAGCTCGAATTCGTGCTGACCACGGCTGGCGACGTGCAGACCCAGGTGAACAACGTCGAGGATCTAATCGCTCAGCAGATCGACGCGTTGGTGATTCTGCCGATGGAAAGCGACCCGCTGACCGAGCCGGTCAAGGCCGCCAAGGATCGGGGCATCTTTATCACCGCAGTGGATCGCGGCCTGTCCGAAGACGGCGTCGAGGACCTCTATGTCGGCGGCAACAACCCGCAATACGGCGTGGTCGCGGCCGAATACTTCAAGGGCAAATTCCCCGCCGGCGGCAAGGTCGTGGTGATGCGGGGCATTCCGACGGCCATCGACAACATCCGCATCGACGCGTTCCAGGAAACGCTCGAGGGCTCGGGAATCGAGATCCTCGACATGCAATATGCCAACTGGAATCCCGATAAGGCCTTCGAGCTGATGCAGGACTATCTGACCCGCTTTCCGGAAATCGACGGCGTCTGGGCCGGCGACGACGACGCTGCTCTGGGCGCCCGGGCGGCCATCGAACAAGCTGGGCGGCAAGAGGGCATGGTGCTACTGGGCGGTTCGGGCATGAACCGGGTGATCAAGATGATCATGGACGGCGACACGCTGATCGACGCTGATATCTTCTATCCGCCGACCCTGATCGCCCCCGCCATCGAGGTCACAGCGATGCGCTATGCGACACAATCCCCAATCCGTGGGCGCTATGTCTTGGACAGCCCGCTGATTACCAAGGAAAATGCCGAGGAATTCTATTTCCCGGACAGCCCCTATTGATCCAAATGGGCGGGCGCATTGCGCCCGCCCATATCATGCTAGCGAAGATCGACAGGCAGCAGTTCCATAGGCAGGTCCTGATAGCAAACCGGACGCAAGAAGCGGCGGATTGCCATGGTGCCGACTGAGGTCGCCCCGAAGTTTGTCGAGGCCGGATAGGGTCCGCCATGGACCATGGCATCGCAGACCTCGACTCCGGTGGGATAGCCGTTGACCAGAATGCGGCCCGCCTTGCGCTCCAGCACCGGCATCAGGCGCCTAGCGGTCCCGGTATCGCCCGCGTCGATGTGCAGGGTGGCTGTCAATTGACCAGCGAAACCATGCGCCAGTTCCACCATCGCATTGATCGAGGATGCTCGAACGACCAGGCCGAGCGGACCGAACACTTCATCTGACAATTCGTGATCCGACAGGAAAGCGTCCGCCGAGACTTCGTAGAGGTTCGGCCCCACGTCGCGGCCCGTGCGGTCGGTGGTGTGGATGGGGCGCACCGAATTGCTTCCATCTAACCGCGCCTTGCCGGCTCGATAGGCATCCGCAATGCCCGCAGTCAGCATCACCTGCGGCGCGACAGCGGCTAGCGCCTCGGCCGTCGCGGTGACAAGGTCATCACCCGCGGCGCCCTCGGGAACGATGGCGATGCCAGGATTGGTGCAAAGCTGGCCCGCGCTGCCGGTCATGGACGCGGCCCACCCTTGGCCAATCTGCGTGCCACGCGCCTTCAGGGCCTCGGGCAGGATGAACATCGGGTTCACCGAGCCAAGCTCGCCGAAGAAGGGGATCGGCTCAGATCGCGCGGCGCAGAGGTCGAACAGCGCCCTGCCCCCGCCGAGGCTGCCGGTAAAACCTACCGCCTTGATCAGCGGATGCTGGACCAGCGCCGAGCCCACCTCGCGCGTTCCGCCCTGCACGAGCGAGAAGACACCGGGATGGATGCCACATGAGCGGATGGCGGCCAGCGCGGCTTCGGCCACGATCTCGCTGGTGCCGGGATGGGCGGAATGTCCCTTGACTACGACCGGACAGCCGGCCGCCAGAGCGGAGGCCGTGTCGCCGCCCGCAACCGAGAAGGCCAGCGGAAAGTTCGAGGCGCCGAAGACCGCAACCGGCCCCATCGGACGCTGCGCCAGGCGAAGGTCCGGGCGGGGCAGCGGCTGGCGATCTGGCAGCACCGCATCATGCCGTCGGTCCAGGTAGTCGCCAGCGAGGATCGTCTGCGCGAACAGCCGCAACTGCCCGGTTGTCCGCCCGCGCTCACCATTCAACCGCACCTCGGGCAGGCCGGTTTCGCGGCAGCCCATCTCGGTGATGTCGGCGGCACGCGCCTCGATCTCGTCCGCGATGGCGTTCAGGAAAGCGGCGCGATCCGCGCGTGTGCTGTAGCCATAGGACCAGAAGGAATCCTCGGCCGCGCGCGCAGCGCGATCCACCAGATCCACCGTCCCCATCGAAAAGCGATCCGCCGGACCGTAAGCGGGCTCGTTATCGAACGTCCGGGTCGAGCCGACCCATCTACCCGCTATCAGATGCTTGCCATGTGGCGCGAACGTCATTGCGTGCCTTTCTCAGTTGAGTGGATCAGCCGAAATAGCGAACCCGGACGGCGTCGATGGCCACGGCGATGAAGATCATCACGCCGCCGATCATACCAACATAGAAGGAGGGGACGTTGATGATGGCCAGCCCGACCTGAATCACGGTCAGCAGCAGCACGCCGCCCAGCACGCCGCGCACATTGCCGCGCCCGCCGAAGACGCTGACGCCGCCGATGATGGGGGCCGCGATAGCATAGAGCAAGTAGCTGGAGCCTTGGTTCGAGGTGATCGCCATTTGCCACGAGCCCAGCAAGAACCCGGCCAGCGCCGCCAGAAAGCCTGAGATGGTATAGGTGATGACCTTGATGCGTGCGACGCGGATCCCGGCCGAGTTCGAGGCGACGGGATTGCCGCCCACGGCATAGATCGAACGCCCGAGCACCGTGCGGTGCAGCACCACCCCCATCACCGCCAACGCCAACAGGAACACCACCGGCATGATCGGCCAGCCACCCAGCGTCGCCTGCCCGATCCAGACATAGCCGTCGGTAAGATTGGTCAGCGTCTTGCCCTGCGTCAGCGCCAGCAGTGCGCCTTGCAGGATGATCATCATCGACAGGGTCTCGATCAGCGAGACCATCTTCAACCGCGTGATGCAAAGGCCGTTGAAGAAGCCGATGAAGGTGCCCACGGCCAGCCCGACCAGCATGGCGATGAACCACGGCAAACCGAGGTCGGAATATGCCAACGCACCCACCGCCGCTGAAAAGCCGGCATTGGCGGGGATCGACAGATCGATCTCGGCTACCAGCAGCGGCAGGGCGACCGCCAGCCCCAGCATGCCCAGCACAGTGGCCTGCACCATCACGTTCTGCAGGTTGAAGACGGTCAGGAAGTAGTCATTGAAGGCGCCGAAGATTACCACCAGCGAGATTAGCCAGATCCACACCACGTTATGCAGCACCCAGCCCAGCACTGCGTGACCGTTCGCCTTGCCTGCGTCCTGCGATGCATTAGCGGTTGCGTTGCTCATCGCCGGTTCTCCTTTTCCGGATCGCGTCATGTCTGCACCGAGGCGCGTAGACGCTCGACGGAGATATCCTCTCCCGTCAGGGTTTCCTTGATGCTGCCGCGGTCGAAGATGCAGACCCGGTCGGCGGCGCGCACCAGCTCGTCAGTGTCTGTCGAAACGATAATGACCGAAACCCCGGTATCGCTGAGTTCATCGATGATGCGCAGGACGTCCTGTTTCACGCCCACGTCGATGCCGCGCGTGGGTTCGTCCACGATCAGCAGGCGCGGGTTCGTCGCCAACACGCGCCCCAGACAGACCTTCTGCTGGTTGCCACCGCTGAGGGTGTTTACCGCATAGTTCGCGTTCGGCGCCTTGATGCCCATGGCACCGAAGTAATGCGCCACGACGGAGGCTTCTGCCTTGCGGTCGATGAACCCTGCCCGTGCCCGCGACGGCAGCGAGGACAGCGCGATATTGTCTCCGATGGACATCTGCCCCACGGCACCATCCTTGCGGCGATCATCCGAAAGATAGGCGATCCCAACATCGAAGGCCACGCGCGGGTTGCCCGGTAACGGGCCTTCGCGACCGCCGAGCAAGATGGTGCCGCTTGCCGGGTGCAGGCCAATGATCGCACGCGCCAGTTCCTTCGCACCCGCACCTGGCAGGCCGGTAAAGCCCAGGATCTCGCCGGGCGCGATGTCCAACGCGTCGATGCACAGGTTCGTCCCGACTACGGCCCGAAGCCTTACGGCAGGCGCCTCGCCGTCATGGTCGCGGCGGCTGCGCTGGAACAGCTTCAGCCCCCGGCCCAGAACCAGTTCCGTCAGTTGCTCGGAACTGAGGGCTGAGACATCATCGGACTCGCCCGCCAGGTTGCCGTCGCGCAGCACCGACACCGCGTCGCAGATCTCTAGGATCTCGTCGTTGTAATGCGAAATGAAGATGAAGGTGACGCCCTCGGCCTTGAGCCTGCGCATGAAGTCGAACAGCACGCGCCGGTCGGCTACGGTCAGCGCGGCGGTGGGCTCATCCAGGATGATGACCCGGCCGCCCGAGAACATCGCACGCAGGATGTTCAGCTTGCGCCGCGCCACGGCGTCCAGACGCCCGGCCAGCACGCCGGGGTCGATCCCCGATCCTGCCAGCATCCGTGCCGCATCCGCACGCAACTTCCTCCAATCGACAAGGCCACCCTGCGTAGGCCAGATTCCCAGCATCAGGTTCTCGGCCGCAGTCATGCTGTCGATGATCATCGGCTCTTGCGTGACCAGAAAGACGCCCGCCTCTTCCATCGCCCTGACATCGACATGGACGAGCAGCTGGCCATCCATCAGGATCCGGCCCGAGTTGGGCGTGTTCTGCCCCGAGATGATGCCCACCAGCGTAGATTTCCCGGCACCGTTCTCGCCCAGAAGACCGTGAATCGTGCCGCGGCAGATTTCCAGCGAAACCCCGCGCAACGCTTGGACGGGGCCATAGTTCTTGGTGATGTTTTCGATCCGCAGGATCGCGTCGTCGGCCGTATCCATGCCGCGCGTGTCATGAATCGTCATCGGATTCCTCCCCCGACCTTCGCAGGCAGATGTCGGAGCGCGGACCGCTCCGACAATGATCGCGACCGCCGATCAGGAATAGGGGATTCCCCAATCCTTCTCGGCCACGGCCCCCCAGTGGCGCGGATCGGTGGCGTTGTCTTTGTTGATGACAAATGGCGGGATGATAAGTGTTGGGCCGGTCTTGCCCTCGACAATCTCGCCCTTTTCCCAAAAGTATTTCTGGTTCTCGTATGTGCCGATTGGCACTGCCTCGCCCTTGAGGGCATGCTTGACAATCATCTCGACCGCGATCTCGCCATAGGCGATGGGATCCTGCGAGACGCATGCGTCCATATAGCCCTCCTGAATCCATTGCAGGGCAACAGGCTCGCCGTCGATATTGACGAAGATGACATGGCCGTCCTCGTCCACCTTCTTCCAGCGGCCCTTTTGCTGCAACGCCGTGGCGATGCCGCGTGCGGGCGAATCCGAAGGCGCATGCACAGCGTCCAGATCGGGGAACTCCGATAGGGTGGACAGCGTCACCGACAGCATCTGCTCAAGCTGGCCTTCAGTCGGGCGCTCAAGATAGTTGATCTCGGGATATTGCGCGAAGACGGAATCCATTCCCTCCTTGCGCAACCGCCAGGCTACCGAAGCCAGCGCGCCATAGCAGTTCAACACCGTGCCCTTGGGGCTGCCGTGCTTCTTGACAAGGCGGTCCACAATCTCTTGCGCGGCCATCACGCCGCCCTGGAAGTTGTCGAAGCTGACGGTGATAGCGACATCGCCGCCATCGGCGGGCGTGTCGATGATACCGACCGGGATGTTCTGGCGATTATATCGCCGGATCGCCGAAACAATAGCCTGGCTGTCGATCGGATCCGAGATGATGGCCGAGGGCTGGGACAAGAGCAGGCTTTGCCATTGCTCAAGCTGGCGTGTATTGTCGAAATTGGCGTTGGTGGCTTGGAACTGACCCCCGGCGGCCGCGACGGCGCGCTTGACCGCCTCCTCCTGGATCACGAAGAAATAGTAGCCGAGGCTCTTGTTCGAATAGGGAATCGAAAGGGCGTTCTGCGCAAAAGCGCCCGGCCCCATCATTGCCCCAAGCCCCATCGCTGCACTCCCCGCAAGCACATTGCGCCGACTTATTCCGATCTCTTTAGTCATGACATCCTCCCAGGTGGTTCGTGAATATAGTATTACTAGATAATTGACGATTCTGTCAAGCGACGTCACATTGGAATCCACTTCTTCCGGCCGTGATTCCTGGCGTTAACTAACAAAAAATATAGGAAAATAGTAAGTTCCGGTGACGCCCCGCGCGAACTCCGCCCGCGCAGGCGCTTTTTACGGGCATGAAGTTTTACTAGATCAGCGCATCGTCACATAGGACGAGCCGTCGAAGCAGCCGACGACCATCCCAACGGCCTCACGGGTGAAAAGACCGTTCTCAACCACGCCGGGAATACGGTTCAGTTCGATCTCCAAAGGAGCCGGATCGGCGATAACCGGGCCGCAATGACAATCGAGGATGAAATTGCCGCTATCCGTGACCACCGGCTGGCCGTCGCGCATCCGCCGCTCGATCCGGGCGTTTTCGATGCCGTGCCGGGTCAGGGTGCGCGCCACCATGCGCTCGGTCTGTTTCCAGGCAAACTGCACGACCTCGACCGGAAGGGGAAACCTGCCCAGGCTATCCACGATCTTGGTCTCGTCGCACACGCAGATCATCCGCTTCGAGGCGTGGGCAATGATCTTTTCCCACAGCAGGCAGGCGCCGCCGCCCTTTATCATCTTGAAGCTGCGGTCTATCTCGTCCGGGCCGTCCACGGTCAGGTCCAACTCTCCGATGTCGTTCGGGTCGGTGATCTCGATCCCGACCTCGCGCGCCACGTCGATGGTCGAGCGCGAGGTCGTTGTGCAGGCCAGCTTCAACCCTTCAGCCACATGTTTGCCCAGTTCCCGCACGAAGAAATGTGACGTGGTGCCCGAGCCGAGGCCCAGCTTCATCCCGTCATGGATGAAATCCTGGATCACGCGGCGCCCCGCGACTTTCTTGGCTTCGTCCTGCTGACTCATTTTCGCCTCCTCCCGCGCGGACCATGCCGCGCCGCTTCAGGGGTTTCAGATCTTGTCGGTCTGCCAGCTATCCAGCGCGGGAAGCTGGTCAGGGAACTCACTGCCGCTGGCGATCGCGATGCCGGTCACCAGCATGTTAGTGACCAGATGATGATTTAGCCGCGATGCCAGGGGCGTCATCAGTTCGGTCCGGTCATAAGGCAGCACCGCGATGACTGCGTCCGAGACCCGCGCAAGCGGACTGTCGCCAGCCGCAACCGAGACCACGCGGGCGCCGCCGGCCCGGGCGGCGGTGGCGACCTCGACCATCTGCTTGGTATGACCGGACTGCGAAAAAATCAGCGCGACGTCGCCGGGGCGAGCGCTTTCCGCATGCATCCATTGCCGCTGCTTGCCCAACAGCGCCTGGCAGCGCATTCTCAGGCGCTGGAACTTATGCTCGGCATCCAGCGCATTCACCTCGGAAATTCCGGTGGCGTAGATGCCCGTCCAGCTTGCCGCCTGCAAAAGCCGCGCCCCCTCTGCTACCTGCTCGGGGTCCAGATCCTCAGCCAGCCGCTGGACCGCATTCAGAGAATTGCGGCACGTCTTGCGGACGATATTGGCAATGCTGTCCTGCGGGGTGATCTGCTCATAGGCGAAGGGCGCCGAGGGAACGAGGCTTTGCGCCAGATTGAGCTTGAAGTCCTGATAGCCCTCGAAGCCGAAGCGGCGGCAGAAGCGCATGATCGTAGGATCGCTGACCGAACACAGTTCGGACAGCCGTGCCATGCTCATATGAATCACTTCCGACGGGGCAGTGCCCACGTAATCGGCCACCCGCCGCTCGGCCGGGCGCATTTCTTCGCGTTCGTGCAGGATGCGTTGCAACAGGCTAACGGTCACTGTTTTTTTCTCCTTGCCACTATCGTGCGGCGGTAGCTTTGCGCTCGTGCTGCAACAAATCCGCCAAACGGGCCAACCTGTGGTCCGGCTCTACCTCGACCCCGCCGCCGCCGCCCCATGTCACGGCATAGAACGGCACTTCCGCCGCCTTGGCCGTAGCTTGGTCGACAAGTGTATCGCCGACATAGGCCCAGGTGCCGGGCTGAAGCTCCATCGCCTCGGCCACGGCCATCAGGTGGCGGGCATCAGGCTTACAGGCCGGGACCGCATCCGCTCCCACCGCTGCATCAAACAGATGGGCCAGGCCGAGTTGCTCCAAAACCTTACCCGTCACCGCATGGTTCTTGTTCGTGCAGATGCCAAGCCGCAGCCCGGCAGCGCGCAAAGCCGCAAGATCCTCGGGGACGTGATCGAAGAATCGGGTCCGTCCAGCGGGATCGTCCAGATAGGTCTGCAGATAACCCTGAAACGCACGCTCGACCGCCGCGTCGTCGTATGGGATGTCCTGATCGTCTAAAATGTCGGTAATCAGGCGGTGAGGGCCGTTGCCGATGAATCGCTCGACATAGTGGGGGTCTAGCTGGGGCCAGCCGTTGCCCCGGAAGCCCACGTTCAACGCCGCGGCGATATCGGGGGCGCTGTCGATCAGCGTTCCGTCCAAGTCGAAAACGAAAGCGGAATAGGTGGGCATACAAGCGAGCTCCTGCGATTATTGATCGAAGATGGCATCGCCGAGCGCGGCGAAGCTGTCGCTCAGCGCCGGGTAGAGCGAGCAATATATCTCATGCGCACGTGCATGGACGCGAGCAGCGGCGCGATCGGGCGTCTCGCGCGTCAGGTCGCGGCAGCATCGCGCAGCGGTCGCCGCGTCCGGCCAGACCCCCACGGCCAGCCCCGCCACCAGCGCCGCGCCAAAGGCCGCGCCCTCGGCCGCACCTTCGGTGGTCACCACGTCGCAATCGAACATGTCCGCCTGGATCTGACGCCACAGCGCCGAGCGTGCGCCCCCACCCGAAGCCTTGACGATGCGCCCGTCGATCCCCATCGGCCGCATAAGGGCGTGCATATCGGCGAAAGCATGCACCACCCCTTCCATCAGGGCACGGGTCAGGTCCGCGCGGCGATGTCGGGCGGTCAGCCCGATGAAGGCCCCGCGCGCCGAAGGATCGGGATGAGGGCAGCGTTCCCCGTTTAGATAGGGCAGGAACAGAAGGCCCCGCGCGCCGGCAGGGCTTTCGGCCGCCTCAGCCACAAGTTGCTCGAATGGCGGCGCATCGGCGCAATGCGTATCGCGATACCAGCTCATCGCGCCACCCGCGTTCAGCGACACGCCCATGCAATGCCACTTGTCGGCGGCGACATTGCAAAACACCTGCAGCTTGCCGTCGGGATTGTCCTGCGGCGCATCCAGCGCCGCGGCCAGTATCCCTGCCGTGCCCATGGTGGTCTGCAGCTCGCCCGGCGCGATCACGCCCGAGCCGATGGTCTGGATCACGCTGTCGCCGCCGCCGCCCGCGACCGGAACTCCTTCCTGCAAACCGAAAAGCGCGGCGCCCTTGGCGGAGATTTGGCCGGTGATTTCTTGCGATTCAAAGACTGGGGGCAACCGGGCCGGGTCGATGCCCGCCATCTCGATCAGCCCCGTCGCCCATTGCCGGCGGCGCACGTCGAAAAGCCCGGTTCCCGATGCGTCAGAGACCTCGCTGGCCACCTCGCCGGTCAGGCGCAGGCGCAGATAATCCTTGGGGTTCAGCATCAGGGACGTGCGCGCGAACAACGCGGGCTCGTGGTTGCGCATCCACAGGATCTTGCCCCCGGTATAGCCGACCAGCATCCGGTTGTTGGTGGCGGCGAGCAAGCCTTCCAGCCCGCCGGCGGCCTCGGTCAGCGCCGCGCATTCGGTGCCATTGCGCTGGTCGTTCCACAGGATTGCCGGACGCAGCACGCGATGGCCCACATCCAGCGGCGTCAGCCCGTGCATCTGGCCCGACAAACCAATGCACAGGATCTCGACCCCTGGCACTTTGGCCAGCGCCCCGGCCACGGCCTTGCGCGCGCCTTCGATCCACAATTCGGGATCCTGCTCGGTCCAGCCCGGGCGCGGCTGGGACAACGGATAGGTCGCGGTATCGGCCGCGAGCACTGCGCCGTCGGTGCCGATCAGAAGCGCTTTGCACCCCGAGGTGCCGATGTCGATGCCCAGAAGCGTCTGCATGGCTCAGGCCCCGACACCGTGATGCAGCCGAACATGCTTGAAGTTGAAATATTCAAGCAGCCCTTCGCGCCCGTGCTCATAGCCGACGCCGCTTTGCTTTCGGCCGCCATAGGGAGCGTTCATGATCCCGGCGTCGACATTGTTGATCGCCACATTGCCGTAGTCCAGCCCCGCAGACAGGACATGGATCTCGGCCAGATCACGGGCATAAACGTAAGAGGCCAGCCCATAGGGCGTGTCGTTCGCCAATTCGACGGCCTCGGCCAGGTCGTCATAGACCGCGACGCCGACCAGTGGACCGAAGGTTTCCTCGCTCATCACCAACATCTCATGCGTGCAATCGGCGACCACGGTTGGACGGAAGAAGTGTCCCTTGGCATATTCCGAGCCCTCGGGCGCCTTGCCACCCGCAACCAGCCGCGCGCCTTGTGCCACCGCGTCCGCCAGATGGGTTCGCGTCTTGGTCAGTGGCTCAGCCGAAGCCATGGCACCCAGATCTGCCGCCGGATGCGTCAATCCATTATCCACGCTGAGCGCATCCGCCGCCTGCCCCAACCCCGCCAGGAATTCCTCATAGACCGAGCGGTGGACGTAGATCCGGTTGATGGCGATGCAGATCTGGCCGCAATTGCGAAAGCTACGGCGGGCCGCGCCCTTGACCGCCGCCGCGATATCTGCACTGGCGGTCACGATCATCGGACAATTGCCCCCCAATTCCAGCGATAGCCGCTTTACCTGCGGGCAGCTTTGCTGGATGTGCAAGCCGACCGCGCTGGAGCCAGTGAAGGCAATCTTATCCACCTGCGGATGCTCGACCAGCGCTTGCCCGACCTGCGAGCCCTTGCCGGTCAGCACGTTGACGACGCCTGCAGGAATCCCGGCCTCTAGGCATTTTTCGGCAATCGCCAGCGCGGTGAAGGGGGTGATCTCGGCAGGCTTAATGACGATGGTGCAACCCGATGCAAGGCTGGCGCACAGTTTCCAGCCGACCAGTTCTGCCGGATAGTTCCAGGGCGTGATCGCGCCCACGACGCCGATGGGTTCGCGCACCACGAGGCTTTGAAAGCCGGGTTGTTCGTTCGGAACGATCTCGCCATGCACGCGGGTCGCCTCTTCGGCGTAGAAATGGCACGCCTCGGCCAGCTTCAGGATCTCGCCCCTGGCCTCGTTGACCGGCTTTCCCTGCTCGGCGGTCATGATGCGCGCCATGGCCAGCGCATCGGCGACGATCAGGTCACCCAAACGATGCAGCGCAGTGGCGCGCGCCTTGGGTAGTTCCGCGGCCCAAGGGCGGAAGGCGCGGCGGGCGGCCTGCACGGCGGCCTCGATTTCGGCCTCGGTTGCAGCGGCAATGTGGCCGATGGTCTCGCCCGTTGCCGGATCCTCGACCGGCAGGCGATTGCCCGCGCCAGGACGTAGCGCGCCATCGATGAAGAGCATGCAGTCCAGTCGGCCTATCGATTCCAGAATGGATTGATCTGTCATGGTTCTGGCAACTCCCTCGTCCTCATGACGCTAAAATATAGCATAACTAGCTACTAGCAAGGGGGATTGTGAAAGGTCGCCCGTGACGGGTGTATAGCCCGTCCGCAGAATGTTACTCATATATTTGTTTATAATTATTAAATTCGGATCTCTGATGACGATACGAAAATTTCCGTCACCATTCCACACGAACCTTCTTGACGAGAATCTATCATAATATGTAGTTTCACTACAAATCGAGGAGGCGAAACTCATGCTACCCAATTCACCCGAAACCGCAAAGCTTGTCGGCCGTATCTGGCGCCCGGGCAAAGGTCCGTGCGTGGTGGTCCTGCGCGATGGTGCCATGATCGACGTTACCGAATCGGTCGTCTCCATCGCCGATTTCCTGGACGACGATCCGGCAGGCCGTTTCGACGGCCTGACCGGCGAAGCCGTCGGCAGGCCCGAGGAGTTGGTGTTGGACCCGGCGGAAATGGGCTATCACGCCGAACGCCCCTGTCTGCTAACGCCGTGCGATTTCCAGGCGCTGAAAGCCTGTGGCGTGACTTTCGCGCAAAGCATGGTAGAGCGGGTGATCGATGAGCGCACCTCGGGCGATCCGGCCCGCGCAGACCAGTTGCGCCAGCGCATCGGCACGCTGATCGGCGACAGCCTGTCGAGTATCGAGGCAGGTTCCGAAAAGGCCGCCGAGGTCAAGGCGGCGCTGATCGCCGAGGGACTTTGGTCGCAATATCTGGAAGTCGGCATCGGCCCGGATGCAGAGGTCTTCACCAAGTCGCAGCCGATGTCGGCAGTCGGCCATGGCGCACAGGTGGGCGTGAACCGCATTTCGGACTGGAACAATCCTGAGCCCGAAGTGGTGCTGGCGGTGGACAGCCAAGGCAACATTCGCGGCGCGACACTGGGCAACGACGTAAACCTGCGTGATGTCGAGGGACGCTCGGCCCTATTGCTGGGCAAAGCCAAGGACAACAACGCCTCGTGCAGCATCGGTCCGTTCATCCGCCTGTTCGACGATGCCTTCAGCCTTGCCGACATCGAAAACGCCACGCTGACCATGGCCGTCACCGGCACCGATGGTTTCCATATGTCCGGTCGCTCGAACATGGCCGAGATCAGCCGCAAGCCCGCCGACCTCGTCGCGCAGACGATGAATAAGTCGCATCAATATCCCGACGGCTTCATGCTGTTTCTGGGCACCATGTTTGCCCCTACGCAGGACCGCGCCGAGAAGGGATCGGGGTTCACCCACAAACCGGGCGACGTGGTGGAAATCTCGACCCCACTTCTGGGCGCGCTGCGCAACACGGTCGTCCATTCCGACGAGGCTGCGCCATGGATCTTCGGCACCCGTGCCCTGATGCGCAACTTGGCCGGACGGGGGCTGCTGTGAGCGAAGCCGCATTGAAACTAGTCGTCACCGACCAGGCCTTCGGCGATACCCGACACGAACGGGCGGCCGCCACAGCCGCCGGAGCTACTTTCGCCGAATTTCAGTGTCGCAGCGAGGATGAGGTGCTGGAGGTGGTCCGCGGCGTCCATGCCGTCCTGAACAACTTCGCACCGATGACCCGGAAGGTGATGGCGGCGATGGCGCCGGGCGCGGTCGTGGTGCGCTATGGCGTGGGCGTCGACAATGTCGATCTGGCCGCCGCGCGGGATCTGGGCGTGCGCGTTTGCAACGTGCCCGATTACGGCGTGGACGAGGTCGCCGACCATGCCGCCGCGATGACGCTGGCGTTGGCACGCAAGCTGGACAGTTATGACGACGGCATCCGCGCCGGCGAATGGAAGATCGGCGCGATGGTGGACGGGCTGCGCTCGCTGCGCGACACTACTGTGGGCCTGATCGGGCTGGGCCGGATCGCGCGGGCATATGCTGCGCGGATGGCCGTATTCGGCTGCCGCATCACCGGCTTCGATCCCTTCATACCCGAGGACCAGATCCGCACTGCCGGCATCTGCCCCCAGCCCCGCGACGAGGTGGTTGCCAGCGCCAATGTGCTGTCGCTGCATGTCCCGCTGACACCCGAGACGCGACACCTAATCGACGCCGCCGCCATCACCCGGATGCCGACTGGCGCGATTCTGATCAACTGCTCGCGCGGCGGACTGGTCGATGAGGACGCGCTGGCCGCGGCGCTGGTTTCCGGGCATCTGTCCGGCGCCGGCCTCGACGTGTTCGAGAAAGAGCCCCTGCCCGCCGGCTCGCCCTTGCAGCAGGCGCCACATGTGCTCATGTCGCCCCATGCCGCTTTCTACTCGGACGCCTCGGTCGATGCTCTGCAACGGCTGGCGTCGGAGGAGGCGTTGCGTGGTTTGCGCGGCGAACCTTTGCGCTGCGCACTGACCTGAGGGAGGTTCGAATGGATTACAGGGCGAAACAAGACCTGACCGGCAAGCTGGCTCTGGTCACCGGCGCTGGCCAGGGCATCGGCGCCGCCATCGCTGAGGGGTTGGCCGCCACTGGGGCTGAGGTGATCTGCACTGACATTCTGCGCGAGCGCGCCGAAATCACCGCCGGCGATCTGACGGCAAGGGGCTTCAAGGCGCGGGCCGAGGCACTGGACGTGACCGACAGCTCCGGTATCGACGCGCTGGCGGCCGCGCTGCAGCCGCTGGACGTTCTGGTCTGCAATGCCGGCATTGTCACCAACACCCCAGCCGAGGACATGAAGGACGCGGAATGGGATCGGGTTATAGCCGTGAACCTGACCGGCGTCTTCCGCACCTGTCGCGGCTTCGGGCGGCGCATGCTGGAGGCCGGGCGCGGCTCGATCGTCAATATTGGCTCGATGTCTGCCCAGATCGTTAACGTGCCACAGCCGCAATGCCATTACAACGCCTCGAAGGCCGGCGTGCATCACCTGACGAAATCGCTGGCGGTCGAATGGGCCACGCGCGGGATCCGGGTGAACGCCGTTGCGCCGACCTATATCGAGACCCCACTGCTGCACGGGTTGGAGAGCCAGCCCGGACTGGTGTCCCGATGGCTGGAGATGACGCCTGCTGAACGGATGGGGCAACCGGACGAAATCGCATCGGTGGTGCAGTTCCTCGCCTCGGACGCGTCTAGCCTGCTGACCGGCGCGATAATCAACGCCGATGCGGGCTATACTTGCATCTGACCGCCGCGCGACGAAGGATCACCGAACACCTGCAGGTTCTGACGGCCCACCTTGAACAAAAGAAACAGGGATGAGACATATGGCCGTGGTCATCGGCGCGGGATTTGCCGGGCTGCAGGTCGTGCTGGGTCTGAAGGCCGTGGATCGGGCCGTTACTTTGATCGACCAGCGCAACCATCGTCTGTTCCAGCCGCTGCTCTATCACGTGGCGCCCACGTTGCTGGCGACCTCGGACATCACTTAGCCGAATCCGCGCGCTGATGCGCGAGCGAAGGAACGTCACCACGCTGCTGGTCACGGTGCAGGACATCGACCGGGCCGCAAACGAAGTCGTCCAGCGGAATGGCGAGCTCGTGCCCATTGACGCCTTGGTCATCGCCACCTGCGTCCGCCACGCCTTTTTTGGCAACGACTGGTGGGGATCCGATGCGCATGGGCTCAAGACGGCGTTGTTGCGCAAATCAGCGTTCGGGCAGATGGTCCCCTTTCCCGTGGCCCTTCAGGCGATAGCCTCGATTTCGGCCCTGCAGAGGGCCGAGAAGGGGTTCATGATTGCGATGCGGATCTGGCTTTGGCGGTCTGGCAGCTGGGGTGTCGGGTCTTGATCCGCTCACCGAAGAGCCCAATGCGGTTTACCTGCGCCTCGACCCGACTTCGCACACGGTAACCCGCCCATTTCTTCCAGAGTGCCCTACCGAGGTGCCGAGTTGCAAAGTTGCACGCAGGGACTCGATTCGCGCAACTGCTGCGGGACAGTCTTCCTTCCAGGCGCGACCGTTGCGGCGGATAGATATGACAGCATCGCCGCGTGTCGTAGGCACCGTCCCCGGACGCGGCGACAATCTCTTCATCCTCGGGAATTGTGACTCAGCGAGATATCGTCGAAGCGCATCAAGGCATCGTGCGAGAGTCCGATGCTGTCGGCAACATCCTCAACAGTGGGTCGGAGGGTCTTCGCGACCTCTTGTGGGTCCAGCATCATATTATCGGCAGACAGCGGTATGCGCCACGTTCTGATCCGCATCACGTCGAGAAGCATTCTCTTCTGACCTCGAAAATAAACCCTCGTGGACGGTGCCATCCACCAGATGATCGGTGCGGCGGATGAAGTCTTCGAACAGCTCCGACTGATCCCGACGGATCGGATCGTCGCGTCGTTCTCTATGCAGATACAGGGTGGCCGAAGCAGTGACTATGATTGCTGCGACAGCATTGAAGATCTCGAGCGCGCCCATGTCGGGCATCCCTCCCAAAAGACGACAGACATATTGCCGCCGCAGGCGTATCAACGATCAAACCCAGAAGTGAAATCTTGTGTGAGAGGCGCCAAAAAGCAAGAGCGTCGCGTCAGGCTGACCTCTCGCAGACAAATTGCTTCTGAATTGTCAACGACACCAGCGTCGATGTCGGTCAATTTTATCGAAGCTCAGCGGCAGTCAGCGACGGCTTAGGGGCGCGGCACCGGCGGCGTAGACGCGCTCCCCCTATATATGTTCCGACATCTCTATCGAGATGTCGTATAGGGGGAAATTCGAAGTGAGGCAATCTCAGCTCCGAAGAGAAAGATTGCCCGTGTTGCCCGATGCCCACAGCACGTGCGACGAAGACTGTAACCCCCTGCCCCATCCAATTGCTGGCTCTGCTCGGAAACGGCTAGACTTCCCTCACCATGCTGAACAACGTCGCACATATCACCCTTCTCGCCTCCCGGCGAATACGCTGACTCTCGAGGGTCAGCGCCCGGGCGGTCACAGCGATTAACAGCATCGCTCTGACTGTGCGACTATCCTCGCCCTCCACGTTCCCGCTTCCATCGATATCGTCGCTGCGTCGAGATCGGCGAGTTCTCTGGACCAGGATCGCGATGATTCGGCGAAGCCACCCCAACATCGGCGACTGCCATTCCAAGATTCTCGACTGCGGCACATAATCGGCCGAGTTAGCGCGGTTCCCGATTCGAACAGGGCGCGGCTGTGAAAACGCCCTTCGTTCCACGGAAATCGTGGGGAATTGGTGCGCTGACAGGAGATGAAGACGGCAGGCAGTTTGCATTTTCGCAAAGCTGATTGGGGGGAATGCATACCACCGAATGAAACGCAGTCAAGAATTTGACATCAAACAATTTTGTGTCGATCACCCTGCCCGCCGAGACCCTCCGGCATCTGGCTCTTCGCTCAAGGAGAAACGATGGAAGCATAAGAAAACGGCCCCGCGGTTTGCCGACCGCGAAGCCGTTCGAGGCAGACCGAAGCCTACCGCAGGTTAATGCCGGATCGCTATCAGCGAGCATGCTCTGAAGCAAGCTTTCCGGCGCGCTGAGGTCTCCTCCCGCACCTTGAGGCGTCCCTACATACCGAGCTCCGACCCAACTGCCGTCGATTTAAATTCGCTGGCGATTGGCCTCGCATGTCTGCAGGACGCAGACGCCTCATTCGGCCAAACCAAACATGGCCAACGCCGTCCCCAGAGGGCGGCGATCAACCCCCTATGAGGAAAATCCTAATGCGCGAATATCACCGCGAACATCTGGGCGGCTTTGCTCCACCCTTGCCGAGCTCCGCAGACCGGATGGTCGCGACGAGCTCCAGGGCTCATTTCTGTGGCCATGTCGTCATCGGCGATGGGTCAGGTCGCGGCGCGATCTCCGGAGTCACGCCCCGGGTTGTGCACGTCGAGAGCCATCTCGAACTCTGCTGGTGTCTCTGCCTGTCCGTCCGTCCTGACATCATCGACCTGCGCGAGCAGGCGCGGTTCGACTGGTTCGACGAGGATGGCGAGGTCCGTTCCCATTTCTTCGACCTGCTCGTAACCCGAAACGATGGAAGCCGACTGGCCTGTGCCATCCGCCCCGCCATCCGCAGTCGTGGGCGCCTCGGCCGACAGCTGCCCAGGATTGCGACCCAGGTGCGTGCCAGCGGCTTCGCAGATGATGTCCGCCTCCTGACAGATCACGATCTCGACTCGGTGGAACTTCACAACGCCTGGATCCTGCATGGCATTCGTGTCGGCGATCAGCAGGTCGATGCAAGAGCCGTCGACGTGTTCGAGACATTGTCCGGCACGGCAACACTGTCGGAGCTCACTTCACGGATCGGCCTGGGGGTCGTCGGCTTTCGTGCGCTGCTCCGACTTCTGCGCAGCGGCCACCTCCAAATGCTTCGGTCCGAAAAAATCACCCCGTCCGCAACAGTCTACAAAGGGAGCAACCTCTGATGCATATGCCCAACCTGTCCTTCGACGCCGATCGCCATCACTACGCCTTCGGTCACTACGACCGCATCACGCTCGACGGCGTGTCCTACAAGACCGTCACCCATGGCCGGAATGAGGTAGGCTGGGTGCTACAGCGGGACGATGATTCCGGCCTCTGCGCGTCCTTTTCCCATAGCGAGTTGAGCCGCATGGGCTCGACGGGGCGGATCCGGGTCGAGCATAACTATCGTGCCCCAGAGACTGCGAAGGCTCGGCTTCTCGGTGCCGGAATGCGAATTTCCGAGCTGCCTTCCGCCAAAGCTGCCCGGGTCACCCGGAAAAGCGCCTATGTCGAAGCCTTCCGTGAACTTCTGCAGGAAAACCTGATCAAGATCACGGATGAAAGCATCAAGGCCTGCAAGGACCTGCTTCGCAGCCGGGCCATGGACTATGCCCGCAAGCTGACGGGCGGTCTCGGCACGCCCATGTCCGAGGATATCTCCAATATGCCCTCAGCACGCACGCTGCGGCGCTGGATCCAATCGTTCCGCGATCTTGGCATGAGTGGGCTGATCGATGCAATGGACAAACGTGGCAATCGCAACCGAGCGATGAGCGGTGAAGAGCAAGCGCTGATGATGCGGGAAGTCGATGGTTATGCCAGCGAGGAACGGCCGACCATCAGGACCATCCATGTCAACGTCTGTCTCGCCTTCAAGGCGCGAAACGAAGATCGCCGAGACCGCGGCCTGCATCCCTTCAACATTCCGAGCTACGAGACCGTCCGCCGGGCCATCAATCGCCTGGAGCCGTATACAGTCACCCTCAAACGTGAGGGTGCCGAGGCTGCGCGCAAGAAGTTCATGCCGGTGGGTGAAGGACTGCAACTCACCCGTCCGCTCGAGCGGGTAGAGATCGACGAAAACACGATCGACATCATCTCGTTTGCTGAAAGCGCGGGTCTCATGGCGCTTCTGACCGAAGAGGAACGAAACCTCCTCGGATTGGACAAAGGGAAGGCTCGCTGGTTCGTGACGGTCGCCATCTGCGCGACGACGCGCTGCATCCTCGGCATGGCATTCTCACGGTCCGCGAAGGAAGAGGCTTCACTGCAAGTTCTGCAGATGATCCTGCGTGACAAGGGGAAATGGGCCGACGCGACAGGGTCGCTCGGGTTCTGGGACATGCATGGCACCCCGATCCTCATCGTCACCGACAATGGCGCGGCCTTCAAATCGGAACGCTTCAGGATCGCCTGCGCCGATCTCGGCATCACCACCATGCGTGCCCCGCCGCTTTGCCAGAGATGCGCGCCCGGAACGAGCGGTTCTTCGACAGCCTCCGAACCGGTCTGCATCCGCGCCTGCCCGGAAACACCTTCGGCAGCATCCGGGCCAAGGGAAATGCCGATCCCGAGGCCCGTGCCGTGCTCACCTTCGACGACCTGGCCTTCTGCCTGGTGCGCTGGATCGTCGACATCTACCATAATACTCCGCATGCCGGACTGGGCGGCGAGACGCCCCTCGACTGCTGGCGGCGGCTGACTGCCCAATGGGGTGTGCAACCGCCTCCTGATGCAGAAACCCGGCGCGCCGTTTTCGGAGAGCGCATGACGCGCAAACTGACGCGTGAGGGCGTAACTGTTCTGGGTATGCGCTACCATTCCGAGGCGCTGGCCCAGTGGATTCTCCGGCGCGGGGAGCGCGATGTCGAAGTGCGCTGGCATCCCGACGATATCAGCAGGGTCAACGTCTACGCGGGCGGGCAGAACTTTGAGGTCCGCGCGGTCCATGACGGCTTCCAGGGGGTGTCGGCACGGCAGTGGTTGGCCGCAACACGCGAACTGCGGTCTACCCATGCCGCACGCACGACCCGCGATCGAGAGTCTGTGCTGGAAGCGGTCAGCGCGATCAAGGCGCGCAGCACAGCGGCGACGAAGCTGGCCGGACTTCTGGTTGATGAATGGTCTCCTGAACGAATTCGGCGCGAGGAGCAGCGCCTCTTCACCGGCTTCTCGATTTCCGGCGAAAAGCAGGCGCCCGTCCGGGAAACGGATGGCCTCGGCCGCTCGATCCCCGAACAGGAAGGCCCTTCGGCACCCAGCACCGCCCAGCCCTCGGCGCCGAGCGGACTGGCGCGTGACGTTGCGGCGACCGGGCCCACTGAGCAGAAAGCGCCCACCACCTGGACGATCACGGAGTAAGATGATGCCGAACCCTGCCGAAATCGCGCAGATCATGGATAAACTGCGCCGCCGCCGCATCAACACGAACCGCGATACGGACTTCGCGTGCCATCTTGAACGCCTGCTTTGCAGGCACGATAATGGCGATCTTTCGCACGAGCCACGTCGCTTCTCGGATGGCCGCGAAACCCGGGGCGTCATGGTGATCGACGGCGCGGGAGGGGGCAAGACGACGCTGATCGCCCGTGCCCTCGAAAGGCATCCGGTTCTCGTTGGGAAGACCGGCCGGCATTATCTCGACGCCAGCGTCCCCAGCCCGGCAACCTTCAAGAGCATGGGCAATACCTTGCTGCACCGCAGTGGTTATCCGGTCATCGCCGGAAACCGCGAGGGCTGGAGCTTGTGGGAGACGCTGCGAGGGCGTCTCAAGGATCTTGGGATCACCGTTTTGTGGATCGATGAGGCCCATGATCTGTTCTGCGCCGACAAGAACCTGATCCTGCGGGCCATCAAGGCGCTGATGCAGGGGGACGAGGCCATCATCCCCATTCTCTCCGGCACCGAGATGCTGCGCGAGATCGTCCGGTCTGATCCCCAGGTCCAGCGCCGCTTCTCGACCCTGGTTCTGCCGCCTGTGTCTGAGGCAGCAGACGGCAACTGTTTCTGGCACGTTCTCGATGAATATTGCCGAACTGCTGGCCTCCAGCCGCCGACCGACATCGATCTCATGCCGCGTCTCTTCCATGCGGCGAGATACCGCTTTGGCAGATGTGTCGACACCATCATCGGGGCGATCGAGCAGGCACTTGAAGGTAATGCTTCAAGCCTCGACATCGGGCATTTCGCCGAGTTCTGGGGCATACAGGAAGGATGCTTCCTCGATCAGAACGTCTTCACCGCCGTCGACTGGCAGTCGGTCGATCCGGACAGAGACGAGCAGCACGAAATGCCGAGGGCGCGCCGCAGGCGGAGGCGGTAATGAGACCTGCCCTGTTTCCGCTGCTGCCGTTCGCGGCCGATGAAACCACGTGCTCCTGGGCTGCCCGCATGGCAGCATTTCATGCGCGTAGTTCCGTCGGGACGTTCCTGCGCGACCTGAATCTTGATCCGCATCTCATGGCCTTGGGTGATCGGGACGAGATTGGTCGGCTTTGTGAGATTGCCGGACAGGATCCGCGACCGGTTCTCGGCAACACGCTCACCCGCTTGAAAGGAAGCGCTCATGCGCTCGGTCGCGATATGATGCGAACAATCCTGTGTCCCGCGACACGGATCCGTTTCTGTCCGGCCTGCATCGCCCTGGACGATGCAGCTTCAGTGGCAACGAACCAGAATCCTGCAGTTCATCGGCGCGAACGGCTGATCTGGCGTTTCAGACCAGTGCGGACATGCCCTCACCACGGCGTCGATCTCGAGTGCCGCGTCCGGCCTGCCGACAATCACGTTATGGGTGCCTTTGGCGAAATCGGGCCCGGATCAGTCCACTTGCTGACCAGCATTGACTATGAAGGCGAATTGCGTTCCGCATCCAGCCTTCAGCGCTACGTGGCGGAGAGGATCTCGGGCAATGCCACGGATCACTGGCTGGACACGGTTCCGCTGGAACAGGTCGTCCGTTTCAGTGAGCTGCTCGGTGCCATCCTTCTCCATGGTCCTCGCACATTTTTGGAGGACCTGTCGGAACCTGAATTGTGCGCCGCCGGCGCCGTCGGATGGACCAATGTTTCTCACGGAGAGCAGAGTATCACCAGGGCGCTGCATGTCGTGCATGCGCAGCACCACTTTGATGTTGGCAGCAAGGCACGGTCTTTTCGGGATACGTTCTACAATCTCGTTGAGGAGGTCGAGTATTACCCGAGCACATCTCCCTTTCGAGCCTTACTTCGGCGTCATGTCGAACACTCTGCCCTGAACTGACCCTACGGTCGCGGGGCCACCAAACGAACAATCTTGATTCTGATGAAAGGCCGCCCACGGGCGGCCTTTTTTTGGTGCTCATCTGGATATATCGCTGGTCACTAATTGCGGTGAAAGTGGACATGTTGACAAAATTCGTATCCTGACGCCAACCATTTATCCATTTAAAACAACGTATTAAGATAGCCCGATTCTCTGCGAATGGTCAGTATTTATGTGCTCGGACAAGAATTGTCGCGAACTGGCAAAGTTGATTTGTCGCCTCTGCCCTGACGGATGACCCTTGTGCCATCCAGAGACGGGTCATGAGGAACCGCGATATGGGGCTTGTTGTGATGAGCGAGCGATAGATTCAGAAGATCGAGACTCAGTCGCGGGTCAAGGACACCACGCGGCGGATCGCTGCGGCATAACCCTCCAGCCCAAGCCCGGCGATCACGCCGTCGGCGCGCAGCGAAACATAGGAATGATGGCGGAATGCCTCGCGCTTGTGCACCTGGCTGATGTGAACTTCGATCACCGGCCCGTCAAAAGCGTTCAGCGCGTCCAGGATCGCGACCGAGGTGTGGGTCAGGGCGGCCGGGTTGATGACGATGCCGCAGGCCGCCTCGCGCGCCGCGTGGATCCAGTCCACGATCTGGCCCTCCCAATTCGACTGCCGAATCAGGATGTCGTGGCTGTCGCCGGCGGCATCCCGGCACAGCAGCTCGACATCCTCTAGCGACTCTCGGCCATATATTTCGGGCTGGCGGCGCCCAAGCAGGTTCAGGTTCGGGCCATTCAGCACATGGATCGTCTTCATTCGTCAACTTTCTGGGATAAGCTAGGGATGCCGCGATCCTAACCCGTCAAAAGGGTGCCCGTCAGCGGATTTCTTGATGGCAGAGGGCCTTGGGCCGTGCGTCACGCCACCTGCACCTCTGGGTCCACCGCCTCGCTGTCGTCGGGGGCGATCATCTCGGTCACGCATTTCTGCAAGGTGATCACGCCCAGATGCGTCCCGTCCCTGCTGACGATGTTGGCACGGTTCGTCTCGGCATTGGTCATTGCCCGTGCGGCCTCTTCCAGCAGCGTCGTCGCGGTCAGCGTCACCGACGTTTCCGCCCGTTCGCCCTTGCGCATGATGGTGCGGACCGAGATCACATGGCCGCGGTTCACGTCCCGCACGAAGCTGCTGATATAGTCGTCGGCGGGTCGCAGGACGATCTGTTCGCCCGTACCCTGCTGGATGATCCTGCCGTCGCGCAGAATCGCGATCCGGTCGCCAAGGCGCAGCGCCTCGTCCAGATCATGGGTGATGAAGATGATCGTCTTGTGCAGCTCTGCCTGCAGGTCCAGCAGGACCGATTGCATGTCGGTTCGGATCAGCGGGTCCAGCGCCGAGAACGCCTCGTCCATCAGCAGGATCTCGGCGTCGTTGGTCAGCGCACGGGCAAGGCCCACGCGCTGCTGCATGCCGCCGGACAACTGGTTTGGATAGCTTTCCTCGAACCCGTCCAGTCCCACCCTGCTGATCCAGCGCCGGGCACGTTCGCCGGCCTCTTTTTCGCCGACGCCGCGGATGTTCAGCCCATAGGTGGTATTCTCAAGCACTGTGCGATGCGGAAACAGTGCGAATTTCTGAAAGACCATCGCGGTCTTTTCGCGGCGGAACTGGCGCAATTCGGTCTGCGACATCTTCACGATGTCGCGGTCCTCGAAGATCACCTCGCCCGATGTCGGTTCGATCAGGCGGTTGATGTGCCGGATCAGCGTCGATTTTCCGGACCCGGAAAGACCCATCACCACCTGGATCTTGCCTGCGGGTATAGTCAGGGTGATGTCGTCCAGGCCCAGAACGTGGTTATGCTTGGCCTTCAGCTCTTCCTTGGTCATGCCCGCCTCGACATCGGCCACATGGGCCGCGCCGTTCGGACCGAAGATCTTGTAAAGCCTGTTGATCTGAATTTCGTGTGTCGCCTCAGCCATGCACGGCCTCCAGATGCTTCTGCAGACGCTTGCCATAGGCCTGCGTCGCGCGGTCGAAGATGATCGCGATGGCGACGATCGCCAGTCCGTTCATCACGCCAAGGGTGAAATACTGGTTGTTGATCGCCTGCAGGACCGGCTGGCCCAATCCGCGCACACCGATCATCGAGGCCACAACGACCATCGCAAGGCTCATCATGATGGTCTGGTTCACGCCCGCCATGATGGTCGGCAGCGCCAGCGGCAACTGCACGTCCTTCAGTTTCTGGCGCGGGTTCGACCCGAACGCCTCGGCGGCCTCCAGCACGTCGGCGGGAACGTGACGGATGCCCAGATTGGTCAGGCGGATGACCGGCGGCACGGCATAGATCACCACCGCGATCACGCCCGGCACCTTGCCAAGCCCGAAGATCATCACCACGGGGATCAGATAGACGAAACTGGGCATGGTCTGCATCATGTCCAGGACCGGCGTGATCAGCTGGTTGGCGCGGTCCGAGCGCGCCATCAGGATGCCGGCGGGAATGCCGATCACCACGGCGATCATCGTGCAGACCGCGACCATGGCGATGGTCCGCATCGTATCCTCCCACATCCCGAAGAACCCGATCAGGCAAAGGGCGACGATCGTGCCCACGACGATCTGCCAGCTTCGGCTGAGCGCCCAGACCAGACCGGCGATGGCTGCCAGGACAAGAATCCAGGGACTGCCGATCAGCAGATCCTCGATAAACACCAGAAGCACCTGGATCGGGTGAAACATGGCCTCCAGCGTCTCGCCATAGGCGCGGGTAAAATCGCGAAAGGCGCCGTCGATGGCGATGCGCATGTCGCGCAGGTCGCCACGGCCGAGGGATGGGAATTCAATCAGGTCCATTGTTCTTCTTCTTTGTCAGTTCGCCGGTCGTCCGAACGAAAGCGGGGCGTGACCTGCACGCCCCGCCTGTCTGCTTGCTGATCAGAGCGCGTCCTTGACCTTGGCGGCCACATCCTCGCTGACCCATGCGGACCAGACCTCGGGATGGTTCTCAAGGAAGTACCAGGCGCCGTCCTCGTTGGTGGCCTGATTTTCGCCCATCCATGCCAGCAGCCCGTTCACGGTCTCGTTGGTCCAGGCGCGCTTGCCCAGGTAATCCATCGTCACCGCATTATTCTCGGCGAACTCCTCGGTCACGGCGGTGAACACGTCCGAACGCGGCCATTCATTCAACTGCGGCTCGGGGCAGTTGTTGACGACCGTGCAGGTGTCCCACTGCTCGCGGTTATGTTCGACACCCAGTTCCAGCTTGGTCATGTCGTATTTGCCGAGGATCGCGGTCGGCGCCCAGTAATAGCCCAACCAGCCTTCTTCACGGTTGAAGGCGCGCGCGATCGAACCGTCAAGTCCGGCGGCAGACCCGGAATCGACCAGTTCGAACCCCTTATCCTCGCCGTTCAGCGCGCGATACTGGTTCGCTGTGATGATCTGGCAGGCCCATCCCGACGGGCAGTTGAAGAACGCGCCCTTACTGCTGTCCTCGGCGCCGGGGAACAGATCCGGATTGGCCAACGCGTCCTCGATGGTCTTGATGCCATGTTCTTCGGACAGCCAGGTCGGCACCCAGAAGCCTTCGACACCGCCATCGGACAGGATCTCCGACGCGATCACGATGCGCCCTTCCTCGACTGCGGCATCCAGCGGGATCTTGACCGCGTTGACCCAAAGCTCGGGCGCCACATCGGGTTCGCCCTTCTCGTTCATCGAGGTGAAGGTCGGCACGGTATCGCCGGTGACCAGCGCCACATCGCAGCCATAACCTTCTTCCAGGATGATCTTGTCGACCCAGGCGGCCAGTCCGGCCGAGGCCCAGTTCATTTCGGCGATGGTCAGGCTGCCGCAGTCTTCGGCCGCGAAGGCCGCGGGCGCCGCGACCATCAGACCGGCAACAGCCAGTGCGGGTTTCAGGGCTTTCATGAGACGTCCTTTCGTTTCTTGTCACATTCGGGGGCCGAACGGCCCCGCGACTGGCCGCACAGGGCGGCCGCAAGCACGCAAGCTTGGAAAAATCATAGAACACCGATCACCGCTTGTCACACATTCGCGACGCGGAATTCCCAAATTACTGATACTTATTGCTTTTTGTTAACCGCTTTGGCGGATTTTGGGCATTGGCGCGTTCATGCCGAAGATCGTTGCCTGCAGCATCAGGACGGCGTGGGAACGATGCTGCGCCGCGATAGCCACAGCGACAGGGCCAGAAAGGCGATCGTCAGGACATAGATCGTGACGGCAATCGGGCTTTCGACAAGGATCGTGAAATCCCCGCCCGAGATCGACAGCGCCCGACGCAGATTGTTTTCCATGTCCATGCCCAGAAGCAGGCCAAGCACCACCGGCACAAGCGAAAACTCCAGCTTGCGCAGCACGAAGCCAAGGATACCGAACCCGACCATGACCATCAGGTCAAATGCAGCATGCGTGATCGCATAGACGCCCAGATAGCTGATCGCGACGACCAGCGGCATCAAGCCCCAAGCAGGCAGGCCAAGGACGCGGGTGAACATGCCGATCAGCGGCAGGTTCAGGATCAGCAACACCAGGTTCGCCAGATACAGTGCGGCGACCAGGCCCCAGACCAGATCGGGGCTGCGCTGAAACAGCAACGGGCCGGGCTGGATGTTCAGCGAAATCAGCATCGCCAGCATCACCGCAGTGGTCCCCGACCCCGGCACCCCCAGCGTCAGCATCGGAATCAGCGCGCCGCCGCTGGCGGCGTTGTTGCCAGCCTCGGGGGCGGCCACGCCGCGCGGGTCGCCCTGCCCGAACGTGCCCTTGTCGCTGAGCCTTTTCTCGAAGCTGTAGGACATCACCGCCCCCAGCGATGCCCCGGCACCCGGCAGGATGCCCGCAACGAAGCCGATCAGCGATCCACGAAGCGAGGCACCCAACCCTTCGCGCACGCGGCTGAAACGCGGGAAGACACGGCCCGGCGGAACCAAACCGCCGCCATGCGCCCGTTCTTCAAGAAAGAACAGGATCTCGGAAAGCGCGAACAGCCCGACCAGCGCCACGATGGGATCGAAGCCGTCATAAAGATTGAAGCTGCCGAAGGTATAACGGGCCACCCCGGTGGATGGGTCAAGCCCCACCGTGCCAAGCATCAGCCCCAGCATCGCGGCCAGCAGCGTCTTGCGCGGGTCGGTGCCCGTGATCCCGCCGATCGTGGCAAAGGCCATCACATACAGCGCGAAATAATCGGAGGGCCCGAAATGTATCGCGGCCTTGGCCAGCATCGGGGCGAACAATGTCAGCCCGATCGTCGCCAGCGTCGCGCCGATGAAGGACGCCACGCCCGAGATCGCCAGCGCGTCGGCCGCCTGCCCCTTCTTCGCCATCGGATAGCCGTCCAGCGTCGTCATGATCGCCGGCTCGTCGCCCGGAATGTTCAACAGGATCGCGCTGATCCGCCCGCCATACATGCAGCCGTAGTAGACAGCGGACAGCAGGATCATCGACGAGGTCGCGTCCAGTCCGAAGGCGAAGGTCAGCGGGATCAGGATCGCCACGCCATTGACCGGACCCAGCCCCGGCAGCGCGCCGATCAGTGTCCCGGCAAAGCAGCCGCCGAAGATCAGGGCCAGATTGATGGGCAGCGCGGCAACGGCAAAGCCGGACCACAGCGAAGACAGAATTTCCATGTCAGCCAAACCATGTGCCGACCAGGGGCAGCGGCAGCCCCATCAGCCGGTCGAACAGAAGATACAATCCCGGCGCGGCAAGACCCGCGGTCACGACACCGGCCAGCGCGGTCGCGCCCATCAGCAGGCCAAGCCCAAGGATCGACACGAAACTGGTTGCGACGAACCCAAGCGGTTCCAGCATCAGCGCGTAGAAGATCAGCAGCGCCACCGCCGCCGCCTGCCGCGCCAGACCCGCAGGCCCGGCCCAGATGGCGGTGTGGCGCGGCCATATCGCCAGAGACAGTCCCAGAATGATCGCCGGGATGCCGACCACGCGCGGAAAGATCGCAGGTCCCAGCGGATCGCCGAAACCTGCGGTATATCCCGCCGACAACCAGACATAGCCGGTTGCCAGCAGCACGAAAGCCAGTCCGGCAAGCCGGTCTGTCACTGGATGACCCCGATCTGACGCGAGATCTCGGCCATCTGTTCCTCTTGTTCGGCCACATAGGCGCTGAACTCTTCGCCGCCGCGCCAGATCGGCTCCAGCCCACTTGCCTTCGCGGTTTCCTGCCAGCCTTCACTGTCATACAGCGTCTTCAGCTTATCGACCCAGGCAGCATAATCATCGTCGCTAACCTCGCCACCGGTGTAGAAGCCGCGCCAGTTATAGCCGGTCACATCATAACCCTGCGACTTGGCCGTGGGCAGGTCGGGAAAGGCCGAAACCGGCTGATCCGACAGCAGCGCCAGAACCCGGATGTCGCCCGATTCGACGAAACCCCTGATTTCGCCGAGGTCGGTCGAGACCAGATCGACCTGGCCACCCATCATTTGCGTCACTGCGGGGCTGCCGCCATCGAACTGGACCCAGCGGATCTGGTCCAACCCATCGACTTTGCCGGCCTGCGCCAGCAGCAGCAGACGAATGTGATCCCAGCCGCCCGCGCCGGACGATCCGGAGGTGACGACCGAAGTCGGATCTTCTTTCAGCCGAGCCATCAGGTCGTCCAGCGACTGGATATCGCTGTCCTTGGCAACCGCAATCGTGCCGACATCCGCGCCAAGCATCGCCAGCCAGCGCATCGCATCGGTTCCGGCAGGATACTTGCCCTGCGCGATCTGGGTGATGCCCACGGTCGAGGTCGCGACCAGCAGTTCCGCATCATCGGCGCGCTTGCCCGCGACATTGGCATAGGCCACTGCGCCGACGCCGCCGGGCATGTTGGTGACCTGCATGTTCCCGTCGACCAGACCTTGTTCAGAAAGCAGGCGGCCAACTTCGCGGCAAGTAAAGTCCCAGCCACCGCCTGGGTCGGCCGGGGCAATGCACTCGGCCGCAGTCGCGGGCAGCGCGAACAGCATCGTGGCAGCCACCCCGGCGGCTTTCAGCCCGTTCAGTTTCCGGATCATCCTTGTTCCTCCCTTAGATGATGGTTCTTTTATTCTCCGACGATGCCACGGCGACCCATGAAGCGCCTTGCATTTTCGATGGCATCACGAACTTCAAGTCTGACCGAAGCCGAATGGGCCCGCACCGCCCGCGCAGCGCCCTCGGCGTCGCGCGCCTCGATCAGGTTCAGGATCGCGCTATGTTCGCGATGCGTGGTCGCACGCCCTTCCTCGGACGCGAAGCTCAGCCAGCGGGCGCGCAGGGTGCGCAAGGTCACGTCTTGCAGCGCGGTCTCCAGGCAGCGGTTTCGTGACAGCGCGGCGCAGCGGACGTGAAAATCAAGGCCCATCTCCAGCCAGCGTTCGGGTGTGAATTCTTCATGGCTGAAGTTCATGCTGTGCCGGATCGCCGCGATCTGTTCCGGCGTCGCCAGCTTGGCCGCCAGCCTGACGGCCTGAGGCTCGACGATGTCGCGAAAGGCGAACACCTCGTCAATCTCGGCCATATCGAAGGGCGCGATGGCATAACTGCGACCGTCCCGCACCACCAGCCCGTCACGGACCAGATGGAACAGCGCCTCGCGGATCGGTGTGCGCGACACCTGGAACTGCGCCTCCAGCGCGCGTTCGCTGACCGGCTCGCCCGGCACCAGATCCAGCGACAGGATCGCGAAACGCAGCCGAGACAGGATGTCCCGATCATCGGTCTGCTGTTCTGTCGATGCCATCATTGACGCCTCCTCAAAAATTGGTATACCAATCTGGAATTCAATTGCAAGCCGCTTCTATTCAGGGGGATACCGATGGCCAGCCGGATAAATGGCTTTCCCGAACAGGCCGTCATCACCGAGGTCGGTCCGCGTGACGGGCTGCAGTCGGAGCCGGGCTTCGTGCCGACCGACGACAAGATCGCGCTGATCCGCGCGCTGATCGATGCCGGGCTGCGCCGGTTCGAGGTGACGTCGTTCGTCTCACCCCGCGCGGTCCCTCAGATGCGCGACGCGGCCGAGGTGATGGCGGTGTTTCGCGATCGCGACGACCTGCACCTGACCGCGCTGGTGCCCAATGCCCGTGGCGCCGAGGCGGCGATCGAGGCGGGCGTCGATGCGATGGTGCTGTTCGCGTCGGCATCCGAAAGCCACAATCTGAAGAACGTGAACCGCAGCCGCGCCGAGTCGCTGCAGGGTTTCGCCCAGATCGCCCGGCTGGCAGAAGACTCTGGCGTGCGCCTGCAAGGGGCAATCGCCACGGCGTTCGGATGCCCTTTCGAGGGGGATGTGGACGTGCAGGCGGTCGTTGATCAGGCCAAGGCCTATCGCGATCTGGGCATGGACTACATCACCCTGGGCGACACGACCGGGATGGCGACACCCGTATTGGTGGCGGAACGGGTTGGGGCACTGCGGCCGGTTCTGCCCGAAACCGATCTGGCACTGCATTTCCACAACACGCGCGGTGTCGGGCTGGCCTGCGCCTATGCGGGGCTGTCACTGGGTGTCACCCATTACGAATCCAGCATCGGCGGGCTTGGCGGTTGCCCCTTCGTGCCGCGCGCCACAGGCAATGTCGCGACCGAAGATCTGGTCTATCTGTGCCACGAAAGCGGGGTCGAGACCGGCACCGACCTGGGCAGGCTGATCGACGCGGCGCATCTGGCCGAGCGGATCGTGGGGCGCGAACTGCCCGGCCAGATCATGAAGGCGGGGCCGCGCCTGCAAACCGCCAGCATGGACAGCGTGAGGACCGCTAATGGCTGAACCGGTGAAAGGGCCGCTGGACGGCCTGCGCGTGATCGACCTGACCCGCGTCCTGTCGGGCCCCTTCTGCACCATGATCCTTGGCGATCTGGGCGCGGATGTCATCAAGATCGAACCTCCCAAGGGCGATCCGGTTCGTGCGCAGGGGACCATGACCGACGGGCGTTCAGGCTATTTTGCAGGCTTCAACCGCAACAAGCGATCGGTCGTGCTGGATCTTTACAGCGATGCCGGCAAGGCCGTGCTGCGCCGTCTGCTGGCGGATGCCGATGTCCTGGTCGAGAATTTCCGCCCCGGCACGCTGGACAAGCTGGGCCTGGACGAAACGACCCTGAAAGACCTGAACCCGCGCCTGATCGTGGCCAGCGTGAACGGCTATGGCAGCACTGGTCCCTATGTGGATCGCCCGGCCTTCGACTTCATCGCGCAGGCGATGAGCGGCTTCATGGGGGTGAATGGCGAACCGGACGGGCCGCCGATGCGTGCAGCCCCGCCCGTCAGCGATCTGATCGCCGGGATCTATGCGGCGACGGGCATCCTTGCGGCCGTGATCTGCCGCCAGAAAACGGGTCAGGGTCAGACGGTCGAGGTTGCGATGGTCAACGGGCTTCTCAGCCTGATGGCCTATCTGTCATCCGAATATTTCGCGACGGACAAGGTGCCGCAGCGGACCGGTAACGATCATCCGCTGGTGTATCCCTACGGCCTGTTCACCTGCTCGGACGGGCAGATCGCGGTTGCAAACTCGCATGACCAGATCCTGACGCGGTTCTTGGAAACACTGGACCTGGGCTGGATCATGACCGACCCGCGCTATGATACCAACCCCAAGCGGATGGCCGCACGCGAGGAACTGCGCGACCTGATCGACAGCCGGATGGCCGGCAAGCCCCGCGATCACTGGCTGTCGGTTCTGAACGCGGCGGGCGTGCCCTGCGGAATCGTGCAGGACTTGCAGCAGGTCTTCTCGGACCCTCAGATCGCCGCGCAGGACATGGTGATCGAGGCGCCATGGCAGGATGGACCGGCGCTGAAGGTACTGGGATTTCCGATCAAGCTGAACGGCACGCCCTGCGCCGTTCACCGCCCGGTGCCCCGCCTTGGCGGTGGCACCGCCGAGGTTCTGACCGAGGCCGGGTTCGATCAGGCCCAGATCGCGGCACTTGTGCAGGATGGCACGATCGGCACGGACTGATCCGCGTCGCTTTCGTTTGACGGCCCCTGTCCTTGCTGCGATGAGGGCCGCGAACAGCGCGGAAGGACCATGACATGTCTGACATCGAAGCGGTGATCTTCGACCTGGACGGATGTCTGGTGGACAGCGAGGTCCACTCGCTGGAGGTTCTGGCAGCCGAACTGGCCGACGCAGGCATGGGTGAAATGACTGTTCAGCTTCTGCGAGAGCGGTTTCTGGGCGTCTCGATCGCCGCCATCATCGATCATGCCGTCCAGCGCAGCGGGCAGCCCCGCCCCGACGGTTTCGCCGAACGCTTCGAGGATCGATTGTTCCAACGGTTCCGCAGCCGGTTGCGCCTGATCGAGGGTGTACCCGAATTGCTGGAAACGCTGCGCGCCCGCGGCATTGCCACGGCCATCGCCACCGGCAGTTCGGTTCGGCGTCTGGCGGTGACGCTGGATTGCGTCGGATTGACGGACGACTTCAAGGGCACGGGCTTCAGCGCCGATCAGGTCGCACGCGGCAAACCGGCCCCGGACCTGTTCCTGCTGGCTGCAAATGGTCTGGGCGTGGCCCCCTATCGTTGTGCGGTGATGGAGGATTCGCCCCTTGGCGTCGCCGGTGCGATCAGCGCCGGGATGCGTCCGGTCGGCTTCGTCGGCGGCAGCCACCTGGACGGAATGCGCGACACGCATGCGGCTCGACTGCGTGACGCGGGCGCGTTCACCATCCGGGACGATGCCGCGAAGATGGCAGACGCGCTACTTGACGGCGCAATGTAGCCCGCCCTTTGGCTCTGCCCGGAACCGGGTCAGCCGCCAGCCGTTGTGATCGCGAAGGCGTGAACGGTCTCCCGGTGTCATCCGGGCGGCACATGCCGCAGGAATGCAGGACATTGGCAAACAGCGTTGTAAGATGACAGTAACAAGACTTCGGATGACGGGCCTGCTGGTCCTGCTGACCTTCGTATTGAATTTTTTGGCCCCGGCCAGCTTGCTGGCGCAGACCGACGATGGTTCCGCAGAAACGACTGGCAGCACCGAAACCGACGTCGAGGCGCGAAGCAGTCTTGAGATTCTGCTGGAAGTCATCGAGGATGATCAGGCACGGGCCGCGCTGGTCGAGGATCTGCGCGCAGCGCAGCAGCAGGCAGCGCCTCCGGTGGATGATCAGATCGTCGAGACGCTGGCCCCTGCCGACGCGGCCATACCACCCGAGGGGATGTCTTTCGGCCGCCGGATCGCCCTGATCACACAGGATGCGGCGCAGGATATCGCCTCGCGTGCAGGTGCGGTCTGGACGCAGCTTGGACAGGCATCCGATGCGTTTGACGGGCTCAGCGGAAATGAGGCCGGCGTGCTGATCGAGGCGCTGAGGGATCTGGCGTTGGTCATCGTGGTGACCGTGGCTGTCTTCGTGGCGCTGCGGCGGGCGGGCAAGGCGGTCTATGCCAGAATGGGGGCGACGGCGCGCGACAGCGGCGTGGTCAGAACGATTTTTCTGTTCATCGCCTCGGCGCTGATGGACGCGCTGATCGTGATCGTCGCCTGGGGCGTCGGCTACCTGATCGCGACCATGCTGCTTGGCGATGTCGGCAGTATTGGCATCCGACAGACGCTGTATCTGAATGCGTTCCTGCTGGTCGAGATGGCCAAGGTCGTCGTCCGGCTGGTGCTGTCGCCATCCGCGCATAATCTGCGGCCGCTTCCGATCTCGGATATGGCGGCGCGTTATCTGACGCGGCGAGTCAATCTTATGGTCGGGCTTGTCGGCTATGGTCAGTTGCTGGTCGTGCCGATCCTGAATGCCAATGTCTCGATGGAGGCAGGGCGCGCGGTGTCGGCGCTGATCGCGCTGACGGTGGTGGGCATTGCGATCTGGCTGGTGCTGCGCAATCGCCGGCCAGTGGCCGACTGGCTGGAGGGCGGCGGGCAGACCGATGCACGCCGCGCCACGACACCGCACGGCTTCGCCGAACCCGGTCACGATCAGGATCTGCATCCAGACTGCGGCGAGCCGATTTCGGGTCGCAGGAAGCGTGGGCTTTTCCATGCGCTGGTACGGAACTGGCATCTGCCGGTGCTGCTGTATCTGCTGGTCATGCTGGTCTTGGTGTTGATCCAGCCCGGCGACGCGGCATTCCGGTCGCTGCTGAATTCGGGTCAGGTTCTGGTCGCGGCGCTGGTCGGCATGACCCTGTCGGGCATCCTGACGCGCGTGATCGTCGGCGGGGTTCACCTGCCGGAAAACGTGAATGCGCGCCTGCCGTTGCTGGAACGGCGGTTGAACACCTTCGTGCCGAAGGCGCTGTTCGTGCTGCGGCTGGTGATCTTCGCGCTGGTCTTGATCTTCGCGCTGAACGCGATCAACATCATCGATCTGCGCGAATGGATGGCCAGCCGGATCGGCGTCCAGCTGACCGGCACGATCTTCTCGGTCGCGGCCATCCTGATGATGGCATTCCTGGTCTGGGTCGCACTGACCTCGTGGGTGGATTACCGGCTGAATCCGGAATTCGGCTCGGTCGCCACCTCGCGGGAACAGACCCTGCTGTCGCTGCTGCGAAATGCCGCCACAATCGCCCTTCTGGTCGTGACCCTGATGTTCGTGCTGGCCGAGATCGGCCTCGACATCGCGCCCCTCTTGGCATCTGCGGGGGTGCTGGGTCTGGCAATCGGCTTTGGCGCGCAAAAGATGGTGCAGGACATCATCACCGGCATCTTCATCCAGTTCGAGAACGCGATGAATGTCGGCGACGTGGTCACGGTCGGCGGAACGACCGGCACGGTCGAACGCCTGACGATCCGTTCGGTCAGTCTTCGCGATCTGGCGGGCGCGTTCCACGTCATTCCGTTTTCATCGGTGGACATGGTCACGAATTATGTCCGCGAGTTCGGCTATTTCGTCTGCGACATGGGCGTGGCCTATCGCGAGAATATCGCCGAGGTGAAGCAGGCGATGCTGGATGCATTCGAAAGGCTGCGGTCAGATCCCGATCAGTCCGCGCTGATCCTGGGCGATCTGGAATGGTTCGGCATCAATTCGTTCGGCGACAGCGCAGTGGTGGTCCGGGCCCGGATCAAATGCGTTCCCGGATCGCAATGGGGCGTCGGGCGTGCCTATAACGGCCTGCTGAAAGAGATCTTCGACGACCGCGATATCGAGATCCCGTTCCCGCATCAGACCATCTATCTGGGCGAATCCAAGCAAGGCACGACACAACCCATCCGCATCGCGGCAGAGGACGGCTCGACACCCTCGACGGCATGACATCGGTCAGTTCGGCGTGGCAGCCGCGATCAGTCCGCGATATCGATGGGCAGGCTGGCCTGACGGTCATTGCCGATCGCCGGCATGATCGCGCGCGCCAGCGTCGCGGGCGATATGGGCTTGTGCAGGATCTGGATGCTGCGGCTCGCGGCCTCTTGCTGAAGCGCGTCCGAGCGGTTCGCGGTCATCAGGCATTGCACCGACGTCGCCGGAAGCAGACCGGCCAGACCGGTCAAGCATGCAATTCCGTCCATGCCGGAACCAAGCTGGTAATCCACAAGGCAAAGATCCGGCTCGACCCCGGTTTCCTCGATCAAGGCAATCGCGTCTTCGCCGGACGAAACGTCCAGCACGTCGATGCCCCATTGTTCCAGCAGTTGCGACAGCGCCAGCGTCATCTCGGCGTCGTTTTCCACGATCAGAGCGGTCAGGTCGGCCACGCGGTCCTGCGCTGGGGGCTGTGCGGGATGGCCGGCCGCCGCGCAAAGATCGCCCTGTCGGGTCGAAGCCACCTCGACCGAGAAGGTCGAGCCCCGCCCGGCCGCCGACCTCAGGTCCAGCCGGTGACCCAACAAGGCGGCAGCGCGGTCGACGATCGCCAACCCCAGACCAAGCCCTTCGGCGGCGGATGCCTTGGCGTCCAGACGTTTGAACTCGGTGAAGATCACCTGCTGATCCTCGTCCGCGATGCCGCGGCCGCTGTCGCGAACCTGGATCAGCTGGCTGTGGTGCCGGTCTCGGGCCGCGACCAGGATGCGCCCGGTATCGCTGTAGCGGATCGCGTTCGAGATCAGGTTCTGCAGGATGCGCCGCAGATAGATCCGGTCCGAAACCACGGTCGCGCGGGTCGGCCGGAAGACTAGCTGCAGCCCCTTCTGTTCGGCCAGTGGCGTGAAATCCTCGCGCAGTTGATCAAACAGCGGCCCCAGCGAGATGGGCTCGATGGTCAGCGCCGCCTGCCCCGCCTCAAGGCGCGAAATGTCCAGCAGCGCCTCCAGCAGCGCGCCGACCGAATCAAGAGAACGCTGGGTCTTTTCCAGTCTTGCGCGATGGCGCGGGTCGTCGATGTCCTCGATCAGAGACCCCACATACAGCGTGGCTGCGGACAGCGGCTGCATCAGATCATGGCCCACCGCCGCAACGAACCGGACCCGTGATGCATTTGCGCGCTCTGCCCGCGCCAGCGCGTCTTCCAGTTCCAGCGTGCGTTCGGTCACGCGCGCCTCCAGCGTCTCGTTTGCCCGGCGGATCTGCTGCATCGCCTCGCGGTGTTCGGTGATGTCGTCGATCGACATCACGAAGCCACCGTCGGGAATCTCCTGCGCAAAGATGGCAAAGCTGCGGCCGCCGCCTTCGCGCCGCAATTCGACCTGAAAGCTGGTCTTGCGTCGGACAGAACGGACCCAGTCGGCCAGCATGTTCGCCCCGCGATGCGGGGGAAAGGCGAAGTGCGTGCGCAATTGCTTCCACATCTCATCGAAATGCGTGCCGGTGCGCAGCCGGGCCCGCGGCAGGGCCAGCATTTCCGCCAGATTGGCGTTCCAGCCCAACAGCCGCAGGCGGCCATCGAAGATGCACACACCCAAGGGCACATGATCCAGTGTCGCCTGCAGGATCCGGGCCTGATCATCCAGCATTCGGCCACGCTCTTCGCGTTCGGACCGGATCAGCTGTGTCACCTCGGTCTGGATGATCGCGGTGCTGCCATCCGCAGTGCGTTGTTCCGAAACCTGCACCCAACGTCCCTCGGCCATCTGCTGGGTCAGCATGAAATGCCGTTCGCTGTGGCGCTGACGCCGCATCGCGATCCAGTCATCGCGGCTCATCCCCTCGGGCATGACCAGATGCCGCGATCCGGCGGCCAGCCGCAGATAGTCATCAAAGCGCAGCCCCGGCCTCAGCCCGTCCACGATATCCGGCAGCAGCGCGTTGAAGCGCGAATTGCACATGATCAGCACATCCGACGCGTCGAACAGGGCAAATCCCTCTTGCACCGCCTCGATCGCATTGGCCATGTTCTGGCGGGCGATATCCTTGTCGCGCCACGCATCGGCCAGCCGCGCATTCGAGGCATTCAGCAGATCCAGCGCATGTTCCAGTTCGCGCGTGCGGGCGCGCACCTCGTCCTCCAGCACGGCGGCGCGCTGGAACTGGGCATAACCGACGCCGTTGTCATCGGGCAGGTTCTCAACATGGCGGATCAGGGACTGGGTGATGCGCGCCAGCTTCTCATGACGTCTTGCAAGATCGTCGCAGGGCGACATCATCCGGTCGATATCCGCAGGCAGGCGGGGTTCCGTCATCGGCCGTCATCCAGATCGTAGAACGCCACGCCGGTAAAGGTCTGGTTGACATGCATGCTGCCGAACTGTTCGCCATAGGTCGAAAACCCGGCGACCCGATGTTCGCGCAGGATGCGCGAGACCTCGGACACCAGCTGCCGGCTTTCCGCGTCGATGCGCCGAAAGATACAGTCAAAGGCCAGCATCATGCCGGGTTCACGTTCGGCGCGCATCTGCGCCAGCGCGGTGTCGAGATGCGCGGCGATGCTGCTTTCCTCGGACAGGGTCAGGACCATGCCTTCGGCCACGGCGCCGAAAAAGATCAGCGCGTTGTCCGGTCCCACCCCACGGATCGAGCGGACATGATGTCGCCCGCCCGCCCGCACCAGAACGGGGCGGGTCGCAAAGACAACGCTGCCCAGGCTTTCGACCGGCACCGACAGAAGCCTGGCATATTCCAGTGCCGCCGGTTCATCGTTGATGCGCAGGACCGCGCGGCTTTGCGGATCGGCGGCGGTGACAACCATCTGCGTGCGCGAGGGCCGCGTCGAATCCAACGAAAAGGTCTGCAACGGCGCGCGTGCGCGCAACAGGCACAATACCGCCGCACGATCATGTGCGGCGCCGCGCGCAAAGATCTGGGTCTGCTTGAACCGACGCCCGTCCCCGGCCGAACCGCCGATCACGGGAACCGGCCCAAGCCCCCCCGCCAGCGAGGCGATCAGCGATTCCTCGTGCCCTGACACGCCGTCCACCATGAGGATACCCAACTCATGCGGGAAATCCTCGGCCCTGCGATGCAGGTTCTGGCGCGCGGTCTGCAGCTGCGCCACGACGACCCGAGAATCGACTTCATCCAGCGGATCGATCAACACCGTCTCGACCGCAAAGGCTGCGGCTGGAAATGCGACCGCGACGATCCGCCCCTCGGCATAGCCATCCTCGCACAGCTCTCCGGCGGTGGTGCATCCGGAGATCTCGGCCTGAGGGAACAGACTGCCGGCGCGATGCAGTATACCCGAAGGATCGGCCTGCGACGCCGCAAAGATCAGAACCAGAGCGAAGGGGCCTTGGCCAAGATCAGCGGCCAGGCTGCGGACAGGATCTGGATTATCGGCCGGGACGGACGCGCGAACCGGAATCATCGTCCGACGTTCCACGCCGTATCGGGGGTGCTATGAAGTTCCTCCTGCATCGGAAAGCTGTCCCGTCATCGTTGCGTCGCGCGCCAGCAGGACAGCCTGTGTGCGCGACGAGACCCCCAATTTGCGCATGATTGCCGTGACATGCGCCATGACCGTCGTCTCGGCGATCGACAGTTCGTAGGCTATTTGCTTATTCATCATGCCGTCACAGATCAAATCAAGAATCTTCGCCTGCTGCCGGGTCAGTTGGGACAGGCTGCGGATCGCCCTGTCCATGTTGTCGGGCGCCATCGCACCGGGTTCCCGATCACAGGGCAGGTCCGGCGCATAGACCTCGCCCGCCGCCAAGGACTGAAAAGCGGCGCGAAACACCTCGCGCCGGGAATGCTTGGGCACGAATCCGGCCGCCCCCGCCGCCAGCGACGCCCGGATTACCCGCGTCTCGTTCACGGACGTCACCAACAAGATCGGGATCTCGGGCGCGATTCGGCGCAGGGCAACCAGGCCTTCCAAACCATCGACATCGGGCAGGTTCAGATCCAGCAGGATTACGTCGAAGTCACGCCCATCCTCAAGAAACTGAGCAGCCTGCGCCAGACTTTCGGCATGGGTCACACGCTCGATCCCGGACACGGATTGCAGCGTCATCGCAAGTGCGTCACCGAACAGCGGATGATCCTCGACGATCAGCGCGGTACGGAAGACCGGCTTTGTGCCGCTACGGAACAGCCTGTCGGACATGGATACACCTCGCAGCGAAGAACCATCCCCTGCAGCTTAGGTCGTATTTGCGTTCAGGCCGACCTGTAAATTGGTCGCATGGACGGCGACAGACAGCATGGTCCGATCAGTCGCCTGCGGCAGCCGTTGCAAAGCCGCGCAGTGCCTGTTCCATCTTGTCCAGGTAGGGCGCGTCGTCGTCCAGATCCAGATCGTCGAACATGTCCTCGGGTTCCTGCCACAGGATCTGGGTCTGGTCGCCGTCGCGATAGACCAGCATCTTCATCGGCAGATACAGCCCGGCGCGTATGTCCTGCTGCATCGGCTGGCTGCCCAGTTTGGGGTTACCGAAGATCAGCACCTGTGAATCGGCCATCTCCATCCCCGCGTCGCTTGCGCCCTTTGCGTGATCGACGCGGGCAAACACCGTCGCCCCAGCATCCGCGACGGCGGCCTCTAGCCTGTCCATCACTTCGGCGACAGGACGCTGGGTCGCGACACTTTCCGTATCGGCTTGTGCGGGCAGCGCCATAAGGGCGGCTGCGACGGCGGTCGGAAACAGGCGGGACATGTCGATATCTCCTTGCTGATGGCGGGTCGCTGACCAACGATATTGTGGGGAACTGGTTCCCGTCCCGCTGTCACTCTTGATGCGCGGATTGCGGCAGCCGCATCCCCTGGCGCAGCGGGACATGCGGTGCATCGATTCCCAACTCCTCCAGGAACGATACCAGCCCGTTGATCGTCTTGAAGCTTCGCATGTCGGCCAAGTTCCGCGCGGTCACCAGACGGCGCAGCTGGTCGCCATCCGGCGAGATCGCGCAAATGACCCATTGCCCGAAATAGTTGGCGTGACGTTTCTGCGCCGACGCCAGGCAAGTGATCTCGATTCGCCAGCCCTGCCCTACCAGATGGCGAAAACGATCCTCGGTCACCGCGTCAGACTGGTTTTCCGGAAATGTCGATTGCACCAACGAAGATCCTCTGCGACCGAATCCGCTTCGTCCGCAAGCCGTATCATTGATGCAAAACGGAAAAATTCCGTCAAGGCAAAATCGACCGCCACGCCATCGGCGACTGTGCGACGCCCATGACCGACCAGCAATTCGGCAAAACTGCGCCGTCAGATCGCCCTGCGCGAAGGCCTAGTGATGCATGTGCGGCTGCGGCGCAGACGGCTGAGGTCGCCCGACGGGGGCGCGCACGGGACAGGCAAAGGCAAGAAACCGGCCGTCATCATTGCGCACGACATCGCCAAGCGGTTCAGGCGTCCATCCAAGTCGCGATGCCATGCGCAAAAACGCCGGGGGACCCAGAAACAGGCAGTCGGTCGCGCCGATCCGGTGCAGGTAACCGTTGGCAGCTTCCAGAATTTGTTCGGCCAGCCCCGACCGATGGACTGCGGCAAAGCGGGTCAGTTCCCAGCACTTCGGGTCTGTGGGCGGCGCATCGTAGCACAGATGATGCGGCATTCCCGGCAATAAACCCAGATGTGCATCCCTGATCATGTAAGAATAACTGACCTTTCCTTTCCCGAACAGCTTGTCGGTCCGCTTCAGCCGCGCGCCGCCCAGAACCTCACCATCCTCATGGGCGATCACATAGGCGGTGTCGAAGGTATCGTATTGCTCGAACTCGATCCCTTCCGCGTGATGCAGTGGCCAGCACATCTGGTCCACGAAAATTTTCTTGCGGAACTCGAAGAACTTGGCAACCAGGTCGAACCGGTCCATGTCAAATGGCAGGACGAGAACATCGACCCGCAAGGTGGAATTCATCTTTTACCTCAGAAATGTTAGTGCTTGAGAAAATCGGGAAGCTTGGCAAGCCCAAGGAACTGGCGGCCGCCGGTGATGCGGTTGGGCAACCAAAGCCCCCCCTCGCGCACCTCGACAGTCAGGACACCGTCATCGGCGTATGCATCGAAATATTCCAGCATCGTTTCGACCATGTCCCTGCTGAACTCAGCGTTTGCCAGCTTCCGTTCGTTGAACGCTGTTACCATCTGACTCTCCATACTGGTGTAAGGGCACTAAAAACGCGTAAAAGGACGCTGTCGCGGACAAAATTGCAAAAGTGACTTCTGGGCATATCCCATAAGCTACTTTGCCCATCACATGAGCGCGAGGAGGCGGAATTGCTGCATGATCTGATCCCAAATTTCGGCGACGAGATTGCCGAACTGCACCGCTTGGCGCCGTCGGGCTGGATCATGGGATTCAACCTGACCTATCAGGGGCCAGAGCATCTGTATAACGCCTACCCCGAGGAATGGCGCGACATCTATCAGGAACGGAACTACTTCTTCGCGGATCCGATCGCCCGCTGGACGGTCGAGAACGAGGGCTGGATTCGCTGGTCCGACGTTCGCAAGCGGCCAGAGGATATGGCTTTCATGCACGCCGCGCAGCAATTTCGCCTGAATTTCGGCGTGGCGATTTCACGCAAGACCGATCTGAAGCGGTCGTTTCTGACCCTGTCGCATCCACGTCGCGAGTTCACCGACGACGAGATCGTCACCCTGTCCACGAAATTCAACCTGTGGACGGATCTGGTGCTGAACCGCGCCTCATTGACCGGGGCCGAACTGGCGGTCCTGGAATGCCTTCGCGATGGGCTGGCACAGGGTGCCATCGCCGCCAAGCTGGGTATCGCCGAGGCCACGGTAAAGCAACGCGCCCAGAAGGCCTGCGCCAAACTTGGGGCAAAGACCCGCACGCAAGCCGTGGCGATCGCAGTGGCCCGGAACTATCTTTGAACCGCCCGGTGCAGAATTGGCTGCTCGGCGTATCCCAAAAGCTATCGTCGTGGCTGTTTGCCAAGCCTAGAAGAACCTGCGCCTTATCCGATCCATGATTGCCAGCAGATACCAATTCAGGCGCAACCCGACGCGGGTCACCGTCGATCCGTCCGGCTTTGGGTCCGGGTTGAACGACCTGATCCGCTGTCCGATCTGGAAGCTGTCATCGGCACGAACGCAATAGCTGCACAGATACCAGAACAGAAACTTGTGGCGCCAGGACAAGGAGGGCGGATCGGGTCGGGCGATGGCGGCGGCCAGTTCCACATGGCTTCGCACCTGTTGCACCGCCATCCCGAAATCGGACGCAGCAAAGCTGATCACGGGGCGGTCTTGCAGCAGGGCCTCGAAGAGAACGCCGGAATTGGCTCCCACGACCAGTTCCGCATCGGGGATCAGGTCATAGATCGATCGATCCGATAACACGACCTCCGGGCGCTGTCGCAGCTCTTGCAATACGGCGTCGATCCGGCGACTTCGACAGCGGGGATGACGCTTGATGACCGTAGTCAACCCGCGCGCGGATGCGGCATCGACGATCGTTTTCAGAGCCGCGCGACTATCCAGCCACAATCCCTGCGCCACGCTGTCGTTTCGCAGTTGTAGCGGAACGAAAACATACCCGCCCGCGATGTGGCGCGCCTCGGCGGGTGGTTGCGGATATTTCGATCGGTTGCCTTGCCGCAATTCATGCCCGAGACGGCTGACGAAAGACGCAGCGGCGCGATCGTCGCCAGCCCCGATCTGGTCACGGAAGCGTTCTGGAAACCGGGCAAGTTCGGAAAAGCAGGAATAGCCCATCCGATCCATCGTATAGAATGGCGGAACGTAGGATTCCTTGCAGCGCAGGATATTCCCGGCTTCGCCATAGGAATGAAAGCTGATGACCAGATTCCCCGAGGCGGTCGGCCGCGCGGCGCGTTCGGCGCCGCGAGGAAGCCAGACCGGATCGATCAGCACCCGCATTCCGGCCAAGGCGGACAGAAGCGCGCTGTAGAAAAGACGGTGCCGATCGCCGTCTTCGGGGTTCATGAACCAGGCTTCCGGCACCTCCAGCGTGACGGTCTTGCGTAAGGCGCCCATATCCGATGCGGCGGGCGGGAAGTTGCGGTCGATATCGCTCAGATCCGTTCTCCCATCGGAAAGAGCAGCCGGCCCACAAGCTTTGCGGCGGGATTGTTCAGATTGCGGACGAACGCAACGGGATCAGCGTGCAGACGGCGCACCGCATCATCGCCCCCGCGACGCTGGACCAGCGGTTGAAGAAGCCGTATCCAGAAGCGCAGGATCTGCCGCGGCCCCAGCGTGCTGCTGTTTGAGTAGGCAAGCCAGCGCAGCCGCGGATGGCGGCCCACCCAATGCTGATCGGCAAAGGCCTTGGGATTTGCGCGAAGCTGGTTGGCCAGATCGGGTCGGCCGCGCTGACGATAGACCATCGCAAGCAGCGGCACGGACGACCAGAGCCGCCAGCCGAACACGCCGAAATTCACGATGCCGCGCGACCGCGAGCCGCCGGGGCGCGGCTTTCGACGGTTCCCATAGGCAGATTCGACGATCTCGAATTCGGCCAGGTGGACGGGGCAATCGGCGGGCGCGGCCGCGCGCTGTGGGAAAAGCTGTTCCCCGGGAACACCAAAATAGTCCCGCGCAATGCGATCATTGCCAGCGCGCGCCGCGTGCATGATCTGGTCTGCCGTCTCGTCTGTCAGGAACCAGGGGCCCGGCATGTCAAGCTGGTTTGCCTGACGCCAGGCATTCAGGCCAGACACGGCTTCCTCGATGAAAGTCAGATAGGCTTTCATGTCGCGAAATGGACGTTTGTTGAACTGGCGGATCAGTTCGACATGGGCGGCCGACAGCCGCGCATCATTACTTTTGTTCTGGGCCGGGGCAGGCAGCGTCGCGATCTCGGAAAGCCCGGTAATCTCGGCAAAATCACTGGTGATGTTCCACGACCCTCCACGGGTCCGCTGATACCGCCGAAGATGCAGGGCATCGCGGGGCAGAAGCTGTTCCCAGTCGCGCACAAGGCGATCATAGTCCAGCCAGTCCCGGGTCTGCTTCTCGCCAAGCCAGGTCGCGAAGCGCACGGACCTGCTGCTGATTGCACCGCCTGCCACGAACTCGGCATATTGCGAATTTGCCCATTCGTCCTGACGGCGCAAATAGACCACCATCTCGGTCGGAAAATCACTGAAATAGCCGGGCAGCGCCAACGCTTTGGGGTTCAGAAAGAACGCCTCGGAGGACAGGATGATGGTGTGGACATGACCCGGCATCAGCGCCAGACCGTTCAGGATATGCTGGCGCGGGTCGGGATTTCCGCTGGAAGCTGCCTCCATGAACCGGGCATGTCCGGCCTGCTTGTGGGGTCGGTCGGCCTGCCAGAAAAGCCCGATCTCGGGATACCAGATACCCTTGCGCAGAAGTTCCGGCCGGTTGTCTTCCAGCAGGTGTTGCAGAATGGTGCTGCCGGTCTTCGTGGCACCCAGATGCAGGATCAGGCGAGGCCGCTCGTCGGTCTGTGTAGGCGGTGTACTTGGCGCGCTGACACGATCATTCCGCGCATACAGGTTCAGCGCCTGCTGCAGGCCATGATGGGCGGGATCCTGTGGAGTGCGCAGGTATTCGCGATACAGATCGTCCGCAGCGATCGGCGCCATTGCAAGCGCAGCCTCGATCAGGTCGACGCGGCGCATCCGCGTCGCGGCCAGCAGCAACCCATAGGCGTTCGCGCGCAGATGCCGTTCCGACAATTGCGACGGCGCCGAGATAAGATCCTGCGGCTGAAGCCCGGCGCGATCCAGCGTCTGTGCCAGCGCCGCGATGAAGGTTTCGGTCTTCTGTTCGGCCAATGCCGTCTTCCACGCGAAGCCGAAGTAAAGATAGTGCAGGAACTGCGACACCTGGAACCGCGCCAGCCACCAATGCGGCGACGACGGTTCCAAAGCGCCGTGATCCTGCAACTGACTCACGACCAGATCGAAATTCTGCAACTGATCGCGCACATCGGACATGGTCTGGGCACGCCGCACCGCGGAATCCGGCCGAACCCGATAGACCACACCATTGCTGTCGGACAGCGAGATGACCGGATCGGCCATATAGGCCTGCAACAGGAACGCGCGTTCCTCGCGATAGGTGGTGAGGAACCGCACATTGCCGCGGTTCAGGAAGTCGCGCCGATACAGCCAGTTCCAGAAATGGCGCGAATGCGCGATTGCGCGATGCTTTGTCAGCGACGTGCGCCTGACCTCGCGGGGGAAATAGCTCTCGGTTGTGTCGGGCCGCATCTGCAGCACCGCGCCGCTTTCGTCTTCGACCTGTTCGTGTCGCTTGCGGAAGCGGACCATGTCGGCATTGTCCGCATCCGCCACGGCGACGATATTCGACAGATGTGCAGGATCGGGCATGTAGTCGTCAGGGTCAATGAACAGAACATAACGGCCCCGCGCCAGATCAATCCCCTGATTGCGGACGAACCCGGGACCGGCATTTTCGCTGCGTCGGATCAGCCTGATCCGGGGATCGCGGTCGCAATAGGCCTGAATCACCGCAGCCGAATTGTCGGGGCTGACATCGTCGATCAGGATGACTTCGAAATCCCTCATGCTCTGGCGCTGAATGGATTCGATGCACTCGCCGACATAGCGTTCCACGCCATGCACCGGAATGACGATAGACACCACCGGTTCGGCCGATGCGGATGTCGGAACTGGCTGAACCGGGCGGTTCGCCTCGATGAAATCCAGCACATCCTCGATCCGGGCCGGAACGTCGCCTTCCGGCAGATGGTAGATCGTGTACCAGATGTAGAATGCGTGGAAGAATTCGATCAGGTCACGCTTGCGGTGACGATGCGGCACCTCGGCCCGGTCGTCGGTCAATCCCCAGCCCGCATAGCAAGGCGCGCCGAAACAGACCACCTCTTTGCCGGCCAGCAGCGCTTCCAGCCCCATACCGCTTGTGCCGACATAGACCTTGTCGACCTTGTCGAACAGGTCGAAGGGATTTACCCCGTCGCGCAGGATGCGGACCCGGCCTTCCGATTTCAAGTGATCGAAATAGCCGCGTCGCGTCCCGCCCTTGACCCAGTTGAGGTCGGGATGCGTCTTGACCAGAATTTCGGCGTCCGGGTTCTCGTCGATCGCCGCAGCCAGCATTGCCTTGAAATCGTCAGCGGACGCCCGGCCATAGAAGGTCGAGGCATCCGAGAAGTTCTGGTCCACCACCAGCACACGACGCGAGTAGCCGGGTGACGTTTCAGGCGTGAAGAACGGCTGCGAATTGTATTTCGAGATCTTCGCCTCGACGATCCGGCGCATCGCCGCCTTGGCGCGGGCGCGTTCCGCATCGGACAGAGTGAATTCGCTGTTCAGCCGCTGGTCCAGCCTGGTTTCGTAGTCTGCCATGTAATACTGGGCGCGATCATCGAAGATATAACCCAGGCAGGCCTGCCGGGGATCGCGCGATGCCAACGCCTCGGACCAGCTTGTGGTCGAGGCCAGGAAGCCCATCTCGAAGAACAGCACATCGTCGTCTGCACGCACATGCGGCAGCAATGCCTGGGTGCTGTCATGCGATTTCGACAGGTCGTCAAGGATCGCCCCGTACATCAGCACAGGCGCGTCTTCGTCGATCCGCCGTTCGTCCACCGCGATCAGGTTGGGAAACAGCCGGGGCAGGTTGGCAGAGAAGGCACCGGTAAGGTTGCGACGACGAAAGCCGATGCGATGGGGCAACAAGCGCCGGTTCAGAAGGTCTTCGCGAAAATCCGTGACGTCGCGCGCGACGGGTCGATCCAGAAGCTTGAGGAAGTTCGTGTAAAGCTCCGAACCTTCGGTCTGGATGTCGTGCTGGTTGCTCATCGCCGTGGTTGGTTCCTGTGTCGTCGCGGTGCGGCGAGGCCGGTCTGATCCACGCCGCCTGCCGGGGTAGCAGGCAGGCGCGTCATGCCAGCCGCCACACGCGAAAGGCAAGTGCAAAGTGCCGCAGCTCTCTCCGGTCGGAGAAACTTAGCCTGCCACCTCTGCCAGAACGCCGATCATGCCGCCTCTGGCGGCAGCATCTGCACCGGTTTCCGGCGGGCACGCCCCATTCCAGGCCAACGTATGTTGCACGACGGGCTTTCTTGAAACCTTGCATGCAGAAACGACCAGACACTCTTCGACGGTAAGAGGCTTGTTGACAGGATTCCATGGAATCAGATGCTTCAACTGAACCTGAGGCCCGGATTCTCGCCGACTGATCTGAACGGCATAGGGGCCGCGCTTCTGGGTTTCCGTTTCAAAACGAATGGGCGGCTCACGATGGGTCGACAGCAAGAGACACGCAAGCAGGCGCCCGCTCATATTGATCCGCAACGAGTCTGCAAACGGATATATCTCACAATCCAGTATCCGGTTCGAAAACCGGATCGGGGTGGGGGCGGACGGCATCAGGAACTGCAGATCCTTCCCCTCATAACGGGCAGCCTGCGCCTCGGCTTCCGGGATCACAGCCTGACTGGCCTGTTCCAGTACTGCCTGCGCAAGCGCGCGCAGGAAATCCGTTTCGGTCGAGTAATGGGGATTGTCGCGATACAACACGTCCGCCGACAGATGGCTGAAGTCGCGCAGCCACAATTGCTGCGCGTCCACGCTGTGCAGGCCATATCGCGCCAGCAGGTCGGCCAGGGCCCCGCGATAGAGGCTTTGTTCTTCGCCCGTCGCTTCGGATTTGTTGTACAGCAGAACGGGCAGCACCCGATAGCCGCGACGGCGGCAGATCTCAAGCAGCCAGCGATTGTGATACATCATCACCCGCCCGGCCAGCCCGTTTGCGAAGTAGTTCGCCTCGTTAAGTGAATATTCCCACAGGATCACGGGATCAGGTGGCAGATCGACGCAGCTGAGAAGGCGATAAAGCCCCATAGCTGTCGTAGCCGCACCTATGCTGAGATTGATGACCTGATCCGGGCGAGGATGCATGGCCTTCAACTGATCGACCCAGCCATCCCGAAGCAACGAGTTCGAGCCACCGATAACCACAACCGCCGGGGTTTCGTGCATGTCCTGCCTCTTGCGTCCTCGATCCTTGAGAGGGCGTTCTTCTTTGTCTCTGCAATGCCGCCGCGCGGGCGGTTTCCGGCGCGCCTGTTCCCGACATGCGCGGTTTTCACCACATCAACGATAGGCAGGATATCTGCCACAGGTTTCGGCACGGGCACAAGGATTCTGATGTGCCGCGGCAAGAAGCAGGACCAGGGCCGGCGCGATCACGGGCCGGACGTCGGAAGCACGCCCGGTCACGATCCTGACTGCGTCACAGGGCCTGCCGCGCGCGCGCCGTCGCGAACAGATAGCCGTCGAAGGACGGATCCTCATAATCGGAAAGCTGCATCAGCGTCGCGCTGACATTTCCGATGTGGTCGCCCATGGCCTTGCGGGCGCGCTGGCTGTCGCGCGCGCGAAGCGCGTCGAAGATTTCCTGATGGTCGTCCAGCCAGCGCGTGCGATAGGCGTCGTCGAAGATGCGGCTGTGCAGCTGCGCCCACATGCGGCTGCGTGCCCGCCGTTCCCACAGATCGGCGACCGTGCGGACCAGCACCCCGTTCTGGGTCGCCTCGGCGATCAGCAGGTGGAACCGCTGGTCACCGGAATAGTCCCCGGTGCCTTCGGCGATGTTGCGACGTTCCTGATCCAGCGCCTCGCGCATCGCGGTGATGTCGGCCTTGGTCACGGTCGCGGCGGCCAGCCCTGCGACCGCACTTTCGATGACCATGCGCGCTTCCAGCAGTTCGAACGGTCCGATATCGTCCTCTGCGACGACCGGGACGGTCGCCGGCTCCATCAGGTAGATGCCTGAACCCTGGCGCACCTGAACCAGCCCTTCGACCTCCAGCATGATGACCGCGTCACGCACAAGGCTGCGCCCGACATCCAGCCGCAGCGCGATCTGGCGTTCGGTCAGAAATCGGTCACCGGCGCGATATCCCTCGGCACGGATCAGGGCGCGCAGTTCGGCCGCGACATCCTGATAGCGACGTTGCTGTGTCTCGCTCATGCGTCCCCTGCCGCCCTGCGGGCATAGAAATCGGCCAGAATGCCGAAGGCCTCCTTGCGGGTGGTCTTGTCGGCGGCAACCAGCCCCTTGCGGTTCCAGCCCCGCTGATAGATGCCCTGCCGGCGCTCGGTCCTGAAGTCATAGAGGATCCAGGGCGACATCCCCTTGACGTAGTCAAGCCTGGACAGCGTCGCGATCTGCCTGCGATAGACCTCTGCCTGATAGGCTTCGGAGAACAGGCCGGTCCTGGGGCCCTGCGGCGTGATGTCGGCATCCGCGCCGGTTTCGGAAATCACCACGGGACGGTCGGGGTCGGAATTGCGCCCGATGGTTTCCAGATCCTCGAAATCCTTGTCATACCAGCCGTAATATTCGTTGATCCCGATGATATCCAGATGCGCGGCCAACCGGTCCTCGATCCGCAGGGTGGTGTGGTTGACCAGGCAGGCCGCCGCAATCAGGCGCGTCGGATCCATCTGGCGGGCCAGGGCCGCCAGGTCGGACATGAAGGCGAGCCGCGCATCGGTGTCGGGGTTTTCGTTGCCCACCGACCAGATCACGACCGAGGCGCGGTTGCGGTCGCGGCGCACCAGCTCGGCCAGTTGATTGCGCGCATCGGCCCGCGTGGCAGGGTTGGTGAAATCGATAGCCCAATAAACCGGGATCTCGGCCCAGATCAGGATGCCGCGTTCATCGGCCATGCGCGAGGCAGCCTCGTGATGCGGATAATGGGCCAGCCGCATGAAATTGCAGTTCAGCGCCCTGGCATGGTCGAATCGGCGGGTCAGGTCTTCATGATTGGTGACCTTGCCCAGCTTTTCGTCGTCCTCATGCACGGCGATGCCGCGCAGCCAGATCGGGTTTCCGTTCAGCAGGATCTCGGTCCCGCGGCGCTCGATCTGCCGAAAGCCGACGCGGTCGGTCACACGGTCGGGACCTGCGGTCAGTTCGACGTCGTAAAGATGCGGGTCATCAGTGGACCACAGGCGCGGCTTGGCGGCGATCTCGACCACGGCGCGGCCGTGTATCAGAGGAATTATCTGGTCGACCAATCCGTCGATGCGCAGACGGGCCTCGGTCGCGCCCTCGACCTCGATCTCGGCACGGATCAGGTCATAGCAGCCCGGCGCCAGCGCCACGAACAGATCGCGGATCACCGTGCCCGGCGTGCGATACAACGACACCTCGCGATAGATGCCGCCATAGTTGAACCAGTCGGTGTTCTGCATCGGCAGGCGGTCGGGGCGGCGGCGATTGTCCACGAACAGCATCAGCCAGTTGCGTCCGGGCAGCACGTGATCGGTCAGTTCCGCGAAGAACGGGGTCGAGGCACCCAGATGATTGCCCAGATAGACCCCGTTCAGAAACACCTTGCAGTCATAGCTGGCAGCACCGATCCGCAGGAACAGCCGCCCTTCCGGGTCGGGTTCAATGTCCAGCGGGCGCGTGTACCAGGAACCGCCCTCGAAGAAATACCAGCGATCCTGCAACATCTGCCAGTTCGAGGGCACGGGCACGGTCTCGCCCATATGCGGGTCATAGTCCCAGGGCAGGGATCGGTCGGCGGGATCGCCGGGCTGCATGGCGAACCATTTCTGGCGCAGCCCGGTATCCAGCAGATCGACGCAGAAATTCCAGTCGCCATCCAGCGATTGCGCATTGCGGCCGCCGGTGAAGATCATGCCCTGCGCCGTCAGATCGCGCCTGTCATAGGCGCGATCATAGGCTTCGTCATGCAGGGCCGCCAAGGCGTTCTCGGCCAGATCCGAACGTTCAAGCATGGCGTCCCTGTTCCCTTATTCTGCCGAGGCGCGGATCTGTTCGATCAGCCCGGCCAGTTCTGGATTGGCCTCTTCGGCTTCTTGATACATCGGCTGCACGGCTTCGATGAACGGGGCCTTGTCGACCTCGTGGATCTCGACGCCCATATCGGCCTGCGCCTCCTCGATGGCGGCATCCGATGCTTCTTTCCATGCGGCCGTATGCGAGACCATCGAGTTGTGGGCCGCCGTCGACAGCGCCTGCTGTTCCTCGGGCGTCAGCCCGTCCCAGGCGCAGTTCGAGATGAACACGACCGACGGGATCATGGTATGTTCGTCCAGCGAGAAATGCTTGGCGACCTCGCCGTGGCGGGCGGTGGTCAGCGCGGTCGGGTTGTTCTCGGCCCCGTCCACGACGCCCTGCTGCAGCGCGGAATACAGTTCGCCCCAGCCGATCGGCGTCGGGTTGCCGCCCAGAAGTTCGACCATGCGCACGGCCGATGGGCTGGGCTGGACACGCATCTTCATGCCTTCCAGATCAGCGGGCGAATTGATCGCCTTGTTGGCATAGAAGGACCGCGCGCCTTCGGTGTAATAGGCCAGCCCGCGGATCCCGCTTTCGATGCCGGAATCAAGGATTTCCTTGCCGATATCGCCGGTGATCACATCGTTGAAATGGTCCTCGCTGGCGAAGATATAGGGCAGGTTGAACACGGCATAGGACGGCACGAAAGCTTCCAGCTCCGCCGCGTTCGACCGGGCCATGTCCAGCGAACAGTTCTGCACCTGCTCGGTCGATTCGCGCTGCGAACCCAGCTGACCGTTGGCATAGATGCGAATCTTCAGATCGCCGCCGGTCGCTTCTTCGACCTCGTCGGCCATTTTCTGCATGGACAGGTGGACCGGGTGATCCTCGGGGTTGTTGTGGTTCAGCCGCAAGGTCTTGGCCTGAGCGGCGGCGGTCATGGTCAGCAGTGCAAGTGCGGTGCCTGCGGCAAGCTTGGTCGCGATCTTCATCCGTTTCCTCCCGTAAAGATGCGTGGCGGCGATGTGCCGAGTGACGGTCGTGACCTGATTTGATCCGCCAATTCATGTTTTTGTCAACCAGTTTCATAAATTGGTTGACCATTTTATCAACTGACGTCATCTTCCCTCAATCAAGGGAACCCTGCGGGAGGAGCGCAGTATGACCGAACCAACCATTCGTCATCCGAGGCCGGCATGAGGCGGGCCGCGGATCTTGTGCTGCGCAGTGGCATCATCGCGTCCTTCGCGGTGCTGCTGGTCTGTGTCAGTTGGCAGGTGATCAGCCGCTATGTGCTGGGCACGCCCTCGACCGTCACAGATGAACTGGCCCGCTTCATCTTCATGTGGCTGGCGCTGGTCGGCGGGGCCTATACCTACGGGCAGGGCCGCCATCTGGCGATCGACTTTCTGCCGATGTCGGTCACCGGGCGCAAACGCCAAGCGAGCGAAGCCGCCATCACGTTGCTGATCGCGTCCTTCGCGGTGATCGTGATGATCTGGGGGGGCGCGCAACTGGTTCTGCGGACGCTGGCCTCGGGGCAGATCTCGCCTGCGCTGCGGCTGCCGATGGGCTGGGTCTATGGCGCCGTTCCGATCGCCGGCGCGATCATCACCGCTTATGCGGTGGGCAATCTGGCGCGCATCGCCAAGGGGCAGCAGATCCTGGCGCCCGCCGATGAAATCCTGGCCCGGCTGGCCGAGTCCGAGGAGGACCGGAAATGAACATCGCCGCACTTGTTCTGTTCGGAAGTTTTGCCGCGATGATGGTGCTGGGTGTGCCCATCGCCTTTTCCATCGGCATCTCGGCAGCGCTGACATTCCTTCTGTTCATGTCGCTGGACCAGACGATCTTCATCGTCGCGCAGCAGATGGTCTCGGGGCTGGACAGCTTTACCCTTCTGGCAATCCCGTTCTTCATCCTTGCGGGCAACATCATGAACCGCGGCGGCATCGCCCTGCGCCTGATCGAGTTCGCCAAGGTTCTGGGCGGCCGTCTGCCCGGTGCGCTGGCCCATTGCAATGTCATTGCCAACATGATGTTCGGCGCGATTTCAGGCTCTGCCGTGGCTTCGGCAGCGGCGGTGGGCGGTGTCATGGCGCCGCTGCAACGCAAGGAAGGCTATGATCCGGCCTATTCGGCGGCGGTCAATATCGCCTCCAGCCCTACGGGTCTGCTGATCCCGCCCTCGACCACTCTGATCGTGTTCTCGCTGATCACCGGCGGCACCTCGATCTCGGCGCTGTTCGTGGCGGGTTATCTTCCGGGCATTCTGCTGGGATTGTCACTGATGGTGGTGGCAGGGGTGATCGCAAAGAAACGCGGCTATCCCCTGGCCCCGCGCCCCAGCATGGCCGAGGTGCGCCACCGCACGCTGGACGCGATCCTGCCCCTGGGCCTGATCGTCGTCATCATGGGCGGCATCATCGCCGGTGTCTTCACCGCGACCGAGGCATCTGCCGTCGCCGTCCTCTATTCGCTGTTCCTTGCGCTGGTCTGGTATCGCGAACTGAAGCTGTCGGATCTGCCCAGGATCTTTCTGGAAAGCGCGATCACCACGACAATCGTGTTGCTGATGATCGGCACGTCCATCGCCATGTCGCGGGCGATGGCCTACGGAGACATCCCCTTCGCGCTGTCGGACTGGCTGCTGGCGCTGTCGGACAATCCCATCGTGATCCTGCTGATCATCAATGCCGCGCTGCTGGTTGTCGGCACCTTCATGGACATGACGCCCGCGCTGCTGATCTTCACGCCGATCTTCTACCCTGTGGTGCAGGATCTGGGGATGGACCCGGTCCATTTCGGCATCATGATGACGCTGAACCTGTCCATCGGCATCTGCACGCCGCCGGTCGGTTCGGCCCTGTTTGTCGGCTGTTCGGTCGCGGGCGTGCCGATCCAGCGGGTGATCCGCCCGATGCTGCCACTTTATGCCGCGATGCTTGTCCTGCTGCTGGCGGTGACCTTCATCCCCGAAATCAGCCTTGCGCTGCCGCGCTGGCTTGTCAGCTACGGTTAAGATCATGAAGACCCTCAAGGACTGGACCCTGCACGGGCGGGACGGCGCCGCTGTCACCCTGCTGACCGATGGCGGACGCCGGATGCGCATCGCCGTGCTGGACCGCGATCTGATCCGCGTGTCGCTGATCGGACGCGACGGCTGGCGGCTGGGGCGCAGCTGGTCGGTCGCGCCCGATGGCGATACCCCGTTCGAAGGGAGGTCGCGCGACGATCTGTCCGGATTTGCCTGCCCCGATTACGACCTGTCGGAAACCTATCAGGGGCTGCTGATCGACACGGGCACCCTGCGCCTGCAGGTGCTGCGGCCGCTGCAACTGATCTGGCAGGCGCAGATCGGCGACGAATGGCGCGTCTTTGCCGCCGATCGCCCGACCGGTGCGTATATGGCGGGTCTCCGCGATCACACGCACGGCCATTTCCTGCGGCGCAACGCGGGCGAGTTGGTCTATGGGCTGGGCGAGAAATCGGGTGATCTGGAACGGTCCGGCCGCCGGTTCGAGATGCGCAACCTGGACGCGATGGGTTATGACGCCGAACGCACCGATCCGCTGTACAAGCATATCCCGGTGACGCTGACCCGCACGCCGGACGCGGGGTCGTTCTCGATCTTCTATGACAATCTGGCCAGCTGCTGGTTCGATCTGGGGAACGAGTTGGACAACTATCACGCCCCCTATCGCGCCTATCGGGCCGAGGATGGCGATCTGGACTATTACTTGGCGTGGTCGCCCGAACTGGCGGGGCTGACGCGCAGACAGGCCTGGCTGACCGGCGGCACCGCCTTCATGCCGCGTTGGGCGCTGGGATATTCCGGCTCTACCATGAGCTATACCGACGCGCCGGACGCACAGCTGCAACTGGAAGGCTTTCTTGACCAGATCACCGCCCATGCCCTGCCCTGCGACAGCTTCCAGATGTCCTCGGGCTATACCTCGATCGGGTCCAAACGATATGTCTTCAACTGGAACACGCGGAAATTCCCCGATATCGATGCGATGACCGCGCACTTCGCGGATGCAGATGTGCATCTGATCGCGAATATCAAGCCCTGCATGCTGCATGATCACCCCCGCTATGCCGAGGCGGCGTCCGCCGGCCTGTTCATTCGCGACAGCGAGACGGACCAACCCGAGATTTCGGTCTTCTGGGACGACGAGGGGTCGCATCTGGATTTTACCAACCCCGCCACGGTGGACTGGTGGAAGACAAATGTGACGAGCCAGTTGCTGGAACATGGCATCGGCTGCACCTGGAACGACAACAACGAATACGAGATCTGGGACCCTGCCGCGCAATGCCATGGCTTCGGCGATACGATCGACATCGCGTTGATCCGCCCCCTGCAGCCGGTCCTGATGACGCGGGCCTCGCGCGATGCGCAGGCGGAACATGCGCCGGATCTGCGGCCCTATCTGATCAGCCGTTCGGGCGCGCCGGGCATCCAGCGTTACGCCCAGACATGGACAGGCGACAACCGCACCGCCTGGAAGACGCTGCGCTACAACAACCGCATGGGGCTGGGCCTGTCGATGTCGGGGATCTTCAATATCGGCCATGATGTCGGCGGATTCTCCGGCCCGCGTCCGGGGCCGGAACTGTTCCTGCGCTGGGTCCAGAACGGCATCTTCCATCCGCGCTTCACCATTCACAGCTGGAACGACGACGGCACCGTGAATGAGCCATGGATGTATCCCGAGATCCTGCCTCATATCCGCGCCGCCCTTGCGCTGCGGGGGCAGCTGATCCCGTATCTGTATACGCTGACATGGCAGGCCACGCAGGAACATCAGCCGATCCTGCGCCCGACCGTGGCCGAATTCGAAGGCGATCCGGCGACCCACGCCGAATGTGACGAATTCATGCTGGGCCGCGATCTGCTGGTCGCCACCGTGATCGAGGAAGGGGCCACGACCCGCAGGGTCTATCTGCCTGACAATGGCAGCGGCTGGTGGGATTTCCACAGCGGCTCGCATCACCCGGGCGGTCAGGCGATCGAACTGCCCGTGGGTCTGGGCAGCATGCCGCTGTTCGTGCGCGCAGGCGCCGCGCTGCCCCTGTCGCAGGGCGCCGCGCGCGCCAAGCCGGACAGCGATCTGACCCGCCGCATCGCGCTGTTCCCCGCGCCCGGTGTGTTCACCGACAGCGCCCTTCTTTACGAGGATGACGGCGTTTCCGCCGATGCGCTGACCGGCAATAACTGGCAACTACGCATCGAAACCCGCGCGGATGCACAGGTCATCGACGTGACGATCGCCGCCAGGGGACCGTTCCGGCCGTTCTGGCCCGCGCTGGAATTCACCCTGCCGGATGCGGAAACCCGCGCGCTTAGGGTGAACGGCCAGCCCGTCACCCGGATTGAGCTGCGGGATATTCCCGGCGCGTCGCAGACGGCGTCCAGCAACGGCTAGCCGCCCGAATCTCGACTTCAGTCCACCCCAGTGACCGCAAGGGAACCCGCATGACCCAATTCCTCGGACCCGACTTCCTGCTGGACACCCCTGCCGCGCAGCGCCTGTATCACGAGGTGGCGGCGGATCTGCCCATCGTGGACTATCATAACCACCTGCCGCCCGCCGAGATTGCGCAGGACCATCACTGGGACAATCTTGGTCAGCTCTGGCTGGCGCATGATCACTACAAATGGCGCGTCATGCGGTGGGCAGGCATCCCCGAGGATCTGTGCACCGGACCAGCAGACGACCGGCAGAAGTTCGACGCCTTCGCGCGCGCCATGCCCGCGCTGGTCATGAACCCCGTTCATCACTGGTCGCATCTGGAACTTTGGCGTTTCTTCGGCCTCGACGGCACAGTCCTTTCGCCGCAAACTGCCGATCATGTCTGGAACGTGGCGAATGCGGCGCTGCCCGGCCCCGAATTCGGCGCCCGCGGACTGCTGGCGCAGATGAAGGTTCGTTTTGTCGGCACGACCGACGATCCGCTGGACGATCTTTCCCATCACCGCGCGATGCAGGGTGATCCGGATCTGGTCGTCGCGCCCAGCTTTCGCCCCGACCGGGCGTTTGCCGTGGAATCCCCCGATTTCGTGCCGTGGATCAATCGCCTGTCCAGGCTTACCGATATTTCCATCGACGGTTTCGCACCGCTGATGCAGGCGCTGATCCAGCGGCTGGACATGTTCGTGGATCACGGCTGCCGTGCCGCCGATCACGGCATCGAACGGCTGGAAGCCGGACCCGAATGGCCCGAAGCCAGACTGGATGCGGCGCTGAGACGCTGCCTGTCGGGCGAAGCCCCGACCGCGGACGAGGCTGCCGCGATCCGTTCCGCATTGTTCGTCGCGCTGGGTCGCGCCTATGCCGAGCGCGACATCGTCATGCAGCTTCATATCGCGCCGCTGAGAAACAACCGCAGCCGCCTGCTGGACCGCGCCGGCCGCGATGCGGGCGCCGATTCCATGAACGATTTCGGGATCGCACAACCTCTGAATACGCTGCTGGACCGACTGGACCGGACCGATCAGTTGCCGGAGATGGTGCTGTATTCCGTGAATCCGGCGCATAACGCGGTGCTGGCGACGACGGCCGGGAATTTCCAGGATGGCTCTCGTGCGGGAAAGATCCAGGTCGGCACGGCGTGGTGGTTCAACGACCAGCTGGACGGGATGGAACGTCAGATGACCGATCTGGCGCAGATGGGGCTGATCTCGACCTTCCTCGGAATGCTGACGGACAGCCGATCCTTCCTGTCCTTCACGCGACACGAGTATTTCCGCCGCCTGCTGTGTCGGATGCTGGGCCGGCAAATGCGGGATGGATTGATCCCGAACGACGAGGCCGCCCAGAACCAGTTGGTGCACGATATCTGCTGGGGCAACGCCGCGCGACGTTTCTTGCGGGGGTCTGCTGTGTCTTGCCGGTGACCTGCCGCCGGTCCGTGTGTTGCGTTCGGGGGTGTCGGCGGGTGGCCTGTCCGCGTCATTTCCTGATTGTTTGTATATTTGTTATGACTGCGGCGTTGATGATGTCTTTTGTTGTGCATCCTCGCGACAGGTCGTTTGCGGGTTTTGCGAGGCCTTGCAGGATGGGTCCGATGGCGTC
>NZ_JAGHRA010000019.1 GCF_017744015.1 Paracoccus sp. R12_2
TCTGAAACGATGACAAAAAGCACCGCAGATCACCGCGATGCAATTGGCGCGGGGTAGAGCAGCCCGGTAGCTCGTCAGGCTCATAACCTGAAGGTCACAGGTTCAAATCCTGTCCCCGCAACCAAAAAATCACCTAAGATCAAAACGATAAGTCGATGGTATTCCAATACCACCGGCATTTCGCGCGTCTACATCAACGCTACATCAACACCGGACACCAAAAACTGCACCGACGTGCATTGGCGCGCAGCCACAGGCGTTGGCCGGCAAGGTTGACGTGTGCGCGTGCCTTTGATCTCTGGCCGTCGTCAGTGCCCCAGGATTTGAGACAGGAATGCCTTCGTTCGATCACTTTTCGGGTGATCGAAAAATTCGTCGGGGGCGCTCTGCTCGATGATTTCACCTTGATCCATGAAAATAACCTGGTCAGCGACCTTGCGGGCGAAGCCCATTTCATGCGTGACGCAGATCATGGTCATGCCCTCGGCGGCCAGAGAGGTCATTACGTCCAGCACCTCGGCAATCATTTCGGGGTCAAGGGCTGAAGTGGGCTCGTCGAAAAGCAGTACCTCGGGCTTCATGCAAAGCGCGCGCGCGATGGCTACGCGCTGCTGCTGGCCGCCCGAGAGTTGTCCAGGAAACTTGTCTGCCTGATCCGGGATGCGCACCTTCTCAAGATAGCGCAATCCTATTGCCTCTGCCTCGGCCGGCGAGGTCTTGCGCACAAGCATCGGGGCCAAGGTGCAATTTTCCAGCACCGTCATATGCGGGAATAAATTGAAATGCTGGAAGACCATGCCCACCTCGCGGCGGATCTCGTCGATCCTGTCCAGATCGTCGTTCAATTCGGTGCCGAGAACGCGGATCAGGCCGGCGTCATGCTCTTCCAGCCGGTTTATACAGCGGATCATGGTGGACTTTCCCGATCCTGACGGGCCGCAGATCACGATCTTTTCGCCGCGCGCAACAGTCAGGTTGATAGAGCGTAACGCATGATAGGTACCGTAGTATTTCTGCAGATCGCGGATTTCGATGGCGGGGGCGTTAAGATTGGTCATGGGGGATTCCTAGCGTTGGTCGACCGACATGCGGCGTTCCAGATAGCCGCCATAGCGCGACAGACCGAAGACGAAGATGAAATAGATCGCGGCGACGAAGACATAGACCTCGACAAAGGCGAAGGTCCACTCGCCGGTACCATAGGCTGCGTTGCCAGAGGCCAGTAGGTCGAAGAAGCCGACAATAACGACCAGAGATGTCTCCATGAAGGTGATGACGAACTGGTTGATCGTGGCGGGGAGAGCATTGCGGAAAGCCTGTGGCAGCAGAATTCGCGACACCCGATGTCGATAGGATATCCCCAGCGCCTTTGCGGCTTCGTCCTGACCTTTGGCGACGCCCTGCATGCCGCCGCGGATGATTTCGGACTGATAGGCAGCAAAGAACAACGCGGATCCGCAGATGACGCGATAGAGCTTTTCTCCGATCAGAAATCCCGGCAGCATGAAAGGCAGGACGATGGCAAAGGTAAACAGGATCGAGATCAGCGGCAGAGATCGCACCGCGTCGATCACTGCACCGGTGGTCCGGGCAATCCAGGGCATCTCGCTGCTGCGCAGTAGCGCCAGACAGATCGCCAGAGGCATTCCGATCACCGCCGTGCCGGTAAAGATGAACAGGGTCAGCGACAGGCCGCCCCATTGTTCTTCGCGGACCAGCGGCAGGCCAAGGATGCCACCCTTCATCAGGATGAAGAAGGTGGCGAATCCCAGAAACCAGGTCGCGGCCAGTCGCCGGCCGGTCCAGAAGGCGGGCAGGCAGCTGAGTACCATGGTCACGACGACCGCCAGGCAGGCCAGGGCCGAGCGCCATTGCTCCTCGTAAGGGTAAAGACCGAACATAATCAGTCGCCATCGATTGGCAATGACCGACCAGCAGGCGCCGCCATTGGCATCGCATTCCGGCTGGCGGGCGCTGGCATCGAACGTTGCACGCATTATGCCCCAGTCGATCAGCGTCCAGATCAGCCAGGCCAGAAAGGCAAAGCAGATCAGGCTGAGCAGGGTCGACCTCGCGCCTGAGAAGTAGTAACGCCGGACGCGGTTCAGAAACGAGTGCTGCTGGATAAGCGCTGCCTGTGTCATGGCTCAGCTCCGCAGCTGGTGGCCCTTCAGGGCCACGGCCTTGTTGATGCGGTTCATGACCGCTGCCAGCGAGAAATTGATGATCAGGAAGCCAGCCATCAGGATGCCGACAAATTCCAGCGTCTGTCCCGAATGGGTGATGGATGAGGCAATGACCATGAAGAAGTCAGAGAAACCTACCACGATTCCCAGTGTCGTGGCCTTGATCAGCCAGACATACTGGTTCGTCAGGATTGGCAGCATCGAACGCAGCGCCAGCGGCAACCGCACGCGGCTGAAGACCTGCCAGCCGGTCAGGCCAAGCGACCGCGCCGCTTCGGTCTGACCGCGCCCGACGGATTTGAAGCCGCCACGCACGATCTCGCCGATATAGGCACCACCGTAGACGGCGATGGCAAAGGCCAGCGTATAGATTTCGGGCTGAATGCGATAGCCGCCGCGGATGTTAAGTCCGCCGGCCTCTGGCATGGTCATGATCGGGGTTCCGGGTTCATGGCCCATCCAGATCACCAGTATGGCCAGTAGGGCGGCGGCACCTGCGACCCCCAAACCGACCGCACGCTTGCGCGATGGATCGATTCGCTTGAAACGGCGGGCAGAGGCGAACCAGATCAAGCCGAACAGCGTCGCAAACAGGATTAGGAAAAATCCTGCAACCGAACCACCTACGACGTTTAATCCGGGAACATAGATGCCGCGATTGCTGATCAGCAGTCCGCCGATTTCGATTGCGTCCTTGGGGCGGGGTAGTCGGTTGGCCAGCGCATACCAGAAGAATACCTGCACGATCAGCGGTATGTTGCGGAAGGTTTCGACATAGATTGTGCCCAACAGCCGGGCTGCGTGGTTCTCTGACACCCGCGCTAAACCGACCAGCCCGCCGACAACTGTCGCGCAGGCTAGGCCGATCACGCCGAGAAACAACGTATTCAGCACCCCCATCAGCAGATACCACCAATAGGGATCGGCAGAACTTGCCGGCAGCAGCGAAAAGGGAATGTCCCAGCCGGTCGATTTCCACAGGAAGTCGAAACTGGAGGTGATGCCCTGCGCGTCAAGGTTTTTCCTGGCTGTGATTGCACCGATCGCAACGATGGCGATCAGGCTGCCGACGTACAGGAACTGCAGAATAGCCGCACGCGCTCTGCGGTTGCGCCAGAAGGTCATGACCGTTCACCTTTGAGCTTGAAGCAGTCCCGGCCCGCGCACGAATGCATGAACAGCTTCGGGCCGGGATCGTATAACCGGTTAGTCGATCACCAATGGGAAAAGCACGCCGCCGTTGTTCCAAAGCGCCGTCATTTCACGCGGCATCTTGTAGGGCGAGTCCTGGCCCAGATTGCGCTCGAAGATTTCGGAATAATTACCCACATTCTTGATGACGTTATATCCCCAGTCGTCCTCAAGCCCCAGCGGCTTGCCAAAGCCCGGCTGCGCGCCCAGCATCTTGGCGATCTCGTTGGTGGGTGGATTGGCCTTCATCTCGTCCACGTTATGCGAGGTAACGCCTTCCTGTTCCGCGAACAGTAGCACCGACAGGACCCAGTTCGAAATATCGACCCAGTTGTCGTCGCCCTGACGCGAAATCATGACCTCGGGTTCGACGGCCAGGACGTCAGGCAGAAGGACGTGATCGTCGGGATTTTTCGAGACCGAACGCGCGATGGCCAGCACCGGCCCCCATTGCGCATAAAGATCGCAGCGGCCCGAGAAATAGGCGTCCTCCAATTCTTCCGTCTTCTCGATGGCGACCGTTTCCAGCTCGATGCCCAACTTTTCAGCATAAGAGGCGACCTGACGTTCCTGGCTGGCACCGGCGGGAATGCAGATGGTGCCGCCATCGGCATCCTTCATGCTGGTCAGCCCCAGTTCCTTATGCGCCATGACCTTGGTCGTGCCGAGGTAATAGGAATTCGAGAACTGGAAGCCCAGTTCCGTATCGCGCGAAAACGTCCCGCCCGAGGCCTTGATGATGATGTCGACATCGCCTGACTGCAGCGACGGCCAGCGTTGCGCCCAGCTCAGCGGGATGACCTTCAACTTGTCGGGTGAGCCTAGCGTGGCAGTTGCCATGGCCCGACACAGGTCGATATCCAGCCCGTTCCAGACGCCTTTGTCGTCGACTTCGGCAAAGCCCAGATAGGATCCGGTATGGCCCGGGCAATTCAGCGCGCCACGCGCCTTGACCTCCTTCAGCGTGTCGCCATTGTCGGCATGCGCCGCCGAGGCGCCGATCACGGTCGCTGTGGCAAGTATAGCGATATTCAGTACTTTTTTCATCTCAAACTCCCAGTTGGATGATGTGGTGCGAGGCTTCGGTCTTGTTGCCGGATGCATCTCGCGGATTGCTCAGGCGTAAATGTAACCACCGGAAACGATGACGTTTTCGCCGGTCATATAGGTGTTCTTCGGGCCACCGGTCATCAGCACCCACTCGGCCATCTCGCGCGGCTCGCCGCCGCGGCCCAAGGGGCTGGCCTTGGCCAGCTCGCTCAGGAAGCCCAGCGCTCTGGCCTTGACGGTTGCCATCCCGGCCGGCGCGACCGAGTTCACAAGGATGCCGTCGGGCGCCAGTTCATGCGCGAAGCTGCGGGTCAGACTGACCACGGCTGCCTTGGTGGCGGCATAGTGGGCGTTCTGCGGATGCGCCTTGAAGGCATCGACCGAGGTGATGTTGACGATGCGGCCCCGGACTTGGCCCACGGGTTGCTGTTGACGCATCTGCCGGGCAGCTGCGACCATCATGTGATAGGAGCCCTTGACGTTCACGCCGTTCGAGGCGTCCCAATCCGCATCGGTGATCTCCAGCAGCGGCTTGCGCGGAAAGATCGCGGCCGAGTTGATCAGCGTATCGACCCGACCAAGTTGCCCTGCGACCTGGGAAAACGCGGCATGCGCATCGGCGCCTACGCTGATATCGCAGGTCGCCGCCGCGACCGGTAGCCCGGCCTTGCGCGCCGGTTCCAGCGCGGCCTCGGCGGCCTCACCATTCAGGTCGATGATGCCAAGTGCCACTGCACCCGCCTCAAGCGCCATCTCGCCGATAAGCGCACCCAGCCCGGCGCCGCCGCCGACGATCACGACAGAAAGGCCGTTCATTTCGCCCTCGCATCGGTTTGATTTTCCGGGGATGGCTTACGGGTGGGAAGAATGTCGAAACGTGCGACATCCGCTCTTTCGGGCAGCGCATGGATGGCCAGCACCATCCGCGCCACGTCTTCGGGCTGAACGGCGGTCTGGCCTGCATACATGGTCGCGCGAGCGTCGTCGGGCAGGATCTCGCGATAAATTCCTGTCTCGATCCTTCCCGCGACGATCTCGGTCACCCGTACGCCGTGTTGGGCGACATCTAGCCGCAAGGCCTGCGCAAAGCCGCTGAGCCCGGCCTTGGTGGCGCAATAGACTGCCATGTCAGGAAAGGCGGCGTGCCCGGCGATAGAGCCGGTAAAGAAGATGTGCCCCTTTCCGCGCGCCACCATTCCCGGCAGCACCATCCGGGTCAGCGCAATCTGCGCGGTCAGATTGACGGCGATGGCAGTATCAAGCCCGGACTGGTCGGCGGTCTGAAACGGTCCGGGCGGCGGCATCATCCCGGCATTATTCGCCAGAAGCTCGATCCTGGCGCCGGAGGCTACTGCCAGCAGCTCGTCGCGTTCGGTTATATCCAGCCCGACCGGCTCGATCCCCGGGATGCGTCGCAACTCCTGCAGCCGGTCCGGGTCGCGGCCGATGGCAAGAACCTTCCATCCCGCTTCGGCAAGCAAGACGGCGATGGCCCGGCCGATGCCGCTGCTTGCCCCCGTGACCAATGCTGTCGCCATCTGCATCCACTCCGCGAGAATCCTACTGATTTCATGAAGGTAGATGCGAATTCGGTGCTTCTCATAACCAGTAAATCAAGAGAAACCACAAGATTTACTTGTCTGTTTCGAGGCCGCGTCGCGCTAAGTTGCACCCCGCTTAGGGATATATCTCATGCGCAGAGAAACGTGGCGGCGCCGTCCTACTGCGCGGAGCTAGTCGCGATAAAGCAGGTCTTGCCAGTCTTCCGAGGTGATCCAGGTGCAGAAATTCTGGATGATCTGCACCCGTCGATGCGCACGTGGCACGATCAGATAGAAGCCGGGAATGTCACGGACAGCCATATCTTTCAGAAGATCCTGGCCTAGCGGCGCGACCAGACGGCCGCTTTGCAGGTCTTCCATCGCGTCGATGCGGGAAATCAGGCCGACACCGATGCCAGAAGCGGTTCCGCGCCGCATTGTGGCGGCATCCTGGAACTGGATCTCGCCGGTATTGTCGCTGGCCTCCACCCCAAGGTGACGCAGCACTCTTGTCCACAGATCGCGGGCCAGAATCGGGTGCAGCAACGTCTGCATAGTCAGATCTGCCGGGGTCCTGATCCTGTCCGCCATGTCGGGCGAGCAGCAGATGATCTTGGGATCTTGCACCAGCAGCGTCGTTTCGAACTCTTTCCAGTTCCCGAAACCCCATTGGATCGCGACGTCGACCTCATCGGCAGCAAAGTCGGGCAGCTCGATCATCGTGGTCAGCCGCAGATCGGCGCCGGGCATCCTGTCGCGGAAATTCTCCAGCCGCTCGACCAGAAACCGGGTAGCAAAATAGGGGCTGACATTGATGTTGATGCGGTTGCGATAGCTGGAATTCGTGACCCGCTGGATGCCTTCGGTGAACTCATCGAACCCCGCCTGCACGAAATGCGACAACAGGATCGCGTGTTCGGTCGGCTCGACGACGCGACCCTTACGCTCGAACAGAGGCACATTCAGCGTGTCCTCAAGCAGCTTGATCTGCTGGCTCACGGCCTGCGGCGTGACCAGCATATCATCGGCAGCGGCACGAAAGCTGCCCTTGCGCATCACGACCCAGAAGGCGCGCAGGGCGTTCAGCGGCGGAAGCCGAAGCCCACGACCGCTCATCGCCCGTCTCGCATCTTGTCAGAGGCTTGTGTCTGTCTCATCACATCCCGGCAGCAGGTGCCGCTGCTGGGGGCAGGGGCATGGGGTCATATGACGGCCTTTTCCAGAAACGGCCGCTTCTGGATAATACGCTCGAATCCGAGGTCGGAAAGGTCCAACGTGCGGAAGCCATTATAGATGATCAACTCCGATACCCCGCGCCCGGTGGCCGGACCCTGCTGCAACCCGTGACCTGAGAAGCCGTTGGCGAAGATGAAATTGGTCACCTCCGGGTGGCGGCCCACGATCATGTTGTGATCGAGCGTATTGAAGGCGTAATGCCCTGCCCACTGGTTCACCACCTTGATCGCCTCGAAAGATTCCGAACGCTCTGCCAGCGCCGGCCAGATCACATCCTCGAATTCGTCATAACGCGGGTCGAAATCTTCCCAGTCCACGGCCGTATCATCCGCCGGCGGACAGCCTGCCAGAAAGAACTTGCCTTCCGGCCGGCAGAATACGCCCGACGGCGCGATCATCAGCGGCAGGCGCCCGTGGTTGACATTGGCTGACCCTTCCGGCGTTTTCGCGCAGTCGAAGACAAAGAGCGTGCGCTTGCGCGGCTCCACCGGGATGTGCAGGTCGGCCATGAGAGCAGTCAGCGCCGCCCGCGGACCGGAAGCGTTGACAATGGTACCGGCCTTGATCTCCCGCCCCGATTCCAGCGTCACCGAGGTCACCCGATTGCCCTCGCGGCCGATCGCCACGACATTGTCCTTGATGTAGGCGGCGCCTTGCGACCGTGCCTTGGCCTTGAAGCCGTACATCAGACCGGTATTGTTGAACCAGCCCTCGCCCGATCGGCCGTAAGAGGCCAGCAGCACGTCCTCGACGCGCAGATGCGGGAAGGCCTGCGCCAACTGCTCCTGATTCCACAGGATCGTATCGGCGCCGCAATTCATCTGCACGGCGTGGTTCTCGCGCATGGTTTCGACCTGTTCGGGCGTGTTCGCCAAAAACAGGTATCCGCCCGCGTGGAAGTGGAGGTCGTGCTCTTCATCACCATGCCGCATCATCTCGGCAAAATTGCGGATGACCTCCGAGCCGTACTGGCTGATCTTCACGTTGATCGGGTTCGAGAACTGGGTGCGGATCGACGACGACGACAATGCCGTCGAGGAATGGATGTAAGTCGGATCGCGTTCCACGACCAGCACCGAGCCCTGGAAATCGGGGTTCGCCGTCAGGTAATAGGCAACGGCCGAGCCGATCACGGCCCCGCCGACGATGACGACGTCATAGCTGTCCTTCATTTCGCGACCTCGTCGTCGGGATGGGGCAGATCGACGAACCAGCCGCCCAGATATTGTGTGGCGGGGGCATGCGGGTCCAGAGGCGGCACGGTGGATTCGACCTTTGCCCGCACGAATTCGGTATTGTCCTGCGGGTGATAGCCAAGCAGCTTCCAGTTCGACGTGTCGACCGGGCAGACTTTGTTGTCGGACAGGCCATAAGCGATGGTAAAGCCGACATGCGGCGCGGTCAGGCTGGCCTCGACCAGCCGCACGCAATCGGTAAAGCTGAGCCAGGACCAGAGCATCCGCCGTTCGGGCGGTTCGGGAAAGGACGAAAAGATCCGCAGGCAGACGCTTTCCATGCCGAACTTGTCCCAGTAGAGCCGGGCAAGCGCCTCGACAAAGCATTTCGACACGCCATAAAGGCTGTCGGGCCGCACCGGCGCGGCCTCGTCGATATGCGAGGTCAGCTTGTGATAGCCGATGGCATGGACCGATGACGCATAGACCACGCGCTTGACGCCCTTCCGCCGCGCGGCTTCGTAAATGTTATAGGTGCCCTCGATATTCGAGGCGAGAATGGTATTCCATTGGGTTTCCAGCGGTGCACCGCCGAAATGCACCACCGCATCGACGCCCTCCATCGCGCGCGCAACCGCGTCAGTATCGGCAAGATCGAAGCTCATTGCCTCTTCATGCGGTGCCAGATCGGTGATCTCGGTCAGGTCAGCCAGCCGGATATGGTTGGCCAGATGCGCCAGACCTTTGCGCAGATGGCCCCCCAAACGACCGGCGGCACCGGTTATCAGGATGCGTTCATAATCTTTCGCCATGACCTGTCCTTATGTTCTGAGCCCGGCGACGGCTGACCCGATGCGCGCGATGGCTTCGCCAAGTTGTTCGTCAGAGGTTGCCGTTGAAATGCGGAAAAACGGCGACAGCCCGTAAGCGGCGCCGGGAACGGCGGCGACATGGGCGTGATGCAGCAGATATTGGGCGAAGTCCTGGTCATTCGCGATGGTCTCGCCGTCCGGTGTCGTGCTGCCGATGAAATCCGCGCAACCGATATAGGCATAAAAGGCGCCTTCGGGCGGCTCCAGCGTCAGCCCGTCGATTCCGGCAATGCCCTCGACCACCAGATCGCGGCGGCGCTCGAAGGCCTCGCGAAAGCGGGCGACATCGTCCTGTGGCCCTTCCAGCGCGGCCTGCGCGGCGATCTGTGCGATCTGACTGACCGAGGTGCAGGACTGGCTTTGCACCGTGCCCATCGCCTTGACCAGATCCTTAGGTCCAGCGGCATAGCCGACGCGCCAGCCGGTCATCGCATAGGCTTTCGAAACGCCATTGATCACCAGCGTCCGGTCGCGCAGTTCGGGGCAGGCTTCGCCGAAACTGACGAAACTGCGGCCGTCAAAGATGATATGCTCATAGATTTCGTCCGAAAGGATCAGCACCTGCGGGTGTCGGGCCAGAACCTTGCCTAGGGCCTGAAGCTGCGCCTTGCTGTAGACCGCTCCCGAGGGGTTGCCGGGCAAGTTCAGAAACAGCCATTTCGTGCGGGGTGTGATCGCTGCCTCCAGAACCTCGGGCGTCAGCCGAAAGCCCGCATCGGCGGAACATTCCGGGGTGACGGGCACGCCGCCAAACAGCTTCACCATTTCGGGGTAAGAGACGAAATAGGGCGCCGGCAGGATCGCCTCGTCGCCCGCGTTCACCGTTGCCATCAATGCGTTGAAGATGATCTGCTTGGCGCCATTGGCGACCGCAATCTCGTCAATTGCATAATCGAGGCGGTTTTCATGCCTGAACTTGGCGGCGATGGCCTGACGCAGGGCGGGCGTGCCCAGCGAGGCGGTGTAAAGCATGCGGCCCGCTTTGGCCGCCGCAAAGGCCGCCTCGCTCACATGGGCGGGGGCGGCGAAATCCGGCTCGCCCAGGCCAAGGTCGATCACATCGACCCCGGTTGCGGCCAGGTCCTTGGCCGCCTGCGACACTGCCATCGAGGCCGAAGGCTTTACAGCCGAAAGACGATCTGCGATTTGCGTCATGTTATTTCGCCTCCGTCACATAGCCCTTGGCCAGATCTTCGGCCCGTGCGTCATTGCTGCGCTCAGTTGGCTCGCCGTAGCCGCCGCCGCCGGGCAGATGCAGGACCAGCCTGCGACCCTGTGGCACATGCTGCCAGCCCTTGGGGCGCAAGCTTGTGCCGTCATCCAGCGCAGCGCGGCCAGCCGCGCCCGGCGCACCACCATCGCGGCCACGCGGAGCTGCGCCGATCCGGTCGAACATGGCGGAAAAGTCGAACTCATGCCCCTCGGCTGGCGCGATCTCGATGATCTGGCCAAGACCGCCGCGATATTTGCCATCGCCGCCTGAATCGGGGCGCAGTTCCTTGCGCCATACGACGATGGGGCCGGTATGCTCGGTCGCCTCGATCGGCATGGTATGAACGCCCGAGGGGAAGGCGGTCGAGGACAGGCCGTCCAGCGTCGGCCGCGCGCCCATGCCGCCCGAATTGAACATTAGAACCTCGGCCTGACGCCCCGTGCCGCCGACGACCGGACGGGCCGAGATATGGATATTCCATAAGGCTGCGGCACCCTCAGCCGGTATCCTGCCGGGCAGCGCCTGCGCCATCGCGCCCAGGATCAGGTCGGGCACCATATGGCCCAGAACGTGACGCACCGAGACCGGCGCGGGGCGTTCGGCGTTCAGGATATTGACCGGCGATGTGACATCGAACACCGCCAGCGACGCCGCGTTGTTCGGAATATCGGGCGCTACCACGCATTTCATCGCGTAGCAGGCATAGGCCTTAGTATAGATCAGCGGCACGTTGATTCCCCAGCGGCTCATCGGATCGGTGCCGGTGAAGTCAACGTTCACGCTGTCATTGCCGAAGCTGACTTGCGCGCGCAGTTTGATTGGCTCGTCATAGCCGTCGGTGACCATCTCGTAGGACCAGCTTCCCTTGGGCAGGGCGGCGATGCGTTCCATGATCGCAGTGCGGGTCCGTGACAGGATGAAATCGCCAATTGGGTCCAGATTGGCCATGCCAGTTTCGTCCAGCATCTCGATTAGGCGCTTGTGGCCGACATCGTTGCACGCTGCGAGCGAGAAGAAATCGCCGATGACCTGATTGGGCTCGCGCACGTTCAGACGCAGAATTTTCAGCAGATCCCGATTCACCTGACCGCGTTCGGCGAATTTCATGATCGGGATCTGGATGCCCTCTTCATAGACCGACTTGCCGTCTGCGCCAAAGCCGCGCCCGCCGACATCGACGACATGGGCCGTACAGGCGAAAAAGCCGATCAGCTCGTCACCCTTGAAGCTGGGCGAGACCATGGTGATGTCATGCAGATGGCCGGTGCCTTTCCACGGATCGTTGGTGACATAGGTGTCGCCGGGGAACATCTCGTCGCGCGGGATTTCATTGATGAAATGCATCACGGCCTCGGCCATGGTGTTCACATGGCCCGGCGTGCCGGTCACGGCCTGGGCCAGCATCTCGCCCTTGGCGTTATAGACCCCGGCGGACAGATCGCCCGCCTCGCGCACCGAGGTTGAAAAGGCGGTGCGCAACAGGGTCAACGCCTGTTCCTCGACCACCGAGATCAGGCGGTTCCACATCACCTGCATGCGGATTTCGTCAAGCTGGCTCATGCGTTCAGTCCTTTGCGAAGCATCAGGATCGTGCCATCTGTCTGAATGACGGCGTCGAAGGGTGAGGTGACAACGGTCGAGGTCTCGCGCTCGACGATGACGGCGGGGCCAGTTACGCGCTGACCAGCAGAGAGGCTCTCGCGCGGGACAATCGCGGTTTCCTGCGCATCGCCGCTGGCGGGGTCAAAGACCTGACGGGTTCCGGGCACGGCGGTCGGCGTGCCGTCCTGAACCAGATGCACTCGCGCCACATCCGGTCGGATATCCTGTGCCTTGACCGAGAAAGTCACGAATTCGATCTCGGGTCCGTCGACGGCACGGCCAAAGAACTGCGCATAGCGTGCCTTGAAGGCCTCTTCGATCATCGGGCGATCCTGGGCGGTGAAATGGCGGTCGGGCATGGCGACCGGGATTTCCCAACCCTGACCGGCATAACGCATGAAGGCCACGACTTCGCGGCTGATATCGCCTTCGGTTCCGGCGCGGACAAAGCCTTCGGCGGTGGCCTTCAGCCCGTCCAGCATGGTGTTCAGCCGGTTGATATCAAAGCCCGACAGCGTCGCGATCTGCGAACCGACCGCCTCGTATCCGAAAGGCGCCTTGAGAAAGCCGATGGCCGAACCGACGCCAGCGCCCTGCGGGATCAGGCAGCGATCGATGCCCAGCTTTTCGCACAGGCGCGCGGCGTGCAGGGGGGCCGCGCCGCCAAAGGCGATCATGGTGTTGTCCGAGACGTTCTTGCCATTTTCGACCGCATGGACACGGGCGGCATTGGCCATGTTCTCGTCGACCACCTCGACGATGCCAAAGGCGGCAGCAGTCGCGTCAAGGTGCAGGCTGTTGCCCACGTCGCGGGAAATGGCATTGCGTGCGTTTTCGGTCGAAAGCCTGATCTTGCCGCCGGCAAAATTGTCGGGGTCAAGCTTGCCCAGCACCAGATCGGCATCGGTGATCGCGGGGCGCTCGCCGCCGCGCTGATAACATGCCGGCCCCGGCTCCGAGGCGGCCGATTCCGGGCCGGTCTGGATGCGGCCCATATCGTCGACCCAGGCGATCGAGCCACCGCCCGCGCCAATCTCGATCATCTCGATCACCGGGATCGAGATCGGCATGCCCGAGCCCTTGCAGAAGCGATAGGTCCGCGCGACCTCGAAACTGCGGGCGGTCTGCGGTTGGAAATCCTCGATCAGGCAGATCTTGGCCGTGGTGCCACCCATGTCATAGCTGACCACCCGGTCCAGATCGAAACGCCGCGCCACGTCGGCGGCAAAGATCGCGCCCCCGGCCGGCCCGGATTCGACCAGCCGCACAGGAAATTCCGCCGCCGTCTCGACCGAGACCAGCCCGCCGCCCGAATGGATCATGAAGACCGGGCAGGTCGCGCCCATGTCCTTCAGCCGGTCCTGCAGCCGGGCCAGATAGCTGGCCATCTGGGGCCGCACATAGGCATTGGCGCAGACGGTGTTGAAACGCTCGAACTCGCGCATCTGGGGCGAGACCTCGGACGAGATCGAGATCGGCAGGTCGAGATGGCGCAAAAGTATCTCGCGGGCGCGTTGTTCATGGGCGCCGTTCATATAGGAATGGATGAAGCCGATGGCGACGGCGCCGAAATCCTGCGCCTTGATGGTCCGAGCGATCTGTTCCAGCGCGGCTTCGTCCAGTGCCTGCAATTCCTCGCCCTGAGCGCTGATCCGGCCTTTGACGGTAAAGCGGTCCTCGCGTGGGATCAGCGGCGCAGGCAGGACCAGCGACAGGTCGTATTGCTCGAACCGGTTCTCGGTCCGCATCTCGATCACGTCACGAAAACCCTCGGTCGTGATCAGGACGGTGCGGGCACCGCGACGTTCGATCAGGGCATTTGTGGCCAGCGTCGTGCCGTGGATGATGATGTCGATATCTGAAGGCGGGATGCCCGCATCTCGGGTTACAATCTCGATCCCGTCCAGAATGGCCTGTTCGGGCGCGGTGTAGTTCGTCAGCACCTTGGTCGAGAAGATGCTGCCGCGCAGATCGAGTGCGATATCGGTGAAGGTGCCGCCGATATCCGCGCCCAGACGGATGTCCTGACCATAGCTCATGCGTTTTCCTTTGCAGCAAGCGCGGCGTCACGCATCTGCGTCAGGGTCTGACGTGGCGTAAGCGCCTCGGGCGAGATGTTGAGTTCCAGAAGCGCGCCGGTATTCGAGGCCATGGCACGTTCGAAGGCGGCGGCGAAATCGGCGGTCGTCTCGACCCGTTCGGCGTGAAAGCCATAAGCTTTGCCGAATGTGACGAAATCGGGGTTCTTCACCATGGTCGTGCCCGAGACGCGGGCAGGGTAGTTGCGTTCCTGATGGGCGCGAATTGTGCCATAGATACCGTTGTTCAGCACCAGAATGATGGGCTGGGCATCATGCTGCAGTGCGGTCGCCAGTTCCGTATTGTTCATCTGGAAATCGCCGTCGCCCGCGAAGCAGACCACCGTGCGCTCGGGACAGGCGACCTTCGCGGCAATCGCTGCCGGAACGCCATAACCCATGGCGCCTGATTGCGGACCCAGCAGGCGTGCCTTGGGGCCATAGCGGAAGAACTTGCCCGGCCAGACCGTGAAGTTGCCGGCGCCGTTCGTCAGCACGAAATCCTCGGGTAGCCGGTCGCGCAGATAGGCGCAGACCTTGCCCATGTCGACGGGCGAGGGCAGGTCGGGCAACTCGAAGCCCGCCTCATACGCCGCGCGGGCGTCAGCGCGCCACTCGGCCCAGCCGCCCTTGACGGGTTCCACGGCCGAAAGGGCCTCGGCAAAGGCGTTGGGGCCGGCATGCACGCCAAGCGCAGGGCGATAGACCTTGCCGATTTCCAGATCCGAGCCATGGACATGGATTACGGCCTGTTTCGGCTGCGGCACTTCCAGCAGGGTATAGCCGTCCGTGGACATCTCACCGAAGCGGTTGTTGATCGCCAGGATCACATCGGCCTTGCCGACCATCCCGCGGATTTTCGGGGTCATGCCGACGCCCATCTCGCCAATGAAGACGGGCGAATTATTGTCGAATTGATCCTGATAGCGGAAGATCGCGGCGACCGGGATATCCGAGGCTTCGGCAAATTCCTGAATAGCGCGGGTGCTGCCGTTTTTCCAGTTGCAGCCGCCAATCACGATCAGCGGACGTACTGCACCTGCCAGCATATCGCGGATGCGGGCCATGGTGGCTGGTGTCGGCGCAGGTTCGGTGATTTCGATGGGGCCGCTCAGCGGGGCGGTGTCGGTCAGACTGGTCAGCATGTCCTCGGGCAGGGCCACGACGACGGGGCCGGGGCGGCCGGTCGTGGCCTGTGTCCAGGCGCGGGACAGAATTTCCGGAATGCGATCCACATCGTCGATCTCGACCGCCCATTTCGCCATGGTGCCAAAGACGGCGCGGTAGTCGATTTCCTGAAACGCCTCGCGGCCTTTCATGTCGGTGCCGACCTGTCCGACGAAGACCAGCATTGGCGCGCTGTCCTGCATGGCGGTGTGAATGCCGATCGAGGCGTTGGTGACGCCCGGCCCGCGCGTCACGAAGCAGATGCCGGGCTGGCCGGTCAGCTTGCCATAGGCCGCCGCCATGAACGCGGCGCCTCCTTCGTTGCGGCACAGAATATAGTCGAGCCGACCCTGCGTATCGTGCAATGCGTCCAGCACCGCCAGATAGCTTTCACCGGGAATGCCGAAGCACTTCACCGCCCCCAGAGCGACAAGACTTTCCACAAGAAGTTGCCCGCCATTGCGCGTCATAGTGCTGCGTCCTCGCTGTCAGTAGATTGTTTCGACCGTGGCTGGCCGGGATGGGTGATGCTGCGGCAGGATGTCGAGCATTTGCACGACACGCGTCGCTGTTTCGTTCGGCTGCTGGCCATCCCGGTCAAGACATTGGATGATCAGGCCGCTTTCGGCATATTCTGCGGCCAATGCCGCAGCAAAAGCGGTCATCGCTGCTTCGGCTGTGGTCTGGACCGTGCTGCGCATCGGGGTTTTGCCCGGCCCGACAAAAACCATGGCACCGGACTTGCGTGCCGCCATGACGGGCAACACGTTCCGCGTCAGATGCAGCGCTGCGGCCAGATTGACCTCCATCGCCATGTCGATCTCGGCTTCGGTATATTCGACATAAGGCTTTGTATCGGGCCAGCGCATGGTCGCAATCACCAGCGCATCGATATGCTGATTTACCATGATCGCGCGCATTTCGTCGCGATCGGTCAGATCCATGGCCAGCGGTTCGATGCCGTGATCGGCGCGCAGGGCCTCCAGAATGCTGCGGTCGCGACCCAGTGCAAGAACACGCCAGCCTGACCGGGAGAGCGCGATGGCGATGGCCCGCCCCGTTTTCCGCGTCGCTCCTGTCACGAATGCCGTCTTCATACATCGGATCTCCTTGTTAGGGGAATGGTGCCTGCGCAAAGGCTGGCGGGAAATCAATAAAAGTGCGGGCTTCGGCAAGTATTTCTTTCGTCAGGAAGAGGCGATGAAGGGCGCGGCAATGGGGGCAAGATTCAATCGCCGGGCTGCTAACCCATCACCTGAGTAAGGCCCAACACAATGACAGGGAACAGGGTTATTAGGATCAGCAGCACGATCAGCAGAAGGAAATAGGGCAGCGTCGCGCGGGCGATGAACAAGATGTCCTTGCCCGTCAGGTTTTGCAGCACGAACAGGTTGAAACCGACCGGAGGCGTGATCTGTGCCGCCTCGATCAGGATCACAAGAAATATCCCGAACCAGATCAGATCTATGCCCGCCGCCTGCACCATCGGCAGCATGACCGATGAGGTCAGCACGATGATCGAGATCCCCTCAAGGAAGCAGCCAAGGACCAGAATCAGCAACGCGATCACCGCAAGCTGCGCCATGGGTGGCAGCCCCAGCGTGCCGACCCATTCGGCCAGCTGCCGCGGCAGATCGATGAAGGCAACGGCGATTGTCAGGCAGGATGCCGCCGCGATGATGAAGGCGATCATGCAACTGGTGCGGACGGTCGCCAAAAGCCCGTCCATGAAGCCCTGCAGATCCAGCGTGCGATAGAGCATCGACAGCAGAAGAGAGCCGCAGACACCGATTGCCGCGGCCTCGGTCGGGGTGGCATAGCCGCCATATATCGACCCGATCACCGCAATCACCAGCGTGATCGACGGCGCGAGGTTGCGCAGTGCCAAAAGCTTTTTGGCAAGGCTGGTCGGCGGATCGCGCCGGGGCATTTCGTCGGGACGAACGAGGCTGCGCAGCCCGACATAGCCCATGTAAAGCAGCACCAGAACCAGCCCCGGGATCACGCCGGCCATGAACAGCCGGGCGATGGATTGCCCCGACGAGACGCCATAGACGATCATGATGATCGAGGGCGGGATCAGCAGCCCCATCGTGCCCGAACCCGCCAGCGTGCCGATGGTCTGCTGGATCGGATAGCCGCGCTTTTCCAGCTCTGGCACGCTGAGGCGGCCGATGGTGGCGCAGGTCACAGCGGATGAGCCGGTGATCGCTGCCATGACCGCGCAGCCCAGCACGTTGACATGCAAAAGCCCGCCGGGCAGCGGCGCGACCCAAGGGGCCAGCCCCCGGAACAGGTCGCGCGACAGGTTCGAGCGGAACAGGATCTCTCCCATCCAGACGAAAAGTGGCAGCGAGGTCAGTGCCCAGCCCCAAGAACTGTCCCAGACCGTCGAGGCAATCAGCGAGCCGACGGGCGCCGGCGTGAACAGCGCCATCATCGCGATGCCGCTGACCAGCAGCGTGACCGAGACCCACATGCCCAGCGCGAGCATCCCGAAGACCAGTGCCCCAAGGGTCAGTCCGGCGATCAGTGTCATGTCCATGTCGGTCTCATTCGTAATGCGTCTCGTCCCCGGCGTCGTAATGCGGGGCGCGGCCAAGAAGGATCCAGATCAGCTCATCGATCAGGGCGATGGCGAATATGGTCACGCCAAGCGCGGCCCCGGCCTGCGGGATCCAGAAGGGTATGGCCAGCAGGCCGGGGCTGATATCGTGATATTGCCAGGACTGCACCGCCAGCAGGATCACATGCCAAGCCAGAAACGACACCCCGGCCGAGGCGATTAGGCAGTTCAGCACCTCGACAGTGCGCCTTGCACGCGGCGGCAGGCGGTCGATGGCCAGCGTGATGCGGACATGGCCGCCCGAGCGCAGCGTATAGGCCAGTCCGAAGAAGGTCGAGGCAGCCAGACAGAAGCCAGCCGCCTCGGTCGAATCGAAAGTGTGTCCGGTCAGGCGTGCCGCCATCTGGATGACGATGGCGACCGCGATGCCGGCCACGAACAGCGCCGCAAGATACCCGGCCAGCAGGTATATTCTGTCAAGGATATGCCGGATCATCACCGCCCCCGCCCATGTAAGACCTGTAATGGCGCGTTACCTTCTTGCGGCCAGATAAGCGTCCAGCACCGCGATCTCTTCGGCCGAGGCCGTGCTGCGCCAGTCATCGGCCATTGCGGTGCCGATCTGGTCCATCTTTGCGACCAGATCAGCCGGAGGCTCAGCCAGCGCCATGCCGTGTTCTTCCAGCGTTTTCATGGTCGCGTCGCTGGCCTCTTGCGACAGTTTCCAGCCGCGCTCGGTAGCCTTTGCACCCTCGTCCAGAACGATCTGTTGAATTTCTTCGGGCAGTGCACGAAAGGCGCGCTCATTCACGATGACCGCGTTTTTCTGGAACATCGTGCCTGTATAGCTGAAAGCTTTGAGATAGTCCCAAGCCTGAATGTCTACCCCGGTCTGCGCAGAGGTCCAGAGCGAGTCGATCATGTTCGTCGCAAAGGCCTGCGGGACTTCGGCGAAAGGCAGGATGATCGCCTCAGCACCAAGGTCCGAGCCAAGTTTTTGCGTCTGCTGCGAATAGATGCGCAGTTTCAGACCCGAAAGATCGTCCAGACTTTTGATCGGCTCTTTCGTGTAAAATCCCTGACCCGGCCAGGGCGCATAGGCGACGACACGCATTCCGTCCTTGCCGAACAACTCGTCCAAATAGGGTTTCGAGGCCTCCATCAACGTCCAAGCCTGATCATAGTCGACAGCCACGCCGGGCGTGTTGTCGAGATTGTAGATCGGATCCTCGTTCCCATAGACGCTCAGCCGGATCTCGCCAGCTTGAACCTGACCGGACTGCACGGCCCGTTTGATCGCATCCAGCTTGATCAGACTGTCATTCGACCGCAGGTCGATCTTCAACTCGCCGCCCGAGCGCTCTTCGACCTCATCGGCGAATTGCTGGATGTTCTGGGTGAAGAAGCTTGTTTCGGGATAACCCGAGGCCATGATCCATGTGGTTTCGGCGATTGCCGTGCCGGCAGAGATCGATGCCGTCAGTCCGGCAACGACAAGCCGACAGAACGAACGCGGTAAAACAGGCATATGCATAGATCGGTTCTCCGTGTTGGGTGATAGCCGCAACGGTTTGGCGGCGAATTTTTATATGCTCATCTTGGCCGCGCGGTGTGGTCGCGATTAGCAAGTTTTTCTTGAAAACCGAAACTATACCTTTTCCTATAGCGTCAACCGGAAAATTCGGGATTGATGGCCGTCGTTCTATATGTCGGACCTCTGTGCACTGGCTTTCGGGCGGATATAATATCGCAACCCTCGGCCCTAATCAGGGCAGGCGCGAGAGTCGCCAGCCATCCCTTTGACAAGAACTCCTTTCCGCTTTGAGGAAATAGTTGCCTGACTCACGGACTTGAGCTGCGTAGCTTTGTCGAAGGGACGCGCGGGAAACGGGGTTTCCGTAAAAAGGCACGCTGCGCCGAGATGATTGCCCCTGCGGCAATTGATCGGATCTCGCCGACCCAAGCATAAAGCCAGCTTCGCGAGATGCCGAAGCTCATCAGAAAAGGAAGACTGCCCAAAGTCAGATGCCGCCGCCGAATGCCGGACGGTGTTGCAGGAGCATTCCCGCAAAGGTCCGACCGGACAGCCGCATTGCGTGTCAAGCGCTCCGAGACAGGAACAGCTAGGAGATCCATTACATGACTTCCGCAAATCGCAAAGCTGCGCAGATCGAAAAGCCCTCAGTGCTTATGGCACTGATCCCGCTGATTTCGACAATCGTGCTGGTCGCCATCCAGGTGTTTTACTTCAAGGACGGTTCGCCCCATATCCCGCTAGCGATCGGCGTGCTGATCACCACCACCTTGGGATGGTTTCGGGGCTATCGCTGGGCTGACATGCAGGAAGGCATGTTCAACGTGATCCATGTGGCGCTGCCTGCGATCTTTATCCTTTATACCATCGGATTGATCATTGCGAGCTGGATCATGGCGGGCACCGTGCCCTTGATGATCTATTACGGCCTGCAGGTGCTATCGCCCAGCATGTTCCTGTTTGCCGCCTGCATCGTCTGTTCCATCGTCTCGATTGCGACAGGGACGAGTTGGGGCACGGTCGGCACGATGGGGCTCGCGCTGATGGGGATCGGCGAGGGGCTGGGCGTGCCCTTGGCAATGACCGCAGGTGCCATCGTCTCGGGTGCCTTCTTCGGTGACAAGATGTCGCCCTTGTCGGATACCACCAATTTCTCGCCAGCGGTGGTTGGCACGGATCTCTTCACCCATATCCGCAACATGCTGCCGGTGACGGCGCCGGCCATGCTGATCGCGCTGGGCGTCTATCTGTGGGCCGGTCACAACATCAGCGGAGAGATCGACACCGCCGCGCTGGCCGCAACGACGACGACGCTGAAGGCGAATTTCAACCTGTCAGCCTTCATGCTGCTGCCGGCGATCATTGTCATGTATCTGTCGATCCGAAAATACCCTGCGCTGCCGGGTCTGATGGCTGGCGTCGTCGCGGGCGTGATCTGCGCCATCCTTGTGCAGGGGGTGGGGGTGCATCAGGCTTTCGATGCGCTGCTGAACGGCTACAAGGCCGATACCGGCGTCGCCTCGGTCGATACGCTACTGTCCAAGGGCGGCATCATGTCGATGAACTGGACGGTGACGCTGGTCCTTATTGCGCTGGCGCTTGGCGGCGCGCTGGAGGCGACGCGCTGTCTGGAAACCCTGCTGAACGCGATCATCAAATTCGCCACGACCCGGTTCCGACTGCTGATGTCCAGTCTGGCCTCGGTTCTTGGGATCCATCTCGCGACCGGCGATGTGTTTCTGGCCATGGCGCTGCCCGGCCGGATGTTTGCCCCCGCCTTTCGTGGCAAGGGCATCCATGTCACCGGACTGTCGCGCACGATGGAAGACGGGGCGACGCTGGCTGCACCGCTGATCCCCTGGTCCACAGGTGGGGTTTTCGTGGCCAGCACGCTGGGCGTTGCGACGCTGGACTACTGGGTCTGGGCCATTGCCTGCTGGGTGTCGATCGTCATCGACATCGTCTATGCGGCGACCGGGATGTTCATCCCAGCGGCGACCGAAAATGACGTCGCGCAATGGCAGGAGCGCGACGAGCCGGTGCTGGTCGATGGTGTGCTGCTGCCGGGCTCGCAGATCAGCGACACGATGCTGAAGCTTTAAGAAATCGCGCGCGACCGGATTTGCGGTCGCGGGCACAGTCTAACGCATGAGGTCAATAACCATGCTCACCTACAAGAAAATTCTGGTGCCGATCGATCTTCACGAGGGGGCAGATTGTGCCACCCTGATCGACACCGCGGTTTCGCTGGCCCGGTTCTGCGGCGCGGCGCTGGCATTCATGAATGCAGTGGATATCGACCTCGATAGCCCGATGCTGCAGAGCTACGATTCGGTGCGGAACGATTTTGTCAAATCTGCGCGCGGATTGCTACGCGACGTGGTCGACCGGCACATGCCCGACGATATGTCAGCTGAATTTCTAGTGCTGAACGGGCGTTCCTATTCCAAGGTGCTTGAGGCGGCCAGGGAGGTGGAGGCCGATCTGATCATTGTTATGGCCCACAAACCGGGAATGAAGGAGTTCCTGTTGGGGATGACGGCCGCCCGCGTTGTTCGTCACGCCGAATGCTCTGTGCTGGTCGTGCGCGACTAGCATGTCAGCAGTGCCGCATATTGACATGAGGATCCGCTGATGCTGGACCAGTCCGCGCAACCTGCTCCCGACCTGATCGCACAGCTTGCGGCTACCCTGCGTGCGGCGGGTTTCGCGGGTGAGGTTGAAACCGACACGGCATTGCGCGCGGCCATGTCCACCGACAATTCGGTCTATCAGATCGCGCCCGACGTTATCGTTGCGCCGCGCTCCGCTGATGATCTGGTAACGCTGCTCAAGGTGATGGAGCGGGCGGAATTCACGGGTCTCGCGCTGACAGGGCGCGGCGGTGGCACCGGCACCAATGGCCAGAGCCTGAACCGCGGTGTCATCGTCGACATGCGTCGACACATGAACGAACTGATCGAACTGAATGCCGAGGTAGGTTGGGCCGATGTCCAGCCTGGCATGGTGCTGGATGACCTGAACGCGCAGATCCGCGCCTCGGGCTGGTTCTTTGCGCCGGAAACCTCGACCTCGACCCGCTGCACGATGGGCGGGATGGTATCGACCGATGCCTCGGGCAAGGGCTCGCGGGTCTATGGCAAGACCTCGGATAATATCCTCGGGCTGGAGATCGCGCGTCCGCAGGGGCTTTTGTTCAGCATGGATGGAACGCCGGACTGGGCGCGCGGGATGCTGTCGCAGGCCGAGGCTGCGGCGCGCGCCGGGCGGCAGGCCTTTATCGACCACACGCCGCGCCTGAACCGCCGCTTTACCGGCTATGATCTGGAGCGGGCCTGCCCCGAAACCGGCGGCTTCGAATGGTGGCGGCTGTTTCCGGGGTCCGAAGGCACGCTCGGCCTGATCAGCCGCATTCGCGTCAGGCTACGCCGAATTGAGGCCGAAAAGCGCTTGATCGTTGCAGGTTTCGACAGCTTCCGCAACGCATTGGCTGCGGCCACGCCGCTGCTGGCGGCGGAGCCGACGGCCATTGAAGTCATGGATGAGACCGTGCAGGCCATTGCCGGTCAGGCGGGCATCCTGAACCGCCTGCCGGTAGGGCTGCGCGCCGGGAAGGATCAGCGCGTCGCCTATGTCTTCATCGAGATCAATGGTGACGATGCCGCCCTGATGGATGACCGGGTGCGGCATTGCCGCCAGATCCTGACGGGGCTTGCCGGGGCGGGTGCCGTGCATGTCGCCGCCGATTTGGCCGAGATCCGCGAACTCTGGGCGATCCGCTCTGCCGGGGTTGGACTGCTGGGCAGGGTGGACGGGCCTGCGCGGCCCGTGGCTTTTGTCGAGGATACGGTCGTCCCGCCCGAGAACCTGCCCGCCTTTATCGACGATTTTCTTGAGGTTTTGTCGGAAAACGGGCTGGGCTTTGGCATTTATGGCCATGTCGACGTCGGTTGTCTGCACATTCGCCCGGCACTGAATATCGACGCGGAAGCGGATCGCGCCCGACTGGTCGCCGTTTCGGACGCGGTTTACGAGTTGACCCGGAAATACGGCGGCATCTTCTGGGGCGAGCATGGCAAGGGCGTGCGCGGTGCCTATCTGCGCGACTGGATCGGCGCAGAAGCCTATAGCGCGCTGCAAGGCGTGAAGGCCGCCTTCGATCCGGCGGGACGCTATAATCCGGGCAAGCTGGTCAGCAATGACGCGCCAATCATGGGCATCGCGACAACGCCCTTTCGCGCCTTTAACGTGCCCGACGGCGATCCGCTGGAAAAGGCGTTTCGCTGCAATGGCAATGCGCAATGCCTCAGCTATGCGGCGGCGACGCCGATGTGTCCCAGCTTCAAGGCCAGCGCGGATCTGCGCCACAGCCCCAAGGGCCGCGCCGATGCCCTGCGCGCCTGGCACCGGGCGCGAGCCGAGGATGCGCCCGATCTTGCCCTGCGTGAGGCCGATCTGATGGGCGTCATGGACAGTTGCCTTGGCTGCAAGGCCTGCGCCTCCAATTGTCCGGTGCAGGTGGATATCCCCTCGATGCGCAGCGCCTTCTATGCCAATTATTTCCAGCGCCATGCCCGGTCGTTGGCGGATCGTCTGGTTCTTGCGGCCGAGCGTCACAGCTCGCTGACGCACCGTCTTGCGCCAATGCTCGCGCCCATCTGGCCGCTGTTATCGAAGCTAGGCGAGAAGCTGACCGGCAGCGTGGATATGCCTGCGCGACTGGCGACTAGCCTGCCTGAAGGCAATTGGCTGCGCGCTGCAGACCTGAACAGCCCTCTGCCCGAACGCACCGTTATTCTGGTGCAGGACTGGTTTACCGCGCTTTTCGACGCGGAGGCGCAGCGCGATGTGATCGCCGGTTTAAAAGCGCTTGGCTATCACCCGCACCTGCTGGAGATGCGCCCGACGGGCAAGGCGGCCTATACCGCTGGCGACATGGAAGGGTTCCGTCGCATGGCCAAGTCATTTGCGGACCTGTTGCACCGTGCTGCGGCAACCGGTGCGCCGCTGGTCGCCTTTGAACCCGCATTCGGCATGATGCTGCGGCAGGAATATGTCAGAGCGGGGATCGCGCTGCCGCAGGTCCTGATGGTGCAGGAGTTTCTGGCGGACGAAGCAAGGACCCGCGGCCTGCCGCAGGCCCCAGCCAGCACATCGGCCCGGCTTCTGTCGCATTGCACCGAGGCGACCGCTGCGCCGCAATCCGGCCGGCAATGGGCCGAGGTCTTCACCGCCCTCGGCCTGACTATCGAGACGCCCGCGACCGGCTGCTGCGGCATGGCGGGGCTTTTCGGACACCAGAGGCGACATCAGCCCACATCGCACAAGCTGTTCGACCTGTCCTGGCGCGGGCATGTCGAGGCTGACATGCCGGTTCTCGCCACCGGCTTTTCCTGCCGCTGTCAGTCCGCGCGGCTGACTGGCAGGGCGCCGCGCCACCCGCTTGGCCTGATCGCCGATATGCTGGCCGACGGCGCCTCTGCCGGCTGAGTCCACCGAGATAACTAAACATCAGTAAGGGCGCGAGAGCCTGCAAAACGAGGGTGTCATGCAAGATCAATTCCGGAACTTCATCGGCGGAAACTGGGTTGAGGGCGAGGGGGTAAGCGAAAACCGTAGTCCCGCCCGGCCAGACGACCTGATCGGGCTTTATACCAAGTCGTCGCGGGCCGATGTCGAGGCGGCGATAGCTGTTGCTCGCGCGGCGCAACCCGTCTGGGCAGCCGCCACGCCACAGACCCGCGCCGACGTGCTGGCGCGTGCCGGTGCGGCGATCCTGTCGCGTGCTGACGAAATAGGGCGCCTGCTGGCGCGCGAGGAAGGCAAGACGCTGCCCGAGGCGGTTGGCGAGGCCACGCGCGCGGGCCACCTGTTCCAGTTCTTTGCCGGCGAAGCCTTGCGACTGGCGGGCATCAAGATCGACTCGATCCGCCCTGGCGTCGAGGTCGATGTGACCCGAGAGCCTCTTGGCGTGGTCGGGCTGATCACGCCCTGGAATTTTCCCATCGCGATCCCGGCATGGAAGACCGCCCCGGCGCTGGCCGCAGGCAATGCTGTGATCCTGAAGCCGGCCGAGATCACGCCGGGTTGCGCCCATGTCATGGCGCAGATTCTTGACGAAGCGGGTTGCCCGGCCGGGGTTTTCAATTTGGTCATGGGGGCCGGTTCGACCGTCGGGCAGGCGTTGGTGGACAGTCCCGATGTCGCCGCAATCTCTTTCACCGGGTCTGAACGGGTTGGACGCCAGATCGCACTTGGTTGCGCACAGCGGCTGAAAAAGGTGCAGCTTGAGATGGGCGGCAAGAACCCGATGGTGGTTCTGGACGATGCCGATCTGGACGTGGCCGTAGCGTCCTGCCTGAACGGCGCGTTCTTCTCGACGGGACAACGCTGCACCGCCTCATCGCGGCTGATCGTGCAGAAGGGTATTCATGACCGCTTCGTGGAGGCGCTGGACGCCGCGCGCGTGGCATTGCGCATTGGCGATCCGCTGGAGGTCGGAATCCAGATCGGGCCGGTCGTGTCGGAAAACCAGCTTGCCGGAAATCTGGACTATGTCACGCTGGCGGCCAGCGAGGGTTGTGAGGTGCGCGGAGGCGAGCGGCTGGACCGCGACGGCACGTTCCAGATCCCCGCACTGTTTCTGGGAGCACGCAACCAGATGCGTAGCGCGCGAGAAGAGATATTCGGGCCCTGCGCCTCGGTAATTCATGTTGCGGATTTTGACGAGGCGCTTGCGGTCGCGAATGATACGCCCTTCGGCCTGTCCTCTGGTATCTGCACGACCTCATTGAAACACGCGACGGCTTTTCGCAGAGGCTCGACCGCAGGAATGGTGATGGTCAATCTGCCGACGGCGGGGGTGGACTATCATGTGCCTTTCGGCGGTCGCAAGGCATCCAGCGTGGGATCGCGGGAGCAGGGTCCGATGGCGATGGAGTTCTATACCGCTGTCAAGACCGCTTATACTTTGGCTGGTTGAGGCGACGGATCGGATGCAGTTCGGGCTGAAGCTGTTGGAACCATCCATGCAGCGGACCAGAAAAATGGTGGTTTCGAAATGAACCCATTCATCGATGCAATGGCAAGAAAGTTTTTGGCCATTAGGATCGAAAGGTGGTGAGCGGGCTTTCTGGCTACTGGCGGGAACGCCCAACGGCACCAAGGGCAGGAGGTTCGGCGTGACCTCGAAACGAAAGAAGCTCAGCTGGCCAATGCAGGGAGGTGCGTTCGGTCGTGCCTTGCATCGGGGCTGCCTGTGCGATTTTAGGACTATGATATTGCTAGTAATTTACTTGATGTGGTCGGGCGGCTGAGCGATTCTGATCGCACGAAATCTATGCAATTCACCGCCGGAAAGCAGAGCATGGCCCGACCGACCGAGCCGGACACCGACACCCCGCTGACCGGGATTGCCCGGCGCCATTTTCACGGGCTTGAGACACTGGAGACCCGCAACCGCGACGCGCAGGATTTCCACGATGTCGCGGTCTGGGCGATCCGGCACGCCCTCGATAATGCCTATGCCGCCGACTTTGCCGCCGTCACGAAACGAACCGGAGCATGCACATGACCCGCAACACCACTCGCAGCAATGACGCCGCCCTTGCCGCCTTCATCGCGAAGAAGGCGGAGATCGACGCCATGCTGGCCCGGTTGCAGGGTTTCAGCGATGACCATTCCGGCATCGATACCGAGCGGCTGAACTGGAGTGACCTCGGCAGCCTCGAATATCAGGCCCACCTGCTGAAGCAGATCAGCGATTTCGCCTTTGGCGAGCGCGAACACGCCGCCTGACGCCACTGCGGACACCGACCGCTGAGCCCCGTGCGATGCGGGGCCCGCCTCCGTAGAAGCCGACCGCAGCATGCGACGGCAATCCACGGAGCCTTCTATGACGATACTCACCGACACCCAGACCCTGATCCTAACCCGCGCCAGCGCCCGGCCGGGAAATCTTGCGCTGCCGCTGCCCGAGGGGCTGCATGGCGCGGCGGCGAAAATGGCCATCGGCCGGATGATCAAGCTCGGCTGGATCGAAGAGGTCGAGGCCAATCTCCGGCGCGGCGAGCCGCTTTGGCGTGAGACCGGCGATGGACATGGCACCACGCTGATCGCGACCGATACCGGGCTGGACGCCATCGGCATCGACCCGTTGGTGGTCAGGACCATGGCAGGCTTGCGCGATGCGAAGCCCGAGGCCATCGCCGCCGCCCAGCGCCCCGGCACGAAGCTGGCCCAGTTGATCGCCATGTTACAGGCGGAGGGCGGCGCGACCATCGCCGAGATCGCCGAGGCGACGGGCTGGCAGCACCATAGCATCAGGGGCGCCATTTCCGGCTCGCTGAAGAAGAAACTGGGGCTGACGGTGACCTCCGAAAAACTTGCCGAAGGGGGCCGCGTCTATAAGCTGAGCTCTACCTGATCCGGCGCCGCGTCATCCATCCTCCAGCAACTGATGCGCCAGAGTTCGGAGCGCATGCGCCGCAACCAGGGGGACCACGCCATTGCCACAGAGGCGGAGCCGGTCCACCCGGTTGGCCAGCCCATCAGCGCCTCGACGAATAGCGGGTTCAGCGTCCGGCGCTGATTGCAGGTATCGGGTCCAGCCATCGGCGTCGTGAGGACCTGGCGGCCAAGGAGGCCGTTCACCGGCGTGTTCGCCAGCGTCGTTGCCCCGTCCTTGTGATCCCGCGCCGTCGGCGTCATCCACATCTGGCTGGCATGGGTCAGATCGGCCGATTTGCGATTGCCCGCGCTCGGTTTGTTGCCGTCCGTCGCCAGCGGCGTCGTCCATTGCGCCGCCGTTGTCGCGAGGTTCATCCCGTGTTTGCCTGCCGCCTGCGATGGCGTCGGTTTCGTCTGCCGGTTCTCGTTGGCGCTAGCCCGGGGCGTCGCCCAGAGGCGCAAGAATTCCGTCCGGTTCCCGCCGCTCGAGCGGTTGCCAGAGCAGGCGCGCGGGGTCGGCCAGTTCGTCGCAATCGTAGCCCACGATGCATGGCACGGTCCAGCCGAAGCGGGCCATGCTGGCAGCGATGCGGGCGACCTGATCCGCCCCGTGCATCTTCGCATTCCGGGCATAGGGGTGCAGGCGCTCGATTGGCCAGAACTCGATCTGGCGCGGCGCGAAGGCGAGGTCCATGGGGCAGGGTGGTCCTGTGGTGTTGGGTGGCTTCTCGGCGGGTGGATTCCGCTGGCTTCCGGTGGCGGTGGCTTCCGCGAATTGGATCCTGCAGGTGGCTTCCTGGATTCCGCCGGAATCCACCCTGCGGCGGCGCCTAAAGCCTTGTTTTATTGATCGAAACGACGCTCGGTTGGCTCAGGTGGATTCCGGGTGGATTCCCCGGTGAAAATGCCTGGCGCTGGAAATCTTCTGCGCTGCGCCCCCCCGAATACAGATCGCGCCGGGAAGGAACCAAGGCAGGGAGGTAGGGATGGAGGGACAGATCGAAAGAGCGGGTCTGTTCTTCTCGCGCTCGTCTCCGATGCTTGGGTTATGAGGCAACAGGGGCACGAATGTCAACAGGTTTTCGATTCGTTCTTATTGTGGGCATTGCGGACCTTGACGATCAGAGCGGCGAAGTTCGGCTTCGAGCCCAAATACGACGTAAGCTTTGGATTCAGCAAGAGCTCGGACCGTGCCCCGTCCAATCGCTCTCCAGCCCTAAGACGGCTCTTGAACGACGGAGGGCGATCGCCGGCGGTGCCGGCGATCACGGTCTAACTCAGGCAGCTTTTGCAGACTTGAGCGAGGCGTAGAAGGCGCTTTCGAAGTCCATGTAGCCGACGAAGGAGACGGGATCTCCGAATGGGAAAATCTGTGTCGCCCAGAAGCCTCCGAACCCGTTCGCCCGATCGATCCAGTAATACAGGTTCGCGAGCCCCGCCCAGCCCAACGCCCCTGCCGGCCGACCTGTGGGGGCTGCCTCGTCGTTCACCATGAAGCTATAGGACCATGACTTCAAAAGGCCCGGGAAGAACTCGGCGTCGTTCGACAAGGACGGGATCACCCCCGGCAACATGCCGATCTTCTTCTCGCCAAGGTGGTTCTTCTCGGCCATCACCACCGTCTCGGGCTTCAGGACGCGCCCGTTCGGCCCCATGCCGTCGTTCAGCCACATGCGGATGAACTTCATGTAGTCGCCGACCGTGCCGTATAGGCCGTGCCCGCCCATGTGGATCTCGGGCCTATCGGGCAGCTCGAAGTCCATCGGCGTCAGCGAGCCGTCTTCCCCGCGCGCATGCATGTCCGCAAGCCGCTTGCGGAGACTGTCGTTCAACTCGAAGGTCATGTCTTCAATCCCGAGCGGCTCGAAGATCCGACTCTGGAAGACTTCGCCCAGACGCTTGTCGGTGATCCCCTCGACCACCTGCCCGCACCAGTCGATGTTGGTGCCGTATTCCCACTTGTCGCCCGGGTCGAACTGCAAGGGCGTCATCAACGAGGCCTTCGATGCGGTGATGACGCTGGGCTGGCCCTTCTCCTGCGCAAGCCGGTTGTATGTTTTGGAGAAGAAGTCGTATCCAAAGCCGGCGGTATGGAGCAGCAGGTGCTTCGTCGTGATCGGGCGTTTCGGGTCGCGCAGGATCGGCTCGCCGGCGTCGTCGAAGCCGTCGATCACCTTGAGCTTTCCGATATCGGGCGCGTAGTCGCTCGCCGGTGCGTCTAGGTCGAGCTTGCCCTCCTCGACAAGCTGCAACGCGGCCGTCGCGGTGATAGCCTTCGTGGTCGAGAAGATCGCGAAGACGTCGTCGGTGGTCATCGCCGTGTCACCGTCGATCCGGCGGACACCCGCGGCACCTTCGTAGATGTTCTTCTCGCGGTCCGTGACCATCGCCACGACGCCGGGCACGCGTGGATCGGACGTCACGACACCATTCAGGACGGAATCAGCGTTGAATTTGTGGCCCATGGTTTCCTCCCATTCTTTGAAGCCGGTCTTGGGAACGCCCCGTCGCGGGGACAGGGCGGTCTTGTCGTTTGCTGGATTTCAGGCGTCAGCGGGAACGCCGGCTTTGGTCATCGCGAAGGACGGATAGCCGTTCCGGGCCATCTCGTCGCATTTGTCGCGGTACGTGCCGACCCCGCCGGTATAGGACAGGACGCGGCGCGGTTTGCCCGGCACGTTGGACCCAGTGTACCACGAGTTCGTCTTCGCGATCAGCGTGGCATTCGCGGTCTCGTCATGGTGCTTGACCCAGTCGGACTCGCCTTCCTCCGTCGGCTCGATCACGTCGTGGCCGCGCGCCCGCATCGCGCCGATGCACTCCGTGATCCATTCGGTCTGCTGTTGCAGGCAGGTGGGCATGTTGCAGAGCGCGGCTGCAGGCGCGAGCGGCGCGCCGGTCATGAAGAGGTTGGGGAACCCGAACTTCATCAGCCCCATGGTGGTGCGGATGTCCTTGCCCCATTCTTCGGCGAGCTTCATGCCATTGCGGCCGGTGATGTCGATCCGCGCAAGCGCCCCCGAGCCGGCATCGAAGCCCACCGCCATGATGATCGTGTCCACCTCGTAGACGGTGCCGTCCTCCAACCTGACGCCTTCGGGCACGATCTCGGCGATCGGGTTATCACGGACGCTGACCGCCTCGACATTGTCGCGCAGGTAGGTCTCGAGGTAGTGTGTCTCGAGCGGAACGCGGTGTGTGCCGAAGCCGTAGTCTCCCTTTTTCGGCACGAGGATGTCGATCAGCCTCGGATCCTTCAGGCGGGCCCGCATCTTTTCCCGCACGAATTCGGAGATCTCCTCGCTGACCTCTTCGTCGAAGAACATTTCGGCGAAGGAGGCCAGCCAGAGCTTCAGCGATCCGTCCGCATGAATCTCCTCCAGCACCTCGCGGCGCAGCTCGGGCGTCAGGTCGGCCCACGTGTTCTCGAAGGCGTGCTCGAAGCCCGAGAACGTGTGCGGGAGATTGGCCTTCAGTTCGTCGAAGCGATCCTTGTACCATGCCGCTTCACCCGGCCCGTATTTGGGGTTCTTCATCGGCAGTACGTATTGCGGCGTGCGTACGAAGACCGTCAGGTGCTCGACCTCGGGTGCAATGGTCTGGATCACCTGGATGCCGGTCGCCCCGGTGCCGATGACGGCGACGCGCTTGCCTTCGAGGTCGAGACCGCCCTTTGGGTAGCGCCCGGTGTGGACGATCTTGCCCTTGAAGCTGGCCTGCCCGGGGAAGCGGTCCTCCAGCGGAGCGGAAAGCATCCCGGTGCAGCCGATCAGGTAGCGCGCGAGGACGGTATCGCCCTTGTCGGTTTCCACGGTCCAGAGGCCGGTCGTCTCGTCGAAGCTGGCCTTTGTGATCGTGGTCGAGAAGGAAATGTCACGGCGGAGGTCAAGCCGGTCGGCGATGTAGTGCATCCAGCGTTCGATCTCGCGCTGGCCGGGGAACCGTTCGCTCCAGGTCCAGTCCTTGTAGAGGCTTTCGTCGAAAAGATACTGGTATATGTAGGCTTCGCTGTCGAACTTGGCACCCGGGTAACGGTTCCAGTACCAGGTGCCGCCGACGTCTGTCGCGGTGTCGCACGCGTGGACCTTGAGGCCCATTTCGCGAAGCTGGTGCAGCTGATAGAGACCCGCGAAACCAGTTCCGATGACCAATGCATCGAGTTCGGCGGGCACAGGTTTGCGATCCGCCACGGTGGCGGTTTGGTTAGAATCTAGCATGATTTCCTCCGAGCTGGCCGCAACCGCCTCCTGCCGGTCACGGGCTGTGCCGTAGTGTCGAGCCAATCGGTCTTCGTCGCGGCACCCGGTCAGCTTGGCAGTGCTGCAGGTCGCCGATCTTGAACGAACCGCAACCAATCTTTGTATGTTTCTGTCGCCCACTCAGTGCGCGCGGCGACGGAACTCGCCAGGCGGCATGCCAAACTCCGAGGAAAACATGCGCGTGAGGTGGGCCTGGTCGCAGAAGCCGCAATCGGCCGCGATTGCCTTGATCGGCAGTTCGGTGGTGGCCAGCAGGCGACGGGCCCTTTCGAGCCGGCGAGCCTTCACGAAGGCATAGGCCGGCATGTTGAAGCTGCGGCGGAATTGCCGGGCGAAGAGGCAGGGAGTCATATTGAGAGCGTCGGCCATCACCTTGAGGTCGAGCGGCGTTTCAATCTCCGTCTCGATGAACTCAACGATACGCTTTTCCTGCTGAGGGGTCAGGACGCCGGTGCGCTCAGGCTCAAGCTGGCGTACGGAGGCGTAGCGCCGCAGGAGATGAATGATGAGACCGCGTGCCACGGTGTCGACGTAGAGTGAACCGCCCAAAGCGCGGTTTCGTGCTTCGCCGGCAATCGCATCAGCCGCACTCGACATGACCGGGTCGTCCACCCGAAGCACATCGTCGAGGGTGACCTCGCTGACCGCGCAATCCATGACCTCGCTCGCCACCTCGGCGACCATTTCGCCCGAGAGATAAATGTGGGTCACGTCGATCGGCTCGTGCCAGTTCCAGTAGGCCTGCTGCGCCCGCGTCAAAAGCGAAGCCGCGCCCGGTCCCAGAGTTTCCTTCTTCCATCGGCCATCGAAACGACGCTGCATCGGGGTCGTGCCGGTCCTGTAGCTCACGAGCATGAAGTCGCGCATCGCGGGTACGACGACATCTTGGCCTTGGTAGTGATAGGATCTTAACGCGACCCTCTTCCAGTTCTGTCCATCGCTGGCCAGAAGCACCTTTCCCGGAACCCACTCCGGCAATTCCTCAAAGGGAATCAACCCTCCCACCAAGCCGATCCTCCATCTCGACAGTCGTTGGGTTCAAAGTTCTAAGTCGAAAAGCCGATGAAGTCCCTCGGCGGCTACCAATGGCGTTCACATCCTCTCACTCTAGCAAGCGAGATGATTCACCGCTATTCTACTTTCCGCTCAGTTTAAGAAGCGAGGTAAGCATGCAGAGCGCTCGCGAATGTAAGACCTCACTACGCCTGAGCGAAAGCTATTCACACCTTCACTGACCTGGAAAAGTCGCGTGTTTTGCGGGCTGTTAGTTACGCGTGAAGCCAAGAAGCAAACGGCGGCTTCGTCCCGCATTGCGTGAATTTCTGGGCCGTGCAGCGAATGACCGAATGTCTTTGACAGTGCCAACTTATGCCCACGGTTCCCGCTTCGGCATGGCATCCGTCACGTCGATGCTTCGCAGCATGCCACCCGCAAGCAATCCGTCCCGCACCCAGTCCAGCGCCAGCCACCATTGCACGTAATGGCGATGTGCGGCTTCGATCTGCTCGGGATGCGGTGACCAGGCGACGGGACAGGCGCGCAGCTCGACGGTTCGCCACTTGCCGCGTGATTGCACCCGAAGGGTCCCGACCGCGATGGTCACCGAGCGGGTGCCATGCTGGTTGCGCTTCATCTCAACCGGCACGCAGCGGGGCACGGCGCCGGGCATCCAGTCCGGGGTCATCCCAGCGCGGGCCAGCTCGGCGATGCGGATGGCCATGCGCAACCCGCCGAGCGGCGTCGGCAGGTTCGCCACACAGGCGGCGATGACCTCGGCATCCTCGTGGGTAGAGCTGTCCGGCTTGTAGCGACCGCCGTCGATCCGGCAGCCCAGCGCGGCGCGCTGCATCAGCACGTATTCGAGGCCGAAGCCCGGGCTGCCGTCTCTTTCTGGATCGGGCGGCTCGGGCAGTTCCAGCCGGGCCCTCTCGGTGCGAAAGGCCCATTCCAGGGCCTGCTGGATGCCCAGCGCGCGTTTCGTGCGGGCAGATCGGTTTGGGAAGCGAGCATGTGCGGTCATGCGACACCTCGTGCCTTGAGGCGTTCCGCCGTGACTAGGCCACGCTCCAGCATGGCATTGCGCACGGTGTTGGAGATGGCGTTGGAGGGCAGGTAGCCATCGCCGTTCACCAGCCCGGCGTAGAAATCCGCGATCGCGTCCATGCTGGCGCGCGGCGTGTCGGAAGGCTTGCGGCCGCGCTTGCGGCGCTTGTCGCCCTCGGCTGGTTTCGGGGCCCCGACAGTCCGTGCCGCCCGCTCCATGGTCCTGTCCAGTGCCCTCGGCCCGTCCGGTGGTTCGGGGTGCGTGCTGCGGCTGTTCCGGGCCACAGCGACAATCCGCTCCTCGGTCAGCCCGAGATCGGTGATCCAGCGGCGAACGTGCTCGCGGGGCGGCCAGCCCTGCCACCAGCCGGGGAGACTGGCCTTGGTGTCAAAACCGAGCGCGTCGAGCAGCCTTCCGAAAAATTCCTCAAATCGATCATCGCGCGCTCGCGCGCCCTCCTCCTCCTTTACTGGTTCCCTTAAAGGTTCTCTTACAGGGTTAGTCTCCGAATTTCGGAGATGGAAACCGGCCAAACTCGGAGATGGCTTTGGCGATTTTTCGGAGATGGCCCCATCTCCGGAATCCGGACATGGATCGCCGCTGTCACCATCGTCACCGGCGTCGGAACCGCCGTCGTCGCCTTCGTTCAACGGATCGGGGAACCTGTCTTCAAAGCCGAGGATGTATCGGGTCGCCTGCCGCCGATGCGTCTGCGGATCGTGGCAGCGGAGGCGGTGGATCAGCCGGGCGTCCTCCAGCGCCCGGAGATGATCGTTCAGGGATGAGACCGACATCTCGCAATCCACCGCCAGCCGCGCTTGCGTCGGAAAGCAGCCGAAATCGGGATTGTGCCGGTCGCAGAGATGCCAGAGCACGATCTTGGTCGCGGGCTTCAGCCCCCGCTGCTGGATCGCCCAGTTGGTCGCGAAATGGCTCATGCGTGGGCCCTCCGGCGGGGGTTCAACGCCTGGACGCGGGTGGTGATACCGTGATCGGCCAGAGCACCCAGCGCGTCCTCGACCGAGCGGATCAACGCCCAGCCGAAACCCTGGGCCTGCACCCTGTCCCGGAAGTCGCGCTGGGCGGGGCTGAGACGGCCAGATTGGCTCTTCACCTCCAGAAACAGCACCCGGCCTCCGGTCAGGATGATCAGATCGGCAAAGCCCGGAAACACACCCATGCCAGTCAGGATGGCCTGCCGCTGGCGTGCGGCCTTGCCACCGCTGCCAACCTCATTGGCGGAATGGTGGATGATGGCCTCACGCGGCAGCACGACGCGGAGGGTGTGAACGATGGCGCGCTGGATATCGGCCTCGGGTGTCCGACGGGTCATGCCTCACCGCCTTTCGGCTTCCGGGTCGACACGGCGATCAGCGGACCGGCCAGTGCCAGGGCTTCGCGGCGTTCCTGCGGATCCGGGCTGTGGGCGGCGATGGCGCGACAGGCGAGGATGATCAGGCTGTCCGGGTGGTGGACGAAATCGGCGACGATGCCGCGGGCCTCAGAGAGGCGCTGGGCGGGCCAGTCTCCGGAGCAGGGCGCCGCAGGCGTGCTGTTGCAGTTGGTGTCGCGGATTGGGCTCATGGCGTTCATTTCCGCCCCCGTGCCTTGCTGGATTTCGCTTCGGCGACCCGCGGCATTTCCTGCGACTGCAGCCAGTCCTGCACCACGCTCATCCGATAGAAGATCTTGCGACCGGCGCGGACGCAGGCGGGGCCCTTCCGCCGCCGCTCCCAACGCCCCAGCGTGTCTACCGTCAGGCCCAGCTCCTGGGCCAGATCGTAGCGGCTGATCCAGCCACGTAGCAGGCGCGGTTCAATTCCGGGATCTGCACTCATGGGTTGTGTCATGCTCTTGCCTCCTTCTCGCATCGCCCGGCCCACGAACAGCGAACCCGGCGGCTGACGGGGAGAAGAACAATCACATCGGATCGACCGGCGGGGAGGCGGAAGGTGGCGTAATTGCCGGGAAGTTATGCCGCCCCATGTTTTGCTGGGTTTGACGCAGTTCGCGGCCAATCAGCGTGAGCCGGTGCCGGGTCTGAATGCCGTCGAATGCGGTCGAAACCACAACCGGCGGAATTGATTATGCCGGTTGCCGCTAACAGGATCAGCGCCTGCTGCGAGAAGAACATGTCAAGAACAAAGACTCGCTTTTCCACAATGAAATCGGCTGGACAAGTCGCGTCCCGGTGGTGAACAAAGCGGCCCAATCACGCCGGATGCGGTCGAGCGACGCGGGTTTTTTCAGAGCCCGTGATCGGGAGAGATGTGCCTGCATGATCGGAAAATGAAGCAGGCGCGTGGGCTTGGGGGAAGGGTGGCCAGCGCCAACGAATAAAGGGAGATGAGGCAGACATGCCATTGCCGCAACGTGCATTTTACACGGTCCAGGAGGCCGCGCTCCGATGGGATTGTACATTGGGCGGGCTCGCAGGATGGGCCGCGTCCGGACGGCTGGAGATTGTGACAGCGATACGGCCGGTGATTCAGGGCGGCCACATCCATGCTGGCTTCGTCGCCGTGCCGGTGTCGGATATTCTGGACCTGTTCTGGCCCGGTGACGGCACGACCGGAAGGATAACGCTTCGGCGTTTTCGCCCGGTTGAGGGTGAGGATTGGGTGCTGATCGAAAATCCTGCGGATTTCGTTGAGGTTCGTCTTTCTCGTCTGATGATTGCCGCCGAGGAGATGCAGCGCTTCGAGACCGCGAACGGGCTGATGCGACGCGTCAGCAGCGGTGCCCCGTCACGCCATGACTGGGAGGGCGTCCTGGCCTACCTGATCCGGCGCGTTCATGTTGAGGGTGTGCCTGCAACGCAGGGCGAATGGACTGCCATCGCGCTCGACTGGTTCGCGCAGCATTCCGAAGATGGCGAGGTTCCCGACGAAAGCACGATCCGCCGCAGGCTCGGGCCGGTCTGGAAGTCGTTGCAGGAGACGGTGTAGGGCAGGGCGTTGACCGCCCAGCGCGGCGGCGATCTGAGTGATCAGGCGCTTCTGCGCGCCTGTTCCTCAGTATCATGAACCAGCACCGGCTTCGGCCAGAACGCGCTGGCCACGGCATCGACCCCGGCGCGCAGGGGCGAATCGATCAGATGGGCATAGCGCGCGGTGGTCTGGGTCTGGCTGTGGCCCAGTAGCTTGCCGATCATTTCCAGCGAGGCGCCGCCGCTGACCAGTAGCGAAGCAAAGGTGTGGCGCAGGTCGTGGATGCGGACATCCTCGATGCCGACCTGCTTCTGGATCTGCTTCCAGAACCGGCGGATTTCCTTCACCGGCTCGCCGGGGACATCGCCCGGGAACAGCAGCGGGCAGCCGCGTGGGACCAGCAACTGGCGCTGGCGCACGATGGCGGCGGCTTCATCCGAGATCGGCAGCCGGTGGATCTTCCGCTGCTTGGTCATGCTGGCGGGCTTCGACCAGCTGAGATGTTCGAGGTTGAAATGCTCGAACCGGGCCTGCCTGACCTCGCCCACGCGCGCGCCGGTCAGCATGCAGAGCCGGATGATATCCGCCGCGCGGCGATCCTCGGCTGCGTCCAGCGCCGCAGCGAGCTTGCGGATTTCCTCCTGTGAGAGAAACCGCTCGCGCGGATTCTCGATCCGGCGGCGGAAGCCCGAGGCCGGGTTATCCTCGCGCCAGCCCCAGCTCTGTGCATAGGTGAACATCTTGCGAAGCACCTCGCCGACGCGATTGGCGCGGATGGGCGTGGGCTTCGATCCCTGTAGCTTGCGGGCCCGGTTGTTGGGCTTGGCCTTGTGCGGCCGGACGCGGCCCTCGGCGATGCGGTTCAGCAGCTTTTCCACGTCGTAAGGCGTGATCTCGGTCACGAGACGGTTGTTCCAGTCCGGCCCGACGCGTTTGGTCAGCATCGAACGCTGGTCAGAGGCATTGGTCTTGGCGAGGTTCGGCAGATGCACCTCGGCATAGCGCGCGATCAGATCCTTCACCCGAGGCGCCTCCCGCCAGTCCTCCTTCGCGCCCAGCGGATCGCCACCGGCGTCGATGTCACGCCGCAACTCCTTGGCCCGCTCCCGTGCCGCTGCCGTTGACCATTCCGGCCAGCGCCCCAGCGTCATGCGCCGCTGCCGCCCGGCATGGCGGTAATCCAGCGTGAAGGCCCGGTTGCCGGATCGGTAGATGCAGATCGCAAATCCCCGCACCTCGCTGTCGAAGATCTGATAGTCCCGACCCGGTTGCGGCGCCGCCTCCCGCACCGATTTCTCGTTCAACCTCAATCGCTTCACCATGCCCGGCGCCTCCTTCTTGCATCCCACACAAGGCTCAGCCTCGCGCGCATGGCAAGTCATACATCGCACACCAGACCGGCAGGGAGGCGGAAAGGGGCGGAAGTCGGAGGGAAGGGTGCCGGGCAAATGGGAATGTTCTGGAGCGGGTAATATGAGGCGGGCGCTTCTGACGCTGAGTCATAGCGCCGGCCTAGTGCAAATCTACTCGGCAAGTTCGCGCATTACCTTGATCAGGTCGGACTTCCCTTCGAATCCAATGCCGGGCAGTTCAGGCATCACGATATGGCCGTTCTCGACTTTCACGCCATCCGGAAAACCACCATAGGGCTGGAACAGATCCGGATAACTTTCATTGCCGCCAAGGCCAAGGCCAGCAGCGATATTCAGTGACATCTGGTGGCCACCATGAGGAATGCAACGCGAGGGCGACCAGCCCAGTTGATCCAGCACATCCAGCGTCCGCAGATATTCGACCAGCCCGTAAGACAGCGCGCAGTCGAATTGCAGCCAGTCGCGATCCGGGCGCATCCCGCCATATCGGATCAGGTTACGAGCATCCTGATGCGAGAACAGATTCTCGCCCGTCGCCATCGGGCCGGGATAGAACTCGGCCATCGCCGCCTGAAGCTGATAATCCAGCGGGTCGCCGATCTCTTCGTACCAGAACAGCGGATATTGGCGCAGCATCTTGGCATAGGCGATGGCCGTTTCCAGATCGAAGCGGCCATTCGCATCGACCGCAAGCTGCGCCTGATCGCCGATCTCGTCCAGCACCGCGTCGATCCGGCGCTGATCTTCGTCCAAGGGCGCGCCGCCGATTTTCATTTTCACCACGTTATAGCCGCGATCCAAATAGCCGCGCATTTCCTTGCGCAACGCGCTGTCGTCCTTGCCGGGGTAATAGTATCCGCCGGCAGCATAGACGAAGACGCGCGGATCGGCCTGAACGCCCTTGCGGTCGGCCAGCAGGCGGAACAGGGGCTTTTCCTCGATCTTCGCGATGGCGTCCCAGACAGCCATGTCGATGGTGCCGACCGCGACCGAGCGTTCGCCATGCCCGCCCGGCTTTTCGTTCTGCATCATTGCAGCCCATATCTTGTGGCCGTCCAGATTGGTGCCTTCGCAATTCATCAGCGAGGCTGGATCGGCTTCCAGTATCCGGTCGCGGAAGCGCTCGCGGATCAGCCCGCCCTGACCGTATCGCCCGTTCGAGTTGAAGCCGTATCCCACGACCCGCCGCCCGTCGCGCACCACATCCGTGACCACGGCGACAAGGCTGGCGGTCATCTTGCTGAAATCGATATAGGCGTTGCGGATGGGGGAAGAGATCGGCTTGGTCACTTCCCGAATGTCGACGATACGCATATGCGGCCCTTTCTGAGGCAAAGATTCCGGTCCAGAGTTGACGCGAAGCTAAGCGATCAGGGGCGGGCAGGGCCAATGCCGATTGCGCGGTTATTCATGCTAGAAAGGTATTAATTCCACGCCAGCACCTTCTGCCAGAACGCCTCGCCATGCGGCGAAAGTCGCGACCGGGGGCGATAGATCGCGATTTCGACGGGGATATGATCCGCCGGCCCGCCCGCCTGGATCAGGTGCCCTGCCTGCATGTCGCCTTCGGCAAGCGAGGCCGGAAGAAAGGCGATGCCATGGCCCGCCTTTGCCATTTCCATATTCGTGGCCGCCAGAATCGAGCTCATCGCCGGGGCCATATCGGGGCGGCCGTGGCGCGCCCAATGCGCATCGATAATGGAGTGAAGGCCGGATGCAGGGCCATAGGCGATGACCGGCGCACCTGCATCGCCAAGCCGCCAGCGCGGCCGGCCCGACACATCCGACGCGGATAGCGGGACCAGATCGTCGCGTCCGATGACTTGCGAAAGGAACTGGCGTTCCGGCAGGATCGGCGCGCCGGACATACCGCGATGGCAGATGAAGAAGCTCGCCTCGGCCCGCTGCATCAGCAGCAGACATTGGCGCTGCGTGTCGGATACCATGTTCAGCGCGCCGAATTCGGCGGGGTCCGCGACTTGCATCAGCCAACGCGGAATGAAGGTGTAAGACAGCGCATGTGTCGCCGCCAGGTTCAGGCTGCGCGCGGCGCGGCCCGCGGTCTCCAACGCTTCGGCGCGGGCATCGGCAAGCTGGCGGATGATGGCGGCGGCGCGCGGATGGAAGGCCGCGCCCGCAGGCGTCAGTGCGACCTGCCGGGTGGTGCGCGTGACTAGCGGGGTCTGCATCGCGTCTTCCAACGCGCGGATGCGGCGGCTGAAGGCGGGCTGGGTCATGTTGCGATTGGCCGCCGCGCGCGAGAAATTCATCTCTCGCGCAAGTTCCAGAAAATCCTCCAGCAGGGCCAGATCCATCGGCACACCCCCTGACATATGCATAATCGGCATGGAAGCGCCGCACAATCCTGGCTAGCGCGGACGCAGTTCTGCCGCCGTCAACTGCATCGGGTCATGGGCATCGCTGGCGCGGATGCGTTCAGCAAGCAGATCGACGAAGACGCGCACCTTCGCCGCTAGATGATGCCGCTCGGGGTAGATAGCGGCGATATTTGCGGTCTGGCAATAATCCGGCAACACGACCCGCAGCCGCCCCTGCCGAACATGCCGCGCGATATCCCATTCCGAGCGCAGCATGATCCCGCGACCGCCCAGCATCCATTCGCGCGCAATATCGCCGTCATTGGTGCTGAGCCTGCCACCAACGCGGGCCGAAGGGCTTTGCCGCCCCAGATCGTCGAAGCGCCAGACATCGTAAAGATCATGTTCCTGACGCAGCACGATGCAGTCGTGCCGCCCCAGATCCTGCAGGCTGGCGGGCGTGCCGTGCCGGTCCAGATATTCCGGCGAGGCGCACATGAAGCGCCGGTTCCGCTGCAACAGCCGCTGAACCAGATTGCTGGTTGGCGGATCGCCGAAGCGGATGTTAAGGTCGACCCCTTGTTCGACAAGGTTCATCGGCGCGTCGGTCACGACAAGCTGCACGTCTATGCCGGAATAGGTCGCGCAATATTCCTGAATGACCGGGGCGATATGCTGGCGGCTGAAACCGAAGGTCGCGTTGATGCGCAGCAGGCCCGAAGGCGTGTCGCGCCCAGCGCGCAGGCTGCTTTCCAGATCCTCGATCTCGGCCAGAAGGCGGGCGGCCTTAGTGAAATAAGCCTCGCCCTCGCCGGTCAGGCTGACGCGGCGGGTGGTGCGGTTCATCAGGCGCACCCCCAGCCGGTCTTCCAGCCGCGCCAGCCGCCGCGACACGGCCGAGGCGGTGACGCCCATCTCGCGCGCTGTCGCCACAAAGCTGCCGCGCTGCGCCAGCAGGACGAAAAAGCCCAGATCGCCTTCACTCATTGCTGAACCTGACGCACTAATGTTGTTCCAACTCCGACATTAATAAAATTTTGGAAGCAGTATAGTCTTTTCTGGTCTGGTGACACTTGCGGCGCGCCTGCTGTGGCGTCGCATGACCCGGTGGGGGCCGGGACGCGCCAGACCCAACCAGGAGGAGGATATGATGAAAATTGCACTTGTGACCATCTTTGCCGGGCTTGTCGCGGCCACACCGCTGGCTGCGCAGGACGCGGCTGATTTTCCGACCAAGCCGATGACCTATATCATCCCGTTCAACGCGGGTGGCGAATCCGATATCTCGGCGCGCTTTCAGCAAAGCGAATGGGAGAACGTCACTGGCCAGCAGGTCGTCATCCAGTATCAGCCCGGCGCCGGTGGCGCGCAGGCCTGGTCGCAGCTGAATTCGCTGCCGGGCGACGGCTATACGATCATGGGCATCAACCTGCCCCATACCGTTCTGCAGCCGCTGGCTGGTTCGGTGGGCTACGCGACCGAGGATCTGACCCCGGTTCACTACTTTCACTATACCCCCGACGCGATCTTCGTGAAGCAGGATAGCCAGTTCCAGACGCTGGAAGACCTCGTGAACTATGCGAAGGAAAATCCGGGGCTGGTGACGATGGCCGGCTCTGGCTCGAACTCGTCGAACAATCTGGCGGCGATCCGCTTCAATGAACTGGCCGAGGTGATGACGACCTATGTGCCGTTCTCGGGCACCGGGCCCTCAATCACGGCCGTGCTGGGAGGGTCGACCATGGCGGGGTTCAACTATGCCACCTCGGGCGTGGCGCAGGGTGATGCGCTGCGGATGCTGGCGGTTGCGTCGGAAGAACGTCTGCCGGCCTTCCCCGACGTGCCGACCTTCAAAGAGCTTGGCTATGACATTGTCGGCGGTGCCTATCGCGGTGTTGCGCTGCCCAATTCCGCCTCGGAAGAGCTGCGCCAGCGCGTCTCCGACATTGTGGCCGAAATAAACGCGGCCCCCGCTTTCGTCGAAAAGATGGAAGAGGCAGGCTTCGTTCTGACCGACGTCACCTATGACCAGATGGATGAGTTCGTGGCCGCGCGTGTCGAGGAATACACCGCCGGCGCGAAGGCTCTGGGCATCATCGAGTAAAGGGGCAGGGGATGGAGATTCTCGGCTATCTGCTGGATGCGCTAACGCCGTTCAACCTGTTGCTGGCATTGGTTGGCGTGATCCTGGGGACGGTGATCGGCGCGCTTCCGGGCCTTTCGGCGACGATGGCGGTGGCGGTTCTTGTCCCCTTCACCTTCACGATGGACCCCGCGGCGGGCCTGATCGCGCTCGGAGCGATCTATACCGGCGCGATCTATGGCGGTGCCTACGCCGCCATTCTGGTCAATACGCCCGGCACGCCATCCGCGATTGCGACAACCTTCGACGGTTTCCCCATGGCCAAGCGGGGTGATGGGGGGCTGGCGATTTCGCTGGCCACCATCGCCTCGGTCGTGGGGGGCGTCGTGGGCGCGGTGGCGCTGCTGGTGCTGGCGCCGCCGCTTGCGCGGGTGGCGCTTGCGTTCGGGCCGACCGAGTATTTCTGGCTGGCCATGTTCGGCCTGACCCTGATCGCAGCACTGTCGGTCGGCAATACGCTGAAAGGGCTGATCGGGGCCTGTATCGGGCTGTTCCTGTCGATGATTGGCGTGGCCGTTGTCGGCGGCGACGTGCGTTATACTATGGGAATGCAGCGCTTTCTGGCCGGGATCGACCTGACCTCGGCCATTATCGGGCTGTATTGCGTGCCGGTCATTCTGGATCTTGTGGCCACGCGTGACCCGCATCTGAAGCCCTCCGTCACCGGCGGGCTGCGCGTTGCCGAAGGGCTGCGCATGTCGCTGGCGCGCAAGCTGAACGTGATCCGATCTTCGGTGATCGGCACGATCATCGGCATTCTGCCGGGCGCGGGCGGGTCCATCGCCGGGCTGGTGTCCTACTCCGAGGCGCGACGGTCGTCGCGCGATCCCGACAGCTTCGGCAAGGGCAACCCCGATGGCGTCATCGCGACCGAGGCTGCCAATAACGCGACCGTCGGCGGCGGCTTCATCCCGACGCTGGTTCTGGGCATTCCCGGCACGCCGCCCGATGCAATCATTCTTGGCGCGCTGCTGGTGCAGGGGATCAAGATCGGTCCGACGCTGTTCACGACAGACGGCAATATTGTCTACACCTTCATCTGGGGCCTGCTGATCGCGACGCTGCTGATGCTGCCGGTCGGGCTGCTGATCGGGCGCTATGCCTATGCGTCCATCGTCAAGGTGCCCAAGGCCGTGTTGGCGCCCACCGTGGCGCTGCTGACCATCATCGGCGCCTTTGCCATTCATTCGAATGTCGAAGATGCGCAGCTTATGGTAGGGTTGGGCATTCTGGCCTGGATCCTGAACCGCTATGGATTCCAGCCCTCGCCCATCGTGCTGGGTCTGGTGCTGGGGTCCATCGCAGAACAGGGCTTTGTTCAGACCTGGCTGATCGGCAACGCGTCCGGCCGCCTGCCCGAGATGTTCTTCAACCGCCCCATCAGCATCGGCATCATCCTTGCCGCGCTGATCACGCTGGCCTTCCCGATCTGGGCCGACTGGAAGGCCCGCCGCCGCGCTCAGCTTGATACGGCGGGCGAGGCAGTCAGCGATGCCGGCGCCGAAATCCCGGATGAGGTGAAGACGCGCAGCATCCCCTCGATCATCATCGCGGTTATATTCGTGCTGATCGGAATCTGGATCATCATGGGCGCGCGGTCCATGTCGATGTTGGGCGCGGTCTTCCCCGTGACCATTGCGGTCGCGCTGATCGCGCTGTCGCTTCTGCTGATCGGCCAGCAGCTTCGTCGGCCCGCCGGCCCTGCCGAGGGCATTGTGCTGGACGAAGGCGGCAAGCGCCGGCTTGCACTTGGCGCGGCGATGATGGGCTGGGTCGTCTTGATGCCCGAATTGGGCTTTCTCGTGACCAGCCTGATTGCCTTTGCGCTGATCATGGTCATCGCCAATTACGACCGCGTGCCGGCCCGGACATGGGCGATCTGGCTGATCTCTGGCGCCGTTATCTGCACGGGCTTCTGGTGGCTGATGGCCAATGTGCTGCTGCTGCGTATGCCCGCCGGAATATTTTTCTGAACAGGAACAGTGATATGAACAAACGTCTGCACAAGATCGCCGCGATTGGCGGTGACGGGATCGGTGTCGAAGTCGTCGATGCCTGCCTGGAAGTCCTTGATGCCCTGGCCGAGCGTGACGGCAATTTCGCCTTCGAGGTCGAGACTTTCGATTGGGGCACCGACCGTTTCAAGAAGACCGGCGCATTCATGCCGGAAGACGGCGCCGATCAACTGCGCGCCTTCGATGCGATCCTGTTCGGCGCGGTGGGTGCGCCCGATGTGCCCGACCATCTGACGCTGTGGGGCCTGCGTCTGGCGATCTGTCAGCCGCTGGATCAATACGCCAATGTTCGCCCGACGCGCATGCTGCCGGGCATCAAGTCGCCGTTGCGTGGAGTGAATGACAAGGAACTGGACTGGGTGATCGTGCGCGAGAACTCAGAAGGTGAATATGCCGGGCAGGGCGGGCGCTCCCATCCCGGCCTTCCGCTCGAAGTGGCGACAGATGTGTCGATCTTCACCCGCGCGGGGATCGAGCGGATCATGCGCTTTGCCTTCCAGCTTGCGCTGTCGCGTCCGCGCAAGCGGCTGACGGTGGTGACGAAATCCAACGCGCAGCGGCATGGCATGGTCCTGTGGGACCAGATCGCTGCAGAGGTCGCGGCTGAATTCCCCGATGTCGCTTGGGACAAGATGCTGGTCGATGCGATGACGGTGCGCATGGTGATGGACCCGGCCTCGCTGGACACCATTGTCGCCACGAATCTGCATGCCGATATCTTGTCCGACCTGGCTGCCGCCCTGTCGGGCAGCATCGGCGTCGCGCCGACCGCGAACCTGAACCCGGAACGCGACACGCCGTCGATGTTCGAACCGATCCACGGCTCGGCCTTTGATATCACGGGCAAAGGGGTCGCGAACCCCGTCGCGACCTTCTGGACCGCCGCGATGATGCTGGATCATCTGAACGAAAAGCCCGCCGCCGAACGCCTGATGCAAGCGGTCGAGGCGGTGACGGCCGATCCCGACCTGCACACCCCCGATCTTGGCGGCAAGGCCACGACGCGCATCGTGACCGACGCCGTGATCGACCACCTGCGCGGCCGCAATTCCTGAAAGGGTTTACGATGTCCACCAATCACCTGAAAATCGCCGTCATTCCCGGTGACGGCATCGGCAAGGAAGTCGTCCCGGAGGGGCTGCGCGTGCTGGAAGCAGTGGCGTCCCGACGCGGCATCGACATGCGCTTTGACGAATTCGACTTCTCGTCCTGCGATTACTATCAGAAGCACGGCCAGATGATGCCGGATGACTGGAAGGACCAGATCGGCGGGCATGACGCGCTGTTCTTCGGCGCGGTCGGCTGGCCGGATACGGTGCCGGACCATATCTCTCTTTGGGGGTCGCTGATCCAGTTCCGCCGCCAGTTCGACCAGTATATCAGCCTGCGCCCGGCACGCCTGATGCCCGGCGTGTCCAGTCCGCTGGCCGGGCGCGGCCCCGGCGATATCGACATGTGGATTGTGCGCGAGAATACCGAGGGCGAGTACTCCTCGGTCGGGGGGATCATGTTCCCCGACACGGATCGAGAGGTCGTGCTGCAGGAGACCGTCATGACCCGGCACGGGGTGGACCGGGTGCTGAAATACGCGTTCGATCTTGCGCAGAAGCGTCCGCGCAAGAGGCTGACCTCGGCCACCAAGTCGAACGGCATTTCGATCAGCATGCCTTATTGGGACAAGCGGGTCGAGGAGATGGCAAAATCCTTTCCCGATATTGTGGTCGACAAATATCACATCGACATCCTGACCGCGCATTTCGTGCTGAACCCGGATCGCTTTGACGTGGTCGTCGCCTCGAACCTGTTCGGCGATATCCTGTCGGATCTGGGTCCGGCCTGCACGGGCACCATCGGCATCGCACCCTCGGGAAATATCAACCCCGAAGGCAAGTTCCCGTCGCTGTTCGAGCCGGTTCATGGATCGGCCCCCGACATTGCCGGGCAGGGCGTGGCCAACCCGATTGGGCAGATCTGGGCCGGGGCGATGATGCTGGACCATCTGGGCCACCCCGATGCCGCGTCTGACATCATGGTAGCCATCGAGCGCGTGCTGTCAGAACCCGCGCTGCGCACGCGCGACCTTGGCGGGGCTGCAGATACCGTCACATGTGGCAAGGCTGTGGTCGATGCGCTCGGGTGAAGACCGGGTCGGTGCTCTGAAAAGCTTGCCAGCGCGGCGTTTGTTTCTGCGTCAGCTTTTCGATGCGGCTGTTGCTGCATCCGACCCGATGCGTGTCATACCCAAGGCTCTGCCGGCTCGCCCGGCAGGCCGGGTCATCGTTATCGGGGCGGGAAAAGCCTCGGCACGGATGGCCGAGGCGGTTGAAGCCCGATGGGGGCCTTGCGAGGGCCTTGTCATTACCCGCGACGGCTATGGCAGGTACCTCCAAGGCGTTGAGGTTGCCGAAGCCGCGCATCCGGTGCCGGATGTGCGAGGGTTGGAGGCCACGCGCCGAATGTTCGATCTGCTTGACCAATGCGGCGAGGAGGACTTTGTCCTCGCACTCATTTCAGGTGGTGGATCATCGCTTCTGACTTGGCCGGCGGGCGATGTCACGCTTGAGGAAGAGCGGGCCATGACGCAGGCGTTGCTTGCATCGGGCGCCCCGATCACCGCGATGAACGCCCTGCGCAAGCACCTATCCCGTGCCAAGGGTGGTAATCTGGCAGCAGCGGCCTGGCCTGCAAGAATGCTGTCGCTGATCGTCTCGGATGTGCCGGGCGATGATCCCGCCATGATCGCCTCTGGTCCCACCGTTATTGACGATACGACCCAGCGGGAAGCACGCGAGATCGCCCGCAGATGGAATATTCCGCTTTCCCCCTCCATGCAGGCGGTTCTTGATGGTCATTCGACCACTGTAAGCAAAGGCGATATACGCATTTCTCGGACCGAGAACCGGATTGTCGCCGCGCCGGCATTGTCGCTGCAAGCGGCGGCAGATCTGGCCCGGTTCGCTGGGGTCTCTGTCCGGATTCTCGGGGATGCGATTGAGGGTGAGGCGCGTGATGTCGCAGCCGACCATGCGAAGATCGCGCTTGAAGCACAGGCAGGACTTGCTGTCGACGAGGTTACGCTGCTCCTCTCGGGAGGCGAATGCACGGTGACACAACGCGGACGAGGGATCGGGGGACCCAATGCCGAGTATTGCCTTGCCCTGAGTTGCGCGTTGGACGGTGTAGCAGGCATTGCTGCCATTGCTTGCGATACCGACGGTGTCGACGGGGCGGCCGAGGTTGCCGGCGCTCTGATTGACGAAACGACCCTGCAGCGCGCGACATCCGCCGGTCTTTCCGCACAGGCATTTCTGGACGATAACGACAGCCACAGCTTCTTTCGTAGGCTGGGCGATCAGATCGCCCCGGGCCCTACGTTGACAAACGTTAATGATTTTCGCGCTATGCTGATTTTTGGGAAATCAGCGTGAAAATTGCCTTCGCTGCATGCCAGAGGAAGGTTCGAACATAAATTAAAGAAATGCTGCGGCAAGCGATGGTAGATGCCGCAGCGCATGGTTTTCCGAGTATTTGCCGGCGCGCAGGGCAGCATTTGATGCAGCTTCAAAATCGTTCACCTCAACGCCACCTCAACCCTTGGCTGCAGTTTTCGCGCGGGTTGTGCCGTCGAAAGCCGCATGATGCGGTCGAATGCCGGAATGGAAATCGCAAGAAATCAAACGGTTATCGCGTAAGGCGCTGAAATCCTTCAGTTTCGCAATTTCGCCTCTGATCGGCTCATAACCTGAAGGTCGTAGGTTCAAATCCTACCCCCGCAACCAAACTTTCCGACAAGATATCAAACACTTAGGCCGCCCTCCGGGCGGCTTTTGCGTGTCGCGTCGTGTTGCAAGCCATTCCCGAATACTCCCCAAAGAATCCAAAGGCTTACAACCAGCCCCGATTCCTCCGTGCAACACGGATGCGACACGGGACCGAGCCGATGTTCCGCAGACGTTCGCGACTGATCGTGCTTGCCCATGCGGTGCCGCTGCGCTTGGATAGGGCAATTCCCGAAAGGTCCGAATTGCCCATGCCGATCTACGAGTTTGCCAGCGAAGAAATCCGTCCCCTGAGCAAGACCACCTTCAGTCTCGCCCAACTGCAGGAACGGCGCGATCTGCAGCGCCTGCTGCGGGCGAACATCTCAGTGGTCGCGCCGGACACGCTGGTGATCGCGGAGGAGTTCGGGGATTGGGACGAGTCGCGTCGGCGCATCGATCTTCTCGGCATCGACCGCGACGCGAACCTCGTGGTGATCGAGCTCAAGCGGACGGAAGACGGCGGTCATATGGAACTGCAGTCTATCCGCTACGCGGCGATGGTCTCGACCATGACCTTCGCTCAGGCCGCCGATGTGTTCGGACGCTACCTCGCGCAGATCGGCAAGGCCGATACAGATGCGCGGGCCGAGCTGCTCGATTTCCTCGGGTGGGACGAGCCCGACGAGGATGCCTTCGCGCAGGACGTCCGCATCGTCTTGGCGTCGGCCGAGTTCAGCCGCGAGCTGACAACATCGGTTCTCTGGCTTATCGAGCGCGGCATCGACATCCGCTGCGTGCGCCTCCAGCCCTACGGGCTTGATGGGCGGGTTCTCGTGGATGTCCAGCAGATCATACCGCTCCCCGAGGTGGCAGAATACCAGGTCCGCGTCACCGAGAAGAAGCGCAAGGAGCGCGAGGCGCGCACAGACACGCGAGACTGGACCAGCTACGACGTCGCCCTCGGTGGGCGCCAGTTGACGGGACTGCGGAAGCGACACGCGATCTATCAGGTGTTCCGCCATCTGGTGGAGAGCGGAGTCGCACCGGAGGAGGTCGCCAAGCATTGTGGCCCGCGAGCCAATCGGGCCCTCGTGTCGGCCGAGGGCAAGGTGACGGGCGACGACTTCTATCGCTTGGCGAAGGAAGCCCGCGCCGCGGAAGGGCGGAACTTCGACTCGAAACGCTTCTTCAGCGACGATGACGAACTTCTCCACTTCCGCGGTCGCACCTATGCGTTCTCCAGCCAGTGGGGCGGCACCGATTGGGAGCAGGCCATGATCAACCTACGCGACGCCTTCCCGGATCAGGGAATCGCGTTCCTGCCCTCCGAATAGCGGTCGGTCCCGACTTGCTATCGTAGTCGACAAGAGCGTGATGGATCAGGATGTTCTGCCGGAGACCATCATGCACAAGACCAATGTCGCCGCTCTCGCCGCCTTCACCGCGCGGAAGGCCGAGATCGACGAAGCCCTCGACCGCATCCGAGCAGCCAGCGAGGACCACTTCTTTGCCAACCCCGAGGACGTGCACTGGGGCCACGTCACGGCCCTTGGAGATCACGCCGCACTGCTCAAGCGGATCACGGACGCGATCTACGCCGAAGGGGAGCATGCCCCACTGTGGAGCGCCAAGGCATAGTCAGCCCTCACGGGCGCTGCACATCGCGAAACAGCCCGGCCAGACCCTCGGCGAAAGGATCTAGTTCCGCGGCGCGGTGCTTCGCCCAGTCCAGCCACTCGGAGGTCGACTTCTCCCCGATTGCTTGCTCCCCTTCGAATGCGAGCCGCGCTTCAAGCTCGGTGATGAACTCATCGAGAAGCTGCTTCTCCTGCCAGTTCGTCGCTGCAGACCGGAAGCGAGCCCAGTGGGTGTCATCGATCTCCTTGAGTCGCCGCCTCTCCCACCGGCGCCGCTCCTCTTCTTGATATCGGCGGCGATCCTCTTCACGCTTGCGCTCCCACTCGATCAGACGCGGAACGCTCGCCACGACCGTTTCCACGATTGACGGGATCAGCTGCGAGAATGGCTTCCTCGGGCTCTCGATCCACTGAGGCTGTTCGCCCGGAAGCAATGTTGTGATCTGCGCCCGGAGGAATCCCGATGAGGTCAGCCCCGAATTGTGATGGTGAGGGTAGGACGTCCACTTCGCAGCTTCACCCTCCGGCCGCTTGATTGGCCGCGACATCTTCTCCTTGACCATGCACTCGATGTCCCGACCCCCGACGGTAAAGGTCAGCTTGCCGTGTATGTCGGCCTCCTTGACGCGGCCGCCTGCCGCCTCGATGGCGCGGCAGAGCGTGCTGCAGGCACGAAAGCGGTACAGATCGCGCGGCGTGAGATCGTCCAAGAGGGACTTGCCCCAGGACCAGATGTCGTTCCTCCGTCGCCGGTTTTCCTGCGAGCGCTCCTTCTGCTCCCGTTTGTGTTCCGCGATCCACGCTTTGATCTTGGGATGCAGCCCGTCGAGCAGATCCAGCCCGTCGTCCTTCACGGTCTCCTTGGCGTCTGTGATGGACGGAGGTTCAGGTGCGCGTGCCTCTTTCGGCAGCGCCTCCGCCGGAGAGTTCTGTGGTGCTACGGCGGTCGGACGCGGAGTGCGCGACGTCCGAGGCGCGAGTTCCTTTACGGCAACCACCTCTTCCGGGGGCAGGAGCGTGGGAGCAGGGGCGCGGCCGACAGCCTTCTTCTGCCAATATCCCGGAGGCGGATAGGGCACTTGGCGCTTGTCGCAGAGCTTGGCGAGCCGCGGGCCGTCGAGACCAAGTTCCGGGCCGACACGATTGAGCGGCCGTTCCCATACGAGCTCATAGAGCTCCTCGCGGGAGAGGTCCTTTGCTGTTCGTGTCGTACCGCCGTCCATGAAAACGCCCGAAAGATTCGTCTTCCGGGCCCAGAGTAGGATCGAGGAATGGCAGCCGAAACCGGAAATGCGAACGCGTTGTCGCCGCCAACGCGATTTGCCGTATCACGCCGCCGCCGTCGCCACGCCGTCCAGCCGCACCGCGACGCCGGTGACGCCATTCCCTGCGGCCTCCACCGCGACGCCGATAGGGTAGCGCCCAGCTGCTGGTGTGGTGACTTCCTTGGCCGTGTTGTCCCAGGCGACGCGCGCACCGACCGTGACGACCGCGGCGCTGGCCTTCGGCAGCTGGAACACCCCGGTGGTGGAGAGCTCGACCGGGTCGCCCTCGGCCGAAGAATAGGCGGCGATGCCGAAGATGGTGCCCACGATCAGCGCGTCGCCCGAGGCGATGCCGCCCGCGGGCGTGGTGACACGGAGGATGTGGCCGTTCTGGAGGTAGTTGCGCATGGTCAGAGCCCTTTCGAGGATTGGATGCGGACGACCGAGATGCGGTCGGTCGCCCCTGTGATCTGCCGGGTGAGGTCCGCAAGCGCGGCGGCCATCTCGCCGTCGCTCGCGTAGGTGACGCGCTTGCCGTCGTATTCGACGGTGCGGATGCCCCGATAGCGCGCGGCCATCAGGGCGTCCCGCCAGGCGGTGAGCTGGGCGAGGTCGGCCATGCTCACGCCCCGGCGTTCATGAACCAGCCCCGATGGTCGATGAACCCGGCCCCGAAATCGAGGATCACCCGGATCTCCACGCCATCCACGTCCCAGCCCGAGCGGCTCTCGACCTGCGGGCCTTCCGCGCCCGAGAGGTAGGCAAACTCCAGCCCGTCGATTTCGCCGGGATCGGCAGTGACGTACCAGCGCGTGGCCGAGGACAGGCGCGGCTCGACCACCAGCGACAACGACCCGGAGAACGGGTTCACATCGGCGGCCGTCGCGGGCGCGATGCTCGCCAGCCACTTCTCGGCGGTGGTCTCCAGCGCGGGCGGCACCAGCAGGTTGCGGGGCGTCACGCGGATGGTGCGGTCCTCGATGCCCTTCTGCGTTCGCAGCGCCAGCCGGGCGGCCGAGAGCGTCGCGTCGGAGATCACCGCCCCGGTCCCTGCCTTGTTGCCGTGATCGGCGTGGAACAGGGTCTTGCCGTCGGACATCGTAGGCCCGTTGCCGCTGCCCGCCTCGAGGAGGGTGACGAGGATGCGCGCCTCGGTCTCGGCCGCGGCCTGGCCCATGCGCCGCGCGAGGTCCGCGAAGGCGCCAAGATCGTCGTTCACCAGCACTTGCCGCGTGACGCCGATCTTCCGCGCCCAGGTCTCGACCTTGTAGGCCTCGCGCGCCTCGGCCATGGTCCCGGCCTTGATCTCGCCGTGCTCGTTCAGCTTCTCCAGCAGCGGGGCCTCGCCCAGCATGATCTTGTTCACCGCCCGGAAGTCTCGCGCCGTGGTCTGGCGGCCGAGGCGGCGGATGCCCGAGGGTGCGGCCTGGTAGGCGTCGCGCAGGACGCGGCCCACGGTGTCCCCGAGGATGATCGGGAAGTCAGAGGTGGTGTGCAGCGCGCGGGTGACGAGGCTCGCGGGCGACAGCGCCATGGTGGACTCGCCGCGCAGGGTCAGCAGTTCCTTCGCCATGTCGACCGGCGTCGCGTAGGCATAGCGCCGGGCGGGCTCGGAGAGGTCGTGCCGCGGATTGATCCGGGCATAGAGCGCTTCGCCCATCTGCCGGGCGCGGAGCGCGGGATCGTCCTGGCTCTCGCCCATCTCGACGCGGACCTGTTCGGTGCGGATCGCGGGCGCGGATCGCTTCGCCAGCGCCTCGAAGGCCGCGCGGCGCGCGGTGTCGGGATCGGCGCCTCCGTCAATCTGGCCGTCGATCCAGGACTGGTCCAGCCCGGCGATGCGGGCGATGGAGCGGATCTCGGCGTTTGCCTCGGCGCGGGTCTGCGCCTCGCACGGGGCCGGGGTGGTGTTTGTGTCGGTCATCTCTGTCTCCATGCGAATGTGGGCGCCGGGATCGGCGGGCGTCGGCACCAGGGAAATCTCGTGGGGGGTCCAGCGCACGGCGGTCAGCACGCGCACGCCGTTCTCGGTCGTCTCGGCCCAGTCCTCGACCGAGTAGCCGACCGAGACATGGCGCAGGATCCCCGCCAGCACGTCCTGCCAGACCGGCTCCACCTCGGGCCGGGCCGAGAACTGGATGAAGGCGGTGCCACGCTTGCTGTCGACGGCGGCGCTGCGCACCGAGCCCAGCACATCGCGGACGGCGGTCTGGCGATGCGCATCGAGGACGCTGGCGCCTTCGAGGCGTGACAGGTCCACGGCCTGCGGATCAAGGCTGAGGCGCTCGATGTATTGGCCCGCCATGTCGCGACGGCGCACGGGCGCGCCGGTCGACCAGACCACCTCGACGGTGCGGGCCCCCGGATCGGCGGTCGCGGGCGCCAGCGTCGCGCGGCGGGTAAGGATACCCTTTCCGTCTATAAGGGTTTGCGGCGCCTGGCCTGGCAGGGTGTCTATCGCAGTATCAGCCATCGGTCTCCTCCTTCTGCGGCGACCCCGTCTGGCCGAAGGCGAGCCCCAGCCCCTCCGCGCGCTCGCGGTCGGCGGCGATCTCGGCATCCACCTGTTCGGCGTCGTAGCCGCGTTCAGAGATCGCTTGGGACCGGCTCTTGAGCCCCGCGCCGATCGCCATGATCTCGGCCTGCACGTCCTTCATCGGATCGACGTAGTCGAACTTCGGCGGCAGCCATTCGCAGCCGAGGTAAGCCTCGGGGTTCCGGTCGAAGTCCCGCGCGGGCAGCTCGCCCGTGAGCACCGCCAGCCGCACGAACCGCTCCCAGACCGGGCGGCAGAACAGGTGAACGACCACGTTGTGCTGCAGCTGCTCGACGCGGCGGCGGAACTCGATGAGCCCGGCGCGGATCGAGGAATAGGTCACGCCCTCCAGGTCGCCCGAAACCAGCTCGTAGGGCAGGCCCATCCCCGCTGCGACGGCGCGCAGATGGTTCTTCACGAACGGCGCGTAGGCATCGTGCTCGGTCGGGTTCGAGAAGCGGATGTCGGTGCCGGGCGGCAGCGGGATCAGGCTGCCGGGCTCCATGCCCACGGTCAGCGCGCCGCCGGTGTTGGTGCCGCTCAGCCCGCCCGCCGTGCCGTCCGGGTCGGTGATGAAGCCGGTGAACAGCGCCGCGACCTTGGCCTTCACCAGCGCGGCGTCCTCGAACTGGTCGAGCTCGTGAAGCCGCAGCAGCACCGGTGCGAGCCAGGTGATTCCGCGCAGCTGGCCCGCCGCGAGCGGCTTGAACAGATGCAAACAATCGGCGGCAGGGACGCGGAGCGGGTCAATGCGGAGAGACCCCAGCGGATCGCCCGGGCGGGAGGACAAGACCCGGTAGGCGACCCGGCGACCGGCGGCATCGAACTCGATGCCCGCGCGGATCCGCGCCCCGCCGCCGATCTCGCGGTGCAGGTCCATCGGAACCTGCTCGCGATCCAGAAGCTCGAGGTGGAGGGGGACCGTGGCGGCGTCGCTGGCGACGCGCAGCCGGGCGAAGCTTTCGCCGCTCTCGACCATCGCACGCACGGCCATGGCCTGAAGCCCGTAGAAATCCGCCAGCCCGTCCGGAGCGGCATGATCGGTCCAGCGCAGCCAGAGTGCCTGCAGCCGTTCGCGCACCTCACGGTCGGGATGGGTGGATTGCGGCTTGATCCCGGCGCCGACGACATTGCCGACCAGGCTGTCCACCGCCGCCGCGACCCACGGGTTGTTCCGCGCATACCACCCGGCCCGCCGCGCCGCCGTGGTCGCGCCCGCGAGGATCGCCGCGTTCAGCCCGTCGACCGTCCGCGCGCCCTCCCAACGCCGCCCGCCACCCGCAGCGTTGAAGCCGCGAGCGCGCGCGAGGCCGAGAAGGCGATGGAGAATAGTCCGCATGGGCGACAGAATCGCCTATCGGAACGCGCATGCCCATTCAGAATGTTTGGTAATGGCCGAAGAACTTTCGCACCGTCTCACAGCATTGGTTGGTCACTGCCAGCCAGCGTTGCCATCACGACTGCCGGCAAGCTGACGCCACCTCACAGATGAGGACGATCCCCACTATCTTGTGGTAGTGCCGTCTGATAGAGAAAACCCCAAGATCGTGTATTTCGGGGGATCGCAGTGGCGGGCGAGGTTGATTTCAAGGGCAAGGGTCAAGCACTTAGACTCGGGGTGCAGCAAGAACTCGGGGGAGGACCGCTAAGCATCTTCGGAGCGGCTGCCCAGAAGCACGACCTGTCCATCCGTGAGGTGATGGTTGGTGTTCTGGCAAAGCTGGCTGAACAGTTCCCAGAGCTAGAGTTCCGGCATCTCATATCTCTCAGCAAGAAAGAAATGAACGAAAAGCTGCGGGGTTTTGATGCGCGGCTCGGGCAGGCTCTATTCGTCGAAAGCGCGAGTATTCGACCGGACGGCGGCATCACCGAAGTTCTCGACAAGAACGGACGATGGCGGATTGTTTTGGTGGGCGGGTAATCCCCCCATTTTTGTGGGGGCTTGGTCGTAGAATTTACGCGGCCATTCTCAGTTTCTGTGCGGGTGTCATCCCGCCGTTGCCCATGTTTGGGCGCTCATTGTTGTAGGACCAGAGCCATTC
>NZ_JAGHRA010000001.1 GCF_017744015.1 Paracoccus sp. R12_2
GCCCCCCGCCGCCCCGCATCGCCCCCTGCCCCCGCCGGGCCAGCGGATTGCGCTTGCCCGTGATGCGGCCTTCAGCTTCGTCTATCCGCATCTGATCGCGGAATGGCGCCGCCAAGGCGCGACGATTCTGCCGTTCTCGCCGCTGGCAGACGAGGCTCCGGATCCCGGCGCGGATGCATGCTGGCTGCCCGGCGGATATCCGGAACTGCATGCGGGCCGCATCGCCGCCGCGCAGAGGTTCAGAAAGGGTCTGGCGGATTTCGCACAAACCCGGCCTGTGCATGGCGAATGCGGCGGCTACATGGTTCTGGGGGCCGGGCTGGTCGATGCGGCGGGCCTGCGGCACCAGATGACCGGATTGCTGGGTCTGGAAACCAGCTACCAGAAACGCCGGATGCATCTGGGCTATCGCCATGCCAGCCTTTTGGCCCCGTTTCCGGGCCTGGCGCAAACACTGGCGCTGCGCGGACACGAGTTCCACTATGCCTCGATCCTGTCGCAACCGGATGCGCCTTTGGCACGGATTCGCGATGCCAACGGCACGGCTCTGCCCGAGAGCGGGTCCTATCGCGCCACTCCGGACGGCGGCCATGTAAGCGGCACGTTCTTTCACCTGATCGCCGGGGCGCAGAAGGCTTGACCGCAGGCGGGCTTTGCCGTCTATCTGACATTCTGATCGGTGCCCGACAGACGCAGGAAAGCGTCGGGCTTAATCGGGAATGGGGAAGGGCGGACCAAATCGCGGCGCCCGAAGCCCCAGCCGCCCCCGCGACTGTATGCGGCGAGCGTGGTTCGACATCGCCACTGGCCCGAAGGGGCCGGGAAGGCCGAACCTCACGCATCGACCCGCAAGCCAGGAAACCGGCCCTCAGCACGCAACCAGATGCCGTCGGGGATGACGGCAAAGGAGAAAGACATGCATATCGAACCCGGCGTCGTCAGCGGCGCCAAGATCCTGCTCAGCTATGCGACCGCGGCCGGCGCGGGCGCCTATACGATGAAACTGGCATGGGACGCGCTGCGCGAACGCGGTCCGGCGTCGCTGCTGATGCGCGGCGCAATCGCAACCGCGTTGGTCTTCGCGTTCTTCGAGATCCTGCCGCATTTCCCGGTCGGTGTCTCCGAGGTGCATTTCATCCTTGGATCGACACTGTTCCTGATCTTCGGCCCGGCCGCCGCTGCGATCGGACTGGCGCTGGGGCTACTGGCGCAGGGGCTGTTCTTCGCACCGTTCGACCTGCCGCAATACGGCATGAACCTGACCACGCTGCTGGTGCCGCTGTTCGCATTGCAGGCATTGGCCGCCAGGATCATCGCGCCCGGCACGCCCTATGTCGATCTGCGCTATGGTCAGGCGCTGGCCTTGTCGACGGCTTATCAGGGGGGCGTGGTCCTGTGGGTCGCGTTCTGGGCAATCTACGGTCAGGGGCTGGCCGGGATCGGTGGAATCGCGACTTTCGGCGCGGCCTACATGCTGGTCGTCCTGATCGAGCCGCTGGTCGATCTGGCGGTGCTGGCAGGCGCCAAATCGTTGCGCGGGCTGCGCGACAGCGGCCTTGTGACGCCGCGCCTATACGCCTGACCGGAACGGGACGCCGCCGCGCATGATCACACTGACCCTGATCGGCATCGGCACCGGCAACCCCGATCACCTGACACTGGCGGCGGCGTCCGAGATCGCCGCCGCCGATCTGATCCTGATCCCGCTGAAGGACGCGGGAAAAGAGGATCTGGCCGGGCTGCGGCGGTCGATCTGTGATCGCCATGCCGGGCCGCGCACGCGGATCGTCGAATTTCTCCTGCCGCGTCGCGACAGCAACGACCCCGACTATTTCCAAGCGGTGGAACGATGGCACGATGCCATCGCGGTCGCGTGGCAGGACCAGATCACCGCGCATCTTCCCGACCTTTCGGGCCGGGTGGCGCTGCTGGTCTGGGGCGATCCGGCCTTGTATGACAGCACCCTGCGCATCGCCGACCGGCTGCGCCTGCCGGTCACGCGCCGCGTGATCCCCGGCATCACCGCCATTCAGGCACTATGCGCCGCCCATGCGATGCCCCTGAACCGGATCGGCGCGCCGGTTCAGATCACCACCGGCCGTCGCCTGCGCGACCATGGCTGGCCCGAGGGCGCGGACACTCTGGCGGTCATGCTGGACGGCGGTTGCGCGTTCCTGACCCTGCCCCCGGACGACCTGTATATCTGGTGGGGGGCATTTCTTGGCATGCCGCAACAGATCCTGGATCACGGACCCTTGCCCGAATGCGGTCCAAGGATTGCACGGACCCGTGCCACAGCCCGCGCGGCGCATGGCTGGATCATGGATATCTATCTGCTGCGCCGGGCCTGACCGGAACGTCCCGACAGGGATACGCGTTCAGATAGGCCTTCGGGCTGACGGAAAGGAAATCCACCATGATGCGCCTTCTGGTTCTTGGGATCGGGCTGGCCGCTGCGGCCCCCGCGCTTGCCGCCCCCGCGACCGATCCTTTCATAGATGATCGTTCTTCGGCCGAGCGTGTTGTCACATCGTTATACAACGCGATCGACCGGCAGGAATATCTGCGCGGCTGGAGCTATTTCTCGGAAAGCACCGCCCCGCCCTACGAAGAGTTTCGCGATGGATACGCGAACACCGAGGCCGTCGAACTTCGGATCGGCGAGGTGAGAAGCGAAGGGGCTGCAGGGTCGATCCATTCGTCGGTGCCGGTCGCGCTGCGCGCCACGGCGACCGATGGCACGATCACCGTCTATCAGGGCTGCTATCGCCTGACACAGGTTCAACCCGCGATTCAGGACGCACCGCCATACAGGCCGATCCAGATAGACGGCGGCGAGCTGACCCCGACCGACCAGCCATTCGACACCGCCATGGGGCAATGCGAATGACCCATGCAGCCCGGCGCGCTCAGTACGCGGCGGTCGGCGGGACGGCGTTGGGGATCAGGACGAACTGCGACCCGGTGTTGAACGCATCGAAACCGTGGGTCCAGACATGCTGTGGCCACCAGACCTGCATCCGCCCCTCGGCCGGCATGTAGGCAGCGGTGTAAAGCGTGCCGAAGCCAGAGGCGAAGGCCGTGGAATACAAGGGCGGGCGCAGGAACACACCGATGAAGCGGTCCTGTGTCTCGGGGTGCATGGTCAGCCGGTTCAGCAGGAAACGCTGACGTTCGACCGTCGCGGTGAACCGGGCGTGGCTGGACCATTCCACCCGTTCCTGATGGTTCGTCGCAACCGGAGTGTTCGAGATGATCGTCGGTCTGTCCGGCGTCAGATAGGCCGTGATGTAACGCCGGTGCCGGTCCAGGACCGTCACGTTATAGCTCATGTGGCAGGGGACGCGCTTCAGCACCGCGGCCGCCTCTTCCAGCGTTTCGCAGGTTTGCAGGATATAGCGCAGGATCAGCGGGATCCCGAACCCCTCGCCCACCTCGCGTCGCCCGCCGAATGTCAGCGACAGGCACAGCCCAGCATCGTTCATTCCGTCGATCAGGCCGAACATGCCATCGCTCATCCCGATGACGCGCCGGCCTTGCCAGCTGGTGGACAGAAGGATCGCATCGAAGGCGGACGGGCTGTAATCGTAGTTCCTGACCAGCAGCGGGCGTTCGCCCTGCCAGATCGCCTGACTGCAGCCCGACAGATAGCGCGGCGGACAGAAGAAGCTGAGAAACCGCGCCTGGCTGTCACCGCCCCCCGCAAGTTCGCAAAGCTGGTCGTAAAGGGGCAGGATCTCGGGCATGTGACCCTGAAGCGCCAGGCGGCATTCGCGATAGGTCGGCCGCCCGGTCACCCCTTCCGAGGCCCACCATCGCCGGTAGGATGGCCAGAATGCACGGAAAAGCCCGGCCCAGATGGGGCCGGGTTCGTCTTCGCTGATCGCCTTGAAATGCAGCGACATGAAACCTGCTACATGATCTTGAATGCGGGCGGTTCCAGCGCCTGCGCCGCAGGCAGCGGCCGGGCGGAATACGCGTTCTTGATGCCGTGGATCCATTTCTGCGCACGCTCGGTCAGCTTGAATCCGGTGGTCATCGAACGGCCGCGCATCACCAGGATGCCCAGATCGGCGCCCTCGTAGCGATAGTCATCGACGCCCGAGATACGCAGGAAGAACGCCTCGTTCTCGCTTTCGACCGCGCGGCGGTGATAATCGAAGCGGTCGAAGACGACCCGCCCGTCCTCGAGCATCCGATAGATACCGCTTTGTGGTGCATCGGTGATGATGTCCACATTGTCGTCGGTATGCTTGATCACCATCTGCGACCAGCTGTCGATCATGTCGGGGTCTGCCCACCGGGCGTTCAGTTCCTCGACATCCAGCTCGAACGGTTTTTTCGAGAACGCCAGCAGATGGAACAGGAACAGCGGGGCATCGGCATGGGCGAAGGCCGCGTGGTTGGTCATGGAACTGGCCCCGGTGATGCGCGGGTTCAACTCGCCCAGCCACAGGTCGCCGGTCTTCTTGTCGATCAGGAAGTCCAGTTCGAAATAACCGCGATAGCCTTCCTTGCGCAGCTGTTCACCGAATTTGAACGTCAGATCACGCGCCTGCTGACGGGCCTTGGGCGGGAATGAAGTCGCGAAGATCTCGTTACCACACCAGCCGCCGCGATAGGGGGTCAGTTCCTTGAAGCCAACCAATTCGGTCATCAGCGGACCGACGATGGTTCCGGCCTGCGTCACGCAGCCCTCGATCGCGGACCCACGACAGTCGATCCGCTTCATGATCTTGATCTCGCCCTGACCGACGATCTCATGCTCGTGCTTGCGGAAATCGGCCTCGGATTTGATGAAGAAGGTCGTGTGACCGCTGTCGCCGAACGCCGACTGAAGCACCAAGTCATTGCCCAGACCGGCCTTTTCGCAGACCTTCTTCAGATGTGCATAGTCCTTGACCTCGGACAGGGTATTGGGAACCGACGGCACGCCGGCCTTGTTGCCGATCCTGACCGTCTCGATCTTGTTGTCGCAGCGCTCGCGCAGCTTGGCCTTGGGAAACCAGACTTCACCGCCCAGTTCCTTGACCAGCATCTCGGTCTTTTCATCGAACATCAGGAAGACGAATTTCGGCTTGCCGCCACGCCGCTTGACCAGGTCGATGACATCCTTGTGCTGAAGGAGATAGTTGTTGATATCCTCGATCGACTGGAATTCCTCATGCGGCATTTCCGAGGGGACGAACACGTTCGGGTGCCTGCCGTCGAAGCAATCCATGTAGCAGATATACTTGAAATTCTTCACCCACTCGTCGATCCCCAGCAGGTTGAAGTTGGTCGCCGAGACGAAATAGATCGGGTCCTGGTTGGTGTGGAAATAGCGCCGGATCTCTGAAATGTTCTTCAACATCTTCTTGGGCATTGGCGGTTCCTTCTCCCTGATTGTTTTTTTCTTTATCCTTCCGCAGGGCGCCCCGATGGCACCTTGCGGCAGGTCTTTCTTGCCGTTTCCATCCCTGTCAGCCTTGCGCGCATCCGGGCGCGACGCAAGGGCACAGTCACGCCCTCGCGTCGCAGCGGATCATTCCTTGGTGCCCTGCGCCAGCGGGAAGGGTGCCAGGTTGTCGCGATACCCGGCGCGGCCGAAGGCCTCGACCCGCGTCTGATCGGCGGTCTCCAGCGCGGTGCGGGGATCGGTGGATTGCAGTCCGGCCGCCGAACCCTGTCCCGGCGTCACCAGCGGACCCAGCGTCTTCAGATAGGCGTCAACGCCGCTGTCGCGGTCATAGACCGAGAAATCGGCATCCCGGTCGCGAAAGCTTTTCAGCACCTGCCCAAGGCCTTTCATGCCGGTTTCGCGCTGACGGCGAACCAGTTCCAGATCGACCTCGATGGGGAAGATATCCTCTTGCCCCGCGGACTGATGCAGGACCAGCGAGGACGGGTCCACGACCAGTGACTTGCCGACGCCGCCTGCGCCCAGCCCGTTCACATCGAAGACATAGCACTGGAACTGTGCCGCCGTCGCCCGCGCGATGGCCAGCTCGGCGTCGCGGTCCGTCGTGCCGGTCAGGACCGGGTGCAGCAGCACCTCGACGCCCTGGCTGGTCAGTTGGCGGGTCGTCTCGGGGAACCAGATGTCATAGCAGATCGACAAACCGAAACGGCCCACCTCGGGGACGTCGAAGATGCAGAACTGGGTGCCTGCCGAGATGCCTTCCTCGTAGGGCCGGAACGGGAACATCTTGTCATAGGTGGACACGATCTCGCCCTCGGGGTTGATCACCACCGAGGTGTTCATGATCCGCCCGTCCTGCAGCTTCTGAAACATCGAGCCGGGGATCAGCCACAACTTGTATTGCCGGGCCTTTTCCTGGAACCGCTCAAGCGCCTCGTTCGGGAAGGGCTGGGCATAGCGGTGCAGGGGACCATAGGGCGCCAGTTCGCTGAACAGCGCCATCTGGGTCCAGGGAAACCGGGCCATCAGGATATCGACGCGGTGCAGCATCGCCTCGACATTCGAGTGCAGCGCGTCGACATGCATCTGGATGCCGGCAATCGCGAAGGGTGTCATTTTCGTTCTTCTCCAGTTTCGTCTCGCGCGTTGCGACCGCCGGGACGTGTTCATGCGTCGATTTGATGACGCTAGTTCTTGCCAGTCGCCGTCTCAAGCGTCCTTGTAGGGCGGGTCAGCGGCGATCTCGGCCGACGATGCAACACCGCCCGAACCCATCCCGTTCCGCAAAGGCCGCTGCGTCCCTGAAACACGGCACCCCGCCGCGATGATGGCGGCGGGGCTGTCAGTTCAGGCAACTGCGCGAAGGAACGGGCCGATCAGATCAGGCCGCCGCCGCACGGGCGTCCTGCGCGGCCTTGGCGGCGCGCAGCGATTCGGACAGCGCGTCCAGCGCTTCGTCGAAGATCGCGTCCTCGATGGTGATCGGCGACAGGAACCGGATCACGTTGCCGTAAACGCCGCAAGTCAGCAGGATCAGGCCGCGTGACATCGCCTCGTCACGCACGGCGGTGGCCATCTGCGGCAGGGGCGTGCCATCCGCATCGATGAATTCGGCGGCAACCATGAAGCCCGGACCGCGCACATCGGCCAGTTCCGGCACTTCGTTCCTCAGCGAGGACAGCCGCGATTTCAGCGCGTCGCCCAGTTTCTGGGCCCGCGCGCACAGATCTTCGTCGCGGATCACGTCCATGACCGCCAGCGCCGCCGCGATGCCAAGCGGGCTGCCGCCATAAGTGCCGCCCAGTCCACCGGGCTGGGGCGCGTCCATCACCTCGGCGCGGCCCACGACGCCCGACAGCGGATAGCCGCCGGCAAGGCTTTTCGCCATCGTGGTCAGATCGGGGGCGACATCGTAATGCTGCATGGCGAACAGCTTGCCGGTCCGGGCAAAGCCGGTCTGCACCTCGTCCGCGATCAGCAGGATGCCGTGCTTGTCGCACAGCGCGCGCAGCGCCGTCATCAGTTCGGCCGGGGCCGGATAGAAACCGCCCTCGCCCTGAACCGGCTCGATGATGATCGCCGCAACGCGGGCAGGATCCACGTCGGATTTGAACAGCCCCTCGATCGCGGCCATCGAATCGTCTGCGGTGATGCCATGCGGCGCCATCGGGAAGGGAACGTGCCAGACATCGCCCGGCATCGCGCCGAAACCGGCCTTGTAGGGCTGAACCTTGCCGGTCAGCGACATTCCCATGAAGGTCCGGCCGTGGAACCCACCGCTGAACGCGATGACCCCCTGCCGCCCGGTGAAGGCGCGCGCGATCTTGACCGCGTTCTCGACCGCCTCGGCACCGGTTGTTGCGAACAATGTCTTCTTGGCGAAATCGCCCGGCGCGGCGGCATTCAGCCTTTCGGCCAGCTCGACATAGTTTTCGTAGGGCGCGACCTGATGGCAGGTGTGGCTGAAATGATCGATCTGTGTCTTGACCGCCTCGACCACGCGGGGATGGCTGTGGCCGGTGTTCACGACGGCGATGCCCCCGGCAAAGTCGATATAGCGATTCCCCTCGCTGTCCCACAATTCGGCATTCTTCGCGCGTTCGGCGAAGATCGGCGTGGCAACACCCACGCCGCGCGCGATTGCGGCGGAACGGCGGGCGGAAAGTTCTGCGTTGGTCATGGCGTGACTCCTGAAATTCTGCTCAATATATTAATCACGGCGATCAGCGGGGCAAGATCTTTCGCGGCGTCGCACCAGGAAGTGAGCTTTTCCCGCACCGCGACAGCGGCTAGGGAAAACCGGGTCGGACGAGGCAGGACATGAGCGATACGGATTTCGACATCGGCACGCGGCTGCGCCTTCTGAGGCAGGACAGACGCCTGTCGCAACGCCAGCTTGCCGCCCGCGCGGGCGTCACGAACGGGCTGATCTCGATGATCGAACAGAACAAGATCAGCCCCTCGGTCGCCAATCTGAAGAAGATCCTGGACGGGCTGACCACAAGCATGGTCGATTTCTTCATGGAAACCGAAGAAGAGCCGCGCACCTTCTGGGCGCATGACGAACTGCCCGAGATCCGGTCGGCAACCGTTCACGGCCCCGAGGCGACCGCCGCCAAGCTGTCGCTGCTGCGCATCGGTCGTGCGGACCGGAACAGCCTTATGATGCTGCACGAATCCTACGACCCCGGCGCAGATACGGGCGAGACGCTTTACAGCCACGAGGCGGAAGAGGCCGGGATCGTGATCGAGGGCCGGATCGAGATCACCGTCGGCGACGAGGTGTCGGAACTTGGGCCGGGCGATGCCTATATCTTCGACAGCCGCCGTCCTCACAGGTTCCGCAACACGGGCGACACGCGCTGCGTGATCGTCAGTGCCTGCACGCCGCCAACATTCTAGGCCGCGCGCAGGACAAGGTCAGCCCTTTTCCTTCTCGACCCGCTTCAGCGCCTCGGCGGTGAATACCCGCAGACCAAGGTCCGGCCGGTATCCGTGGATCTCGCTGACATCCAACGCCCGCATGAAGGTCAGGATTTCGCGGCTGATGACCTGACCGGGCACCAGGATCGGGAACCCAGGCGGATAGGGAATGATGAACGAGGCGGACACCAGTTCCTCGCCGCTTTCCAGCTTTTCCTTCAGCGCCTGATCCAGGTCCAGATAGTCGCAATTGTCTTCGTCATAGGCCAGAAAGAACGCGCTGCGGATATCCCCCTCGGGCGTGTCGCCGTCGCGGAACGCCGTGTGGAACCGGCTGAAATCGGGCAGCGGCGGAACCTGTTCGACAAGGCTGTGCACGCGCGCATCGAAGGAACGACGTTCCATCTTGGACGCATCGTCCAGCAGATCCTCAAGGTCCTTGGCGATGCTGACCAGCACTTCGATCAGATAGGCGATCGAGGATCGCGTCGTGCCGATATTGGTCATGAACAGGACGCTGTTACGCGAGGTCTTGTTGATCTGAATCCCGTGCTTGTCCATCAGGATCTGGGTCTTGAACGTATCGCCGTCCCAGCCCGTGCCGCCGACGGCCAGCGTGACCTTGGTCGGATCCAGCACGAATTCGTCGGTCGCCCAGTGGTCCCAGCTGTCCTGCCAGCCGCGCTTTGAATCGTAGTAGGCTTCGACGCCGCTTTCCCGATAGCCGTCCGGGATCATGTCTGCCAGCGTCAGAACCTTGAAATACTTGGACAGCAACGGATGCGTGCCGATGGCGCGCCGCAGCGACATCGCACTTTCGATCTGGCGCTGGACGAACTCGTATCCCTCAAGCTCGACCTGACGGCGGCCGACATCCAGCGATGCGATGATCTGATAGTTCGGCGAGGTCGAGGTGTGGGTCATGTAGGCTTCGTGAAAGGCCTGCTCGGTCTCGCCCTTGAAGTCCTGGTCATAGACATGGATCATCGAACCCTGACGCAGCGAGGTCAGCGTCTTGTGCGTCGATTGCGTCGCATAGACCCTGACCCGCGCATCCGGGGGTGCGATCAGCCGCGTGTTCAACATTTCTTCGTCTTCGGCATCCTTCAGCTTTTCCTGTTGCGCCTCCCACGCATGCACGCGTTCGGGCGCGCGCAGCGCGCGGCGCAGATTGGCAGCGGTGGCCATCGCGGTGCGCTGACGGAACGCCGGATTGAAGCGCGCGAAGGCGAACCATGCCTCGTCCCACAGGAAGACGAGATCCCTCTTGATCGCCAGGCATTCCTCCATCACCCGTTCGACATTGTAGATCAGTCCGTCAAACGTGCAGTTGGTCAGCAGGACCATTCGGACCCGGTCCAGCTTGCCCTCGGCCTTCAGTTCCAGCAGCTTGTGCTTGATCTCGCGGATGGGCACGGCACCGTACATGGAATACTGGTGCAGCGGATAGCTGTCCATGTAGACCACGTTCGCCCCGGCCAGCACCATGCCGTAGTGGTGCGATTTGTGACAATCGCGGTCCACCAGCACGATGTCGCCCGGCCGGATCAGGGCCTGCACGACGATCTTGTTGCAGGTCGAGGTGCCATTGGTGGCAAAGAAGGTCTGTTTTGATCCAAAGGCGCGCGCTGCCGATTCCTGCGCCTTCTTGATCGGGCCGCGCGGCTCCAGCAGGCTGTCCAGGCCGCCGGACGTCGCCGAGGTTTCGGCCAGGAAGATGTTGGGGCCATAGAAGGCGCCCATGTCCTGAATCCAGTGGCTGCGGGTGATCGACTTTCCGCGACTGATCGGCATGGCATGAAAGACGCCCGTCGGCTGCTTGGAGTATTCCTTGAGGGCGGTGAAAAACGGTGTCTTGAAACGGCTGTTGACGCCTCGCAGGATGTTCAGGTGCAGCTCAAGGAAATCTTCCTGATTGTAGAAGACCCGCCGGCACCCGCCCAGATCCTTTGCAGCGATGGTTTCCGCCGATCTGTCGGTGACAAGATATGTGTCCAGTTCGGGGCGGATGCGATGGACCAGCCTGCAGGTCTCGGCGCCATATTCGTCGGGATGCAGGGCATCCACCTCTTCTTCGTCGCTGGCACGGCGCAGATACTTGTTCAGGATCTCGACATTGTTGCGCGACTTCAGCGCCAGCCCCGGGCGCACGACGACGGCTTGCACGTTGTAATTGAACAGAATGCCGATCAGCGCGTCTTCCAGGCTGGGGACGATGACCGGTTCATAGACAAAGGCATCCTCGGGACGGCGGGCGCGCTGCAGGTTCGACCGCAGCCAGCGTTCCTGATGTTCGTTCAGGTCGTCGACGATCAGGACCTCGAAATACGGACGACCCAGCGCCCTGGCATCGGGCGAAAGCGCCACTTCATCCTCGAAATCCTCGGCCTCGCCGTCTTCCGAGGTCAACTGAATCGTCCGCCGGCGATAGGCACCCGAAATCAGCGCCCGTGCTGCACGCCGCACGGTATGCGAGAAATCGGGGATCTTTCCCTGATCCAGCAGCCGCCGCATATAGGCAAAGGCCGTGGCGCCCGGAAATGCCCAATAGGTTTCGATCGGGGCCAACGCCTCGAAAAGTTCCTCGGCCTCGACAAGGCGTTTGCGTCCGCGCCGGCCTTCGGCGCCATGCAGGGAAAGCTCTTCGGCGATGTCGCGCAACGCGCTCCAACGGTCTGATCGCAGCTGGGTGGCGCTGTAGTAGTCGCCGATCCGCGACAGCTTGGTGGCGATTGGTGCTGCCCCGTCGCGGTGTTGTTGGTCGTTCATGTGCGGTTACCCCCGGTCTTTCGCGTCATGCGCGGTCGGTGCTTTGGCACCTTGTTCACCAAGGATGGCCCACAAATACGGGAACACACAATCGCTAAAAACTTTGCCGCGACCGTGCCGCGCGGCAGCATCTTCAGTTTCGCGACGGGTAAATGCCTTCCAGCGCGATGATGAAGGTCACGCCAGGGACAGGGTCCGTCATGCGCGCGGCTGCTTGCCCGGTCGGTACAGGCTGCGTCGGTCCCTGCTGTCTCGCGCCGTCACTGTCTGGTGCCTCGACGGAAGGCCCCTGGCCTTTGGGACGCCCACGCAGATCCGGCACTCCGAAGGTCTCGCGCCCGTCGCCGCCATGGGCCGTGCCAAGAAGGCTGTAGAGCAGCTGATACCGCTCGATCGGCAGCAACCGTCCGTCGCAAGGGGCCCATCCGCGCGGCGCGAATGTTCCGGCGAACATCACGATCTGCCCCACCAGTGGTTCCATCACCGCGCTCCGCATTCTGCCTCTTGAAAGTCCTGCCGCAGTCGACGGCCACTTCTGATTAATACGCAGACATGCACGCTTCTGTGTCCCAGCGCACAGAAACCGATCTTGTCCTGCACTAGCCTTATGGTTGAACCCGGGTCGGGCCCGAAGTTTCCCATTCGGCGCCATTAGCGGATCGGGTTCGATGTTCAGACGGGCCGGGGGTGCGGCCTGTCCGGTAAACGGTACCTTGACCTGCGAATTTTTCTGGGGCGCGGGTCGGCGGGCGGTCGTCGAAAGGCAACCGTCCGTTTCTTTTTACGTCGTCACCGCGCCCGACCGGAACTGAACCGTTCCTTTTCGCTTCACAAGCGCGCCCGATCTGGTCCATCGTGCCGCCAAGCTTCGATATTTTCACGATAATTACACAGACGGGGTCGACATGTCATCGCCACGCCAGAAAATCGCGATCATCGGTGGCGGGGTCGGTGCGATCACCGCCGCCTATGCCATCACGCAATTGCCGAACTGGCAGGATCGCTATGACCTGACCATCTATCAGATGGGCTGGCGGCTTGGCGGCAAGGGGGCCAGCGGTCGAAACGCGGAGATGGGCGAACGGATCGAAGAACATGGCCTGCATATCTGGGCGGGCTTTTACGACAACGCCTTCCGATTGATGCGCGACTGCTACGAGACGATGGCACGCGACGGCTTGCGACGGACCGACGCCCCGCTTGGCACGCTGGAGGCCGCGTTTCACGGCCTGGACTATTTCTTCCTGGCGGAAGATGTGCAGCTGCCCGACGGCACCATGGCGCTGCATCCGTGGCGCATCGACTTTGCGGCGAACACGCAGCAGCCTGGCAGCGGCGGGGTCGTCCCCTCACCCTATACGCTGTTCCGGATGCTGCTGGACCGTATCGCGCAGCTTCTTGAGGGATCGGGCAGCCCGGCCCTGGGTGCATGCCAGGTGTCGGCGCAGTTCCAACCCGCGTTCCGGGACCGCGGACTGCCCCTTGTCGCGCCATCGCCCCTGCACCACCTGCGCGCTTATGCCGAAAGTCTTCCCACGGATGCGCGTCATCACAGCCGGTCCGAAAAGGCCGCTCTTGCGGCTTTGGTGGCCGAGACGCAGAACTGGCATGGCGACCTGTTGGCGCAGCTGCCCGAAGGCGACGCCTCGCGCCGGCTGCATTACCTGATCGACCTGTCGCTGGCCTTCGCGCGCGGCACGATTGCCAACGGCTGCTTTCTGCAAGGCTTCGACGCCATCGACGATTGGGAAATCAGCGCATGGCTGCTGCATTACGGGGCATCGCGGCAATCGGTATATTCCGCGGTTTTCAGGGGCTGCTATGATTATGTCTTCGGCTATCCGGGCGGGGTCACGGATCACCGCAGCGTGGGGGCGGGCACGGCGATACGCGGCCTGCTGCGGCTGGCGTTCTGTTACAAGGGATCGCTGTTCTTCAAGATGCAGGCCGGCATGGGCGACACGATCTTCGCGCCCTACTATCAGGTCTTGCGCCATCGCGGCGTCAGGTTCCGGTTCTTCAACGCAGCGACCAGGCTGGTGCTGAACCACGACCGCAGTGCGATCGATGCGGTCGAAATCGTCCGGCAGGCCAGCGTCGCCGGCGACGAATACGACCCGCTGCGCGACGTCGCAGGGCTGCCCTGCTGGCCGTCACAGCCGCTATGGGATCAGATCAGCGACTGGTCTGATCCCGATTTCGAATGCGAAAAATCGCCGCCACGCGGCCACGCCTATACGCTGCGGCGCGGGCAGGATTTCGACCAGGTCATCCTTGGTGCCTCCCTGGGGTCCATGCCTTACCTGGCGTCCGAACTGCGCGATGCCTCGCCCCGCTGGCAGGCGATGATGGACAAGGTCCAGACCGTCGCCACCCATGCCGCGCAGTTCTGGACCGACAAGACGCCAAGGGAACTGGGGTGGAACGGGCTGGTGGCGCAGCACAATCCCGGCGACCAGACCCACCTGCAAACCGTCATCACCAGCTTTGCAGAGCCGCTGGACACATGGGCCGACATGTCCGACCTGCTGCCGCGCGAGACATGGCCGGATCCGCCGCCCAAGGCGATCGCGTATTTCTGCAGCCCCGCCCATGACGCCGGTGTCGACCATGGCACGATGGAACAGCGCAGCAGGGAATGGGCCGACAGCCAGCTTGTCCGCATGTGGCCGGGCGCGCAGAAAGACGGGCGCTTCGACGGCCAGATCCTGCACAGCATCGACGGTGGCGATGACGATGCGCGTTTCGCCGCGCAGTATTATCGCGAGAATTTCTACGGCTCGGAACGCTATGTGCTTTCGGTGCCGAACAGCGTGCAATACCGGCTGCCGCCGGACGGATCGGGCTTCGAGAACCTGTATCTGGCGGGCGACTGGACGCGATGCGGCATCAACGCGGGATGCGTCGAGGCGGCGACGATCTCGGGGTTGATGGCGGCGCGCGGCCTGACCGGCGCGGATATCCAGATCACCGGTGAAGGTGATCTGGCACCTGATGCCGGGCCGGGCGACGCCACGCGACTGGCCAGCCCCTATGCGCAGACCGCGCCCTGGCCCGTCACGCCGTTCTACGGCACCGGCAGTATCGATGGGTTCTTCAGCTTTCACGCGGTGGATTCCGCCGCCCTGCAAGCGGTGCTGCCGGACGGGATGCACCTGCTGCCGCAAGGCCTGACGCCACCGGGAACCCACCCGGTCGCCTTGCTGGCAAACCAGCAGGTCGGGGTGCGCATGTCGGTCCTTCCCCGCCTGCTGGGATATCGCGACTATTTCGAGGCGATCGTCGCGATCAACTGGGTGGGGATCGATGGTCAGGACGGCATCTTCAGCTATCTGCCGAACCTGTATCTGAACAGCCGCGCGCCGCAACTGGCCGGTGTGTGGATGTATGGATTCAACAAGCGCATGGGCCAGCTTCGGATGGACAACAGCAGCTACCATGTCGCCTCGCCCCAGGCTGCGCCCATCTGGTCGGGACGATATCAGCAGCCGGGTTTCGCGCAGGCGCTGATGGATTCACCCGAATGTGCGGCGGTCGAGGCGCTGTGCCAGCAGGTCGTGGTCAGCCAAAGCCGGTTCGGCGGCTGGCACTATTCGGCCTTCGACTTCAATCTTACTTCGGCACGCGTCGCTCCGGTATCGGCCCGGATCACGGTTGCCGATGCCACGCTGGCCAACCTGCCCGAAGGGGAAATGAGTGCCAGACCGTTGTCGATGCAGCCGGGCCCGGCGGCGTTTCGCGACCACGGGCTGCCCGGCGCCTTCCGCATCTGGACCAGCTGGACACTTTCGAATCCGTTCGACAGCCATCGCCTTGCGGTGCTAGAGGCAGAACGCTCCCGCTTGCCGTGACGCACGGGACGCGCGGGGGGACAACATGCCGGCATCCGCCGATCCTGACATCCTGAACCGAAGAGGAGAGCGCCGTCAGGTGACGGCGATCTTCGTGGATGTGGTCGGCTTCAGCGATTTCGCCAGCACCGCCGACGCCGAGGATCTGCAGGACTGGCTGGACGGTTTCTATGGCAGCACCGGCCGGATTGTCGATGCGGGCGGCGGCGAGATCACAGAATTCCTGGGCGACGGGATCGTGGCGGTCTTCGGCCTGACACGGGCCGAGGAACTGGCCGCGCGCAAGGCCGTCGAGGCGGCCCTGGCGATTGCCCGCCTGCCCTGCTTCACCTTCCCCGACGGACGCAGCGTGGCATTGCGCGCCGGTGTCGCCACCGGCGAGGTCGCGACCCGGATGCGGGCCACCGAGGGCACCGATGGTCCCTTGCCGCGCATGACCGGCATGGTGACCACCCTGGCGCAGCGGCTGCAATCCGCGGCCGCGCCCGGCGAGGTTCTGATCGCGGCGGAAACCCATGAACTGCTGCGCGGCGCGCTGCCCGCGCGGGCCCGGCCAGATACCGTGCTGAAGGGATTTGGCCCGATGACGGTCTATTGCGTCGATGCCGGGCAGCAGACCGCGGGCGGCATGCCGGGCGAGGATCTGCGCGATCAACCCTTCATCGGCCGCACCCAAGAGCGGGACCGAATTCGTGACGCGACCGACCGGCCCTGCCTGCTGGTCGGGCCGGCCGGAATTGGCAAGTCGGCACTGGCGGGTACCTTTCTGACCGGCGACCAGCCCTGCGCGGTGTTTCAGGCCGATGCGCTGGAAGGCGGCGCGGGCCATGTTCCCTTCCGCCGCTGGCTGCGGTCGCTGTTCGGCGGCGCGCAGCCCGACTTCGGACAGCTGCGCGCGACCTTCGCACAACTGGATGACGATGCGGTTCTGGGGCTTGCGCTGATGCTGAACCTGCCGCAGGGCAACGCGCTGCTGGCGCGGTTCGCCAGCGGCGCGCTTCGTGATCGGATCGAAAGCGCATTGTCTCAGGCCGTCCGGGCGCGGAACCCCTGTGGAATCCTGCTGTTCGAGGATCTTCACTGGCTGGACAGTGCCAGTTTCGGTGTGCTGCGCAGACTGCTGCGCGATATCCAGGGCGGTCCGTGGCGCGTTCTGATGACCAGCCGCGAGACCAGCCTGATCGACCGCCACCTTTCAGACCTGCCCCTCGAAACCATCCGCCTCGATGCATTCGACGCCTATGAATCCCGCGCCTATCTGGACGCGGTTCGCCCGGACGGGCTGTCGCCTGCCACGCGCGACGACGTGATCCGGCACGCGGGTGGCGTGCCGCTGTTTCTGGAACAGCTGATCCGCCACGCAGCCCAGCACAATCCTGCAGCGGGCGAGTTGCCGGCCACGCTCAGCGACCTGCTGACGGAACGGATCGACAATGCTGGACCCGCGCGGTTCGCGTTGCTGCAGGCCTCGGTTCTGGGACGCGGCTTTTCGCAACGGCTGCTGCAGGCGCTGGCCGCCCCGGCGGATGACATACCGCAACTTCTGGCGATGGCGCATCGGGCCGATATCCTGCGTCCTGCCGGTCCGGATCGCTGGGTCTTCAGCCATGCGTTGCTGCAACGCGCCGCCTACCGGATGCTGCTGCGCGGCACGCGCATCGCGCTGCATGCCCGCGTCGCCGAACTGCTGCAGGGCACATGCGCCGACCTGACCGAGGCCGGGCCCGCCATGCTGGCCAATCACCAAAGCCGCGCGCAACTGCATCTGCCCGCCGCCCGCAGCTATCTTGCCGCCAGCCAGCAGGCCCTGCTGCGCGGCGCGTTCTCCGAGGCACAGGACCACGCGCAGTCCGCGCTGCGCATGTGTGCCGGCGTGGCGGCGGGGCAGCCGGCGCGGGCGGACCTGGAAATCGCCGCCTATACGGCGCTTGGATCCACGCTGATGCAGTCGCAGGGCTATGCTGCGGCGCCAGTTCGCCGCGCCTTCGATCAGGTCATGCGACTGGCCAGCGACCATGTCGCACCCGGTTACGGGAACGGCGCGGCGCTGTTCGGCAGCTATGCCCACGCCATCATCGCGGGCGACCGCGCCGGCGCCGACCATCTGGGCCAATTGCTGCACCGGACGGCGGATGCCGCCGAGGCCCAGCTTCGGCCCGACCGGGTCGAGATCCGGCTGGCGGCCGAGGCCGCGTCCAATTGCGGCCGGTTCTATTCGGGCGAGTTCAGCGAGCAGTTCGACCATATCGCCCGCATCCGTGCGCTTTACGATATTGAACGCCACGCACCGATGATTGCGCAATACGGCATGGACATCTTTGCCGCCGCGCAGATGTTCGAGGTGCCCGCACGCGTCTTCTGCGGCGAGACCGACAGCCTGACCGCCCTTCTGGCCGAAACCGACGCGCATCAGCAGGCGCTGAACATTCCCGTCATGCAGCCCTATGCGCTGATCTGGGGCAGCGTTCCGTTGCACGCGGCCGGACGTGTCGACGAAGCGTTGGCGCGGCTGCAGCGCGGCATGGCCGTCGCCGCAGAACAAGGCGCCGAGTTCTGGGGGTTGATCGGCCAGTGCTGGCTGCACGTCATCCAGCCCACCAGCAGCGACAGCGTATCGGGACGCGAGGCGTTTGACGGCGCGATTCGCACCCTGCGCGCGATCGGCGCGTTGATCGGTTTGCCCTATTTTCAGACCCATTATGCTGCGGCGCTGGCTCGGGCCGGCGAACTGACCCACGCCTTTGATCTGTCCGCAGCCGCCGTCGAGGAAGGTCGGCAATCGCGACTGTGGTGCTGGCAGGCCGAGACGATGCGCCTGCATGCGGCCATCGCCCTGCGCCTTGGCCGGATCGAGGTGGCGCATCGTCATCTACAGGATGCCGTGGCGCTGGCCGACAGCCAGGGTGCCCGGCTGTGGCAACTGCGCGCCGCGCTGGATCTGGCCGAGCTGCCACAGGATGACGGCAGCGCGCTGGCCGTCGCCTGCAGCTATTTCCCCTCCGACTCGCATCTGCCCGAGATGCGCGGCGCCCGCATCGCGCTGGCCGGTTGAGATCCCCATATGGGACAGGCATTGCTGAGATATGATCTGCCGCTGCTGGCCGGGATCAGCGCCGAGGATCTGGCCGACCTGAATGTCCGCAGCCATGTCGTATCCCTGTCCGCCTGGGAAACCCTGTTCGAGCAAAGCGACGCCGCCTGTGATGTCTATTTCCTGATCTCGGGCGCGCTGATGGCGATTCACTGGACCGAAGACGGGCGAGAGGTCATCTTCACCCGCTTTCAGATCGGCGATCACTTCGGCGAATTGTCCGCCCTGGACGGCGGCAGCAGATCGCTGGCCGTCGTGGCGCGCGAGCCGTCGCAGGTGCTGGTGCTGGAACAGGCTTCGTTCCTGCGGATGCTGGATCGCCTGCCGCTGGTCCGGCAACGCATGTTTCTTTCCCTGACCGATCGCGTCCGCATTCTGACCCGGCGGCATCTGCAACTGGTGACGCAAAGCGTCGAACAGCGGGTCCGGTCCTATCTGGTCTCGTTCGCGTTCGAACGGGGCCTTCTGCATCCGGGCGCCGTGCTGACCGATATGCCGACCCATTCCGAAATCGCCGCGACCATCGGTGCCAATCGCGAGATCGTCAGCCGCGTGCTGTCGCAACTGCGCCGGCGGGGACTGATCCGCACCGGCCGTCGCCGGATCGAGATCATGCACCCCGGTGCCTTGGCCGAAGCCGAGATCTGACGGCAACGCGGCATCCACCAGACACAGCCTGGCCTGGCAAGGTCCGGCAATGCTTAGGCCATCGACGGGCTTTCAAACCATCCGGGACGATGATAATGCGGCGATGCCCGCCCTGTTCGGCGGGTCAGTTCGATGACCGGGCCCCTCTGGCGGATGCGGCGGCGCGTCCGTGATGTCGGCGTCGCAACTTTCCAGACGCCGCCGAGACATTCAATCATGCAGGACAACACCTCTTCCCCGGGCCGCACGCCCAGTGATCACGCTGGAACCGGCGCTGGCTCGACGCTTGGCTATTTCCGATGGGCCTTCATCGTCACCGCGCTGGGGCTGGCCCTGGGGGCGGCTCTTGGATGGCAGACGACCGGCACCGCGGGCGGCACGCTGACCATCTTCTTCATCTGTGCGGTGCTGGCGGTTCTCGAGATCTCGCTGTCCTTCGACAATGCCATCGTCAACGCCAACAAGCTGAAGACCATGACGCCCGTGTGGCGGCGACGTTTCCTGACCTGGGGCATCCTGATCGCGGTGTTCGGCATGCGGATCGTCTTCCCGCTGCTGATCGTCGTGATCGCCGCACGGATCGGGCCGTGGGAGGCGATGGTGCTGGCGGCAACCGAGCCGGGCGAATACGCGCGGATCATGCATGACGCACATCTGCCGATTGCGGCGTTCGGTGGAACCTTCCTGATGATGGTCGGGCTCAGCTTCTTCTTCGATCACGAAAAGGACGTGCACTGGGTGCGCTGGCTGGAACGGCACATGGCCCGGTATGCCAGCATTCGCGGGGTCGAGGTCGCCATCGCCCTGATCGCCGTCATGGGCTTTTCGCGGCTGCAAGCCGATCCGGTTTCGCAGCAGGTCTTCCTGTCTGCGGCGATCTGGGGCCTGCTGACGTTCCTGCTGGTCGAGGTGCTAGGGGGTCTGCTGGACGACGCACAGAGCACCCGCGCGAATGCCGCGAAGGGCGGGCTGGGCGCGTTCCTGTATCTCGAGGTGCTGGATGCATCGTTCAGCTTTGACGGGGTGATCGGGGCTTTCGCGCTGACGCAGAACCTGTTCATCATCGCCATCGGGCTGGGAATCGGGGCGATGTATGTCCGATCAATGACCATCATGCTGGTCGAACGCGGCACGCTGACCCAATACCGCTATCTGGAACATGGCGCGTTCTACGCCATCATCGCGTTGTCTCTGATCATGTTCGTGCAGTCACTGGTGCATATCCCGGAAATCATCACCGGGCTGGGCGGCGCTGGCCTGATCGGGTTGTCGCTGTGGTCCTCGGTCCGGTCCAACCGGGCCGAGATGCAGGCAGCACAGTCAAAGGCGGCCTGACCGGCAAGGCGGGTCGCGGCGTCAGGCGCGACCCGCTGCAGCCGACAGAAGCGAGGGGTCGATGCCCTGCGCCTTCAGCGCGGCCTGCCATTTTTCGTCATGATCATCGCCGAAGATCAGCTCTTCCGCGCCGTCGCCGGTCAGCCAGCCGTTCTGCAACATCTCTTCTTCCAGCTGGCCTGGCCCCCAGCCGGCATAACCCAGGGCCAGCACGGCAGATTCCGGCCCTTCTCCATGTGCCAGATCCTCAAGGATGTCGCGGGTCGTGGTCATCGCCAGCACACCCGAGATCCGCAGCCGCCCTTCGGGATCTTCACCATGTTCCGGCACGTTGTGCAGAACGAAACCGCGCCCCGGCTCGACCGGGCCGCCGAAGCGCACCTCGATCTGGCGGGCGGCATCATCAGCCTCGATCCCCAACTGTTCCAGCAGGTCGCCGAAGCCGATCTCCGGCAGGGGACGGTTCAAGACCAGCCCCATCGCCCCTTCGTCGGAATGCGCACACACCAGCACCACCGACCGCTGAAAGCGCGCATCCGCCATTCCCGGCATCGCGATCAGGATCTTTCCGGTCAGATTGCCGTCAACATGGTCGTCAGGCTGGTCGTCGGGGCTGCTGCTCATGGGGCCTCCTTTGTCTTCAAGATCGGCGCTTGGTGCGATTGTTGCAAGTCCCCCGCGCGTTTGTGACTTGGGCGCGCGCCCGGCTGCGGCTATCCAGCAAGGCATGAAACATGTCCCGGCCCTTGCATTCGCATTCCTGACGATCGGCGCATTGCCCCCGATGGCGCAGGATCTGCCGCCGGGGCTGTCGTCGGCCAGCCTTCTGCCGGGCTGGACCGACCAGGACGGCAACCGGGTCGCGGCGCTTGAACTGCGGCTTGAGCCCGGATGGAAGACCTATTGGCGCAGCCCCGGCGACAGCGGCCTGCCGCCCAGCTTTGACTGGAAAGGTTCGACCAATCTTGCCGGGATCACGCTGCACTGGCCCGCACCACAGGCGATCAGTTCGGGCGGCGATCTGAGCCTTGGCTATCATGACCGGCTGGTGCTGCCCTTCACGGCCCACGCCGCCGATTCTGCGACGCCGATCACCTTGCAGGCCGCAGTCGATTTCGGTCTGTGCGAGAATATCTGCGTGCCGGCCCATGTCGTCTTGCAGTCCGCCCCGGCCGCGGACAGCCCCGACCCCGTCATCCAGGACGCCCTGACACAGGCGCCGCAATTGCTGGACACGAGGCCGGTCTGCCACCTGACCAGCATCGACGACGGAATGCGGCTCAGCGCGGTGTTGCCCGAAGACGACCGGACGCAGGCAGCGGCGATGGAACTGGTCGATCGGCCCGAGGTCTGGGTGTCACAGCCTGTCCTGACGCAGGACGGTGGCGGCGTGCGCGCGACGGCGGATTTCGTGGCGCCGTCAGGCGCGCCTTTCGACCTGCACCCCGAAAAGGTGCGGATCACGCTGGTCCGCGCTGATGGCGCGGTCGAGATGCAGGGCTGCGACCTGCAAGACTGACCGCGCCCGTCACCAGCACCACCGCCAGCAACGCGCAGGCATACCAGCCTAGTGCCGCCCAGATTGTGGGGGCCACCGGAAACCACTGCGGCAACCCGACGCCAAGCGCCGGCAAAAGCGTCGCGGGCAGCAGGACCGCCAGAAACGACAGTCCCGCAAGGCCCGTGCCAAGACGCACCGGCCCACGCAGCGCGGGCGCACGAAGACCGCGCCCGAATCCCTGCCGCGATCGTCCGATATCCGCGCCGATCCCCAGCACGGCGGGCACGACCAGAAGCACGACGATCATCCCGAAACCCAGGCCATAGGCCAGCGTCACCACGGTCGGCTTCAGAAACAGCGCCTGGGAAGACCGTTCATACAGTAGCGGCGCCAGACCAAGAACCGTCGTTGCGGTCGTCAGCAGGACAGGCCGGAACCGGTTGCAGACCGCATCGACGATCGCAGGCCGCAAGCCTCGGTCGCGAGCGTATTCGTCGATGGTCGAGATCAGGACGATCGAATCGTTGATGATGATCCCCGACATGCCCAGCAACCCGACGATCGAGAACATCGACATCGGCAGTGCCCACAGATGGTGCCCCCAGACCGCGCCGACGAGGCCGAAGGGAATGACCGACATCACCACGAAGGGTCTGCTCCAACTGGCGAAGATCCAGGCCAGGACCATGTAGATGCCGGTCAGCGCCAGCCCGAAACCCAGCGCCGCGTCGCCCAGAAAGTCGCGTTCCTGTTCCGCAAGTCCGGTGGTCTGATAGTTGATGCCGTATTCCGCCGCGACCGCAGGAAGGATCTCGGACTGCAGAAGCGTGGTGATCTGGGCCGCGCGCGAGGGATCGTCGCCAGAGATATCGCCGGTGACCGAAATCATCCGTTCGCCATTCTCTCGGCGGATGATCGAGAAACCGGCCTCGGTCCCCACGGTCACGATGTCGCCAAGCGGCACCCATTGCCCGGACGATGTGCGCATCATCATCCGGTCCAGAAAATCTCCGCGGCGCTCATCCTCGGGCAGTTCCACGCGGATCGCCCCGGTTCGGGTGCCGACCGGATATGTCGCCGCCTCGATCCCCGCCAGTCTCTGCCGCAGCTCTCGCGCCAGCGTCTCGGTGGTGAACCCCAACGCCTTGCCCTGCGGGGTCAGTTGCAGTCCCAGTTCGTCCTTGTCATAGGACATGCTGTCTTCCAGCGCCGACACCTCGGGGAACGCGGACAGACGCAGCTTCAGCGCCTCGGCCGCGTCCTTCAGCCGCTGCGCCTCGGCGCCGGTCATCCGCACCGAGATCGCATCGCCGCCCGGCCCCGACATGAACCCGCGAAAGCTGATCGCCTCAAGTCTTGGATCGCTTGGCATCGCACGCTGCAGGGCTGCAACGAAATCGAAGCTGGAATAGGGCCGGAAATCGGGATCAATCAGTTCCAGTTGCACCGCCCCCAGAAGATCGGCGTCCTTGGTATCCGATCCAGGAAGCGGGCGGCCGGAATTGCTGCCGACCATCGTCATCGCATGCGTCACCGGGTTGACGCCGTATTCCGCCTCGTACTCGGCCGCCACATCGTCCACGGCGGCCTGGACCATATGCATCACACGGATCGTATCGTCGCGCGTGGCCCCCGGCAGCATCGCGAAATTCCCCGCCACGCTGCCCTGTTCGGGCGCATCGAAGAACCGCCACGGCACCTGCCCCGTCATCAGCGCGGAAACCGACCAGGAAAACAGCACCACCGTTCCGGCCAGAACCGGATAACGCAGCCGCAGCACCCATACCATCAACGGTCGCAGGACATGGCCGACAAGCCAGTCCAGCCCACGGTTCACAACCCGCGACGGACGGTCATACCAGTTCCGCCGCGCCGCGCGCGTCAGGGCGTGGGACATGTGGTTGGGAAGGACCAGAAAACATTCGACCAGCGACGCGATCAGAACAAGGATCACCGTCATCGGGATATCCGCGATCATGTCGCCGAAGCGCCCGCCGATCGCCATCAGCGCCGTGAAGGCGATGATCGTGGTCAGCGACGACGACACCACCGGCGCCGCCATCCGCCCCGCGGCACGCTCGGCCGCGACGACAGCCGGTTCGCCCAGCTTCCGGGCGCGATAATCCGCGTGTTCACCTACCACGATCGCATCATCGACGATGATCCCCAGTGTCAGGATCAGCGCGAACAGCGAGATCATGTTCAGCGTCATGCCCGCCGCATACATCAGCCCCACCGCCGCCAGCAGCGAGGCCGGAATGCCCGCAGCCACCCATAGCGCCGTGCGAGCGTTCAGGAACAGGAACAGCAGCGCCAGCACAAGCCCAAGCCCGACCACGGCGTTGTCCAGCAGCAGTTCCAGCCGCGCGGCGATCAGTTCCGCGCGCGCGCGGACCAGTTCGACCCCCACCCCTTGGGGCAGGGTCGGCTGCATCTGCCGGACGACTTCCTCGACGCTGCGCTGCATGCCGATCGCATCACCCGATGCGCTGCGCTGCACCTGAACCATCACCGCAGGCTGCCCATCGACATAGTAGGCGGTGTTCCGATCCATGCCTGACAGGCCCACATCCGCGACATCGCCAACCGTCAACTGCGTGCCATCCGGCAACGCCGTCAGCAGCAGGCCGGACACGGCGGCGGGATCGCGCGTCTCGACCCCCGTTCGAACCCGTGATGCGCCCGAGGCCACGTCCCCCGCAGGGCTGACCGAGGCCGCCGCGCCGACGACCGTCGCGATCTGTTCCAGCGTGATGTCGTGGCGCACCAGATCGGCCATCCGCACCTCGACCAGAACCTCGGGGGCGGCAATGCCGGTGAGACTGAGCCGGGTGATCCCCTCGGCATAAAGCCGGTTGACGAAATCATCCGCGATCCGCGTCAGTTGATCCAGTCCGACCGGACCCGAGATGACCACGTCGGCGACCCGGTCACGCCACGTGCTGCGCTCGATCTCGGGATCTTCGGCGCCCTCCGGCAGATCCCCCGCCCCGCTGATCGCTGTCTCGACATCGGACTTGGCACGCGACATGTCCCAACCGGGTTCGAACTCGACCTCGATGCGTCCGCTGCCCTGCACGGCGCGCGAGGTAGTCAGTGCGACGCCCTCGACCCCCATCAGGGCCGGTTCAAGAACCGCGATGATGGAATTGTCCACATCTTCGGGACCGGCGCCGTCCCATTGCACCCGCACGTCGATTTCCTGGACGACCGTATCGGGAAAGAATTGCGCGCGCAGTTGCGGCGCGGCATACAGCCCGCCCACCACCATCACCGCCATGACCAGATTGGCCAGCGTGCGGTGACGCGCAAAGACCGACAGCAGCCCGCGACCCTCAGCCATTGCCCTGCCCCTGTGTGTTCAGGGCGCGCTGATCCTGTGCCGGGACGGGCGCGGCGGCATCGCGGACACGGATCCCGGTGCCAAGCTGCGGTGCGCGTTCGGCAACGATCCGTGCGCCTGCCAAAGCGGCTGGCACTTCGACGATCACATCGTCGGCCTGACGACGCAGCACGCTGACCGGCATGGCTGTCAGCCGACCCTCGGCATCCGCGACCAGAACCGACCCGTCGGTGCCGACGGCAGCGGCGGGGATCAGGGCGGCGTTCGCGATCTGCGGTTCGGATATCTCGACGCTGACGAAGTCGCCCGGCCGCAGCACGTCAGAATCGGACAGGATCCGTGCATAGACGATCCGGCCCGCCGACCCCTCGGCGACCGAGGCCGCGGCGCGGTCCAGCCGCGCCCGGGACGTCAGCCGACCGGCAGACCCATCCAGCACCACCGTCGCGGGCAGGTCCTGCAGCCGGCCATTTTCCGTCAGAAGCCGCGCATATTGATCCAGCGACAGCGGCACCTGCACCTCCAATGACGCCGGATCGATGATTTCAGCCAGTTGTTCGTTCAGGCTGACCAGCCCCCCTTCAACCGCCGTGACCGAGGTCACGCGGCCCGCAAAACCGGCCCTGATTTCGGTATCGGCCAGTTCGCGTCGCGCCTCGGACAGATCGATTTCAGCCCGGCGCAGCGCATTCTGGGCCGCGGTGACGGCGGATTCCGCCGCGGCGAGGGCCGAGCGTCCTGCGATCACCGCCTGCTCGGCGGTGGAAACCGCCAGTTCGGCGGTTTCGCGATCGGCACTGGTGCCAAGGCCCCGGTCGGCCAGCGATTCCTGACGGGTCAGCGCTGCGCGGCGCAGTTCGGTCTGCCGCTCGGCCGCAGCCAGATCATCTGTCGCCACCTGCACATTGCGTTCGGCATCGGCCAAGCTGGCCTGCGCGTCGTCCCTTGCGGCAAGCTGGTTGTCCAGCGCGGCTTGCGCCGCCGACGGATCGACACGGACCAGCAACTGACCCTGGCGGACCTGCCCGCCTTCCTGCATGGCGGGATCGAGATAGACGATCTGCCCCGCCGCGCCGGATCGCAATTGCAACCGCCGCCGCGATTCGACGGTGCCAAAGACCTGCATGACGGGCTGAACCACGCCCGGTGCCACGGTCAGCAGACGCGCGGTGAAAACCTGTTCCTGGCCCTCGCGCGCCATTCCCCCGGATCCGCGCGACGACATCGCCTGAAACAGCTGAAAGCCCGCCACGAACAGCAGGCCAAAGGTCAGAAATGTGATGAACAGCCCGGAAAGGCTGCGAAAAAGAAAACGCATGCGTCGGTTCCGTTAGGTGCCTGACAGGCTGTAGCCCATGATGCGGAAACGGAACCTAAACGGAAAGCCCATCCAGCCGGTCGGCCAGCGACAGAAGGTCGCCCCATGCCTCGCGCTTTGCGACCGGGTTGCGCAGCAGATAGGCAGGGTGGGTCATCGGCAGTGCCGGGCGCCCGAACGCCTGCGTCCACTGGCCGCGAAGCCGCAGGATGCCGCGCCGCCCCAGCGCCGCCTGACACGGAATATTCCCCATCAGAACCACAAGATCCGGCCCCGCCAGGTCGATATGCCGCTTGAGGAACGGCATGCTCACAGAGATTTCATCGGCAGACGGATCGCGATTTCCCGGCGGGCGCCATGTCAGCACGTTCACGATATACAGCGCCTTTTCGGCATCGACCGCACTGCGCGACAGCCCGATCGCGTCGAACATGCGGTCCAGCAACTGCCCCGCGCGCCCCACGAAGGGACGACCCTGACGGTCCTCTTCGTCGCCCGGCGCCTCTCCCAGGATCAGGACGCGCGCCTTCGGGTTTCCGTCCGAGAAACAGAAATTGCGGGCGCCCTTCTTCAGTTCGATCCCGTCGAACGCCTCTTGGGCCCTTGCCAGCGCGTCCAGACTGTCCACTGCCGTCGCAAGCGCCTCGGCCTGGGCGATGCGGGCGGCCACGTCGTCCGCGGCATCGGCGACCGGCGGCGCCGGCCGGGCAGCTGCCTGCATCGGCAGGGGCGGCATCGGTGCGACAGGCTTTGGCCGCGCAGCCAGTTCGAACCGGTCAACCGGGCTATCCAGAACCGGTTCGTCCACGCCCATCTCGGCCTGCCATTCCAGCAGGGCCAGGGCGGTGTGGGCGTCCAGATCGATTCCCTGATATGTCGGATTTGCGTCCATCGGCGCGCAGGCTAGGCCGCGCGGGCAGGCGGGGCAAGATCAGTCGACCACCAGCATGTAGCCGGTGCCGCGTATGGTCTGCAGAAAACGCGGTTCCTTGGGATCTGTTTCGATCTTGCGGCGCAGGCGCGTGATCTGCACGTCGATCGCGCGTTCGGAATTTTCCGACTCGTCGGCATTTCCGCTGCCCCGACCCAGATCGTCGATCAACTCGGTGCGGCTGACCGGCTGGCCGTGACTGGCCGCCAGCCGGCGCAGAAGGGCCTGTTCCGTCCCCGTCAGGCGCAGCAGCGCATCGCCCTGCCACAACTCGCCCTTGTCGGTGTCATAGCGCAGGTTGCCCATCGTCAGGAACTTTGGCTGGGCCATTTCCGCGACCGGCACGCGCCGCAGGATCGCACCGATCCGCAACAGCAATTCGCGCGGCTCGAACGGCTTCGACAGGTAATCGTCCGCGCCGCTTTCAAGACCGGAGATCCGATCCTCGATCTCGCCCCTTGCGGTCAGCAACAGGATGGGGGTGTCCAGCCGCTCGCGCAGCGCCCGCGTCAGCGAGATGCCATCCTCGCCCGGCATCATCACGTCCAGAACGATCAGGTCGAACTCCAGCCCCGCCAGCAGCCTGCGCGCCTGCGCCGCATCACGCGCCATGGTGACCATGAACCCGTTCTTGCGCAGGAACCGCCCCAGCAGGGCGCGGATGCGTTCATCGTCATCGACGATCAGGACATGACTTTCCTGGCTGCTCATGGCGGGCCTCAATTCTCGTCGGGCAATTCCTTCATTGCCTGATACTGCGCACGCGTCTCGGGGTCCATCATCGCTTCCAGCACCTGGCGGAAGCCGGCGACGGCTTGCGGCCCCGCGTTGCGATAGGCGGTGCGCATGCGCGCGCGCTGTGCCTCGGACAGGCGACGTTCAAGGGCTGTTCCCTTGTCGGTCAGGAACAGCCGGCGTTCGCGCCGATCGCGATGCCCGACCCTGCTTTCGACCAGTTGATCCTCGATCAGCGTCCGCAACACCCGGTTCAGCGATTGCTTGGTCACGCCCAGAACCGCAAGAAGCGAGGTCACCGTCAGGCCGGGATCGCGGTTGATGAAATGCAGCGCGCGATGATGGGCGCGACCATAATCCATGTCCGCCAGGATCAGGTCGGGATCGGCGGTGAAGGCGCGATACGCAAAGAACATCGCCTCGATTCCACGGCGCAGCTGGTCGTCGGTGAGGAACAGCAGGTCCTCGCCAACCATCTGTTGGATGCGCGCCTTCTTCTGCATTCGGAATGTCCTTTCGATGCTTCGCGCTTGATAGGGCAGCGTTGTTGACTTTCCAAGATTCGATTGCTAGCCGTCAAGTGCTTCGCGCAACAAAAGGGCCGGATTCGGGCGGACCCGCGCAAGATATGAAAAATCCCGATCCGAATGGAGACAAAGATGACGGCGGCTTACGACGATCGCGACGGCAAGATCTGGATGGATGGCGAACTGATCGAATGGCGCGACGCGAAGGTGCATATCCTGACCCACGCGCTGCACTATGCCAGCTCGGTATTCGAGGGCGAGCGCTGCTACAACGGCAAGATCTTCAAAAGCCACGAACATTCGGTGCGGCTGATTGAATCCGGTCGCCTGCTGGACATGCCGATTCCCTACAGCCCCGACGAGATCGACGCGGCGAAAGAGGCCGTTCTGAAGGCCAACGGCTTCGAGAACGCCTATGTGCGGGTCGTCGCATGGCGCGGGTCAGGACAGGACATGGGCGTTTCGGCAAGCCGCAACCCGGTTCGCATGGCGGTCTGCGCCTGGGAATGGGGCAGCTATTACGGCGATGCGAAGATGCAAGGCGCCAAGCTGGACGTGGCCAAGTGGAAACGTCCCAGCCCCGAAACCATCCCGACCGCCGCCAAGGCCGCCGGCCTATACATGATCTGCACCATGTCGAAACATGCCGCCGAGGCGAAAGGCTGTTCCGACGCGCTGTTCATGGACTGGGAAGGATATGTCGCGGAAGCCACCGGGGCGAATATCTTCTTCGTCAAGGACGGAGAGATCCACACCCCGCTGGCCGACCGTTTCCTGAACGGCATCACGCGCCAGACCGTCGTGCAGATGCTGAAGGACAAGGGGCTGACCGTCCACGAGCGCCGCATTACCCCCGACGAGCTGGAAGGTTTTCAGGAATGCTTCCTGACCGGCACTGCAGCCGAGGTGACCCCCGTGGGGCAGATCGGTGACTGGCATTTTCAGGTCGGCCAGACCACCCGCGACATCGCCGAGGACTACGAACGGCTGGTCCGCGCCTGACACCGGCATATCTTTGCAGAAATGGAAAAGGGCCGCAGCAAATGCGGCCCTTTTGCTGATCCGGCAGAACCATGTTCAGGCAAGCCGGTCACGTTCGATCCGCAGATATTCGGCGGTCTTGCGATTTTCCTGCCCGCGAGTCTGGGGGCGAGCACGCAGCGTGGCGACCGCCGGATGCATGCCGGCCTCGCGTTCCTGCCGCGTGTATTCGCGCAGGCGTGTTCCGGCATGAGCGCGTGGCTGATCGCTGATATGCTTGGTCATCTTCGGCCCTCCTCTGGTCCTTGAGTCCCGAATATAGGTCCGAATCGGTCCGTTTCAAAGGTCTCAGGCGGCCTTGATCCCCTGCGCGGCAGCCAGAACGGCATGCAGCGCCGAGGGGTTGTCGTTGGCCCGCAGCTTGCTGCGCAGGTCTCCGTCGCGCAGCGTCCGGGACACCAGGGCCAGGGCCTTGAGGTGATCGACGCCGCTGCTTTCGGGTGCCAGAAGGGCGAAGACCAGATCGACCGGCTGGCGGTCCACGGCGTCGAAATCCATGGGTTTTTCCAGTCTCAGGAACAGCCCAACCACCTTTTCCAGCCCGTGCAGCCTTGCGTGCGGCAGGGCCACGCCCTGCCCTACCCCGGTCGGGCCAAGGCTTTCGCGCTCTTGCAGGGCATCAAGAACTTCCGAGGCATTCAGCCGGTATTCGGCTGCGGCCAGATCGGCAAGTTCTTGAAACAACCGCTTCTTCGACGTGATCTGCCCTACCGAACGCACGGCGCCGGGCTTCAGGATCTCGCTGAGTTGCATGTTCGCGCGTCTTCCCCAAGCTGTGCGCCCCCGGGCTTGAACCCGGGGGCGGCTCAGTTTCTGCTGGCGTGGCGGTTGGCGTCAGCCATTTCCGCGCGGATCGATCCAGCCCACATTGCCGTCTTCGCGGCGGTGGACGACATTCACGCCACCATGTTTCTCGTTGCGGAACACCAGAAGCGGCGCCCCCGCCAGTTCCATCTGCATGACCGCGTCACCGACCGACAATGTCGGCACACGGGATTCCATCTCGGCGATGATGATGGGCTGCAGTCCGCTGTCCTGCGTTTCCCATTCCTCTTCGTCGGCGGCCAGCACATATATGCCGGCCTGACCGAACACAACCGGTTCCGAGCGATCCTTGTGATGGTCCTTCAGTCGACGCTTGTAGCGGCGCAACTGCTTGTCCATCTTCTCGCGGCAGGCTTCGAAGGCGGCATAGATCTCGGTCGCGACGCCCTTGGCCTGCACCGTCAGGCCGGTCGAAAGATGCACCACCGAATCGCACAGGAACTGATGCGCATCCTTGGAAAATGTCACCGTCGCGTCGGTCGGACGCTGCGAATACTTTGTCACCGTCTCGCCCAGCTCGGTCTCCACATGGGTACTGAGGGCATCACCGACATCAATGTGTTTTCCGCTGATGGTGTAGCGCATCGTCTTTCCTCTCCGGTTGCCCGTCCCTGCCGTATGCGCCGACCCGTTCAAGCAGCCGGCCCACGGCGGAAAACGGGGATGGCGGGGCACGGCGCGTTACCGCACCCGCGTAAGTCAATTTGGTGACAGCAAATCGGTTCTGTCAACGGGGGGCACGATTGCGTGAGCAGTTTCCGCATCCGGCGTCGCGCGCGATCAGACCATGCGGAAGCTTTCGCCCAGATAGACTTCGCGCACCTTCGGATCGGACACGATCTGTTCAGTGGTTCCCGACATCAGCACATGTCCGTCATGCAGGATATAGGCGCGATCCACGATCCCCAGCGTCTCGCGTACATTGTGGTCGGTGATCAGCACGCCGATTCCGCGCGATTTCAGGTCGTGGACCAGTCCCCGGATTTCACCGACCGCGATCGGATCGACGCCGGCGAAGGGTTCGTCCAGCAGCAGGAATTTCGGATCCGACGCGAGGCATCGCGCGATCTCGACACGTCGCCGCTCGCCGCCGGACAGGGCCAGCGCCGGGGCGCCGCGCAGATGCGTGATCGAAAAATCGCCCAGCAGTTCCTCAAGCCGGTCGCGGCGATGCCGGGGATCGCGCAACGTCCCCTCCAGCACCGCCATGATGTTCTGCTCGACCGTCAGCCCGCGAAAGATCGACATCTCCTGCGGCAGATATCCGATGCCCATACGCGCGCGGCGAAACATCGGCAGGCGCGTCGCATCGCGGCCGTCGATCAGCACCTGCCCCGCGTCCGGGGGCACAAGCCCCGCGATGCAGTAGAAACAGGTGGTCTTGCCCGACCCGTTCGGGCCCAGCAACGCGACGACCTCACCGCGCGACAGCGACAACGAGACGTCGTGGATGACCGGGCGATTGCGATATGATTTCCGCAGGCCCCGAACGACCAAGCCGCCATCGCCCTGCTTTGAATCCCCCGTCATCAGTTTCCTTCAGGTTGCAGGACGGAACGGACGCGGCCATCGACCTGCGCGGTGCCGGAGACAAGATTGACCACCATCTTGTCACCCGTCAGCGCGTTGCGCCCCTGTGTCATGACGACATCGCCTGTCAGGGTGACATTGCCTGATTCAACGTCATAAACCGCCTCGCGCGCCTCGGCCGCATCCGCGCCCGATACCAACGTGACACTGCCGGTCGCGTGCAAGGACCGGATGCGGTTCTGCCCACCCTCGGCATATTCGACCGTGACCGTTTCCGCCGACAGCCGCATGTCGCCCTGCCCGATCACGACATTGCCGGTAAACACCGCGCTGCCGTCGGACTGATTGACAGACAGGCTGTCTGCGGCCACCTCGACCTGGGCCGAGGTATCGGCCTTTACACCACCGAAGGCGATATTCTGGGCCGTCGCCGGCGCAGCGGCCAGCAGCAAGGCGATGGTCAGGGGGCGAAGCATGGGTTGTCGGCTCCTTCGGCGGGTCATCGAGTGCTGGGGTTCAGGGTTGGTATATCAGACGGACATCGCCGGAGAAATTCAAGACTGCGGCCTCATCCGCGTCTGCGGCAGCGCCGCCATCTGGCAACAACTCCATGTTCTCGGCGGTGATACGTCCGAAGGGGGCGCGGGCATCAACGCCGTCACCGGCAGCCAGGCGCGATCGGTCCGTCGCCGCGTCCAGCATTGGCGTCTCCAGCGTCCAGCCCGATGAAAGCGTCATCCGAACGCCACCCCGCAACCCGATCAGCCCCTCGGTCAACACCGCATCAGGGGCGGTCAGATCGGCGTTGAGACCGTCGGGACGACGCCAGTCCAGCCGCAGATCACTGGCATTTCCGTCAGATCCGTCGTTTCCCGGCGTCGCCTGCCCCGCCTTAAGCGAGATCCGGGCCCCGTCACTGGTCACACCGGCATATTCAGGCGCGATCACACGGGGACCGCGCGCCATGTTCTCGGCATCCACCTCGGCATAGGGAATCCGCGGCTCGGTGCCCGGCTGACGCGAAAACAGGAACATCGTCGACAGGATCGCAAGCGCCGCCAGCGGCAGAAGCACGCGCAGCCAGCGAACGATGCGGGTCCGGTTCATCGCACTAGACCAGTCCCGCCCGCAGGCAGTCATGGATATGCAGGATGCCGCGCGGCGTACCGTTCTCGACGGCGAAAAGACAGGTGATCTTGCGATCCTGCATCTCGGCCAGAGCGGCCTCTGCCAGGGCGTCGGGTGTGATCACGCGTGGCTGCGGGGTCATCACCTCTGCGGCGCTGTGATCCAGCAGGCCCTGCATGTGACGCCGAAGATCGCCATCCGTGATGATGCCGACCAGATGCCCCGAACCATCGGTCACGCCGGTCACCCCATATCCTTTCTGGCTGATCACCAGAAGCGCGTCGGTCATCGGGGCATTCTCATCGACCAGCGGCATGTCGGCATGCATCAGGTCACCGACCTTCGACAACAGCGCGCCCAGCTTGCCACCGGGATGGAAGGTCCGAAAATGCTCGGGCGTGAACTCGCGATGTTCCATCAGCGCGATCGCCAGCGCATCGCCAAGGGCCAGCGTCATCGTGGTCGATGTGGTTGGAACGATCCCGTTTCCACAGGCCTCTTCGGCCGCGGGCAGGACAAGCGCCACGTCCGACTGCCTCAGCAATGTCGAATTCGGTCGCGACGCCACGCCGATCAACGGGATCTGAAACCGCCGCGTATGCGCGATCAGGTCCGCCAGTTCAGGCGTCTCGCCACTGTTCGACAGGACCAGCGCAACGTCCGCGCGTGTCACCATGCCCAGATCGCCATGACTGGCCTCGGCCGGATGAACGAACTGAGCCGGCGTCCCCGTCGAGGCCAGCGTCGCGGCGATCTTTCTTCCGACATGGCCCGACTTGCCCATGCCGGATACGATCACGCGTCCTGTCGAACCAAGGATCGTCTCGACAGCCGCCAGAAATTCCGGGCCAAGCCCCGTCGCCAGCAGATCCAGCCCCCGGATCTCGGTCCGGATCACGCGCCGCGCGGTTTCGATGTAATCGTTCAAGCCGAATGCCTCTTCTTCTTTGCCCAAATATCTGCCTGCAAGCCCGGCGGCATCGCGCCACGGCCCCGCCTTCATCTAGTGATGAAAGATATCGTTTTCATCACCCCAGCCCAACAGGTCCAGATGCGCCCGCGCGGGCAGGAAATCGAAACAGGCCTGCGCCAGCCCCAGCCGGTTTTCGCGCTTCAGACGTACTTCCAGCGCGTCTTTCAGCTTGTGCAGATGCAGCACATCGGATGCCGCGTATTCAAGCTGTGCGTCGGTCAGGTCAGGCGCGCCCCAGTCGCTGGTCTGCTGCTGCTTGCTGACATCGACGCCCACCAGCTCGTTCAGAAGATATTTAAGGCCATGACGGTCGGTGAAGGTCCGCACCAGCTTCGAGGCGATCTTCGTACACCAGACTGGTGAGGTCACGACGCCGAAGGCGTTTTCCAGCGCCGCGATGTCGAAACGGCCGAAATGGAACAGCTTCAGCACCTTTGCGTCGGTCAGCATCCGGCACAGGTTCGGGGCGTCGGTCTGGCCGCGATCAATCTGGACCAGATGCGCGTCGCCGTCGCCCGAGGACATCTGCACCAGGCACAACCGGTCGCGACGCGGGTCAAGGCCCATGGTTTCGGTATCGATCGCCACCACTGAACCAAGGTTGACGTCGTCGGGAAGATCGTTCTGATAAAGATGGATGCTCATTCTATTGCCTGCTTCTTCTGGCTCGCCCCCTCTGACCAGAAACCGTTCGTTTGGTCCAGAACTAACGCCGTCGAAGCCGGGGTTTTGCCCACAACCGCCTTGCCGCGGCAGTCCCGGGCGGCGAGGCGGACTTCCACCCGCGTTCCATCCTGTCTAAGGTCGCGGCAATTTCACGGGAACGGGCAGCATGAGCAGCAAGACCATCATCAGCGGCGGTTCAGGCCCCAGGAAAGGCGCACCGATCACGTCGCAGCCCAATCTTCTGATCGTTGCCCAGGCGGGACGGCTGGAATATCAGGCGCTGATCTTCATGGCCAGCCTGCGTCACGCGGCTCCGGACTGGACCAGGGGGGTCTTCGTCGCCGAACCGCAACCCGATGGCGCATGGTCCGGCCACGACACCGCGATCACAGCTGAAACGCGCGAGGCGCTGCAGGATATGGGTGCGACGCTGCTGCCCTTCACCGCGCAGCATTTCGGTGCAGCCTATCCCTATGGCAACAAGATCGAAGCACTGCTGGCGTTGCCGCCGCGCGAACCGTTCCTGTTTCTGGATACCGATACGCTGATACGGGGGCCGCTGGACCGAATTGCCTTCGACGCCGCCCGCCCCTCGGCATCCATGCGGCGCGAAGGCACCTGGCCGATCCCGCCGCTTTACGGACCGGGCTTCGGCGGCATCTGGAAATCGCTGTATGACCGTTTCGGGCTGGATTTCGAATGCTCTCTCGACACGACCCAGCCTGACGAACACTGGGAACGCTATCTCTACTTCAACGCGGGCTGGTTCTTCGGACCGGACCCCGCCGAATTCGGCAGGCGGTTCCTGAACTGGGCGATCGCGATTCGCGATCAGCCGGGCGACGAACTGGCCTGCCAAAGCCTTGATCCATGGCTGGACCAGGTCACGCTGCCGCTGGTGATCCATTCCTTTGGCGGGGGACGCCCCGGGCCGGAACTGGCCGGGCTGGACGGTGATGCCACCTGTCATTATCGCAACCTGCCGCTTCTGTATGCGCGCGAGGAAGACGCGGTATTGGACGCGCTGGAAAGTGCCGTGGCCCCCAACCGGATCAAGAAATACCTGCGTGCATGGGAGCCGGCGAAGAAGCTGATCTACCAAGGCAAGGGCCGCGACAAGATACGGCCCATGTTTGACCAGACGGCCCTGCCGACCAGGGAACAGCCGATCCGCAACCGGCTGAAGCACAAGGGCTGGTGGCTGGTCTAGACCTCAGCCCTCGCCCGCGCCCTCCGACGAACGCGCCCAGATGTTCACGTCGCCCGACGCCGACAATTCGTCGATCCGCGCCAGTTCTGCGTCGCTGAAATCGGTGTTGGACAGGGCTCCGACGCAATCCTCGACCTGCGATGGCTGCGAGGCGCCGATCAGCGCGCTGGTCACACGGCCGCCGCGCAAGGTCCACGCCACCGCCATCTGCGCAAGGGTCTGGCCACGCTGTGCCGCAAGATCGTTCAGGCCGTTCAGACGTGCAATCATGTCATCGGTCAGCCAGTCGGCCGCCAGCGACTTGCCCTGCGCGGCGCGGCTGTCTTGCGGAATGCCGTTCAGATACTTCCTCGTCAGCATCCCCTGCGCCAGCGGCGTGAACACGATGCTGCCCATGCCCAGATCGTCCAGCCTGTCCAGCAGCCCGTCATTCTCGACCCAGCGGTTCAGCATGTTGTAGCTGGGCTGGTGGATCAGACAGGGCGTGCCCAGATCCTTCAGGATCGCCGCTGCCTCGGCCGTGCGCTGGCTGTTATAGCTGCTGATCCCGGCATACAGCGCGCGCCCCGACCGCACGATGTGGTCCAGCGCCCCCATCGTCTCTTCCAGCGGAGTCTCGGGATCGAAGCGGTGCGAATAGAAGATATCCACATAGTCCAGACCCATCCGCTTCAGCGACTGGTCGCAAGATGCGATCAGGTATTTGCGGCTGCCCCATTCGCCGTAAGGGCCCACCCACATGTCGTAACCGGCCTTGCTGCTGATGATCAGCTGATCGCGATAGCCCGCGAAATCGGTCCGCAGGATTTCACCGAACGCCTCTTCGGCGCTGCCGGGGGGCGGGCCGTAATTGTTGGCAAGGTCGAAATGGGTGATGCCCAGATCGAACGCCGTGCGGCAAATGTCGCGCTTGGTCTGATGCGGGGTGTCATGGCCAAAATTATGCCACAACCCAAGGCTGATCGCCGGCAGCTTCAGCCCCGACCGCCCGCAGCGCCGATAGGTCATCCGGTCATGACGGTCGCCGGCAGGCTGGTAACGTAGTTCTTCAACCATGGCTTAGCACCTCGTCGCAGCGGGCGCAGACGCCCGGATGGCTGTGGCTGCCGACATCGGGCAGGATCTTCCAGCAACGCTGGCATTTCTGACCTTCGGCCAGTTCGAACACGACGCCCAGACCCGGCGCCTCGGACATGCGGAACGCCTCGTTCGGGGCGGGATCGGCGGTCAGTGCCAGGTCCGAGACGATGCACATGTCGGTGAAGTTCACCGATTTCAGCGCCGCCAGCATCTCGGGATCCTCGACATGCACGATGGGCGCGGCCTCCAGGCTGGCACCGATGGTCTTGTCGGCGCGCTTGACCTCCAGCGCCGCCGTCACCACGCGGCGCGCGCGGCGCACATGATCCCATTTCGCGGCCAGCGGCTCGTTCAGCCAATCGGCAGGCGTCACGGCAAAATCCCGCAGATGGACGCTGTCGGATTCCGACGGGAACCGCGACAACCAGACATCTTCCATGGTGAAGGGCAGGATCGGGGCCAGCCACGTCACCAGACGATGATAGAGAATGTCCATCACCGTCCGCACCGCGCGGCGGCGGGGACTGTCCGGTGCATCGCAATACAGCGCATCCTTGCGGATATCGAAATAGAAGGCCGACAGATCGACGGTGCAGAACTGGAACAGGGTCTGGAACACACCCTGGAAGTCATAGGCGTCGTAGCCCTTGCGCACGGTGTGATCCAGTTGCGCCAGCCGGTGCAGGATGAACTGCTCCAGCTCGGGCATCTCGGCGGGGTCGATCTTCTCGGCGTCGTCGAACCCGGCTAGCGCGCCCAGAAGGAAGCGCAGCGTGTTGCGCAACCGGCGATAGCTGTCGGCCGTGCCTTTCAGGATCTCTTTGCCGATGCGGCTGTCGGCGGTGTAATCGACCTGAGCAACCCACAGGCGCAGGATGTCGGCGCCGTATTGTTCGACGACTTCGGCAGGCAGGATGGTGTTGCCAAGCGATTTGGACATTTTCATGCCCTTCTCGTCCAGCGTGAAACCATGCGTCAGCACGCCCTTGTAGGGGGCACGCCCCTTGGTCGCACTGGCCTGCAACAGCGACGACTGGAACCAGCCGCGATGCTGGTCGGTGCCTTCCAGATACAGATCGGCGATGCCGTCCGGACTGCCGTCCTCGCGATCGCGGATGACGAAGGCGTGGGTCGATCCGCTGTCGAACCACACATCCAGCACGTCCATGACCTGATCATAGTCGTCGGGGTCGGCGACGCCGTCCAGCATCTGTTCCTTGAACCCGTCGCGATACCATGCGTCGGCGCCGTCACGCTCGAACGCGGCGATGATGCGGTCGTTCACGCGCGGATCGCGCAGCAGGAAATCATCGGCATCGGGCTTGGCGCCCTTCTTCACGAAGCAGGTCAGCGGCACGCCCCAGGCGCGCTGGCGCGACAGCACCCAGTCGGGGCGGTTCTCGACCATGGAATGGATGCGGTTGCGCCCGCTTTGCGGCGTCCACTTGACCAGCTTGTCGATCGAGGTCAGCGCACGCGCCCGGATGGTGCTGCCATATTCGCCCATGCCGTCTTCCAGCGGCCTGTCGATCGCCGCGAACCACTGCGCGGTGTTGCGATAGATCAGCGGTGCCTTGGACCGCCAGCTATGGGGATAGCTGTGCTTGATCTTGCCCTTGGCCAGCAAGGCGCCCGCCCAGGCAAGGTTCTTGATGACGCTGACATTCGCGGGACCATCCTTGCCGTCGGGCTGGATGATCGCCTCGCCGCCGAAGATCGGCAGATCGGCGCGATAGGTGCCATCGGGTTCGACGTTATAGGTCATCTTCAGACCGTGCTTCAGCCCAAGCTGATAGTCGTCATCGCCGTGGCTGGGCGCGGTGTGGACAAATCCCGTTCCGGCCTCGTCGGTGACATGGTCTCCGGCCAACATGGGAACGTCGTAATCCCACTCACCATTCGCACCTTCGACGCCGCAGAAAGGGTGGGCCAGCACCACGCCTTCCAAATCGTCCGCCGGAACGTCGGCAAGCCGCGTCCAGCTTTCGATCTTGGCGGCGGACTTTACGCTCTCGGCCAGCGCATCGGCCAGAACCAGCTTTTCGCCCACAACGGCTGAGGCACTCTCGGCCACGCCGCCCACCTCGTAGATGCCATAGGCGATCTCGGGACTGAAGGCGACGGCACGGTTCTGCGGGATGGTCCACGGGGTGGTAGTCCAGATGACCACCCTGGCACCAATCAATCCGCTGCGAGAGTGTTCGGCAGAAGGGTTGGTTTTTGCCCAGACGTAAGCCTCCTGCTCATCCGCCCCATAGAGTGATGACGCCAGTTTACTAACTTGCTTGGCTCTTTTTCCGGAGTGTTCCAATACCTCGAACCGCACCCAGATCGTGTGGCTGGTGTGGTCGTGATATTCGACCTCGGCCTCGGCCAGGGCGGTCTTTTCGACCGGCGACCACATCACCGGCTTGCTGCCCTGATACAGGCTGCCGTTCATCAGCAGCTTCATGAACTCGGCCGCGATCACCGCCTCGGCGTGATAGTTCATCGTCAGGTAGGGATCGTCCCACTTGCCGTTGACGCCAAGGCGCTTGAACTCGTCTCGCTGCACGTCGATCCAGTGATCGGCAAAGCGGCGGCATTCCTGCCGGAACTCGACGATATCGACCTTGTCCTTGTCCAGGCCCTTCTGGCGGTACTGTTCCTCGATCTTCCATTCGATCGGCAGGCCGTGGCAATCCCAGCCCGGGACATAGCGCGCATCGCGTCCCATCATCTGCTGGCTGCGGACGATGAAATCCTTCAGCACCTTGTTCAGCGCGTGGCCGATATGCAGGTTGCCGTTCGCATAGGGGGGGCCGTCATGCAGGATGAAGGGCGCGCGTTCCCCCGCCCCTTTGCGCAGGGTGTCGTAGATGCCGATTCGCGCCCACCGCGCCAGCCATTCGGGCTCGCGCGCGGGCAGTCCGGCCCGCATCGGGAAATCGGTCTGCGGCAGGAAGACGGTATCGCGGTAGTCTGGGGCGTCGGCGCGGGTATCGGCGCTCATCGGGGTGTTCCTTCGTCAATCGTTCGGACAAGACTAACCCGGCGGCGCAAGACCTCTTACGCCGCCGGGCCGCTAATTCGATGTCCGAACCCCGGAAATTCCATGCTGCTCTCTATAGAAAGCCGGGCAATCCGCTGCAAGCGCAAGGCAGGGATAAGACCGGATTATCCCCCCAAAGCATTGCCGACACGCCGCGCCTAGCCGCGTCCGCGATATCCCGGCACGGCCTGATCGGGCAGCCACAGCCCGGTGGGCGGCGTCCCGGTCTGCCAGAACACGTCAATGGGCATGCCTCCGCGCGGATACCAATAGCCGCCGATCCGCAGCCATGTGGGCGCAAGAAGATCAACCAGCCGCCTGCCGATGCCGACGGTGCAATCCTCGTGGAACGCACCGTGATTGCGGAAGCTGCCCAGATACAGCTTCAGCGATTTCGATTCGACCAGCCAGGCGTCGGGCACATAGTCGATCACCAGATGCGCGAAATCGGGCTGACCCGTGATCGGGCACAGGCTGGTGAATTCGGGCTGCGTGAACCGCACGGCATAAGTCTGGCCGGGCTGCGGATTCGCGACCCGTTCCAGGATCGCGGAATCGGGATTGTCGGGCAGATCGGCTTTCCTGCCAAGCTGGGTCAGCGCGTCGGTATAGTGGCTCATCTGGTGCTCCTGTTTTGACCGGGTGGGCTGCGACCGGATGGCAAGCCCTACCAATCGCGCGCGGCGTAGCCAAGACATGCGCGCGACATCCCGCCGCCTTGCAAACCACCGCCCGGCGCAGGATCCTGCGCCAATCATGATTGCCAGATTCGAGATCACCTCTGAACAGATCGACTGCGTCGTTGCCGTGTTCTACGGCGCGGTGCGGCGGCACGAGATGCTTGGCCCGGTCTTCGCGGCCCATGTCACCGACTGGACCGGACACGAGGCCAAGATCGCCCGGTTCTGGAAACGCGCGATCCTGTATCAGCCGGTCTATGACGGAAACCCGATGCGGGCGCATCTGCAGGCCGGCGACGTGATGCCCGAACATTTTTCGCACTGGCTGGCGCTGTTCGACGAAACCTTGCGCCGGACGCTGAAGCCGGAACCCGCTGAGGCATGGTCGGCGCTGGCCCATCGGATCGGTCGGGGGCTGCGCATGGGGGTCGAGGATATCCGCCCTGAAGTCGCCTTCGGTCCGCCGATCCTGCGCTGAGCGGGGCGATGCGATCAGCCGCGAGACCGGGGCGGACGGGGTCTGTAGACCGGCAGCCGCCATCCCCAGATCATGCTGCCCGCGCGCAGCACCCACGCGGCGGCTGCGCAGGCGATCAGCGCATGGCTGGCCTGTAACCCCGCCCAGACCAGGATCACAGCGGCTGCCGCACCGCCGAACGCGGCAGTCAGATACAGTTCGCCCTGTTTCAGGACCAGCGGCACCTCGTTGCCGACCACATCGCGCATCAGCCCGCCGAACGTGCCCGTGACGACCCCCATGATGACCACGATCACGGGACCAAGGCCGCTTTCCATCGCGACGCCGACCCCGGCCGCGACCGCCACGGCCAAGGCCACACTGTCCAGCCAGACCAGCAGGCGGTAGCGGCTTTCGAAAAGATGCGCGGTCCAGAAGACCAGCAGCGCGGCACCCGCCGCGATCAGCACATAGGCGGGCTGGGCCACCCAGAAGACCACCCGCCCCAGGATCAGGTCGCGCAGCGTGCCGCCGCCAACCGCAGTCAGCGACGCCATGAAGACAAAGCCCACCGGGTCCAGCTGCGCCCGACTGGCGACCAGCGCGCCGGTCAGCGCAAAGACCAGGACCGAGCCATAGTCCAGCGCCGCGACCAGCGCATCAGGCGTCATTTGAACGGCGCCATCCCGGCGCGTGCCAGTTCGTCGGCGCGTTCATTCTCGGCATGGCCGGCATGGCCCTTGATCCAGCGCCATTCGACATCGTGGCGCGCCTGCGCCTGGTCCAGACGCTGCCACAATTCGACATTCTTGACGGGCTTCCTGTCGGCGGTGCGCCAGCCGTTCCGCTTCCAGCCATGGATCCACTGACTGACCCCGTTCTTGACATAGGCACTGTCGGTCACGATCACGATGCGGCTTGGCCGGGTCAGCGCCTCCAGCGCCGATATGGCGGCCATCAACTCCATTCGGTTATTGGTCGTGGCCGCCTCGCCGCCCTGCAATTCGCGTTCCTTTACGACAGTGTCGCCGTCCAGGGCGCGCATCAGAACACCCCAACCACCGGGGCCGGGATTGCCGCTGCACGCGCCGTCGGTCCATGCAAACAGGTCCGTCACGCGCGGCTGACCGCCAGTTTCAGGCCAAGCGCGGCGAAGGACGCCGCAAAGCCACGGCGCAACCAACGCATCGCGCGATCCGATGACAGGACCGCATCGCGGCCACTGGCGGCCAGCGCGGCGTAGCCGACAAACACCGCAAATGTCATCGCCGCGAAGGCCAGACCCAGTTCCACCAACGCGCCGGTGCCCGCCCCCGCGGGCAGGAATTGCGGCAGGAAGGCCATGAAGAACATCGGCAGCTTGGGATTCAGCAGGTTCAGCATGATGCCGCGCCGGACGATGACACGTGCTGCCACGTGATCACCGGGGCGAAACAGCAAGCCACCCTCGGCCTGCAGGATGCCCCATGCCATCCACAGCAGATAGGCGACGCCCGCGAACTTCACCGCCTGGAACAGCAATGCGCTGGCATGCAGCAACGCGGCCAGACCGGCCATCGCCATCAGCATGTGAAGGATGGGCGGGATGGTGCAGCCGATCGCCGCCCACAGCCCGGCCCGAAATCCGCCCGACAGCGTGGATGACAACGTGTAGATGACGCCGACGCCAGGGGCGACACAGACGATGAAGGCCGTCAGAAGGAACTCGATGCTCATTGGTCCAGCCTTGTGAAACCGGGCAGCCCCTCGACACGGGCCAGCCATGATGTGAGATCGCAAAATCTGGTCAGATCATAGCCGCCGCGCGTCCCCGCAGTGTGGGTATAGGCATACAGACACAGATCGGCCAGGCTGGGCGTCTGGCCGACCAGCCAGTCGCGCCCCTTCAACGCATCCTCCATCACCTGCAACAGCGCGTGACCGCGTTCCAGCAGATCGGCCAGCCTCTCGGGCGTCGCATCCGATGCGCGATGGGGATAGCTGACCAGCGCCTGACGGACGGCGATGACCGGTTCGTGGTTGTATTGTTCCCAGAACATCCAGCCCAGCATCTGCGCGCGCTGCACGGCATCTTCTGGGATGAAGTCGCTTCCCTCGCCAAGAAACCAAAGGATCGCGTTGGATTCGCCCAGCACGCGGCCATCGTCCAGCAGCAGCGCAGGTACCTTGCCATAGGGCAGCGTTCCATCCGCCCTGGACCGCGCCAGCGCGTCCGAGCCGTATTCGCAATCGACGATCTCGACGACGCGCCGGGTCAGAGCCAGGATCAGCCGGACCTTGTAACTGTTCCCCGAGGACGGCATCGAATACAGCCGCATGATCGCCCCTTTTCCCTGTCAGAACGGCCTAAGCCCGGTCTATGCCGGTTCGCGCAGCACGCGCGGAACCTTGAATTCAATGTTCTCTTGCGCGGTTTCCACCACTTCGACCGTCACATCGAAACGTGCGCGAAAGGCATCGATCACCTCGGTGATCAGCACCTCGGGCGCGCTGGCGCCGGCAGTCACGCCGACGGCGCGTATGCCGTCGATCGCGCGCCAGTCGATCTGATCGGCGCGCATGACCAGTTGCGAATAGGCGCAGCCCGAGGCCTTGCCCACCTCGACCAGACGCTTGGAATTGCTGGAATTCTGTGCACCGATCACCAGCAGCGCATCGATCATCGGCGCCACCGCCTTGACCGCCGCCTGGCGATTCGTGGTGGCGTAGCAGATATCCTCCTTGGCCGGCCCTATGATCGAGGGGAAGCGCGCCTGAAGCGCCGCCACGATCCCGGCGGTGTCATCGACCGACAATGTGGTCTGGGTGATGAAGGCCAGCCGGTCCGGGTCGCGCGGGGCGATCTGCGCGACATCGGACACCGTCTCGACCAGGATCACCTCGCCTTCCGGCAATTGTCCCATTGTTCCAAGGACCTCCGGGTGCCCGGCATGGCCGATCATGACCATCTGCAGCCCTGCGGCGTGGTGTCGTTCGGCCTCGACATGGACCTTGCTGACCAGCGGACAGGTCGCGTCCACGAACACCATCTCGCGCCTGCGTGCCTCGGCCGGGACGGCCTTGGGCACGCCATGGGCGGAAAAGATCACCGGCCGGTCATCGGGGCATTCATTCAGTTCCTCGACGAAGACAGCGCCTTTTTCACGAAGCGAATCAACGACATACTTGTTGTGGACGATCTCGTGCCGGACATAGACCGGGGCGCCCCATTTCTGCAGCGCCATTTCGACGATCTTGATGGCGCGGTCGACGCCGGCGCAGAACCCGCGCGGCGCGGCAAGATAAAGGGTCAAAGGCGGCTTGGCGTGTTCCATGCCGCTGACCTAGCGCGACCGGGCCATTTCGTCCAGCGTCAGGACGGTCACGATGCGTCCACCGCCGATGCACCGCACGTGCACAGGCTGTACACAGCTGGCGGGCGTTGCGTGTTGCGTCCCCGGGTCATGGGGATTCGGGCAAAGAAGAAGCATCGGATGCCACGGCCAGCAGCCCGGTGACATCCAGATGCGCCTCGAGATGGTCGGCCAGCCGGTCCAGCGTCGCCTCGACGCCCGCCTCGTAGCCCGGCTGCGACGCGGCGCCGAGCCGCGACAGATAGGCGGCGCGAAAGCCGTCATCGGAAAACAGCCCGTGCAGATAGGTGCCGACGATCCTACCATCCGCGCTGATCGCGCCGTCCGGGGCAGGCATATGCGCGAAGGGGCGTGCGCAGTCGGGGCCGTCGCTGCGGCCCATGTGAATCTCGTAGCCGGTGACATTCCGACCAAGCGCGGTGCCCGAAACCCGTTCCAGCCGCTTGTCGGCCGCCATGACCGTGTCGATATTCAGAATGCCCAGACCGGGCGTTTCGCCCGCCATGCCGTCGCGCCCCGAGGGGTCGCGGATCGTCCGTCCCAACATCTGATAGCCGCCACAGAGCCCCAGAACATGTCCGCCGCGGCGCACATGCGCGGCAAGGTCGATGTCCCAGCGCTGCGCACGCAGGAACGCCAAATCGCCAAGCGTCGACTTGGTGCCGGGAATCACGACCAGATCGGCATCGCCGGGAATCGGCCGTCCCGGCCCCAGCATCGTCAGGCTGACGCCCGGTTCCGCCGCCAGCGGGTCGAGATCGTCGAAATTCGCGATTCGCGACAGCGTCAGGCAGACGACATGGACCCCCTGCCCCCTCGAGGCGCGCAGATCCACCGCATCCTCGGCCGGCAGGCGGTGGGCGTCGGCAAACCACGGAACCACGCCGAAGCCGGGCCAGCCGGTGCGGTCGGCGATATGGCGGTATCCGTCGTCGAACAGGCGCGGATCGCCGCGGAACTTGTTGATCAGGAAGCCGCGGATCATTGCCGCGTCCTCCGGGTCGATCACCGCCTGCGTGCCGACGATCTGGGCGATCACCCCGCCTCGGTCGATGTCACCGGCCAGCACCACCGGCACCCCGGCCGCACGGGCGAAACCCATATTGGCGATGTCGCGGGGCCGCAGATTGACCTCGGCGGGGCTGCCCGCGCCCTCGACGATCACCAGGTCATGCGCCGAGGACAGGCGATGAAAGCTGTCCAGCACGCCGGCCATCAGCCGTGGACGCAGCGCCGCATAGTCGCGCGCCTCGGCCCGCGCGATGGCGCGGCCCTGCAGCACCACCTGTGCGCCGGTGTCCGTCTCGGGCTTCAGCAGGACCGGGTTCATGTCGGTCAGCGGATCAAGGCCGCAGGCCCGCGCCTGCAGCGCCTGGGCCCGGCCGATCTCGCCGCCGTCTCGTGTCACGGCGGCGTTGTTCGACATGTTCTGCGGCTTGAACGGTGCGACCCCGATGCCGCGCCGCCGTGCCGCGCGGCAAAGGCCCGCGACCAGCATCGACTTGCCGACATTGGAGCCTGTGCCCTGAATCATCACTGCCGGCATCACGGACACTCTGCTTGCCATCACCTGCATCGGTGACTAGATAGGCGCGTCCGCAAATGAAAGGCCGAATTCCGTGCAAAACGTCGTGCTGACCATCCACCTGATCCTGGCGGTGCTGCTGACCGGGGTCGTGCTGCTGCAACGGTCCGAGGGTGGCGGGCTTGGCATGGGCGGCGGCAGCGGCGGCGGCGTCATGAGCGGACGTCAGGCCGCCAATGCGATGACCCGGCTGACCTGGGTGTTCGGCATCGCGATCTTCTGCACGTCGATCGGGCTGACGGTGATTGCCGCCCGCGAGGCCTCGGACGGATCGATCATGGATCAGATGGGTGTGCCCGAACAGCAACAGGCCCCCGCTTCGAACCTGCCGAGCCTGCCGGCCTATACCCCGCCCCCTTCGACCGGCGGCGATCCGATGACCCCGCCGGCGCCGGATGCGCCCGCGGCCAGCGCACCGGCCCCTGCAGCGCCTGAAAACGAGGCGCCGGCAGCGGATGCGGTGACACCGCCCGCCGCCGAGGCACCGGCCGAAACCACAGCCCCCGAGGCCGCGTCCGATCCCGCGCCGGAAGAACCAGCCGCCCCCGCGCCGTCGAACTGACGCCATACAACAATTTGGGGCAGAATATTTCTGCCCTACATCAACTTGCGGTCCGTTGCGGCCACGGGGCGAATCGTCTATATCTTTAGTCCCGTGATGCAGACGCTTCGGCGGTCCGCAGATCATCGAATTTTGCACATCACGGGGTCTTCATGGCGCGTTACATCTTTATCACCGGCGGCGTGGTATCGTCCCTTGGCAAGGGGCTGGCCTCGGCGGCGCTGGGGGCGCTGTTGCAGGCGCGCGGCTTTACCGTCAGGCTGCGCAAGCTGGACCCCTATCTGAACGTCGATCCGGGCACGATGAGCCCGTTCGAGCATGGCGAGGTCTTCGTCACCGATGACGGTGCGGAAACCGATCTGGACCTGGGCCATTACGAACGCTTCACCGGCGTGGCGGCGCGCAGGACCGACAGCGTGTCCTCGGGGCGGATCTATTCCAACGTGCTGGAAAAGGAACGGCGCGGCGAATATCTGGGCAAGACCATTCAGGTCATTCCGCACGTTACCAACGAAATCAAGGATTTCATTGGCATCGGCGAGGACGAGGTCGATTTCATGCTGTGCGAGATCGGCGGCACGGTGGGTGACATCGAGGGCCTGCCCTTCTTCGAGGCGATTCGCCAGTTCACCCATGAACGCCCCCGCGGCCAGTGCATCCTGATGCATCTGACGCTGCTGCCCTATCTGGCGGCCTCGGGCGAGTTGAAGACCAAGCCCACGCAGCATAGCGTCAAGGAACTGCAATCCATCGGCCTGGCCCCCGACGTGCTGGTCTGCCGGTCCGAACACCCGATCCCGGAAAAGGAACGCGCCAAGATCGCGCTGTTCTGCAATGTCCGCCCGGATGCGGTGATCCCGGCCTATGATCTGAAATCCATCTACGAGGCGCCCTTGGCCTATCACCGCGCCGGGCTGGACCGGGCCGTCCTGGACGCCTTTGCGATCAGCCCCGCGCCACGCCCGGACCTGTCGAAATGGGAAGACGTGATGGACCGGCTGGACAATGCCGAGGGTCAGGTCAACATCGCCGTGGTCGGCAAATACACCCAGCTTGAGGACGCCTATAAATCCATCGCCGAGGCGCTGACCCATGGCGGCATGGCCAACCGCGTCAGGGTCAAGGCCGACTGGGTCGACAGCGAACAGCTGGAAGGCGAAGGCGCGCATCTTCTGGACGGCTATCACGGCATCATCGTGCCGGGCGGGTTCGGCGAACGTGGCACCGAAGGCATGATCACCGCCGCGAAATACGCCCGCGAGAAGGACGTGCCCTATCTGGGCATCTGCCTGGGCATGCAGATGGCGGTGATCGAGGCGGCGCGGAACCTGGCCGACATGCCCGATGCCGGGTCCGAGGAATTCGACCACGAGGCCGGCAAGACCCGCTTTACCCCGGTCGTCTATCACCTGAAGGAATGGGTGCAGGGCAATTACACGGTGCAGCGCAAGGTCGGTGACGACAAGGGCGGCACGATGCGGCTGGGTGCCTATACCGCGATGCTGGCCGAAGGATCCAAGATCAGCGAGATCTATGGCGGCGCGACCGAGATGGAGGACCGCCACCGCCACCGCTATGAAGTGGACGCGAAATATCGCGAGGCGCTGGAGGCGGCGGGGCTGTCATTCTCGGGCATGTCGCCGGACGGCAAGCTGCCCGAGGTGATAGAGTATCGCGATCACCCGTGGTTCATTGGCGTCCAGTCGCACCCGGAATTGAAATCGAAACCCTTCGATCCGGCGCCCCTGTTCGCGGGCTTCGTGCGGGCCGCGATGGAGGAAGGGCGGCTGGTGTGATAGGCAAAAATGATTGCCATACTAAGACCGCGCACCTAGCCTTGGCCGCGTTCTTCAGCAGGAGCGCCTGATGCCCACAACCACGCCGACGTGGATCTGGTACGACGCGGGCGATATCTACACCCGCGCCACCTCGGACACGGCCGGTTTCGAAGCATCCGTGCGAAGCGGCGGCCCGGTGCTGTCCAGCTATACCGAAGACGCCTTCATCAACGACCAGAACGATGATGAGCGCATCGACGATATTGATTCCCTTGGGACCGGCGATACGTTCACGCCCGGCGCAGCCGAAGGCATCACCATCGGGGGCTCGTTCCGTCAGGTCGAGACGTTTTCCCGGTTTTTTGTGGATGCGGTCACGACGGACGGTGCGACGGTCAGCGACCTTCCCATGATCACCTATCAGTTCAGTGATGGCAGCATCGCGTTTCGGCTTGCAGACCCCGGGGTTGCGACGCTGCTGTCGAATGGTGTCCAGCGCAATGAAATCGCCGATTTCCAGTTCGGCGACGAACCGGCGCTGTTCTTCAGGTCCATTGCAGTGGACGGTCACAACGACGCCTTTCCCTGCTATGCTGCGGGTACGATGATCGACACGCCGAATGGTCAGACCCCGGTCGAGAAACTGAAGGTCGGCGACCTAATATGGACCCTGAAGAACAGCCAGCAACCGATCCGCTGGATCGGACAGCGGCGGATCACGTTTCCACGCGACGGCAGCCGCGACCACCTGCGGCCGGTCCGCATCGACCTGAACTTGCTGACCGGCGCGGCTTGCGAGGGCAGGCTGACGATCACCGTTTCGCCGCAGCACAGGATCCTGCTGCGCTCGCCCATCGTTCAGCGCATGTTCGACACGCCGGAAATTCTTGTCCCCGCCAAGGCGCTGCTGGGTCGGCCCGGCTGCCGGGTGGTCGAGGACATTCCCGCAATCACATATGTCCATTTCATCTGCGACGACCATCAGATCGTCGCGGCGGACGGTGTTCTCAGCGAAAGCCTGTATCTGGGCGATCAGGCGTGCAGCATGCTTGGCCGCGAGGCCATGTCCGAGATCATGGAGATATTCCCCGAGTTGCGGGACCATGGAATTCGCAAGGCGGCACCGTTCGCGGGCGTCCGCAAGGGGCGCCGGCTTGTCGAACGGCATCTGCGGAACCAGCGCCCGCTTGGTGCGCTGCGCTCGGCACACTGAAAAGACCTCATCGGTCCGCGCGCTAGCGTTTGCCGTGGGCCAGTGACATGGCCTCCTCCATCCCGCGCAGCCGCAGCATCGCCCATGTGCCCACCACGGGCCCCGGCAGCAGGGCGACGAAGGTCCACTGCCAGCCCCCCAGCAGTGCCGCGATATGCGGCATCAGCCAGATCGCCAGAACGGTCAGCGCGAAACCAATGCTGACCTGCAAGGTCAGGGCCGTGCCGATCAGACGGGGATTCGCAAGCTCGGTCACGGCGGCCGAGAACTGGGCGCTGTCGCCGATGATCGAGATGCCCCAGATGACTGCGATCAGTGCCAGCAGCCAGGCGGGGCCGGTGAAGGCAAAGCCGATCAACGCAGCACAGGTGCCGGATACCGCCATCATCCCGGCAGTCGTCAGGCAGCGGCCGATGCGGTCCGACAGCACGCCTCCAAGGATGCAGCCGACAACGCCCGACGCCACCACGATGAACGCAAAGATCGACGGCCCGCCGAATGGCATGATGCCGTTCTGCCCCGCCGCCCTCGCGAAGGCCAGAAACCACGCCCACATCGCATAAAGTTCCCACATATGGCCGAAATAACCGATATTGACCAACAGGACCGGGCGGTTGCGCAGCACGGCCAGCGCCTGACGCGGATCGAATGTCGCGCGACCGAAACCGTGCGGCCCCTCGCGCACCAGAAGCCCGAAGATCGCCGCCGAGCTGAGCGTGGCGGCGGTCGAGGCGATCACCACCACCCGCCAATCGACGCCGCCGCCAAGGGCGCGAAACAGGTGCGGCATTGAAGATCCCAGCGTCAGCCCGGCAATCAGGAACCCCATCGCCAGCCCCCGTCCGCGCACGAACCACGTCGCCATCAGCTTCATGGCGGGCGGATACAACCCGGCCAGCGCCACACCGGTCACGAACCGCGCGGCAACCGCAGCCGTGAAACCCGGTTGAAGCAGCAGCACCGCGTTTGCCGCCGCAGCCAGCAGCGCCGACAGCGTGATCAGCCGGGTGATCCGCATGATGTCGGGCAGGTTCACCAGCGACGACGCCAGCGCGCCCAGCACAAAGCCGATCTGCACCGCGTTGGTCAGCCACCCCGCCTGAGCGGGGCTGAGCTGCCAGTCCCGGATCAGTTCGGGGATGATCGCGGTGGCGGAAAACCAGCAGGTCATCGCGCCGATCACGCCGGCGCAGATCAGCGCCAGCGCCAGCCAACGGTTTTCCGCTGCAGGGATCAGGTCTCGGCCTGCTGGGGTTCGCGCGGGGGCCGGCCGATGATGTCGCGCAGGGCGTCAAGTTCGATGAAGTTGTCGGCCTGACGGCGCAGATCATCCGCGATCATCGGTGGCTGCGACCGGATCGTGGACACGACCGAGACGCGGACCCCCTGACGTTGAAGCGATTCGACCAGCGGACGAAAATCGCCATCGCCCGAGAACAGCACGGCATGATCCAGACGCGGCGCAAGTTCCATGGCATCCACCGCAAGTTCGATGTCCATGTTCCCCTTGACCTTCCGCCGGCCCATCGTGTCGGTGTATTCCTTGGCGGACTTCGTGACGACACAGTATCCGTTGTAGTGCAGCCAGTCGACCAGCGGACGGATCGGGGAATATTCCTCTCCGTCGATCAGGGCGGTGTAGTAATAGACCCGTGTCAGCTTGCCGCGGCGGTCGAATTCCTGCCGCAGTAATTTGTAATCTATATCAAACCCAAGCGATTTCGCGGCGGCGTATAAATTCGCGCCATCAATGAACATCGCCAGTCGATCATCCTTGTAGAACATTCGGTGTTGCCTTCAATCAGACTTCTTGTGTGTTATTTGCTTGGCGACGCGCAGTTTGTATCCCAGCGACAGGTGGACCCGGGATGCGCATGTCGCAAGTGACAGGCTAGGATGGTTGGGCAGGCATGCGGAAGCTGTCTTTCGGTATCATATGTTTAGGCGCAAACCTGCCGTCGTCTGATCTTGGCGCGAGTGAGACGCTTCGATCAGCGGTAGGCATTCTGCATACTGAACCGGATATTTCAATAACCGCCGTCAGCAGAATCTGGCGCACCCCGGCGTATCCGCCTGGCTCGGGTCCGGATTACACCAATGCGGCGGCGCTGATCCGAACGGCCCTGCCGCCCGAGGATCTGTTGGCGCGGCTGCATGCGATCGAGGCCCGGGCAGGTCGTGATCGCAGCACCGGACGCTGGTCGGCGCGCGTGCTGGATCTGGACCTGATCGCGCTGGACGATCTGGTGCTGCCCGACCTGCAGACGCATCGGCACTGGACCGGGCTTGATCCCGAACGCCAGCGTCGCGAAGCCCCCGACAGGCTGATCCTGCCGCACCCGCGAATGCAGGATCGCGGCTTCGTGCTGGCCCCGCTGGCCGAGATCGCCCCGGACTGGCAACACCCGGTGACCGGGCGCAGCGTCGTGCAGATGCTGGCCGCGCTGCCGCCCGACGCGCTGACCGGCATGGCACCGATGACGGCGGGCACGGCCACCTCAGCTTGACATTTCCGGGCTGCGCCATCACTACTCCGGTTTCGCCCCGGATACCCGATTCGCAAATGCACAGGTGACACATGGCCCGCGTAACGGTCGAAGACTGCGTCGACAAGGTTCCCAACCGTTTTGACCTGGTGATGCTGGCCGCGCACCGCGCGCGCGAGATCGCCTCGGGCAACGCGCCCACGGTGGACCGCGACAACGACAAGAACCCGGTCGTCGCGCTGCGCGAGATCGCCGAGGAAACCCAGCCGGTGGATGATCTGCGCGAGCGGATGATCGAATCGACCCAGACGCAGATCGAGGTCGATGAGCCCGAAGAGGACGCGATGGCGTTGCTGCTGGGGGCCGAGGTCGATCGGCCCAAGCCCGCCGACGAGGAATCCGAAGAGCGGATGCTGCGCATGATGCTGGAAGCCAACCAGCGCTAAGGCAGAACGGAAGAGGTCCTCGACAGGCATGATCGACGTCGAAGACCTCATTGCGCTTGTCCGCAACTACAACCCGCGCAGTGACGCGGGGCTGATCCGCGACGCCTACGAATACGGCATGCGGATGCATGAGGGGCAGTTCCGGCACTCGGGCGAGCCCTACTTTACCCATCCCATCGCAGTCGCCGCCATCCTGACCGAAATGCGGCTGGACGACGCGACCATCGTCACCGCCCTGCTGCACGACACTGTCGAGGACACCCGGTCCACGAAGGAAGAAATCTCGGCGATGTTCAGCGCCGAGATTGCCGATCTGGTGGATGGGGTCACCAAGCTGACCAATCTGCAGCTCAGCAGCGCGCAGTCGAAGCAGGCCGAGAATTTCCGCAAGCTGTTCATGGCGATGTCCCGCGACCTGCGGGTGATCCTGGTCAAGCTGGCCGACCGGCTGCACAACATGCGCACGATCCGCTCGATGCGGCCTGACAAGCAGGTGCAGAAGGCGCGCGAGACGATGGACATCTATGCGCCGCTGGCCGGGCGCATGGGCATGCAGTGGATGCGCGAAGAGCTTGAGGATCTGGCCTTCAAGGTCATCAATCCCGAAGCCCGCAATTCGATCATCCGGCGTTTCGTCAGCCTGCAGAAGGAATCGGGCGATGTGATCGGCCAGATCACCGCCGATATCCGCACCGAACTGGAAAAGGAACGGATCGACGCGGACGTGTTCGGCCGCGCGAAGAAACCATTTTCCGTCTGGCGGAAAATGCAGGAAAAACAGCTGGCCTTCTCGCGGCTGTCGGACATCTATGGCTTTCGGATCATCACCCGGACCGAGATGGACTGCTATCGCGCGCTTGGGGTGATCCATCATCGCTGGCGGGCGGTGCCCGGTCGGTTCAAGGACTATATCAGCCAGCCCAAGGCGAACGGTTATCGTTCGATCCACACCACCGTATCAGGACGCGACGGCAAGCGGGTCGAGGTGCAGATCCGCACCCGACAGATGCACGAGGTGGCCGAGGCGGGCGTCGCCGCGCATTGGGCCTATCGCGACGGGGTGCGCACCAAGAACCCGTTCGCGGTCGATCCGGCAGCCTGGATCGACAGCCTTGCCGACCGTCTGGACGGCGAGGATCACAACGAGTTTCTCGAGCATGTGAAGCTGGAGATGTATCAGGATCTGGTCTTCTGCTTCACGCCCAAGGGCGACGTGATGCAGCTGCCCAAGGGTGCGACGCCGATCGACTTTGCCTATGCCATTCACACGCGGCTGGGAAACAGCTGCGTCGGCGCCAAGGTCGACGGAATCCGCGTGCCGCTGTGGACGCGGCTGAAGAACGGCCAGTCGGTCGATATCATCTCGGCCTCGGGCCAGCGTCCGCAGGCGACGTGGCTGGACATCGTCGTGACCGGACGGGCCAAGGCGGCGATCCGGCGGTCGCTGCGCGAAGAGGATCGCGACCGTTTCATCCGGCTGGGTCGCGAGCTGGTGCGCGTCAGTTTCGAACATGTCGGTCGCAAACCGACCGACAAGGCGCTGCGCACCGCCGCCAAACAGATGGGGTTAGCCAACGCCGACGACCTTCTGGCCCGGATCGGCAGTGCCGAGAATTCGGCCAAGGAAGTGCTGGACGTCCTGTATCCCGAACTGGCCGACGCGCCGCAGGACGAGATCGACCGCAAGCGGCCCTTCGCAGGGCTTGAGGCGGACGCGGAATTCCAGCGCGCGCCATGCTGCAACCCACTGCCGGGTGAACGGATCGTGGGCATCACCTATCGCGGCAGGGGCGTGGTCATCCACGCCATCGACTGTCCGGTGCTGGCCGAGTTCGAGGACAGCCCGGATCGCTGGGTCGATCTGCAGTGGCGCGACGGACGCCATCCCGCCGCCTATTCGACCCTGCTGAATCTGACCATCCGGCATGATGCGGGGGTCCTTGGACGCATCTGCGGGTTGATCGGGGCGCAGGGGGCGAATATCTCGAACCTCGAGTTCATTGACCGCAAGCCGGATTTCTACCGGATCGAGGTCGAGGTCGAGTTGCGGGACCATGAGCATCTGCACAACCTGCTGACCGCACTGGAGGCGGAAAGCGACGTGGCGCAGGTGGCACGGATCCGCGATCCGGCACTGAAGCCGTAGGGCCGCGGTCGCGCGCCTTAGCGATAGATCGGGTGGGAAGTTGTTCAAGCGCCGCAAACCGCGCAGCTACGGCCAGATGGCCAGCGACATGATCTATCCGCGCGGCGGATGGCGCCGTGCGGGCACATATGTGCTGCACCGTGTGCGCAGGCTGCCGGATCAGCCGCACCGGATCGGCCGTGGCGTCGCGGCGGGCGTGTTCGTGTCGTTCACGCCGCTGTTCGGGCTGCATTTCCTGTCCGGCGCGGCCTGTGCCTGGCTGATCGGCGGCAACATCCTTGCGGCGCTGCTGGCGACCTTCGTCGGGAATCCGGTCACCTTTCCCTTCATCGCCGTGCTGGCGGTCAGCCTTGGCCGGCAGTTGCTGGGCTTTGACGGCGATCTGGGTCCGCAGATGATCTTTGGCGAATTCGCCCGCGCCAGCGCCGAGCTGTGGCACAATATCCGGTCGATCTTTGGCCCTGAAGAAGCCCATTGGGGCCATCTGGCCGAGTTCTTTCAACAGGTTTACTGGCCCTATGTCGTCGGCGGCAGCATCATCGGGCTGGCGGTCAGCATCGCCGCGCATTACCTGACCGTGCCGGTGATCCGCGCCTATCACCGCAGGCGGCAGAAGAAGATGGCCGAACGGATCGCCAGGGTCGCCGCGCATCGCCAGATCCAGACGACCGCGACGCCCGTGGCGCCGCAGGACGATGACGATACGCGTCGCTGAGGGCTAGTATCCCTTGTTTCGGTCCACCAGATGCAGGATCGGCGCGCCCGACATCGCGCGGCGCAGATTTTCGGCCACCACCGGCGCTGCGGTCTGCGGGCGCGTCTCGGCGGCGATATGGGGGGTGACGGTCACGCCGGCATGGCCCCAGAACGGATGCGACGGCGGCAGGGGTTCGTCACGAAAGACATCCAGAACCGCGTGTCCCAGCTGCCCGCGATCCAGCGCGGCCAGCAGTGCATCATCGTCGATCAGCGTCCCGCGGCCGGGGTTGATCAGCCATGCCCCCTTGGGAAGATGCACCAGTCGTGCCGCGTTCATCAGCCCGCGTGTGTCCGGGGTCTCGGGCAGCAGGGTCACCAGGATGTCCGCCCGCTGCAATGCCTGATCAAGATGGTCTCCGGGCAGGACCTCGACGCCGTCCACCGGCCGGCCTGACGCGCTGAAACCGGTCAACCGGAAGCCGATCGGCCGCAACATCGCGGCCACGGCACGGCCAAGTTCGCCCATGCCCAGGATCACGACATCGCGCTCCCGGGCCAAGGGCGGGATCTGACCGTTGCGCCAGTTCCCGTCCTGCAGATAGCGGTCCATCCCCAGATGCGCGCGCATGACCCAGCCCGTGCAGAATTCGGCCATGCCCTGTGCCAGCCCCGGATCGACCATCCGGGCCAGGGGTTGTGTCAGCGTCGGGTTGGTAACGATGCGTTCGACCCCCGCCCAGAGGCTTTGGACAAGCCTTGCATTGCTGAAGGGGGACAGATCGTCGATCTCGCCGCCTGGGGCGTAGATGATGGCGTCGAAGCCTGCGGGGGCGCCGTCGCGCGCCAGATCCATCTCGGGGCAGGCCGACCGCAGGGCCGGCGCCCAGTCGGACCACATCTTGTCGGGGGCTGCGAACAGGACCTTCATCGCGTCACCTTGGCCTGTGAACATGCGCGGACTGGACCATGCCGAAGCCCATCAGCAAGATCATCATCGCCGTGCCGCCATAGCTGACCAGCGGCAGCGGCGAGCCGACGACCGGCAGAAGCCCCATCACCATGCCCATGTTGATTGAAAAATAGACGAAGAACGTGCCGCTGATGCCGATGGTCAGCAGCGCGCCGAAACGGTCGCGGTTGGACAGCGCCGAATAGAGACAGAACCCGATGATCAGCGTGTAAAGCACCAGCAACGAGAACGCGCCGACGAAACCGAATTCTTCGGCCAGCACCGTAAAGATGAAGTCGGTCTGCTTCTCGGGCAGGAAGTTCAGCCGCGACTGCGTGCCCTGCATGAAGCCGCGGCCCGACCAGCCGCCCGATCCCAGCGCGATCTGCGCCTGCGTGATGTTGTAGCCGGCGCCCAGGGGATCGACCGACGGGTCGATGAACGTGTCGATGCGGCGGTACTGATAGTCCTTCAGCAACTGCCAGTCGGTTCCGCGGCTGGACATCACGGCGTAGACCAGCCCGCCGATCATGGCGAACACCGCGCCGAAATACCACAGCGAGACGCCCGCCGCGAACATCAGTATCCCGCCCCCCGCGACCAGCATCAGCGAGGTGCCCAGATCCGGCTGCTTCAGCACCAGCGCGGTCGGCAGCAGGATCAGCGCCACCGGGATCAGCACCCACAGCGGGCGGGACACACGGTTCACCGGCAGCATGTCGTAATAGGCGGCCAGAACCAGAACCAGCGCAATCTTCATCAGTTCCGAGGGTTGCAGCCGGATCGGACCGAACTCGATCCAGCGCTGCGCGCCCATGCCGATATCGCCGACCAGTTCCACCGCAACCAGCAGCAGAAGGCACAGCACATAGGAAAACACCGAGACGCCGCGCCAGAACCACATCGGCACGAAGGCCAGCGCGAACATCGCCGCCATGCCCACGGCAAAGCGATACATCTGCGGCTTGGCCCAGGTGTCGGCCTGCCCGCCAGCGACGGAATACAGCATCACGAAGCCGAAACAGGCGACCGCCGACAGCAGGAACACCAGCGGCCAGTTCAGATACAGGATCTTGCGCCACCCGGTCGGTGCCTGTGCAACCTGATAGTCAAGATAGGCCATCGCCGCCCCCTGTCACGCGCGGGTCCGGCCGGATTTCGGCGGGTCGGGCGTGTAAAGATGCATGGCGTCGTGGCGCGCCTCCATCTCGGCGCGTTGATCCGACGGCACCGAATCCAGCGGCGGCAGCCCGCCTTCCAGCGCGAACAGCATGATGTCGCGGGCGATGGGAGCCGCGACCGCCGATCCGCCGCCGCCATGTTCGACGACCACCGACACGGCATAGCGGGGTGCCTGAAACGGCGCGAAGCAGACAAACAGCGCATGGTCGCGGCGATTCCACGGCAACTGTTCGTTGCGTACGACGCCCCGCGCGCGCTCGGCGGCGGTGATGTTGCGGACCTGGCTGGTTCCGGTCTTGCCGGCCATGCGCCAGTCGTCGCGCAGGATGCGGGACCGACGGGCCGTGCCATGCGCGCCGTTCATGACCGCGTCCATCCCGCCACGCGCCAGCCGCAGCCATGCCTCGTCGATCCCCAGCGGTTCTGCTTCGACCAGCGGCTGGGGAATACCGTCCAGCGCACGCACAAGTCGCGGCACGATCGCCCGGCCCGTCGCAACCCGCGATGTCATCACCGCCAATTGCAGCGGTGACGCCAGAACATAGCCCTGCCCGATCGACGCGTTCAGACTGTCACCGATCTGCCAGGACTGGTCATAGCGCGCCTTCTTCCACGCCCGGTCCGGCGCGATCCCCTCGGCCACTGCCGACATCGGCAGGTCGTGCGTCACGCCGATCCCCAGCCGCCGGGCCATCGCCGCGATCCGGTCGATGCCGACGCGCTGCGCCAGTTCGTAATAGAAGACGTCGCAGCTTTGTTCGAGGCTCTGGATCGGGTCCATCGACCCGTGCCCGCCGCCCCGCCAGCAATGGAACCGCCGTCCGCCTACCTCGGTGAAGCCGGGGCAGTAGAAGCGCGACCCGCCATTGATCAGCCCCGCATCCAGCCCGGCCAGCAGAGTGACCATCTTGAAGGTCGATCCGGGCGGATAGACGCCCTGCACGGTCTTGTCGGCCAGCGGACGGTGATCGTGACTCATCAGCGCGCGATAATCGGTACTGGAGATGCCGCGCACGAACTTGTTGGGATCGAAGCTGGGCGAGGAACACATGGCCAGCAGATCGCCGGTCTGGACATCCATCACCACAGCCGCCGCGCTTTCCTGCCCCAGACGCTGCGCGGCATAGTTCTGCAATCGCGCGTCCACGGTCAGTTGCACCGTCGCGCCCTGTTCGCCCTCTTGCCGGCTCAGTTCGCGCATCTCGCGTCCGGCGCTGTTCACCTCGACCCGGCGGGCACCGGCCTTGCCACGCAGCACCCCCTCCAGCTTGGCTTCGGCACCGACCTTCCCAAGCTGGAATTCGGGCAGCATCAGCACCGGGTCCGGATCCTCGATCTTGGACAGGTCGTAATCCGACACCGGCCCGACATAGCCGACCACATGGGCCAGGTCGCCGGCGCGCGGATAGGCCCGCGACAGGCCGGATTCCGGCGTCACCCCCGCCAGCGACGGTGCGTTCACGGCGATCGAGCTGAACTGTTCCCAGCTCAGCCGATCGGCCAGCACGATCGGCGTGATCGCCGTGCGCCGGGAAAATTCCTCCATAAGCTCGGCCATGCGGGCATCGCTGATCGGGATCAGCCGGGACAGGCGGCGCAGCACCGGCTCGACATCACCCCCAGCCTCTTCGCGGGTCAGAGTGACGCGGTAATTCTGTTCATTGCCCGCGATCACCAACCCGTTGCGGTCATGGATCAGCCCGCGCGCCGGTGGCAACAGGCGGATCTTGATCGAGTTTCCGTCGGACAAAAGGCGATATTCCTCGGCATGTTCCAGCTGCATCGACCGCAGCCGCAGCGCCAGCGTCGTCACCACCCCGAACTGGATACCGGCCAGCAACAGGCCCCGCCGGCCGACCCGGCGGCTTCCGTCCTGCGTGTCTCGCGATGATCTTTTCATCGGCTGTATCTCATCATTTCGGCCTCGGTCGCGGTGATCCGGCGCAGCCCGATCAACCAGCGGGCCACGAAAACCACCAGCGGGTAGGCCGTCACCGTCGCGATCAGTTGCAGCATCACCTGCCCCAGCGGCGGGGGCTGCATCAGGAACAGCAGCAACACCACGCGATAGCCCAGCATAATCGCGCCGATCAGAATGGCGACGCGCAGCCATTCAACCATGAATGGCTGATCGCGCCAACGCCCCTCACGCAGCCGTGCGGCCTCGGTTCCCATAAGAACCAGCACCGCCCACAACCCCAGCGGACGCAACAGCAGCACGTCTTCGGCCAGAAACACCAGCGCGATCACCGGCGCGGCAAGCTGATCGGGGCGCCGCAGCACCCATGCGAAGGTCAGGCACAGCCCCAGATCCGGCCCCGGCCACCCGGTCAGGCCCGCCGACAAGGGCAGCAGCCGCACGAACAGCAGCGCACCCATGCACAGCAAAAACAACGCAGTACCGATCACCAGTTGCCGTCCCGGTGCCTCAATCATCTGCGCCCACCGAGGCCAGAGGGTCGGTGGCGCGGGCAGCCTCGACCGGTGAGGTCGGCAGTTCCGGCCCGATCAGGCCCTGATCGCCCGGACGGATGATCGCCCCGGAATCGACGACCGCCTCGGCGGGATGGGCGCGCAGCACGCGCAGAAACTCCAACCGGCCATAATCCGCGGCCATGCGCAGCCGCATCCGGCCATCGCTGGCCTGCACGACCTGTCCGACCAGAAGGCCGGGGGGAAAGACGCCGCCATCGCCCGATGTCACCACGCGGTCGCCGGGGCGGACATTGTCCGGCGCTTCGACGAAATCCAGCACCGGAAGCGGCGTGTTGTCGCCGTTCAGCAGTGCCCGGTCGCCCGATGGCTGGATCGTCACCGGAATGCGCGATGAAGGGTCAGTCAGCAGCACGACCCGGCTGGTCCGCTGCCCGACGCCCGAGATGCGCCCGACCAGACCCAGCCCGTCCATGGTCGCCCAGCCATCGACGATGCCGTCCTGCGCGCCCACGTTCAGAAGGACAGACTGGCGAAAGGCGGACCCGGAATCGACCATTACCACCCCGGTCACGCTGGTCAGGGCGGGGTCGATACGGACATTGTTCTGCGCCAGCAGCTTGGAATTTTCCTGTTCCAGCTGCACGGCGGCTTCCTTCCAGGCCTGCATCTTCTGCAGTTCGCGCCGCAATTCCTGGTTCTGTTCGTAGATGCGGGCATAGGACTGGAAACCCGCGACCATCTGGCTGAGCTGAGTGACCGGCGCGAAGGCCCATTCAAAGCTGGGCACGACGCGGTCGATCAGCCCGGTCCGCATGCGTTCGGCACGCGGGCTGTCGATCCGCCAGAACAGGAACAATGCGATCAGCACAATCGCCAGCAGCGCGATCAGCACGCGCCTGACGGGTGTTGCGAAATCGGGTCCCTTGCGCGCCATTCAGGGCCTCCGCACGGGCGGCATCAACTGTCGTAGTCGATGACGTGGCGCAGTTGCTTTTCGAATTCAAGCGCCTTGCCGGTTCCCAGCGCGACGCAACTCATCGGCTGGTCGGCCAGGGTGATCGACAGACCGGTCTGCTCGCGCAGCGCCAGATCCAGATCGCCCAGCATCGCGCCGCCGCCGGTCAGCATCACGCCGCGATCGACGATGTCGGCGGCAAGATCGGGGGGCGTCGATTCCAGCGCCACCATGACCGCCTCGCAGATGGCCTGCATCGGTTCGGTCAGCGCCTCGGCGATCATCGCCTGGCTGATCTCGATTTCCTTGGGGATGCCGTTCAACAGATCGCGACCGCGCACCATGATCGTGGCGCCCCGCCCATCATCGGGCATCCGCGCAGTGCCGATCGAGGTCTTGACCCGTTCTGCGGTCGAGTCGCCGATCAGCATGTTCTGGTTGCGCCGCAGATAGTTGATGATCGCCTCGTCCATGCGGTCACCGCCGATCCGGACCGAACGCGCATAAACCACGTCGCCCAGCGACAGCACCGCGACCTCGGTGGTGCCGCCGCCGATATCGACCACCATCGAGCCTGTCGGTTCGGTGATCGGCATGCCCGCACCAATGGCCGCCGCGATCGGTTCGGCGATCAGGCCGGCCTTGCGTGCGCCGGCGGACAGAACCGACTGGCGGATCGCCCGCTTCTCGACCGGGGTGGCGCCGTGGGGCACGCAGACGATGATCTTCGGCTTCGAGAAGGTGGTGCGCTTGAACACCTTCTTGATGAAATGCTTGATCATTTCCTCGGCGCTGTCGAAGTCGGCGATGACGCCTTCGCGCATCGGGCGGATCGCCTCGATGCTGCCGGGGGTGCGGCCCAGCATCAGCTTGGCATCCTCGCCCACGGCCAGGACCTGCCGCTTACCTTCCTTGACATGATAGGCCACGACCGACGGCTCGTTCAGGATGATGCCCTTGCCCTTGACGTAGATCAGCGTGTTCGCCGTCCCAAGGTCAATTGCGATATCGGTCGAAAACAAACCGCCGAATGCCATGCCCGTAATCCTTTCGCGCCGGTTTCTCCGGCCCTGCCCGTTTCTGTAGCGCCCGATCAGGCTGATGCCGTGCGGAATCGCCCGCGAAACGGCGTTGCCCCATATAGAAGGCTACGCGCCACCGGAAAAGCCCCGATGACGCGCGAACCCCACGACAAGGCCGCTCGCGCGCCGGATGTGCAACAGACCGCCCATGTCACGGGCGGTCCGTCGGTGATCGGCATTCGGTCAGTGCGAATACATGCTGATCTGCTTGTCATCGCGGCCCTGCTGCGCGCGCCGCACGATCAGATGGTTCAACGCACCGACATAGGCCTTGACGCTGGCCAGGATCGTGTCGGTGTCGGCGGATTGCCCGTTCACGATCCGGCCGTCCTCTTCCATCCGCACGCTGACGGTCGCCTGTGCGTCTGTGCCCTCGGTCACGGCATGGACCTGATACAGCTGCAGCCGGGCGTCGTGAGGAAAGATCTGCTTCACGGCATTGAAACAGGCATCCACCGGTCCGTCGCCGGTGGCATGAACGGTCTTTTCCTGCCCGTCCACGATCATCGTCAGGTCGGCAGACTGCCCGTCGCTGCCGCAGATCACGCGCAGATGCTTGACCTGCAGATGATCGTCCTGGGTATTGGCGGTGGCGTCCTGCACCAGTGCCACGATATCCTCGTCATAGACCTCTTTCTTGCGGTCGGCCAAGGCCTTGAACCGCACGAAGATGTCCTTCAACTGGTTGTCGCCCACCTCGTATCCCAAGTCGGCCAGCTTGGCCCGCAGCGCGGCGCGGCCCGAATGCTTGCCCATCGCGATGTTGGTTTCGTTCAGCCCGATATCGGCGGGCTTCATGATCTCGAAGGTCTCGACATTCTTCAGCACGCCGTCCTGATGGATTCCGGATTCATGCAGGAAGGCGTTCTTGCCGACGATCGCCTTGTTGAACTGCACCGGAAAACCCGAGACCTGAGCCACGCGGCGCGACAGGCCCATGATCTTCGTTGTGTCGATGCCGGTGTCGAAGGGCATGATGTCGTGGCGCACGCGCAGGGCCATCACCACCTCTTCCAGCGCGGTGTTGCCGGCGCGTTCGCCAAGACCGTTGATGGTGCATTCAACCTGACGTGCGCCGGCTTCGACTGCGGCAAGGCTGTTCGCCGTCGCCATGCCCAGATCGTTGTGGCAATGGGTGGCGAAGATGATGTTGTCCGCACCCGGCACACGTTCCAGCAGCATCCGGATCAGATCGGCGCTTTCGCGGGGCGCGGTATAGCCCACCGTGTCGGGAATGTTGATCGTGGTCGCGCCGCACTTGATGGCGATTTCCACGACCCGGCACAGGTAGTCATGTTCCGTGCGGGTGGCGTCCATCGGCGACCATTGCACGTTGTCGCACAGGTTGCGCGCATGGGTCACGGTCTGTTCAATCCGCTCGGCCATCTGGTCCATGTCCAGATTGGGGATCGCCCGATGCAGCGGCGAGGTGCCGATGAAGGTATGGATGCGTGGGCGTCTGGCGTGTTTCACCGCCTCCCAGCAGCGGTCGATATCGGGGATCTGGGCGCGCGCAAGGCCGCAGACGACACTGTTGCGGCTTTGCCTTGCGATCTCGGAAACGGCGGCGAAGTCGCCTTCCGAGGCGATCGGGAAGCCCGCCTCGATGATATCGACGCCCATCTCGTCCAGCATGGCGGCGATTTCCAGCTTTTCGGCATGGGACATGGTGGCGCCGGGCGATTGTTCGCCATCGCGCAGGGTCGTGTCGAAAATGAATACGCGGTTGTTGTCGGTCATGTGAGGGTCTTTCTTACGCGGAATGTCGTGTCGGGGATGATCCGGGCACTGACCTGACTGAGCGGCGGCCCGGAAGACCCGCTCAGCGCAGCGTAAGAAGCAGCAGACCGCGGAGTTGCACGGCCAGACACGCACCGAACGGCGCGGTCGAGGCGGTGGCGATATGGCGCATCCGAGTCATGGGGCGGAATATGCCGACCATGATCCGGTTTGAAAAGAAGAAAATGTCACAAGGCCATGCCCCATAGCGCCGCGACCGGCTGCCTGCATCCCCGGCAGCCCGCCAGCGAACCGTGCATACAACCCCGACAATAGGTGTATTCACGGACCCGTCATGTTTTCCCTAGCCCAAACGGACTGACCGTGCCTATGATTTCATCACTGACACAAGAAACAGAAAACACCACAAGGGGGTAACATGTCACGCAAGATCGTCGTCGGATTCGACGGCAGCGAAGCGTCGCGACGCGCGCTGGATTTCGCGGTCAGTCGCGCAAAGGTGCTGGGCGATGCCATCGTCGTCGCGCATGTTCTGGAATGGTCACCTTACAGCTTCCTGACGCCGAACGAGATCGAAGAGCGGCACAGGCGGCGCAACGAGGAACTGCAGCGTGCCGAACAGGCGATCATCGCGCCGGTCCTGAAGGCGGTCGAGGACGCCGGCGTTCCGGTCACCTCGGTGATGAAGTACGGCCATATCGCCGAGACATTGTGCAAGATCGCCGAGGATGAGGATGCCGCGCTGATCTTCATCGGGCGGATGGGCAATTCCGGCCTGTCCTCGCGCATCTTCGGTTCGGTCGCGGGCACGCTGGCGCAGGTCGCGCCGGTGCCGGTGACGATCGTGCCATAATCCTGACCGGACAAGGAGAATCAGACATGACCAATCATGCAAAACGCCTGGGCGCGGCTGCGTTCCTCGGCAGCCTCGTCAGCGCGGCACCGGCCTTTTCCCAAAGCCTGGACGAAATGGTAAATACCGTCTTCGAAGGTGGGACCGGCTGGTTTGTCAGCCTCATCTTCTCGAACTTTCCGGGCACGAATTTTCCCTGGATCGTCGGCTGGCTGGTTCTGGCGGCCACGATCTTCACCATCTATTTCGGCTTCGTGCAGTTCCGCGCATTCGCGCATTCGATCGCCTTGGTGAAGGGCGACTATTCCGACCCCAACGATGCGGGTGAGGTCAGCCACTTCCAGGCTCTGGCCACCGCCCTGTCCGGAACGGTCGGCCTGGGCAACATCGCGGGCGTCGCGGTCGCGGTCGGCATCGGCGGGCCGGGCGCGACGTTCTGGATGATTCTCGCCGGCCTGATGGGCATGGCGTCGAAATTCACCGAATGTACGCTTGGGGTGAAGTACCGCAACGAATATGCAGACGGCACCGTGTCGGGCGGCCCGATGTATTACATGACCAAGGGCTTTGCCGAACGGGGTGTGGGCGGAGGCAAGTTCCTTGCCGTGATGTTCGCGATCTTCTGCATCCTGGGCAGCTTCGGCGGCGGGAACATGTTCCAGTCCAATCAGGCGCATGCCCAGATCGCCAATGTCTTTGGTGACTTTCCGGGCTGGATCACCGGTCTGGTCTTTGCCGTGGTGGTCTTCGCCGTCATCGTGGGTGGACTGAAGTCGATTGCCAAGGTCACCGAAAAGGTCGTGCCCTTCATGGGCGTGCTGTACGTGGTGACCGCCCTGATCATCATTCTGATGCATTTCAACCAGATCGGCGACGCATTCGGTCAGATCTTCCGTGGTGCCTTCACGTGGGACGGAGCCGTGGGCGGGGCAATCGGCGCGCTCATCCAGGGCTTCCGCCGCGCCGCATTCTCGAACGAGGCGGGCGTGGGTTCGGCCGCCATCGCGCACAGCGCCGTGCGAACCAAGGAGCCGATCACCGAAGGCTTCGTGTCACTGCTGGAGCCGTTCATCGACACCGTCGTGATCTGCACCATGACGGCGCTGGTCATCATCATCACCGGCCAGCTGGTCACCGATCCCGAAACCGGCATGTTCGTCCTGAACGAAGCCGGCACCGCGATCCAGACCGTCAGCGGCAATAGTGGTGTAGCCCTCACCTCGGCGGCGTTCAGCGAGACCTTCGGATGGTTCCGTTACATCCTTGCCATCGCGGTGATCCTGTTTGCCTTCTCGACCATGCTGTCGTGGAGCTATTACGGGCTGAAGGCCTGGACCTTCCTGTTTGGCGAAGGCCAGACCAAGGAACTGGTCTTCAAGGTCATCTTCTGCGTGTTCACCTGGATCGGCGCGGCCGCCAGCCTTGGCCCTGTCATCGACTTCTCGGACGCGGCGATCTTCGCCATGGCGGTCGTCAACATCATCGCGCTGTATGTGCTGATGCCCGTCGTCAAGGCCGAGATGAACAGCTACATGACGCGACTGCGTTCCGGCGAGATCAAGAAATTCGTCTGATCCGGACCAGGGGAAAGATACGAAGCATTCGGGCGGGCGCAGCGATGCGCCCGCCCCTTTTGATACCTTGGGCTCGGCCAGCGATGGCGGTCGGCACGCCACCGTGCCAATATGTCTGAATTGATCGGGGTATTGATCCAGGGGAACAGAAAATGACCGAACGCCGCTTCGTGCACGCAGGCATGCGCATGCCCTTCATCCTGCTGGTCACCTGCTTTGCCGCATGGGGCGTCGCGGCCAACATGACCGATCCGCTGGTGCAGGTGTTTTCCCGGATCTTCTCGATGAGCACGCTGCAGGCGTCATTCGTGCAGTTTTCCTATTACGGCGCCTATTTCCTGCTGGCCCTGCCCGCCGCCTTCATCAACCGGCGCTTCTCGTACAAGACCGGCGTTCTGGTCGGACTTGGCTGTGCGATCTGCGGGGCGTTCATGTTCTATCCCGCCGCACAGGCGATGACCTTCGGGTTCTTCCTGATGGCGCTGTTCCTGCTGGCGGGCGGGCTGTCGATCCTTGAGACATCGGCCAACCCGTTCGTGATCGCGATGGGACCGGAGGAGAACGCAACCCGCCGCCTGAACTTCGCCCAGGCCTTCAATCCGGTGGGCACGAATATCGGTGTGCTGCTGGCCGCCACGCTGATCCTGCCCAAGCTGAATACCGCCAGCGCCGAGGATCGCGCCGCGATGGCGCCCGAGGCGTTGCGCGCGGTCCAGCAATCCGAACTGCAGGCAGTGATGGTGCCGTATGTCGGTTTTGCCTTCGTGCTGCTGGCGATCTGGGTCGCAATCGCCCTGATGCGGATGCCGACCGAGGCCGAGGTCGAACTGGAACCCGGTCACGAGGTGCATTTCGCCGCCACGCTGCGCCGGCTGATGCGCAACCGCCACTATGTTCTGGGCGTGGTCGCGCAGTTCTTCAACGTCGCCGCGCAGACCTGCACATGGACCTTCACCATCCAGTATGTGCTGGCCGCCACCGGCGGAACCGAGGCGCAGGCCGGCTGGTATCTGCAGGCCAGCCTGATCGTGTTCCTGATCTCGCGTTTCGTGATGGTCTGGCTGATGGGCTTTCTGCGCCCCGCGGCATTGCTGACGATCATGGCGCTGGCCGGCACCGGGCTGTGCCTGTTCGCGGTCTCAAGCCCCAATGTCGCGGGAATCTGGGCGGTTGTCATGCTGTCTGCCTGCCTGTCGCTGATGTTCCCGACCATCTACGGCATCGCGCTGCATGGGCTGGGCGAGGATACCAAGTTCGGCGCCGCCGGTCTGGTCATGGCGATCCTTGGCGGCGCATTGATGCCGCTGGTTCACGGCGCGGTTCTGGACGCACAGGGCGCGGCGCTGTCCTATATCGTGCCGGCGGCCTGCTTTCTGGTCGTGGCGGGCTATGGGCTTTTCGACCTGAAGGCGAAGACTCGTGTTGGCCCGACGCCGGGCTAGCACCGGAAAACGGAATGATCTGTCTTGCTTTTTTTTGCGCCATGCACCTGCCGCAGGGCGGGGTTTCAGGATCGTCGCTTGTCTTGCGGGACGGCCGGTCCAAGATGGTGGGTATCGGGAGGACCAAACAAAGGAGACTCGCGATGCTTGGATATTACGCGATCTATGCCAGCCCGGTCGGACAGCGGATGATCCGCAACACCCAGGATGAAGGCGGATCAATCGGCCTTCTGCCGCACCAGATCGCCGCGCGGAACGCCGTGCCGAAGGGCGCGGGCTGGTTCGGCCTTCCGTTCATTCGTCACGCCAACCGCATCGCCTGACCGCGGTCTTGGGGGGCGCGTCCCTCCCCGCCCTAATCCGTCCAGCGAACGGTTGTCAGGTCGTTCGCCTGCGTCGGTGCGTTTTCCCAAAGCCCCTCGATCCGGGCATCCGCCACGCCGGTCTTGGCAAGCTGAAACAGGAACGCGTTGACGAAATCATCCGCGATCATCTGTTGCGCCTGCCTGTATAGCGCGCTGCGCTGATCGGGGCTGACGGCTTGGTTCAACTGATCCATCAGGGCTACGAAATCCGGCTTGGCATAATGGAAATAGTAGTCGGGACGGGCATAGATATCGACGTCCAGAGGCTCGGTATGGCTGACGATGGTCAGATCGAAATCGCCACCCTTGAAGACCGTTTCCAGCCACTGTGCCCATTCCATATTGGTGATCTCGGTCTCGATCCCGACCGCGCGCAGCTGCGCCGCAACGATCTCGCCCCCGCGCCGCGCATAGCTGGGCGGGGGCAGCGCCAGACGCAGCCTGACCGGCCCCACGCCCGCTTCTTCCAGCAGCTTTTTCGACAGTTCGGGATCATGGGCCGAGGTCGCGGTCAGGTCGACGTAATCGGGATGATGCGGTGCGAAATGGCTGCCGATGGGCGTGCCATAGCCGAACATCGCGCCGTCGATGATGTCCTGCCGGTTGACCGCATGTGCGATCGCCTGGCGGATCTTGATATTGTCCAGCGGCGGCCTTGTGTTGTTCATCGCCAGGATCGTTTCGCCCTCGGTCGTGCCGACGATCACCTTGAAGCGCGGATCGGCCTCAAGCTGCGGCAGCGTCTCGGGGGCCGGGAAGTTCGGGAAGGCATCGACATCGCCCGCCATCATCGCCGCAAAGGCCGCCGTCGGGTCGCTGATGAAGCGGAACGTCGCGCTTTTCAACGCAGGCGCTTCGCCCCAGTAGCCGTCATAGGCAGACAGAACCACACGGTCGCCCTGCACCAGACGGTCGAATCTGAACGGTCCCGTGCCCACGGGGTTGCTGGCCAGATCGTCGGCACTGGCGGGATCGACCATCACCGCGTCGCCCCAGGCCATCTTGAACGGGAAGTTCCCGTCCGGTGCCGTCAACGTCACCCTGACGGTCTGCGGGTCCACCGCGGCGACGCTTTCGATCCCCTCGAACAGCGTTTTTTGGGCATTGGTCGAATCCTCGGCCCGCGCGCGATCCAGCGTGAAGATCACGTCGTCGGCGTCGAACGCGCTGCCGTCATGGAAGGTCACCCCGTCCCGCAGATGGAAGATATAGACGCGGCCGTCCTGTTCGACATCCCAGCTTTCCGCCAGCGCGGGCAGGATCGACCCGTCGGGGCCGAACCTGGTCAGCCCCTCGAACACATTGCCATAGACGACCTCGTCGATGGCCGCTGCCGCGCCGCCGGTCGGGTCCAGGTTCGGTGGCTCCAGCACCATGCCCAGTGTGATCGCGTCCTGCGCCGAGGCCGTCCCCGCCATCAAGGCAAGCGCCACCACGGATGATTTCAGCATGTCCGGCATTCCACCGCCCCCTGATCCCTGTTTGCGCCGGATCATCGGACGGAAAGGACCGTCAGGCAAGCATCAGCCGCGTCTGCGCATCAATTGCTGTGCCGGACCGGCCAGCAAAAGCCACAGCGATGTCGCAACCAGCCCCCAGATCGCCCAGCTTGAGGGGTGAAAATCAACCCACGCAGCGCGGCCGGCGAAGATCACCCACAAGACCGCGACCGGCAGCGATATCGCACGCCAGCGTTCGGTGCGGACCGGGTGGATGAACTTGATGTTCGTGAACATCGCCACGGTCAGCGCGACCACGATCAGCAGGATGACGATCCAGTGCGGCTTGGTTGCAAACAGCACCAGCACAACCATGTTCCAGCAGCCCGGAAACCCCGCGAAGGAATTGTCGGTGGTCTTCATCCGCGTGTCGGCGAAATAGACGACGCTGCCATAGGTGATGACGATGATCGCGAACCATCCGGTCCAGCCGTCCAGCAGGCCCGACTGGAACAGCGCGAAGGCCGGGATGAACACATAGGTCAGATAGTCGATGATCAGGTCCATCAGGACGCCATCGTAGTTCGACCAGTTCTTCTTGACGTCGTATCGCCGGGCCAGAGGTCCGTCGATGCCGTCAACAACAAAGGCAAGGACCAGCCACAGGAACATCAGCGACCATTCTTCCTTGACCGCCGCCAGCATCGCCAGCATGGACAGCACCGCGCCGGTGGCGGTCAGAAGATGGACGGACAGGGCCTTGTGACGCAGCTGCATCCACCCGTTGTGTCAGGTCGGTGACGGCTGCGCAACACGCGCAGGAACCTTCAGCGCAGGATGGGCGGGCCGTTCTGGCGTTTGGGTAACACCGGCGCTTCGGCCGCGCCTGGATCGAAGCGCAGCGCGCCGGGCACCGGGGCCGCATCCGAAAAGCTGATATCGACCCCGCCCGGCTGCGGCGGCAGAAAGGCCAGCGTCTCGGACAGGGCCTTTGCGATGGCGTCCTGATGTTCCGGGGCTGCGCCCGCGATCACCAGCAGATGCGACGTTGCGCCGTCCACCCCGGCCAGCCAGGCGCCCGCAATCAGTCCGCGCATGTCGGCCAGCCGCGCGCCCAAAGGCTCGGCCAGCGCCTCGACCGTCCCGGGCAAGGGGCCGGTCAGATGCAGTCGCGCCTGATCGGTCTGTGGTGCGGCGGACAACGCCCCCGACAGCCAGTCCAGCATCGCGGCGTTCAGCAGCATCTCGGACCGTTGACCGGGATTGACCAGCAGCCCCGCCCCTTCCGTTCGCAGCAGCCCGGCCAGCACGCGGCCCGGCAACGCCGCATAGGCCACCGGCCCGCCAAAGAACCCCGCCAGCCGATCCTCGGTGTCACAGGCCAGCGCGACAGGCCCGTGTTCCAATTGGAAAAGACGCAGCTCGATCCGGTCGCCGATCGGCTCTTCGGTCAGCGCGACGGACAATTCGGTATCCGCCAGGCGCGACAACATCCGCGCGCGCAGGGGCGCATCGGCGTCGTGAAACGGCGTGGCGGCAAGATCGTCAAGCGCGGTCATGGGCGATCCCCGGATGGCTGCTGGTGGCCACGGCCTATCCGCCCGGCACGGGACCAGCAAGCCCGCCCTGACGCAGCCGTGATTTCCGCCAACCCGCGCCCGCCCCCATATTCTGCGCCATGCAACGTCGAAACCTGATCCGCTGCGCTGCGCTGGCGCCCCTGCTGGCCGTGCCCAACATAGGGCGCGCCAGCCTGTCCCCGATCCTGTCCGAGGCCGCGGCGATGGAGCGGTTGCGGGCCATCGCCGTCTGGCGCGACGGGGCCGAGATCGCGGCACGCGGCTATGGCGAATACACCCCTGACAGTCCGACGAACATCAAGTCCGCCTCGAAATCGATCATTTCGGCGCTGGCTGGCATCGCCGTGGACAAGGGATATCTGAAGGGGCCGAATCAGCCCATCGCGCCGCTGCTGGAATCGGACCTGCCTGCCGAACCCGACCCGCGCCTGTCGCGTGTGACGCTTGGCAACCTGCTGTCGATGCAGGCGGGGCTGGAACGGCAATCCGGCGCGAATTACGGGCGCTGGGTCAGCAGCGGGAACTGGGTGCGCGCGGCGCTGGCCGCGCCATTCACGCAAGATCCGGGCGGGCGGATGCAGTATTCCACCGCATCGACGCATCTGGTGTCGGCGATCCTGACCCGCGTCACGGGCCGGTCCACGCTGGATCTGGCGCGCGACTGGCTGGACCCGATCCCGGGCTTCCGGATCACCGGCTGGGAACACGACCCGCAGGGCATCTATCTGGGCGGCAACCAGATGGCGATGAGCACGCGATCCCTGCTGGCCTTCGGGGCCGCCTATGCGACAGGCGGGCGCGCAGGCGGACGGCAGGTGGTGCCGAAGGGCTGGATCGCGGAAAGCTGGCGGCGTCGCACCTCGTCGATCTTCAGCGGACAGGGTTACGGCTATGGCTGGTTCATCGCCCGGATGGCCGGGCGCGACCTGCGCTATGGCTGGGGCTATGGCGGACAGATGATCTATGTCCTGCCGGCGGGCCGCGGCGCCCCGGCGATGGCCGTCGCCATCACGTCGGACCCCGACCGGCCCTCGGCCCGCAGCGGATATCGCGACGACCTGCACCGGCTGGCGATGCGGATCGTCGAGGCGGGCTAGGGTTGCGTGCCTGCGCCCCGTCGCCGGGCCGCAGCCGATCAGTCGATGAAGTCGCCAGCCTGGAAATTGCCCAGATTGCCAAGGATCTGGCGGATGAATGACACTTCGGTCACGCTGCCCTCGGTCACGCGGCGCGACAGCACCACGACACGGCCGCGATCCAGGCCGAAGCGTTCGACATTGCTGACCCGCCCGGCAGAATCGAACGACACCGCCACGACTTCGCGGCTGATCTCTTCGGGTTCGTAGGCGCCATAGTGCCGCCACCGCGACCCGACATAATACCAGCCTGATCCGGTCAGCAGACCCTGCGTCGAGGGACGCCCGATCAGGCCTTCCAGTTCGGCCATGCTGGTCTGGCCGATCTGGATCTGCGACAAGTTTTCGTCCGGTGGCACATAGCCGTGGTTGCGATAGACCGGCGAACACGCCGAAAGGCCCAACACGGCCACGAAAGCCAGGATCAGAAGGTTCCTGATTGCAGCCATTTAAGCTCTTCCTTTGCTCGGGCGGTTGACGCGGCCCGCCCGCCTTAGCAAACTCGGGCACCGCGCTCAAGAATATCCATCTTCGGCGGGGGCTTGCGCCTGATCCCGCCGACATCTTTTTTCGCGACAATATCCGAGGCCCGTCATGTCCGCCCCGTCCCCGCAGCCAGAACAGCCGCAGGCCACCCGCCTGCGCGTGGCGCATCTGAACCCGAACGCAGCCACGCCCTTCGCCCTGCAGCCCGACGCCGAGACGCGTCAGGCCATCGCGCAGGAACTGGGCATCGACGCCCTGCCCCGCCTTGCCTTCAAGGGCGAGGTCCGCGCGGCGCGGGGCGATGCCTGGACCCTGAGCGGCCGCTTGACGGCCCGCGTCGTGCAACCCTGCGTGGTGACGCTGAAACCGGTGCGCAGCGATCTGACGAATGAGGTCCATCGCCACTATTCGCCGCATCTGCGCGAACCCGAAGGCGATGAGGTCGAGATGCCGGACGAGACGCTGGAGCCGCTTGGGCAATTCATCGACCTGTCCGCAGTCATGATCGAGGAACTTGCCCTGGCCTTGCCCGAATACCCGCGTGCCGAGGGCGCGGACCAGACCGGCGACGTGATCGAGGACGACACGCCCGACACCCGCCGCCCCTTCGCCGGGCTGGACCGGTTGATCGGCGGCGACAAGCCCGGGGACTGACCTGCCGCTTCCGCGACCGCCGGCCGACCTGCTTGTCGCTCGGCGATCTGCCGATCCGACCGCTGCCGCGGGCTGTGGCCCTGTCGCCCGATCTGCCGCAATTATTGCGGGATTGGCCTTGCCGGGGCTTGCGGGCGGTCGCTTCATCGCGTATCTGCGCGGTTCATTTGCGAATTCAAGACACACGGTGCCACGGCGTCCACGCGATGCGGCACCCCCTAACCGAGGTTGTGACATGGCTGTCCCTCAGAACCGCGTAACCCGCTCCAAGCGCAACATGCGCCGCGCGCATGATGCCCTGGTCGCCGGTAACCCCAACGAATGCTCGAACTGCGGCGAACTGAAGCGCCCGCACCACGTCTGCCCGTCTTGCGGTCATTATGCCGACCGCGAAGTGGTCGCGCAGGCCAATGAGATCGACCTGGACGACGACGCGGCCTGATTCAGGCCCGTAGCGTCACACGATGACCGTCGATTCCGCGACCAATCAGGAACCGCGCGCCCCCGAGAACCGGGGCTGCGTGGTGATTTCGGTTGACGCGATGGGCGGCGACCGTGGTCCCGCCGTCGTCGTCGCCGGCATGGCCGAAAGCGCGCGCAAGAACAACGAGATCCGCTTCGTGGTCCATGGCGACGAGGCCGAGTTGCGCCGTCTGATCGGCCGACGCCGCGATCTGTCCGACCGCTGCGACATCCGCCACGCCGACGGCGTCGTGACGATGGAGGACAAGCCCAGCCAGATCGTGCGCAAGGGCGCGGGCACGTCCATGTGGTCGGCAATCGAATCGGTCCGCAATGGCGAGGCCGAGGCTGCGGTCAGCTGCGGCAATACCGGCGCGCTGATGGCGCTGTCGATGCTGCGCCTTCGCAAGCTGCCGGGCGTGGACCGCCCCGCCATTGCCTGCCTGTGGCCGTCGCGGAACCCGCAGGGCTTCAACATCATGCTGGATGTCGGCGCGGATATCCGCGCGGATGCGCGTGACCTGCTGCAATATGCGCTGATGGGATCGTCCTATGCCCGCAACGGGCTGGGCGTCGCGCAGCCCCGGATCGGCCTGCTGAATGTCGGCACCGAGGAACACAAGGGCCGTGCGGAACTGAAGGAAGCCCACGACCTGATCGCCGCGCAAGCCGCCGAAGGCGGATTCGATTATGTCGGCTTCGTCGAGGGCGGCGACCTGCCGTCGTCGCGCGTCGATGTGATCGTCACCGACGGATTTACCGGCAATGTGGCCTTGAAGACCGGCGAAGGGACAGCCAAGCTGGTCGGCGAATTCATGAGAGCAGCTTTCGCCAATTCCATCATGTCCAAATTTGCCGCCGTTCTGGCGATGACATCCCTGAAGCGCCTGCAGAAACGCATCGATCCGCGCCGCGTGAATGGCGGCATCTTCCTGGGTCTGAACGGCACGGTCATCAAGTCGCACGGATCGGCCGACGCAACCGGCGTTTCGGCGGCGATCAAACTGGCCTTCACGCTGGCCAAATCCGGGTTCCAGGACCGGCTTGCCGCGCGCGTCGCGCAAGGTGCCGCTGCCGCCGCGGGCGGCGACGCGGAGACCGCATCTTGACCCGCCGCTCCGTCATCGTCGGCACCGGCCATTACCTGCCCGATCGGGTCATCGAGAACAGCTGGTTCGAGGACAAGCTGGAGACCAGCGACGAATGGATCCGGGCCCGCACCGGGATCGAACGGCGCCATTTCGCCGCCGAGGGGCAGACGACCAGCGACCTGGCGACGCGGGCTGCCCGCGCCGCGCTGGATCGCGCTGGCCTGACACCCGACGATCTGGACGGAATCGTGCTGGCGACCTCGACCCCGGATTTCACCTTTCCCGCCGTCGCGACGATGGTTCAGGCGGGTCTGGGCATGTCGCGCGGCTTTGCATTCGATGTGCAGGCGGTCTGCGCCGGTTTCGTCTTCGCCCTTGCCAATGCCGATGCGATGATCCGCGCCGGACAGGCCGACCGTGTTCTGGTGATCGGGGCCGAGACCTTTTCGCGAATCATGGACTGGACCGACCGTTCGACCTGCGTGCTGTTCGGCGACGGCGCCGGCGCTGTCGTGCTGGAGGCGCAAGAAGGTGCGGGTGGGTCCGACGATCGCGGCATCCTGTCCAGCGACCTGAACAGCGATGGCCGCTATCGCGAGTTGCTGTATGTCGATGGCGGCGTGTCGACCACCGGCACGGCCGGTCAACTGCGGATGCAGGGCAATCTGGTCTTCCGTCACGCCGTGGACAAGCTGGCGAAGACGGCGCACACGGCGCTGGACAAGGCCGGGCTGACCGCCGATCAGGTCGATTGGCTGGTGCCGCACCAGGCGAATCTGCGGATCATCGGGGCCACCGCCCAGAAGATGGGACTGCCGATCGAGAAGGTCGTGCTGACGGTCGCGGATCACGGCAACACCTCGGCCGCGTCGATCCCGCTTGCCTTGGCGGTGGCGGATGCCGAAGGTCGGTTCAAGCCCGGCGACGTCATCGTGACCGAGGCGATCGGGGGCGGGCTCAGCTGGGGATCGGTGATCCTGCGCTGGTAGGCGCGCAAGCTATTTCAACTGCGAATCCTTGCTGGCGCGGCGATTGATCGCGGTCAGCGGCGCGCGCGCCCTGTCCCGACCGGACTGGCATGCAACACACAGCTGAACACCCGGAATCGCGCGGCGACGCGCCTCGGGGATGGGGTCGTCGCATTCGGCACAATGTTCGGCCGAGGCAACTTGGGCGTTGCGTGCCGCACGCTGACGCGCGCGGGCAATCGCCTCGGCCGTGCTGACCTCGATCTGTTCGTTCACCGCGTCGTCGCGGGCCCATCCACCAGCCATGATCCTCTCCTGCTTGCGACACAAAGATAGGTGCCGCAGCGTCATGTTTCAAATCCGAAAGGTTCCGGGCGTTTCAGTTGACACCCCGCGAACTGTTGGAAAGACTGCGCCATGAATGCAGGTGCAGAAAGCGCACCGCTGACCTTCGGGAGGGTCCAGAACTTGCCGATCATTCGCCTGATCGACGGCATCAACGAGGTCGTCGGACGGATCGTGTCGATCGTCGCGATCGTCTTTGCCGGAATCATCATCTATGACGTCTTCATGCGGTATTTCATGGGCGAGCCGACAAGGTGGGCCTTTGATGTGACCAAGCAGCTTTATGGCTTCTATTTCATCATGCTGGGCGGCTATGCGCTGCGCCATCAGGCCCATGTGCGGGTCGATCTGGTGACCGAACGGCTGGGGCGCAATGCCCGCCGCTGGGTCGAGGCCGCAGGCTATGTGATCTTCTTCTTTCCCTTCGCGTGGGTCTTTGCCCGGCGCAGCTGGGACTTCGCGATGACCTCCTACGGGCAGGGCGAGCTGACCTATGGCGCCGTCCAACTGCCCGTCTATCCGCTGAAGATGGCGATGTTCGTCGCGGCGGTCCTGTTGCTGATCCAGGGCGCCAGCGAATTCCTGAAGCTGGTTCTGAACAAGGCCGACCACCTCGAACCGATGGAGCCGCTGGATGTCCGGTGAATCGATTGCCCTGATCATGTCGGGCCTGCTGTTGCTGGGCCTGTTCATGGGACATCCGCTGGCCATGGTGCTTGGCGGCACCGCCGTCCTTGGCGCGATCATCGCCGGAAAGCCGATGGTGCTGGGCATCGTCATCAACCGGATCTTCGGTGACGTTCTGGACAACTATGTCCTGATCGCCATTCCGCTGTTCGTGCTGATGGCGCGGTTCCTGTCCGACAGCGGCGTGACCGACCGCATGTTCGAGGCGCTGCGCCACCTGATGGCGCGGGTGACCGGCGGGCTGGGGCTTGCGGTCGTGTTCATCTCGATCCTGCTGGCGGCGACGACCGGGATCATCGGCGCCTCGATCACCGTCATGGGGATGATGGCGCTGCGCCCGATGCTGCAATACGGCTATGACAAGCGGCTGGCGACGGGGCTGATCGCCGCGTCGGGCTGTCTGGGCATCCTGATCCCGCCCTCGATCATGCTGATCCTGATGGCGTCCTATGCGCCGGGCTTGTCGGTCGGGCAACTGTTCGCCGGCGCGATGATGCCGGGCGTTGTGCTGGGCGTCATGTATGCGATCTATGTCGCGGTGATCGCGTGGCTGCGGCCCGACTGGGCCCCGCCCGTCGCCGACGAGGAACAGATCAGCCGCGGCGCCATGTGGCGCATGCTGATCGTCGAGGCGGTGCCGCCGCTGGTCCTGATCCTTGGCATTCTTGGTTCGCTGCTGGCAGGCATCGCCACGGCGACCGAAGCCAGCGCCATCGGCGCGGTCCTTGCCCTGCTGATCGTGATCATCCGCGGGCGGTTCGAATGGAAAACCTTCTATTCCGCATTGCTGGAAACGGGGCGGACCAGCGCGATGATCCTGTTCATCGTCGTGGGCGCGACCGCATTCACCGGCGTCTTCAACATCACCGGCGGCCTGCGCGCCAGCCAGGATCTGATCCGCGGGCTGGCCGACGATCCCTATACGCTGGTCGCGGTGATGCTGCTGGTGGTGTTCATTCTGGGCATGTTCCTGGACTGGACGGGGATCGTGCTGCTGTCCTTCCCGATCTTCCTGCCGCTGGTCAGCGAAATGGGCATCGAGCCGCTGTGGTTCGTCGTGCTGATGGCCGTGGTGCTGCAGACCAGCTTCCTGTCGCCGCCATTCGGATACGCGCTGTTCTACATGCGCGCCATCGCCCCGCCCGAGGTGTCGACCACCGACATCATCCGTGGTGTCCTGCCGTTCATCGCGCTGATCATCGTCATGTGCGCGATGATCATCCTGTTCCCCGGTCTGGTCACCTGGCTGCCGACGACGCTGTATGGCGGCTGACCCTTCGTTCGCATTTCAAAGTCACTGAGGAGGCAAAACAATGAAACACCTGATGACGACCGCCGTTCTGGCGCTGGCCACCGCCGCGCCCGCCATGGCCGAAAACTGGACGATGACCAGCACCTGGCCGTCCAGCCTGGAACTGATCGAGATCGACAAGCACTGGGTCGAACTGGCCAACAGCCTGGTCGACGACGACAAGCTGACCATCGAATTCTACGAAGGCGGCAGCCTGGTTCCGGCGGGCGAGGTGTTCGGTGCCGTCGAATCGGGCACCATTCAGGCCGGTGCCGACTGGCCGGGCTACTGGGCAGGCCGCGACAGCGCGTTCTCGCCGCTGGCGACCACCGCCAGCCTGTTCAACGCCGTGGACTATGTGAACTGGATCCAGGAATGGGGCGGTGCAGACCTGTATAACGAGGTCTATGGCAAGTTCGGCATGGTCTATCTGCCCTATGGCGTCACCAACAACGAATCCGGCTTCCGCACCGTGGACAAGCCGATCAAGACGATCGAGGACCTGAATGGCCTGCGCCTGCGCCTGTCGGGGCTTGAACAGGGCAAGCTTCTGGAAAAGCTGGGCGGCAACCAGGTCAGCATGGCCGGCGGCGAGATCTATCAGTCGCTGGAACGCGGCGTGATCGACGGGGCCGAATTCTCGACCCCGAACGTCGATTTCTCGGGCGGCTTCCAGCAGGTCACGAAATACTGGTCCACGCCGGGTTGGCACCAGTCATCCTCGGTCTTCGGGGTGATGATCAACAAGGCTGCCTGGGACGCGCTGGACGAAGAGACCCAGGCGCGGCTTGAGACCGCCGCCGACGCGACCATGCTGTGGTCGCTGGCCTTCACCGAAAAGCGCGCAACCGAAGCCTTCGCGCAGTTCAAGGAAGCCGGGACCGAGATCAACCGCCTGGACGACGCCGCGCTGGAACAGATCCAGACGATGGCCAACCAGACCATCGAGGAAGTTGCCTGCGAGAACCCGCTGTCGGCCAAGGTCTATGCCAGCCAGATCGGCTATCTGCAGGACTATGCCAGCTGGCGAGACGCCTCGGCCCCCTTCAACCTGGGGCGCACTCCGAACGGTCCCGACCTTGCCAAGATCGAGGGCTGTGCGCAGTAATTCGCGCATTTCCTGATGCAAGTCACGGGCGGGGAACGATTTCCCCGCCCTTCTCGTTGACAGGGATCACATTCCGTCACATCCTTGCCGACACCAAAGAGGAAAGATCATGGGCGAAAAAACCCTGACCAGAATGGATCTGGCCGAAGCCGTGTTCCGCGACGTGGGGCTTTCGCGCCATGAGTCCGCTCAGTTGGTCGAAAGCGTCCTCGAACATGTTTCCGACGCGCTGGTGCGCGGCGAGCAGGTGAAGATCTCGTCGTTCGGCACGTTCAGCGTCCGCGACAAGAACGAGCGAATCGGCCGAAATCCCAAGACAGGACAAGAGGTGCCGATCAAGCCAAGGCGGGTGCTGTCCTTCCGCCCATCGCATCTGATGAAAGAGCGCGTGGCCGCCGGCAACAAGCAGTAAGATGGCTGGACTGGCATGAAAAAGGGCGCTGACGCTTTCAGATCCATTGGCGAAGTCGCCAAGCTGATCGGCGTCGCACCCCACGTCCTGCGTTACTGGGAAACGCAGTTTCCGCAATTGAAACCGATGAAGCGTCCTGATGGCCGGCGCTATTACCGCCCTGACGATGTGCGTCTGGTCGCCGGGCTGTGCGAGGTTCTGCGCGACGACGGAATGACAATCCGGGGCGCGAAGAAGATGATGTCGCGGGATCGCGGAGACGCGATCCGCGCACGTGGGCTGGCACGCCTTGGCGACCGGCTGGACATCGCGGCGATGGCCTCGGACAGCGCGGCAGGCCGCGGGTCCGATGATTCCTTGCAGCAGATGACCGCCGAGGATGCCGGGCAGGCTGCGCCGCGCGCGAACGACCCGGTCATCCGGACGGTCGCAGCCGATCACGACGACACTGATCTGGACGAGGAGACGCAGGACATGGCCGCCCACACGCCCCGCTCGCGGCATCGCCGCCGCGCTGCCCATGGCGGGGATCAGCGCGCGCTGCCCCTGTTCCCGGATCTGGACGGGTCCGATCGCGGATCGGCGTGGCTGGCGCGGCTGGCCATGCTTGCCGCCGCGCTGCGGGATCTGCCCTCTGCCCCGACCGCGCCGCCGCTGTTGCCGCGCCGGCTTGCGGATTTGCGCGATCTGATCGCCTCGCATTACTAGATCGCCGCGACCGATGCAGATTTCCGCTTCGCGGCCCTTGTGCAGCCCTCGTGCTTCGCTCTATATGGCCGGCGTCGGGCCGTGGCGCAGCCTGGTTAGCGCGTCCGTCTGGGGGACGGAAGGCCGCGAGTTCGAATCTCGCCGGCCCGACCATTCCGAAAACGCCCATCCCGTTTGCGGGGTGGGCGTTTCCATATCCGCCGACCGCTTGGGGAGGAAGGCATGAACGGTGTCCTGCCTGACAGCGAGATCCGCGAGCTGATCGATCAGGGTGCGATCAGCGCCGATCCGGCGATCATTCCCGAACAGATACAACCCGCCAGCCTTGACCTGCGCCTTGGCACGACCGCCTATCGCCTGCGGGCCAGTTTCCTGGCCGGACGCGGCCGCCGGATCGCGGACCGGTTGGACGATCTTCAGATGCATCAGATGGACCTGTCCGGCGGTGCCGTGCTGGAACGCGGCTGCGTCTATCTGGTGCCGCTGATGGAACGGCTGACCCTGCCCGCCGGGCTGACCGCGGTGGCCAACGCCAAATCCTCGACCGGCCGGCTGGACCTGCTGACCCGGCTTGTCACCGATGACGGAACCGAGTTCGACCGCCTGCCCGAAGGCTATGATGGCCCCTTGTATGCCGAGATCTGCCCGCGCAGCTTTTCGGTGCTGGTCCGCCCCGGCATGCGTCTGAACCAGCTTCGGCTGCGGCAGGGGCAGGCCGTGCTGACCGACGACGAATTGCGCGATCTGAACGCGCGTGAGCCGCTGGTCGGCGGTCCGGCGCTGATCGACCATGGGCTTGGCTTTTCGGTCGATCTGAAACCTTCCGACGGCGATCTTGTCGGCTATCGCGCCCGCCCGCATAGCGGGGTGATCGATCTGGACCGGATCGGCGAATATCCGGCGGCCGAATTCTGGGACGAGTTGCGCACCACCCAGGGCCGGCTGATTCTGGACCCCGGCGCGTTCTACATCCTTGTCAGCCGTGAATCCGTTGCAATTCCTGCGGATTACGCCGCCGAGATGGCGCCTTACCTGGCGATGGTCGGCGAGTTTCGCGTGCATTACGCAGGCTTCTTCGATCCCGGTTTCGGAATCGGACAGGCGGGTGTCGGCGCGCGCGGCGTGCTGGAGGTGCGCTGCCACGAGGCGCCCTTCGTGCTGGAACACGGTCAGGTCGTCGGCCGGCTGGTCTATGAACGCATGTCCGCCCGTCCCGACCGGCTGTATGGTGCCGGGATCAGGTCGAACTATCAGGGTCAGGGGCTGAAACTGGCCAAGCAGTTCCGGTAAGCGCGCGGCCGCAGCCGCACTGGGCTACAGCGGTCCTGTCTGCCACAGGCGGACCTTCAACCCGCCATGCGCGATGATCGGTCCCGGCGGCTTCCACGGCAGGCCCGTCGCCCGGGCAAGTTGCTGATCGCTGGTCACGATGCCCACGGACCATCCCGCGAATCGTTCGCGCAAGACCTGCCCAAGCGCGGCATGCAGCCCGAACAGGGGCCCCTTGTTGCCGATCCGCGCGCCATAGGGCGGGTTCACGATCACGATGCCCGCAGGCGCTTCGGGCGGCTGCAGGTCGGCGATCGCGCAGCAGTCGAACCGGGTGCAGCCCGCAACGCCCGCGCGTTCGGCGTTCTGCTGGCTCATGCGGATCGCGCCCGCGTCCCGGTCGCTTCCGAAGAACATGGGTCGAGGATCGGGTTTGCTGTCCCGGCCCTGCCCGTCCCGGATCGCCCGCCACCCCGTCGCATCGAAACTGGCAAGAAACTGGAAGGCGAAATGGCGGTCACGCCCGGCGATCAGCCCGGCAGCGATCTCGGCCGCCTCGATGACGAATGTCCCCGATCCGCACATCGGGTCCAGCACGGTCTGCTGGCCATCGAACCCCATTTCGCGCAGGAACATCGCCGCCATCGTCTCGCGCATGGGGGCCTTGGCGACGGCCTGCTTGTGGCCGCGCTTGTGCAGCGATTCGCCGGTGGTATCGACGCTTATCGTTACCAGATCATCCTCGATCCGCGCCTTCACGACGATTTGCGCATCCGCAGCGATCGGCGCGCCCAGTTCCTCGCGGATGGCGCGTTCGATCCGCTGCGTCGCCGCGCCCGCGTGATAGATGCGGCTTGCCTTGCAGACGGTCTCGACCTTGACCGGTTGATCCGGGCGCAGAACGTCGGCCCATGGGAATTTTCGCGCACGCTTGTCCAGCTGCGCCAGATGCAGCGCCCGGAAACTGCCCACCCGCGCCAGAACCCGCGTCGCACCGCGCAGCATCAAATTGGCGCGCCAGACATCCTGCCAGCCGCCCCGGATCGTCACCCCGCCCGGCTGCGGTTCGACCGCCCAGCCAAACTCGCGCGCTTCGGCCGCCAGCGGCGCTTCCAGTCCCGGCGTCGCGACCAGGAATATGTCGAACTGTTCTGCACTCATCCGCGCAGCCCTAGCCGGTTCGACAAGGCTTGGCGAGGGTCATCCGCCGGGCGCCGATGCAGACCGCGTGGGCCGTGGCTATTCGTCCTCGAAAAGATCGTCGGCAGGCCCCTCGGCGTCACCGACCTGATCTTCGTCATCCGGGACGACAGGAACGGCCATTCCTTCGGCGGGCGGCCGCGATTCCAGCAACCCGGCGGCGCGCAGTTCGGAAAGCCCCGGCAGATCGCGCGCCGATTCGAGGCCGAAATGATCCAGAAACACCTCGGTGACGACAAATGTCGCGGGGCGGCCCGGGGTCATCCGGCGCCGGCCCATCCGGACCCACTCCATCTCGATCAACTGGTCCAGCGTGCCACGGCTGACCGCCACCCCGCGAATTTCCTCGATCTCGGCCCGCGTGACCGGCTGATGATAGGCGATGATGGCCAATGTCTCGACCGCAGCGCGCGACAGGCGGCGCTGTTCGACCGTTTCGGTCTGCATCAGGAACGACAGGTCCGAGGCGGTGCGGAACGCATAGCCGTCGCCCAACCTCTCGACCGTGACACCGCGATCCGCGTAGCGGCGGCGCAAAGCCGCCAGCGCCTCGGCCGGATCGCAACCCGCAGGCAGCCGCGCCGACAGGTCGCGCACCGAAACCGGCTGTGCCGAGGCGAACAGGATCGCCTCGACCATCCGTTCCTGCTGGTCCATCGGCGGGGGCGGAAAATCCGGCGCCGACGGCGATGCGTCGTCGCCATCTGTCCGGTCGGGCATGTCGTTTTGCGTCAGATCGGTCACGTCAGTTGTCGGCTGTGGGTTTGCGGCGGAAGCTGATCGGCGCGAATGTGTCGGACTGGCGTATCTCCAACCGACCCTGCCGCGCAAGCTCCAGCGAGGCGGCGAAGGTCGCGGCGGTGGCGGAACGGCGACGCTTGCCGTCTCCCTCCCATCCATCTGGCAGAAAATCCGACAGGTCGGTCCAGTCGCCCGCAAAGCCGATCATCCGGCGCATCCGATCCAGGGCCTGTTCCATGCTGAACACGTCATGCCGGTCAAATGCATAGGGGCGGAATTCGTCCTTGGTCTTCAGCCGCGCATAGGCCCGCATCAGGTCGATCAGCCCGGCCTGCCATTCGGTGCGGCGCTTGCGGGCGACGGATTCGGGGGCGCCACGCTGGAAACGGCTGATGCCCAGCCTGTCGCGCCCCATCAGCCGGGCCGCCGCCTGACGCATCGCATCCAGCCGTTCCAACTGGAACGCCAGATGCGCGGCCATATCCTCGGCCGATGGTCCCTCTGCCTCGGGGTCGGGCGGCAGCAACAGACGCGACTTCAGGAACGCCAGCCAAGCGGCCATGACCAGATAGTCGGCGGCCAGTTCGATCCGCAACTTGCGGGCCTGTTCGACGAAGACAAGATACTGCTCGGCCAGATGCAGGACCGAGATCTTCATCAGATCGACCTTCTGGCTGCGCGCCAGCGTCAGAAGCAGGTCCAGCGGACCTTCGTAACCATCGACATCGACAATCAGTGCCTCTTCCGCGCGCCGCGCAGCCACCGAATCCGCGTCGAAATCCGACGCAGCGGGCGGCGGCGCGTCCGGGACGGCGCGCAGATAGGGAACATCTGTCGGATCTTTGGCCACAACTGCTCCACTTCGGGTCAGGCTGTCAGCGTCCGCCTTCGGCAAGGGCAAGTCAAGCGGGGCTGCGTCTCAGGCGACCAGCCCACGCCATTCGTCCAGCAGGGCAAGGCGGTCGTGGTCCTGCGGCGACCGCCGCTGTTCCAGCGCGGCGGCGGCGCGGCGCTGCGCATCAACGCCTAGCGTGCCGGCGGCCGCGACAACCGGCTCCATGCTGGAAATCGTGCCGTTGCAGTGCAGCACAAGATCGCAACCCGCCGCGATCGAGGCGGCAGCGCGTTCCGCCTCGGTTCCCGACAGGGCGTTCATGGTGATGTCGTCGGTCATCAACAGCCCGTCAAAGCCGATCCGGTCGCGGATCAGCGCGATCATCCGCGCCGAAGCCGTGGCAGGCGCATCGTCCAGCGCGGTAAATCGGATATGCGCGGTCATCCCCATCGGCAGGTCGTTCAGCGCCCGGAATGGCAGGAAATCCATATCCTCCAGCACATCCGGCGCGACCGTCACGGTCGGCAGGTCATGATGGCTGTCCGCGATGGCCCGCCCATGGCCCGGCATGTGCTTCATCACCGGCAGCACGCCCGCCGCCAGCAGCCCTTCGGCCGCAGCCCGGCCCAGACTTGCGACCGTATGCGGATCGGTGCCGAAACAGCGATTGTGCAGGAATGGGTGGGTGTCGGGCTGCGCCACGTCCAGCGTGGGGGCGCAATCGGAATCGATGCCCACATCGCGCAATTCCCGCCCGATCAGATAGTAGCGCAGCCACATCGCGCGTGCGCCTGCCCCGGCCTGATCCAGCGGCGCAGGCCATTCGGCCCAATGCGGCGCGCGCAGGCGCTGAACCCTGCCGCCTTCCTGATCGATCGTGATGACCGCATCGCGGCCCACCGCGTCGCGCAGATCGCCCGTCAGACGGCGCAGCTGGTCGGGGTTATCGACATTGCGCCCGAACAGGATGAACCCCCATGGATCGGCCGACCGGAAGAAATCCCGCTCGGCAGCTGTCAGTACGGTGCCTGCGATCCCGCCAAGGATCGTCGCGTTGCAGGCCATTACTGCGACAGCGCGAGGCAGTCCGTGCCGCCGGATTTCAACGCCGCGCAGAACTGGCGCGCTTCGCTGATATTTCCGAATCCCGCGACCCGCAGACGCCAGAAGCTGCGTCCATTGGCATTGTGCTGCTGGATCACCTGACCCTTGCCCGAGAACAACGAACCGAACTTGCCGGTCAGGCGGTTCCATTCGCCCGAAGCGATGGCGTTGCTGTCGAACGCGCCGATCTGAACCAGCGGACCGCTGGCAGAGGACGCCGAGGGCGCCGGTGCGGGTGCAGAAGCCTCGGACGGGCGGGTTTCCGCAGCGGGTGCGGGACGCGCGTCGCTGGCCGTCGTCGATGCGGATGCCACGCGGGTCGATCGCGGGCGCGGCGCGGGGCGGTTAGACTGGGTCAGAACGCCGGGATTCGCGGTCGCCTGGGCCTCAAGCAGCGCGGCGGTGATCGCGTCCGTCTGCGCCGGGGCACCGTTCTCGTCGGTCACGACCTCGTTCACCGGGCCCTCGGATGCGGGCGCGTCGATGATCGCGGCGTTCTCGACGCTGCTGTTCAGCATGGCCAGTCGCGCGGCCTCGGCGGCGGCTTCGGCCTCGGCAACGGCGCGGGCCTCGCTGTCCGACATCGGCGTGATCGGCTCTCCGTCGAAATTCAGCGGAGTCTCGGACGGGTTCACGGGCTCGCGCGCAGTGGCGCCCAGTTCGCCCATCGCCACGTCTTCTTCGGTCAGATCGGTCGCCGAGGGCGCGATCGCCACCTGATCGGCTGGCTGCGGCTCTACCCCTTCGGCCACGCCATTAACGGCATAGCCGGTATAGCTGGTCAGTTCGCCGCCCGGATCATCGGGCGTGGTGCGCGCCTCGCCCTGGATCGCCTTGATGACCGGCACGCCCGACACGTCGCGCGAGACAAGTTGCCAGCCCCATGCCATCAGCCCGACCATCAGCCCGACCGACGCCAGCGCGCCAAGATAGTGCGTCAGCCGCGCGATTCGTGCCGAAAAGCCATCGGCGCCATCTGGATCGGCCGCAAACCGGCGGTCATCCTGCGGCTGGCCCTGATCGTCCCAGCCGCCCTGATCGTAAGAGAACTCGCGCCGCACCTTGTGACGCGAGAACACATAGCCGCCTTCGCGGAAATCCATCACTGCCATAGCCTGCCTGCCTGCCTGCCGGTTGACCCGGTTTTACCGTTGACTGCTCGTTTTCGTCCGGCGGGGCACTTTATGAATCAGCGCATTTCCTCGACCGGAGTCACGCCAAGGATAGCGAGACCGGATGAAATGACAACGCCAACCGCCCGGACAAGCGCGATTTTTGCCTGAGAGGTTGCGGAATCGCCATCTTGCAGGAAGCGCAGCGAGGCGTCGTCATTGCCCCGGTTCCACAGCGAATGCAGGTCCGAGGCGATGTCATACAGGAAAAATGCGACCCGGTGCGGCTCGTGGGCGCGGGCGGCATGTTCGACAAGGCGTGGCCATTCGGCAACTTTCCGGGCCAAGTCAAGCTCGGCCTGATGGGAAAGGCTGGTCAGATCCGCCGCCTGAAGCGCCGCGTCCGAGACATCGATTCCCGCCTCGGTCGCGCGGCGCAGGACCGAATGGACGCGCGCGCTGGCATATTGCACATACCAGACCGGATTGTCCTTGGACTGTTCCAGCACCTTGGCAAAGTCGAAATCCAGTGCCGCGTCGTTCTTGCGCGTCAGCATGATGAAGCGGGTCACGTCGGCGCCCGCCTCTTCGACCACGTCGCGCAGCGTGACAAAGGTGCCGGCGCGCTTCGACATCTTGAACGGCTCGCCGTTCTTGAACAGCTTGACCAGCTGGATCAGCTTGACGTCCAGCGGCACGCGCCCGTTCGACAGCGCCTTCACGGCCGCATTCATCCGCTTGACATAGCCGCCGTGATCGGCGCCGAACACGTCGATCAGCTGGTCAAAGCCACGGCCGATCTTGTCCCAGTGATAGGCGATGTCGGGCGCGAAATAGGTCCATGCACCGTCCGATTTCTGGATCGGTCGGTCCACGTCGTCGCCATGCGCGGTGGATCTGAACAGCATCTGTTCGCGCGCCTCCCAGTCCTCGGGCAGCTTGCCCTTGGGCGGTTCCAGCACGCCGCGATAGATCAGGCCCAGGCTGTTCAGCCGTTCGATCGCGGCTTCGATCTTGCCGGTGCCGTACAGCGCCTTTTCGCTGGAATATACATCCATGCTGACGCCAAGCGATGCCAGATCCTGCCGGATCATTTCCATCATCGCCTGGGTTGCGAACTCGCGGACATCCTCAAGCCAGTCTTCTTCGGGGCGGTCCAGCAGGCTGTCGCCATACTTGGCCTTCAGTGCCTCGCCCACCGGGATCAGATAGTCGCCGGGATACAGGCCCTCGCGGATTTCGGGTTCCAGCCCGTTCGCCTCGCGATAGCGTTCATAGGCCGACCGCGCCAGCACGTCGACCTGCGCGCCGCCGTCGTTGATATAGTATTCGCGCGTGACCTCGTGGCCCGAGAACGCCAGAAGATTCGCAAGCGCGTCGCCGAACACCGCGCCGCGCACATGGCCCACATGCATCGGGCCGGTCGGATTGGCGCTGACGAATTCGACGTTGACCTTCTGATCCCTGCCGATCGCCGAACGGCCGAAATCGCCGCCAGAGCCAAGCGCGGTCCGGACGACACCCTGCCAGACCGACGGCGACAGCCGCAGGTTCAGGAATCCCGGACCTGCGACCTCGGCCTTTTCGATCCGGGGATCCGTCAGCCGCGCGGCCAGCCGATCGGCGATGTCGCGCGGCTTCATTCCGGCGGGCTTGGCCAGCACCATGGCGGCATTGGTGGCCATGTCGCCATGCGCCGGATCGCGCGGCGGCTCGACCGTGACATTGGCGTAATCGAGACCGGCAGGCAGCTCGTTCGCCTGCGTCATCTGGTCCAGCGCATCCACGACGACGCCGCGAAGATCGGTGAAAAGGTTCATATTCGGCTTCCTGACTGACCTGCGCGGGTTAACGCCTGCAACCGGTGAAGGTCAACAGCGACGCTTGCCATCGTGCATCCGGCACGCGCCCGTCAGGGCTTCTGGTTCTTTTTCTTGTCTGATGGTGCTTCGGCTTCCTGGTCGGTCAAGCCTTCATCGGGATCGCGCTGTGGCGCACCTTCGCGTGGCGTCTTGCCGTCGCTTGCGTCACCCTCGGTCTCGATCAGTTCGGGGTCGTCCTTCAGTTCCTCGCGCAGTTCCTCGGCCTGTTCCGGGGCGGCGCCGCCCTCGACGCTGCCGTTTCCCTTGCCGCGCTTGACGGCCTCGGCCTCGGCGCGCGCAACCTGCTTGGCCCCCTGCTGTGGCTTTGCCTGCGCCTCGTTCTCGCGTTCGATCCTTTCCGCGATCTCGGGCGGCAGCATCGAGACGATGCGAATATCGGGCTTGTCGACCAGATCCTGGTCGCTGCCGACAAACCACAACTCGCCACTTTGAACGACGGCCAGCGGTATCGCCCCTTCCCGAGCCTCCCGCCAGTCGTCCAGCCGGTATTCCTCGGTCAGCCGCGTGGTGCGGAAGATCCAGCCCTCGGCCAGAAGATCCAGATACTGCGCCAGCGTCCGGTTTCCGTCGATGGTCTGGCCGCCGAGCTGCGTCGGCAAGGCGTGGCGGGCGCGATCCTCTTTGTGGCGGGCAAGCTGCCAGATATTCTCGCGCCCGAATTCAGGCGCAAGATCGGTGGCGACCAGCGTGTTGTAGGCATCGTTGTCGGATGCGGCAAGGATCGCACCATAGGCGATGAACTCGACATTGTGTTCGGCCGCCTCGCCAAGGATGTCACCATAGAAGGTCTGGATGCCGGCGGCACGCGCGGTGCGCAGATGGTCACGGTTGGTGTCGGTGATAAGCACGTTCACGTCGGCTTTCTCAAGAGCCTTCGCAAGGCTTGTGGCAAAGACCGACCCGCCCACGACCAGCAGGCCCGGCTTCTCGCCCGATGTCAGCCCCAGCCGCCGCGCGATCGGCGCCAGCGTGAATCCGTGCAGCACGACCGTAACAAGCACCAGCACGAAGGCCAGCGGCGCGATCAACGCCCCGTCGTCGATCCCCTCGGCCACCAGCCGTTCGGCAAAGATCCCTGACACGGCCACCAGAACCACCCCGCGCGGGCCGGTCAGCGCGATCAGCCAGCGTTCCTTCATGGGCAGGTTCGACCCGATCAGCGATGTCATGATAGTCAGCGGCCGGGCGATCAGGACCACCGCCGCGACGAACAGTCCCGCACGCAGCCAGTCCAGTTGCGCCAGCGTGTCGAATTCGATCCCTGCAGCCAGCAGGATGAAGACGCCCGACACCAGCAGGATCGTGGCATGTTCCTTGAACCGGTGCAGTTCGTGATAGCTGGGCAGATCGGCGTTCGCGATCACCAGTCCCATCACGGTCACGGCCAGCAGTCCGCTTTCGTGCAGCAGGCTGTCCGACCCCGCAAACACTCCCAGCACCGCGACGAACAGTAGCGGCACCTTCATGTATTCAGGCACCCAGCCGCGCCGGAACGCCTGCACCAGAAGATAGCCTGCGACAACGCCGATCACGACGGCAAAGCCGATGCCCAGTATCAATTGCGCCAGCGCCTCGCCCCAAGTGACACCGGTGTTGCGCACCAGCACGATCTCCAGCGCGACGACGGCCACCAATGCCCCGATCGGGTCGTTGACGATACCTTCCCACTGCAATGTCTGGGCCGGGCGCGATGTCAGCTTGGCCTGCCGCAGCAGCGGAGCGATCACCGTCGGACCGGTCACGATCATGATCCCGCCGAAGACGATGGCCGATTCCCAGCCAAGACCGGCGACGAAAACCAGCGTCAGCGACGACAGCACCCAGCCAAGCGGCGCCCCGATATAGACCAGCCGCCGGACGGCAGGACGGGCATCGGCCAGTTTCTTGAAGCTGAGCGTCAGCCCCCCCTCGAACAGGATCACGGCGACGGCCAGCGCGATCATCGGCGGGATGATGTCGCCGATGTCGCGGGCCGGGACGAAGATACCCGTCACCGGTCCCAGGAAAAGCCCGGCGGCCAGCATCAGCACGATCGCCGGCAGCCTGAAACGCCACGCCAGCCACTGCGCGCCAACGCCCGCGGCACCGACCACCGCAAAGGCCTGCATCGGGCTAAGCCCGCCGGTCAATTCTGTCGCCATCTCTGTCCCTGACTCGATCCTGTGTTGTCGGAACCGGCCATCGCCCGCCCGGTTCCCTGAAACATGTCATTTTGTTGAGGTTTTGTCCTGAAAGATTGACGTGTCGGCGGGTTTGGTCTAGGCGATGCGTGGCCTGCATCCGGCAGGCCGACCGAAGGGGCGTGCGGAATTGCGTCCCATGACAGCCGCATAAGCGCCATACGGGCCCGCGGCATGGCACGCAACGCGCAGTCGCGCGGCAATCTGGAAAGCCCCCGAATGACCAAATTTTCTGATCTCAAGCTCGATCCCAAGGTTCTCAAGGCCATCGCCGAGGCGGGATACGAGACCCCGACCCCAATCCAGGCGGGCGCCATCCCCCCGGCGCTGGAAGGACGCGACGTTCTGGGGATCGCCCAGACCGGCACCGGCAAGACCGCCAGCTTCACCCTGCCGATGATCACGCTTCTGGGTCGCGGGCGGGCGCGCGCGCGGATGCCGCGTTCGCTGGTGCTGTGTCCGACCCGCGAACTGGCCGCCCAGGTCGCCGAGAATTTCGATATTTATGCCAGCCACACCAAACTGACCAAGGCGCTGCTGATCGGCGGCGTCAGCTTTGCCGAACAGGACAAGCTGATCGACCGCGGCGTGGACGTTCTGATCGCGACGCCGGGCCGGCTGCTGGACCATTTCGAACGTGGCAAGCTGCTGCTGACCGGCGTTCAGATCATGGTCGTGGACGAGGCCGACCGGATGCTTGACATGGGTTTCATCCCGGATATCGAACGCATTTTCCAGCTGACGCCGTTCACTCGCCAGACGCTGTTCTTCAGCGCCACCATGGCGCCCGAGATCGAGCGTATCACCAACACGTTCCTGCACGCCCCCGAGCGGATCGAGGTCGCCCGACAGGCCACCGCAAGCGAGACGATCACCCAGCGCCTGATCGAGATCAGCCCGACGCGCAAGGACCAGACCGCCAAGCAGAAGCGCGAGTTGCTGCGCGCGCTGATCGACGCGGAAGGCCCCGAAACCGACAAGGGCGGCCTGAAGAACGCGATCATCTTCTGCAACCGCAAGACCGATGTCGATATCGTGGCCAAATCGCTGGCCAAGCACGGATATGACGCCGCCCCGATCCACGGCGATCTGGATCAGAGCCACCGCACGCGCACATTGGAAAGCTTTCGCGACGGCACGCTGAAACTGCTGATCGCATCGGATGTCGCGGCGCGCGGGCTGGACATTCCGGCGGTCAGCCATGTGTTCAACTTCGACCTGCCCAGCCACGCCGAGGATTATATCCACCGCATCGGGCGCACCGGTCGTGCCGGTCGCCAGGGCACGGCGATCAGCATCGCGACCCCCTCGGACGATAAATATCTGTCGGGGATCGAGAACCTGATCAAGCAGACGCTGCCGCGCGGCACCGTGCCGCAAGGTTTCGCACCGTCCGAAGCCGCCAGTCAGGCGCCGCGCCGGGAACGCGAGGATCGCGGTGGCCGCGGCGGACGCGACAAACGCCGTCGCGACCGGCGTGACGATGAAGGCAAGACAGACGCACAGGACGCGCAGGCTTCGCGGAACGACGCCCCGCGCGCCGGCAAGCCGGCCGAGCCCGAAGCGCCGCGTCAAGAGCGTCAGGAACGTCAGGAGAGCCGTGGAAATGATCGCCGCGACGACCGTCGCCGTGGCGGCGGGCGCGGGCGCGGTGACGACTCGCGCGGTCCCGCCGTTCTGGGCATGGGCGACCACGTGCCCGAATTCATGCTGGTGAACCTGCGCCCGGCCGTCGACAGCGCGACCTCGACCGACAATGACGCGATCGAAGATGTCGCGGCTGCGTCGGTGGAAGACAGCAAGCCCGCGTCCGAGAAACCGGCCAAGCCCAAGCGCAGCCGGGGTCGCAGATCTGGCAAGTCCGCGCAGGACAAGTCAGCCGACGACCAGCAGGAATCGCAAACCGCGGATACCTCGGCTCAGGACGACGCGCAGGAGAAACCGGCGCCACAGGCAGAGCCCGAAGAAAAGGCACCGCCGAAACCCCGGCGCAGCCGTCGCAAGGCGACCGCCGAAAAATCGGTCGAGCCTGAGGCAGATGCCGCCACCTCAGAGGCCGCGGACGAGGCCGCGACCGAAGAAAAGCCGAAACCGCGCAGAACCCGTGCCCGCAAGCCGAAGGCCGAGGAGACCACCCCGGCTGACGCCGCGGCCGAGGACGCGCCAAAGCCCAAGCGCACCCGTCGCAAGAAGGCCGATGCTGCGCCCGCCGAAGCGGCTGATGCCGTCGGCGCTTCCGAGAAGCCCGAGGCGGCCAACACCGAAAAAGCTGCACCCAAGCCCCGTCGAACACGGCGCAAGAAGGCCGACACGGCCGAGCCGTCGGAAGACCAGAAACCGGCCGGTCAGCCTCGGGACAATGCCGACGCCGAGATCTGATCCAGGCGATGCCTGACCGCACGCTTCCGCCACGACTGCACCACCGCCGGCCGGGGATCGCACGGCTGATACCCGATCTTGCCCTGGGGGCTGGGGCCGCCCTGGGCCTGCAGCCTTTCGGCGTGTGGGGCGCGACGCTGGCGGCCCTCGCCGTGATAATCTGGCGCCTTGCACGGGCGCGCCCTGACGCGGTGTTCTGGCATGGTCTTGCCGCCGGGCTTGGCTGGTTCGGCCTTTCCCTGTCGTGGATCGTCGAGCCGTTTCTGGTCGAACCCGAGATTTACGGCTGGATGGCGCCATTCGCGTTGTTCCTGATGGCACTTGGCGGCGCGCTGTTCTGGGCGGTGCCGATCTGGCTGGCGGCGCGCGTGACACATGGCTGGCGCGCCCGAGCCGCCGCGATCCCGGCGGCGCTGGTTCTGTCGGACTGGCTGCGTGGCTGGATCTTCACGGGGTTTCCGTGGGCACGTATCGGACATGTCTGGGTCGATACCCCTGTTGCGCAGGGCGGCGCCTGGATCGGCGCGGTCGGGCTGAGCCTGATAACACTTGCCCTGGCCTCGGCGCCTTCGCTGGCATGGCGGCCGGCCAGACAGCGCGCGATCGGCTTTCTGCCCGGTGCGGCGCTTGCCATTCTTGCGACCGGCGCGATCTGGGCGGCAGGTCTGTCCCGCCTTGCCCAGCCCTTGCCGCCTGACCGCGACATCGTGCTGCGAATCGTCCAGCCCAACGCCGAGCAGCGCCTGAAATGGAACCCGGAATGGTCGGCGGTCTTCTTTCGCCGGCTTCTGGATCTGTCGGCGGAACCGGGGCGGCGCGATCTGGTGATCTGGCCCGAAACGGCGGTGAATTTCCTGCTGAACGACGCGGACGACCTGCTTCCCGTCATGTCCAATGCAGCAGGCGCGCCGCTGGTGCTGGGAATCCAGAGACAGGAACAGGGACGTTTCTTCAACAGCCTTGCGCTGCTGTCCCGCGATGGATCGCCGCTGTCCAGCTATGACAAGTTCCACCTCGTGCCGTTCGGCGAATATATCCCGTGGGGCGACGCGATGGCCCGGATCGGCATCAATGCCTTTGCCGCGCAGCAGGGCAACGGCTATTCGCGCGGCCCCGGCCCTTCCATCATGTCGGTTGACGGGCTGCCGGATTTTCAACCGCTGATCTGTTACGAGGCAATCTTTCCGCAGCATCTGCGCGGACTGGACCACCGGCCCGGCTGGATCCTGCAAGCCACGAATGACGGCTGGTTCGGCCGCTTTTCCGGCCCCTACCAGCATCTTGCGCAGGCGCGGCTGCGGGCGATCGAAACCGGCCTGCCGCTGATCCGCGCCGCCAATACCGGCGTCAGCGCGGTCATCGACGCGCGCGGCACGATCCGCGACAGCCTGCCGCTTGGCGCCGCCGGCAAGATCGACGCGGCACTGCCCGGCGCGCTGACCGCGACCTTCTGGCAGCGGACAGGACCGCTGCCGGTCGTGGCTTTGTCCCTGCTGGTCCTGTTCGGATCGATCCTGCTGCCGAGGCTTGGCCAGAAGGCCAGGAAAGGCCGCTAGATTTACGGCCGATACCGCGCCTGAAGCCGCTGGTCAGTCGCGGAAATACCGGCTGTCCTTGACCTGATCCCAGGCCCAGACCACCTCGGCCAAACGATCCTCGTCCGATCGGTCGCCGCCGTTCATGTCGGGATGCAGGTCCTTGACCAGCGACTTGTACTGCTTGCGGATCTCGGTCCGGGTCCAGCCGTCCTTGGCCTCGAGGATTTCCAGCGCCTTGCGCTCGGTCGGCGGCAGTTTCCGGGCGACCTTGGCGCGGGCCTCGGGCGAGGTGCCGTTCGCCCCCAGAATTTCGTGGGGATCTGCCACACCGTGCCGTGCCCAGGCCTGTTCCTGCGCCGCGCGGCTGAACGGTTTGACCGGCCGTTCCCACACGGTGGCGTTGTCCAGGAATTGCTGGAACTCTTCTTCGGACTGGCCCTGGAAATAGTTCCAGTTGGCGTTGTATTCGCGGACATGTTCCTTGCAGAACCAGAAATAGTCATCCAGATGCCGCGGGTTCTTGGGCGCCCGGTATTGTCCGGGCTCGTCACACCCCTCGCGGTCACAGATGCGCGTCGATGTCTCGAACGCGCCGGACATGCCTCGGCGGCCCTTGTTGCGCCGCTTCTTGTCCTTGGCGGCGGAAATGTCGAAACCGAACGGGTCGTTACTGCTCATGCTGGGGCACCTTTGCGACTCGGAGGCGGCAGTTTAGGCTATTTCACGCGACATGAAAGGTCTTGACGAAAGGATATGCGGATGATCGCGGACGAGATGCGCCAACGACTGGCCGAACTGCACCCCACCCGGCTTGAGGTGATCGACGAAAGCGAATCGCATCGTGGTCACGCCGGCTATCGAGAGGGCGGGCAAAGTCACTTCCGGGTGCGCATGGCCAGTCCGGACTTCGCGGGCACGGGTCGCGTCCAGCGACACAGGATGGTCCATGCGGCTCTGGGCGACATCGTGCCGCGGATCCATGCGCTGGCGCTGGAGCTGTCGGAAAGCTGAGCCGTTAGCGCCGTCAGGCTTGCCGCCCGTGGGGGGCACGCGTAGAAGCCGGGCAACGCAGTGGTAACGAGGGAAAAGGCCATGACCGCGCCGAAGGATTTCAATGATCGCATGCTGTCTCTGGGGCTGGCGCGCGTCAGCGAGGCGGCGGCACATGCCTCGGCCCTGCTGATCGGGCGCGGCGATGAAAAGGCCGCCGACCAGGCCGCGGTGAACGCCATGCGCGATCAGCTGAACATGCTGGACATCAAGGGCGTGGTGGTGATCGGCGAGGGCGAGCGTGACGAAGCCCCGATGCTGTATATCGGCGAAGAGGTCGGCAACGGAAACGGCCCCGAGGTCGATATCGCGCTGGACCCGCTGGAAGGAACCACGCTGACCGCCAAGGACATGCCGAACGCGCTGACCGTGATCGCCATGGCGCCGCGCGGCACGCTGCTGCATGCGCCCGACGTCTATATGGACAAGCTGGCGATCGGACCGGGCTATCCCAAGGATGTCGTCAGCCTGGACATGAGCCCCGCCGAACGGGTCACCGCGCTGGCCAAGGCGCGCGGCTGCAAGGCCGGAGACATCACCGTCTGCATTCTCGAGCGTCCGCGCCACGAGGACATGATCGCCGAGGTGCGCGAAACCGGCGCGGCCATCCGCCTGATCACTGATGGCGACGTCGCGGGCGTGATCCACACCGCCGAAGCCGAGCTGACCGGCATCGACATGTATATGGGTTCGGGTGGCGCGCCCGAGGGTGTGCTGGCGGCAAGCGCGCTGAAATGCATGGGCGGCCAGATGTGGGGCCGGCTGCTGTTCCGCAACGAGGATGAAAAGGGCCGCGCCAAGAAAGCCGGCATCACCGATCTTGACCGGATCTACGCCCGCGACGATCTGGTGACGGCGGATGTCATCTTCGCCGCCACCGGGGTCACCAACGGGTCCATCGTGGCGGGCGTCAAGCGCGAACCGGGCTATCTGCAGACCGAAACCATCCTGATGCGGTCGAAGACCGGATCGGTCCGGCGGATGATCTATCGCAACCCCATCAGGTAAGGGGACCCTGCCCCGTCCCTTTCAGGGATTGCTGCAGGGTATATTTGAGAAAGAGGACGGCGTGGCGTTTCTGGGAATCGAGCAGTCGCTGAGCGGGCGACGCTGGATCGGCCCGGAGGCCGATCTGGAACGGCGGGCCGAAGGGCTGGCACAGAAGGCGTCCCTGCCCCTGGCGGTGGCGCGTGTTCTGGCCGAACGCGGCGTCGAGGCCGAAGCCGCCGAAGGATACCTGACGCCGAAGCTGCGCGATCTGCTGCCCGATCCCCTCAGCCTGCGCGACATGGGCGCGGCGGCCGAGCGGATCGTCCAGGCGGCGGTTTCAGGCGAGAAAATTGCGGTCTTTGCGGATTATGACGTTGACGGCGGCAGCTCGGCCGCGCTGCTGCTGGACTGGCTGCGTGTCCAGGGGCGCGACGCGACGCTGTATGTTCCCGATCGTATCGACGAAGGTTATGGGCCCAACGCGCCGGCGATGTCGGCGCTGGCCAAGACGCATGATCTGATCGTCTGTGTCGATTGCGGCACGCTCAGTCACGATGCGCTGGCCGCTGCCGGGGGTGCCGACGTGATCGTACTGGATCACCATCTGGGCGGCGAAACGTTGCCGCCCGCGCTGGCCGTGGTCAATCCCAACCGCGCCGATGAAGATGGTTCACTGGGGCATCTTTGTGCCGCCGGGGTCGTGTTCCTGACGCTGGTGCAGGCCGGACGGGTTCTGCGCAAGATGGGCCGGCCCGAACCCGACCTGATGGCGATGCTGGATCTGGTGGCGCTGGCGACGGTGGCGGATGTCGCGCCGCTGGTCGGGGTGAACCGGGCCTTTGTCCGTTCCGGCCTTTCGGTCATGGCGCGTCGGCAGCGGCCGGGTCTGGTGGCATTGTCGGATGTCGCCCGTCTGGACGGTCCCCCGAACGCCTTTCACCTGGGCTTTCTTCTGGGCCCGCGCATCAACGCGGGTGGCCGGGTCGGGCGCGCCGACCTGGGGGCGCTGTGCCTGTCGTGTCACGACGGCGCCGCAGCCGCACGGCTGGCGGCCGAGCTGGACGATCTGAACCGCGACCGCCGTGCGATCGAGGCTGCCGTGCGGCAAGAGGCGCTGGCGCAGGTCGAGGCGCGCGGCGACACGACCCTGTCATGGGCCGCCGGGGCGGGCTGGCATCCCGGTGTTGTCGGCATCGTCGCGGCGCGGGTGAAAGACGCGACCGACCTGCCCTCGGTGGTGATCGGTGTCGCGGACGGGATCGGCAAGGGGTCGGCACGGTCAGTGTCGGGCGTCGATCTGGGCCGTGCGATCCAGCGGCTGGCGCAGGAAGGCCTGCTGCTGAAGGGCGGCGGACACGAGATGGCGGCCGGGCTGACCGTCGAGGAGGCCAGGATCGAACCGGCCATGGCACGGCTGGCCGAATTGCTGGCCCGCGATCTGTCCAATCGCAGCGGCACCCGGGATCTTCGCATCTCGGGGCTTCTGGAAGGCGCGGGCGCGACACCGCAGATGTTCCGCCGGCTGGAGGATGCGGGTCCGTTCGGTCAGGCGGCCCCCGCCCCGCGCTTTGCCTTCGCCGACCAGCTGATCGACAGCGCCTCGACGATGGGCGACAGCCATCTGCGCCTGAACTTCCGCAGTCCGGGCAGCCCGCCGGTCGAGGCAGTGGCATGGGGGGCGATGAACGGCCCGCTTGGTCCCGGGCTGATCGGCGCCAAGGGGCGGCGCTTTCATCTGGCCGGCAAGCTGGAGCTGTCAACCTGGGGCGGGCGCGAACGGCTGCGCCTGCGGCTGGACGATGCCGCCCCGGCCTGAACGCGATCCGGCATCTGGTCAGCACCGCGACGCACCGCTAGGCTGGCCGCGACATCCGATAGGAGGCAGCGATGAAACTGACCTGGCTTGGACATTCCGGCTTTCGGCTGGAAATCGAGGACGCGGCGATCCTGATCGATCCGTGGCTGTCCGGTAATCCCGTCTTTCCCGAGGACAGGCGTCAGGACGCGATCGGCGGCGCGACGCATATCCTGCTGACGCATGGCCACGGCGATCATTCGGGCGACACGCTGTCCATCGCGAAAGAGCTGAAGATCCCCGTCGCCGGGATCTACGACCTGATCAACAGCTGGGGCACCCATCAGGGAATCGACGGAATCGGCTTCAACAAGGGCGGCACGGTCGATCTGGGCGGCGCCAAGGTGACCATGGTCAACGCCTCGCATTCCAGTTCACTCGATGGCGCGGACGGCCCGATCTATGCGGGACACGAATCGGGCTACATGATCGCCGGGGAAGGTCGCGTGATCTATGTCAGCGGCGATACCGACATCATGGCCGACATGGCGTGGATGGGCGAATATCACCAGCCCGATATCGGCATCCTGTGCGCCGGCGGACATTTCACCATGGACATGCGGCGCGCGGCATTCGCGGCACGGAAGTATTTCGACTTCAAGACCGTCATCCCGTGCCACTACAAGACGTTCCCGCTGCTGGAACAGTCGGCGCAGGCGCTGATCGACGGCCTGCCCGGGGTCGACGTGATCGAGCCCGAGATCATGAAGGCGATCGAGTTGTGAGCTTTCAGTCCTTCGAGGATCCGACAGGACAGGGCAATCACGCCGCCCGTCTGGCAGATCTGCGCAACCGCATGCGCGACATGGACCTGGATGCGTTCATCGTTCCGCGCGCCGACGCCCATCAGGGCGAATATGTCGCCGATGCCGATGCGCGGCTGGCATGGCTGACCGGGTTCACCGGCAGCGCGGGTTTTGCCATTGTCACACAGGACCGCGCGGGCGTGTTCATTGACGGTCGTTATCGCGTGCAGGTCCGTCAGCAGATCGACACGGCGCATTTCACGCCCGTCAACTGGCCCGAAACGCGGCCTTCGGCGTGGCTGTGCGAGGCATTGCCCGAAGGCGGGCGGGTGGGCTTTGATCCATGGCTGCATACCCGCAAGGAAATCCTTGCGATGGAACAGGGGCTGGAAGGCAGCGGCGTCGGACTGATCGGCGTCGATGCAAACCCGATCGATGCGATCTGGCCCGATCGCCCGGCCCCGCCAGTCGGCGCCGCCCGCGCCCATGACGATGCACTGGCCGGAGAGAGTTCGGCGCAAAAGCGCGCCCGGCTGGCCAAGTCCCTGCGCGACGACGGTCAGGCCGCGGCGTTCCTGTCGCTTCCCGACTCGATCTCGTGGCTGCTCAACATCCGCGGCAGCGATGTGCCCAAGAACCCCATCGTGCAGGGCTTTGCGGTCCTGTCGGATGACGGCCATGTCGCCTTGTTCGCCGACCCTGCGAAGTTCGATGGCGACCTGCGGGCGCATCTGGGCAACGACGTTGCGATCCTGCACCCCGAAGGCTTGCCCGCGGCGCTTCTGGATCTGGAAGGCCCGGTCCGCATCGACCCCGCCACCGCGCCCGAGGCTGCCTTTCGCCTGCTGGAACGCGCCGGAACGGGCATCGCCCTTGCGCCGGACCCGGCCATCCTGCCCAAGGCCCGCAAGACCGTGGCCGAGCTGGACGGCATGCGCGCGGCCCATCGTCGCGACGGCGCGGCAATGGTGCGCCTTCTGGCATGGCTGGACGGACAGGATCCGACGACCCTGACCGAGGTCGACGTGGTTCGCAAACTGGAAACGCTGCGGGTCGAACAGGGGATCATCGATATCAGTTTCGACACGATCATGGGTGCAGGCCCGAACGGTGCCATCGTGCACTACCGGGTGACCGAGGCCTCCGATCGCCGGCTACAGACGGGCCAGATGCTGCTGATCGATTCAGGTGGTCAGTATCCGGACGGCACCACCGACATCACCCGCACCTTGCCCCTGGGCCAGCCTTCGCAGGATTCCATTGCACCCTATACAGCGGTGCTGCGCGGCATGGTCGCGGTCAGCCGCGCCCGGTTCCCAAAGGGTGTGGCGGGCGCCCATATCGACGCCCTCGCTCGTCAGTTCCTTTGGCAGCAGGGGCTGGATTACGACCACGGCACCGGTCATGGCGTCGGCGCGGCCTTGTGCGTGCATGAAGGCCCGGTCCGCATCAGCCGAGCCAGCGACATGGCGCTGGAACCGGGCATGATCCTGTCGAATGAACCCGGCTATTACCGCGAGGGGGCGTTCGGCATCCGGATCGAGAACCTGATCGTGGTGACGACAGTCGAGGCCGAGCAAGGGCGCGACATGCTGGGCTTCGAAACGCTGACGCTGTGTCCCATCGACATGCGGGCCGTTGATCGCACCGCGCTGTCGCGGGACGAGATCGCGTGGATCGATACCTATCACGCACGGGTCCGCGACGAAATTTCGCCGCTTGTCGATGCAGCGACGCGTGACTGGCTTTTCAGGGCGACATCGCCGATCGGCTAACCGCGCCGGCCCTGTGACGACGGGATCGGCAGGGGGGCTGGGGGATGCAAAACCCCCAGCCATCGCGGGACGCAATGACCGGGCCTTGGGCCCGGTCCCTTACAGCGTCGCCAGTATGCGCGCGGCTTCGTCCTTGCAGGTCGTCAGCGCAGCGCGATCCTCACCCGGAAAGAAGCGGGCCCGAACCGCAGTCGGCATCGGTTCAGGTTCGGCGATCAGCACGCGCGGGCCGGTCTTGACCGTTTCGGCCTGCCAGCTTCGCGCCAGCGCGATCTGCGCCGCCTTGGTCGCGCCATAGGCGCCGAAGAACTTGTGCCCCGCGCGCGAATCGTCAAAGAACATCGCCGTGCCGCTGCGCGCCCGCAGAAGCGGCTCCAACAGCGCGATCAGACCGCGCACGATCTCGACATTGACCAGCAGCGATTTCGCCCAGTCCTTGCCGTCGATATGCGGTGCCGGCGACAGCGGCGCGGCATGGATCGCCGTATGCGCCCACAGATCCAGCCCGCCCCAGCGTCCGGCGACCGCCTCGGCCAGTTGCTGCATGGCCGCCGCATCGGACGCATCCATCGGCGCCAGCGTGGCCGACCCGCCGGCGGCCCGGATCCGGTCGTCCAGCTCTTCAAGCCCGCCGACGGTTCGCGCCACCGCCAGCACATGATAGCCACGCGCGGCCAATGCCTCGGCCAGTGCCGCTCCGAGGCCACGAGATGCGCCGGTGACGAGCGCCAGCCGGTTTCCCGAGCCAAGATCACGATCATTGTTCATGCCGGGTCCATGCCATCCGCCTTCGGACTGCACAAGATGCCACAAGGTGGATCCTGCGGTTTTCGCCGTCTGACAAAGTTCTGTTCAGCCTATGCATTTATTGTTACCATTAATTGTTAACAATAAAAGTGCCCATTCCGGACACGAAAGCCAACAGAGGAACATCCATGCCGTCCTTCCGCTTCTCGACCCTCCGCCCGATCCAACGCCTGCTGCCCGCGCTTGGACTGTTCACCGCCTTGATGGTCAGTCCGGCCGTCGCCGAGACCAGGGGCAACACGATCCTGCTGATCAACCCGAACTCGAACCAGACCGCGACACAGTCGATGACCGAACTTGCAGCCGAAGCCGCGGGCGAAGCTGTGACCGTACTGGGAAAAAGCAACAATCAGGCCCCGGCCCTGCTGACCACGCCGCAGGACATGATCGACGCGGTGTCTGGCGTCGTGGCGATCGGTCAGGCGGCTGCCGAGGATCCTGCCATCGGCGCGATCATCATCGCCGCCTTCAGCGATCCCGGCCTGGAAGAGTTGCGCAATGCGGTTGATCTGCCCGTATTCGGGATCGGCGAGGAAGTCTTTCACGAAGCTGCCCGTGACGGCCGCGCTTTTTCGATCGTCACCGTCACCCCGAACGAAGATCTGATCGAATCATTCCGGCAGAAGGCCGCCTCGCTTGGCTATGAAGCACAGTACCGCGGCACCCGCGTAACCGAAGGCGATCCCAACGAGCTGGTGCAGTCGCCCGAGAAACTGGACGCGGCCCTTGCCAAGGTGGTTCAGGTCGCGGTCGAACAGGACAATGCCCAAGCCGTCATCATGGGCGGCGGCCCCCTGTCCGCATCCGCATTGCGGCTGCAACCCGACTTCCAGGTGCCGCTGGTGGTTGCGGTCAATGCAGCGGCACGCGCCGCCGCCGCCGCGATCGCGGCGCAGGACTGACCGAAAGCCTCGCAGGGCGCAAACAGAAAAGGGGGCCGAAAGGCCCCCTTTTGCATCGCCATTTGACACATCAGCTTCAGCGCGCGCCGACATCCACATAATCGCGCTTGTCGGACCCGACATAAAGCTGGCGCGGACGACCGATCTTGTTCTGCGGATCGCTGATCATCTCTTTCCACTGTGCAATCCAGCCCACCGTGCGGGACAGCGCGAAGATCGGCGTGAACATCGAGGTCGGAAAGCCCATCGCTTCCAGGATAATGCCCGAGTAGAAGTCGACATTCGGATACAGCTTCTTCGAGACGAAATATTCGTCCTCCAGCGCGATCTTTTCCAGCTCCTTGGCAACCTGCAGCGTCGGGTTGTCATGGATCCCCAGCAGATCCAGAACCTCGTCCGCCGATTCCTTCATGACCTTCGCCCGCGGGTCGAAGTTCTTGTAGACACGGTGTCCAAAGCCCATCAGGCGGAAGGGATCGTCCTTGTCCTTGGCGCGGGCGATATATTCGGGGATGTTTTCCACGCTGCCGATCTGACGCAGCATTTCCAGACATGCCTGGTTGGCGCCGCCATGCGCCGGCCCCCACAGACAGGCGATGCCAGCCGCGATGCAGGCAAACGGGTTGGCACCCGACGAGCCTGCCAGACGCACGGTCGAGGTCGAGGCGTTCTGTTCGTGATCCGCATGCAGGGTAAAGATGCGGTCCATCGCCTTGGCCAGCGCCGGATCGACCTTGTATTTCTCGGCGGGGACCGAGAAGCACATGTTCAGAAAGTTCGACGCGTAATCCAGTTCGTTGTCGGGATACACGAAGGGCTGACCGATCGAGTATTTATAGGCCATTGCGGCGATGGTGGGCAGCTTGGCGATCAGGCGGATCGAGGCGACCTCGCGCTGCCACGGATCGCCGATATCCGTCGAATCGTGATAGAAGGCCGACATGGCGCCCACGACACCGACCATGGTCGCCATCGGATGCGCGTCCCGACGGAAGCCGCGGAAAAAATTGTGCATCTGTTCATGCACCATCGTGTGGCGGGTCACACGGCCTTCGAAATCGGTCAGTTGCTCGGCCGAGGGAAGCTCTCCGTACAGCAGCAGGTAACAGACTTCCAGATAGTGCGACTTGTCGGCCAGCTGTTCTATCGGATACCCGCGATACCACAACTCGCCCTTGTCACCATCGATATAGGTGATCGTCGAATCGCAGCTGGCTGTCGAGGTGAAGCCCGGATCATAGGTAAAGACACCCGCCTGCCCATACAGCTTGCGAATGTCCAGAACATCCGGCCCGGCAGTCGGGCTGAGGATCGGCAGCCCGAACTCTGCATCTCCGACTAGCAACTTGGCGGTCTTGTTATCGGCCATCCAAAACGTCCTTTCCGGCTGAGCCGGGCCGATCACAAGAAAATGCTTGGGAACGACCCTGGCATGTGACGGCAGGCCTCAGCCTGCCAATTCCGTCTGGTCCTGAAGCCGGGCCAGCGATTCCTCGCGGCCTAGCGCCGTCATCATGTCGAACACGCTGGGGGTCGCGGTGCGCCCGGCCAGAGCGGCGCGCAGGGGCCCCGCAAGCTTGCCCAACCCGACGCCGTTCTCCTCGGCGACCTGCTTGGCCGCCTGCTCCAGCTCGTCTCGCGTCCAGCTAGCATGCTGCACCGCGGCAGTCAATGATTTCAGCATACCACGGGATACCGTGTCCAGATTTTTCGCCGCCTTCGCGTCCACATCGACGGGTCTTTCGACCAGCGCAAATCGCGCCTGATCCAGCAGTTGCGGCAAGGTCCGGGCCTTTTCCTTCAACGCCGGCAGCGCCGGCACAAGCCGCTGTTTCTGCGTCGCGGAAAGAGGCTGGGCATCCGTTTCGGACAGGTACAGTTCCAGCGCGGCCAGCAATGCGGCGTCGTCCATCATGCCGATATGATGCCCGCTGACATGTTCCAGCTTCTTGAAATCCAGACGGGCAGGCGCGCGCCCAATTCCTGACAGATCGAACCACTCGCGGGCCTGGGCATCGTCGAACAATTCGTCGTCGCCATGGCTCCAGCCAAGCCGTGCCAGATAGTTGCGCATCGCGGCGGCGGGATATCCCAGCGCCGCGAATTCGTGCAGCCCGACCGCTCCGTGCCGCTTGGACAGTTTCTTGCCGTCTTCGCCGTGGATCAGCGGGATATGGGCAAAGACCGGGCGCGGCCAGCCCATCGCGTCATAGATCTGGATCTGCCGGGCTGTGTTGGTCAGGTGGTCGTCGCCACGGATCACATGGGTCACGCCCATATCGTGGTCGTCCACCACCACCGCCAGCATGTAGGTCGGCGTGCCGTCGCTGCGCAGCAGGACCATATCGTCCAGCTGATCATTGGCGACCCGGACCTGACCCTGCACCGCATCCTCGATCGCCGTCTCGCCGCTACGGGGTGCCTTCAGCCGGATCGCATAGGGCGTGTCCGGCAGGTACGTCGCGTCACGCCACGGGCTTTTGAACGGCTCGCGCGGATGCGCCTCGCGCCAAGCCGCGATTTCCTCGGTGGTGGAAAAGCACTTGTATGCCGCGCCCGCCGCCAGCATCTCGCGGGCCACCTCGGCGTGGCGATCCTTGCGCGCGAACTGGCTGAGCGGCTCGTCATCCCAGTCCAGCCCCAGCCATTCCAGTCCCTTCAGGATCGCCGCCGTCGCCTCGGCGGTCGAGCGCGCGCGATCTGTATCCTCGATCCGCAGCAAGAACTTCCCGCCCCGGCCACGCGCGTAAAGCCAGTTGAACAGCGCGGTCCGCGCCCCGCCGATATGCAGATATCCGGTGGGTGACGGGGCAAAGCGGGTGACGATCTGGGCTTGGTCGTTCATTCGGGCCTTCCTGGTCGCGAATTCCGGGTCGGGCAGAACCGCGTTAACGCTTTGGTAAGCAGGTCGTGCCATGGTCGTGACGTAGAGATAGAGAAGCCCCGCAGAAAGGACAAGAATGACCGCCCCGGCCGGCAGCAGGTCAGGCCTGCCCGCAGGCACCACGGCGACGGCCGCGATAACGCCGCTGCCGGGATTTGCTCCGTCCCGTCAGCGTGCGGCACAGCCAGCGACCGTCCGCCCTGCCCGCCCGGCCGCAGCAGGCCGGGCGGGACAGTTCGCGTGGGTCCCCGTCTGTCTGGCGGTCGGCATCGCGATCTGGTTCGCGCTGCCGTTGCGGCCCTCACGGTTCCAGTGGCTGGCCCTTGCTGCCGTCGCATCCCTATCGCTTGTGCTGGCGCGCGCCGCGCTTCCGCTTGCCGAGGCCGGGCGTATCGGCTGGCGGGCGGCCGATGGGGCAAGACTGATCGGTCTGGCGCTGGCGCTGATTGCTGCCGGGATCGGGCTTGCCGGGTTGCGATCAGCTCAGGTCGCGGCACCGGTTCTGGAATGGCGCTACTATGGACCGGTCGAGGGGCGGCTGGTCCAGATCGACCGTTCGGCCCGCGACCGGATCCGGCTGACGCTGGACCGGGTGGTGCTGCGCGACCTGGCGCCCGACCGCACGCCGGGCCGGGTCCGCCTGTCGCTGATGGATGCGGCGGAAGATGCGCTGCCCGATCTGGGACAGCGGGTGATGCTGACCGGCCATCTGGGACCGCCGCCGGGACCGGCCGCGCCCGGCAGTTTCGATTTTCGCCAGCACGCGTGGTTCGAAGGACTTGGTGCCGTCGGCTACAGCCGCACCCCGGTCATGGCAGTCGGACCGCCGCAGGGCGGCATCTGGGGAATGCATCGCGCGCGCATGGCGATCAGCGCCGCGATCCAAACCCGCATCGGCGGACAAAGCGGGGCGGTGGCCGCCGCGCTGATGACCGGCGACCGATCTGGGATCGAGGAAGCCACCAACGAGACGATGCGCGCGTCGAACCTGTATCACATCATTTCGATCTCGGGCCTGCACATGAGCATGCTGGCGGGTTTTGTCTATGCCGCATTGCGGTTGGCCCTTGTACTGGCGCAGGGGCTGGGCGCCCCGCTGCCGCAGGCGGTGCACAAACTGGCCGCGTTCGGTGCGCTGGCCGCGGCTGCGGGCTATCTGTGGCTGTCGGGCGGCGGCGTCGCGACCGAGCGTGCCTTCGTCATGGTGGCGGTGATGCTGTGCGCGATCCTTGCCGACCGCCGAGCGATATCGCTCAGGACAGTGGCGCTGGCGGCGACCATCATCCTGATCTACAGCCCCGAGGCTTTGACATCGCCCGGTTTCCAGATGAGCTTTGCCGCCACGGTCGCGCTGATCCTGACCTATGGTCCGTGGTCGCGGATCTCTCCGCATCTGCCGTTCTGGCTGCGGCCGGTCATGATGCTGCTGATCTCGTCTTTCGTAGCGGCGATGGCGACGTCGCCGATTGCGGCAGCCCATTTCAACCGGATGGCCCAATACGGGCTTCTGGCCAATCTTCTGGCCGTTCCGGTGATGGGCACGCTTGTCATGCCGGCGGGGGTGATCGGAGCGGTACTTGCCCCCGTCGGACTGGCCGGGCCGGCATTGTGGGTTATGGGCGTCGGCACGGACTGGATGCTGCGCGTGGCCGAATTCGTCGCGGGACTAGACGGTGCAGTCAGCGCGATCACCCTGCCGCCTGCGCCTGTCCTGCCGCTGATGGGTTTCGGCGCCGTGCTGGCGGTGCTGTGCTGGCGACCGGGCAGCGGGCGTCACCGTCTTCCCCCATGACGGCGGGATTCGCCGCCGGTCTGGCAATGCTGGGCGCGGCACTGGCATTGTGGCTGTCCGCATCCCGACCAAGCATCCTGATCGCGCCCGAAGGCGAGGCCGTCGGCCTGATGACCGCGCAAGGGCGCGCGATATCGAAACCCGCCGGTGGCGCCTTCGTGGTCAGTTCGTGGCTGCTTGAGGATGGCGATACGGCAACACAGGCCGCCGCCGCCGCCAGACCGGCGTGGTCGGGCGACGCACGCGACCGCCGGGCCGATCTGCCGCATGGCTGGCAGATCCTGCATTTCACCGGCAAGGGGTCGGGCGCGCGTGCCGCCGCGGCATGCCAGCCACGTCATATCGTCGTCGTCAACGAGGCTCTGCCATCGACTGCCACCCCCGCGCCATGCCTGGTCTTCGACCTGCGCCAACTGCGCAAAACGGGCGCCGTCGCCATCGACATGACGCCCGAAGGACCCGGCATCACCACCGCGGCAGAACGTCACCGCAACCCGCGTTGACATCAGCACGGCGCCGCGGCGCGTTCGCGCCGCGATGCTTGCCCCGATGCGGTCAGGCGACCTCGGCAAAAACCTTGTTCAGCGCCTGTTCCAGCTTGTCGAACATCTCGTCCATCTGGTCCTCGGTCAGCACGAAAGGCGGGCACAGCACGATCGACTGCCCCAGCGGGCGACAGATCAGGCCCAGATCGGTGCAGGTATTGGCGATGCGTTCGCTGACCGACAGATCCCCGTCAAAGGGGGTCTTGGTCGCCTTGTCCTTGACCGCCTCAAGCGCCCACATGAAGCCGATGCCGCGCAGTTCGCCGATATGGTCGCTGCGATCCATGATCGCCCGCAACCCCGCCTCCATGCGCGGGGCAAGCCGCTGCACGTTGTCGGCGAGGCCCTCGTTCATCACCACGTCGATGGCCTTCAGCGCGATCGCGCAACCGACCGGATGGCCCGAGGCGGTGAAGCCATGCGGAAATTCCTCGATCTTCTCGATGGCGGCCTGCAGGCGTTCGGAAAGATCCGGCCCCAGGATCACCGCGCCCATCGGGAACAGGCCAGCGGTCAGGTTCTTTGAACTGATGATCGCATCCGGCGTGAAGTCATAGGTCTGGCACCCCCAGGTATTGCCGGTCCGGCCGAAGCCGCAGATCACCTCGTCCGAGATCATCGGGATGTCGTGCTTCTTCAGAATCGGCAGGATCGCCTGGAAATAGCCGCTGGACGGCGGAATGACCCCACCCGCACCCATGACCGGCTCGGCGAAGAAGCCCGCGATGGTGTCCGCACCCTCGCGTTCGATGGTTTCTTCCAGTTCGCGTGCCATGCGGGCGGTGAATTCGTCTTCGGTTTCGCCCTCTTCGCCATTGCGCCAGTAATGCGGACAGGTCAGGTGGATGAACCCGTCCAGCGGCAGGCCGAACACCTCGTTATAGGGTTTTCCGGTCATGCTGGCCGACACCACCGTCACACCGTGATAGGCGTTCACGCGGGTCAGGATCTTGCGCTTTTGCGGATTTCCCTCGCTGGCGTGCAGGAACCACAGCATCTTGACCATGGTGTCGTTCGCCTCGGACCCCGAGTTGGTATAGAAAACCTTGCCATTCGGGAACGGAGAGACCTCGACCAGCTTTTCCGACAGCATGACGGTCTGATCCGACATCCGCCCGAAGAACGCGTGATAGCCGGGGAACTTGTCGTACTGGGCCTTTGCGGCCTCGGCCAGACCCTTGTGATCGAAACCAGCGACCATGTTCCACAGCCCGGAATTGGCATCCAGATACCGCCTGCCGTTCACATCGACCACATAGGGCCCCTCGCCATGGGTCAGCACGACGGCGCCGCGTTTGTGCACGCTTGGCAGGTCGGTAAAGCCATACAGCGAATATTCGTCGGCGCGGGCTTCCCAGCTTTGCGGTTTGTTCATCGTCATGCCTCCGTGGACGGATCTGAAGGCAAGCTAGCCGCGCCGCGAGAGGCGTTCAATGGGCGGCATTCCCGCGCGCGCAAATTGCCAGCGTCCTGGCCGGTTTCACGCCGGATCGCCCGTCGGACCAGACGAATTGCCGATTGCACGCTGCGTTCAGCCCCGACTACGCTGGGGCGCAAGAGGTGAGATATGCGTAACGTCATCGCTGCGGTGCTGCTTGCCGCCCTGCCCGCAACCACGGGGGCGCAGCAGGTCGGCATCCTGCCAGTCAAACTGCTGGACACGTCCAGAGAGGCCCGCGATCAGCAGCAGGATCATCAGCGACGCATGGACATCCTGGCCGAGACGCTGCTGAGCGAGATCGACGACGCATCGCTGATCGGTGCCGATGTCGTTGCGACCTGTTCGCCCGAAACGACCGAATGCCTGTTGGGCCTGGCCCGCGACAGCGGCGATGATCAGGCGCTGTTCATCGTCGCGCAGAAGACCAGCACACTGATCCTGCAATTGTTCGCCAATCTGGTCGACACCGAAAGCGGTGACCTGATCCTTAGCCGCAACCTGAATTTCCGCGGCGACAACGACGATGCCTGGCGCCGCGCGGGCCGGTTTCTTGCCCGTCAGATGCGCGAGGCGGGCGAATGACCCCCTGACATTGCAGCGGCGCCGCCGATCCGGCATCGTCTTTGCAATACCCGTGTTTTGCTGTATCAGCGCGCGAACCCCAAGGACAGCGCCGATGACCGACGAAACCAGCACCACGGCTGTGAAAAAACTTTTCATCAAGACCTATGGCTGTCAGATGAACGTCTATGACAGCCAGCGCATGGCCGAGGCCATGGGCGCCGAAGGCTATGTCCTGACCGAGGATCAGGCCCAGGCGGACATGGTGCTGCTGAACACCTGCCATATCCGCGAGAAGGCGGCCGAAAAGCTGTATTCCGATCTGGGCCGCCTGAAGACGCTGAAGGCGGACAGGCCGGACATGAAGATCGGCGTCGCTGGCTGTGTGGCGCAGGCCGAGGGCGAAGAGATCATCCGCCGGATGCCGCTGGTGGATCTTGTCGTGGGCCCGCAGACCTACCACCGCCTGCCCGCGATGGTTCGGGGCGAGGCTCCGCGAATCGTCACCGACTTCCCGGAAGAGGACAAGTTCGACCACCTGCCCGCGCCGCGCGCGACGCGCCGCGCACCGGCGGCGTTTCTGACCGTGCAGGAAGGCTGCGACAAGTTCTGCGCGTTCTGCGTGGTGCCCTATACCCGCGGGGCCGAGGTCAGCCGCCCGGTCGAGCGCATCCTGCGCGAAGCCCGCGATCTGGTGTCGCGCGGCGTGCGCGAGATCACGCTTCTGGGCCAGAACGTCAACGGCTGGCATGGCGCGGGTGAAGACGGGCGCGAATGGGGATTCGGCCGCCTGATCCGTGCCCTTGGGGACGTCGACGGGCTGGACCGCATCCGCTATACGACCAGCCATCCCAACGACATGGCCGACGACCTGATCGAGGCGCATCGCGACGTGCCGCAGCTGATGCCCTATCTGCATCTGCCGGTCCAGTCGGGCAGCGACCGGATCCTGAAGGCGATGAACCGCAAGCACACGGCGGACCAGTATCTGCGGTTGATCGACCGCATTCGCGCCGCACGCCCCGACATCATGCTGACCAGCGATTTCATCGTGGGCTTTCCGGGCGAGACCGATCAGGACCATGCCGATACGTTGCGTCTGATCGAACAAGTCGGCTTCGGCAGCGCCTTCAGCTTCAAGTATTCACCTCGGCCCGGCACCCCCGCCTATGAGCGCCCCGAGGTCGATGCCGCGATCGCCGATGCGCGGCTGCAGGAACTGCAGGCCCTGCTGTCACGGCAACAGAAGGATGCGCAGGCGGCCATGGTCGGGCGGACGCTTGGCGTGCTGTTCGAGAAAACGGGCCGGATCGCGGGGCAGATGGTCGGAAAATCGGACTATCTGCATTCGGTCTTCGTCAAGGCGCCGGACGCAAGGATCGGCGATCTGGCGCAGGTGCGGATCGTGGAAAGCGCCCCGAACTCGTTGCGCGGCGAACTGGTGGCCTGACCGCCTCGCCGCGGCTGAAGGATATTCCGCCGGCCCCCAGGAACGCGCGAACAATCGGGGACCGGCGTCTTTCGCACGGGCGCTGCCTTGCGAAAGGTCGTGGCCGGAAAGCGGAACCTTTGGCCCGCCCAGGCGATTTGTTGTGCGGTCGTCCCCAGGAACGCGCGAACAGGACGGGGACGACCGCTTTCACGCCAAGTGGCAGCGTGAACCGGATTGGCCGGGCGGCTTATTCGCCGCCGCCCAGACCGTGAACATATGCCGCGACCGCACGGATATCGGCCTCGGACAGGCGCGACGACCATGCCGGCATGACGCCGTAGGGGCCTTCCTGAACCATCCGGCGGATCGTCTGCGGGTCGCTGCCATACAGCCAGACAGCATCGGCCAGGTTCGGTGCACCTTGCGTGCGGTCGCCGGTGCCGTCCTCCATGTGGCAGGCCGCGCAGTTGTCCTGGAACACCACCTCGCCCGCAGCTGCCGCCATCTGGTCGTGCGGCAGATCGGACAAGGACAGGACATAGTCGACCACCTGGTCGATCTGCGTGCCCTCCAGCAATTCATCGCGGCCAAAGGCCGGCATCTCGGAATAGCGAGTGTCCGGATCCTGCGGATCGCGAACTCCGTGCTGCAGGGTCAGGTGGATATCCTCCAGCGTGCCACCCCACAGCCATGCGTTGTCCAGCAGGTTGGGGTATCCGCGCGCGCCGCCGGCCCCGGATCCGTGACACTGCGCGCACCATGTCCTGAACACCGCGCCACCGGCATTCGTGGCATAGTTCATCAGCTCGGCATCGCCCGGGATCTGGTCCAGCTCGACCGAGGCCAGACGCGTCTGCACGGCTGCGTTGGCCTGATCGAAATGCTGGATCTCGGCCGCGACCTGTTGGCGGGTGTTGGTCCCCAACAGGCCCTGCGTCGCCTGATTGACCAGCGGTATCGCCGGATAGGCGATGACATAGCCGATCGACCAGATGATCGTCGCGTAGAACGTCCACAGCCACCATCGCGGCATCGGGTTGTCGTATTCGGTGATGCCGTCCCATTCATGCCCGGTCGAGGGTACCTCGGCCTGCACAGCGACACCGTGGCGACCCTTGCGCCGGTGGCGTGGCGCCTCGGGCGCGTCGGCGGCGCGGCGCGGCGGGATGTCGCCGGTCATCTTGGCTGCATGTTCGGCATCGGCGGCCGCGCGTTCAAGCGCGATCCGATCGTCGCTGTCCGGCGTCTTGTCCTTGTCGTCGGCCATCACCGGCCCTCCTTGTCGTCAGCCTCGGCGGGGCGGGTCTCGTGGCGAAAGATGCTTTCGGCGGCGTCTTTCTGGGCCCTGCGGGCGCCGGGGCGGAACACGAACAGAACCACCCCCACGAAGAACAGCGTCAGCAGCAGCAGCACCCAGCTGTCGGCCAGTTGACGCAGGAAAGAATAGGTTTCCATCTGTGTCTCCTCAGCGCGGCGCATCGGGGTTGAAGGTCGAGAAATCGACCATCGTGCCCAGAACCTGAAGATAGGCCACCAGCGCATCCATCTCGGTCACCTGCGGCTGACGGTCGAAATTGCGCTGCTGCGCGCCGGGATAGCGGTCCTGCATCCCTGATGCGTCTGCATTGGGGTCGGCCTGCGCCCGGAAATCCTCGACCGCGGCGGCGATCATGTCATCGCTGTAGGGCACGCCGACCATGGCGTCGGTTTCCAGCCTCTGCGCGACATGCTGCGCGCCGATGATGCGATCCGACAGAAAGCCGTATTTCGGCATGATCGATTCAGGCACCACCGATTGCGGGTCGGTCAGGTGGTCGACATGCCATTCATCCGAATAGCGCCCGCCGACGCGCGCCAGGTCGGGGCCGGTGCGTTTCGAGCCCCACTGGAACGGATGGTCATACATCGATTCGGCCGCAAGGCTGTAATGACCATAGCGTTCCACCTCGTCCCGCATCGGCCGGATCATCTGGCTGTGACAGACATAGCAGCCTTCGCGCACATAGATGTCACGCCCGGTCAGTTCCAGCGGGGTATAGGGACGGACGCCTTCGACCTTCTCGATCGTGTTCTCAAGATAGAACAGAGGCGTGATCTGCACGATGCCGCCGATCGTGACCACCAGGAACGAGAATACCAGCAGCAGCGAGGCGTTCTTTTCCAGGATCTTGTGCTTTTCCAGAATTGCCATCGTTCGACCCCCTTATTCGGCCGGCACGGCGATTGCCGTGTGATACGCCTTGGGTTGTCTCGCGACGGTCGCCCAAAGATTGTAAGCCATGATCAATCCTCCGGCGAGGTACATCGCCCCACCCAGCGCGCGGACCACATACATCGGGAACTTGGCGGCCACGGTGTCGGCGAAGGCGTTCACAAGGAAGCCCTGGCTGTCGACCTCGCGCCACATCAGCCCTTCCATGATCCCGGTCACCCACATCGAGGCGGCGTAGAGAACGATCCCGATCGTCGCGAGCCAGAAATGCCAGCTGACCAGCGACAGGCTGTAAAGCCGTTCGCGCCCCCACAGCCGCGGCACCAGATAGTAAAGCGCACCAAAGGTGATCATGCCGTTCCAGCCAAGTGCGCCGGAATGAACATGGCCGATGGTCCAGTCGGTATAATGCGACAGGCTGTTGACGGCCTTGATCGACATCATCGGGCCTTCAAACGTGGACATGCCGTAGAAACCGACGGCCACCACCATCATGCGGATGATCGGATCGGTGCGCAGCTTGTCCCAGGCCCCCGACAAGGTCATCAGGCCGTTGATCATGCCGCCCCAGGACGGCATCCACAGCATGATCGAAAACACCATCCCCAGCGTCGAGGCCCATTCCGGCAGCGCCGTGTAATGCAGGTGGTGCGGCCCGGCCCAGATATACAGGAAGATCAGCGCCCAGAAGTGGATGATCGACAGCTTGTAGCTATAGACCGGACGCTCGGCCTGCTTGGGGATGAAGTAATACATCATTCCCAGAAACCCGGCGGTCAGGAAGAAGCCGACGGCGTTGTGGCCATACCACCACTGCACCATCGCGTCCTGAACGCCCGAGAACACCTGCACGGACTTCGAACCGAAGATGCTGACCGGGATCGACAGGTTGTTGACCACGTGCAGCATCGCGATGGTCACGATGAAGGCCAGGTAGAACCAGTTCGCCACATAGATATGCGGCTCTTTCCGCTTGACGATCGTGCCCAGGAAGACGGCCAGATAGACCAGCCAGACGGCGGTCAGCCACCAGTCCACATACCATTCCGGTTCCGCATATTCCTTGGATTGCGTGGCGCCCAGAACATAGCCCGTCGCCGCCAGAACGATCACCAGTTGATAGCCCCAGAACACGAACCAGGCGGCGTTTCCGCCCCACAGCCGCGCCGCCGAAGTGCGCTGCACCACATAGAAAGAGGTCGCGATCAGGGCATTGCCGCCGAATGCGAAGATGACCGCGCTGGTGTGCAGCGGGCGCAGCTTGCCGAAATTGGTATACCCCTGCGTCAGGTCGCTGAGGTTGAGGGCGGGAAACGCAAGCTGGAACGCGATCACCACGCCGACCAGAAATCCGATCACCGCCCAGAAGGTCGTGGCGATCACACCGGCCCGCACCACGTCGTCCATGTATTCATCTGCGTTAGGCGGCACGTTCGGTTCATCGATACGGCGAAGCGTCCAGACGAACATCCCTGCGGCGACCAGCATGACGGTCAGCGCGTTGACCATGTAGGCCGGGTCGCGCGCCAGATTTGCGCCGATCGCAGCCGCAAGCGCGACCAGCCCAAGCAAGATCAGTTTGACATAATTCCACATGGTTTCCCGTGTCCCGTTCGATGAAGGCCGCACCACGATTGCGACGAGTCGCGGCACTGGCGCCTGCGCTTCATCGTCAGGCAATACGAAGACTACGGTCGCGAAACCTTGATCTGCGTCAAACTCGTCACTTGATTCGGATCAAGGCGTCGTTCGCCCCGACGCGCCAGCGTGTCCACAACCGAGGTGCAAGGAGGCTGAGATGGCTTACAAGACGATCCTGACCGTGCTGACCGAGAAACGGCAGACACCGCAACTGGACGCGGCGGCCGCATTGGCCGTGCGCGAGGACGCTCATCTGGATATCCTGTGTCTGGGAATCGATCACAGCCAGGCCGGATATTATTTCCCCGGCGGCACCCCCTACGCGTTTCAGGAGGCGATAGATTCCGCGATGGAGCAGGCCGAATCGCTGGAACAGGCCGTGCGCAGGCATCTGGTGTCCGCCGCCGATCTGCGCTGGTCGGTCGATTCGGCCGTCGCGCAGATCGGTGGTATCGCGAACCTGGTCGGGATGCGGGCGCGATTCTCGGACCTGACCGTGCTGGGGCGTCCCTATGGTGGCGATGCGCCGGGCGATGCCGAGGCGGTGACCGAAGCAGCCCTGTTCGAAGGCGGCTGCCCCGTGCTGATACTACCCGATACCGGACTATCCGACCAACCTCCGCGCCGCATCCTGGTGGCATGGAATCAGTCGGTCGAGGCGCTGGCCGCGGTGCGGCGCGCCCTGCCATTGTTGAAACAGGCCGAAACAGTCGAAATCACCGTCGTCGATCCGCGCCGCGGCGGACCGGAACGGTCCGATCCGGGCGGCGCGCTGACCCAGATGCTGACGCGACACGGCGTGCGGGCCGAAATTGCGGTGCTGGCCCGAACCGCGCCCGCCATCAGTGACGAGCTGATCCGACGGGCCACGGAAATCGACGCCGAGATGATCGTGATGGGCGCCTATGGCCACTCGCGCTTCCGCGAGGCGATTCTGGGCGGCGCGACCCGCAACATGCTGGAAAAGAACAACGTTCCGGTATTCATGGCGCGGTGAACCGCAAACGCCGCAGGATCAGTCCGATGGGTGCAAATCGTGGTCCTCATCAGGACGGTCGCAATTCCGCGGCGCCGCCATCCGGGGCAAAAAGAAACACGATCAACGCATGAAAAAGGGCGGCAAGAATGCCGCCCTTTTCCGAATTCCGGTCATTCAAACGAACGCTGTGTCCCGGAAAATCCGGAACGTCGTTCGATCGATCAGACGAACTGCAGGTTCGACGCCGATTCGCGACCGTCACGGCCGGTTTCGATGTCGAAGGTCACGGCCTGGCCGTCCTGCGGGTGGGGCAGACCCGAGCGCTCGACTGCCGAGATGTGCAGGAACACGTCGCGCTTGCCGTTTTCCGGCTGGATGAAGCCGAAGCCTTTAGTTGCGTTGAACCATTTCACGGTGCCGTTGGCCATCGTGATGTCTCCTTAGAAAATGCCGCCCGCGGAACTGCGGCGGCCCGGCTGGTCAGATCAAACTCGAAGACTGAAGCCGATTAGGGAGACAGATCGAAGCAGAGATAACGTAGCCACGCCTATATAGGGCGTTCCGGGCGCGTTCGCAACTGGCCAACGCAAATAAAGGCCCGATCATGGCTGGCCGGGCCATAAGCGCGAGCGGCAGCACGGCCCCCGGTGTCCGATCCCGATGGTTCAGGCGATCCAGCCGCCGTCCGAATCGTCGCCCGATTCCCCGACCAGGCGCGCGAAATCCGGCAACAGGACGCCACGCTTGCCCTGCAATTCGATCACGCCTTCGCGTTTCAAGGCACTGATCTGCCGGCTGACCGTTTCCAGGGTCAGACCAAGATAATCCGCCATCGCCTCGCGGGTCAGCGGCAATTCGATCTTCATCCGCCCGCCGGGCTTGCTTTCCTGCAGCGACGCTTCGCGGCGCGCGACGATCGCAATGAACGACGCGATCTTTTCCCGCGCGGTCTTCCGGCCAAGCAGCAGCATCCATTCACGCGCCGCGTCCAGTTCGTCCAGCGTCATCTCAAGCAGGCGTTGCGACAGATGCGGCATCGCCGTCATCATGTCGTCAAACGGCTTGCGCCGGAAACAGCACAGCACGACCCGGCTGATCGCCACGGCATCATAGGCGGCGCGATCCCGTCCCGGTCGACCCAGGAAATCGCTTGGCAGCAGCAGGCCGACCATCTGTGTTCGGCCGTCTTCCAGCGTCTGGGTCAGCGTTGCGACGCCGCTGACGACGGATGCGACGAAATCCATCCGGTCGCCCCCCCAGACGATCGGCTGACCGGGTTCGAAACTGCGATAGAACTTGATCTCTTCCAGCCGCGACAATTCGTCGGCTTCGCATCGCGCGCAGACGGCACGGTAACGGATCGGGCACTCGACGCAATTGGTCGAGGCCGTCACATCCGCGGGAACCTTGATTCGGTTGATCTGGGTCAATGCTTGCGCGCTCATTCTGGTGGAATGATACGTTCATGAGCACCCTTTCGCAACTGAGACAACTGGGACTGTTTGACGCGCGCGCGCCGCGTTACACCAGCTATCCCCCCGCCACGCAGTTTTCGACTGCGGTGGACCCGGCGCGTGTCACCGGCTGGATCGACGCGGTTCCGGCGGGTGCCCAGATCTCGTTGTACATTCATGTGCCGTTCTGCCGCAGGCTGTGCTGGTTCTGCGCCTGCCGCACGCAAGGCACGCAGAGCCTTGATCCGGTTCATGCCTATGTCGCGACGCTGCTGGCCGAACTGGCCCAGCTTCGCGACAGGATGCCCGCCGGTGTCAGGCTGTCGCGGCTGCACTGGGGTGGCGGCACGCCCACATTGCTGCCTGCGAAACTGATACGGCAGCTTGCCGCGGCGATCTTCGACAGCTTCCCGATGGCCAAGGGCGGCGAGTTCTCGGTCGAGATCGACCCGGCCGAGATCGACGCGCCCCGAATGGCCGCGCTGGCCAAGGCAGGCATGAACCGCGCCTCGATCGGCATTCAGGATTTCGATCCGCTGATCCAGAAGACCATCGGACGCGATCAAAGCTTTCAGGTGACGGCCAGTGCGGTGCGATTGATCCGCAGCCACGGGATCACCAGCCTGAATGCCGACATCCTTTACGGCCTGCCCCATCAGGATCCCGTGCGCATCTCGGACACCGTGCAGAAGGTCATGGCGCTGGGGCCCGACCGGATCGCGCTTTATGGCTATGCTCATGTGCCGTGGATGTCGAAACGTCAGGTGATGATCCCTGACCATGCCCTGCCCGACAACGAGGCGCGGCTTGCCCTGTTCGATACGGCGCGCCGGTTGCTTCACGCCGACGGCTTCATGAGCATCGGGATAGATCATTTCGCCCGTCCCACGGACGGACTGGCGCGGGCGCGCGACCAACGGCGCCTGCGCCGAAACTTTCAGGGCTATACCGATGATCGCGCCGATGTGCTGATCGGATTGGGCGCATCCTCGATTTCGCGCTATCCGCAGGGTTATGCGCAGAATATCCCGGGCACCGGGGCCTATACGGCGGCAGTGCAGGCCGGTCGGCTGCCCGTGGCGCGCGGGCATGTCTTCTCACCCGAGGATCGTTGGCGCGGACGCATGATCGAGGCGCTGATGTGCGATTTCCGCGTCGATACCGCGGAAATGATGCGCGATCACTCGCTGTCTGCAGCGACGCTGCAAGACATCTTCATGCCCATCGCATCCCGTTTCGGCGGCATGGTCCGACTGGACGACGCGGGCTTTGCGATCCTGCCCGAAGGCCGTCCCCTGACGCGCCTGATCGCGCAGGCGCTGGACGGCTATGCCGCCACCGCCGGCAACCATTCCCCCGCCGTCTAGGACGCCTCGTCCCGCGCCGTCACCGCATCGTCGGCACAAGCATCGGGCTTCTCGATCTCGATCGTGGCGTGACCGATATCGAAATCGCGTCGCAGCACGTCCTTGGCGCGCAGCGTGATCGCCGCGAAATCGCCTGCCCCCACCACCAGATGAACCGAGGCGGCGCTGCGGCGTTCGTCGATCTGCCACAGATGCAGGTGATGGGCGTCATGGACGCCCGGCAGGTCGCGCAGCGCCGCGATCACGCGCGAAGGATCGCTGCCCGGCGGCGCGGCCAGCATCAGCATCCGGAACACCGGCCCGATCTCAAGCGCGATATGCCACAGGATCACCACAGAAATGGCCAGTGTCAGGATCGGGTCTGCCAGATTCCAGCCGAAGGCCCAGATCAGCGCGCCGCCCAGGATCACCGCGACCGAAACGCCCGCATCAGCCAGGTTGTGCAGGAATGCCGCGCGGATATTCACGCTATCCTTCGACAGCCGGAAGACCAGCGCGGCGGTCGCCAGATCGACGATCAGCGCAAATCCGGCCAGCGCCATGACCAGCCCGCCCGCCACCTGCGGCGGATCGGCCAGCCGACCGAACGCCTCGATCGCCAGCCAGACCGACACGGCGATCAGCGCCAGATAGTTGACGAAGGCCGCCACGATCTCGGCCCGGCCCCAGCCGAAGCTGAAATCGGGCGTCGCGGCACGACGCGCCAGACGGCGGGCCCCGAAGGCCAGCACCAGCGCCAGCGCATCCGACAGGTTGTGAACGCCGTCCGCGATCAATGCGGTCGAATCGGCGATCAGCCCACCGAAGATCTGGGCCGCCGTCAGCGCCAGATTGACAGCGACCGCCCAGCCGATCGCGCCGTCACCGCCCAATGCGTGGTGATGGTGGTGCCCGTGTGCGGGGCTGTGTGCGTGGCCGTGCGAATGTCCCATCAATGCGCCTCGGCCCAGTTTGCCCCGCTGCCCGCATCGACATCCAGGGGAACCGACAGTTGCACGGCCGGTGCGGCGGCGTTTTCCATCACTCTGCGTGCGACCGCGATCAGGTCATCCACGGCGGCGTCTTCGACCTCGAAGACCAGTTCGTCATGGACCTGCAGCAGCATTCGTGCCGGCAGGTCGCGGATCGCCTCGGGCATGCGGATCATCGCGCGGCGGATGATATCTGCCGCAGCGCCCTGGATCGGCGCGTTGATTGCCGCACGGCGCGCCCCGCCGGCAGCCGGACCGGACTGGTTGATGCCGGGCGTATTGATTCGGCGCCCGAACAGCGTCGTGACGAAACCGGCCTCTTTCGCGTTTGCCACGGTCTTGTCCATATAGTCCCGGATTTCCGGAAAGCGTTCGAAATAGGTGTTGATGAAGTCCTGCGCCTCGGCACGCGGGATGCGCAGATTGCGCGACAGGCCATAACCCGAAATCCCGTAGATCACCCCGAAATTGATCGCCTTGGCCTGACGGCGGATCATCGGGTCCATCCCCTCGACCGGAACGCCGAACATCTGGCTGGCGGTCATCGCGTGAATGTCGATGCCGTCCTTGAAAGCCTGTTTCAGCGCCGGAATTTCCGCGACATGCGCCAGGATCCGCAATTCGATCTGGCTATAGTCCAGGCTGACCAGCCGATGTCCCTGCGCGGCCACGAACGCCTCGCGGATGCGGCGGCCTTCCTCACTGCGCACCGGGATGTTCTGCAGGTTCGGATCGGTCGAGGCCAGCCGACCGGTCTGCGCCCCGGCGATGGAATAGCTTGTATGGACCCTCCCCGTATCGGGGTGCACATAGGTCGGCAACGCGTCGGTATAGGTGGATTTCAGCTTGGCTGTCTGACGCCAGTCCAGAACGCGTGCCGGTAGGTCATGTTCGACGGCCAGATCCTCCAGCACATCGGCGCTGGTCGAATAGGCACCGGTCTTGCCCTGCTTGCCGCCTTCCAGCCCCATCTTGTCGAACAGGATCTCGCCCAGTTGCTTGGGGCTGCCGACATTGAATTTCTCGCCCGCAAGCTGGTGGATTTCGTCCTCAAGCTGCGCCATTTTCTGGGCAAAGGCGTTCGACATCCGTTTCAGATGTTCGCCATCGACGCGGATGCCGGCCATTTCCATGTCGGCCAGCACGGGCACCATCGGGCGTTCCAGCGTCTCATAGACGGTCGTCACCTTCTCGGACGGCAGCATCGGGGCAAAATGCTGCCACAGGCGCAACGTGACCTCGGCATCCTCGGCGGCATAGGGCGTGGCCTTGTCGATCGCGACCTGCGCGAAACCGATCTGCGACTTGCCGCTGCCGATCAGGTCCTTGATGGGAATGCACCTGTGGCCCAGGTAACGCTCGGCCAGCTCGTCCATGCCGTGATTATGCGTGCCCGCGTTCAGCGCATAGGACATCAGCATGGTGTCGGCGATCGGTGCCATGCGGATGCCGTGCCGGGCCAGGATCTTCCAGTCATACTTGACGTTCTGGCCGATCTTCAGGATGGCCGCGTCCTCCAGCACCGGCCTCAGCGCCTCCAGCACCTCACCCATCGGCAGCTGCCCGTCGACCGGCGCGGCCGCGCCGAACAGGTCGTCACTGCCCGCGACGTGGCCAACCGGGATATAGCAGGCGTGACCCGCATGGACTGACAAAGAAATGCCCACCAGATCGGCCTGCATCTCGTCCAGCCCGGTGGTTTCGGTGTCGATGGCGACATGGCCCGCCTCGCGGATCTGCGCGATCCAGCGGTCCAGCGCGTCGCGGTCGCGCACGCAGTCATAGCCCGTCGAATCGATGGCGGGTCGTTCGGGGGCGGCGGGGGCCTCGGATGGTGGGGACGATATCACGACCGGCGCTTCCGCGCCCAGCTTCTCGGCCACCCGCGCGGTCAGGGTCCGGAATTCCATCTCGGTCAGGAAACCCAGCAGCGCATCCGCGTCCGGATCACGCACCTCAAGGCTTTGCAGGGTGAAATCCAGCGGCGTGTCGCAATCCAGTTGCACCAGCCGCTTCGAGATCCGGATCTGCTCGGCGTGGTCGATCAGGGTCTGCCGACGTTTGGGCTGCTTGATCTCCTCGGCCCGCGCCAGCAGCGTCTCGAGATCGCCGAAATCGTTGATCAGCTGCGAGGCGGTCTTGATGCCGATGCCCGGCGCACCGGGCACATTGTCGACCGAATCGCCGGCCAGTGCCTGCACATCCACCACCCGGTCCGGTCCGACACCGAATTTCTCGCGCACCTCGTCGGGACCGATCAGCTTGGCCTTGATCGGGTCCAGCATGTCGACGCCGTCGCCGACCAGCTGCATCAGATCCTTGTCGCTGCTGATGATCGTCACCGCACCTCCGGCATCGCGCGCCTGACAGGCCAGCGTCGCGATGATATCGTCGGCCTCATAGCCCTCGACCTCGATGCACGAGATGTTGAAGGCGCGCGTCGCCTCTCGCGTCAGCGGGAATTGAGGCCGCAGATCCTCGGGCGGTTCGGGCCGATTGGCCTTGTAGAGGTCATAGATCTCATTTCGAAAGGTCTTGGCCGAATGATCGAAGATCACCGCCGCATGGGTGGGCGCGTCGCTGCCGCGTTCGTCAGTGACGTATTTCCACAGCATGTTGCAGAACCCGGCGACCGCGCCGACCGGCAGACCGTCGGATTTGCGCGTCAGGGGCGGCAAGGCGTGATAGGCGCGGAAGATGAAGGCCGAGCCGTCGATCAGATGCAGATGGCAGCCCTTGCCGAATTCGGGCGCGTCCTGGGTCATGGGGATCGGTCCTTTCGCGGTGTCGCGGACCGTTCTGGCAGAAAGCCGTGGCCGGCGCAAAGGGGCGCGGCGGCCTGATACGGGTTCCGGGCGGCGCCAGCCGCCCAGCCTTGGCGATCCCCCTCGATGGGGGTCGACAAGGCTTCGCCGTCGCGGGACGCAACCGGCGTGACGGTGCCCTCAGTGGTCGTCGCCGGCGTGGTCGCGATCAATGACGAAGCGCTTGTCGCAATATCCACAATCGACAAACCCGGTATCGGGCGAAATCGCCAGCCAGACCCGCGGATGGCCCAGCCCCGCGGCATCGTCCCCGTCGCAGGATACGCGCCACTTCGTCACCACCACCTCTTCCGGCGCGGGCAATTTCAGCTCGGCAAGCTCCTGTCCGGTCGACAGCGGGTTCTCGGGTAGCACATATTCGGTCATGGCTGGCCTTCTTGTGGCGGCTTGCATCATCTGGTCTAACCCCATTACCGCAGCGCACCCTGCCTTCGCAAGCTCCGCCAGGACCGATCCATGACCAACGCCATCGACATTTCCGGACTGCGCAAGACCTATCGCGCACAGGGCAACGCCCCCGCCAAGGAGGCCTTGAAGGGCATTGACCTGTCCATTCCGTCCGGCAGCATCTTCGGCCTGCTGGGGCCGAATGGCGCGGGCAAGTCGACGCTCATCAACATCCTTGCCGGTCTGGTCAACAAGACGGCGGGAAAGGTGACGATCTGGGGCTTCGATCAGGACGTCAACCCACGGCAATCACGTGCCGCCATCGGGGTGATGCCGCAGGAACTGAACATGGACCCGTTCTTCACGCCCCGCGCCAGCCTGGAAGTGCAGGCCGGGCTTTACGGGGTGCCGAAATCCGAACGCTGGACCGACGAACTGCTGGAACTGGTCGGCCTGACCGATCAGGCCAATGCCTATGCAAGGAACCTGTCTGGCGGCATGCGCAGGCGGCTGCTGTTGGCCAAGGCGCTGGTCCACCGTCCGCAGATCCTTGTGCTGGACGAACCGACGGCCGGCGTGGACATCACCCTGCGCGAAATGCTGTGGAACAATGTCCGCAGGCTGAATCAGGCGGGGATGACGATCATCCTGACCACGCATTACCTCGAAGAGGCCGAACAGATGTGCGACGAGATCGCCATCATCAACCACGGTGAACTGATCGTCCGTCAGGGCACGCGCGAATTGCTGGGCCGCGCGGACGGCAAGACGCTGATCATCGATTCGGGCGGGCGGGCCCGTATCCCCGACCTGCCCGCAGGCGCGCGCGCCGAATGGCGCGATGACGGGCGGCTGGCGATCAGCTATCCGCCGTCACGGATCCGGGCCGATCAATTGCTGGACGCGCTGCGCGGCGCAGGCGTTCCGATCATCGACGTCGCCAGCGAACAGCCCGATCTGGAAGATGTCTTCGTCGAGATGACGCGCGACTGAGACCTAGTCCCGCAACGCGATCATCGGCCCCATCGACCTGCCACCCATGATATGCAGGTGGAAATGCGGAACCTCTTGCACGCCATGCGTGCCCGCATTGGTGATCGCGCGAAACCCGGAATTGCCGTCATCCAATGACACGCCTTCCTTGGCGCAGACCTCGGCGCACAGCCGCATGAACCCGGCGATTTCGGCGTCAGGGGCATTGGCGGAAAAATCGTCAAAGCTGACATAGCGGCCCTTGGGAATCACCAGCACATGAACCGGCGTCTTGGGGGCGATATCGCGGAACGCCAGCGCATGATCGTTCTCGGCAACCGTGTCGTTGGGGATCTCACCACGCAAGATCCTGGCGAAGATATTGCTGTCGTCATAGTTGTATGCCATGGCCTCTGTCCTCGTCAGTCAGCGAAAAGATGTGGTGTCGCGGCCAGATCCTGCGCGATTTCGGACGATACATCCAGAAAGCGCTGAAGGGACAGCGCATTGCGGTCCTGGGGCGCCTCGGGAGTGATCGCCTCGAAGCGCGCAAATCCCATATCGCGCAGAAGCTCGGCCTCATGGTCCAGATCGTCGCGCACCACGGGCAGAAGCCGGCGAACGACCTCGTCGGGCGTCGTGGCGCCGATCAAGCCCACACGCCGCATGTGGCCGCGCAGATAGTCATCGTCGAAGAACGTGTCGATGAACAGGATGCGAACCTCGGCACGGTCATTGGCGAAATCGCTGATCAGGCTCAGCGCCGAGGGATCGAGGCACAGCACCAGATGCCGCGATTCGAACTGTTCGAACAACAGCCTGACCAGCGCACGCCGATGGCGCTGGCGCTTGTCGACCGTCGACGCCACGCCCCCCATGTCGGGCAATCCCGCGTCGATTTCGTTGAAGATATAGTCCACCGCCGGGACCGCCGTCGTCTCGCGGATCCGCGCGGTCAGCCGTTTGGCGACGTGCCATTTCTTTGCAACGATCAGATGGACGACGCGGGCTCGTCCCAGACTGCTCTCGGCTTCCCAGAAACGCGGCGCAAAACGCCGTCCGATCCGTCCACGACCGGTCAGGAAGGCGAACAACCGCGGCCCTTCGGCCGAGATGGGAAACTCGACGCCCTTCGCCTGCCAGATCTCTCCCAGACGCGCGCGCAGGTGCAGCGCCTCGGCGCTGATCTTGCGTGCGAACAGGAAATTCTGACGCAGCAGAAGATCATAGTGGTCGTTGTAGAACGTGACGGGCATGCCGTAATCGGTGAACATCAGGAACGTCGGCGAACCTGACCGGATGCGGTCCTTTGGCACGACATGGGCGACCAGGGTCTGAAAGAAGGTCTCGTCCGGAATCCACGTCGTTTTGAAGAAACGGATCAGTTGCGGTCGCGATCTGATCAGGTCCAGCACCGCCTCGACCGTCTGGCGTCTGAGGCACCACCACTGCGACCCGATCATCATCTGCAGGCCTTCGGGCAGGCCGCGCCGCAGGCCAAGCCGCTTCTGCCAGTTCATACTGGCATAGAACAACGCCTTCTGTGACCGTTCGTTGAACCAGTGGCGATAGACCAGCCGTTCTTCCCTGATGCCGGTCTTGATCCAGTCGCTTTCGAAGAAATCGCAGGTCTCGATATAATCGCAATCCTCGGCGTCCAGAAACGCCCGGGCATATTCGGCGGATTTGATCGGCATGCAATCGCCGGACAGCATGTAGAAATGCGATGCCTGCGGAAACGCCTGCTCGGCGGCCCGCAGGGCTTCCAGCGTCGCAGCCACAAGCGACCATTCGCCCCAGCCGCATTTCAGTCGCCTCGCGGCATAGGCAACCCGTGGATTTCCATCCAGCGCGGCGCGTATCGCAGTGTCATCCTCGGCGGGCGCATTCCGGTCATAATGGATGGCAACGAAATCACCGGAAGCTGTCAGCCGCCTGGCCTGATCGATGACACCGCGCGGGTCCTTGTGGGCCAGAAGGATGAAGGCGATACGGGCCATATGGGACGGAACTTCCACCGACTTCGGACGATCGAAGGGAAAACATTGAAAATCCCCTCGGGTTTTGATTTCTGTCTCTAAACATTTTCAGCGCGCGGGCAAGCCGGGCGAGGCAAGTCGCGCCATGCTGCGGTGCCGACGGAACGGAGTAATGGTGATGGGCTTTCCCGGCGTATGGATGACCGAAAGCGAAAGCATGATCTATCGGGTGGTGCCGAAATGCGCCTGTTCGACCATCGGCCAGATCATGTTCTATTCGGATCACGGGCAGTTTTTCGACGGCGACATCCATGATGCCAGCGACGGTCTGCACAAATGGTCCCGAGAGGACAGCCAGCCCCTGATCAGCCATGCCGTGCGCGACCATTCCGCGCCGACCTTCACCTGCGTGCGCAACCCCTACGCGCGCATCCTGTCCTCGTTCTTCGACAAGATCGCCGGGATCCAGCGCAACGGCCGACGCTATCGCGGCAATCTGGTGCCGCAACTTGTCCAGCGATACGGGATCGATGTCGGCAGCCCCGAAAACGGGTTCGACTTCGATCAGGTCGCAAGCTTCCGACGCTTCCTGTTGTTCGCCCGCGACACGATCCGCTTTCGCCGCCCGATGGAGCCGGACATCCACTGGTCGGCCATGTCAGGGCATATTTCGACCTTCATCGTCAACGGCGGTCGCTACGATCGGATCTTCTACACCGAAACCTTCAATGACGGCATGCAGCAGGTTCTTGACGCATGTGAAACCCCGGTCAGCATCGATCTGGCGCAGGTGCCCCGTTTCAACGAATCCGAAGGTCATGGGCCGAAGCGCGCCCACAAGGTCAGCGATTATTTCGACGATCTGTCGCGGCATCTGATCTGGGAAATCTACAAGGACGATTTCCAAATGTTCCGCTATGACTTCGACGATCCGGACAACAAGTTCCCGATCGGAGAGATCGATCTGGACGAAGTCCACGCCAAGTTGGGGCGCTGAACCCGGCTGCAGCGGACCTCGGCGAAGGATAGCGCAAGAGCACCGTCCTCCGCCTATGACGAATGACCAAGCCCTACCGGCGATGCAGCCGCCGTGTGGCTCAGCAGATCACTCCAGATGGCTTTCCATGAACCAAAGATCCTTGTCGGCGGTTCGCGAGGCCGCAGTCAGGATGTCGGCTGTGTCGGCGTCGCCTGCCTCGTCGGTCTTGTCGATCCCCTCGCGCAGCTTGGCACCATAATCGCGCATGCGGTCGCAGATCGCGCGCAGATGATCCTCGGCCTTGGTCAGATCGGTCGGATAAGGCTCGATCGAGGATTTTTTTGCGACCTCATCGGCGGTTCCGACCGCGACGCCGTCCAGAATCTGGACACGCTCTGCCATCACATCGACATGCTCCTGGTTATTGGCATAGACGGAGTCGAACAGCTCGTGCACGGCGATGAAGTTCCTGCCCTTCACGTTCCAATGCGCCTGCTTGATCGCCATACCCAGCGCCAAGGCGTCGGCAAGCCGTGCGTTCAATTCCGAAATCGCCGCTTTGCGGGCGTTATCCTTCAGTCCTTGCAGATTGACAGCCATTTCAAACTCCTTCCGGTTTGATGCGACAACACGGAAGCGCCCGACCGGGTTCCGTCCATCGCCGCAACGCGGACATGCGAAAACGGCGCCTTCCCGCAAGGGAAGACGCCGTTTGAAATGCCGTCGTCCAGAAACGCGTCGTCTTAGACCGCGCCCTTGATGAACGTGACCGCATCGCCGACAGTCTGAATGGTTTCGGCGGCGTCGTCCGGGATCTCGATACCGAACTCTTCCTCGAAAGCCATGACCAGCTCGACGGTGTCGAGGCTGTCTGCGCCCAGATCGTCGATGAAGGAAGCGGTTTCGACAACCTTGTCCTCGTCGACGCCCAGATGCTCAACCACGATCTTCTTCACGCGATCAGCGATATCGCTCATGTCATATCCTCATTCTCGCGGGCATCCGCCCAAGATTTGCGCGGGCATTGGCCCGGTTCGGCACAGGGCGGTTCCCCTGCTGCTAAAGGCGGGCATATAGCACCCATGAACGCTCATGCAACCTGTTTTCAACGGATTCTCGCGCCGCGTTGCAGCGTTGCCAAGCCGCCTCAGACCATTGCCATGCCGCCATTGACGTGCAGCGTCGCGCCGGTGACATAGCCCGCGTCCGGGCTGGCCAGATAGGTGACCGCCGCCGCGATGTCGCCCGGCGTGCCCATGGCGCCTGCGGGAATCTGCGTCAGGATCTTGCCTTTCTGGTCCTCGTTCAACTTGTCGGTCATCGCCGTCTCGATGAAACCCGGGGCCACGCAGTTGACGGTGATGCCCCGGCTTGCGACCTCGTAGGCCAGCGATTTCGACATGCCGACCAGGCCGGCCTTGGCCGCGGCATAGTTGCCCTGCCCCGGATTGCCGGTGGTGCCCACGACCGATGTGATGTTCACGATGCGACCCCAGCGCGCCTTCATCATGCCGCGCAGGACGGCCCGCGACAGCCTGAACACACTGGTCAGATTCACCTCGAGCACCTGCGCCCATTCCTCGTCGGACATGCGCATGAACAGGTTGTCGCGCGTGATCCCGGCATTGTTGACCAGGATGTCGACAGACCCCATCGCCTCGGCCGCCGCTTTCGGCAGCGCGACCACCGCCTCGGCATCCGACAGATTCGCCGGCACCACATGCGCCCGCTCGCCCAGCCTGTCCGCCAGCTCGCGCAGCGGCGCCTCGCGCGTGCCCGACAGCGCGACGGTCGCGCCGGCGCCATGCAGCGCCTCGGCGATCGCGCCGCCAATGCCGCCCGATGCGCCGGTCACCAGCGCATTTTTTCCCGTCAGATCGAACATTTCTGCCCCTTCTTCTTTGCCCAAATACCCGGAAACGGGCGGTCTTAGCCCTTCAGCGCCAGAATATCCGCAGGCGTGCCGATATTCTTCACCGTCGCCTCTTTCGCGATCCGCTTGATCATGCCCGACAGCGCCTTGCCCGCGCCGATCTCCCAGAACTCGGTCACGCCGGCCTCGGCAAGATTGACGATGGATTCGCGCCAGCGCACCGTGCCGGTGACCTGTTCGACCAGCAGCCTGCGGATCGCGCCGGGTTCGATCACCGCCTCGGCGCGCACATTGGCGATCAGCGGCACGGCGGGCGGCTGGATGTCCACCCCGGCCAGCGCATCGGCCATCACCGCCGCCGCCGGTTGCATCAGCACGGAATGGAACGGCGCCGACACAGGCAGCATCAGCGCGCGCTTGGCCCCGGCCTCTTTCGCAGCGGCGGCGGCACGTTCGACCGCCTGCTTGTGTCCCGAAATGACCACCTGCGCGGGATCGTTGTCATTCGCGGCCTGCACGACCTCGTCGCCGGCGATGTCGCGTGCGATCCGATCGACGGTGTCGAAATCCAGCCCCAGGATCGCGGCCATCGCGCCCTGCCCGACCGGCACGGCCTCTTGCATGGCCTGTCCGCGCAGCCGCAACAGCCGGGCCGTATCCTCAAGGCTCAGCGACCCGGCCGCGCACAGGGCCGAATATTCGCCCAGCGAATGCCCCGCGACATAGTTCGCTTCCTGAATGCCCAGACCCTCGGCCTCCAGCGCACGGAACGCGGCCATCGACGCGGCCATCAGGGCAGGCTGCGCGTTCTGGGTCAGGGTCAGGGTCTCGATATCGCCGGTCCAGATCAGATCGGACAGTTTTTCGCCCAAGGCTTCGTCCACCTGATCGAATACGTCGCGCGCGGCCGGATAGGCCTCGGCCAGTTCACGACCCATCCCGATGGTCTGCGCCCCCTGCCCCGGAAAGACGAATGCCCGCATTGCGGCCCCCTGAAAATATGTTCCCGAGAAACGGCATACCTTGCACGGGGCCTTGCCGCAACTGACAGCACCCGGCCTAGCTGTCGGGAAAGCCCAGCCAGGGTTCCATGTCTTCCCAGGTGACGTCCATGGGATAGGCACGGCTCAGCCCCGGAATGCCGATATGTCCGAAGATCGGCGACAACTGCCATTCCGCCGCCTCCTCGCCACCGCCGGCGATCCCGGCGACATACAGCGCCGAGGCAAGCCCGGTCCGGTCAGCCCCGCCCATGCAATGGATCAACAGCGGCTTTGGCGCATCCCGCATGACCTGCAACAGGTCCTGAACCTGTGCGCGATCCAGCGAACGCGCCGCGGACATGCGAAAATCGATATGCCCGATGCCCAGCCGCTCGGCCACGCCGCGCTCGGCCTCGTACCAGTCCGCGCCGGTATTTTCCCCGCGCAGGTTCAGCACCGTGGCGATGCCGTGCTCGCGCTTCCAGCGCGCCAGCCGCTGCCCGTCCATCTGCGCCGCACGATACACCTCGCCCGCGACGACCGCATGAAAATTTCCGCTAAGCTGCAGATAGGCCAGATAAATGATCGCCGCCGCCATCACCACGCCAACGCCAGCAAGGCAGCGCCTGATCCATCGCCACATGCCTATCTCCGATCCAGATCGCCCGTCCGCGATAGCACCGCGCCGCCCGTTCAAGGATAACAACACCGAGAGCGCATGAAAAAAGGCGCCCCGTGGGACGCCTTTCCTGGATGCTGTATCGCGGCAGCTTAGCCGACCAGTTCAAGACCCGAGAAGAAGAAGGCAATCTCTTCCTTGGCGGTTTCCGGCGCGTCCGACCCGTGGACCGAGTTTTCACCGACCGACAGCGCGAATTCCTTGCGGATGGTGCCCTCGTCGGCATTCGCCGGGTTGGTGGCGCCCATCACTTCGCGGTTCTTGGCAATGGCGTTCTCGCCTTCCAGCACCTGCACCACGACCGGCTCGGACGCCATGAACTCGACCAGTTCGCCGTAGAAGGGGCGATCCTTGTGAACCTCGTAGAACTTGCCGGCCTGTTCGGGCGACAGCTTGATGCGCTTCTGCGCGACGATGCGCAGACCCGCGTCTTCGAACTTGGCATTGATCTTGCCGGTCAGGTTGCGCTTGGTCGCATCGGGCTTGATGATCGAAAGGGTCCGTTCGGTGGCCATGTCTCTACCTTGTCTGAATGCGGGGGACCTGCTCCGCCCGCCTGTGAAATCCGCGCCCCGTTAGCAGGCTTGTCCCCCACGGGCAAGGACAGGCCGGACCACCCCGACCCTTTCGCCCCTCCCGAAACATGCTAGGACTTGCCCTGAACCGCGTCCGAAAAGAAGGTGCCGCGATGTCCAGCCGACCGACCGACCGACCCGAACCATCAGACCGCGCCGGCCGTTCCGGCCTGCGCGACGTGCCATTCGCGACGATCATCGCGGTCTTTGCCATCGGCCTTCTGCTGGCGGCGATCTGGACATGGTCCAGCGTGCTTCTGATGGGCTTTGCGGCGATCCTTCTGGCGATTGCGCTGCGTGGCGGGGCGCGGGTGCTGAACCGCCGCCTTGGCCTGCCGTTCAAACCGGGCGTGCTGCTGACCGCTTTGATCGCTGCCGCGATCTTCGCCGGGCTGTTCACCGCAGCAGGCCCCGCCGTATCCCAGCAGTTCAACGAACTTCTGAAAAGCCTGCCCGCCGCGTGGCGGCAGGTCAGCGACTGGCTGGAAGGCAGCAGCATCGGACAGTTCATCGAACGGCGGATCGACCCCTCATCGGGCAACGGAGAATCCTCGGGCGGTTCCGGCGGGATCCCGTCGATCTTCGGATACCTGACCGGAACCATAACCACGGTATTCGGCGGTCTGGCCAACCTGGTGCTGATGCTGACGATGGCCATCTTCCTGGCGCTGGACGCGCCCAGCTATCGCGGTGGTTTCCTGCGGCTGATCCCGCTGTTCTACCGTGACCGCGCGGCCGGAATCCTGGACGAATGCGGTAACGCACTGGCACGGTGGATGGGCGGACAGGCGCTGGACATGCTGGTGGTCGCGTTGCTGACCGGACTGGGGCTGTGGCTGCTGGGTGTGCCGCTTGCGATGGTTCTGGGCCTGATCGCCGGGTTGACCAACATCATCCCCGTGATCGGCCCCTTCATGTCGGGGATCCCCGCGGTGATGTTCGCACTGACCCAGGGCGTCGATCAGGCCGCCTATGTCACGCTTCTGTTCGTGGTCATCCAGCAGATCGAGGGCAATGTCCTGATGCCGATGATCCAGAAATACGCCGCCCATCTGCCGCCGGTGCTGACGGTGCTTGCGATTGTCGCCTTCGGCAGCCTGTTCGGGCTGTTCGGCATCATCCTTGCGACACCGCTTCTGCTGGTCTCGATCATTCTGGTCCAGAGATTGTATGTCGAGGATGTTCTGGGCGATTCCCTTCCCGCCCGAGGCACACGGGACACGGATTAGGCAGGCGGTCCGGAAAAACCGCATCCAGACGTTGCGCTTTCGCGGAAATGACACAACATCTGGCTAGTGCTTGGGCCAAGGCAACAGAGGCGCATCCGACATGCAGCCATTTCGCAGAGGCCGTTACCGGGCGAGGCTGGCAGAGACCCCGGAAGACATCGGCGCCGCGCAGCGACTGCGCTGGCTTTGCTTCGTCGCGCGCAACGGTGCGGTGGACGACGGATTGCAGATCGACGCCGACCGGCTGGACGACGATTGCCTGCACATGATGATCGAGATGGTGGAAACCGGCCAGCTTGTCTGCTGCTATCGCTTTCTTCCGCTGTCCGGCGGGTCCGAGATCGCGCGCAGCTACTCGGCACAGTTCTACAACCTTTCGGCGCTGGAATCCTTTGACGGCCCGATGGTCGAGATGGGGCGGTTCTGCATCCATCCCGAATTCCGCGACCCCGACATCATCCGCACCGCATGGGCCGCCATGACCCGCCATGTCGACGAGGCGGGAATCGAGATGCTGTTCGGCTGTTCCAGCTTCGTGGGCACCGAACCCGAAGACCATGCCGAGGCATTCGCGATGCTGAAGGAACGCCATCTTGCCCCGCGCAGATGGTGGCCGCGGGTCAAGGCGCCCAAGGTCTTCCGTTTCGCGCGCGCCTTGCGCCTGCGCAAGCCCGACCCGAAACGCGCCATGGCTGCCATGCCGCCCTTGCTGCGCAGCTATCTGGCGATGGGCGGCTGGGTCAGCGATCACGCGGTGGTCGATCCGACCCTGCGCACCATGCATGTCTTCACCGGCGTCGAGATCCGCGCGATCCCCCCCGCGCGCCGCCGGTTGCTGCGGGCAGTCTCTGGCTGACGCGGCGACCGCGCCCCGGCGTCCCGCCACGCAAGAACTGCCCGAAATGCGGGCAGGTTGCGCCGATCGTTTGCACTGACGGTATTCCTGCCCGCTATCCGGGCAGCGCCGGTCGCCTCGCGCATTGACCTTGACCTGTGCCGGGCGCCCTCTCGCGCCATGTTCGACACACCCGCCCCCTCTCTGATCATGCAGCGTAGCAGCGGCCGCGCGCATGTCGTCATGGGGCCGCGCGGCATCGTCGATCTTGCGCAATCGGGATCGGCCAAGGCGATGCTGCCGCGGATGACGGCGGGCCTGCCCGAGATCGTGTTCCTGAACACCTCGGGCGGTCTGGCATCCGGCGACCGGCTGGAATTCGGCGTCGATCTGCGTCCCGGCACGCGGGCGCTGGCCACCACCCAGACCGCCGAACGCGCCTATCGCGCCGAGGCGGGTCCGGCCCGCGCCGCCGTGCATCTGCGGGTCGGTCAGGGTGCGTGGCTGGACTGGCTGCCACAGGAAACCATCCTGTTCGATGGCGCGCGGCTGACCCGCGAAACCCGGATCGATCTGGCGCCGGACGCTGGCTGCATGCTGCTGGAAACCGTCGTGCTGGGACGGCTGGCGATGGGCGAGCGTCTGTCGCGCCTGTCGCTGACCGACCGGCGCATCGTGCGGCGCGCGGGACGGGTGGTCCATAACGACGCGCTGGCGCTGGACGATGCGGCGCTGCCCCGCCTGGCCGATGCGGCGATGCTGGATGGTGCCCGCGCGATGTCCACCCTGACGGTGATCGCGCCCAACGCCGCCGACCTTCTTGACCGCGCGCGTGGCCTGCTGGACGAACCCGGCGTCACCGCCGCCGCCAGCGCCCCCCCCGGCCGTCTGATCCTGCGCCTGCTGGCCGCCGACGGCTGGCCGCTGCGGCGACAGGTCACCCGCCTTCTGGCCGCTTTGCGCCCCGATCCCCTTCCCCGTATCTGGCAGGTCTGACGATGAATCTTTCCCCCCGCGAACGCGAAAAGCTGCTGGTCTCGGTCGCCGCCATGGTCGCCCGTGGCCGATTGCAGCGCGGCGTCAGGTTGAACCACCCCGAGGCGATCGCGCTGATCACCGATTTCGTGGTCGAGGGCGCGCGCGACGGCCGTTCGGTCGCCGACCTGATGCAGGCCGGCGCGCATGTGATCACGGCCGGCCAGTGCATGGACGGCGTGCCCGAGATGATCGACTCCGTGCAGGTCGAGGCGACCTTTCCCGACGGCACCAAGCTGGTGACCGTCCACCACCCCATCCGGCAAGAGGCCTGACATGAAGAACATCCCGCGCATCACCGCAGCAGCCCTTCTGCTGCCGCAGGCCGCACTGGCCCATCCCGGCCATGATCAGGGCCAGTTCCTCGGCGGGTTGTCGCATCCGGTCGGCGGCGCGGACCATCTGCTGGCGATGGTCGCGCTTGGCCTTCTGGCCGCGCAGTTCGGCGGCCGTGGGGCCTGGGCGCTGCCGCTGACCTTCGTCGGCAGCATGATCGCGGGCGGGCTGTCGGGCTATGCCGGGCTTCCCTTTCCGGGGGTCGAGCCGATGATCCTGGCCTCGGTCGTCATTCTGGGCGTGCTGGTGGCGATGGCCGCCCGCCCGCCGCTTGGCCTGCTGCTGCCGGGTGTGGCGCTGTTCGGCGTCGCGCATGGCTGGGCGCATGGCGCCGAAGGACCGGCCAGTGGCATGATCCCTTATGCCGCGGGTTTCGCGCTGATGACGATGGCGCTGCATCTGGCGGGCATCGGCGCGGGCCGGCTGCTGCGGCGGGGCGCGCTGCTGCGCGGACTTGGCGGCAGCACCGCGCTGGCCGGTCTGGCGCTGGCCTTCGGGGGTTGACCATGATCCCCGGTGAAATCCTGCCCGCCCAAGGCCAGATCACGCTGAATCAGGGCCGGGACCCGGTCACGGTCATGGTCGCCAATACCGGCGACCGCCCGATCCAGGTCGGCAGCCACTATCATTTCGCCGAAACCAACCCCGCGCTGGATTTCGACCGGGCCGCCGCGCGCGGCATGCGCCTGTCGATCCCGGCGGGCACCGCCGTCAGGTTCGAACCCGGCCAGTCGCGCGAGGTCCAGTTGATCCCCTATGCCGGCGACCGCGTCGTGCAGGGATTCCGCCAAGACATCATGGAGGCGCTGTAGCATGGCCCAGACACTCAGCCGCGCCGACTATGCGGCGCTTTACGGCCCGACCACAGGCGACCGGATCCGGCTGGCCGATACGGAATTGCTGATCCAGATCGAACGCGACCTGACCGTGCCGGGCGAAGAGGTGAAATTCGGCGGCGGCAAGGTCGTGCGCGACGGCATGGGCCAAAGCCAGATCACCCGCGAAGGCGGTGCGATGGACACGGTCATCACCGGCGTCGTCGTCTTCGACCATCAGGGCATCGTCAAGGCCGATGTCGGGCTGAAGGACGGGCGCGTCGCGGGCATCGGCAAGGCGGGCAATCCCGACACCCAGCCCGGTGTCACCCTGATCATCGGACCGGGGACCGAGATCATCGCCGGTGAAGGCCGCATCCTGACGCCCGGCGGATTTGACTGCCATATCCATTTCATCTGCCCGCAGCAGGTCGATCACGCGATCCACTCCGGCGTCACCACGATGCTGGGCGGCGGCACCGGCCCCGCGCATGGCACGCTGGCCACCACCTGCACCCCCGGCCCGTGGCACATCGCCCGCATGCTGGAGGCCTGCGCCGACCTGCCCGTCAATATCGGCATCGCGGGCAAGGGCAATGCCAGCCAGCCCGCGCCGCTGGAGGAACAGGTTCGCGCCGGGGCCTGCGCGCTGAAGCTGCACGAAGACTGGGGCACCACCCCCGCCGCCATCGACACCTGCCTGACCGTCGCCGACCAGATGGACGTGCAGGTAATGATCCATACCGACACGCTGAACGAGTCGGGCTTTGTCGAGGATACGATGGCCGCCATCGCCGGCAGGACAATCCATGCCTATCACACCGAGGGCGCGGGCGGAGGGCACGCCCCCGACATCATCCGCATGGTCGGCATGTCGAACGTGCTGCCATCGTCCACCAACCCGACGCGGCCCTATACCGGCAACACCATCGAAGAACATCTGGACATGCTGATGGTCTGCCACCATCTGGACCGGCGCGTGCCCGAGGATGTGTCCTTCGCCGAAAGCCGCATCCGGCGCGAAACCATCGCCGCCGAAGATATCCTGCACGATCTGGGCGCCTTCAGCGTCATTTCGTCGGACAGTCAGGCCATGGGCCGCGTGGGCGAGGTGATCATCCGCACCTGGCAGACCGCCGACAAGATGCGCCGCCAGCGCGGTCGCCTGCCCGGCGAACAGGGTCAGAACGACAACCTGCGCGCCCGCCGCTATATCGCCAAATACACGATCAACCCGGCCATAGCGCATGGCGTCTCGCGCCATATCGGCAGCATAGAAGGTGGCAAGCGCGCCGATCTGGTCCTGTGGTCGCCCGCCTTCTTCGGCGTGAAGCCCGAAATGGTCCTGGTCGGCGGCCAGATCGCGGTGGCGCAGATGGGCGATCCGAACGGCTCGATCCCGGTGCAGCCGGTCTTCAGCCGCCCCATGTGGGGACACACGGGCCGCGCATCGTCGCTGTTCGTCAGTCGGGCGGGGCTGGACGCGGGCGCGGGCGACGGTCTGTCGAAATCGCTGATCGCGGTCGAAGACACCCGTGGCATCGGCAAGGCCGACATGGCGCTGAACGACGCCATGCCCGAAATCGAGGTCGATCCCGAAACCTACGAGGTCCGCGCAGATGGTCAGTTGCTGACCTGCGAACCCGCGACCGAGCTGCCGATGGCGCAGCGTTATTTCCTGTTCTGAGGCCGAAAGATGACCCTTCACTGCCACCGCATCATCCGCAACGCCCACGGCCCCTTCGCGGGCGAGCTGCGTCTGGACTACGAATCCCGCCTGCTGCGCCGCAAGCGGCTGACCTTCGATGCGGGGGATTTCCTGCTGGATCTGCCCGAGGTCACCAGCGTCGAGGATGGCGACGCGTTCCTGCTGTCCGACGGCCGCCGGATCGCCATGCGCGCCGCGCCGGAACCGGTGCTGGTCGTAACCGGCGATCTGCCCAGGCTGGCCTGGCATATCGGCAACCGCCACACCCCCTGCCGGATCGAGCCCGACCGCCTGATCATCCGACAGGACCATGTGCTTGAAGCCATGCTGCGCCAGCTTGGCGCGACGGTCGAATGCACCGATCTGCCGTTCAGCCCCGAAGGCGGCGCCTATGGCCATGGACGCACCTTCGGGCATGATCACGGCGCCAGTCACGATCACGGCCACAGCCATGACCACCATCACGACCACGCCTGAGGCCGCGCGGCTGCGGCTGGCGCAATATCTGTCGCCCGCCTTTCCGGTGGGCGGTTTCGCATGGTCGCAAGGTCTGGAACACGCGATGGACCGCCACGCCGTGACACGCAGCACCCTGCCGGTCTGGCTGGCCGACTGGCTGGATCATGGCGCGGGATGGACCGACGCCGTGCTGGTCGCGCTGTCCCTGCACGACGATGCCGATCACGCCGCGCTGGACGATCTGGCCCGCGCTTCCTGCCTGACCTCGGAACGGCTGACCGAGACGCTGGAACAGGGCGCGGCCTTCGCCGCCAACGTATCGGCGATCGATCGGCCACTGCCCCCCGCCGCACTGCCGGTGGCGTTCGGGCGGGCCTGCGCGGCGATGCCCCTGCCCCGTTCCGAACTGATCGCGGCCTGGCTTCAGGCGCAGACGGCGGCGCTGATCAGCGCGGCGGTGCGCTTCCTGCCGCTGGGTCCGGTCGAGGGGCAGGCCATGCTGGCCGCCCTGCAACCCGCGATCCTGCGCGTGGCGGCGCGTGCCGCAGCGGCCTCTGACACCGATCTTCACAGCGCCACATGGGGCGCGGACATCGCCGCCATGTGCCACGAAACCATGCAGACAAGGATTTTCCGATCATGAGCCTGCCCCCGCCGTCCAGTCACGGCCCCCTGCGCGTCGGCATCGGCGGCCCCGTCGGCGCCGGCAAGACCACCCTGACCGAACATCTGGCCCGCGCATTGGCACCGCGCCTGTCGATGGCCGTCATCACCAACGACATCTATACCCGCGAGGATGCCGAGGCGCTGATGCGCGCGCAGGTTTTGCCCGCCGAACGCATCCGGGGCGTCGAAACCGGCGGCTGCCCGCATACCGCGATCCGCGAAGACGCCAGCATCAACCTGGCCGCCATCGCCGATCTGAATGCGGCATTTCCCGACCTGCAGCTGATCCTGATCGAATCGGGCGGCGACAACCTGGCGGCGACCTTTTCGCCCGAACTGGCCGATCTGACGATCTATGTCATCGACACCGCCGCGGGTCAGGATATCCCGCGCAAGCGTGGACCCGGCCTTGCCCGGTCCGATCTGCTGATCGTGAACAAGACCGATCTGGCCCCGCATGTCGGCGTGGACCCGGTGCTGCTGGAATCCGATGCGGTCGAATCCCGTGGTGCCCGCCCGGTGATCATGGCCGCGCTGCGCCATGGAATCGGCGTCGATCGGATCGTCGAATTCCTGATCCGGCAGGGTGGGCTGACACCCGAACCGGCCTGAAGCTGCCCGATTGTCGGGCAGCGCGGGCCGGCTCTGCCGCCTGGCCGCACAAACCCTGCCCGGCTCGCGCCAAGGTTGCTCGAATCCTGTCCAACTGCCTCTTTTTCCGCTCTTTCTGCATCTGCGAAGGCGCGATCCTTCCACGACATCACAACAGGGACACCGGCCAGCGGGCCGGGCGGAAAGGGCGAGAATGAACACCTTCACGAAGATGCTGATGCTGAGCAGCGCGATCGCGCTGGCCAACGGCGCATGGGCCCAAGAGGGAGAGCCGATCAAGATCGGCGTGCTGCATTCGCTGTCCGGCACCATGGCGATTTCCGAAACCACGCTGAAGGACACCGTCCTGATGATGGTCGAACAGCAGAACGCCAAGGGCGGGCTTCTGGGCCGCCCGATCGAGGCGGTGGTCGTCGATCCGGCATCGGACTGGCCGCTGTTTGCCGAAAAGGCCCGCGAATTGCTGACCGTCAGCGATGTGGATGCGATCTTCGGCTGCTGGACCAGCGTCAGCCGCAAATCGGTGCTGCCGGTGATCGAGGAACTGAACGGCCTGCTGTTCTATCCCGTGCAGTACGAGGGCGAGGAATCCTCGAAGAACGTCATCTACACCGGCGCCGCGCCGAACCAGCAGGCGATCCCGGCGGTGGATTACATGGCCCAGGAACTGGGCGTCGAGAAATGGGCGCTGCTGGGAACCGACTATGTCTATCCGCGCACCACGAACAACATCCTGGAAAGATACCTGACCGACAACGAACTGGCCGATGGCAAGATCTTCGTGAACTACACGCCGTTCGGCCATTCCGACTGGTCCAAGGTCGTCTCGGACGTCGTCGCACTGGGGGCAGACGGCAAGAAGGTCGGGGTCGTATCGACCATCAACGGCGACGCGAATGTGGGTTTCTACAAGGAACTTGCGGCGGCAGGCGTCAGTGCCGACGACATTCCGGTGATGGCCTTCTCGGTCGGCGAAGAGGAACTGTCCGGGCTGGATACCGCCAATCTGGTCGGTCACATGGCGGCCTGGAACTATTTCGAAACCGCAGACACGCCCGAAAACGAAGCCTTCATCAAGGAATGGCACCAGTTCACCGGCGACGACAGCCGGGTGACCAATGACCCGATGGAAGCCACGATGATCGGCTTCAACGCATGGGTTGCGGCGGTCGAGAAGGCCGGAACGACCGATGTCGATCCGGTGCTGGACGCGATCGTGGGCGTCGAAGTGCCGAACCTGACCGGCGGCACCGCCACGGTCCTGCCGAACCACCACCTGACCAAGCCCGTGCTGATCGGCGAGATCCGCGAAGACGGCCAGTTCGACATCGTCAGCCAGACCGATCCCGTGCCGGGCGACGCCTGGACCGATTTCCTGCCGGAATCGTCGGTTCTGGACGCCGATTGGCCGGGCAAGTCCTGCGGTATGTGGAACACCGAAAGCGAAAGCTGCGTGCAGGTTCAGTCGAATTACTGATCCGTGCGCCGCGAAGGGGCGAAAGCGCCCCTTCGCCCCCAGCCCAGGGAAGATGCCATCGTGACCCATGCCGCCCGCCCGCTGATCGTTCTGTTGCTGACATTGCTTTCGGCCCTGCCGGCCGCTGCCAATCCGGCCCTGCGCGCCGTGATTGCCGACAATCTGGATCAGATCGAACGCCCCTCGCGCACGACGGTCGGCCCGCTGATCGACCAGATCGCCGCGACCGGCCCCGAGGGAACGGCACTGCTGGCGGCATGGGCCGACCGCAGCCTTGGCCTGACCGATGACGGACGCCTGCTGATCGTCGATGGCGACGTGATGACGGACGCGGCGACAGGCACACCGGTCAGTGGCGCCGATCCCGACATGCTGCGTCCCAATTCGGGTGTGCGGGGGCTGATCGAATCGGCCCTTGTCGCCAGCCAGATTTCCGACCCTGACGCAGCGATGCGCGCACAGGCGCTGGACTCGATTGCGCGGGCCGGAACTGCCGATCAACTGAAGGCGCTGCGCAATGCGCCGCCCGATCCCGACCCCGCGTTGCAGGCCCGGCGCGACCGCTTGCAGACGCTGCTGACCATCCAGCACGACCCCGATCCCGCGTCCCGGATCGCCGCGATCCAGGCGCTCAGCGGTGATGTCGGGCTGGATTTCCGCGCGGCCCTGAACCCGCTGCTGGTCACGCGCCGGATCGCCGCGACCGACCAGCCCGGCGATGCCAATATCGCCCGCGAACTGACGCCCGGCGGCGATCTGCTGTCCCGCGATGCCGCCTATGACCTGCTGAAGGCGCAGGATCTTGCACAGCCGCGCCTGACACCGGCGGCGCAGCGCGACAGCCTTGCCGCCAACATCGCCGATGGCAAGGTGGGCGGCGTGCCGGTTGCCACGCTTGGCGATCCCGCAGCCCGCGACCGCGCATATGACGCGCTGGAAGCCGCCGGCACCGTCACCCCCGCCGCCACCGAATCCGAGGCACAGGCGGCCATAGACGCCCACCGCTATTTCGAGGTCTATGCCGAACCCGACAGCGACGTGACCGATGCCGCGCGTGCCGCGCAACGCAACGCGCAGTTGCGGCTTTCGGCGATGAAGGGGGTTGATCTGGGTATTGATGCGCTATCGCTGGCCTCGATCTATTTCCTTGCGGCGATCGGGCTGGCGATCACCTTCGGGGTGATGCGCGTCATCAACATGGCGCATGGCGAATTCATCATGATGGGCGCCTATACCGGCTATGTGACGCAAACGCTGATCGCGGATCGCACCCTGTCGCTGATCGTCGCGCTGCCACTGGCCTTTGCAGTGACATTCGCGGCCGGGGTGGTCCTTTATCGGCTGGTGATCCGGCATCTGGCGCATCGCCCGCTTGAAACGCTGCTGGCGACCTTCGGCGTGTCCATCGCGCTGCAGCAGATCGCCAAGAACGTCTTCGGCACCCAGGCCCGCCCGCTGACCTCGCCCGCCTGGCTGGAAGGGGCGATCACCGTCAACGACGTGATCTCGATCTCGACCATCCGGGTGGCGATCTTCGTGCTGGCGCTGCTGTTTCTGGGCCTGTTCCTGTTCATCATGAAGCGCACCCGGCTGGGGCTCGAGGTGCGCGCGGTGACCCAGAATCCCGGCATGGCCGCCAGCATGGGCATCAATCCCGACCGCATCGCGATGATGACCTTCGGCCTCGGCTCGGGGATCGCCGGCATCGCGGGCGTCGCCATCGGCCTGTTCGCCAAGGTCACGTCCGAGCTTGGCCAGGACTACATCGTGCAAAGCTTCATGACCGTCGTGGTCGGCGGCGTCGGAAACATCTGGGGGACGCTGGCGGGGGCCGGGCTGATCGGAGTGCTGTCGAAGGTGATCGAATCCTTCAACCCCTCGAACACGCTGGCCGCGCAGACCTTCATGATCCTGTTCATCGTCATCTTCATCCAGTTCCGGCCGCGCGGCATCATTCCGCAGCGCGGGCGGGCCGCCGAGGCCTGATATGCAACGCAAACCCTTCATCCTGCAGAACCCTTCGACCCTGATCGTGCTGGCGGGGCTTGCGGTGTTCACCGTCGCCGTGACCGCGCTCAGCCAGGCCTACGGAACCGGCGCGATGCCGACCTCGATGGTCAAGGTGCTGGGCAAGACGCTGTGCCTTGCGCTGGCGGCGGTCGCGATGGATCTGGTCTGGGGCTATCTGGGCATTCTCAGCCTTGGCCAGATGGCGTTCTTCGCGCTTGGCGGCTACATGATCGGGCAATGGCTGATGTATGCACGCACCGAAGCCATCGTCGCCGCCTCGATGGCCAACAACGCCATTCCGCCGACGCCGCTGGAACTGCAGGAAGGCGTGGCGAACCAGATCTTCGGGGTTGTCGGTTCCGCCGATCTGCCGCTGGTCTGGTCCTTCGCCCATTCGCTGCCCCTGCAGATGCTGCTGGTGCTGGCCGTGCCGGGGCTGCTGGCACTGGTCTTCGGCTGGCTGGCGTTCCGCAGCCGGGTGAACGGCGTCTACCTGTCGATCCTGACCCAGGCGATGACGCTGGCGCTGGCGCTGTGGCTGTTTCAGAACGACAGCGGCTTTCGCGGCAATAACGGGCTGTCGGGTCTGCAGAACATTCCCGGCCTCGACACCGTGTCGCAGGCGCGGCTGTCGGTCTGGTTCCTGTGGGCCTCGGCCTTCGCGCTGGGTCTGGGCTATCTGCTGGCCGCATGGGTGGTCAGCGGCAAGTTCGGCAGCGTCATCCGCGCCATCCGCGATGACGAGACCCGCGTGCGTTTCCTTGGCTATCCGGTCGAGGGTTTCAAGCTGGTGGTCTTCACGCTGGCCGCGATGATCACCGCCATCGCGGGGGCGCTGTATTACCCGCAGGCGGGCATCATCAACCCGGCCGAACTGGCGCCCATCGCCTCGATCTATCTGGCGGTCTGGGTGGCCATCGGCGGGCGCGGCAGGCTGTATGGCGCGGTGATCGGCGCGGTGGTCGTGTCGCTGCTGTCCAGCTGGTTCACCGGCGGCCGCGCGCCCGACCTGTCGCTGCCGTTCTATACGATCAAGTGGGTGGACTGGTGGCTGGTGGCGCTGGGGCTGTCCTTCGTTCTGGTGACGCTGTTCGCGCCCAGGGGGATCGCCGGGCTGTTCGACTGGCTGGGGGGCGTCGTGTCGCCACGCCGCCAGGGCCGCGATCTGGGCCCCGATCAGGGCGCCCTGCAGGAACAGGAGGCCAAGGCATGAGCTCGCTTCTGGAGGTGGACGGCGTATCGGTCAGCTTCGACGGCTTCAGGGCGATCAACAGCCTGTCCTTCAATATCGGCGATGCCGAACTGCGCGCCGTGATCGGCCCGAACGGGGCCGGCAAGACCACCTTCATGGACATCGTGACCGGCAAGACCCGCCCGGACGAGGGGCGCGTCCTGTGGGGCGAGCCGCCGCGTTCCCTGCTGAAGATGAACGAGGCACAGATCGCCCGCGCCGGAATCGGCCGCAAGTTCCAGCGCCCCACCGTGTTCGAGGATCAGTCGGTGGCCGACAACCTGACCATGGCGCTGAAGAACAACCGCAGCCCCTTTGCGGTGCTGGGCTGGCGGCCCTCGCGTGGCTCGGCCGCGCGGGTCGCGGAACTGGCGACCGAGGTGGGGCTGGCCGATCAGGTCGAGCGCAAATCGGGCGAACTCAGTCATGGGCAAAAGCAGTGGCTGGAAATCGGCATGTTGCTGGCGCAGGAACCGCGCCTGTTGCTGGTCGATGAACCCGCCGCCGGCATGACGCTGGCCGAACGCGAACAGACCACCACGCTGCTGCGTCGGCTGGCCGAAACGCGGGCGGTGGTGGTGGTGGAACACGACATGGATTTCGTGCGCCGGCTGGATTGCAAGGTGACGGTGCTGCATCAGGGCTCGGTGCTGGCCGAAGGGTCGCTGGACCATGTGACCCGCAATCCCGACGTGATCGAAGTCTATCTGGGGCGATGACATGCTGAACGCGACGAACCTGACCCTGCATTATGGCGGCAGCCAGATCCTGCACGGCATCGACATCGCCGCGCGGCCCGGCGCGGTGACCTGCGTGATGGGCAATAACGGCGTGGGCAAGACCTCGCTGATGAACCTGCTGGCGGGCCGCCATCCGCGATCCGGCGGCACGATCAGCTTTGACGGCACCGAACTGGGCCGGATCAGCGCGCAGCGGATGGCGCGGCTTGGCGTCGGCTATGTGCCGCAGGGCCGGGCGATCTTTCCGATGCTGACCGTGCGCGAGAACATGGAGACGGGCTTTGCCTGCCTGCCGCGCGGCGAACGCGCCATCCCGGACGAAATCTTCGACAGTTTCCCGGTGCTGGCCGAGATGGCGCACAGACGGGGCGGCGACCTGTCCGGCGGCCAGCAACAGCAGCTTGCCATCGCGCGGGCGCTGATCACGCGCCCCCGTGTCCTGCTGCTGGACGAGCCGACCGAGGGCATCCAGCCCAACATCATCGCACAGATCGGGCGGGTGATCGCAGCCCTGCGCGACCGGGGCGACATGGTGATCGTGCTGGTCGAACAGTTCTTCGACTTCGCGTGGGATCTGGGTGACGAATTCCTGGTGCTTGAACGCGGTCGCGCCGTCATGCAGGGGCCCAAGCAGCAATTGCGGCGCGAGGCGTTGCACGCCCGTCTGGCAGGTCACGCCAAGGCGGCCTGAACGCCGCTAGTCGGACCTTCTGACATGAGCGCGCAACCCGCCCGCCGCCGCGGCCAACGCCAGCGCCAGCGTCGCGGTCGCGACCATCGGTCGAAAACCTGCGGCCTCGACCTCGACCAGGTTCAGCGACAGCACGTCCCGTCCCAGCCGCGCGGCAACGCCCGGATCGGCGATGGCGACGACTTCCGCGCCGCAGCCGCGCAGGTCGGTGCAGAATGCCAGCGTTTCGGGCATCGCGGGCGAAAAGGACACGACCAGGACCGCGTCGCCTTCGCGCACCGAGGCAGCACCGCTGATCTGACCGAACGCGCCATGCAAAAGCGCCGGAACCTCGACCCGCTCAAGGATATAGGCGGTATGGGCCGCGGCGGCAAAGCAACGTCCGTGGCCGACCACATGGACAAGGGCGGCGCGTGACAGGATGCCCGCGGCCCGGTCGAAATCCGAACTGTCGACCGATGCGATCATTCGTTCCAGCGACATGCGACCCGCCTCGGCGAAGGTCGCCAGCAGACCGGCGGGCCGGCTGTCGCCATACTGGCTCAGCTGCTCCAGGCGCGCGGCATAGTCGCTGCGGGGCAATTCGAACGGGGTGCGGAACAGATCCCGCATCTGGGCATAGCCCGAGAATCCCATCGCCTGCGAAAACCGCACCACGGCCGACGCGGGCACCCCGGCACCACGCGCGAACTCGGCAATCGTGGCCTGCGCCATGCGCGCCTGCTGACGCGCGGCATATTCCGCGCATTGCCGCAGCCGGCGTGGCAGGCTGGCATGCATCTGCTGGATGCGGGCGATGAATTCATCCGTGCTGTGGGGGGCGCCGTCTTTCATGATTCGGCCTGAACTCACTAAACCAACCGAATTTGATGATGCCGACTGATTCGGAAATATTCCACGGCATTCTCAGCAACTTGGCGGTGAATAAGGGTTCTCGAAACAACCGGCGGACGTGCCGGGTTCCGGTGCCGCGACGCTGGCCTGCGAAGCTGCAAGATGCGCGATCGGACGGCTTGCGATGTCCTGGTCCCGGCGGCACTGTGTCGGCGTTGGAATTTGATGAACGAGAGCGGCATGGCACTGGAAGATGCGAAGACCCAGGTCGATCAGGCCTTCACCCGCGCCGACCCGCGCGGCCTGTCCTTCGAGAATGCCTTCGGCGGGGCGACCAGCTTTCTGCGCCGCCGCTATTCCAAGGATCTGGCGGGGGTCGATGTCGCCGTGACCGGCATTCCGTTCGACCAGGCGGTGACCCACCGTCCCGGCGCGCGGTTCGGCCCGCGCGCGATCCGCGAGGCATCGACCCTGCAACCCTATGACCCGCCCTATGGCTGGGGCTATGATCCGCTGTCGGTGCTGCATGTCGTCGATTACGGCGACATGGCGTTCGATTACGCGAACACGCGCGAGGTGCCGGGCCGGATCGAGGCGCATATCGGCGCGATCATGGATGCCGGCGCGGCGCCAGTCACCCTTGGCGGCGATCATTTCATCACCCTGCCGATCCTGCGCGCGGTCGCGGCGCGTCAGGGTCCGGTGGCGCTGATCCAGCTCGACGCCCATTCCGACACCTGGGTCGATGACGACCCGGACCGGATCGACCATGGCACGTTTCTCTACAAGGCGATCCGCGAGGGCGTGGTCGATCCTGCGGCCAGCGTCAGCATCGGCATCCGTACCGAAAATCCCGACACGCTTGGGGTGACCATCCTTGACGCCCCCTCGGTGCATCAGGACGGGGTCGAGGCGACGCTGTCGCGCATCCGCGCGGTCATCGGCGACCGACCGGCCTATGTGACCTTCGACATCGACGCGCTGGACCCGGCCTTCGCCCCCGGCACCGGCACCCCGGTCTGGGGCGGGCTGGCGTCGTGGCAGGCCGCGGCGCTGCTGCGCGGACTGGCGGGCACAAGCCTGATCGGCGGTGACGTGGTCGAGGTATCGCCGCCCTATGACACGACCGGGGCCACCGCCATCGCCGGGGCCCATGTTGCGATGGACCTGATCGCCCTCCTTGGCTGGTCCCGGCGCTGAGGGTTGCATCCCCGCCCCCCTGGTGGGGGGGCGTTTCGGCAAAGAAGACGCCCGGCTGGCCGCTTGCCCACCCGCCGCGCGCAGAGTAAGCGATCCGGATGCTGCCAGAAGACCGCCTTGCCCAGATCACCCAGCGTTTCGAGTTTCTCGAGGCGCAGCTGAATGCCGGCACCGAACCTGCCAAGATTGCCGCGATCAGCCGCGAATACGCCGAACTGAGGCCCGTGGTCGAACAGATCGCCCGTTGGCGTGCCGCGCGCGACGGGATCGACGAGGCACAGGCGATGCTGACCGACCCCGAGATGCGCGCCCTGGCCGAGGACGAACTGGCGCGGCTGCGCGATGAGATGCCGGGGCTGGAACAGGATCTGCGCATCGCCTTGCTGCCCAGGGATGCCGCCGACGCCCGGCCCGCGATCATCGAGATCCGCCCCGGCACCGGCGGCGACGAGGCCGCGCTGTTCGCGGGCGACCTGCTGGCCATGTATCGGCGCCACGCCGAGGCGCAGGGCTGGTCCTTCCAGCTGCTGGAACTGGCCGAGACCGAACTGGGTGGCGTCAAGGAAGCCGTCGCGCGGATCGAGGGGGACGGCGTCTTCGCGCGGCTGAAATACGAATCGGGCGTGCATCGCGTCCAGCGCGTGCCCGAGACGGAATCGGGCGGGCGCATCCATACCAGCGCGGCGACCGTCGCGGTGCTGCCCGAGGCGGCCGAGGACGCCCAGATCGACATTCCCGCAAGCGACGTGCGGATCGACACGATGCGCGCATCCGGTGCCGGCGGGCAGCACGTAAACACGACCGATTCGGCCGTGCGGATCACCCATCTGCCGACCGGGATCGTGGTGACCAGCTCGGAAAAATCGCAGCACCAGAACCGCGCGAACGCGATGGCCGTGCTGCGCGCGCGGCTTTATGACATGGAGCGGCAGAAGGCCGATGCCGAACGCGCCGCCGACCGCAAAAGTCAGGTCGGCTCGGGCGACCGCAGCGAACGCATCCGCACCTATAATTTCCCGCAGGGCCGAATGACCGATCACCGGATCAACCTGACGCTTTACGCGCTGGACCGGGTCATGGCCGGCGATCTGGCCGAGATCATCGATGCGCTGACCGCCCATGACCAGGCCGCGCGACTGGCGGCCCAGGAATGAGGCTATCGCAGGCGCGCGCGCGTGCCACCGCCGCCCTGCGCGACGCCGGGATCGAGGCCGCGCCGCGTGACGCCGACCGGATCCTTGCGGCGATCCTGGGGGTGGCGCCGGGCCTGCTGCGGACCGCCGACGACCGCGACCTGACCGCCGAACAGCTTCGACGCCTCGATCAGGGAATCGCGGCACGCGCGGCGCGCCAGCCTGTGGCCCAAATCGTCGGTTTCCGCGATTTCCACGCCCACAGATTCCGGGTCACGCGGGACACCCTGGATCCGCGCCCCGAGACCGAGACGCTGGTCGATGCGGCGCTGGACCTGCCATGGCGCAGCGTTCTGGATCTGGGGACCGGCACCGGCGCGATCCTGATTTCCCTGCTGTCGGCGCGACCGGGAACGGCGGGAACCGGCACCGACATCTCGAAAGCGGCCCTTGATGTGGCGCGCGAGAACGCCCAGATCATCGGTGTGACGGCGTCCTTCACGCAGGCCGACTGGTATGACGGCGTGACCGAACGCTTTGACCTGATCGTGTCGAACCCGCCCTATATCGCGCAGCAGGAAATGGCGGGTCTTGCCCCGGACGTTCTGGACTGGGAACCGCATTCGGCGCTGACCGACGGTGGGGACGGGCTGACCGCCTATCGCGCAATCGCGTCCGGCGCGCGCGACCGGCTGACACAGGACGGCCATGTTCTGGTCGAGATCGGCCCGACCCAAGGTGATGCGGTGTCGGCCCTGTTCCGCGCCCAAGGCGCAAAGACGCGCCTGATCCGCGATCTGGATGGGCGGAATCGTGTCGTTCTGGCCGATTTCGGGGGATGAAAACCCGCTTTCGGCAGGGAAATGCCGCCAAGGGACAACTTTTCCCTTGTAAGCCCCGGTCCTGCGTGGTTAGTCACCCACGTGCCGGGGCCGCAGGGCCACCGCACGGGTCAGCCTGACAAAGCCGAAACCGACCGGGTGCGCGACGCGCGCTGAAAGGTGCAAGGCGGGGCTGCACGGCAAGGCGCGGATTTCGCCGCGATGCCGCCCGAAACGCCGTCCAGACCAACCTGGAACCTACAGACAGACAGACTGATGAGATCATCCAAATCCCGTTCGCGTAACAAGTCGAACCGCCAGCGCTCGCTGGGGAATATCGTCAACCGTGTCTTTGACAGCTCGGGCCCGGAAGGCAAGGTCCGCGGCACGCCGCAGCAGATCATCGACAAATACCTGACCCTGGCCCGTGACGCGCAGTTGTCCAACGACCGCGTGGCCGAGCAAAGCTTTCTGCAGCATGCCGAGCATTACACCCGGATGCTGGGCGAGGCGCAGCGCGAAATGGCCGAGCGCCAGCAGCAGCACAACCAGAATCAGCGCCAGGGCGATGACGACAACGCGCAGCCGCGCGAAGGCAACGGCAACGGCCAGAACGGCGGTCAGAATGGTCGCGATCACGGCAATCGGGACCACGGCAACCGCGAGTTCGGCAATCGTGACCACGGCGGCCGGGATCAGGGCGGCCGGGATCAAGCGGGCCGGGATCAGGGTGGTCGTGATCAGGACAGCCGGGACCAGAACGGTCGTGGCCAGGCCCGTCGCGACGCGCCCGCCCAGGACCAGCAGCCGCGCCGTCAGGATGATGGCCCCCGCGACCAGCGCCGCGATGATGCGCCGGCCGCAAACGATGCCGGGTCTGCCGATCAGCCCCCCGCAGCGGAAAAACGTGTTCGGACGCGCCGTCAGCAACCGCCAGCGGCCGAGACGCCGCAGGGCGACGGCCTGCCCGACGCGGTGGCATCCGACGAAGGCGACAGCGCCGCGCCGGTGCCTACCCCCGAAACCGAGGCGAAGGACAGCAAGCCCAAGGCACCGCGTGCCCGGGCGCCGCGCAGCACCACCACGCGCAGCCGTCGCAAGCCCGAACCGGACGCCGGGGATGCCGAATCGGCGGCGCCCGAACAGCGCGCCGACACGGCCGAGGGCGGCGCCGGGCAAGGCTGAACCGCGACTCTGCGGACGACATCACGAACGGGCCGCGCAAGCGGCCCTTTTTCATGATCCACACGCCTTCAGCTTTCACGCCGCCATGCCGAACGCGGCGCGATCGGCATTGGCCGTCCGGTGCTTTTGATCCGCGGTGATCAGCCCTGAAGACGCGCGACGGCCAGGCCGCGGGCCAGGGCACAGAACCTTTCCAGGTCGATCTCCTCCGCGCGGGCGGTGGGCGCGATGCCCGCCTGTTCCAGCAAAGGCTCGATCTGCGGATGCAGGCCGCGCAGGCTGGCGCGCAGCATCTTGCGCCGCTGATTGAAGGCCGCAGCCGTCACCTGCGACAGCACCGCCGGATCGGCGGGAAAGCGCGGCTGTTCCAGGGCGGTCAGGTGGACGACCGCCGAATGCACCTTGGGGGCGGGCACGAAGGCCTCGGGGGGCAGGGTCATCACGATCTGCGCGTTGGCCCGCCACTGCGCCAGCAGGGCAAGGCGGCCATAGGACTTGCCACCCGGACGCGCGACGATGCGTTCGGCCACCTCTTTCTGGAACATCAGCGTCAGCGACTGCCAGAACGGCGGCCAGTCCGGCGGCGTCAGCCAGCGGATCAGCAACTCGGTCCCGATGTTATAGGGCAGGTTCGCGGCCACCCGGATCGGCGGCGTCAGATGCTGCAGCGGATCGATCCTCAGCGCGTCGCCGTTGATGACCGACAGCCGGCCGGGATAGGCCGAGGCGATTTCGGCAAGGGCCGGCAGGGCACGCGGATCCTTTTCGATGGCCAGAACATGCCGCGCGCCTTCGGCAAGCAGGCCACGGGTCAGCCCGCCGGGGCCGGGGCCGATTTCCAGCACGTCGCATTGCGCCAGATCGCCCGCCTGCCGGGCGATCTTGGCGGTCAGGTTCAGGTCCAGCAGGAAATTCTGGCCAAGCTGCTTCTTGGCACGCAGTTCATGCCGCGCGATCACCTCGCGCAGGGGCGGCAGATTGTCGATCCCGGTCATTGCGGATCCGACCCTGGAATTGCGTCCCGCGACGGGCGGGGGGCCAGCCCCCCGCACCCCCCGGCCATGGGGTGTCCCACCCCCTGGCCACCCCGGTCGCAACACTGCCCGCGTGATCGGGTCATCGGCGCTGATCTGCCATCTGCCGGGCCATGCGCAGCGCGGCGATCGTCGAGGCCGGATCGGCGCGGCCCGTGTCCGCGATGTCGAACGCGGTGCCGTGATCGGGCGAGGTGCGGATGAACGGCAGCCCCAGCGTCACATTCACCCCACCCGCGAAATCCAGCGTCTTGATCGGGATCAGCGCCTGGTCGTGATAGGCGCAGATCGCCGCGTCATAACGGCTTCGGGCGGGCGCATGGAACATGGTGTCGGCAGGCAACGGCCCGGCGATGTCCAGCCCCTCGGCACGCAGCCGGTCCAGCAACGGCCTGATGCGGTCAACCTCTTCGCGGCCCATCGTGCCGCCCTCGCCCGCGTGGGGGTTCAGCCCGGCCACCGCGATGCGCGGCACCGGAACGCCGAAATCGCGGATCAGCGCGGCGTGGGTGATGCGGATCGCCTGTTCCAGCGCCTGATCGCTCAGCGCGGCGGGTACCTGCGCCAGCGGGATATGGATCGTCGCAGGCACCACGCGGCAGGGCGGCGTCACCGTGGTCGAGGCCAGCATCATCGCCACCGGCACGCCCCCCGCCAGATCGGCCAGGTATTCCGTATGGCCCGGAAAGGCGAAGCCCGCGCCTTCCTTCAACGCCTGCTTGTTGATCGGCAGCGTCGTCATTCCCGCCGCCTCGCCGCGCATCAGCAGATCGACGGCACGCGCGATCACCTCGATCACGCTGGCGGCGTTGGCCGGATCGGGGCGGCCGGGTGTGGCGGGGGCCGCGAAATCATGGGCCAGCACCGGCAGACGCCCCGCCGGAACCGGGTCCGACGGCGCGCTGACCAGATCGAAGGCGGTGCCATCGGGCAGATGCCGCGGATCGCCGATCCAGACGAAATCGACGCCCGACGCCAGCGCCAGCGGCGCCAGTTCAGGCCCGATCCCGGCAGGCTCGCCGCAGGTCAGAAGGATGCGCCGGGTCATTGGAGCCGCATCACGGCCGCCGGATCACCGCATCGGCGCGCAGTTCCGCCAGATAGGCGTCGGCGGCGGTGCTGGCCTTGCGGTTGAACAGCTCTTCGCGCACCACCTCTCGGTCGGGAAGGGCCTGTGCATCGGGCACGGCGGCCTCGACCCCGTCATCGGGCAGTGCGGTCGTGGCCACGTCGTTCTGTGCCTCGGCCAGAATCGCCGGCTGGCGCGAACACAGCATGACCAGTTCCGCCGCGTTGCCGTAATTGACCACCGCCGCCTCGTTGTCGTCCAGCGAGGCAAGCTGCGTGGCGATCAGCGTGGGGATCGCGTTCTGCGACTGGGTCTGGCGCTGGATGGCGCCTGCGGCGCTGCCGGCCTCGGAATACAGCGTGTCGCAGCTGCGCGCGCGCGCTGCCAGCTGCGCCGCCTCGGTGGACGAGGCAAGCCGCAGCGTCATGTAATCCAGCACCTGTTCCCTTGCGCCGGGACGCAGCGTGCCCTGGGTGTCGCGCAGCTGGAACAGCACCACCGCACCCGGCACGTTCAGCGGCTGAGAGGTCTGTCCGGGACGCAGCGACAGGATCACCGGCCGCAGCGAGGGCGGCAGGTTCTCGATCGCCAGCCAGTTCAGCTGCCCCCCGGAAGACGCCGTGCCCGAGGCCGAATATTGCCGGGCCGCCGCCGCGAACTGGGCCTCGGACGGGTTGCTGCCGGCAATCGACCTGGCGCGGTTCATCGCCGCCTGCTCCTGCCCCTCGGGCGCGGGAATGATCAGTTCCGACAACAGCACGCGGGTCACGATCGGCGTCTCGACCTGACGTTTCAGTTCCTGATCCACCTCGGCGTCGGACACGTCGACCTGCGGCAGCAGCCGCGCCCGGATCACGCCGCGCCAGGCGATGCCCGCCGTCACGAAATCGCGATAGACCTGCGGTTCGACCCCGGCACGTTCCAGCGCGGCGGTGAATTCGGCCGCGGACAGCCCGGCACGGCTGGCGAATTCCTCAAGCCCGGCCTGAAGCCCCTCGTCGGTGACCTCGATCCCCAGCTGGCCGGCGGCAAACATGCGCAGACGGTCGTCGATCAGCGCCTGTTCGGCCGTCGCCGTATCCGCCGGAGAGCCAAGCACCTCCATGAACCGCATGCGCTGCTGCAGTTCGTATCGGGTCACCGCCTTGTCGTTGACATAGACGATCGGTTCGAACGGGTTTTGCGCGGCGGCCGGGGCGGCTGCGCCGATAAGCAGGCTCGCCACCAAGGCTATGCCGGAAAGGATGTGCCGCATCTGCTGCCCCCCAATGATTTTCTTCGGCCGAAGACTAGCGCATGCAACTGCGCCGCGCCACCGTGCCGGGACCGTCTTTCTGGCTGCCGAACCCGCCAAGGCGAACCGACAGATCGAAGCTGGTTTCGGGCCGGACGCTGTCGGAATCGGTGAACCGACGCGACAGGCCCATTTCCAGCGTTATGCATTCGTTCCGATAGGTGACCTCCAGCGCCGCCTTCTGCGCGCGGTCGGCCTGAAAGTCATAGCGTGTCTCGGCATTGCCCCACCAGCCCTCGGCGATCTGCCAGCCGACATTCGCGGTCAATTCGCTGATGTCCCGATCGCGGCTTTCGTTCTCGTCGCTGTTGATCCACAGATGGCCCGCCGACAGTTGCAGGTCGGGACGCAGCCAGCCCACCCGCAACTCGTTCCGCGAGACATTGAACGAATCGTCGAACAGGGCGCGATTGGCGATGGCCAGCCCCGTGCCGCTGTCGTAATTCGCGGCCAGCAGCCAGTCCGAACGCCGCCCGCCAAGCGGCGAGGCGTCGGCGAACGCATCGTCGTCGCGCGCCCGCAGCACCCGCCCGCCGGTCAGTCCCAGGGACCAGCCGGCAGGGTCGATCCGGGTCCAGCCGACGCCGATATTGGCACGCAGGCCGGTTTCGCGCACGTCATAGCCGGGAAAGCGGTTATCCGAGAACAGGTTGCCTTCATCGAACTCGATCAGGCGGCTGTCCTCGTTGGGGATATCGTCGTCCCGTCCGCGCGGCGACCACAGGATCTGCGCGACCGGTTCGACCAGGTGGGTGGCGCCCGCGGAACTGCCCGCCAGCGGCCAGCGCAACTCGACGCCGACCATCGGATCGACGCGGCTTTCGACGTCATCGAAACGGTCGTCCTGGGCGATCCGGTACAGATCCGCGTCCAGCCCCGCCAGCGCCGCGCCGACCAGCCCGCCGGGCAGGATCTCGGTGCGCCGCCAGTCCAGCCCGACGGATCCGCGCGCCACGTCGCGTCCCACGATATCGGCATCAGATGGACGGCGATGGGCGTGGATCGACCATTCCATCAGCCCCTCGCCCCCGATCAGTCGCGGCGTGAAACGGCGCTGCCACAGCGCGTCGGCCACCTGCGCGGGCGACGTGTCGTTGTCCTCGTCGTCGCGCAACGACCGGTAATTGCCGACACGGCCGAAGAACAGCTTGTCGCGGGTCACCCGTTCCAGGGTCACCCCGCTCCACAGCCGGTCGGCATCGGTGATGTCATAGTCCAGCAGATAGCCGCGATCAGAGGCCAGTTGCAGCTGAAGCCCAAGCCGATAGTCGCGCGGCAGATCGACCAGCGCGTTGCCGAACAGATAGCCGCGCGTATCGCCCGGCTCGATGTCGTCGCGGCTGATCGCGCCGTTCCATTCGGTGACCGCATTGCGCCAGGCCTGACGATACCGCGCCTCCAGTGTGCGGGTGCGGTTGACCGACACATAGGGCGTCAGGGTCAGGTCGGCATGATCGCCCAGCGTCTGGAAATAGGGCAGCTTGACGCCGAACCCCAGCCCGGACGTGGTGCGGATCTCGGGGCGCAGAAAGCCGGACTTGCGTTCGACCGTGGGATCGGGTGCGGTGATCGTGAACGGCACCGCCGCGACCGGCACGCCAAAGGCGCGCATCTGCGGATGGTCGAAGGTCAGCAGCCGCGTTTCCGCGTCATGGGTGATGCTGCGGGCGCGGATCTCCCACAGCGGCGTCGGATTCGTGGCGCAGACCTGGCAGCTCGAGGCGACGACATGGGTCAGCCGCGTCATCCGGCCGTTGCCGGTCCGGGTCAGTTCCGTGGCGGCAAGCTGCAATTCGCGGGCGATCACCAGCCGCGCGCCGCGGATGATGCCATCCTGCAATTCGCGGTCCAGCTGCGCCGAATCGGCGATCAGCACGGCCTCGTCGTCGCGATTGCGGGCACCGGGGCGCGACAGATGCACCGGACCCTCGATGGTCAGATCGCCGCTGGCGCCGTCCACGATCAGACGCGAGGCGACCAGCCGCGCGCCCTGGTACCAGACCACGACACCGCCCGCAGCGATCAGCGTCCGGTCGCCCTGCAGGACCATCGTGTCGGCCAGAACCGTGGCGGCGTCGCTGCGATCGCCGGGGGCCGCGCGGTCCGGCAAGGTGATGTCGGCATCCGGTTCGACCGCCTCCAGCCGCGCGGCGGCGGGGGTGCGGTCGCTGATGATCCCGAAACCCAGCGGCCGCGCCTGGGGTGCCAGCGCGGCCTGCCCGGTCCCGGTGGCCAGCGGCGCGCCGGGCATCTGCGGGCCGATCATCGCGTCGCCATCGTTGCCGAACAGCGTCTCCTGCGCCGCTGCGGGCAGCACGCCCGCCCCGGCCATCAGCGCGGTCGCCGCGGCCCACCCGGCCAACCATCCACCGGTCTTGCGCGCCCAGGGCGCGATCGGTCGGGAACGCTTCATCCATCCTCCCGCTGCAGGATCAGCGCCACCGCCAGCAGCGCGCCCACCAGTGGCGGCGTCCATGCGGCCATCGCCGGCACGACCTGCCCGTTATCGCCCAGAACCTGCGCCAGATTGCGCAGGAAGAACAGCCCGATCCCGGCGCCGAAGGCCAGAAGAACCGCGACGCCGGTATTGCGGCCACGGATATGGCGCATGGTGAAGGCCGCCGCGATGAAGATCATCGCCGCCATCAGGAACGGGCGCGCCAGTTCCATCTGGAACCAGACCCGGTGCCGCGCGGCCGAGAACCCGGCGCGTTCCAGCCCCGCGATGAAGGACGGCAACTGCCAGACCGGCACCGCCTCGGGACGGCCGAACCCGTCGCGGATGCGCTGCGCCGTCAGGTCCGAGGCAAGGCTCAGCGTTTCGCCGGCCACCACCTCGGCTTCGGGGTTGGGGCGGTCCAACCGGTAATCGCGCACCCCGGACAGATGCCATTCGCCCGGCTCCAGCCGCGCCTCGCGCGCCTCGATCCGCCGGGCCGGGCCGCTGTCCTGATCGAAGACCAGGAACGTCGCATCATACAGCGTCGTCGCATCGGGGCTGGTACGGCTGGCGCGGATCACCACCTGACCGGATTCCTTGCCATCCTCGATGACCGCCTGCCGCAGCCACAGCGCGCTGTCGCCGACCGACACGGTCTGCTGGCCATCGCGCTGGATCTCGGCCACGGCCTCGTCATAGCGCTGCCCGGTCACGGCGACCATCGGGTTCAGCAGCGCCACGGCCAATGCGCCGACCAGCCCCGCCGTCACCGCCGGTGCCGTCACCACCTTCAGCGCCGACCGCCCCGAGGCGCGGATCGCCACCATCTCGGAACTGCGCGCCAGCCCCAGGAACAGCGCGATCCCGGCCAGCACCGTGATCAGCGGCAGGATCGAATAGAAACTGCCCGCGACATTCAGCGCCGCCAGACGCGCCGCACCCGACACGCCGATATCATCGCCGGAAAATCTGCGGATCATCTCGATCATGTCGATCAGCAACAGGATCAGCAGGAACACCGCCGCCACCGTCAGCAGGCTGCGCAGGAACCGGTTCGAGACATAGCGCGCCAGGATCATGCCGCCGGCCCCGTCACGGACGCCGCGCGCAGCCGCCTTGGTCGCGCCGCCAGCCATAACAGCAGGACACAGATCACCGCGCCCACCACCGCCGGCAGATACAGAAGCGGCCACATCTCGGGGTCGCGGCTGGCCCGGTCGGCTGCGGCGTTGGTCAGGAACTGCACCACGATCAGCCCCAGAACCGCCCACAGCACCTGCCGCCAGACGCCGAATCGCGAATAGCCGCCGATCAGCAGCGTGGCGAAACCGATCATCGCCGCCACCGGCGACAGCAGGGGCTGGGCGATCCGCTCATGCGCCTCGCGGCGCGCATCCGCCGCGCTGGCGCCGGTCGCCGTCAGCAGTGCCTGGTCCGGGCGCAACAGTTGCAACGTGCCATAATCGCGCAGGTCGCGGCCCTTGCGGCCCGAACCGCCGATCATCGCCCCGATATCATAGCTGAGTTCGTCGAATCGCGTCACCGCAAGACGCTGACGGTCGTCGCGACGGCTCAGGTTCTGGGCCATACCATCCAGCAGGATCAGCACCGGGCCGCTGTCCTTGCGCACCACCAGCGCCTCTTCCGAGGTGTAGATGACCTGATCGCCGGGATCGCGCCGGTCCTCGATGAACAGATCCAGCAGCCTGCCATCGACGGCAATGTCGCGGATGAACAGCGTGATGTCATCGCTGGGATACTGGAAACTGCCGGGCCGCAGGAATTGTGCGGTGACGTTCTGCGCGATCTCGGCCTGCCGGTCGGCCAGCCGCGCCCGCGCCATCGGCACCAGACCGTGCACCAGCACCGCGACCATCACGCCCACGAACACCCCGAAGATCAGCACCGGCCGGGCCAGCCGCCACGGCGACATTCCTGCCGACTGCATCGCCACCAGCTCGGATTCGTTGGACAGCCGGTTGGTGCCATAGGCAGTCGCCGTGAAGGCCGCGACCGGCAGCACCACCGAGATCACAAGGGGCAGCGTCAGCGCGGTGAATTCCAGCACCACCAGCGCGGTCTGTCCGTCGTTCAGCAGATCGTCGAACAGGCTGACGGCACGGTTGATCCAATAGACAGACACCAGCACCAGCGCGAAAAAGCCGAACAGCGTCAGCATCTGGGCAAGAATGTATTTGTCGATCCGGGGCATCGGGGGCGTCTGGTCCTCGCGGGCGGGTTTCATCCTGATAGCCGTTGGTGCGGCTCTGGAAAAGGCCCGGCAGCGGGTCTAGGGTCGGCGCCAACCAGATGTGAGGAGCGCGAAGATGACCCAGCCCGTGCAGATCAGCTTTACCGAAACCGCGACCGACGGACTTGCCGGGCACCAGGGGCGCATCGCGCTGATCGTGCCGTCGGGGGGCCGCCTGCCTTCGGGGCTGCCGCGCGCCGCCCGCGATGCCGCGCGCCGCGCGCTTGACTCCGGCGCCGGGCAGAAGCTGAAGGCCGGTGACGCGCTGGAACTGGCCTTCCCCGCGGGCATGGCCGCGGAGGCGCTGCAACTGATCTCGCTGCCCGGCAATGCCAGCGTGGCCGAGGCCCGCAAGGCCGGGGCTGCGATCGGCGCCAAGCTGGGCAAGACCCATACGCTGGTGCTGGCAGGCGGACACAAGCGCGCGAACGACGTCGCGCTGGGAATCGCGCTGCGCGGCTATGATTTCGCGGCCTATCGGACGGATGCGGGCAAGGACGACGACAGCGGCGCGGACGGTGACGCAGGCGGCGACGCCAAGGGATCGGATGCGGCGTCCGATCAGCCGCGCGTGACCTTCATGGCCAAATCGCCCGAGGCGCTGGCCAAGGCGGCACAGGACGCCGCGGCGGTGGCCGAAGGGGTGTTCTTCACCCGCGATCTGGTCAACGAACCGGCCAATATCCTGACCACCACCGATTTCGCCGACCGCCTGAAGGCGATGGAGGAACTGGGCCTGAGCGTCGAGGTGCTGGACGAAGATCAGCTGCGCGACCTGGGCATGCGCGCGCTGCTGGCCGTCGGACAGGGCAGCGCCGCGCCGTCGAAAGTGGTCGTGATGCGCTGGAACGGCGGCGACAAGGACGCCGCGCCGCTGGCGCTGGTCGGCAAGGGCGTGGTGTTCGATTCGGGCGGCATCTCGATCAAGCCCTCGGCGGGGATGGAGGAAATGACCATGGACATGGGCGGCGCGGGCGTCGTGGCGGGCGTGATGCGCACGCTGGCCCTGCGCCGCGCCAAGGCCAATGTGGTGGGTCTTGTCGGCCTGGTGGAAAACATGCCCGACGGGCTTGCACAGCGTCCCGGCGACATCGTGCGTTCGATGAAGGGCGACACGATCGAAGTCGTGAACACCGACGCCGAAGGCCGCCTCGTGCTGGCCGATGTGCTTTGGTATGCGCAAACCCGGTTCCAGCCGCGCGCCATCGTGGATCTGGCCACGCTGACCGGCGCGGTCATCGTCGCGCTGGGTCACGACAATGCCGGTGTCTTCTCGAACGACGACAAGCTGGCCGACGGCATCCTGTCGGCGGCGAAGGCCGAAGGCGAAGGCGCTTGGCGGCTGCCCCTGGGGCCGGGCTATGACAAGCTGATCAAGTCGCGGCTGGCCGACATGAAGAACAGTGGCGGTCGCGCGGCCGGGTCGATCACCGCGGCGCAGTTCCTGCAGCGCTTCATCCGCAAGGATCAGCCCTGGGCGCATCTGGACATCGCCGGAACCACGCTGCCGCCTTCGGCAACCCAGCTTGCGCCCAAGGGTGCGACCGGCTGGGGCGTGATGACGCTGGACCGGCTAGTGCGCGACCGGTTCGAGGACGAATGATCCGCGCAACGCGCGCAAGCGGTGTACGCGCTGTGCACGCCCTGTGCACGCGCCGTGCACGCGCTGTGCGGCCTGATCGCCAGCATTTGCAGGGCTTTGGACCGCGTGCACCCCGCCTGCATGCACACGCAACGCACGCTGCTGTTGCGCAACATCCGGGCGGGCCGGGCTGATGGGCAACGTGCTGTTCTACCATCTCACCCGTCAGCCGGTCGAACGCCTGCTGCCGGTGCTGATCGGCAAGTCGCTGAAGGCCGGCTGGCGGGTCGAACTGCGCGGCACCGATGCCGAACGGATGGACTGGCTGGACCGCGAATTGTGGCTGGCCGAGGGGTTCCAGCCACATGGGCTTGCCGGCGGACCGCATGACGCGCGCCAGCCGGTCCTTCTGACGCTGGCGGGCAGCCAGCAGGCCACGAATGATCCCGCCTGCATTATGGCGCTGGACGGGGCCGAGGTCACTGCCGATGAGGTCACCGCGCTGCAACGCGCCTGCATCCTGTTCGACGGCGGCGATGCCTCGGCGGTCGATCGCGCGCGCCAGCAATGGAAGGCGCTGACCAGCGGCGGAGTGGTGGCGGAATACTGGTCCGAAGAGGACGGAAACTGGCAGCGCAAACGTTAGGTCGGACCGTCGTGATCCGTCCTCGGGCACACGCCCAAGGCCTTGGCCACGCATCATAAAGGCTAGTCCGGCCGACAGACCTCGCCCGCCGCGATGGCGCGCGCGGTGCGCCACAGAAGCGCCGCGATGATCGCGACCAATACCCCCAGCAACGCCATCCCGATATCGCGGTGCATCCCGGACGACACGGTTTCGGCGTGCAGCAGGCTGGCCACCGACAGCGCCGCGACCGGAAAGCTCAGCGCCCAGAACGACAGCGCGAAAGGCAGCCGCAGGATCCGCGGCAACTGCGTGGCGACCAGCGCGGCAAACACATAACCAAGGCTCAGCAGGATCTGCGCGAAGGCATCGCCGCCGCCGGTCAGATGAACCCAGGCGATATAGGCCAGCGCGGGCGGCGCGATCAGGATGACCAGCGTCGGCTGCAACCGGCCCGGCAGCGGATCGTGAAAGATCAGCCGGTTGAACACCAGTGTCAGCAGCATGATCCAGAAGATCATCCCGGCCGAGAAGAACAGCCAGCTGGTCTCGGTCCAGCCGATCTGCGCGCCCGCGACCGGCACGATCACGTTGCCCACCGCCGGGATGAACCACGCCGGCGAGATATGGCCATGCTGAAAGCTGCGCGCCCCGATCCAGCCCGAGATCACGGCCAGCGTCAGCACCCCCTGCCCCAACATGCCCACGACCCACATCGCCTGCGACAGCCACGGCAGCACCGGCAGCGCGGCAGTGGCAAGGATCAGCAGCGAGATCGTCATCGTGGGAAAGAACGCCAACCGGACCGGATGCTGCCATTCGGCCGCGACGCTGGCGGGGCGCAGCACCAGCTTGGCCAGATACAGGATCGACACCCCGGCGAAGACCAGCGCGGTCAGCCCCAGCGCTGTAAGAAACATCGCGGACTGCACGCCAAAGCCCGCCCGCAAACCCAGCGCCAGCCCGCCCAGCCCCATCGTCGTGGCGAAGAAGGTGATCGGGAAATGCGCCAGCCAGTCATCCGGCGTGGCGGCCTGTCCGGGAATTGATGCGGCCATCGGTTTTGTCCTTCGGCAGGGGCAACGGTGCCGGTGCGGGACCAGATATCGCTTTTTCTGCATGTACATTCAATCCGATGCCGCCCGGAATGGCCGGAATCAAAGGTCGCACCCGGCAGGTCGCACCCCCGAATCACCTTGCAACCGCAGCATTTGCCGCTATAAGGCCACATCCTTCCGCCGAGATTTTGCAAATCGCGCAACCTCTCGTGGCGGGTGCGGAAGGTCTGATCCCGCCTATGAAGTGCGCCCGATGATGAAAGGATCGCCATGCCTCTGTACGAGCATGTGCTGATCGCCCGTCAGGACCTGTCTAACACGCAGGCCGAAGGGCTGATCGAACATTTCTCGACCGTTCTCGCCGATAACGGCGGCAAGGTCGTGGACAACGAATACTGGGGTGTCCGCACCCTCGCCTACAAGATCAACAAGAACCGCAAGGGCCACTACGCCTTCCTGCGCACCGACGCCCCGTCGGACGCCGTCCAGGAGATGGAGCGTCTGGCACGGCTGCATGACGACGTGATGCGCGTGATGACCATCAAGGTCGACGAGCATCAGGAAGGCCCTTCCGTGCAGATGCAGAAGCGCGAAGAACGTGGCGACCGCCGCGAACGCCGCGACCGGAACTGAGGAGATCTGAACCATGGCGAACAAACCGTTCTTCCGTCGTCGCAAGGTCTGCCCGTTCTCGGGCGAGAATGCGCCGAAGATCGACTACAAGGACACGCGTCTGCTGCAGCGTTACATTTCCGAACGCGGCAAGATCGTGCCGTCGCGCATCACCGCCGTCTCGGCCAAGAAGCAGCGTGAGCTGGCCCGCGCCATCAAGCGCGCCCGCTTCCTCGCCCTGCTGCCCTATGCCGTGAAGTAAGGAGGACAGAACATGCAAGTCATCCTGCTGGAACGTGTTTCCAAGCTGGGCCAGATGGGCGAAGTGGTGAAGGTGAAAGAGGGCTATGCCCGCAACTTCCTGCTGCCTCAAGGCAAGGCACTGCGCGCCTCGGACGCGAATATCGCGGCATTCGAGGACCGCAAGGTGCAACTGGAAGCCCGCAACGCGGAATCCAAGGCCGAGGCCGAGAAGGTCGCGCAGAAACTTGACGGCGAAAACTTCGTCATCATCCGTTCGGCGTCTGATTCCGGTGCCCTTTACGGTTCTGTGACCACCCGCGACGTGGCCGATACCGCCACCGAGTCCGGCTTCACGATCGAGCGCAAGCAGATCGTGCTGGGCAACCCGATCAAGGAACTGGGTCTGCACACGGTCACCGTGGTCCTGCACCCCGAGGTCGAGGCCGAAATCACGCTGAACATCGCACGGTCCAACGAAGAGGCTGAACTGCAGGCGCAGGGCAAGTCGATCCAGGATCTGGCGGCCGAAGCTGATGCGGAAGCCGAGTTCGAGATCTCGGAACTGTTCGACGATATCGGTGGCGCGTCCTCGGACGACGATGGCGCCCCGGCCGACGATCGCGGCTGATCCCGGCAAACATGCCGAAAGTTCTGGAACCGCGCCGGCCCTTGCCGGCGCGGTTTCCATTTGAGCCACCAGGATCAAGTCTCCTGCCGGCAGAACCGGCCCCGCAGGTCTTTCCCCTGCATGTTGAAGCAGCATCCTCGGCGGCGGCGATGATAGGATTTGACGCGATTGCCGTGCTGTGAGACAGCCCCCGCAACCTGCAAGCGAACCGCCCGAGGATCACGATGCACGACGCCCTGACCCGCCTTCTTGCCGAACGCGACTTGCTGCTGGCCGATGGCGCAACGGGGACCTCGCTGTTCAACATGGGGCTTGCGGCGGGCGAGCCTGCGGAAATGTGGAATATCGACCGCCCCGATGCCGTCCGGACCCTGTATCGCGGCGCGGTGGACGCGGGCGCCGACCTGTTTCTGACCAACAGCTTCGGCGGCAATGCCAGCCGTCTGCGGCTGCACGGCGCGCAGGGCCGCGTGGCGGAACTGAACCGCGCCGCCGCGGAACTGGCACGCGAGGTTGCAGACACGGCACCACGCAAGCCTCTGGTCGCGGGCAGCATGGGCCCCACGGGCGAGATCATGGCCCCCATGGGCGCCCTCAGCCACAATGCCGCGGTCGAGATGTTTCATCAGCAGGCCGAGGCGCTGAAGCAGGGCGGGGCAGACCTGCTGTGGGTCGAGACGATCAGCGCGGTCGAGGAATTCCGCGCCGCCGCCGAGGCCGCGTTTCTGGTGGACATGCCTTGGTGCGGCACGATGAGCTTCGACACCGCCGGGCGCACCATGATGGGTGTCGCCCCGGCGCAGCTTGCCGCGCTGGTCGAAAAACTGCCCAATCCGCCAATCGCCTTCGGGGCCAATTGCGGTCTGGGCGCGTCGGACCTGTTGCGGACCGTCACGGGGCTGCTGGCGTCCGGCAATGAACGCCCGCTGGTGGCCAAGGCCAATGCCGGGATCCCGCATTTCGAGGCCGGTCACGTCCAGTATGACGGGACGCCCGAACTGATGGCCGATTATGCCTGCCTGGCCCGCGATCTGGGTGTCAGGATCATCGGCGGATGTTGCGGCACCATGCCACGGCATCTGCGCGCGATGCGCGAGGCGCTGGAAACCCGTCCACGCGGCGATCGTCCCACACTGGAAATGATCGCCGACCGCCTTGGCGGTTTCAGCTCGGGCAGCGACGGCGCCGATCGAGGCGGGACGACAAGCGGCCGCAGCAGACCCTGATGCCACGCACCCGTGTCAGTCCGCCGCATTCCAACTGCCAACTGGCGCCCCTAGCCATGGGGCATCTTCCTCAGACACACGGGACGGACCGATGACCGAGACACGCGACGGCAAGACGGCGATCATGCGGGGACTGTTGAACCGTTGCCCGAACTGCGGCAAGAACAAGCTGCTGCAAGGGTATCTGACGGTGCCTGCGGAATGCGGAACATGTCACGCGCCCGTCGGCCGCTATCCCGCCGCGGACGGTCCCGCCTTCTTCGCGATGACCATCATGCTGTTGCTGCTGATCCCACTGATCGGGTTCACATGGGTTCTGTTCCGCCCCAGCCCGACGATGCTGCTGCTGATCACCGGGCTTGTCACCACGGTCCTGACCCTGATCCTGCTGCGCCTCGTGAAGGGCGCCTTCATCGGCTACCTCTGGGCCAAGAACGAACAGGATCGCGGCGCCTAGAACAGCGACAACTGATCGCCGGACCGGGGCGGCGGTCCGAAGCGCGAACAATCCAGCGGCGCGAAGCCGTCACGGTATCCCAGCCGCTTTCGCGCCAGCCGGAATCGTTTCTGGGCCAGTTCCGCCTCGATGCCCTCGCCGCGGAAACGGCTGCCGAAGCGTGGATCGTTGTCCCGGCCGCCACGCATCGCCTGGACCCGGTTCATCACATGCGCGGCCATGCCGGGACGGTGGCGTTCCAGCCAGTCCCTGAACAGCGGCGCGACCTCGTGGGGCAGGCGCAGCGGGATCATGCTGGCGGTGGTTGCGCCGGCTTCGTGCGCGGCGGTCAGGATACGCTCGATCTCGGGTTCGGTCAGCACCGGGATCACGGGCGCGACCATCACCCGCACCGGCACGCCAGCGCGCGAAAGCTCGCGGATCATCCGCAGCCGTGTCTGCGGCGTCGGAGCGCGCGGTTCCAGCGCGCGCGCAAGCTCGGCATCCAGCGTGGTGACGCTGATGCCCACCGCCGCCTGATCCCTGGCCGCCAGTTCGGCCCACAGGTCCAGATCGCGCAGCACCGTCTGACCGCGCGTCACCAGAGTCGCGGGATGATTCCAGTCGCGCAGCACCCGCAGGATGCCCGGCATGATCGCCAGCCGCGATTCAACCGGCTGGTAGGGGTCGGTATTCGTGCCCAATGCGATCGGCGCCGGCTTGTAGGACGGCCGCGCCAGTTCGCGTTCCAAAAGCCGCGCGGCATCGGGCTTGGCGGTGATCCTCGTCTCGAAATCAAGGCCGGGCGACAGTCCCAGATAGGCGTGGCTTGGCCGCGCATAGCAATAGATGCAGCCATGTTCGCAGCCGCGATAGGGGTTGATCGAGCGGTCGAAGGAAATATCAGGCGATGTGTTGCGCGTGATGATGCTGCGCGGTGTTTCCGAGACCACCTCGGTGCGCAACAGCGTGCTGTCTTCGGGAATGTCCCAGCCATCGGCTTCGCGCACCCGGCGATGCGTCTCGAACCGACCCTCGGGGCGCGTATCGGCGCCACGGGCTTTCAGGGTCTGGTCGGGATCACGGGGCGGCAACATGACGCCAACATAGAACGTATCAGGAACAAATACCATCGATTCGCGACGCTGGTGCATGGACGCACAGGGGATCTGCGGCTTGCACATGTTGAAACCCGCGCGCGCCCCGCACATGTTTCCCAGGAACACGTCGAACAGGAACACAGGACAGGACATGAACGACACCTATATTCCGCCGAAGGTCTGGACATGGGAGACCAAGAACGGCGGCGAGTTCGCCAGCATCAACCGCCCCGTCGCAGGCCCGACCCATGACCGCGAACTGCCGGTCGGCAAGCATCCGCTGCAGTTGTATTCCCTGGCCACGCCGAACGGCCAGAAGGTCACGATCATGCTTGAAGAACTGCTGGCGATCGGCAAGCCGGCAGAGTATGACGCGTGGCTGATCCGCATCGGCGATGGCGATCAGTTCGGCAGCGGGTTTGTCGAAGCGAACCCGAACTCCAAGATCCCGGCGCTGATGGATCATTCCGCCAACCCGCCCCGGCGGGTTTTCGAATCCGGTTCGATCCTGCTGTATCTGGCCGAAAAATTCGATGCATTCCTGCCGCACGATCCCGTGGCGCGGACCGAGACCCTGAACTGGCTGTTCTGGCAGATGGGCGCCGCGCCCTATCTGGGCGGCGGGTTCGGACATTTCTATCACTATGCGCCGGTCAAGATCGAATACGCCATCGACCGCTTCACGATGGAGGTCAAGCGGCAGCTTGACGTGCTGGACCGACACCTTGCCGACCATCAGTTCATGGCGGGCGACAGCTATTCCATCGCGGATATGGCGATCTGGCCGTGGTATGGCCGCATGGTGAAGGGCGGCGTGTATGGTGATGCCGCGACCTTCATCGACGGCGCAAGCTATCGCAACGTCGCGCGGTGGCAGTCCGAGATCGCGACCCGTCCGGCAGTCCGTCGCGGCATCATGGTGAACAGCACATCAGGCGATCCCGCCAGCCAGCTGCACGAGCGCCACGACGCGTCGGACTTTGACACCCGCACCCAGGACAAGTTGCAAGGGTAACGCGCCCCGTCGCGGCGGCACGGGATCGGAACATCGCGCGCCGCCGAACCGCGCAACAGGCTCAGCCGTCGCGGCTGCCCGGCCCCATCAGGTCCGCGGTCGCCGCGCGGGCCGAGGCCTCGTCCTCGGCCCCTGCGCCCCGTTCGACGATCTCGCGGGCGTCTTCCTCTTCATCGTCCTCGATCGACGGTGGCTCGTCTCCGGCAAGGAAGTTTCCGAACTTCTCCCACCCCGGTACATGTTCGGCCAGCACCCGCAGGACCACCAGAACCGGCACCGCGATCACCATGCCAAGGACCGACCACAGCCACGCCCACAGCGCCACGGCAAGAAACACCACCACCGTGTTCATCTGCAGGCGGCGCGACACGAAATAGGGCGTGATAAGCTGCCCTTCAAGCGAGGTCAGCATCAGATATGTTCCCGCGACCATGGCCGGCCAGAACAGCCCCTCCATCACGACCAGCGCCACGATCGCGGCGATCCCCACCCCCGCGATCGCGCCCAGATACGGGATGAAGTTCAGCACGAACGCACCAAGCCCGAACAGCAGCGCCCCCGGCATTCCCCATGCCCACATCGCCAATCCGATGCTGAGACCCAGGCACGCGTTGATGACGGTGATCGCACCCAGATAGCTGCCAAGCGAATCCTCGATCTCGCGCAGGGCCAGATAGGCGCTGCGCTTTTCCCGCATGCTGTCGAAGCTTTGCACGATCTTCAGATACAGAAGATCCCCCGAAGCAATCATGAAGAACATCAGGATCAGGGTGAAGACGACCTGCGCCAGAAGCTGGGGGGTCAGCTTGACCACCGTCTCGAAGGTGGAATCTCCGTCCTCCTCGACCTTGATCGTCGCGTCTTCGTTGGCCTCCTCGTCTTCGACGGTCTGGGCCTCGTCGATCTTCTGGGCGGCCTGTCGGAAATCCTGCATCGACTCGCGGACCCGCTGAAACTTCTGCTCTAGCTGGATACTGATCGTCGGGATGTGCTGGGACGCGCGGTTGATCGGGCCGCTGGCGGCATAGGCCAGCGCCGCCACCAGCGTCAGGATGGTCAGCGTGACCAGCGCGGCGGTCAGCGCATCGGGGATGCCGCGACGCCGCGCGAACCGGCGCAGCGGCGTGAACACGAAGAAAAGCAGGACCGCCATGGTGACAGGCATCAGGAAATCCCGCCCGGCGGCGATGGCAGCGAAGGCAAGGATCAGAAAGATGCCGATTACGGCCCAATTGGCGATTCGACTGCTGCTTACGCCCTGCCCGCCGCCAAAGCGCGGAAAAATGTGCCCGTCCCGACCGGCCATGATGTCCCCCCATAGGCGCCCGGCGAAGATCGCGAACAGACGCTGCGCAGAAACGCAACGGGCGAACCGATCGTTCCGGTTCGCCCCCAAGACTTGCTGATTGTCAATCGCGCGGAGGCGGCGATCCTACAGAGGATGGTCGCCGGTCGCGTCGATGACGCGGGTGGGCAGGCCCATTTCGCCCAGAAGCTCAAGGAAAGGCCGCGCCGGAAGATCCTCGACATTGACCATCTTCTTGACGTCCCAGGTGCCCCGCGCGATCAGGATGGCTGCTGCAACCGGCGGCACCCCGGCGGTAAAGCTGATCCCCTGGCTGCCGACCTCGGTATAGGCGTCCTTGTGATCGGCGACGTTATAGACGAAGACCTCGCCTTCCTTGCCGCTCAGACTGCCCTTGACCAGATCGCCGATGCAGGTCTTGCCGGTATAGTCGGGCGCAAGGCTGGCCGGATCCGGCAGCACGGCCTTGACGACCTTCAGCGGCACGACTTCCTGCCCTTCGGCGGTCTTGACCGGATGTTCGGACAGCAGGCCCAGATTCTGCAGAACCGTGAAGACGTTGATGTAGTGATCGCCGAATCCCATCCAGAACCGAACATCCGCATCCTTGTAGCGTGCCGACAGGCTGTGCACCTCGTCATGGCCCGACAGATAGGCGGTGCGCTTGCCGACGACGGGCAGATCCCATTCGCGACCGATCTCGAACATCCTGTTCTCGCGCCATTCGCCGCCCTGCCACGAATAGACCGTGCCGGTGAACTCTCGGAAATTGATCTCGGGGTCGAAATTGGTGGCGAACCAGCGGCCGTGGCTGCCGGCATTGATGTCCACGATGTCCACCGAATCGATCTTGTCGAAATACTCGTCTTCGGCAAGGCGGGCATAGGCGTTCACCACGCCCGGATCAAAGCCCGCACCCAGAATCGCGGTGATGCCGGCCTTGGCGACGTCATCGCGACGTTTCCATTCATAGTTTGCATACCAAGGCGGGGTCTCGCAGACCTTGGCGGGATCTTCGTGGATCGCGGTGTCGATATAGGCGGCGCCGGCGCGAATGCATCCTTCCAGCACGCTCATGTTGATGAAGGCGGTGCCCACGTTGATGACGATCTTCGCATCCGTCTTCCCGATCAGCGCCTCGACGGCAGCCGGGTCCATCGCGTCCAGCGCGTGGCTGGTGAAGGGCATCTTGTGTCCCTTTTCGCGAAGGCTGTCGATGATCGCATCGGCCTTTGCCTTGGTGCGGTTGGCGATATGCAAATCGCCGAATTCGTCCGCCCATTGCGCGACCTTGTGCGCGGACACTTGCGCGACGCCACCCGCGCCGATGATCAGGATATTCTTCTTGGCCAATTCTGACTCCTTTCACAGGGGAAAGATGGGCGCCTTAGGACAGGCTGGATTTGTAGTCGTCATACGAGAAACTGCGAACGGTCCGGATGCTGCCATCCTCTTCGCGGATGGCGATGCTGGGCATGGCGACGCCATTGAACCAGTTCTTCTTCACCATCGTATAGCCCGCCGCATCCGCGATGCTGATACGATCGCCGATCCGCAGGGGCTGGGCGAAACGTGCATCACCGAAGATGTCGCCCGCAAGGCAGGTCTTGCCGGCGATCTGGTATTCCTGGCTGCCGTCCTGCGGTAGCTTTGCGGTTTCGCGATAGATCAGCAGGTCCAGCATATGTGCCTCGATGCTGCTATCCACGATGGCGACCTGCTTGCCGTTATCGATCAGGTCCAGCACGCTGACCTGCAGCGTCGTGGATTTCGTGATGCTGGCCTCGCCGGGTTCAAGATAGACCTGAACACCGTGCTTCTGGCTGAAGGCCGCCAGACGGTCTGCCAACCTGTCCAGCGGATATCCCTCGCCGGTGAAATGGATGCCGCCACCAAGGCTGACCCAGTCCAGCTTTTGCAGGATGTCCCCGAACTCGGTCTCGATCCTTGTCAACTGATGGTCGAACAGATCGAAATCACCATTCTCGCAATTATAGTGGATCATCACGCCGCTGATCCTGTCCATCGCCGCGTCCAGCCGCGCGATGTCCCATTCTCCCAGTCTGCTGAAGGGTCGCGCCGGGTCTGCCAGATCGAACCCGCTGGTCGAAAAGCGGGGATTCAGGCGCAACCCGCGCGTGATGCCGGCCGCCTTGTCGCCAAAGCGATCAAGCTGGCCCAGGCTGTTGAAGATGATCTTGTCGGCATAGGAAACCGCCTCGTCGATCTCGTGATCTGCCCAGGCGACCGAATAGCCGTGGGTTTCCTTGCCGAATTCCTCGTGCCCAAGCCGCAATTCGAACAACGACGACGACGTGGTGCCGTCCATGTAGTCCCGCATGAAATCGAAGACCGACCATGTCGCGAAACATTTCAGCGCCAGCAGGGCCTTGGCACCTGATCGTTCGCGCAGTCGGGCGACTTTTTCCATGTTGCCGCGCAACAGGGATTTGTCGATCAGATAGCAAGGCGTTTGCGGGTGGGTCATGCGGTTCCTTGGTGCGAGGACGGTGGACACAAGGGCGAGGGGGTCGATATAGCGACGCCGACCGCTTTTCGCAAGAAACGGTAACGGACGCATGACGTCGGGCGGTCAGCCCCGCGCATCAAGGACGAAACGCCTGAACTCCCGCTTCAGAAGCTCCATCTCGGCGCGCAAGGCCGAAAGTTCGGCCATCAGATCCTGATCCAACGGCTTGCCGGTGACCAGTGTCTGGTGGTGCAGATGGATCGCGTCGGCACCAACCGGATCACCGGACCCACCCTGATCGGCCACCAGCACCAACGTCACCACCCCGTCCGAGATCAGCGACCCAGGCAGGTCCACCCTGACCTGATGAACGCCGTCGGCATCGTCGGCCAAAGCGGCTTCGGCGATGACTTCGCCCATACAGGTCACGCAGACCCGCGCGGGGCGCGGCATGCCGCGCAGCTGCCCGGTCCAGACGCCACCCCTGATCCCGTGATTGTCGAAAACCGGCATGATCGTCCTTATATCTCTGCCCTTGGATGACGCGACAGGACCGCATCGCTCAGCGTGACGGCATTCATGTAGGGCGCCTCGAACAGCAGGTCCAGCCAGACCTTGTCCACCGGGCGCTGCGACAGATCCGCATATCCCAGATCGAATTCCGCCTCGCGCGCGCAGTCGCGGCCTTCGATGGGATGGCCAAGCTGGCGCAGGATGGTTTCCGTGTTCGGCCCCTGTGCGATATTCAGCCGACCATAGATCTTGATCGCCCTTTCCGAATGCAGCTTGATGTCCAGCCGAACGACATGATTCCGGCTGAACCGGTCCCGGAATTCGGGCGGTATGGCAAGTGACAGGGCAAGATAGCTGCCCGAGAAACCCAGCATCTCCAAGGTCAGGGAATAGGGCGACAGGTCGGTTGCGCGGCGATTGCGGCGCTGACACAGGATCAGCGCCCGATGGCGGCAGTCGTGAAACAGCGTGACATCATCCCCCAGCATCTGGCCGTCTTTCGGGGCGGACAGGGTGTCGGGCATGATCCGGCCGCGCAGCATCATGGGGCACCAGTGCCAGTCTGTGCCCGGCGGCAGGTCGATCAGATAGGCGTCGCTGCCCCCGCGGGGCAGGCGCGCATCCGACAACTGCAGAAACCGTGTCAGGGATCGATGCAGTTCCGCAGCCTCGTCGCGGATCTCGGGCGGCGGGACACGGTTGCTTTTGCCAAGCGCGGCGGCCTGCGCCGCCCATTGCCGCGCGGCCCTTTCACGGATCTGCCGCGACAGCCAGTTCTGGGATCGCCCTGCCATCCTGCGTCACTGATCCATGTAGATATGCGTTTCCTTCGCAGCACCGGGATGGGTCACCGCGCCCCACCGGGCACCGCCGACAAGCTGCGCGTATTTCCACAACGCGCCCGACGCATAATCGGTCTTGCGCGGTCCCGCCCATTCGGCCTTGCGCGCGGCAAGCTGTTGCTCGGACAGGTCCACGCTGATCTCGCCCCTGACCGCGTCTATCGTGATGACGTCGCCGGTCTTCAGCAGCGCGATCGGGCCGCCATGCGCGGCTTCGGGTCCGACATGGCCGACGCAGAAACCGCGGGTTGCGCCCGAAAAGCGGCCATCGGTGATCAGCGCGACCTTCTTGCCCATGCCCTGCCCCGACAGCGCAGCGGTGGTGGCCAGCATCTCTCGCATGCCGGGGCCGCCTGCCGGGCCTTCATTGCGAATGACGATCACATCGCCCTCGCGATACTCGCGGCGCTGGACGGCGGCAAAGGCCTCTTCCTCGCTTTCGAAAACCCGCGCCGGGCCGGCAAAGACCTGATCCTCGGCCTTCATCCCGGCGACCTTCACGATTGCGCCGTCAGGCGCCAGATTGCCCTTCAGCCCGACGACGCCGCCGGTCTGCGACAGCGGCGTGGCGACCGGATGGATCACCTTGCCGTCCACCTCGCGATCGACCAGGTCCAGTTCCTCGCCGATGGTCCGGCCGGTCGCGGTGATGCAGTCCTCGTGGATCAGCCCAGCCCGGCGCAGTTCGCGCATCACGACCGGCACGCCACCGGCTTCGTACAGATCCTTGGCAACATATTCGCCGCCCGGCCGCAGGTTCACAAAATAGGGCGTATCCCGGAAGATGTCGCAGACATCGAACAAGTCGAAATCGATCCCCGCCTCGTGCGCGATGGCCGGAAGGTGCAGCCCGCCATTGGTCGACCCGCCCGTGCAGGCCACGACGCGGGCGGCGTTTTCCAGCGATTTGCGCGTCACCACGTCGCGCGCGCGGATGTTCTTCTCGATCAGCCGCATCACCGCCTCGCCCGAGGCCATGCCGTACTGATCGCGGGATTCGTAGGGCGCCGGCGCCCCCGACGAATTGGGCAGCGCCAGCCCGATCGCTTCGCTGACACAGGCCATCGTGTTGGCGGTATATTGCCCGCCGCAGGCCCCGGCACTGGGACAGGCGACGCGTTCCAGAATGTCCAGTTCGGCATCCGTCATGTTGCCGGCCTGATGCTGGCCCACGGCCTCGAACACGTCCTGCACGACGACGTCGCGCCCGTTCAGCTTGCCGGGCAGGATGGACCCGCCATAGATGAAGACCGACGGCACGTTCAGCCGCACCATCGCCATCATCATGCCGGGCAGTGACTTGTCGCAGCCTGCCAGCCCCACCAGCGCGTCATAGCAATGCCCGCGCATGGTCAGTTCGACCGTGTCGGCGATCGCGTCACGGCTGGCAAGGCTTGACCGCATCCCCTCGTGTCCCATGGCGATGCCGTCGGTCACGGTGATGGTGGTGAACTCGCGCGGACAGCCGCCGCCCTTCTTGACGCCCTGCTTGACCGACTGGGCCTGGCGGTTCAGGGCGATGTTGCAGGGCGCGGCCTCGTTCCAGCAGGTTGCGACACCGACCCATGGGCTGTGGATTTCCTCTTCGGAAACCCCCATCGCGTAGAAATAGCTACGATGCGGCGCACGGGCCGGCCCCTCGGTGACATGGCGGCTGGGAAGCCTGGATTTGTCGAAACGAGCGTTCTTCATCTTGTCCCCCCGGTGGCTGCGATACCCTTGGGATAAACCGCGCCATCCCGAGGAACAAGCAGTCAGGCGACCAGTGCGTCCAGCCTGGCCGCGCAGATGAAGTCGTTTTCGGTCAACCCGCCTGCCTCGTGCGTGGTGAACGTGACGTGGCAATAGCCGAAGCCGAAGGCGATGTCGGGGTGATGGCCCTGCTTGTTGCCCAGCCACGCGGCCAGATTGGCCATCTCGACGGCCTTCAGAAACCCCTTGAAATCGAACCGGCGACTGATCGAGGTCGCGTCATCGGAAAGCTGCCAGCCGTCAAGCTGGTCCATCATCTTCGCGGCCTCGTCGGCGCCATAGGGCGCGACCCCACCCCTGCAGGGCTCGCAGGTCTTGTCGGCCAGATCACAGGTGGTCATGTCTTCCTCCTTAAGCGGCGTCCTTGGGCGGATACTTGGGGTCATGCAGCCCCAGCGACCGCGCCTGCCGAATATCCTCCAGCAGATCGCGCTTTGCCGCCGCAAACAAGTCGTCCAGATTGTCGATCACGAAATAGACCGGCTGATGAATGTCGATCCGGTAGGGCGTGCGCAGGATGTCGATGACATCGAAAGGCCGATGTTCGGCCTGATCCGACAGCGACCACGGCAATTCGGTGACCGAACTTGCCAGGCCCGACCCCAGTGCCTTCAACTGACCGTCTTCGTGCATCAACCCGAACTCGATGGAAAACCAGTAAAGCCGGATCAGCCAGCTGAAATCGGCCTTGTCGCAGCGCGTCCCGGCCTCGCCGATGGCCTGGCTGAACGCGGCGAAAGCGGGATCGGTCAGCAGGGGCGTGTGGCCGAAGATCTCGTGAAAGATGTCAGGCTCTTCGATATAGTCGAAATGCTTGCGCTTGCGGATGAAGCTGGCGGCGGGAAAAGTGCGGTTGGCCAGCATGCCGAAGAACTTGCCAAAGCCGATCAGCGCGGGCACCGGCTCGACCCGCCATCCCGTCAGATCTCCAAGCCGGGCAGAGATGTCAGGACATTGCGGCACGCGATCGATGGGCATGTCCAGCAGATCCAGCCCGCGCAGATAGGGACGCGCCATGTGTTGCCGCACTGCGGGCAATTGGCGGGTGATCAGGTCATGCCAGACCATGTCCTCCTGGGCGTCATAGGCAATGAAACCGTCAGCGTCGGGTGTCTTGGCCTCGTATTCGGTCGATTTGGGCATGTTCTCATCCTCCTTGAGCCCAATTTTACCGCGATACACTGGAAAATCTTGCCGAAGACGCGCAATATCGTCATTCGGTCGGCAGGATTCTTCGCAAAATGAACGCATCTGGCAAAAACATGCCCGAACTTGACGACACGGACCGGCGTATTCTGCGCTTGCTGCAACGGGACAGCACACTTTCCACGCAGGCGCTTGCCGAAAAGGCGGGGCTGTCCGCTTCACCCGCATGGCGTCGGGTGCGCCGGATGATCGAAAGCGGCATGATCCGGCGACAGGTGGCACTGATCGATCCGGCGCAGGCGGGCCTGCACGCGATGGCCTATGTGCAGGTCTCATTGCTGGATCACACCGAACAATCGCTGGCCCGGTTCGATCGTTTCGTGCAGACCGAAGACCAGATCATCGAATGCGCCACCATCACCGGCACCTCGGATTACCACATGAAGATCATCGCGCCCGATCCGGAGGGCCTGGAGGATTTCATCATGCGCCGCCTGCTGGCCCTGGGCATCGTGCGCGGAACGGTGACGAATTTCGTGCTGCGCCAGACGAAATACACGACCGCGATGCCGCTATAGCAGCGGTGAAGCCAAGGCCAGCAGGTTGTTTCTCAGCCGCCGCAGCACACTCCAGTTGCGCACCTCGTCCAGCGTCAGTTCGCGGGCGCGGTCCACATAGCTGGCCTGCCGCGCGTCGATCCGGGCGATCAGCGCCTTGTCGAACAGCGCCATGTTGACCTCGTAGTTCAGCTCGAAGCTGCGGCGGTCCAGATTGGCGCTGCCGACCATGGCCATGCGCCCGTCCACGGTCATGATCTTGGCATGCAGCAGGCCCGGCTGGAACAGCTGCAGCCGCACGCCGGCCGCCAGAAGCCCGTAGTAGAATCCCTCGCTGGTCGCGCCGACCACGAAGGAATCGTTGCGCGCGGGCAGGATCATCGTCACCTCGACACCGCGTCGCGCCGCCGCGCGGATCGCGGCGTCCAGTGCCGCGTCAGGGACGTAATAGGGCGTGGTAATGACCACACGATGCCGCGCCGCATGCAGCATGCCGGACAGACAGTCCGACACGCTGCCCGCCCGCCGGTCCGGCCCCGTCGCCACGATCTGCGCTGAAACGCCCGGCTCGTCCACGCCATCGACCAGTTGCAGCATGTCGCCCAGATCGCGGCCCGTGTAACTCATCCAGTCGCCCAGAAAGACCGACTGCAACTGCCGGACCGCCGGACCCTCGACAGAAAACAGCACATCGACCCAGGGCGCGAAGCGTGGCTTGATCGCGAATGCCATGTCGGCGCAGTTCCGGCTGCCCGTGAACGCGATGCGGTTGTCCACGACCAGGATCTTGCGGTGATTGCGCAGATCAAGCCTGCGGAACAGCACGCTGATGAACGGCAGCCCCCAGGGAAAGGCGGTGACGCATTCCACCCCGGCGTCCTGCAACTGCCGCCAATAGGCCGACCGCACCAATCCGCGCGATCCAAGCGCATCGACGATCACACGGCAGGCGACACCGCGACGCGCCGCCCGTTCGACAGCCTCTGCCACTTTTGCGCCGCTGTGATCGGGCAGCCAGATGTAGAAAAGGATGTGAACATGATCCCGGGCCTGGTCGATCGCCTGGACCAGGCTGTCCACCGCATCGTCGCTTTCCGCCAGTAGCCGGATACGGTTGCCTTGCAGCGCGTCCATGCCACCGACCGCCGCGTTTGCCGCGACCACCGGCCGCGCGAAATTGGGTGGGTCGGCAAGAACGTCGGGACTGGGCGTGCGCAGCCCGGTCAGCCGGTCACGCACATCGGCCATCCGCTGCACCTCGGCCTGGTTCATGCGAACCTCTCCGAACAGCAGGTAGGCGACGATCCCGGCCAGCGGCACCGCCTCGATCACCATGATCCAGGCCAGCCGCACGGACGGGTCCAGTCCCGGCCGGATCAGCACCCGTGCGATGAACCCCAGCGTCAGCGTCGTATGCAAAAGGATCAGGAAGGATGCCCACATGTCCGGCATCATTCCTGCCCGCCGCGACAATTGCAATTCCCCCCGGCGCGGCCTATCTGGGGGCCTGACACAGTCAGGGACACCCGCGATGAACTGGATCACGAACTATGTCCGCCCGCGCATCAACTCGTTGTTCTCGCGCCGCGAAGTGCCCGAGAACTTGTGGACGAAATGCCCAGAATGCGGCACGATGCTGTTCCACCGGGAACTTTCCGACAATCTGAACGTCTGCACCAATTGCGATCACCACCTGGCGATCACCCCGCGCGACCGTTTTGCCGCGCTGTTCGATGGTGGCGCCTTCGTCGAGGTCAAGGTGCCCGATCCTGTCGCCGACCCGCTGCAGTTCCGCGATCAGAAGAAATATCCCGACCGGATGCGCGCCGCGCAGAAATCCACCGGCGAGAAAGAGGCGATGCTGGTCGCCGAAGGCGAGATCGGGCGCACCCCGATCGTGGCCGCCGCGCAGGATTTCGGCTTCATGGGCGGCTCGATGGGCATGTATGTCGGAAACGCCATCATCGCCGCGGCAGAGCGCGCCACAAAACTGAAACGTCCCCTGGTCCTGTTCTCGGCCGCCGGCGGCGCACGGATGCAAGAGGGCATTCTCAGCCTGATGCAGATGCCGCGCACCACCGTCGCCGTCGAGATGCTGCGCGAGGCTGGTCTGCCCTATATCGTCGTGCTGACCCACCCGACGACAGGCGGGGTGACCGCGTCCTATGCCATGCTGGGCGACATCCAGATCGCCGAACCGAATGCGCTGATCTGCTTTGCCGGACCGCGCGTGATCGAACAGACCATCCGCGAAAAACTGCCCGAGGGATTCCAGCGTGCCGAATACCTGCTGGAACACGGCATGCTGGACCGGGTGACCCACCGCACCAAGCTGCGCGACGAACTGGTATCGATCCTGCGCATGATGGGCCGGATGCCCGCGCCGACAAAGGCTGATCTGCCCGCGCCGACGCCCACCGCCCCGGCGATCGAGGCGACGCCCGACCCGGCCGCCCCCGAGCCCGCGCCGGCCAAGGCACCGAAATCCTCCTGACGGCGTCTCACTTGTCCAATTATCCCGGAGGTCCGGGGCTGGCCCCCGGCTATTCGCAGATGAGCCATTCCGACGCCATCCTTGACCGCCTCATGTCGTTGCACCCCAAGGTGATCGACCTGTCGCTGGACCGGATGCACCGTATCCTTGAGGCGCTTGGCAATCCGCAGCATCGGATTCCGCCGGTCATTCATATTGCGGGCACCAACGGCAAGGGCAGCACCCAGGCGATGATCCGGGCCGGGCTGGAGGCTGGCGGCGCCCGTGTTCATGCCTATACCTCGCCCCATCTGGCCCGTTTCCACGAACGCATCCGCGTCGCAGGCGATCTGATCGCCGAACCCGACCTGGCCGCCGCGCTGGAGGAATGCGAGGCGGCAAATGACGGCCAGCCGATCACCTTCTTCGAGATCACGACAGCGGCGGCGTTTCTGGCGTTCTCCCGCACGCCTGCGGATTACACCCTGCTTGAAGTCGGACTTGGCGGCCGGCTGGACGCAACCAACGTGATCGATACGCCAGAACTGACCGTCATCACGCCGGTCAGCATCGATCACACGCAATATCTGGGCGAGACGCTGCCGCTGATCGCCGCTGAAAAGGCAGGCATCATCAAACCCCGTGTGACATGTGTGGTCGGACCGCAACAGGACGACGCGCTGCGCGTGATCGAGGCGCGGGCCTCCGGGCTGACTTCACCGATCTTCGCCTTTGGCCAGCACTGGATGGCCGCACCCGACCGGGACGGGATGATCTATCAGGATGACCACGGTCTTTGGGATCTGCCACGGCCCGGACTGATTGGCGCACACCAGATCCAGAATGCGGGGGTCGCGCTGGCCGCGCTGCGGCAGCTGGGTGCCAGCCACGCGCAGGCCCGCGCCGCCGTCACCCGCGCAGACTGGCCCGCGCGGATGCAGCGCCTTGTCCGCGGACCCCTGGTCGATACCGCAGGGGACGAGGCCGAACTGTGGCTTGATGGTGGCCATAACCCGGCGGGCGGGCAGGCGCTTGCGGCGACACTGGCCGACCTGCCGACGCGTCCGACCCATCTGGTCTGCGGGATGCTGAACACCAAGGACATCGATGGCTATCTGCGCGCCTTGGCCCCCCATGCCGACAGCCTGACCGCAATCGACATTCCCGGCGAACCCAACACCCTGCCCGCGACCCAGACGGCACGCGCGGCGGATGCCGCCGGGATGGATGCCATGACCGCATCAGGCGCCGACGAGGCAATCCGGCTGATCGTTGGCAAGACGCCACGCGCCCGGATCCTGATTTGCGGATCGCTGTATCTTGCCGGCAGGATCCTGCGCGACAACGGCTGACGACCGCCCGCAACCTTGCGTTGTCTTTTTGGTCAGGTAACCTCTTCGAACCGCAAAATATGCTTCGTATGGGAAATACTACCGACTAGGAGGAATTCATCTTTGTAGATATTTTGACCGGTGGTTATTCGAGTGCCCCGCCATGCCAGCCGTTTCAATTACGCTGTTCCAGACCCCGGTATCAGAAGGTGTCGCATCTGCGGATTCGACCCGCATCGCGCTGACGTTCAATGACCTGAACCACGATGACATCATCAACAGCACGGAATGGCAAAGCCAAACGGGCAACCTGAGCGGCCAGATCCCTGGCGACATCGGTCCGGTCAGCCTGTGGGACGGTGATACGGAAAGTCGGGACAGCAGCCGCACCGGAACGCTTTACACGTCAACACCCCTTCGTGGCGGCGACAGTGTGTCGGCACTGATCGAAAATACCCGGTTGTCAAACGACCGGCCCACCGTCGCGGCACTGAATGTCTGTTTTCTCGCCGGCACGATGATCGAAACCCCCTCCGGCGAAGTGCCGGTCGAAACGCTGCGACCGGGCGACATGGTCCTGACGCGCGACCACGGCGCACTGCCTCTGGTCTGGACCCATGCGACACGCGTCACCCCCGGCCATCTTGATCTTGCGCCCAACAAGCGTCCAGTGCGGATCGAGGCGGGCGCGCTTGGGGACGGGCTGCCGCGGCGCGATGTCGATGTCTCGCCGCAGCATCGGGTTCTAGTGACCGACGCCGAAGGCACCGAATATCTGATCTCGGCCCGGCATCTGATGATGGCGGGCACTCCCGGTGTCGCGTTGCGTCCGTCGGAAGGTGATTTTCAGCTTGTCCACATTGCCTTCGCCGATCACGAGGTGGTCGTTGCCGAAGGGTCGCCGATGGAATCGTTCTACACCGGCAGGATGGCCGTGCGGGCCCTGTCCGTGACGCAGCGACTTAGCCTGATCGCCTGCTTTCCCTGCATTGCCGAAGGCGACAATCCGATGAGTCCGGCACGTCCGTTCATCAAGCACCGCGATTACGCGCGCATCCGGGCAGCGTTCATCGCGGAGTGAATCTTCAGCCCTGATCGGGCGGCTGCGTCCCCCAACCGGCGTCCTGCATTTCGCGCAGACGGCTGGCTGTGCGTTCGAACTCGAAGCTTCCTTCGCCTTCGTTGTAAAGCTGCTCGGGTTCGTCCGCCGCACTGGCGATCAGCCGCACCTTCGCCTCGTAGATCGCGTCGATCAGGGTCACGAAGCGCTTCGCCTCGTTATAGTTCGACATCGACAGGCGCGGAATGCCATCGATCATCAGCACATGAACCTCTCGCGCCAGCGCAAGGTAGTCGGCCGGTCCCAGCGGACGCCCGCACAGTTCCCAGAACCCGGATCGGCCAACACCGTTCGCGAAGGCGGGCAGTTCCACCTGCCGTCCGCGGACCGCGACCTGATGCGGCTCGGGCGCGGCGCCGGATGTCAGATCGTCCCAGATCGCATCCATCGCCGTGCGCGCCTCGGCATCGGCGGGGGTGAACCAGACCTGTCCACCGCCCACGCGTCCCTGCCTGTGGTCGGTCTCGCTGTCCAGGCAGACGGTCTGCATCCGCTGGCGGATCAGGTCGATGAACGGCAGGAAAAGCTGTCTGTTCAGCCCATGCTTGTACAGATCCTCGGGCTTCCGGTTCGAGGTGACGACGACGACGACGCCCTGATCGAACAGGACCTGAAACAAGCGGCCCACGATCATCGCATCGGCGATGTCCGTGATCTGCATCTCGTCGAAGCACAGCAGCCGGACCTGCCGGGCGACCTCCATCGCCACGGGCTTTACCGCGTCCTGTTCATGCCGCTTGCGCGCGGCCTCCAACCCGGACTGGATCTCTTGCATGAATTCGTGGAAATGAACCCGTCTTGTGCGCGCGCGATCAGGTGCCGCCTCGGCCATCAGGTCCATCAGCATCGACTTGCCACGCCCGACGCCACCCCACAGATACAGCCCCTGTGCGCCGGGCTTCGGGCTGGCGGGCACCGTGTTGCCAACCCCAAGGAACGCCCGCCATGCGGAACGTGGCTTTTCCGGTGCCGCATCGGGCGCGGCCGCCAGGTCATCCAAAACCCGGTCCAGATCCGGCAGGACGGCCTCTTGCGCCACGTCTGACTGGATCCGCCCCTCGGAAACGCGCTGATTGTAAAGTTCGCTGACCTTGCCCATCCTCAGCGAAGTGCCACAGGCGCCAAGCCCGCCGCAAGATGGCATCGCATCAGCTTGACCGTTGCCCCAAGCCGTTGTCACCTGCGCGCATCACAAGACAGGATGCGCCATGCAGGAACCGCCCCGCCCCCAGACCATCGCCGGAATCCCGATCCTGTTCGTGATGGCCGCCGAACCCGAATACGGCCCAGCGTTGCGCGCCCGCATCACGCCGCTGATCACCGGCGTCGGCCCGGTCGAAGCCGCGGTCCAGTTGACCGCAGCGCTGGCAGGGATGCCGGAACTGCCAGAACTGATCGTGTCTCTGGGATCGGCGGGATCGAACCGGCTGGCGCAGGCCGAGATCTATCAGGTCGGCGCCGTCGCCTATCGCGACATGGACGCATCGGCACTGGGGTTTGAACGCGGCCGGACGCCGTTCCTGGACCTTCCGGCCCGGATCGAACTGCCCCACCGAATCCCGGACCTGCCAACCGCCAGCCTGTCCACCGGGGCGAACATCGTCAGTGGCAGCGCCTATGCCGGCATCGACGAGGAGATGGTAGATATGGAAACATTTTCCCATCTGCGCGCGGCCCAGCACTTCGGCATCCCGCTGATCGGATTGCGCGGCATCTCGGACGGGGTTGCCGAGTTGCGCGAATTGTCGGACTGGACAGAATATCTGCACGTTATCGACGAAAGACTGGCGCGGGCCGTGGACGCGCTGGCGAACGCGCTGCGCGACGGGCGGCTGACCCCGTAACGGTCCGCGCCTTGTCCTTCCACGCCCCAGCGCCTAAACCTTGGCCGGGGAGACATTCAAGAACAGGCAGATATGGCACGCGGAACGCGCACCCTTGAAGACAGGCCCACCAGCAAGAAGGTCGGGGCGCTGCGGGCGTTGTGGCCCTTTGTCCGGCCCTATCGCATTCAGGTCGTCCTGGCGCTGGCTGCGCTGATCGTCACTTCGGGGATCAGCCTGATCCTGCCTCTGGCCGTGCGCCGGGTGGTGGATAATTTCGACGACGGCGCAGGCCTGCTGGACAAGTATTTCGGCGCCGCCCTGGCCATCGTCGCATTGCTGGCGCTTGGCACAGCGGCCAGATACTATTTCGTGACGCGGCTGGGTGAACGCGTGGTCGCAGACATTCGCAAGGCGGTCTTCGCCCGCGTCATCACGCTCAGCCCCGGCTTTTTCGAGCGCGTGATGACCGGCGAGATCCTGTCGCGCATCACGACCGACACGACCCTGATCCAGTCGGTCATCGGATCGTCGCTGTCGATCGCGCTGCGCAACATGCTGATCCTTGCCGGGGGGATGGCGATGCTGGCCTTCACCTCGCTGAAGCTGATGGGACTGGTCGTGCTGATCGTGCCCGCGATCCTGGTGCCGATCATCGTGCTGGGCCGCCGCCTGCGGATGCTGTCGCGTGCCAATCAGGACTGGATCGCGACCTCGTCCGGCGCGGCGTCCGAAAACCTTCTGTCGGCGCAGACCGTGCAGGCCTATACCCACGAAGCGCGCAGCATCGCACAGTTCGACCATGTCACCGAACAATCCTACGATGTCGCGCTGACCCGGATCGGCACGCGGGCGCTGATGACCGCGATCGTGATCTTCCTGATCTTCGCCGGGGTGATCGGCGTGCTGTGGATCGGCGCGCGGGACGTGCGCGAAGGCGTGATGACGGCTGGCCAGCTGGTCCAGTTCGTCATCTATGCGATCCTTGTCGCCGGATCGACCGGGGCGTTGTCGGAAATCTGGGGCGAGTTGCAACGTGCCGCTGGCGCCACCGAACGTCTGGCCGAACTGCTGACCGCGCGCGACGCACTCAGCGACCCGGCCGATCCGGTCGCCCTGCCCCGACCGGTGCGCGGCGAAATCGCGCTTCAGAACGTCAGCTTTCATTATCCGACACGACCCGATGCCTCGGCGCTGGAAAGTGTGGACCTGACCATCCGTCCGGGCGAGACGGTTGCCCTTGTCGGTCCGTCAGGCGCAGGCAAGACGACCGTGATCCAGTTGATCCAACGGTTCTGGGATCCCGGCACCGGCCAGGTCACGCTGGACGGGATCGATCTGCGCGACATGCGCCGCGACGATTTCCGCAAGGCGCTGGCGCTGGTGCCGCAGGATCCGGTGATCTTCGCCACCTCGGCACGCGAGAATATCCGTCTTGGCCGCCCTGACGCCCCGGAATCCGAAGTCGAGGCCGCCGCGCGCGCTGCCCACGCCCATGATTTCATCGTCGCATTGCCGCAGGGTTATGACACAAAGCTGGGCGAACGGGGCGTGATGCTGTCTGGTGGGCAGCGCCAGCGTATCGCCATCGCCCGCGCGATCCTGCGCGACGCGCCCGTGCTGCTGCTGGACGAGGCCACCAGCGCGCTGGACGCGGAATCCGAGGCGCTGGTGCAAGCCGCCGTCAATCGCCTGTCCGAGGGGCGCACGACAATCGTCATCGCGCACCGGCTGGCGACGGTGAAGAAGGCGGACCGGATCGTGGTTCTGGATCACGGCCGCATCATCGCACAGGGCAGTCACGACGATCTGGTGGCCGAAGGTGGGCTTTACGCAAGGCTGGCGAGGATGCAGTTCACCGACGGCACCGAACTGGACCGTCCCGCCGCGACGGCGGTCGCGGGGTAACGTCCTTATTTCGGCGCGGCATAGATCGCCGACCAGTATCGCGTCCGGCCATCCGAACCGATGGCCTGACCGATCCCGTAATCGCGCACCTGCGGAATGTTGATATTGTCCAGATGCCCTTGCGAGGCATTCCATTCGGACAGGACGCGGGGCAGGTCGAAGGGCCCGGCGGCAATATTCTCAGCCGTCAGGCGCGGCGCGTAGCCACGGGCCTTGACGCGCGGGCCGGGACCGGATGTCTTGCTGCCGCGATGCGTCATCACCCCGCGCTTTGCCATGTCGCAGGCATGCTGCGCGGCCACGTCGGCCAGCAGCATGTTCGACCGGACCGGGGCAAGACCGCTGCGCGTTCGCGCGGCGTTCGTCGCTCGCGCGCCGGCGGCGTTCTGTGCGGCGGACGTCGCGACGCAGGTCGCCTTGCCGGGCGCAGACGCCTGCACGTCACCCGGCTCGCGCGGTTGGGCAACCTGCGTGCTGTCACCACAGGCGGCCAGTGCCGCACAAGCCAGCATCGGTGCTGCGAAGCGTTTCCAATCAACCATATTTTCCATCCGAACAACCCGGCCTGCGGGCAAGACTAGGATCGCCACCCCGATGCGGCAACCTAAGGTTGCGAAACACTTTAGTGATCGGCGATCCCTTGCCGCGAGGCGTCTTGACCAGACGCCCCCATTCTGCGCCCCTGTAGGAAACATAACCCGCAGAGGAAGACACACATGGCGATCTGGGATTTTGTCAAGGATGCCGGGAAATCCATCTTCGGAAAGGCCGAGGCGGCGACGCCCTCGACGCCCGCGCAGGAAAAGCCTGCAGGCGAACCGGCGAAGGCCGATGACACCAAACGCAAGGTGGCCGCATTGAAGGCCGAATTGCGGGCGCTGGATCTTGATTCAGATGACGTGCACCTGACGCTGAAGGGCGACACGGTCAAGGTCGAATCCCGGGGCGCAGACCGTGCCACCATGGAAAAGCTGATCCTTGCCGTCGGCAATATCGAAGGGATCGCCAAGGTCGAGGCCGATCTTCCGCAGGAACAGGCCGCGCCGGTGTTTCACACCGTCAAGAAAGGCGAGACGCTGTCAGGCATCGCCAAGCAGCATCTGGGCAGCGCCAACAAGTATCACGCCATCTTCGAGGCCAATCGCCCGATGCTGAGCGATCCGGACAAGATCTATCCGGGCCAGGTCCTGCGAATCCCGCAGGACGCCTAGTGCGGCCGATCTGACGCCGCGTTTCACCGGACGGGGCGGGCTGGACCCTTGCCCCGTTTCCCACCTTTGTCTCATGGTACGTCGATGGGAACAGGCACCCGACGGGTCCTGAAGGGAGGGATAGATGAGCCGTTTCAGCAACTACGACGACCGGGATCGCGTTCAGAACGAGATGCCGTATGAGCAGCGCGATCTGCCCAAAACGATTCACGGCTTCCTGACCCGGACCGCCGAACGTTTCCCCGACCGCCCCGCGATCAGCTTCCAACTGCTGTCAGGGCCGCGCGATCATGCAACCACGCTGACCTGGCGCGAGGTGCTGGAACGGGTCACCGAAACCGCCAACCTGTTCCGCAGTCTTGGCGTCGGGCCGACCGATACGGTCGCCTATCTGCTGCCCAACAGCATCGAGACACCGATCGTGCTGCTGGCCGGCGCCACCGCGGGCATCGTCAACCCCATCAACCCGCTTCTGGACGCCGAGCATATCGCCGGCATCCTGCGCGAGACCAATGCCAAGGTGCTGGTCACGCTGAAGGCCTTCCCGAAATCGGACGTCGCCCAGAAGGCCGCAGCCGCCGTGGCCCAGGCCCCGAACGTCAGCCATATCGTCGAAATCGACCTTCGGCGGCATCTGCGCGGGCCCAAGCGTCTGCTGGTCCCGCTGCTGCGCCCGAAGGTCAAGACACGGCATCACGCCAAGATCCTGGACTTCGAGGCCGCCACAAGCGCCCAGAAGCACAACCGCCTGATGTTCGACGACCCCCAGCAGGACCGGGTCGCGGCCTATTTCCACACCGGCGGCACCACCGGCACGCCCAAGGTCGCGCAGCATAAATACAGCGGCATGATCTATAACGGCTGGCTTGGCGGGACATTGCTGTTTGACGAAACCGACATTCTAATGTGCCCCCTGCCGATGTTTCACGTCTTCGCGGCCTATCCGGTGCTGATGTCGTGCATCGCCTCGGGCGCGCATGTGGTGATGCCGACGCCGGCAGGCTATCGCGGCGACGGCGTTTTCGACAATTTCTGGAAACTGATCGAACGCTGGCATTGCACGTTCCTGATCACCGTTCCGACCGCGATCTCGGCGCTGATGCAGCGACCTGTGGATGGCGATGTCTCGACGCTGCGAACGGCGATCTCGGGGTCGGCGCCTCTGCCGATCGAGCTGTACAACCGCTTCAAGGCGGCGACCGGCGTCGAGATCGCAGAGGGTTATGGGCTGACCGAGGCGACCTGCCTTGTCAGCTGCAATCCCGTCGATGGGATGAAGAAGGTCGGCTCGGTCGGGATTCCGCTGCCACATACGCATGTGCGGATCCTCAGGCATGACGATGCGGGCAACGTCCATGATTGCGGCATCGACGAGGTGGGCGAGATCTGCATCGCCAATCCGGGCGTCTTCCCGGGTTCGACCTATACCGAAGCCGACAAGAACCACCGGCTTTTCGCCGAGGACGTCTATCTGCGGACCGGCGATCTGGGCCGTCTGGACCCCGACGGGTACCTTTGGATCACCGGCCGCGCCAAGGATCTGATCATCCGTGGCGGCCACAATATCGACCCCGCCGAAATCGAAGAGGCGCTGTTGTCGCACCCCGCCGTCGCCTTTGTCGGCGCGATCGGCCAGCCGGACAGCTTTGCCGGTGAATTGCCCTGCGCCTATGTCGAACTGGTCGAAGGCGCGGAGGTGACGGTCGATGAGCTTGCCGACCACGCCCGCACCCATATTCACGAACGCGCCGCCATCCCCAAGCATCTCGAGATTCTGGCGGAACTTCCCAAGACCGCGGTCGGCAAGATCTTCAAGCCCGACCTGCGGCGCATGGCGATCCGGCGTGTCTATGACGCGGCGCTGGAAGGCACCGGCGCGCATGTCGTCGAAGTGATCGAGGACAAGAAGCGCGGCCTTGTGGCGCGATTGTCCCGCGACAAGACCGTGGACGAAGCCGCCGTCGGCCAGAAGCTGGGCGAATACACACGCCCCTGGGAATGGGCAGATTGACGGGTTGCGATGAAGGTTACCCAAGCCTAGAACCGGCAAGAGCGCCCGGCAGTCAGGAATCCCATGCTGAATATCGATGACGAAAGCGACGATCTGATCCTGCTTGAGAACGCTCTGGTCGTACCACCGGGCGAAAAGACCAAGAGCAAGTGGCAGCCCTCCGGGGTGCTGGATCAGGCCGGGAATTTCGTCAAGAACTCGATCAGCTGGTCTTCGACGTCGGACCCGGTCAACTCTGCACCGAAGTTGCCTGAGGAAAGCAATGTCACCCCGCTTGCAGGAACCTACATGTTCGCCGGCATTTCCTACGGGCATTTCGGTCATTTCATCACCGAAAGCATGTCCAGAGTCTGGGCCTTGGACGAGCTTCGCGATCGGATCGACGGGCTGATCTTCACCCCGAAATTTCAGATGGCCAACAATTTGCGCCCGTTCGAGGTTTATGACGATCTTGTCAGGGGTCTTGGAATCGACCTGCCGATCAAATGCCCCGTCGCACCACTTCGGGTCGAGCGTCTTTACGTACCCAAGCAAGGGTTCGGGCTGGGCGATCTGACCGGTGGCAGCAGAAAGTTCCGGAACTATGTGAACCAGAACGCTGCCAAAGACATCCCCGCGAAAGGCGCCGCCAAGATCTACATATCGCGATCAGAGTTGCCGACCGATCGGGGCGGCATTCTGGGTGAGGCCAAGCTGGAAGCCTATCTGCGCGAGGAAGGCTACGAAATCTATCACCCGCAGAAAGAGAAAAAGGTCGATCAGCTTGCGCAGTACAAGGCTGCCCAGCAAATCATTGCCGTGGATTGTTCACCTCTGCATCTGGTCGGATATGTGGGCCACGGCCAGCAGAACGTGGGGATCATCACGCGGCGCAGCATGGCGTTCGGCGACCAGTTCGTGAGGCAGTTGACCGAATTCAAAGGCATGAGCTGCCACATCATCGACGCACTCGAGAATGACTGGCTGCCCAACAACACCAACAGGCCTAGCCGAAGCTCTTTCGGTGAGGTCAGCCTTGGCAAGATGTACGCACAGCTGAAATCGGCGGGACTGATTGAAGGTAAGGTTCCATGGACGGATCTGACCACGTCGGAAAGAAACGCTGATATTCACCGGCAGGAAGAACGCCATGACATCCGCTTCAAGCCGCTGAAGCCGGACGACAGCTTCCTGTCCAGCAAGATCGAACCCGCGCCCGAACTACCGAGCGGCTAGATCTGTCCTTCGGTTGCCAGCCGCGTAACCAGATCGATCGCTTCGGCGCCAACGCCGACGCCGACCAGCCCGTCGGTGATCGGAAGGATCTTGGCGGGATCGTCGCTTGCCACGTCCGCATAGACCTTGCTGTAGCGGCAGCCTGCGACATGCGCATTCCCCAGGAAGTCCCCCCAGCGATGCAGCTGGGTCTGGACCGATCCGACCTCGATCACATGCGCGTCCGGTCGTGCAAACATCATGTGACCGAAAAACGCTCCGTGAAACGATCCGATCACATCGGCAGCATGAACGGCCGCCACTTGCTCTTGCGGAGTGAGATGTTCGAAGTGCAGCTGTTCGAACCCTTCGCGCTTCAGCCGCGCCACCAATATGTCCTCGCCATACATTTGCCGTGCGTTCACGGCATCCGAACTGTTGTCCCTGCTGACCCAGATCTTTTTCGGCATCGCCGCAATCAACTTGGGGTCGATCATCGAAAGAACGCGTTCCCGCAGCAAACGCATCGACACATCGTAGCTGTTCTTGAAGGTGAACTTGCGCCGGCGGACATGGGCGCCGATATCCTGCCATGCTGTGTCAGCGCCCGTATCTGCAAGCAGGGTAGTGATCATCGGATCGCCATTTGAATAGATCATGTGCCTGAAATTAAACGGAATCAGCACATCATCATAGCTTGCACGGCGATCAGTGAACTCGACCAGACCTGCAAGTTCGGGAAAGAACGCTTCGATGAACTTGCCGGCGAAACCAGACGGATCATTGTTCCGACAATGGAAGACGATATCTGACGGCGCCCGACCTTCGAAGTGCACCAGCTGTGGCAGCGCCTCTGTCATGAAGTGATAGAAGTTGCGGCGGTTCCGGCATTCGATCCCGACGCGCATTCCTTTGGGAAAGCTGCCCTCGACGGGAATGTCGAGACGAGTTTCGGCGCGCGCGCGCTCGAAGAACTGGTTGGAACGCCGGAAGTTCTCCATCCCGCGGTTGTTCTTCAGGAAGCGTGTGTAAACGCGGTCCCCTGCGGCACCGTTCAGAAGGCACTTTCCCCCCACCTCCGCCGAACCGCCGCGAAAAATGACATCACGCGCACGAACGGGGACCGCGTTGATTTCGAAGATGGCGGGCTGGATGCGTGTCCAGCGATCCTCGATGTTCTGTTCCAGGACAGATCGGATCTCGGGATAGTCGCTGCAAACATACTGTCGCACAGACGCGCCAGGGACTTGTCTCAGTATCCAGTCCGGGCGATGTTCCACCGACAACCCGCCATCGCGTCCAATGAGAAAGAAGTATTCGTCGGCCGTCGCCTTCCAGCTTCTGGCTTGCAGATCGGTCATGTGATTTGCCATGTCCATCCGTTTTGGTGCCATTGTCACCTTACCCAACTGCCGCCTCGGATACGCAAAGTCCAGAGATGAAATCCGACCGCAACCCGCCCCCGGAAACACCGCCGCTCTGTCCGCTTTGCGGCCGACCGATCCCGCCGGGCGTGCCGCAAAGCCGGCATCACCTGACGCCGAAGCTGCGCGGCGGGAAAGGCGGACCGACCGTTCTGTTGCATCAGGTCTGTCATTCGACCATCCACAAGACCCTGTCGGAAACAGAGCTGGCGCGCCGCTACAACAGCGTCGAGGCGCTGCGCGGCCATCCGGATCTGGCGCGATTTTTCGCCTGGGTTGCCGGACGGCCGCCGGGATGGAAGGGCAAGATACGCTAGCCGGCCAGCGTCTTGCGGGCGCGGCCGATCAGATCGCGCATCTCCTTCAGGGAAAGTTCACCAAAGATGCCTTCATCGCCGGCGATGAACGTCGGTGTCCCGACCAGCCCCATGTGATCGGCAAGCTGGAATGACAACGAGATGTGGTCGGCGACACGCTGGCTGTCCATGTCACGGCGCAGCCGCGCCTCGTCCAGCCCGACGTCGCGCGCCGCGCGCATCACCGTCGCCTCGGCGGCGCGGCCCTTCATGGCCATCATCGCACTGTGGAACTGCCAATACTTGCCCTGATCCAGCGACGCGAGCGACGCGCGTGCGGCAAATTCGCTGTCGGGTCCAAACACCGGCCATTCGCGGTAGACGACGCGCAACTGCGGGTCTGACGAAACCAATTTCTGCACCGTTCCCACCATCTTTCGGCAGAACGGACAGTTATAGTCGAAGAACTCGGTCAGGGTGATGTTCCCATCCGGATTTCCCAGGACAGGTGCGTTCGGGCTGCGTTCCAGCGCCTTGCGCAGTTCCTCGGGCATCGGGTTTGCGCGCTCTGATCCCTGACCCAGCGCGGGCACACCGGCGGTGACTGCAACAGCGGCAGCCGAGATCAGCATATGGCGGCGATTGGGCATGATCGTCCTTTCGGTCCTGTGCAAAGCTATCTGGTTATATTCGTAGTTGCGTATGCGACCGGGGAACAGTCACGATCTGGTGCAATCGCACGCACCGGTCTCCGGTTTCCCTTTGAGATTTGCCGATTCGGTCGCATCCTGATCTTCTGACCAGACCGTGAAAGGAGCTTCCATGACAGGCCGCATCCTCGTTCCCCTGGCGCTTGCCGCATTCTTGGCCACACCAGGTCTTGCGCAAAACGCCGATTCGAGTGTTCCCGTGATCCAGGCACCCGACGCAGAAAAGGCACCCCAAGCGACGGACACCAAGTTGCAGTCCAAGCCTGCGACGATCACCCCGGCCCGCAAATCAGATTGCGGCTATCGCAAGCAGGTCATGTCCTGATCACAGCCTTGCGGTGAGCCTGATCAATCGACAGACGCCGCCCGACCTCGCTCTCGGGAGGGAGGGCTTTTCTGCGTCGCGCCCGCAAGGCGCGCGCAGCGCTTTCATGTCCGGGCGGTGCACAACAAGCTCGGCACATCTGTCGTAATCCTTCACTGATACCCTGTTTTTCCGCCTGATCTTGCGCAGCCGGCACCTTTCGCGCAAAGGTCGTTGAAATTGGACCGTCAGTGATCGAACGATGAGAAACTCCCTTGCCGCCATGCTTGCCATCGGCCTTGCCGGGCTTCAATTCGTGGCGGTTCTGGCGGTCGTATTCTCGTCCTATCTCACCTCGCAACAGGTCCTTCTTGATCACGCAAGAAGTCTTCTCAGCGATGTCGGCCACACCACGGCCGAACATTCAAAGGGGTTTCTGAACCCGGCACAGGGCGCGGCCGAACTGGCCGCCAGACTGGCACAGCACCGGGTCGTTTCGGCCGAAAATCCGCAGATGCTGGAACAGTTCCTGTTTCAGCAGCTGCGCATAACACCTCAGTTCTCGGGGCTATATTTCGGCGGCGCGGATGGCAGCTTCGTCTATGTGATGCGCAGCAACGACGGCCCCGCGCCCTTCAGATCGAAGCTGATCACCTTCGAGGATGGCGTCCGGAAGGTCGAATTCATCTGGCGGACGGAAAACTTCGCGGTGGTGAGCCGGAACGTTGATCCCACCGACACCTTCGATCCGCGCAGTCGGCCTTGGTACAAACGCGCGAATGATCAAAGGTCCACGATCTGGACCGAACCCTATATCTTCTTCTCGTCGCAGCAGCCGGGCATAACGCTGGCCGCTCCGGTTCTTGGCGGGGTCTCGACCCTGCGTGGTGCCGTGGGCGTGGATATCGAGATCAGCAGCATATCGGGTTTTCTGTCGCGGCTGCAGATCGGCGAAAGCGGAAAAGCCCTGATCGTCAACAGCAATGGCGACGTCATCGCGCATCCGGACGAGACTCTGATCAAGACCGAAAGCAGCGACGGGACGTTGAGCTTTGTCAACATCACCCAGTTCGGCGATCCGATCGCCCGCGAGGCATTCGCCGAAATGGGCGAGAAATTTGACCTGCCTGTCAGCCAGGAGGTGTTTTCGGAATTCACCTACCGAGGCGCCAACTACATCGTCAACGTCCTTCCCCAGATCAGCGAACAACTGCCCTGGACGATCGCTGTCTATGCACCACGTGACGACTTCATCGGCGAGATCAGGGAAAACCGCACGACCAATATCTGGATCGCCGTTGCCGTCGCAATCGTGACTGGACTGATCGGGCTGGTGCTGGCGAATTATATCTACAGGCCGGTGCGCGCGTTCGCCGTACGCTCGGCGCTGATTTCTCAGGGAGAGGCAAGCCCGACCGATCCGCTGCCGCGGACCTACAGGGAACTGACCCACGCGAACGAAGCGCTGATGCAGGAGATCGTCGCCCGCAAGAAGGCCGAACGCGAATACGGCCAGACTTTCGATCTGTCGTCACGGGCGATGGCGCAGATCTCGCCCGATACGGGGCGGTTCCTCAAGGTCAACGCCAAGCTGTGCGAGATCACCGGCTACACGGTGCACGAATTGCTGTCGATGCGTTATACCGACCTGACCCCGCCACAAGACCCGCATCTGTTCCTGCCCTCGGCCTTTGCCACAGACGACGCCTTCACCAGCAACCGGGAAGCACGGATCCTGCACAAGGACGGGCATCCGGTCAGCCTTGCGGTCAACGCCATCCTCATTCGCGACCATAACGGCGAACCGCTGCATGCCGTGGTGACGCTTGACGACATCACGCAGATGAAAGCCCGCGACAGCGAGATCGCAAGGCTAAACCGAGATCTGTCACATCTGGCGCGTGGCAATACGATGGGCCAGATGGCAGCCGGGCTTGCGCACGAGTTGAATCAGCCGTTGTCCGCCATCGCGCAGAATGCCGATACCGCTTTGCTGATCGCCGAACAGGCCCAGAACAGCGCCCCCGAACTGCGCGAGATCCTGAGCGAGATCGAAGGCCAGTCGCTGCGCGCGGGCGAGATCATCCGTGCGTTGCGCGGCTTCATCAGCAAGGATGGGGCGCAGGCAACCGTGTTCGACTTCGCCGAGTTGCTGGAGCAGACACGCCGTCTTGTTCACCCCGAGGCGGTCGAGGCAGATGTCACGATCATCGCGGACCTGCCGAACCTGCCGCCCGTGCGCGCCAACCGCATCCAGATCGCTCAGGTGCTGGTCAATCTCATCCGCAACGCGATCGAGGCCATGTCAGGGGCGCATTCCCCTACCAGACACGTCATCATCAGCGCCGAATGTCAGGACGAATTCATCGAGGTCACAGTCGAGGACACCGGGCCGGGCATCGACCCAGGCATCAACCTGTTTTCACAGTTCGAGACGACCAAACCGGCTGGAATGGGGTTGGGTCTTTCGATCTGCCGGTCCATGATCGAGGCGAATGACGGGGAACTGCACCTGGACAGGGACTATACGGGCGGCGCCCGCTTCCGATTTACGTTGCGCCGTGCCCCGGTCGCGGAAGCTATTGCCCCGGCGACAGCCTGACGTGGAATAGGCTAAACTTGGATAGAACGAATGGAACAGGTTTACACCGTTCTGCGACGATGCTGAACAAGGGAGAAGTGGCCAATGACTGACGACGATGGCGTGCGAACGGTCTTCATCGTGGACGATGACCCTGCCATACGTTCATCGCTGACCCGCGGACTGCGCCTGCGCGGCCTGGACTGTGAAGCCTTCGAATCCGCCGAGGCCTTTCTGGCGGCCTATGACGAAACACGCCTGGGCTGTCTGATCCTTGATTACGGAATGCCGGGCATGAACGGTCTGGAACTGCAGCAGTATCTTGGTGATCGCGGCATCGCCATCCCGATCATCTTCATCACCGGCCATGGCGGAATCCCTGAATCCGTGCAGGCGATGAAGGGCGGCGCGATCGATTTCCTGGAAAAGCCCTTCCGGCAGACGGATCTGATCCAGCGTATCCATGCTGCAATGGACATGGCCGAAACGATGCGCCGCGAAGGTCTTGCCACGCGCCAGATCAAGGAACGCCTTGCGCGCCTGACGCCCCGCGAACAGGAAATCGTCGATCACATGCTGGCGAACCCGGCCGAGGTTTCCAGCAAGGAAATCGGTCGCTATCTGGATATCAGCCCGCGCACCGTGGACCACCACCGCGCCCGCATCCTAGAGAAGCTTGCCGTTGGATCGGTCGTAGAACTGATCGACATGGTGTTGCGCGCACAACGCTGAACTGCGCGGTTCCGGCGCCCAACCAAAAAAAGGCCGCCGAATCCGCATGGAATATGCAACGGATTCGGCGGCATTAAAAAAACTGCCTTAAAACAGCTTGGTCAAGGCCGTTACACTCATCACCCGTACAATCTGACCCGCGCGATCCTGACGGCCCAAAATCCCGACCTTGCAATGGTCGCCAACTGCTTCGCTGACGATGTGTTAACCATGCCTGAACAGGTTGCCGAAGTGTATTCGTGCGATTGCGTAGGCAAGACTGCCCAAGCGCGTGCAAGGCGGCAGGATATTCGGTTGAGGGCAAGGCGATCCCGTGGCGGTTCGCCTTGCCGCATTCTTGCGCCTGTTCGACGCAAGAATGCGATCAGCGGGTGAATTTCTTGTACTTCACGCGCTTCGGTTCAATCGAATCGGGACCGAGGCGGCGAACCTTGTCCTCCTCGTAGGCCTCGAAATTGCCTTCGAACCACTCGACATGGGCATCCCCCTCGAACGCGAGGATATGGGTGCAGAGGCGGTCGAGGAAGAAGCGGTCGTGGCTGATGATGACCGCGCAGCCGGCGAAATCCTCCAGCGCCGCTTCCAGCGCCTGCAGGGTTTCGACATCCAGATCGTTGGTCGGTTCGTCCAGCAGCAGGACGTTGCCGCCGGATTTCAGCAGCTTGGCCATGTGGACACGGTTGCGTTCACCGCCCGAAAGCTGACCGACCTTCTTTTGCTGATCTCCGCCCTTGAAGTTGAAGGCGCTGCAATAGGCGCGGCTGTTCATCTGCGCGTCACCCAGGACGATCTGCTCGGCCCCGCCGCTGATTTCCTCCCACACGGTCTTGCCCGATTCCAGCGCATCGCGCGACTGATCCACATAGGACAGATGCACGGTGTCGCCATAGGTGATCTCACCCTGATCCGGCTTTTCCTGACCGGTCAGCATGCGGAACAGCGTCGATTTACCGGCGCCGTTCGGGCCGATCACGCCGACGATGCCGCCCGGCGGCAGGCTGAAATCCAGCCCTTCGATCAACAGCTTGTCGCCCATGGCCTTTTTCAGGCCCTCGACCTCGATCACCTTGTTGCCCAGGCGTTCGCCGTTCGGGATGATGATCTGGGCGCGCGACAGCTTTTCACGCTCGGACTGACCAGCCATTTCGTTATAGGCATTGATCCGCGCCTTGGATTTGGCCTGCCGCGCCTTGGCGCCGGCGCGGATCCATTCCAGTTCGCGTTCCAGGACCTTCTGCTTGGACTTGTCCTCGCGCGATTCCTGTTCCAGCCGCTTGGCCTTCTGTTCCAGCCATGCGGAATAGTTCCCTTCGTAGGGGATGCCGCGGCCGCGATCCAGTTCCAGAATCCAGCTGGTGATATCGTCCAGGAAATAACGGTCGTGGGTGACGATCAGGATCGTGCCCTTGTATTCGATCAGGTGCTTTTGTAGCCAGGCGATGGTTTCCGCGTCCAGATGGTTGGTCGGTTCGTCCAGCAGCAGCATGTCGGGCGCTTCCAGCAGCAGCTTGCACAGCGCGACGCGGCGGCGTTCGCCGCCTGACAGGGTGGACACGTCGGCGTCGTCGGGCGGACAGCGCAGCGCCTCCATGGCGACGTCGATCTGGCTGTCCAGATCCCACAGATTCTCGGCATCGATCTCGTCCTGCAGCTTCGCCATCTCTTCGGCGGTCTCGTCCGAGTAGTTCATCGCCAACTCGTTGTACCGCTCCAGCTTGGCCTGCTTCGCGGCGACGCCAAGCATCACGTTTTCGCGGACGCTGAGGCTTTCATCCAACTGCGGTTCCTGCGGCAGATAGCCGACCGTAGCGCCCTTGGCGGCCCAGGCCTCGCCGGTGAAGTCCTTGTCCCAGCCGGCCATCACGCGCAGCAGGGTCGATTTGCCGGCGCCGTTGACGCCGACGACACCGATCTTCACGCCGGGAAGAAAGTTCAGACGGATGTTCTCGAAGACCTTCTTGCCGCCGGGATAGGTCTTGGACACGCCGTCCATGTGGTACACGAACTGATAGGACGCCATCGGAATCTCCTCAAGGTTTGGCGGCTATGTAGGGGAAAGCACGCCCCGGTGAAAGGTCAGCGCAGATCGGCCATGAATTCGGCAGACATGGTCGCGCCAAGATAGTCGAATTGCGGCTCCAGCTTGGCGCGCAGTGCTGCGCGGGCCGGATCGGGCACCGACAGGCCACCGGGTGCGGCGAAGACCTTCTTGTGCAGACCCTGATAATCTGCGGCAGGCAGGTTCAGGAACGCCTCGATATCACGCATCAGGCCCTGCGGGTCGCGGGCGATCCGCCCGAACGGCAAAACCAGCAGACGGTCGTCGCCGAACCGTTCCCGCCAGCGCGGCAGATAGGTCGCATAGTCGCCGCGATCCATCAGCACCGGGTCGTCGATCTCGGCCAGCCAGTCATCCACGGTCACCGGCTTGCGACCCTTGCGCCTGAGATTCATCTTCAGCTGGGATATGGCCCGATCGACGGGATGGCGGATGACATAGATGAACTGCGCGTTGGGCAGGAAGTCACGGATATAATCCACACCCTCGGCGGGAAGGGTCGAATACTCGGGCGTGATGTCGATGGGTCGCGTCCCCTGCGGCGCGGGCGCGAAGACGCTGCGATACCAGCGTTCGGTGAACATCTCGCCCTGGGTGATCTCGGACAGATAGACCGCCATTTCGGGCGACATCGGAATGCCCTTGGCGACATGGCGACGGACGATGTTTTCCTTGCTGCGCCGGAAATGCCAGGGAAGCCATTTGCGATGCTCGGGCACGAAACGGTGGTTGAAGAACTGCACCTCCTTGAAGGGCGGCGTCCAGATCTTCGGATGCTGGGCCAGGATCTCACTCAGCCAGCTTGTCCCAGCCTTCTGCGCCCCGATGCCTACGATGCGGGGCTTGCGTGGCTGACCGTCAGCGTCCCATGCGGGCTGCCCAAGATCGTTCAAAGTCGCCCCCACAGGTCGTATTCACCGGCCTCGTCCACGGTGACACTGACGATATCGCCCGGTTTCAGCGTGTCGAACCCGTCATCGATGAACAGGTTTCCGTCGATCTCAGGGGCATCCGCCTTGGTCCGACAGGTGGCGCCCTGTTCATCGACGTCGTCCACGATCACCTCGAGGCGCTGGCCGACCTTCGCAGTCAGCTTCGCCTCGCTGATCTTCTGGGCCTTTTCCATGAAACGGTCGAAACGGTCCTGCTTGACCTCGGGTGCGACATGGTCGGGCAGGTCATTTGCCCGCGCACCCTTGACGTTCTCGTACTGGAAGGCGCCCACGCGATCCAGCTGCGCCTCGTCCAGCCAGTCCAGAAGGGTCTGGAACTCGGCCTCGGTCTCGCCCGGATATCCGACGATGAAGGTCGATCGCAGGGTGATGTCGGGGCAGACGCTGCGCCATGCGGCGATTTCATCCAGCGTCCGTGCCGCCGCCGCAGGCCGGGCCATGCGCTTCAGCGTGTCCGGATGCGCGTGCTGGAACGGGATATCCAGATAGGGCAGCACAAGCCCGTCGGCCATCAGCGGGATCAGGTCGCGGACATGGGGATAGGGATAGACATAGTGCAGACGCACCCATGCGCCGAGGCTGCCAAGATCGCGCGCCAGATCGGTGATATGGGCGCGGTGGCCCCGTTCGGTCTGGTATTTGCGATCGACGCCATAGGCGCTGGTATCCTGGCTGATGACGAGCAGTTCCCGCACACCCGCCTGAACCAGCTTTTCTGCTTCGCGCATCACGGCATGTGCGGGGCGGCTGACCAGTCGGCCCCGCATGTCCGGAATGATGCAGAACTTGCATTTATGATTGCAGCCCTCGGAAATCTTCAGATAGCTGTAGTGCCGCGGGGTCAGACTGACGCCCGAAGCCGGAAGCAGGTCGATGAAGGGATCGGGACTTGGCGGCACCGCGCCATGCACGGCATCCAGGACGGATTCGTACTGGTGCGGTCCGGTCACGGCCAGAACCTTGGGATGCGCGCCGGTGATGTATTCGGGCTCGGCCCCCAGGCAGCCGGTCACGATCACCCGACCGTTCTCGGCCAAGGCCTCGCCGATCGCGTCCAGCGATTCCGCCTTGGCGCTGTCCAGAAATCCGCAGGTATTCACGATCACCGCGTCCGCGCCCGCATAGTCGGCGCTGATCGCATAGCCTTCGGCCCGCAGCCGGGTCAGGATGCGTTCGCTGTCGACCAGCGCCTTGGGGCAGCCAAGGCTGACCATGCCGATGGTCGGCTGGCCATCGCGGCGCTGGTCGGGGATGCGGGCGCGGGCAAGGTCGGGGCGCAGATCGGGCGGGTTGCTGTGCATCCTGCGCAGATAAGCGATTCGCGGACGCCAGGAAAGGGCGTAGCGATAGGTCGATTGCCAATGGCCGGGACGCATGCCCAACCATCGGCCCCGGTCATCGCCCTCTCAGAACTCGGTCGCAACCACCAGCGACACGGTTCGACCCGGCTCTTTCAGCGTGCCCACGACATCGAATTCGCCGCCATAGGTCGCACGGTCGGCATAGTCGCGGTCAAAGAGGTTGTTGATTTCGGCCCGGATGGTGACGTTGTCGTATTGCGGTGGCACATATTCGGCAAACAGGTTCAGCACCGCATAGCCGGACAGGTCGCGGTCGGCGGATTCCGGCATCTGGTAGTCCAGTGCCGCCTCGACCGTGCCGCCCAGGCGCAAGCCTTGCCAGGGTGTCTGCTGTTCCATCTCCAGCGCCAGCACTGTTCCCAGAGGCGCCCCGAAGTCCAGCGCCTCATAGCCGTCGGCATCGCCGCCATCGACCTGAGCATCGCTGTGCGAGAGGGTGAACCGCGCCGATCCGGTATCCCAGCCGTATTCCGCCCCCAGGTTGAACCCGCGGCTTTCGAAGTCGAAATTGCCGACTCCGCCGCGGGCATCGTCGATCCGGGTCACGAACACCTCGCCGCCCAGTTTCAACTGGTCGGCCTGCCAGTCCAGACCGATCGTGGCGTTGTGCGCCCGCGCGGCCTGCAACCCGGCATAGGTCCAATCCGGCAGGAAGGTGTAGTTGTCTTCGATATCGACACCGCCGAAGATCGAGGACACGCCGCCTCGCAGGGTCAGCCGATCTGAAAGGGCATAGGTCAGCGACGCGTTGCCCGAAACGCCCGAATGCGTGTTCTTGCTGCCATCCACGCCTTCAAAGCGCTGCCGGTCCGCCCGCAGCCCGGCAGACAGCCGCGCCTGAGGCGTCACTTGAAGCCGCGCCTGGGCAAAGATCCCAAGATTGTGTGATTCCTCGCGCAGGTAGCTGTCGAAATCCGGGCTGGAATATTCACCAAACCGGCGCTGCCAGTCGATCCCCGCAACGATGCTGTCTTCGGCGCCGAGATTGAAACGGTTCTGAACCCTGGCCGACCAGGTGCCCGAAAGGCCGTTGCTGTCCCAGGGTTCCGGCACGACGATGTCGCTTTCGGAATAACCCAGATGGATCTCGGGATCCCAGATTCCGTCGGCCAGCGTGTTTTCGTAGTGCAGGGAATAGCTTTCGCGCGTCGTGTCATAGACCCGCAGCACGCTGTCATCGCCACCGAAGCTGCCGAAATTCGCGCGAAACTGGCGCAGCGAATTGTCGCGCAGCCGCTGCCCGGACAGTTCGACCCGATGTCCGGTTTCGTCCTCATAGGCCAGCTTCAGCAATGCGCTGGTCAGGTCGGCGCGCGTTCCCCGCACCCGCTGCCCGCTGCCGCTTTCGTAATCCTCGCCGGTGGCACGCTTGCCATAGGCCAGCCACGAGAATCCTCCAGACTGCCCCGCCAGGGTCAGCGCGCCCTGTGCGGTGCCGCCGTTGTCGGCGTAACCCAGCCTGACATTGCCGCCAAAGGGATCGCCGGGATCAAGAATATCCTCGGGATCGACGGTTTCGAAGACGACCGAACCGGCCAGCGCATATGGTCCCGCGTCGGCGGGCGAAATCGTGGCATCCGCCCTGACCTGCTTCAGCAGTCCCGGATCGATCGCGTTGGCCGAGACGTGGTGAAAGGCGCGGTTGTTCTGCGCGGTGCCGTCGATGGTCACGCCCAGATTCAGCATGTCCACGCCATTGACATAGATCTTCTGCGTCAGCGGCAATGCGCCGCCCACAGAGACCGACGCGATACCCGAGAAAAGATCCTTCAGATCGCCGGTGCGCGCCCGCTCGATCTCCATTCCGGTGGCATACATGCTGGTGGCCCGGTCAGCGGCGCCGAAATGGGGATCGACCGATTCCAGATAGATCGGGTCAAGCTGATAGACGCGTTCCTGTGCGTGGACGGCTGCGGAGCCGGCCAGCACGGCGAACAGGGTGGCAAGGGGCAAGGCAGGTGGGATCGGCAGGGGGCGCAGCTGCATGAAAGGTCTCCGTCGCGCGACTTTCGGCTGGCTGGGCACGAGACCTTGCTGATCGACCAAGACGTTATCCGAACCGATCGTTCCGTTCAAGGGAACGTGATCCGGCGGGCCGCTTCGCCGGATCGTGACTTTCCTCTTGGTCGTCCGCCGGTCAATATCCGTGTCATGAACGCCCGAATCCGATCCGCATTATCCGTCTTGCTGTTGTCGCTGCCGCTTGTGCTGTCGCCGCCCGCAGGTCTGGCCCAGGCCCGCAAGAACCATATCGACATCGTCAACGACAGTGGCGGGAACGTCCTGCAGATGATGCAGCGGCGGAACGAACTGGCGCGATCAGGCAAGACGATCCGCATTCGGGGATATTGCAGATCGGCCTGCACGATGCTGATCACCCTGCCCAATGCCTGTCTGGGACCAAGGGCAAGAATCGGCTTTCACGCACCGCGCATTCCGAACACCACGATCATCCCGCCATATGTCGACCAGATCATGGGCAGCACCTATCGCGGCGAAATCAAGCAGCGCTGGTTCGCGGGCTGGAACCGGTCGATGGAGATGCAGGTGATCTCGGCCCGCGAATATGTCAGGCTGGACCCGCAGACCCGGATCTGCCCCAGCCTGACGAAGAAGGGGCGGAAGAAGGGCTAGGTCATTCGCGCAGCCGCCAGCCGGTCGCAAAGATCCAGCGGATGATGGCAAGGCAGACACCGACCATGATTGCCACCGCGACCAGGGAAACGCCGACCGGCACATCTGCCAGCCCGAAGAACGACCAGCGGAAACCCGAAATCAGGTACAGAACCGGGTTCAGCTTTGCGACGCCTTCCCAGAAGGGCGGCAGCATGTTGGCCGAATAGAAAGCGCCGCCCAGGAAAACCAAAGGCGTGATGACCATCATCGGGACCAGTTGCAACTGTTCGAACGACTTGGCCCACAACCCGATGATGAACCCCAGCAGGCTGAACCCAAGCGCGGTCAGGAACAGGAAGGCCAGCATCCAGAACGGATGCAGGATATGGACACCCACGAAGAAGAAGCTGGTCAGCAGGATCACCAGCGCGATCATCATCGACTTCGCCGCCGCCGCGCCGACGAAACCCATCGTCACCTCGATCCAGCCGACGGGCGAGACCAGATATTCATAGATCGTGCCGCTGAATTTCGGGAAATAGATCCCGAAGCTGGCATTGCTGACCGATTGCTGCAGGATCGTCAGCATCATCAGTCCCGGCACGATGAAGGCGCCATAGGGCACACCCTCGACCGACTGGATGCGGCCGCCGATGGCCGCGCCGAAGACCACGAAATACAGCGTGGTCGAAACCACCGGCGACAGCAGCGATTGCATGATGGTTCGGAAGAACCGCATCATCTCGTGATGAAAGATTGCCCACACACCGGGCCAGTTGATTGCCGACATCATGCAGCATCCTCCGCAGCGCTATTCTTGTCGCCGTCATCGACCAGCGAGATGAAGACTTCTTCCAGGCTGGATTGCTTGGTCGAAACGTCGCGCACGGTAATCCCCTGCGCCGCCAGATCGCCCAGAAGCCGGGCAATCCCGGTCCTGTCGGCCCGCGTGTCATAGTCATAGCGCAGATGCCGACCGTCCTGCGCGAGCTCGAGGCCGCGCCCCGCAAGAGCGGACGGAATGGCTTCCAGCGCCGTGTCCAGTTCGATGGTCAGGGTCTTGCGCCCGAATTCTCCCATCAACTCATCCTTGGGTTTCACCAGCAGCAGGCGACCGTGATTGATGACGCCGATCCGGTCGGCCATTTCCTCGGCTTCTTCCAGGTAGTGCGTGGTCAGGATGATGGTCACGCCGTCCTTGCGCAGCCCTTCGACGACCTGCCACATCTCGCGGCGCAGCGCGACATCGACACCGGCAGTCGGCTCATCCAGGAACAGGACCTTCGGACGATGTGCCAGCGCCTTGGCGATCAGCACGCGGCGTTTCATCCCGCCGGACAGTTCCTTGGTCATCGCATCGCGCTTGTCCCACAGGGCAAGGCTGCGCAGCACCTGTTCGATATAGGCGTCGTCGCGCCCTTCCCCGTACAGGCCGCGGGTAAAGCGCACGCAGTTCATCACCGTCTCGAACGGCTCCAGCGCGATTTCCTGCGGCACCAGTCCGATCATCCGGCGCGCCGCGCGCCAGTCTGTGCGGATGTCGTGGCCGCCCACGCGCACGGTGCCGCCGGTCGGCACGACCAGCCCGCAGATGATCGAGATCAGCGTGGTCTTGCCCGCGCCGTTCGGCCCAAGCAGGGCGATGATCTCGCCTTCCTCGATATCCATCGACACATCGCTGAGCGCGCGCGTGCCGCCACCATATTGCTTCGACAGATTGTCGATCTGGATGATTCCGGCCATGTCCGGCTCCTTCTTTGGCCGTTACTGACTGCGCAGCGGCCGGGTCGCATGAGGGGTTTGCCGACGCAACGCCAACGTCAGCAGAAAGGCCAGCGCCACGAAGGCGAAGGCGCCGACGCGAAACGCGCCGGAATAGCCCAGATGGGTGGTCAGCGGCTGAGATGCCAGAGGCGACAGGAACTGTCCCAGAAAAATTGCCGCCGTGATCAGGCCGGTGATCAGCCCGCGATGCCACGCAGGCGTGACGTTCAGCGCAGTGGTGATGAAGGTGGGCATGCAGAAACCCAGTCCCGCCCCGATCAGCGCGGTCGACAGCATCGCAAGGCCAAGCGAATGTCCGATGGACAGTCCGGCAAATCCCGCCGCCAGCGACAGGTAACCCGTGACCGGCGTTCCGATCCGCCCCAGCCATGGCCGGATCCAGCCCGAGATCACCGACATCACCGCAGCGGCGAACATCATCGCCCCCATCACGATGCCCGCGTCACGCGGATCGGTCAGCCCTTCGTTCTGCAGGTGATAGGGAACCTGCGTCGGCACCGCGTAGAAGATCACGAAGGTCAGCCCCGCCGCCGCGGCCATGATCGTGACGGTCAGTTGCCAGCCCGGCTCGGCATCGTCGGCCGCCGATCCTGCGCCCGGCTGCGACGCAAAGCGGGGCGGTTCGGGCAGGATCGCCGCCAGCAGCGGAAACAGCAGCGCGGCAAGGCCGTAGATCAGGAACGGCAGCCGCGGATCCGAGGCCGCCAACGCCCCGGCGACGGTGACGAAGACCAGCCCGCCGATATTCGTCGCGGCCATCTGATATCCCATCAGGCGTCCGCGCGCCGGGCCTTCGAAATAGTCTCCGACCAGCGCCGCCTGCGAGGTCATGATCGCGGCCACGCCCAGACCCAGCGCCAGCCGGCTGGCCAGAATCGCCTCCAGCGTATTCAGATACAGGCCCGCCGTTCCGGCCACGGCATAGATCACCAGCCCGGCCAGCAGCGGACGCCGCCGTCCCAGGCGGTCGGTCAGCCCCCCCGCGAACGGCGCCACGATCGCCACCAGCAACGAGGGCGCGGTGATCAGCAGCCGCGTCAGGATCGGCGCCAGCGGATCATCGGCGAATGCCGCCTCCAATCCCGGCAGCGACGGGGTGATGGTGGCGTTCGACATGATCGTCAGCATCGACGCCAGCATCAGTCCCCACGACCGCCAGTCCTTCAGCAGCGGATCCATGTCAGCCATCCTCTCGGTCATAGGGGCGCGCACCGCGCGCATCCGCCAGCGCATCGGCCCACCAGCGCAGCCGATGGGCGAACACCGCCATCGCTGCCTCGGCTGCGGCGCGATCATCGGGGTCGGTGATCCGGCCCTCTTCGTCAAAGCGACGCCAGGGCGATGCAAAGCTGAGCGTGTCGCGGATCGTGACGGTATGCAGTTCGGCCAGGATGATGCGCAGCGCCTCGATCGCCCGCAGGCCGCCCGAAATACCGCCATAGCCGATCAGCCCGACCGGGCGTGCCCACCATTCGGATGTCACCGAATCGATCAGCGTCTTCAGATGTCCCGGCTCGGCATGATTGTATTCGGGCGTGACGATCACGAACCCGTCGGCACCGTGCATCCGTTCGCGCAGCCGCGCGATGGCCGCCTGATCGCCGATCTGCAGCGGCAGCAGATCCGAGTCGGCGGGATCAAGGATTTCCGGCGCGAAACCGTGCAGGCGCAGCTGGCCTGCCACCCAAGCCGCGACCCGATCGTTGATGCGCCCTTCGCGGATCGAACCCAGGATCACCACGATCCGATTACCCTCAGTCATCCCGTCTTCCTTGCCATTCCGGTCCAGGCTTGCAACCCTAAGACCTCAACCAAAGTTCAGGACAAGCTGAAAATGTCCCGTGATTTCAAAGCCCATGCAGCATCGACCCCAATCATGTCGGTCGGTGCACTGTCTCGCCGAAGCGGTATATCCGTCTCGGCCATTCACTTTTATGAACGCGAAGGGCTGATCCGGTCCACCCGCAATGCCGCAAATCACCGGCGCTATTCGCGGGCCAGCCTGCGCGTTCTGGCCATCATCAAGGCCGGCCAGCGCGCCGGTCTTCCACTTTCCGAAATCCGCACGGCCCTGACCCCGGCACTGACCGGAAAGCCGCTGAACCGCGAGGAATGGCAGCGCATCTCGGAAGACTGGCGCGACGATCTGACCCGTCGGATCCGTCTGCTGGAACAGGTCCGCGACCAGCTTGCCGGCTGCATCCGCTGCGGATGTCTGTCGCACGAGCTGTGCGTCCTGTTCAACCCCGCGGACCGCGCCGCCGCGCAGGGTCCGGGTGCGCAGGGGCTGGAACCCGTCCCTGCCGATGACATACCGCGCGAAGGCTGAGTTTCGTGCCGACGCCGTCAGTCCCGACACCTTTCTGGCGGGGTTGCGCGACGGGCCGCGACGGCGGATGCTGGGGCAGCTGCAGATGCCGAAGGTCAGATGTTCCCGATCCGCGATCACAATCCGTCCCAGCGCACCCCCATCGTGACATGGGCGATCATCGCGTTGAATATCGTGATGTTCGTCCTGACCCTGCCCGGTTCGGATGCGGGGGCGGCACTGTGGGTGCGGCTGGCGCTGTATCCGCTGGCGATCATGCACGGCGAGTATCTGTGGGGGCTGGCCAGTCACATGTTCCTGCATGCGGGACTGCTGCATCTGGGCGGCAACATGCTGTTTCTGTGGATCTTCGGCGACAATCTTGAAGAACAGATGGGGCGGCCCGGCTTTCTGTTGTTCTACCTGGCGACGGGGCTTGCCGCCGCGGCCGCGCAGATCGCCGCCGATCCGGGATCGTCCGTGCCGATGGTCGGCGCATCCGGCGCGATCGCAGGCGTCATGGGGGGCTATCTGCTGATGTTTCCCCGCGCCCGCGTCGATGTGGTGGCGATCTTCATCATCTTCTTCAAGGTCTTTACCGTGCCCGCATGGCTGATGCTGGGTGCATGGCTGGGGTTGCAGTTGTTCGGCGGGTTCACGGTCACGGGCGATCAGGGAGGCGTCGCCTATTGGGCCCACGCGGGTGGCTTCATCGCCGGCGTCGCACTGTGCGTGCCGTTGTTTCTGCGTCGGGGCGGCCCTCGCTTCTGGCAGGTGACCCATGGCCACCCGCCGCATCCCGAAGCCACCTACACGCAGACACGCATCCCGCGCGTCACACGCTAGGCCCCTGCGCGTCTGTGTCGGTCATGTCGTCGCGCAGCCGCCCCACGCTCATGTGCCGCTTGCGCCCGAAACCGGGCCGCCGCTGGACCGCGAAACCGGCTTCCTCCAGCGCGCGCCGGACATGCCCGGCGGCGGTATAGGTCGCAAAACCGGCCCCCGCGGCGCTGTGCCGCCCGACCTGCGCCATCAGTTCGGCTGACCACATCTCGGGGTTCCTGGCGGGCGAAAATCCGTCCAGAAACCACGCATCCGCGCGTCCCGGCCACTCGGGCAAGGTGCGCCGCACATCGCCGATCACCAGCCGCAGATCGACCGTGCCCACCTGCAGCCGGGCGGCGCCCCATCCCTTGCGCAGTTGCGACGCCAGTCCGGCCAGTTCTGGGAACGCCGCATGCGCCTGGGCCAGCTGGTCCACGCTCATCGGATAAGCCTCGAAGCTTGTCATGACCACGGGGACGCGCGCGACCAGCGCGAGCGCCAGTGCGTTCAGCCCGGTGCCAAAGCCCAGCTCGGCCACATGGAACCCCGGCCGCAGCCGCGCCGGCAGGTCGTTGCCGTCCAGAAACACATGCCGTGTCTCGGCCAGACCGCCCGCAAGGCTGAAATACGGATCGTCGAAGCGGGTCGAGACCGGCACCCCGCCCTCTCGCCACGCCAGCTGCGGCTGGCCGCCATCCATCTGATCGACTAGATCGTTCATGGTCGCAGCTAGGCGAAGGGCGGGCGGTTTGACAAGCATCACCATCATCGGCGGCGGCATCCTTGGCCTGTCCTGCGCGTGGGAGATCGCGCGCCGCGGCGCCAAGGTCCGCGTCATCGAGGCGGACCGGATCGGCGCCGGATCGTCGGGCGGCAATGTCGGCGCGCTTGCCCCCCACGCCCCCGAGCAATGGAACGACAAGAAGGCGTTTCAGCTGGACAGCCTGCTGTTTGCCTCGGCGTTCTGGGCCGAGGTCGAGACTGTCTCTGGCCTTTCCAGCGGCTATGGGCGCACCGGTCGCCTGCAACCCGTCCCGGACATGGCCACGGCGGAACGGTTGAAAACACGCATCGCAGGCGCGGATGCACGATGGCCCGCGACGATGCCGATGCGGCTGACGGACACCCCCGGATCGCCGCTGGTGCCCTGCAGTCCGACCGGGATCTGGCTTGAAGACCGGCTGACGGCCCGGCTGAACCCTTGTCTGGCGCTGGCCGCGCTGGCTGGCGCGATCCGGGCAAGGGGCGGGCAGATCGTCGAAGGCCAATCAGCACGACCAGACGCGTCCACAGGTCCCGCGCTGTGGGCCACCGGCGCAGCGGGCCTTCAGATGCTGGGCGACGATCTGGGCAGATCGGTCGGAAAGGGGATCAAAGGCCAGTCGGCGCTGCTGGATTTCCCGGCACCCGGCGCGCCGCAGGTCTTCGCCGATGGGCTGCATATCGTGCCGCATGCGGATGGCACGACCGCCGTCGGCTCTACCTCGGAAAATGATTTCGACCATCTGGCCCCCGACCTGATGCTGGACGACCTCGTCGCCCGCGCCCGCAGGATCTGCCCTGCCCTGGCCCAGGCACGGATCGTCCAGCGTTGGGCCGGGATTCGGCCCCGCGCGAAATCGCGTGCGCCACTTCTCGGTCAGTGGCCGGGAAGGCCGGGCCATTACATCGCGAATGGCGGGTTCAAGATCGGCTTCGGCATGGCGCCCGGAATCGCCCGGCTGATGGCCGATCTGATCCTGACAGGTCAGGACCGGCTTCCAGACGCGTTCCGCCTGACCTGAGACATTTTCTTTGGCGGAATACCCGCTGCGCCCCCGGCCTTCGCCCGGCGTCAGCCGGGCAAGGGCGAGACACCCACGACGACAGGGTGCAGCAGGAGAAGCGCGATCCACAGGCCAATGGCCGCCACTATCCGCAAGACCGAGGGCCGGAACACACACGGAAACCCCGAACGGATCAGTCCCGAACCTGCAAAGACCAGCATCCCGCCGAACAGGATCGCATGCGCCAGATCGCCGTTCGCAACCAGATGCGCGGCCGCCCAGATCGCGAAGGCCATCAGCAGGCCCGACATCCCCGTCGCAATCGCGCCCGTCAGGATCGCCACGGGCATCGCCAGATTGACCAGCCAACGGCTGCCCGTGCCCGCCTGCGACAGCCCGACGTAGGGTGCGCCCGACGATGCCCGTACCAGCCAGATCAGCAGCGCGACCGAAACAAGGCTGAACGCCAGAAGATAGCCCCGCCGCCCCAGTCGGGCGATCAGCAGGCCCCGCGGCCCCGGCGCGGCCGGAACCATGTGCGCGGCCAGAAAGCAAATCCAGGCCAGCAGGTATTCGCTCCATCCGTTCATCCACCCGCAGATAGCCGCTTGCAGCCTGCCCCGCCAGCGGGTCAGACTGCGACAAAAGGAAAGGACGCGCATGACCACCCGGCTCGACCACGCCTTCGCCAGCATCGACGCGGCAAACGCCCAGGACCCCAACCTGGAAGACGGAACACCTGCCAACCTGCTGTATGGCCAGCGCATGACAGCCGAACAGCAGCGGCTGTTTCCCGATGCCTCGGACCCGTTGCGGATCGCCTGTCGCGGCCAGCATATCGAACGATGGACACTGCCACGCGACGCCTATCCGATGGATCGGGCCGGTTACCTGCAATGGCGGCAGGAACAGGGGCGACGCCACGCCGACCGAATCGCCGGGATCATGCGACAGGCGGGCTATGACGACGCAGATATCGACGCGGCGCGCAGGATGCTGACCAAGCAGGGCCTGAAGCGCGACCCCGAGGTGCAGGCCCTGGAGGATGTGATCTGCTTCACGTTCATCCGCTGGTATCTGGGCGATTTCATGGCCGAGCAGCCGGATGAGAAAATGCCGCGCATCATCGAGAAGACCGCCAGAAAGATGTCCGCCGAAGGGCGCGCGCGGGCGCTGTCCGAATTCGAGATGCCGGAAGCCTTCGCGCAGTATTTTCGCGACTGATGACACACCACATCAGCAAAGCCGTCATTGTCTCGCACGGTCAGCCGGGCGATCCCGAACCGCAGGAACAGGCGATCCGCGACCTCGCCGCGCGCGTCGCCGCAGAAAGTCCGGGCTGCGAGGTCAGGGGCGCGACATTGGCGATGCCGGGGGCGCTGGCCGATGCCTGCGACGATCACAGCCTGATCTATCCGATGTTCATGGCCGAGGGGTGGTTCACCGGCACGCAACTGCCGCGCAAGCTGGCCGAGGCAGGGGCCGCGAACGCCCGCATCATGCGCCCGTTCGGCACCGATCCGGCACTGCCGCCGCTGATCGTTCGGCTGGCGCACGGTGCCGCCGCCGAACAAGGCTGGGCCCCGAACGACACGACACTTCTGTTGACGGCCCATGGTTCAGGGCGGTCGCAGGCCAGCTTCAACATCACCTCGGCGCTGGCAGACCTGATCGCTCCGCATTTCGCCCGCGTGGTCACCGGCTTTGTCGAGCAGGATCCCTTCATCGCCGACGCGGCGCGCGGCCTGGCACGGGCGGTCAGCCTGCCTTTCTTTGCCCTCAGGGCCGAGCATGTGACCGATGACCTGCCGCAGGCGCTGGACCAGGCTGGGTTCGATGGTCCGCGTCTTCAGCCGATCGGTCTGGCGCCCGAGGTGCCCGCGATCATCGCCGATGCGCTTCGACGGGAAATTTCAAGCTTGAAATAATATCTGCGCCGTGCCAGCTTTCCGATAACAGGAGGTGGCACGGCATGAAGATTCTCTGCCTCGGCGGCGGCCCTGCGGGCCTGTATTTCGCGATCTCGATGAAATTGCGCGATCCCGCGCATCAGGTCACGGTCCTGGAACGCAACCGCGCCAACGACACATTCGGCTGGGGTGTCGTGCTGTCTGATGACGCGCTGGAACGGATGCAGCGCAACGATCCGCAATCGACGCAGGCGATCCGCGACAACTTCATCTATTGGGACGATATCGCGGTCATTCGCGACGGACATCGCGATGTGTCAGGCGGGCATGGCTTTGCCGGAATCGGGCGCAAGAAGATGCTGACGCTGCTGCAGGACCGCGCGCGCGAACTGGGCGTGGACATGCGGTTCGAAACCGAGTTCGGCAGCGCCGAAAGCTATGCCGGGGACTATGATCTGGTCGTCGCCTCGGACGGGCTGAACAGCAAGGTCCGGACCGAATATCAGGACGTGTTCAAGCCCGATATCGACATGCGCCTGTGCAAGTTCATCTGGCTGGGCACGCATCAGAAATTCAACGACGCCTTCACCTTCATCTTCGAGCGGACAGAACACGGCTGGCTGTGGGCGCATGTCTATCAATTCGACGACGACACGGCGACCTTCATCGTCGAATGCAGCCAGCAGACCTGGGACAGCTTCGGCTTCGAAGCGATGACGAAGGAGCAGATCGTCGAAACCTGCCGGGCTGTCTTTGCCGATCATCTGGACGGGCATGATCTGATGTCGAACGCGGCGCATCTGCGCGGCTCGGCGGTCTGGATGAACTTCCCCCGCGTGATCTGTGAACGCTGGTATCAGGGCAACGTCGTTTTGATGGGCGACGCGGCGGCGACGGGGCATTTTTCCATCGGTTCGGGTACACGGCTGGCTTTCGACAGCGCCATCGCACTTGCCGAATACCTGCATTCCGAACCCACCATGGAACGCGCCTTCGAACGCTATCAGGAGGAACGCCGGCTCGAAGTTCTGCGCCTGCAATCGGCAGCCCGCAACAGCCTTGAATGGTTCGAACAGGTTGAACGTTACTTCGACCTGCAACCGATCCAGTTCACCTATTCGCTGCTGACGCGCAGCCAGCGGATCAGCCATGAAAACCTGCGCCTGCGCGATCCCGACTGGGTGCGCCGGGCCGAGGACTGGTTTCAGCAACAAGCCGGCGGTCAGCCCGGCCGCGCGCCGATGTTCGCCCCCTTCAACTTGCGCGATATGCGGCTGAAGAACCGCATCGTTGTGTCACCCATGGCGCAATACAAGGCAGTCGATGGCAAGCCTATGAACTGGCACCTTGTTCATTATGGCGAACGGGCCAAGGGCGGCGCGGGGCTGATCTATACCGAGATGACCTGCGTCTCGGCCGAAGGCCGGATCACGCCCGGCTGCCCCGGGCTGTATGCCCCGGAACACCAGGCCGCATGGCGCGAGATCACCGATTTCGTGCATGAGGAAACCGATGCCCGCATCTGTTGCCAGATCGGCCATTCGGGCCGCAAGGGCAGCACCCGCATCGGATGGCAGGGCATGGACCAGCCGCTGGCCGACGGAAACTGGCCGATCATGTCGGCCTCGGCCCTGCCATGGTCGGCCGACAATGCCGTGCCGCAGGAAATGACGCGGGCACAGATGGATCAGGTCCGGGATCAGTTCGTCGCCGCGACCCGCATGGCCGAACGCGCCGGGTTCGACATGATCGAACTGCACGCCGCCCATGGTTACCTGATCAGCGGATTCATCTCTCCGGTGTCCAACCGGCGCGCGGATGAATATGGCGGGTCTCTGGAAAACCGGATGCGTTGGCCGTTGGAGGTATTTGCCGCGATGCGCGCGGCGTGGCCCGAAAGCAAACCGATGTCGGTCCGGATCAGCGCCAATGACTGGGTCGGCACTGACGGTGTCACGCCGGAAGACGCGGTGCAGATCGCCCGGCTGTTCCGTCAGGCCGGGGCCGATATCATCGACGTTTCCGCCGGCCAGACGACGCCTGACGCCCGCCCGGTCTATGGGCGCATGTTCCAGACGCCGTTTTCCGACCATATCAGGAACGAGGCCGGGATCGCGACCATGGCTGTCGGCAATATCTACGAACCCGACCATGTGAACTCGATCCTGATGGCGGGGAGGGCCGATCTGGTCTGTCTGGCGCGACCCCATCTTGCGGACCCTTACTGGACGCTGCATGCCGCCGTGGCCCTGGGGGACGAGGCGGCCGAATGGCCGCTGCCCTATCTGGCAGGCCGCGATCAGGCGCGCCGCCTTGCCGAACGTCAGGCCGAGGAGATCCGGGCGTGACCCGCGTCCTGATAACCGGCGGCGGCAGCGGCACGGGCGCCGACATGGCCCGCGCCTTCGCCGATGCCGGGCACGAGGTGATCATCACCGGGCGTCGCATGGAAAGGCTGGCGCAGGTGGCGACAGGCGGCATCCGCGCCGTGGCGGGCGATGTCAGCGACCCGGATCAGGTCCGCGCGATGTTCGATCAGGCCGGTCCCTGCCAGATCGTGATCGCCAATGCCGGCGTGGCCGAAGCCGCGCCCTTTGCCAGGGTCGATCTGGAACATTGGAGCCACATGATCGCCACCAATCTGACCGGCACCTTCCTGACGTTTCAGCAGGGACTGGCACGAATGCAGACCGGCGGCCGGCTGATCGCCGTGGCCTCGATCGCGGGGCTGCGCGGGGCGGCCTATGCCGCGCCCTATGCCGCCAGCAAGCACGGCGTCATGGGGCTGGTGCGGTCACTGGCCCACGAGGTCGCGAAGAAGGGCATCACCGTGAACGCGATCTGTCCGGGCTTTCTGGACACCGACATGACCCGCCGCAGCATCGCCAATATCATCGACAAGACCGGCCGGGACGAAGCCGAGGCGTTGGCATCCCTGACCGCCAGGAACCCGCAGGGACGTCTGGTCGCCCCGTCCGAGGTGACGGGCACCGCGATGTGGCTGACATCACCCTCGGCGGCCAGCGTCAACGGCCAGGCGATCATGCTGGACGGAGGCGAAAGCGCATGAGCGATCTGTCCAAGCGGCGCCTGAAGACATGGATCCGCCTTCTGGGCGTGACTCGCGCCGCGGAAAATCGTTTGCGCGACTATCTGCGCCGCGAACATGACACCACCCTGCCCCGCTTTGACGTCATGGCTGCGCTGTGGCGGCGGCGCGAGGGGGTGACGATGTCGGAACTGTCGCGGATGCTGCTGGTATCGAACGGCAACGCAACCGCCGTGGTGGACCGGCTGGAAAAGGACGGGATGGCCCGGCGCGAGGCCGAAGACGGCGACCGCCGCCGCATCCGCGTGCGCCTGACGCCGGACGGGCTGACCGCATTCGAGGCCATGGCGACCGGCCACGAGGCCGAGGTCGATGCAATCTTTGCCAGGCTTGGCGAAACCGATCTGGACATGATGCGCGACATTCTTGCGCGCGCCGGGAGGAACGAATGAAACCGATCCGCATGGCGAACCTGACGCCGCAGCATTTCCACTGGCACGTCAGCGACCGCATCGCCGTGATCCGCCTGAATCGCCCCGAGCGCAAGAACCCGTTGACCTTCGACAGCTATGCCGAACTGGGCCGCACCTTCCGCGACCTGGCCCATGCCGATGATGTGGATGTCGTGGTTCTGGCCAGCAACGGCGGCAATTTCTGTTCCGGCGGCGATGTCCATGACATCATCGGCCCGCTGGTCGCAATGGAAATGCCGGAACTGCTGGCCTTCACCCGCATGACCGGCGAACTGGTCAAGGCGATGATTCATTGCGGCAAGCCGGTGATCGCCGCGGTCGAGGGGACCTGCGTCGGCGCAGGCGCGATCATGGCCATGGCCAGCGACCTCCGGCTGGCCTCGCCCTCGGCCAAGGCCGCGTTCCTGTTCACCCGCGTCGGGCTGGCTGGCTGCGACATGGGGGCCTGCGCCATGCTGCCCCGCATCGTCGGCCAGGGCCGCGCGGCCGAACTGCTGTATACCGGACGCGTACTGCGCGCCCAGGAAGGCGAGCGCTGGGGCTTCTGGAACAGTCTGCATGAGGATGTCGAAACGGCGGCGATGGAACTGGCCCGCAGCATCGCCGCGGGGCCGACATGGGCGCATGGGATCACCAAGACGCAGCTGAACCAGGAATGGAACATGGGCCTGGATCAGGCGATCGAGGCCGAGGCGCAGGCGCAGGCGATCTGCATGCAGACGCGCGATTTCGAACGCGCCTACCGCGCTTTCGTCAACAAAGAGCAGCCGGTGTTTCAAGGCGACTGATCTGCTTTCCCTTGGATGTTGGGACAAAGAAGAAGATGGACCGAAGCTTTCTGACCTGGCCGTTTTTCGAGGACCGCCACCGCGAATTGGCGGCGGCGCTGGACGATTGGGCCGGGGCCACTCTGCCGGTCGATCATGACGACGTTGACGCGGCCTGCCGGGGGCTGGTGCAAGATCTGGGCGCCGATGGCTGGTTGCGCCATTCGGGCGGCGACGCGCTGGATATCCGCAGCCTGTGCCTGATCCGCGAAACCTTGGCGCGCCATGACGGCCTGGCGGATTTCGCCTTTGCGATGCAGGGTCTGGGCATGGGTGCGGTGACGCTGTTCGGAACGCCCGCGCAGCGCGCATGGCTGGACCGGACGCGGGCGGGCGAGGCGATTTCAGCCTTCGCGCTGACCGAACCGGGATCGGGCTCGGATGTCGCCCGCACTGCCACCACCGCGCGGCGCGACGACAATGGCTGGGTGCTGGATGGCGAAAAGACCTACATCTCGAACGGCGGGATCGCCGATATCCATGTGATCTTCGCACGCACCGGCGAGGCGCCGGGGGCGAAGGGGTTGTCTGCTTTTCTGCTGCCTGCCGATGCGCCCGGTCTGACCGTCGTGGACCGGATCGAGGTGATGGCGCCGCATCCGCTGGCGCATCTGCGGCTGGAAGGGGTTCGCCTGCCCAAGGATGCGCTGATCGGCGAGGCCGGATCTGGGTTCCGCATCGCCATGACGGTTCTGGACCATTTCCGTCCGACCGTCGGGGCCGCCGCCCTGGGGTTCGCCCGTCGGGCGCTGCAGGAATCCGTCGCACGGGTGCGTGAACGGCAATTGTTCGGCGCGCCGATGGCCGAACTGCAGATGGTTCAGGGACATATCGCTGAAATGGCGCTGCAGATCGATGCCGCCGCGCTGCTGGTCTATCGCGCCGCCTGGACCAAGGATATGGGCGCCCCCCGGATTACCCGCGAGGCGGCGATGGCCAAGCTGTATGCAACCGAAGCGGCGCAAGCGGTCATAGATCAGGCGGTGCAGCTGTGGGGTGGCGACGGCGTGCGGCGCGGCACGATGGTCGAAAGCCTCTATCGAGAGATCCGGGCCCTGCGCATTTATGAGGGCGCCAGCGACGTTCAGAAGCTGATCATCGCCCGCAATGTTCTGGAGGGGGCATGAGCTATCACCGCAGCATCGCCATCGAATTCTGCCACTGCGACCCGGCGGGCATCGTTTTCTATCCGCGCTATGCCGAGATGGTGAATTCGGTCGTGGAAAACTTCATGGCTGACGAGGTCGGCTATCCGTTTTCGCAGATGATCGCGGAAGGCTTCGGCATGCCGACCGCGCGGTTGGAGATAGATTTCCGCAAGCCCTCGCGGCTTGGGGACCGGCTGGACTGGCATCTGAGGGTCGAACATCTGGGCCGCACCAGCGCGCGGTTCCTGTTGACGGCAGATGACCGCATCAAGGCGCGCCCCACGGTGGTCTGGATGGAACGCGACTTCCGCCCTGCGCCCTGGCCCGCACATATCCGTCCCAGATTCGAGGCCCACCATGCATGAACAGTTGCATCCCGCGAACTGGAAACGCGCCGTCGGTTACGCCAACGGCATCGCCGCGCGCGGCCGGATGATCTTTACCGGCGGGTTGGTCGGCTGGGACGCCGATCAGCAGTTCCAGACCGACGATTTCGCCGGTCAGGTCCGGCAGGTTCTGGAAAACATCGTCGCGATTCTGGCCGAGGCGGGCGCCGGGCCCGAACATCTGGTGCGGCTGACCTGGTATGTCACCGACAAGCACGAATACCTGGCCGCGCTGCGCGAGGTCGGGGCTGCCTATCGCGACGTGATCGGACGGCATTTCCCGGCGATGGCGCTGGTTCAGGTCGCCGGGCTGGTCGAGGACCGCGCCAAGGTCGAGATCGAGGCCACCGCGGTTGTTCCGGACTGAAACGAACAGGAACGGCGAACAGGAGAGGTCGATGCACAAACTTGGACCCAGCGGGCATTCGGACAGCTTTGCCCGTGACAACCTGCCCCCGCCCCAGGCGTGGCCCGCGATCGACCTGTCGGGCTTCGACTACCCGGACTGGATCAATGTCGGATCCGAACTGACCGACCGGATGGTCCAGCGCGGCTTCGGCGACCGCAACGCGCTGGTCGGCAACGGGCGCGCGCGGACCTACAAGGAACTGGCCGACTGGACCAACCGGCTGGCAGGCGCGCTGGTGCAGGATTACGGGGTAAGGCCCGGCAACCGGGTCATGATCCGGTCTGCGAACAATCCGGCGATGGTGGCCTGCTGGCTGGCGGCGACGAAGGCGGGGGCGGTGGTGGTGAACACCATGCCGATGCTGCGGGCCGGGGAATTGGCGAAGGTCATCGACAAGGCCCAGATCACCCACGCACTGTGCGACACCCGACTGATGGACGACCTGGTCGCGGCGGCGAAGACGTCGGACCATCTGGAAACCGTGATCGGCTTCGACGGCACGGCCAACCACGATGCCGAACTGGACCGCGCGGCGCTGACCAAGCCGGTCAGGTTCGATTCCGTCAGGACGGGCCGTGACGACGTTGCCTTGATGGGCTTCACCAGCGGCAGCACCGGCGAGCCGAAAGCGACCATGCATTTCCACCGCGATCTGCTGATCATCGCGGACGGCTATGCCAAGGAAGTTCTGGGCGTGACGCCGGACGACGTGTTCGTGGGCAGTCCGCCACTGGCCTTCACGTTTGGTCTGGGCGGGATGGCGGTGTTTCCGCTGCGCTTCGGCGCCTCGGCGGTGCTGCTTGAAAACGCCTCACCGCCGAACATGATCGAGATTATCCAGCAGCATCGCGCGACGATCTGCTTTACCGCGCCAACCGCCTATCGTGTCATGCTGCGCGCCATGGAAGAGGGTGCCGACCTGTCCAGCCTGCGCGCCGCCGTCAGCGCGGGCGAGACGCTGCCCGGCCCGGTGTGGCAGGAATGGCGCGACAAGACCGGCAAGCCGATGCTGGATGGAATCGGATCGACCGAGATGCTGCATATCTTCATCACGAACCGCTTCGACGACAGCCATCCTGCCTGCACCGGGCGGCCCGTGGGCGGCTATCGCGCGCGGATCGTGGACGAGGACGGCATGGAACTGCCGCGCGGCGAACTGGGCCGGCTGGCGGTGATCGGACCGACCGGCTGCCGGTATCTGAACGACCCGCGTCAGGCCGACTATGTCCGGGATGGCTGGAACCTGACCGGCGACACGTTCTGGCAGGACGAAGACGGGCGTTTCCACTTTGCCGCACGGTCCGACGACATCATCCTGTCGGCGGGCTACAACATCGCCGGCCCCGATGTGGAAGCCGCCCTGCTGTCCCATGAGGATGTGCTGGAATGCGCGGTCATCGGCGCGCCCGATCCCGAACGCGGCCAGATCGTCCAGGCGCATGTCGTCCTGGCACCGGGCATTGCCGCCGACCAGGCCACCGTCGAACGTCTGCAGCGGCATGTGAAGGACACGATCGCGCCGTTCAAATATCCGCGCAGCATCGTCTTTTGCGACGCGCTGCCCAAGACCCAGACCGGCAAGATCCAGCGTTTCAGGTTGAAAGAATGAGCTACGACCCAACTGACGAAGGTGCGCGCATGTCGTTTCAGGGGCACATGTCCTATGGCGACTATCTGGGGCTTGACGCGATCCTGACCGCGCAGCATCCGAAGTCTTCGGCCCATGACGAAATGCTGTTCATCATCCAGCATCAGACCAGCGAGTTGTGGATGAAACTGGCGCTGCACGAGATGTCGGCAGCCCGCGACAGCATCGCAGCAGGCGATCTGCAACCGGCGTTCAAGATGCTGACCCGCGTGGCGCGGATCATGGAACAGCTGAACTCGGCATGGGATGTCCTGCGCACCATGACCCCCAGCGAATACACCCAGTTCCGCGACACTCTGGGGGAAAGCAGCGGCTTTCAGTCCTATCAGTACCGGATGATCGAATTCGTCGCCGGCAACCGCAACATGGCGATGATCCGACCGCACGAACACCGCGCGGAACTGGCCCATCCGCTGCTGGCCGAGGTCAAGCGCCCATCGCTGTACGACGAGGTTCTGGCGCGGCTGCGCGCGGCCGGGTTCGACCTGCCGGCACGCGAACGGCTGGACCTGCCGCATCAGCCCGATGCCATGGCGCGCGCCGCATGGGCCGAAATCTATCGCGATCCGCGCCGCTACTGGGAACTGTATGAGCTGGCCGAAAAACTGGTCGATTTCGAGGATTATTTTCGCCGTTGGCGCTTCAACCACGTCACGACCGTCGAACGCATCATCGGCTTCAAGCGCGGCTCGGGCGGCACGACAGGCGTCAATTATCTGCGCCGGATGCTGGATGTGGTGTTGTTCCCCGATCTGTGGGAACTGCGCACCGAACTGTGACGGCTCAGACCTGCATGGCCGATCACGGCTTCACGAAATAAGTGTATCCGCCCGCATCGCTGAACCCAAGACCGCGATACAGGGCGATGGCCGGGGCGTTCGCCCGCGTCACCGCAAGCGCCAGCCGACGCGCACCGTTTTCCCGTGCCCAGACGGCGGCGCGCCGCATCATCCACCCGGCCAGACCCTTGCGGCGCCAGTCGGGCAGGATCTCGATCCCGTGGACCATCGCGACGCCCGAATGGATCGCCACGAAACCGGCGCCGGCCGCGCGATCCTCGATCCGGCCCAGAAGCGCTGCTTTCGGAACTGCCACGCGCTGCATCACGGCCTGGCGTTCGGGGCCGATCTCGCCCGCCACCCAGATATCCCGCTGGATCGCCAGAGGCGGCCAGACCGCAAAGGCCATGACCGGCGGAATCCGGCGGTCGGTCAGCGCACTGACATCCGCCTGCATGACGACGGTGGGCGTGGCGCGCTGAAATCCGCGGTCGGTCAGTGCCGCAATCAGGCGCGTCTCGTCGTCCAGCACCCGAAACGCCGCCGCCTGCCGCCAGTCCGACTGGATGCGCAACACATCGTCGATGTCTGCCGGCGACCAGCTTCGGACCGCGCATGCCGAATTGACACGACGCCCGGCCCCCTGCGCGCGCCCGATGCGAAACCCGCCGGCGTCGGCGTATTCGGCGGCGGGCCAGGTCGCCTCGAACGCCTCGGCTAGCGCCGGGTCCGTCACAGCGCCAGCCGCCGCTTAAGCTCATCCATCGCAAGGGACACGCGGGAATCGTCAAGGCCGCGCACGACCAGATTGGTGCCCCAGCCGCGCTCGTCGTGATAGGGATAGGAACCCAGCGACAGGTCTGGAAATTCGGCCGCGATGGCGCGCAGTTCCTCGGCCACGTCGCTTTCGCCGCGGCGCACCTCGACGGTCCGCGACTGAACGGGACGGCCCGACGCCAGCCGCGGGATCAGCCAGTCCACCATGCCGCGGAAGACCTCGGGCACCCCGGCCATCACATGCGTATGCCCGATCGAGAATCCGGGCGCGCCCGACACCGCGTTGTCGATCAGCGTGGCGCCGACCGGAATCCGGGCCATCCGCAGCCGGTTCGGGGTCAGTTCCGTGCCCATCCGATCACAGCGCGCCTGCAACACCGCACGCGCCTCGGGGTGGATCTCGACGGTCGTGCCGTGTGCGGCGGCCACGGCATCGGCGGTGATGTCGTCATGGGTCGGGCCGATGCCGCCGCTGGTGAACAGCAGATCCCAGGCGCCGCCAAGGCTGCTGTCCAACGCCCGGACCGCCGCGACGATCTGATCCTGATCGTCGGCCACCACACGAATCTCGCGCAGATCGAAGCCGGTCGCACACAAGACCTGCGCCAGATGATGCGCATTGCCCTCGCGGGTGCGGCCCGACAGGATCTCGTCCCCGATCACCAGAATCGCCGCCGTCGGATTGTCCGTCTGCATCTGTTCCCGCGCCCCTCGCTGCCTCTGCCTTCTTCTATGCGCACGCGCGGCACTGGAACAAGTGGCGCGACGCGTCTATCTATGCGGTCAGACGAAAGGATCAGCGATGGACGAAGACAGCCGCATCACCAAGGAAGGCATCCGCATTCACGGACGCGAGGATTTCGCGGGCATGAGCAAGGCGGGCGCATTGGCCGCGCGGATCCTGGACGAGGTGGGGCCGCTGGTTCAGCCCGGCGCGACGACCGGCATGCTGGACGATTTCATCCGCAGCCGCATCGAAGAGGCCGGTGCCACATCGGCCACGATCGGCTATCGCGGTTATCAGCATGCAAGCTGCATCAGCGTGAACCATGTCGTCTGCCATGGAATTCCGGGCGAGAAGCTGTTGCAGAACGGCGATATCCTGAACATCGACGTGACCGTGATCGTCGATGGCTGGTATGGCGACACAAGCCGCATGTATGTCGCGGGCAAGCCGTCGATCAAGGCGCAAAGGCTGATCCAGGTCACGCACGATTCGCTGATGAAGGGGATCGAGGCGGTGCGCCCCGGCGCGACGTTCGGCGATATCGGTGCCGCGATCCAGCAATACGCCGAAGGCCACCGCATGTCGGTCGTGCGCGATTTCTGCGGCCACGGGCTTGGCCGGGTATTTCACGCGCCCCCCAATGTCCTGCATTTCGGACGACCCGGCAAAGGTCCGGTGCTGGAAGAGGGAATGTTTTTCACGATAGAACCCATGATCAATCTTGGCCGACCGGAGACCAAGGTTCTTGCCGATGACTGGACGGCGGTGACTCGTGACAAGTCCCTGTCCGCGCAATTCGAACATTCGCTTGGCGTCACGGCCGACGGGTTCGAGATCTTCACGGGATCGGATCTGTTCTTCCCGACATTCGACTAAGGCTCGACCGCGAACCGGTCGGGCGATCGACAGCGCCGCATCTCCGAATTCTCAGCAATTCATCTCAGGCTGCGGCAGGCTTCTGCGTCGCCGCGGCCTGAATCCGGCAGCCCGATCCCTTGTGGGGGCTTCCGCCAGCAAGGACCATTGTTGCAACAGAAAGCCCCTGAAACCAGATGGCTTCAGGGGCTTTTTGACCAATGGTGCCCAGGAGAGGACTCGAACCTCCACGCCTTGCGGCACACGGACCTGAACCGTGCGCGTCTACCAGTTCCGCCACCTGGGCAGGTGGTGTGAGCGGGGTGACTAAAGCCAGTTTCGGGGGGCGTCAATGGGGTGTCGCGCAATTTTTTCGACCCACCTCAGAATCACCGACCGATGCCCCGGCACCGGATCTGTCCTAAACGACACGATGCAGTCATTTGCATTCTGTGTAAGTATCTTCACCGAGTCGATCTGCGCGTCATGTTTGCGCGGACCTTGTGTTGGGAACAAGTGAATGTTGGACGCCTATCGTGAACGCGATTGGGATGTGATCGTGATCGGAACCGGAGTCGGAGGGGGCAGCGCCGCGCGCCGGCTGGCCGAGGCCGGGCTTTCGGTCCTGATGCTGGAAAAAGGGCCCGATCTGGCCGGCACCGACAAGGCCGAGATCGAGACCATGCAGACCGACCCTGCCGCCCGGCTTGATGCGGGAATGTGGCCCTATCCGCTGGAGGCGCGGATCGACGGACGAGATTCACAGCTTCACGGCATGCTGGGGTCCTGCGTCGGCGGAACTTCGACCTTCTATGCCGCCACGCTGGAACGACCCGAGCCGCATGATCTGGATGATTCGTCGCAGCGCCCGCACCCCACCGGGGGGTGGCCGCTGTCCTATGCCGAAATGACGCCTTATTTCGACGAGGCCGAGAAGAACTATCTGATCAGCGGCGAGACGGATCCGCTTAGCGCCGTCCCCGCGCCTGCCTTGCGCGCCGCGCGCCCGGTCACCGATGTCGACGCCGCGCTGCGCCGGGCCTTTGAAAAGGCAGGGCTACACCCATACCAGACACATATCGCCGCCGCGTTTCCGCCCGATTGCCAACAATGCTTCGGTCGCCGCTGCCTGCGCCCCTGCAAGATGGACGGGCGGTCGGCGGGGGTCCAACCTGCGCTGCGCACCGGGAATGCCCAGTTGCTGGACCGGTGCAACGTGACGCGGATCGAGGCCGACCGCCGCGTCACCCGCATCCATTGCCAGCGCGCCGGGCAGGACTTCACACTCAGCGCGCGGCACTATGTCCTGGCGGGCGGCGGGCTGGCTTCACCATCGCTTCTGCTGCGCTCGGCCAGCGAATCCTGGCCGACGGGAATTGGCAATCGTCACGATCTGGTTGGCCGGAACCTGATGTTCCATCTCAGCGAGATGCTTGCGATCTGGCCCGGGCGGGGCGCGCGGTCGGATGCCCCCAGCCGGGCACTCAGCCTGCGGGACCTGTATCATGTCCAAGGACAGCGTTTCGGCCTGATCCAGTCGATGGGAATCGACGCCGGATACGGTGAGGTACTTTACGCGCTGAACCAGATGTTCGAACAATCGTCGCTGCGGCGGCTGCGGCCGCTGCGCCATGGGTTGCGGCTGCTGCCCTATGGCATTCTGCCGATACTTGGGCCGGCCAAGATATTCGTCGGCGTTCTGGAAGACCTGCCCTATTCCGAGAACCGGGTCCTGTGCGACCCCGCGCATCCCGACCGCCTGCGATTTCAATATCAGCTGCACGATGAACTGCTGAACCGGCGAACCGCATTCAGAAAGGAAATGAAGTCGGCATTCCGTGCGCATCGCCGGATCTTCTTCAGCCAGATGCCGACGCTGAACTTCGCGCATCCCTGCGGAACGCTGCGATTTGGCGACGATGCGCGCAAATCCGTGCTGGACCGCAATTGCCGGGTGCATGGGATCGACAACCTGATCGTGGCCGATTCCAGCTTCATGCCCACATCGAACGGCTGCAATCCCAGCCTGACGATCGCCGCGAACGCCTATCGTGTCGCCGACCGGCTGATCGACCGCATCCGCCACGCCGCGTGACGCGGCGCGCTTGTGATGACGCCCGCGCTTGGGTATGGACGATCAAGGACGCTGCACGAAGGAGGCGATAGGCCCATGGCACAACTGGTCACGATCTTTGGCGGGTCTGGCTTTGTCGGCCGGCAGGTGGCGCGCATCATGGCCCGGCGCGGCTGGCGGGTGCGTGTCGCGGTGCGCCGACCGGACGAAGCCCTGTTCACGCGCACCTATGGCGCGGTCGGGCAGGTCGTCCCGGTGCTGTGCAATATCCGCGACGAGGATTCTGTCCGCGCAGCGATGTCGGATGCCGACGCGGTGGTGAACTGCGTCAATATCGAACGCCCCGAGGGCAAGAGCAATTTTCACACCGTCTTCGAAGAGGGTGCGACCCATATCGCTCGCCTCTCGAAGGAAATGGGTGTCCGGCATGTCGTGCACATCTCGGGGATCGGCGTCGATCCCGATTCGGCCAGCCGATATGTCGCCGCGAAGGCACGCGGCGAGGCAGCGGTGCTGGAGCATCGCCCCGACGCGATCGTGCTGCGCCCTTCGGTGATCTTCGGAACCGACGATCATTTCTACAACCGCTTTGCCAGCATGGCGCGGCTGGGACCGGTCATGCCGATCGCCGGCGCGCGGACGCGCATGCAGCCGGTCTTCGTCGATGACGTCGCCACCGCCGCCGCGATGGGCGCCGCGGGCGAGGCCAAGCCCGGCATCTATGAACTGGGCGGCCCCGACGTGATGACCCTGCGCGAGATCGTCGGACAGGTGCTGAAGGCCACTCGCCGCCGCCGACTGGTTGTGAACATGCCGTTCTGGCTGGCAAGGATCGGCGCCGGAGTTCTGGACGGTGTGCAGTATGTCACCGGCGGACTATTCACCAACAAGATCCTGGGACGCGATCAGGTCATCCTGCTGCGTGACGACAATGTCGTCAGCGAGGACGCCAGGGGCTTTGCCGATCTTGGAATACAGCCCACCGCCGCCGAGGCGGTGATCGAGGACTATCTTTGGCGTTTCCGTCCGTCGGGCCAGTATAACGCGATCAAGGATTCGGCGAAGAACCTGCGCAGCCTCTGATGGAACACAACACGATTGTCGCCGCGATCCTCGGACTTCTCGAGGGGCTGACCGAGTTCATTCCCGTCTCATCCACCGGCCATGTCCTGCTGGCGGGACATTTCCTTGATTTCCATTCCCCCGGTCGCGCTTTCGAGGTGGTGATCCAGCTTGGCGCGGTTCTGGCGATCCTTGGTGTTTACGCCACCCGGCTGTGGAACATCCTGGCATCGGCCCCCCATGATCCCACCTCGCGCCGGTTCATCGGCGCGGTGCTGCTGGCCTTCATGCCTGCCGTGGTCATCGGCGTCCTGGCCCATGACATCATCAAGACCGTGTTGTTCGAAACGCCGATGCTGATCGCGGTCATGCTGATCCTTGGTGGGATCGTGCTGCTGCTGGTGGATCGGTGGGCGACCAGCCCCCGCTTGTTCCGGGCCGAGGATTTCCCCCTGTCCATGGCCTTCAAGATCGGCGTGATCCAGTGCCTTGCGATGATCCCCGGCGTCTCGCGATCAGGGGCGACGATCGTCGGCGCACTGCTTCTGGGTGCGGACAAGCGGTCGGCGGCAGAGTTTTCGTTCTTTCTGTCCATGCCCACGATGCTTGGTGCCTTCGTCTATGACCTCTACAAGAATCGCGATGTCATCGACGCCGCGGCGCTGGACAACATCATCATCGGGTTCGTTTGCGCCTTCATCACCGCGATTCTGGTGGTGCGCTGGCTGCTTGGCTATGTGTCCAAGCGCGGCTACGGGCTGTTTGCATGGTGGCGGATCATCGTCGGAAGCGTTGTTTTGCTGGCCCTGGCGGCAGGAATGTAAGTGATGCTGACCTAATTTCCTACCACCCGGACAAATACCGCCTTCTGATCAGCCAAAATCTCGCAAATAGGTCAGGATTGCTGCCTTTTCATTCCCGGCCCCTTGGTTTATTGGGTCTGCGTAAGTTCCTGACAGTCGGAAGGTTGCGCAGCCATGGCCACGCAGAAGATGCTGAAATTCGTTTCCACCCCGCGCGAGATGCCGGAAAAGCGCGATGCGGCGGAGCGCAGCGAAGACTTTCACGAGATCTATCAGGAATACGCCGCGCAAAAGGCCGCCGAACAGTCCGGGCGGTGCAGCCAGTGCGGCGTGCCCTATTGCCAAAGCCACTGCCCGCTGCACAACAACATCCCGGACTGGTTGCGCCTGACCGCGGAAGGCCGGCTCAAGGAAGCCTATCAGGTCAGCCAGGCGACCAACACCTTCCCCGAGATCTGCGGCCGCATCTGTCCGCAGGACCGGCTGTGCGAAGGCAACTGCGTCATCGAACAATCCGGCCACGGCACCGTCACCATCGGCGCGGTCGAGAAATACATCACAGACACCGCCTGGCAGGAAGGCTGGGTCGCTGGCCCCGCCCCGTCCCAGGAACGCGCGGAAAGCATCGGCATCGTCGGTGCAGGTCCGGGCGGTCTGGCGGCGGCGGATTCGCTGCGCAGGATGGGGTTCCAGGTCACCATCTACGACCGCTACGACCGCGCGGGCGGGCTGATGACCTATGGAATTCCCGGTTTCAAGCTGGAAAAGGACGTGGTCATGCGGCGCAACAAGCTGCTGGAAGATGGCGGCGTCGAATTCGTCCTGAACTGCAATGTCGGCGAGGATATCAGCTTCGACGCGATCCGTGGCAAGCATGACGCGGTGCTGATCGCCACCGGCGTCTACAAGACCCGCGATCTGGATATCGACAACGCCGAGGCCGACGGCGTCGTGCGCGCGATCGACTATCTGACCGCCAGCAACAAGATCGATTTCGGCGACGACGTGCCCGATTTCGACGACGGCGAACTGAATGCCAAGGGCAAGCGCGTTGTTGTCATCGGCGGCGGCGACACCGCGATGGACTGCGTCCGCACCGCCATCCGGCAGGGCGCGCAATCTGTGAAATGCCTGTATCGCCGCGACCGGTCGAACATGCCCGGATCGCAGCGCGAGGTTCAGAACGCCGAGGAAGAAGGCGTTGAATTCGTGTGGCTTTCTGCGCCGGGTGCCTTTGCCGGCCACGTCACCGGAATCGCCGCCGAGGCACAGGAACGCGACGTGGATCAGGTCGGCCAGATCGCCAGCGTGCGGGTGCAGAAGATGCGCCTTGGCGCGCCCGATGTCACCGGACGTCAAAGCCCCGAGCTGATCGATGGCGCCGATTATGACGAACCCGCCGAACTGGTGATCAAGGCGCTGGGATTCGAGCCCGAAGATCTGCCCCGGCTGTGGGGCGTCGATGGGCTGGAAGTGACGCGTTGGGGCACGATCAAGGCGAATTTCCAGACGCACCAGACCTCGATCCCCGGCGTCTATGCAGTGGGCGACATCGTGCGCGGCGCCAGCCTGGTCGTCTGGGCGATCCGCGACGGCCGCGAGGCCGCCGAGTCGATTGCCGGCTTCCTGACCGGCGAGGCCCGCGTGGCCGCAGAATAGGGCCGCACCGATGATGCACAGAACAGACACAGCGCGTGCACAGCACGTACACAGGCAACGCACGGTGGCCGTTGCGCGCAACGCCACCCGGCGCGGCGATGGATCAGTCATGCTGTCCTATCTGGCCGCGACGCTGGCGCTGGCCGCGGCATTGGCCGTCGCGCCCCACGCCGCCGAAGCCGCGACCTTCACCCCGCCGCAGGGCTGCAAGCTTGAGGTGACGGTGCAGAACCGCGGTTGTTCGGTCAGCCAGTATTACCGCTGCAGCGCCGATCCCGAAGGCGATCAGCGCAGCGCGATCTTTGGTCAGGACGGGCTGACGCATCTGTCGCGGATCGACGAAGAGACGCGCTGGATCGAAAGTGCCGATCCGCAGACCGGGCTGGAGGATCGGCTGGTCGAAGAAGCCAAGGATCACGCCAGTTTCAGCACGCTGCTGGACAGCGGTCGCGATGATTTCGATTTCTGGACCGTCTCGAACACTGGCGAGAGGCTGCACCATGTCGGTCAGGACGAGCTGACCGGCGAGACCGTCACCATCGACGGGGTCGAGCTGGAAAAGACCCGCTTCCGGCTGGTGACGCGCGACGAAAGCGGCGAGGCTCTGATCACACGGGAAGGTCAGCAGTTCATCAGCCGCACGATGCGCCGCTTTTATGGCGGGGTCGAGGAACAGAGCGACTGGACCGGCGAGACCCGCAATACCAATGACAGCCCGGTTCTGTTCAGCTTTCCCGGCGAAACCGGGTTCGGCGAGACCACGCCGCAATTCGATTGCGACCAGTTGATGACCAGCCTGAGGCTGCCGGAGGGCGGGGCATGACAACCACGCTTCACGGGCATTGCCTGTGCGGCGATGTCGCGATCACGCTGCGGGACTGGACGCCTGAAATCAGTGTCTGCCATTGCAGCATGTGCCGGCGTGCCGGGGGCGGGCTGATGGGTGGTTTCGTCGCGCCCGCAGACGCGGTGACGGTGACCGGCGAGGTGCGCCGGTATCGCGCCTCGGATTTCGCGGAACGCGCCTTCTGCCCGCGCTGTGGCGCCAATCTGTGGCTGCGCGACGACGGCGCCGATTACGAGCTGTCGCCGGGCCTGTTCGACGACGCCGCCCGCTTTCCCCTGATCCGCGAGGTCTATGCCGACTGCGCGCATCGCTTTGCATCATTCTCGGGCGATCATCCCAGGATCACCCGCACCGAATATGAATCCCACCAGCCCCATGTGGAGGCCGACAGATGACCAAGTTTTCGCCCGATTGGCAGCACCAGGAAGAATCCCTCCGCGACTGGATGGCCGAGAACAGCCTGTACCGGCACGATGACGAACATTCGTCCTGCGGCGTGGGCTTCGTCGTCGATCTGGACGGCAAGCCGCGCCGTCAGGTCGTGCAGAACGGCATCGACGCGCTGAAGGCGATCTGGCATCGCGGCGCGGTCGATGCGGACGGCAAGACCGGCGACGGGGCCGGCATCCATGTGCAGATCCCGGTGCCGTTCTTCTATGACCAGGTGCGCCGCACCGGCCACGAGCCCGATCAGGACAAGCTGATCGCGGTCGGTCAGGTGTTTCTGCCGCGCACCAATTTCGCGCAGCAGGAGACCTGCCGGACCATCGTGGAATCCGAGGTTCTGCGGATGGGCCACTATATCTATGGCTGGCGGCATGTTCCGGTGAACACCGCCGTTCTGGGCGAAAAGGCCAACACCACCCGCCCCGAGATCGAACAGATCCTGATCCGCTGCGAAAAGGACATCGACCAGGTCCAGTTCGAGCGTGAGTTGTACATCATCCGCCGCCGGATCGAGAAGGCGGCGATCGCCGCGCAGGTGACACAGCTTTACTTCTGTTCGCTGTCCTGCCGGTCGATCATCTACAAGGGCATGATGCTGGCCGAGCAGGTGGCCGAGTTCTATCCCGACCTGAAGGACGAACGGTTCGAAAGCGCCTTCGCGATCTATCACCAGCGTTATTCGACCAACACCTTCCCGCAATGGTGGCTGGCCCAGCCCTTCCGCATGCTGGCCCATAACGGCGAGATCAACACGCTGAAGGGCAACCTGAACTGGCTGAAAAGCCACGAGATCCGCATGGCCAGCAACGCCTTTGGCGACATGGCCGAGGACATCAAGCCGATCGTGCCGGGCGGGTCGTCGGATTCGGCGGCGCTGGATGCGGTGTTCGAGGTGATGGTGCGGTCGGGGCGCAGCGCGCCGATGACCAAGACCATGCTGGTCCCGGAAAGCTGGTCCAAGGCCACCACCGACATGCCCAAGGCATGGGCCGACATGTACGCCTATTGCAACGCCGTGATGGAGCCGTGGGACGGCCCCGCCGCGCTGGCGATGACCGACGGCCGCTGGGTCTGCGGCGGTCTGGACCGCAACGGATTGCGGCCGATGCGCTATGTCGTGACCGGCGACAACCTGCTGATCGCGGGGTCCGAGGTCGGCATGGTGCCGATCAACGAATCCAATGTGCGTGAAAAGGGCGCGCTGGGTCCGGGCCAGATGATCGCCGTCGATATGTGGGACGGCAAGCTGTATCACGACACCGACATCAAGGACCGGCTGGCCGCCAGCCAGCCATTCGGCGAATGGATCGAGAAGGTCGTCGACCTGAACGACATCATGCGCGAACTGCCCGAGGAGCACCGCTTCGAAGGGGACGAGCTGCGCCGCCGCCAGACCGCCGCCGGCTATACGATGGAAGAGCTGGAACATGTGCTGTCGCCGATGGCCGAGGACGGCAAGGAGGCGATCGCCTCGATGGGCGACGACACGCCACCCGCCGTGCTGTCGGGTCAGTATCGCCCGCTGAGCCATTTCTTCCGGCAGAATTTCAGCCAGGTCACCAACCCGCCCATCGACAGCCTGCGCGAAACCCGGGTCATGTCGCTGAAGACGCGGTTCGGCAACCTCAAGAACGTGCTGGACGAATCCAGTGCGCAGACGGAAATCCTGATCCTGGAAAGCCCGTTCATCGCGAATGGCGAATATGCCGAGATGTGCCGGATGTTCGGCGACGCGGTGACCTATATCGACTGCACCTTCCCCGACAACGCGGGTCAGGACGCGCTGGCCGACGGGCTGGCCCGGATCCGCGCCGAGGCCGAGGACGCGGTGCGGTCGGGTGCGGGACATCTGGTGCTGACGGATGAACATCAGGGTCGCGACCGGGTCGCGATGCCGATGATCCTTGCGACCAGCGCGGTGCATTCCTGGCTGACCCGCAAGGGGCTGCGCACCTTCTGTTCGATCAATGTGCGCGCCGCCGAGTGCATCGACCCGCATTACTTCGCGGTGCTGATCGGCAGCGGTGCGACCACGGTGAACCCCTATCTGGCGCAGGATTCCATTCAGGACCGGATCGATCGGGGCCTGCTGGAAGGCAGCCTGATCGACAATATGCGCCGCTATCGCGATGCGGTGGATGCCGGTCTGCTGAAGATCATGGCCAAGATGGGCATCTCGGTCCTGTCGTCCTATCGGGGCGGGCTGAACTTCGAGGCGGTCGGTCTGAGCCGCGCGATGGTCGCCGAATATTTCCCCGGCATGCATTCGCGCATCTCGGGGATCGGGCTGCACGGGCTGCAATCCAAGCTTGAGGCGCTGCACCAGAAGGCGTGGCATGCCGACAATGTCGAATTGCTGCCGGTCGGCGGCTTCTACAAGCTGCGCCGTTCGGGCGAGAAACACGCCTGGGAAGCCAACACGATGAAGATGCTGCAGATGGCCTGCGAAAAGGCCAGCTATGACATCTGGAAGCAGTTCAGCGCCACGATGCGGGCCAACCCGCCGATCCATATACGCGACCTGCTGGACATCAAGCCACTTGGCAAACCGGTTCCCATCGAGGAAGTGGAAAGCATCACCAGCATCCGCAAGCGCTTCGTGACGCCCGGCATGTCCTTGGGTGCGCTGTCGCCAGAGGCGCATATGACGCTGAACATCGCGATGAACCGGATCGGCGCGAAATCCGATTCGGGCGAGGGCGGAGAGGACCCGGCGCACAGCCACCCGCTGCCCAATGGCGACAACCCCTGCGCCAAGATCAAGCAGGTCGCCAGCGGCCGTTTCGGCGTCACCGCCGAATACCTGAACGCCTGCGAGGAATTGGAAATCAAGGTCGCCCAGGGCGCCAAGCCCGGCGAGGGTGGCCAGTTGCCCGGCATGAAGGTCACCAAACTGATCGCGCGGCTGCGTCACTCGACGCCGGGCGTGACGCTGATCTCGCCCCCGCCGCATCACGACATCTACTCGATCGAGGATCTGGCGCAGCTGATCTATGACCTGAAGCAGATCAACCCGCGCGCCAAGATCACCGTCAAGCTGGTGGCATCGTCCGGCGTCGGCACGATTGCGGCGGGCGTGGCCAAGGCCAAGGCCGACGTGATCCTGATCAGCGGCCATAACGGCGGCACGGGCGCTTCGCCCGCGACCAGCGTCAAGTTCGCCGGCCTGCCGTGGGAGATGGGCCTGACCGAGGCGCATCAGGTCCTGGCCATGAACCGCCTGCGCGAACGCGTGACGCTGCGCACCGATGGCGGTCTGCGTACGGGTCGCGACATCGTCATGGCGGCAATGATGGGCGCCGAGGAATACGGCATCGGCACCGCCGCGCTGATCGCCATGGGCTGCATCATGGTCCGTCAGTGCCAGTCGAACACCTGCCCGGTGGGCGTCTGCACGCAGGATGAAAAGCTGCGCGCGATGTTCACCGGATCGGCGGACAAGGTGGTGAACCTGATCACCTTCTACGCTCAGGAAGTTCGCGAGATCCTGGCCGGAATCGGCGCCCGCAGCCTGGACGAGGTGATCGGCCGCGCCGATCTGCTGACCCAGGTCAGCCGGGGCGCCGCGCATCTGGACGATCTGGACCTGAACCCGCTGCTGATCACCGTCGATGGCGCGGAAAAAATCGTCTATGATCGGTCCAAGCCGCGCAACGCCGTGATGGACACGCTGGATGCCGAAATCGTCAAGGACGCCGCCCGCTTCTTCGAGGAAGGCGAGAAGATGCAGCTGTCCTATGCGGTCCGCAACACCCAGCGGACGGTCGGCACCCGCACATCCAGCATGATCGTGCAGAAATTCGGGATGCGGAACAACCTGCAACCCGATCACCTGACGGTCCGCCTGACCGGCAGCGCCGGACAGTCGCTGGGGGCCTATGCCGCGCCGGGACTGAAGATCGAGGTGTCGGGCGATGCCAACGACTATGTCGGCAAGGGCCTGTCGGGCGGCACAATCGTCGTGCGCCCGCCGATGGCCAGCCCGCTTGTCGCCGAGGACAACACGATCATCGGCAACACGGTCCTTTACGGCGCGACCGGCGGCCAGTTGTTCGCCGCTGGACGCGCGGGCGAACGCTTCGCGGTCCGCAATTCCGGCGCCAATGTGGTGATCGAGGGCTGCGGCACCAATGGTTGCGAATACATGACCGGCGGCGTTGCGGTGATCCTGGGCCGGATCGGGACCAATTTCGGGGCCGGGATGACCGGCGGGATGGCCTATCTGTACGATCCCGAGGGCGTGGCGCGCGACTATATCAACGCGGAAACGCTGGTCATGTGCCCGGTCACGCAGGATCACTGGGAAACCGAACTGCGCGACCTGATCGAACGCCATCATGTGCAGACCATGTCGAAGAAGGCCGAGACGATCCTGCAGAACTGGGATCGCGAGAAGGGCAATTTCCTGCAGGTCTGCCCCAAGGAGATGCTGGCCCATCTGCCGCATCCGATCGAGGCGGTCGAAACCCCCAGCGCGATGCCGGCCGAATAGGCGCGGACCCCGCACCGGGATACATTGGGACGCGGCCCCTGCGGGCCGCGTCCTTTTCGTTATGCGGTTGTCAGAACTGGCGGCCGATCAGGCGGTCCAGCGACCAGCGCCCGCCGCCATGGGCCACGAAATACAGCGTGATCCCCAGCCAGATCAGCGACAGTTCCGCCCCGGGATAGCCCTCGGCCTTCATGATCCAGTGGAAATAGACCGTCACCAGCAGCACGATCGAGGTGGCCAGCGCGGCAGGGCGGGTCAGCAGCCCCAGCACCAGCAGCAGACCGCCGATGAATTCGGTGCCCGCCAGCGCCGGCGACCACAGCCAGCCGGGATGAAAGCCGATGCTTTCGACCATGCCGGTCGCGCCCATCGGATTGCTGATCTTGGGCAGCCCGTGCACCATGAAGGCGATCCCCGCGATGACGCGCATATAGGTCACGCTGATCGGCGACAGCAGGGCATAAAGGGGTTTCAGTTGCGGCACGATCAGGCCGCGCGTCTGGGTGGATGTGTCAGTCGTCATGTTTATCCTCGGGAAAGGCGCGCGCGTCGCGGCGCCGTGTATCGGATGGCAACCGGCACCATGCCGGTCACGGGAAGCTCAGCCGATCGCCGTGCGCGGGGGGCGCCATGGCGCATCGCAAACATGTGCGCCCCGCATCGGCAGGATGGCGATCAGGCCGGGTGCGGCGCGGGCGCGGGGGATGTCTGCGCGATCCACGGCGGGAAACAGCTCGCAGCAGGGGCCGGACTTGTCTGCGGTTCCGGTCTGTGCAGCGGGCGGGGCCATTGCATGGCACATGTTCGCGGCGTGGATCTGCGGCGAACACACGGACCGGGCCGGCGCCTGCGATGCCGCCGCGAAGGTCATCGACAGAATCGATGCGATCAGCGTCAGCGCGGCCAGATACCTCATCCGTGAGACCGAAGATTGTTGTGCCATATCCGCCGCTTCTATGACCCGACGCGACACCGTGCCGCAACCCCGACTGGCCGTCGATCACGCAGAGATGTGCGCCCATGCCCAGCCGGTGCTTGACCGAATCCCGGCCCTGGCGTCTGGTTTCGGCGGCACTGTCATGCAACAGCAGCGGAGAATCGCCATGTCCGAACTGATCGTCATCGCCTTCGACGATGAAACCACCGGTTTCGAGATGCGGGCCGAACTGGTCAAGATGCAGAAGGATTACCTGATCGAGATGGAGGACGCCGTCGTCGTCACCCGCGATGGCGAGGACGACATCAAGCTGCATCAGGCCGTCAACCTGACGGCGGCCGGCGCGGTCGGCGGCGGTTTCTGGGGCTCGTTGATCGGACTGGTGTTCCTGAACCCGCTTCTGGGCGCGGCGGTGGGCGCGGGTGCCGGGGCGCTGGCCGGACGCTTTACCGATATCGGCATCAACGACGATTTCATGCGCGAGGTCGGCCATTCGCTGCAACCGGGCGGCTCGGCCGTTTTCGTGCTGGTGCGCAAGATGACCGCCGACAAGGTGCTGGACCGGTTGGAGCATTTTCACCACAAGGGCAGGGTTCTGCAGACCTCGCTGTCCAAGGCCGACGAGGAAAAGCTGCGCGAGGCGCTGTCGGGACAGCACCCGCCGGCCGTGCCCGACGCGTCCTGATCGCCGCAGCGGCGACTTGACGGGGCGGCAGGGCGCGTGACAAAGCCCTGTCCATGATCCTGCGTGCGCTGTTCCGCCCTCCGGTCGCCGAGGCGCCACCCGAAAAGGGCAAGACTTCCGCCGCGAAACGCTGGCGGCCGTTGCGTCGCGTGCTGATCTGGCTGCGCTGGTTCGTCCTGCGCGTCCTGTTGCTGATGGCGGTGCTGGTCGGCGTCTATGCGCTGATCAACCCGCCGACGACCTGGACCATCGTGGCCGAAGCGCGCAATCATCGCATCCAGCCACGGGACTGGGCCCGGATCGACGACATCTCGCCCGCCATGCGGCGCGCGGTGGTCGCGGCCGAGGATGCGAATTTCTGCCTGCATTGGGGCTTTGACATGACCGAGATCCGCAAGGTCGTGGCGTCGGGGTCCAGCCGGGGCGCATCGACGATCACCCAGCAGACCGCCAAGAACGTGTTTCTGTGGCAGGGCAGAAGCTGGCCGCGCAAGCTGCTGGAGACGGTCTATACCCCGATGATCGAGGCGCTGTGGTCCAAGCGGCGGATCCTTGAGGTCTATCTGAACGTGGCCGAATTCGGGCCGGGCATCTTTGGCGTGGGCGCCGCGGCGCGCGCCCATTACGGCGTCACGCCCGCGGAACTGACGCCGGTGCAGGCCGCGCGACTGGCCGCCGTCCTGCCGGCACCGAAATCGCGCAGCGCAACCCGCGCCTCGGCCCGGTCGCGGTCGATTGCCGATGGCGCGGCGACGATTGCGCGGGATGGCCGCGCGGACTGCCTGTGAGGCGCGCGTTCCGGTTGAAACGCCGCCCCCCCGGCCTTATCAAGGCGCCGTTGCGAATGAAGGGGGTCTCGAGCAGTCGATGAACAACAATACGCAGACCACGCGACTTTACCATTCCATGCTGTCGCCGTTTTGCCGCAAGGTGCGGCTGGTTCTGGCCGAGAAGAAGATTGAGGTCGAACTGGTCGAAGAGAAATACTGGGAAAATCCGCCCGATCTGAAACGCCGCAATCCCGCCGGAAAGCTGCCGGTGCTGCGCCATCGCGGCAACATGCTGGCCGAAAGTCAGGCAATCATCGAATATCTGGACGAGGCCGTGCCCGAGCCCGCCCTGATGCCGCGCCAGCCGCTGGAGCGTCACGAGGTGCGCCGGCTGTGCGCGTGGTTCGACGACAAGTTCAACGCCGAGGTGACCTTGCCGATCATGACCGAGCGGGTCTGGAAAAAGGTCATGCGGTCCGGCTATCCCGACAGCCGGGCGGTCAAGGACGGCCTGCGCGCCATCAAGGAACATATCGACTATCTGACCACGCTGCTGGAGGAACGCCGCTGGCTTGCCGGAAACAGCCTGTCGCTGGCCGATTTCACCGCCGCCGCGCATTTTTCCTGCCTGGACTATATCTCGGACGTGGACTGGGACCGGTCGGACGCGGTGCGCGACTGGTATGCCACGATCAAGTCACGCCCCGCCTTTCGCGGCGTGCTGGCCGATCAGGTGCCGGGCATCCACCCGGCCGCGCATTATGCCGAACTTGACTTCGGATAAGGATGGGGGGCGCCGCCCCCCATCGCCTGACGGCGATCCCCCCCGGGGTATTTCGGCAAACGAGAAACTGAAAGACGCGCTGGCCGCCGAGGCCGAGGCGATCGGGTTCGCCAAGATGCGCATTGCCCGCCCCGACGCCGTGCCCGAGATCGCCGGTCGGCTGCAGTCGTTCCTGCGCGCCGGACGGCATGGGCAGATGGGCTGGATGGCCGAGCGCAGCCATTGGCGCGGCGATCCCTCGGCGCTGTGGCCCGAAGCCCGCGCGGTGATCATGCTGGCCGATCTTTATACCCCCGACCATGATCCGATGGCCGTGCTGGAGGCGCGCGACCGGGCGGCGATCAGCGTCTATGCCCAGGGGCGCGATTATCACGACCTGGTCAAGAAGCGACTGAAGCGGCTGGGGCGCTGGTTGCTGGAACAGGCGCGAGGCCATGAAATCAAGGTCTTCGTGGATACCGCCCCGGTCATGGAAAAGCCGCTGGCGCAGGCCGCCGGGCTGGGCTGGCAGGGCAAGCATACCAACCTGCTGGCCCGCGATCTGGGAAGCTGGTTCTTTCTGGGGGCGATCTTCACGACGCTGGACCTGCCCGAGGACGCGCCCGAGGGCGAGCATTGCGGCAGTTGCCGGGCCTGTCTGGACATCTGTCCGACCGACGCGTTTCCCGCCCCGTTCCAGCTGGATGCGCGGCGCTGCATTTCCTATCTGACGATCGAACACAAGGGCCCGGTCGATCCGGATCTGCGGCCGCTGATGGGCAACCGGATCTATGGCTGCGACGACTGTCTGGCGGTCTGCCCGTGGAACAAGTTCGCGCGCGAAGGTGCCGAGATGCGCTATCGCGGCCTTGTCGGCGCCCCGCCGCTGGCCGAACTGGCCGCGCTGGACGATGCAGGATTCCGTGAGCGATTTTCGGGCAGTCCGATCAAGCGCATCGGCCGCGACCGGCTGGTGCGCAACGTGCTGTATGCGATCGGCAATTCCGGCACGCCCAGTCTGAGACCGGTCACCCAGGCCCTGACCGAAGACGCAGACGGCGCGGTGGCCGACGCGGCAAGATGGGCAGCGATGCGGCTGGACGGCACGCGCGGCTAAAGCAGGAAATCGTCGCCATCCAGGGTCAGGTGCCCGTCAAGCCGGATCTGCATGTCGGCGCGTCCATCACCATCGACATCCACGATGACCCGGGTTTCATCACCGCTATGAAACCAGCGCAGCTGATGGTCGTCCGAAAAGCCCCGGTTGCCCCGATACCTCAGGTCCAGCGCGCTGAGATCCAGCCGGTCCTGTCCGGGCGTGAAATCCAGGATCAGGTCGGAGTGCCGGCCGGTCCCGCTGTCCCTGAGGGAATCGTAGCGAAAGACGTCGGCACCGGCATTTCCTATCAGCCGGTCGGCCCCGGAACCACCGATGAGCGTGTCGTTGCCCACATCTCCGCGAAGCTGGTCGTCGCCGTCCCCGCCCGAGATCAGATCGTCACCGGTTCCGCCGATCAGGATATCATTGTCGCCGCCGCCGTCCAGCGTGTCGCCGCCATCGCCGCCAACCAGCGTATCATCATCCCACCCGCCGCGCAGCAGATCATCGCCCGTGCCGCCGATCAGATAGTCGTGGCCAGCGCCGCCGCTGAGGGAATCCCGACCCCAGCCTCCGTCCAGGCGATCGTTGCCATCATCGCCCCACAACCGGTCGTCACCCCCACCGCCGTAGATCCGGTCATCGCCATCGCCGCCATACAGGCTGTCACGCCCGGCATCGCCGTAAAGCCTGTCCAGCCCGGCATCCCCGCGCAAAAGATCGTTGCCCAGATTTCCATACAGAAGATCGTTGCCGTTGCCGCCGTAGATGGCGTCGTTGTCCATCTCTCCGTGGATGGTATCGTGGCCCCAGTCGCCCTTCAGCGTGTCGCGTCCCCAGCCGCCGTAAAGCAGGTCGTTCCCGGCCTGACCGAAAAGCCGGTCCCAGCCGCGGCCCGAGGTCAGCGTGTCGTTTCCGGTCCCGCCGATCAGCCGGTTGTGGCCCAGCATCGAGGTGATCCGATCATCACCAGCACCGCCGTCCATGCGGTCATTGCCGGAATCGCCTTCCAGCATGTCGTTCCCGTTTCCGCCCGACAGCGTGTCATAGCCATTGCCACCCCACAGGGAGTCATCGCCGTCGCCGCCCGACAGGCTGTCATTGTCGGACTGCCCCAGCAGCCTGTCATTGCCCGCATCGCCGTTGATCGTGTCCCGGCCCCAGCCGCCCTCCAACAGGTCATGGCCATCGCCGCCATGCATCAGGTCATAGCCGCTGCCCGCAACCAGCGTATCGTTTCCCGCGCCGCCGATCAGCCGGTTATGTCCCGATGAATCAACCAGCCGGTCATTGCCGTCGCCGCCATTCAGCGTGTCGTTTCCGCCCTCGCCATCCAGGGTGTCATTGCCGTCATCGCCCCAGATGCGGTCATTGCCGTTTCCGCCCGCGATCCGGTCTGCGCCTTCTCCGCCATGGAGGTCGTCGTTTCCGACCCGCCCCCAAAGCGCGTCATTGCCCGCATCGCCGTACAGAGTGTCGTTGCCCCAGCCGCCATACAGCGCGTCCCAGCCACCGCCGCCATACATCAGATCATAGCCGCCGCCCGCGTTCAGCGTGTCGTCGCCATCGCCTGCGACAAAACGGTTGTGGCCCGCCAGATCCGTCAACTGGTCGTCGCCTGCATCGCCGACCAGCGTGTCGTCGTCATCGCCGCCATCGATGCTGTCATTGCCGTCGCCGCCATACAGGCTGTCCTGACCGGCGCCGCCGGTCAGCGTGTCGGCGCCATCGCCGCCATAGGCAAGATCGTTGCCTGCATCGCCGGCCAGATGATCGTCACCCGCGTCGCCGAACAGGGTGTCCCGGCCCGCGGCACCGATGATCCGGTCGTCGCCGTCACCGCCGCGCAGCACGTCGTCGCCGCCTTGTCCAAGAACGGTGTCGGCACCCGCGCCGGCGGAAACAATGTCATTTCCCGCGCCGGCATCGATATAGTCGCCGCCCTGGCCGCCCGTCATCTGGTCGGCATCTGCGGTGCCGAACAGCCATCTGCCGATATCCGACGGCGCATCATCGGGCGTGATATCCACCGGGTCGCGTTCGGGCAGCCAGTAATGCGCGATGGGAAACATCGCGTTGCTGAAATCCGCAGCCTCCAGCGGCGTGCGGTCGCGACTGCGGACATCCAGGATCGAATTGCCATAGGTGATGCGGATGCCCCAGTCATAGGACTGGAAGCCAAGCTGCCAGGTGCTGCGGATCATCCCCAGCATCGACAGGTCCAGCCGGTCGGCGCCAAGTTCGAAATCATGCACGATCACCCGCCCGTCGAAACGGGTGACAACGAAGGTATCGGCGCCCTCGCCGCCGACAAGCATGATATCCTCGCTGGCCGTCACCAGAATGTCGTCGCCCGCCCCGCCCTCCAGCCGGGTGGTGCCGGCCTGCGCCACCAGCATGTCGTCACCGGCGCCGCCCGACACCGTTCCCTGCCCCGCAAACGCGGTCTGGCCAAGGTCACCGGGATCCAGCACCAGTTGCGTCACCCCCGTTTCGGACTGGCTGGCGACAAACAGTGCGATCTTGCCGTCGATCACCTGCGCGGCGATGGCGCTGACATCGGACAGCGTCATGCCATTGCTGTCGGCGATGGATTGCAGGAACAGCAGCCGGCCGTCGGGCAGCAGCGTGAAGACGCTGACCCCGTCATCGGCCCCCGCCGCGATGACGTAGCCGCGCCCATCGACGACAACGGTCGCCAGCCCGGTGATGTTCTGAAAGCGGGTCGTCAGTTCGTCGATGATGTAATCGGTCGCGGTCAGGCTGCCATCCGCGCCAAGCCGAAAGACCGACAGCGAGGACGAGGACGACGCCCCGACGACCAGGAAGGTCTTGCCGCCGAACTGCAGCGTGCCGACATGGGCGGGAATGTCGTATCCCATCCCCTGTGCCGCGACATGCATCGCCCCCGCGCCCAGCACGCCATCCTCGCCGATCCGGTGGGTCGAGATGAAATTCCCGCCCGACGAAATCGCCACCAGCAGCCGCTGGTTGCCGACCGTCACGTCAAGAAGCTGGTCAAGTCCGGCGCCGGGGATCGCATCGCTGGCGGGCAGTTGCAGTGTCGAGCGGGTCTGCAGGCTGCCATCGGGCAGCACGCGCTGAACCTTCAGCGTAAGGTCGCCCGCATGTCCCGAATAGATGAAATCCCCCGCCGCGCTGGAAAAATGCCCCAGCGCCGTGACCCGGTCGCCAAGCTGCCCGGACGGAAACAGCCCGTCAAAGCCCGACAGGTTGCCAAGCCCGTCCACCGGAATTCCCAGATCGACCGCCCCGCCAAGCTGGCCAAGATGCAGGAAACTGCCGTCCGGCAGGTCGAGAATCGCCAGTTCCGGATCGCCCTGATAGGTGAAGTCCTGCGGGTACCCCAGTCCCTGAACCAGATGCAGCCCGGTTTCGGCACCACCGATCGCGAAGCTGGCCACGCCGCCGCCGACATGGGTTGTGCTGAACAGCATCCACTGTCCCCCGATGCGGGCGACCGCCAGATCGGTGACATTCGAAAGCCAGCTTGTTTCCGTGGTCCCATAGGTGACCACGAGGCGATGGGATAGCATGTCCTGTCCGCGCACAAAGTCCCAGACCCGTCCGAATCTAGGGGTGAGCGCTTAACAAGCCATGCATGCGGGTGTCGGTAACAGGCCGAATTAGCCGACATTTTAGCTGTCTTCTTCGGAACCTTCCCCGGCGCCACGAAAGGCCAGCGGCCCATACAGGATCAGGCCGGGCTGGCTGACCTCGGCGTTCTCCATCATTCTGGCCAGCGCCTCGACGGTGGTCCGCACCAGTCGCTGATGGGGGTGTCCCACGGCTTCGGCGAACAGCGCCGGGGTGGTGCCCGGCAGCCCGTGGTCGCGCAACCCGCGGGCCAGTCTCGGAAAGCTGCGCTGGCCCATGAACACGACCGTCGTCACGGACGGATCGGCGATGGCGGCCCAGTTGATGTCCTCGGGCAGTTGGCCGGTCACGTCGGCGCCGGTCACGAACTGCACCCGCCGCGCGGTCAGGCGGCGTGTCAGCGGCAGACCCGCCGCCGCCGCCGCCGCGCTGGCCGAGGTGACGCCTGGCACGATCTCGAACGGGATCGCGGCATCGGTCAGGGCGATCAGTTCCTCTTCCAGCCGCCCGAAGATGCCCGCGTCGCCGGATTTCAGCCGCACCACCCGGCGTCCGGCCCGCGCGTGGCTGACCAGCAGCGCGTTGACGTGATCCTGCCGCGCCGAGGGCCGACCGGCGCGCTTGCCGACCGCGATCAGTTCGGCATCCGGCCCCGCATGGTCCAGCACCGGCCCCGACGCCAGATCGTCGAACAACACCACCTCGGCCTCGGCCAGACGGCGCGCGGCTTTCAGCGTCAGCAGCTCGGGGTCGCCCGGTCCCGCCGACACAAGCGATACGAAGCCGGGGGATCTTGCAGGATCGGGCACTGGATCGGGCACTGGGGCAATGGCTTTCGCTGCGGCAACCTGACGTCTGCTATACCACCCCGCCCGGTTCTGACAATGCTGCGGCGATGCGCGGGCTGTCGGAAAACCCGCTTTGCGAAGGAAACTTTCTGCCGCGTCATGCGTGTGTCTGCGACAGGTGCAAGGAGAAGATGATGGTGGCAATATGCTGGTTCCGCCGTGTGTTGCGGCTGGACGACCACCCCGCACTGGTGGCGGCGGCAAGTTCGGGGCCGGTGATACCGCTGGTCATCCTGGACCCGGCCGAGGCCGAGGCGCATCCCGCCAGCGCACAGCGTCAGGCCCTGTCGCTGCCCCGTCTGCAGGCCGCGCTGCACCGTCACAACAGCCGACTGATCGTGCGTCGGGGCGACACCGCCGAGATCCTGGAACAGGTCGCGCGGCAGACAGGCGCGGACGCGGTTCACACCACCGAAGGCTTTCCTTTTGCCAGCGACCACGGGCTGAAGGCGGCCGCCGAACGCGGCGGCGCGACGCTGCATCTGCATCCGCTGGCCGATCTGGTGCCGCGCGGATCGGTCAGGACCCAAGAGGGCGGGATCTACAAGGTGTTCACGCCGTTCTGGCGGGCCATGCGCGCGGTCGATATCGACCGGCCGCTGGATCCGCCCACGCTGAATCTGCCCCAGAGTTGGCCCGACAGCGATGAAACCGACTGGCCCGAGGCGCGATCGGCGATGAACCGGGGATGGGATGTCGTGGCCGGGCACATCGATGCAGGCGAAGACGCGGCCCGCGACCGGTTGGATGCGTTTCTGGACGGTCCTGTCGGGGATTACGGCACGCATCGCGACCAGCCGTGGCGCGCGTCGGGCACTTCCGGCCTGTCGGATGCGCTGGCGGTGGGCGAGATCAGCGCCCGCAGGATCTGGCATGTCGGTCTGGCCGCGCGCGAGAACGGGCGACAGGGCGTCGAGGATTTCCTGCGCGAGGTGGCCTGGCGCGAGTTCGCGCGCGAGCTGTTCCACGAAAGCCCCGACATGGACCGCACCTGCTGGCGCAACGAGTGGAACGATTTTCCATGGAAGCGGGACAACAACGAGGCCGAGGACTGGCGGCGGGCGCGGACCGGCGTGCCCATGGTCGATGCCGGTCTGCGCGAATTGTTCGTGACCGGCCGGATGCACAACCGTGTGCGGATGGTCGTCGGCAGCTATCTGACCAAGCACCTGCTGACCGATTGGCGTGTCGGGCTGGACTGGTTTGCCCGGACGCTGACCGACTGGGACGCGGCGTCGAACGCGATGAACTGGCAGTGGGTGGCCGGCTGCGGCCCCGACGCATCGCCCTATTTCCGGGTCTTCAACCCCGACACGCAGGCGCAAAAATTCGACGCAAAGGCACGCTATCGCGACCACTGGCTGAAGCCCGGCGCGCCGGGCGCATCGTCATTCGCGGAAGCCGCGCCCCGATCCTGGAACATCGACCTGCAGCGCATGGCCGTTCCCGCGATCTCGTTGTCGCAGGGGCGCGCGCGGGCGCTGACGGCCTATGAGGATTTCAAGGAGTGAGCCCATGAAGATCGCCGTTCTCTACATCTCGACGCTGGTCATCTTTCTTGCCGTGGACGTGGTGGGCATCAGGACCATCATCCGCCCGATCTTCGAACGCCATATCGGCGATCTGCTGGCCGATCCGTTCCGGCTTGGCCCGGCAGCGGCGTTCTATGCCTTCTATATCGTCGGCGTCCTGTATTTCGTATCGGTCCCGGCGCTGCGCGATGGCGCGCCGGTCCAGGCCGCGCTGGCAGGCGCCCTGCTGGGGCTGATGTGCTATGGCACCTATGAATTCACCAGCCTGGCGATCATGCGCGACTGGTCGTGGCAGCAGGTCATCGCGGACACCGCCTGGGGCGGGTTCCTGACCGGGTTCTCGGCCTGGGCGGGGGTGATGGTCGCGCGGATGGTCGGCTGATGCGGGCGCTGATCCTTGGCGCGTCCGGCGGGATCGGCGCGGCAGTCGCGGCGCGTCTGCGTGATGGCGGGGCCGATGTCACCGGCCTGTCGCGCAGCGGCGACGGTCTGGATCTGACCGATGCGGCGACGCTGAGCGATCACGCCACGCGGCTGGACGGGCAGCGATTCGACCTGATCTTCAATGCCACCGGCGCGCTGATGATTGACGGCAGCCGGCCCGAGAAAAGCTTCGATGCCGCCGATGCCGATGCGATGGCGCGGCAATTCGCGCTGAACGCGACCGGGGTGGCACTGGCGATCCGGTATTTCGGGCCGTTGCTGGCGGGCGACCGGCGCGCGGTCTTTGCGTCCCTGTCGGCGCGCGTGGGATCGATCGGGGACAACCGGCTTGGCGGCTGGTTCGGCTATCGCGCCGCCAAGGCCGCGCAGAACCAGATCATCCGCTGCGCCGCGATCGAATGGAAACGCCGCAACCGGCACAGCATCTTCGTCGCGCTGCATCCGGGCACGGTCGAGACACCGCTGACCGCGCGATATGCAGACCGCTATCCGACGATCACGCCGGACCGCAGCGCAGAGGCGCTGTTGTCCGTGATCGACGGACTGTCGCCCGATGACAGCGGCGGTTTCCGCGACTGGAAGGGCCAGAGGGTCGAATGGTAGGGTCGCCTCAGGCCGAGAGATAGGGCGCGAGTGCGTCGTGGATCTGCGGCCCGTCTGGCTTGGTGAAAGATCCCCATGTGCCAAGGACGCGGCCCTGCGGGTCAAGCAGCACCTTGGAGAAATTCCACTTCGGCACGAAGCCGGTCTGCTGTCGGACCCATTGATAAAAGGGGTGCACCTCGCCCTTGGCGACATGCAGGATATCGGTCATCGGCAGGGTGATGCCGTATTCCAGCGTGCAGTATTCCTTGACCTTCTTGCCGTCGTCCAGTTCCTGGTTGAAGTCGTTCGAGGGCACCGCGACCACGATCAGGCCCTGCGCAGCATATTTCTCGTGCATGGCCTGCATGTCGCGCAATTGTCCGGCAAAACCGCACAGCGAGGCGGTGTTGACCACGAGCACGGGCTTGCCCTGCCAATCGGCGCTGTCCAGCAGCCCGCCATCGATCGACGGGAAGGTGAAACGTGGCATCGGCTCGGCCGAGGCGCGGCGGGTGGCCACGCCGGTCACGGCTGCGGATACGGCGGTTGCAAGGGTCAGAAACAGGCGGCGATGCATGGCGGGGGCCTTTCTCAGCTGCGAGTCGCGAACAGGATAGCACGGCCTGCCAGCAGCGCCGATGCCAATGCCGCGAGCAGGACGACCACGAGGTTGACGGGCGAGATATTGGCGACGATCACCGCGATCAGCGCCCAGATGACCCCGATGGGATAGGCCCATTCGCAGGGCCTGGTCGCCTGCACGACAAGGGCGATGGCGGTGACGCCCAACAGGCACAGCACCGCCGATATTTGTGCGGACAAAATCCCATAGCCAGCCAGCACGATCCCCAGCGACGCGCCCGAAGCTGCGGTCAGCCAGCCCGCATACAGCGCCACCGGCCTGATCTGCCAGACCGCATCCCTGTGTCCAGCCCGCAGAAACGCGGCCAGCGCAAAGCCCAGCATCAGAAGGATCATCAGTGTCGCCCAGATCGGCGACCGCGACGCGACCCCAAGCCAGAAGAACCCGATCACAAGGCTTGCCAGCAAGGGCGGCCGCATCGCAGCCCAATCGTCGTCATCGGCGCGCCGCCAGACACCGTATCCCGCGCCGGCGATCAGCCACGCATAGATCAACCCCCAGATCGAGAACGCGTAGCCGGCCGGCTGGATCGGCGGATCGTCCTGCGGGACCGGAAAGATGCCGGGCGGATAGCCGGCGAAATTCTGGAAGATCGCCGGCGAGACGGCAAAGGCCAGCGCAGCAAACAGAACGGCAAGGGCAAGCGACGTCCTCATGCAGAATCCTCGCGGCTGAGACGGCGTGTCAGGGGCAGCGACAACCAGTAAGGCAGCGCACGGATCAGTTTCAGGCTGCGGGTCAGGCGATGCGGAAAATGGATCTCGAACCCGCCGCGCGCCAGTCCCGTGCGGATCGCGGTGGCGGCCTTGTCGGGCTGGATCAGGGCGGGCATCCTGAATTCGTTCTTCTCGGTCAGGCGCGTTTCGACGAAGCCCGGGCATATCAGGCGGATATCCAGATCCGAGCGTTCCGCCCGCAGGCTCTCCGCCAGATTGATGACGCCCGCCTTGCTGGCGGAATAGATCTGACCCTGCGGCAGGCCGACATAGCCCGCGACCGACCCGCACAGCGCCAGCTGACCGCCGCGCCGCAACAAGGGCGGGCCGACCTGCGCGACATGGAAGGTGCCGGTCAGGTTGACGGTCACGATCCGTGCGGCCATGTCGGGGTCAAGATCGGCAATGCGCCCCGGATCGTACAGCGCCGCCAGATGCACGATCCGGTCCAGACTGCCGCCTGCGGCGATGGCCGAGGCCGCGGCATCCAGACTGGCGCGGTCGGCCACGTCCAGCGGCCGGATCTCGGCCCCGCCGATCTCGTCGGCAAGGGCCTGCAAGGCATCCTGGCGCCGGGCGGACAACACCAGACGGGCACCCTCGGCGGCGTATTGACGCGCCAGTTCACGGCCGATGCCGTCACTGGCGCCGATGATCCAGATCCGGGAAGGTTTCGACATACTGATCCTTTCAGGCGCGTGCCCAGCAAACATAAACGTCCGCCGGGCTGCGCCGTTCCCCGTCAGGCATGGGCAAGGCGGTATTGCAGCACATCCGTGCGCCCCACCTCGAACGAGGCCGCGCAGGCGGCAAGGTAGAACCGCCAGACGCGGATGAACCCCTCGTCAAAACCCAGTTCGCGGATCTGTGGCAGGGCATCATCGAAGCGGGTCAGCCATTCGCGCAGGGTCCGCGCATAGTCCCGGCCGAAACCGAACGCGTCCTGCACCGCAAGCCCGGCCCGGCGCGCCTCTTCTTCGAACCGCGCGGGCGAGGGCAGCATGCCGCCGGGAAAGATGAAACTGCGGATCATGTCGCCGCTTTTGCGATAGCGCAGGAAATACCGGTCGGCGACGGTGATGACCTGGATCATCGCGCGCCCGCGGTCGGACAGCACCTGCCCCAGCTTGCCGAAATAGGCGGGCCAATAGCGTTCGCCCACCGCCTCGAACATCTCGATCGAGACGACATGATCGAAGCGCCCGTCCTCGTCGCGATAATCCTGCAATGCGATCTGCGCGCCCGACCCCAACCGCGCGCGGGCATAGTCGGCCTGCTCGGACGACAGGGTCAGGCCCTTCGGGGCGAAATCGCCGCGCGCCAGCGCACGTTCGGCAAAACCGCCCCAACCACAGCCGATTTCCAGCAGCCGCCCCGACGCCCCGTCCAGATTGTCGATGATCCGGTCATACTTTCGCTGCTGTGCGGCAGTCAGGTCGTCACCCGGCCCATACAGCGCCGAGGAATAGGTCATGCTGGGGTCCAGCCACAGCCGATAGAACTGGTTGCCCAAGTCGTAATGGGCCTGGATGTTGCGCCGCGACCCCGCGCGGGTGTTGCGGTTGAGGAAATAGACCGCGCGCGCCGCCATCGCGTTCAACCTGCGGCCGTAGATATAGGCGTCCAGAACGTCCTCGTTCATCAGCGCCATGCGCAACAGCGCCTCGAGATCGGGAATATCGCACCAGCCGTCGCGATAAGCCTCGGTCAGGCCGATATCGCCCTTGGCAGCCAGCGCCGCGACCACCCGCCAGTCATGGATGATCAGCGTCGCGTCAGGCCCCGGACGCAGCCCGCCGAAATGATGGGTGTGGCCCTCGGGTGTCTGGACGGTCAGCGTGCCGAACTCGATCGCTTCGGCGGTCTTCAGGAATTCGCGGGCAAATCTGCGCTCGAACATCGCCTCATTCCCCTGTTTCGCGCTGCCGGTCGGCATGCGAGACGCGGCCAGGCAGTTGCGACGGTTTGCGCAGGTATCTTATCCCGCGCCGAAACAGCAGCGCGGCCTGCAAGTGGATCAATGCGATCACTTTCTGCGACTGGAACGGATGACGCAAGGCCGCGTTGCGCGCCGATTTCCGCGTCAGCGGAAGGGCCGGCCCCACCATCGACGTGCCGAGGCCGCGGCGCCCGTCCGCCGACTGCCAGTCAACCCAAGCGCCGAACCGGTCCGGCCCGGGATCGAAGCGGAACAGATAGCGGCCCGACCGGGGCAGGAACGGCGAGACGTGGAACAGCTTCTCGCCCTGAAGCCGGTCGGTGCGGGTGATCGGGCCAAGATCGGGCCGGTGGCACAGATAGCGGTGGCATTCCCCGAACGTGTTCGACACCTCGGCCAGAACCGCACGCAGATCGCCCGCATCGTCACGGCACAGCCAGAAGCTGACCGGGTTGAACCCGTAACCCGAACTGCGCGGCAGCGTGACCAGCGTCACGTCGTGCGCATCCGCCAATCCGGCGGGGGCAAGCAGACCGGCGATGAAATCCGACAGGGACGTACCATCGCGATGGCCGTAATCGCGGCGCCTCAGCGACCACAGCCCCGGCCTGTCCACCGGCAGCGCCGCGCGGCCCGCATCAATCGCCGCGACCGGCACCGCCAGATAGGTCGCGCGATACCGGAACTCGCGGGCCACGTCGCCGCGCCGCCCGTGCCATATCCGCGTCGGGATCAGCGCCCCGTTCCACAGATCGGTCATGCTGCTGCAGCCTCCTCGGCCCAGGGGTCCTGCCCCAGCGGCCAATCTATCCCCATCGTCTGCGCGACCCGAAGCGCCGACAGCAACCCGTCCTCGTGAAAGCCGTGACGTGTCCATGCGCCGGCATGATACACCCCGCCCCGCCCCTGAATCGAGGGCAGGCGCGACTGTGCGCGGACCGCGCCCTCGTCGAAGACGGGGTGATGCATCATGGCGTGGTCGTGGATGTGGTCGGGTTCGAATTCCGGATTCAGCGTCACGATCAGGGGTCGGGGCGTATCAAGGTTCTGCAGCCGGTTCATCCAGTAGGACAGGCTGATCGGCGCCGCCGGGTCGGGGCGGGGCGCGCGGGTGATATAGTTCCACGCCGCCCATGCGGCCTTGCGGCGTGGCATCAGGCGGGGATCGGAATGCAGCACCATGTGGTTGGGTTGGGTGCGGAACCGGGACAGGATCGCGCGTTCATCGGGATCCGGGTGATCCAGCAGCGAAAGGGTCTGCGGCGCGTGGGTGGCGAACACGACACGATCGAACCGCTCGGGCCCGCGCTTGGTGACGACTGTCACGTCCTGATCGCCGCGCGTGACGCGCAACACCGGCGTGTCCAGCCGGACCTGCCCCCGAAGCCGCGCCAGGATCGCCTGGACATAGGCCTGCGACCCGCCGGACACGGTCCGCCATTTCGGCTGTCCGCGCACCGACAACAGCCCGTGATTGTCGAAGAACTGCACGAAGCTGGCCGCCGGAAATTCCAGCATGCCATGCGGCGGCGTGGACCAGATCGCCCCCGAGATCGGCAACAGGAACCTGTCACGAAACTCTGTGCCAAGGCGCAGCTCGTCCAGCATCGCGCCGATACACGCACCGCTGGACCGATATTCCATCGCCCGTCGGAAGAAACGCAGGATGTCGCGCAGCATCAGCAGATGGCGGGGATCCATCGCCCTGCGGCGCTGCGCGAACAGGGCAGCCGTGTTGCCGGTGCCGTATTCATAGCGCCCGGTGCCGAAGCTGGCCGAAAAGCTCATATCCGAAGGCTCGGTCGCGACACCAAGGTGATCCAGTAGCGGCATGAACAGCGGATAGGTGCGCCGGTTGCAGACGATGAAGCCGGTATCGACCGCAGTTCCCAATGCGCGGGCTGTGCGCGCGTGGCCACCGGGGCGAGGCTCGGACTCGAACAGGGTCACATCGTGATGCGGGTCAAGAAGCCAGGCGGCCCCCAGCCCGGAAATGCCACTGCCGATCACGGCGATGCGCCGGGGCGCGACCGGCGGTTTCAGGGAACCTGTCTTGGCGTGAAGGATCACGGCGAAATCTCCTGCTGTCGTGACCATCCACGGATGAGGTCGGGAAAAGGATGCATTGAAACGATCTGGTCCATCAAAGAAAGCGAAATACATCGACACAAGCCGCGAAAGACGCGTCGGGTTGCCGGTGATCGGCTGTCCTGCCGCGAATACTTGCGCGGAACCGCGCGGCGGGGCAGTCTCTGCGCCCTGAGGCGGGGCGGTCCGCGCGTCGCCCGGAGACGGGACAAGGCATGAACCTCAAGCAATTCGCGGAACTGGTGGGCGTGTCCCAAACCACCGTCAGCCGGGCACTGAACGGACATCCCGAGGTCAGCGCCCGCACGCGCGCCCGCGTGGTCGAGGCCGCGCGGCGGCACGGCTATGCGCCGAACGCGCATGCCCGGTTCCTGGCCAAGGGTCGGGCCGCGGCGCTTGGCTGCGTGCTGCCGATGTCGGGCCGGAACGAGATCGTGAACCCGATCTATACCGATTTCCTGGCCGGTCTGGGCGAGGAATGCGCCCATCGCAAGTTCGAGATCAATCTTTGCGCCGTGCAGGACCACGAACAGGAAACCGCGTATCGGCAGCTGAAATCCAAGGGTCTTGTCGGCGGTGTCGTGGTGCAGTTCCCCCGCCATGACGATCCGCGCCCGGCGCTGCTGGACAAGATCGGTCTGCCCTTTGTCGTCCATGGCCGGGTCAGCCGCCATGACGCGCCCTATTCCTGGGTCGATGTGAACAACCAGCGCGCCTTTCACCGCGCGACCGCGTTCCTGCTGCAGCTGGGACATCGGCGTATCGCATTGCTGAACGGCGACGATTCGCTGGATTTCGCCACCCGCCGCCGCGACGGGTGGTTGCAGGCCTTGGCCGAGGCGGGCGTATCGCCGCAGCCCGAACTGGCCCTGTCGGACGAGATGACGACCGCTTACGGCTATCGGACGACGCTGCGCCTGCTGGCCCGGCCCGAGCCGCCGACGGCGCTGCTGTGTTCGTCCACCGTCATCGCGCATGGTGTCAAGCAGGCACTGGAAGAAGCCGGGCTGCGCCTGGGTGCGGACATGTCTGTGCTGTGTTTCGACGATGATCTGTCCTATCTGCGCAATCCGGGGGCGGTTCCGATCTTCACCGCGATGCGATCCCCGGTCCGCGAGGCCGGACGCCGGATCGCCGCGATGCTGATCGACAAGATCGAGACGGGCGATCCCACGCCCCGTCAGGAATTGATGGAGGCCGACCTGGTTGTGGGCCGATCGACCGCGCCGCCCTGGGCGGGTTAGGCGTCACGTCGCGCCGATCAGCCGGGCGCGGGCCAGGTCTTCGGGCGTGTTGACGTTGAAGAACGGATCATCGGACCAGACGGCAAGACCGGGCGAATATGCCGCTGCAAAGCTGCGCACGCGCCGCTGACCGGCGTGCAGCGTGGCGCGCAGGTCGTCGCGCAGGGCAACCGGCCAGAGACCGAAGGTCGGATGTTCGCGCAGGCGGCCCGTCGCATCACGGCTGGCGGCCAGCGCAAGGCCCGCCGGCCCCGCGTTGCGTGCCAGCATGTCGGTCAGATCAGCGGGAAAGAAAGGCGTATCCGCAGCCACGCTGACAACTGCCTTGGCCCCATGCCCGGCGGCCCAGTCCATCCCGGCCAGAATTCCGGCAAGCGGACCGGGATGGTCCGGCAGGGAATCGGCGATGACCGGCAGGCCGAAGGCCGAAAACCGCGCCGCATCGCCATTCGCGTTCAGCGCCATCGCGCCGCATTGCGGCTGCAGCCGCCCGATCACACGGTCAAGAAGCGTCAGGTCGCCAAGCCGCAGCAATGGCTTGTCGCCGCCGCCCATGCGGGTCGCCCGGCCTCCGGCAAGGATGATGGCGGGCGGCAGATCGGTCATTCGGACGGACCCCACCAGCTATCGCTTGCGCTTGCGTTTCGCGGCACGCTTGACCTCGGCCAGGCGGGACTTGGTGGACATGCGGCGCGGTGCGCGGCCGCGCTTGCCCTTGGACTGACCCTGCGGCAGCGGATCGCCGTCAAGTTCCAGCAGTTCCAGCGTCAGTCCCCCGGTGACCGGCACCGCCTCGGTCAGGCGCACTGTGACGCGCTGGCCGATGCCGATTGCCAAGCCGGTATCGGCACCGATCAGCGTCTGCGCATCGGGGTCGAAATGGAAATATTCGCGGCCCAGGTCACGGATCGGCAGCAGCCCGTCGGCGCCGGTTTCGTCCAGCTTGACGAATGCCCCGAAGCGCTGGATGCCACTGATCCGGCCTGACATTTCCGCGCCGACACGGTCGGCCAGATAGGCGGCCAGATAACGGTCCGTCGTGTCGCGTTCGGCCGCCATGCTGCGGCGTTCGGTTTCGCTGATATGGGTCGCGGTCTCGGCCAGCCTGTCCATGTCGTTCTCGGACAACCCATCGGCCTTTCCGTCGCGCCCGCCGCCCCAGCCATGCGCGGTGATCAGCGCCCGATGCACGATCAGGTCCGAATAACGCCGGATGGGCGAGGTGAAATGGGCATAGCTTTTCAGCGCCAGACCGAAATGGCCGTAATTCTCGGGGTGGTAATAGGCCTGCGTCATCGACCGCAGGGTGCTGATATTGATCAGCTCGTCGAAATCCGTGCCCTCGGACTGCGCCAGAAGCCGATTCAGATGGCTGGTATGCAGCACCTGCCCCTTGGCCAACGTGAAACCCGACGCCTGCGCCACTTCGCGCAGCGCGTCGATCTTGTCCAGGCTGGGTTCCTCGTGGACCCGGAACAACAGCGGGCGCTGACGGCGGGTCAGTTCCTCGGCGGCGGCCACATTGGCCAGAACCATGAATTCCTCGATCAGCTTGTGGGCATCGAGGCGTTCACGGAAATTCACCGATTTCACGCGTCCGTCCTGGGTCAGTTCGATCCGCCGTTCGGGCAGGTCCAGATCCAGCGGCTGACGCCGCGCGCGCGCATCCCTGAGCAGGCCGTAAGCATGCCATACCGGCTTGATGACGCTGTCGATCAGCGGTGTGGTCTGCGCATCCGGATTGCCGTCGGCGGCCGCCTGCGCCTGTTCATAGGCAAGGCTGGCGCGGCTGTTCATCATACCGCGATGAAAGTTGTGGCTGACCTTGTTGCCCTGCGCATCAAGCCGCATCCGCACCGCGATCACCGGTCGGTCCACCTGTTCATGCAGCGAACACAGATCCGCCGACAATGCCTCGGGCAGCATCGGAACCACGCGGTCGGGGAAATAGGTCGAATTGCCGCGCGTCCACGCCTCGCGATCCAGCGCGCTGCCGGGGCGGACATAATGCGCCACATCGGCGATGGCGACCCAGATCGTCGCGCCGCCGTCCTCTTCGATCTGCGCACCGACGGCATCGTCGTGATCGCGCGCGTCGGACGGGTCGATGGTGACCAGCGGCAGATCCCGCAGATCCTCGCGGCCCTTCATGGTGGCGGGCTTTTGCGATTCGGCTTCGTCGATCACGCGGGCGGGGAATTCGTCGGGGATGCCGTGCTGATGAATGGCGATCAGGCTGACCGCCTTGGGTGCGGAGGGATCACCCAGGCGGTCCACGATCCGCGCCAGCGGCAGGCCCAGGCGCCCCTTGGGTCCGGCCTGTTCGGCCTGCACCAGTTCGCCCGGCTGCGCGCCAAGCGTGGCGTCGGGGCGGACCCGCCATTCCTTGTCCTGCCCCTTGTCGATCGGCACGATGCGGCCGCCCTCGGTCTCTTTCCGGAAGATGCCGACGATGCGGTTCGGCGTCGCGGTGATGCGGCGCATCAGCCGCGCCTGATACTGATGATCCTCGCCATGCACCTCGACCAGACGGGCCAGGAAACGCTCGCCCCGTCCCAGCGCCGGATCGGTCTGGCGCGGCGTATACAGGATCTTCGGCATCGGCCCTTCGCCGCGCCATTCCAGCGGACGCGCGAACAGATCGCCCGACCCGTCGGGGGCCAGCAATTCCAGAACTGTCACCGGCGGCAGCTTCTCGGCGTCCATATAGTGGCGGCGCCGACGTTCCAGATGACCCTCGGCCTCCAGTTCCTTCAGCAGCCGCTTCAGCTCGATCCGCTGCGCGCCCTTGATCCCGAACGCCTTGGCGATGTCGCGCTTGGAATTGGCGTCGGGATGATCGGCGACCCAATCCATGATCTGCTGCTTGCTGGGTATCTGGGTCATGGAACTTGCCTAACAGAGATGGCTGCGAAGCGCAGCAGGGGGCATCACAATTCGCGGATCATGTCGCGATGCGGGATTCCCGCGTCGTCGTATATGGGGCCGTCGACCACGAATCCCAGACTTTCATAGAAGCCGATCGCATGGGTCTGCGCGCCCAGCTTCACGATCGTCAGACCGGGACGCGCACGCAGCACATCCATGCCGGCGCGGATCAACTGCCTGCCAAGCCCGGTGCCGCGGGCCACGGGCAGCACGCAGACCCGGCCGATCTTGCCCACCTCGCCCTGGGTCAGGATCCGGGCGGTGCCGACCGGCGCGCCTTCCTGCCATGCCAGCAGATGGATCGCCTGCCCGTCCAGATCGTCCCATTCGTCCTCTTCGCGGATCCCCTGTTCGTCGATGAAAACCGCGCGGCGCAGGGCGCGGCAGGTGTCGATATCCTCGGTCGTTTCGATCCTCATCCGGGCCTCATTCGAAATATCTTTCCAGAATGCGTTGATAGATGTCCTTCAACTGCCCGACCTGCGCGACGGGCACGCGTTCATCGACCTGATGCATGAAGCGCCCGACAAGCCCGAATTCCACGACCGGACAGTGATCCTTGACGAAGCGCGCATCCGATGTCCCGCCCGAGGTGGACAGTTCGGGCCGCCGCCCGGTCTGCCCGGCGACGACATCGCGCACCAGATCGACGAAGGGACCGGGCTGGGTCAGGAACGCCTCGCCCGAGATATCGGCCTGAACCGTCAGCGCGACGCCAGTTTGGTCGCTGATATCGCGGGCACGTCGGGTCAGATCGGCGGTCAGCGAATCCCCGCTATGCAGGTCGTTGAAGCGGATATTCACGACCGCGGTCGCGGTTTCGGGAATGACATTCGATGCCGGGTTGCCGCAGTCGATCGAGGTGATCTGCAGACCCGAGGGATCGAAATGGTCCGTTCCATCGTCCAGCGGCGCGGCGATCAGATCGTTCAGATAAAGGGTCAGCGCATGCAGCGGGTTTCTGGCGCGGTGCGGATAGGCGGCATGACCCTGCACCCCCTTGGCCTTTATCCGGAACGTCGCCGAACCGCGGCGCCCGATCTTCATCATCTCGCCCATCTCGCTGGGGTTCGACGGCTCGCCCACGATGCAGACATCCATCCGCTCGCCCTGTTCGGCCATCCAGTCGAGGATCGCGATGGTGCCGTCCTTCGACGGCCCTTCCTCGTCGCCGGTGATGGTCAGGATCACGGCGCCGTCGGGCGGCGTCTGGGAGACGAAGTCGATCGCGGCGGCGACGAAGGCGGCGACGCCGGATTTCATGTCGGTCGCGCCGCGCCCCCAGATCGTGCCGTCCTCGACATGGCCGGAAAAGGGCGGGTGCGTCCACGATCCCAGATCGCCGGGCGGCACCACGTCGGTATGGCCGTTGAAGCCTATGCTGCGCGCGCCCTTCGCGCCCCAGCGCGCGAACAGGTTGGCGGTGTCGCCACGATCGACGCGATGCACCTCGAACCCGGCTGCGCGCAACATGTCTTCCAACAGGACCAGCGCGCCGCCCTCTTCGGGGGTCACGGACGGGCATCGGATCAGGCGGGCGGTCAGGTCTGCGGCGTCGGTCATGTCATATCCAGAAATCGAGAGCTCGGCGCACGAGGTTCAGCCCGGTCAGCACCAGCAGTATCAGCGTCCAGCGCCGAAACTGCACCACATCCAGCCGGTCCTGCAAGGCAAAGCCCGCCAGCATCCCGGCAACGGCCGGCACACACAGGATCGCCGAAAGCGGCACCGTCTGCGCATTCAGCACGCCCGAGGCCAGATGCGCCGCCATCAGCACCACGGCACCCAGCAGGAACACCACGCCCTGAACGCGCACCTGTTCGCGCTTGTCAACGCCCAGAGACAGCAGAAGAACGATCAGCGGCGGCCCCCAGATGCCCGAGATCCCGCCGTAAAGACCACCGATGATCCCGGTTCCGATCTCGGCCCGCCGACGATGATCGACCGGCAGCGCCAGCGACCGGCCCGACAGTTGCCACAGCGCAAACCCCACGATCGGCACACCCAGCATTGCATACATGACGCCTTGCGGGATCGCCCGAGCAAACCCGGCCGAAATCGCGATGAAGATCAGCACCATCGCGATATGCCAGCGGAAATTCATCGCCGACCCATATGCCGCACCGGTCCCCTGACGGAACGCCTGTTGCACGTTGGTCAACAGCGTCGGCAGGATCAGCGCCGCCAGCGCGGTCGTCGCCGGCAGGATCGAACCAAAGGCCGACAGCATGATCATCGGCATCGCGAACCCGACCGCACCCTTCACGAAGCCCGCGAAAAGCGTGATCAGAACCACCGCCCAGAACTGCCAGATCTCAAGCCCGAACATGCGCGCACGCTATGCCGCGCGGTCGGGAAAGGAAATGCCGCTTCTTCTTTGCCACGACACTCATGATCGGGCGAAACGGGCGAGACATTTTCAGTCGGAAAACCATATCTTCACGCATTATAGTTGCGCTGCGACTGCGAAAGCACTAGCAATGCTGCATTGCCGCAAGAGGACGAATCGATGAAAGACATGCCGCACCAGACCAGCACCGTCCTGTCCGAGATCGAGGATCTGCAAACCCGCGCCACCGACGGCCTGCGCACCATGATCGCCCCCGAGGGCAGGATCGACCCAGCCGCGCTGGAGATGCATCAGCATGCCGCGCATGCGCTGTCCTGGCTGGCGACCTATGTGGAATCACTGAAGCAACTGGCGGCATGGTCGGGCCGCGTGTCGGGCGAGCTGGAGGATCTGATCGTCCGGATCGGCTTTGGCGAATACCTGACCCAGATCGCCGGCGGCATAATGATGAGCCAGAACGAATTCGCCCGGCTTTCCGATCTGGGCGTGGACTGGTCCCCGTCGGACGCGGCGCAAGAGATGATGGCCGCGAACACGCCTGCGGCGCGGGCGCGGCTGGCCGCGCTGATCGCCGTGAACCGCGGCAGCGCGACCTTCGGCGCGACCGGGCTGGACGAGGACCTGGAAATGATCCGCGACCAGTTCCGCCGTTGGGCCGACGACAAGGTGGTGCCGCACGCCCATGAATGGCATCTGAAGGACCAGTTGATCCCGATGGAAATCATCGAGGAACTGGCCGAACTTGGCGTATTCGGCCTGACCATTCCCGAGGAACTGGGCGGACTTGGCATGTCGAAGGCCGCGATGGTCGTCGTCAGCGAGGAATTGTCGCGCGGCTATATCGGCGTCGGCAGCCTTGGCACCCGCAGCGAGATCGCGGCCGAGCTGATCATCGGCGGCGGCACCGATGCGCAGAAGGAACTCTGGCTGCCGAAACTGGCCAGCGGGGAAATCCTGCCCACCGCGGTTTTTACCGAACCCAATACCGGCAGCGATCTGGGCAGCCTGCGGACCCGCGCCGTCAGGGACGGCGAGACCTGGAAGATCACCGGCAACAAGACATGGATCACGCACGCTGCCCGCACCCATGTCATGACGCTGCTGGCGCGCACCGATCCCGAGACGACCGATTATCGCGGGCTGTCGATGTTCATCGCCGAAAAGACGCCGGGCACGGATGACGACCCGTTTCCCACCCCCGGCATGACCGGCGGCGAGATCGAAGTGCTGGGCTATCGCGGCATGAAGGAATACGAGCTTGGCTTCGACGGCTTCGAGGTGAAGGGCGAGAATCTTCTGGGCGGTGTCACCGGCCAGGGCTTCAAGCAGCTGATGCAGACCTTCGAATCGGCCCGTATCCAGACCGCAGCCCGCGCCATCGGCGTGGCGCAGAACGCGCTGGAGCTGGGCCTGCAATACGCGCTGGACCGCAAGCAGTTCGGCAAACCGCTGATCGAATTCCCGCGCGTTGCAGACAAGCTGGCGATGATGGCCGTGGAAATCATGATCGCCCGGCAACTGACCTATTTCAGCGCCTGGGAAAAGGATCACGGCCATCGCTGCGATCTGGAAGCCGGCATGGCCAAGCTGCTTGGCGCTCGTGTGGCCTGGGCCTCGGCAGACAACGCGCTGCAGATCCACGGCGGCAACGGTTTCGCGCTGGAATACCAGATCAGCCGGGTTCTGTGCGATGCCCGCATCCTGAACATCTTCGAGGGCGCGGCGGAAATTCAGGCTCAGGTCATCGCGCGACGGCTGTTGGGCTAGGATCGTTTGGGCTAGAGTGCTGGAACCGCGACGATTTTATCGCGTTCACAAGTGATTCGCGCCCGAAGGAGACCGCCATGCCCCGCCTGAACCGCCCCCGTCTTGCCCTGACCGCGGCTTTCGCCACACTGGCGCTGGCCGCATGCGAGCCGACCTCTCCCGCAGCCGTCGCCGGGGGCGAGGATCGCGGCTTCATCCCGGGCGGCAACTATGTGCTGGTCGGCATGGACGGTCAGACCGTGCCGCTGCGCAATGTCAGCCTGCTTGTCGAAGAAAAGCGCCTGTCGGGCAACGCCCCGTGCAACAGCTATTCGGCACAGAACAATGCCGAACTGCCGGCTGTGTCGCTGTCGCCGATCATCTCGACCAAGGCCACCTGCAAGGACCAGAAGATCGAAAACCGGTTCCTGTCGGTCCTGCAGCAAGCGACCGGGATGGAATATTACGGCGGCGTTCTGAAGGTGAAATCGCCGCAGACCTGGCTGATCTTCGAACATGGCGTCAAGGCCAGCGGCGCCGACGCGCTGGAGCGTGCGCGCGCCAGCCAGTGACGGGTTGCGTCAGGCGGGGCCGCCCTCTGCGGCCAACCGCCTGACAAGGCGGCCTCGTGCGGCTGGCAGGCTGCGGCCAACCATCTCGGCTGCAACGCGTTGTTCAAGGAAATGCCCGGTGATCGCCAGCCCCTCGGCCAGGCCGTTGCCGCGATTGTCCCCGGGCCCGCCCATGATCCGAGGCAATGGCAGCAGCCTGTCTGCCCATTCGCCAGCGCCCGCGCGACTGACCGCCCTGCCCGAACGCGGACTGACATAGCAAAGCCCGTCGGTTGACCCCGTCACCGCGCATGTAGACAGGTCGAGGCCAAAGCCCATCTCGTCCAGCAGCTTCATTTCCCAGCGAAGATAATCGCCCGCCCAGTCACGCCCTGCATCCATGTCGTCCAGCAACAGCTCGGTCATGGCGACCAGCGCGGGATGCGGATCACGTTCCGGCAGGGTGAACATCAAAAGCGCACAGACCGCGTTCAGCCCCGCCAGCCCCAGCGGATCGGCCAGCAGCCCTGCGCGCAGGTGCAGCGGTTCGGCGCTGAAATGCCCAAGCTGGTCATCCGACCGCGCCCGCCACCGCAAATCCAGCCGCGCGCCGGGTTGCAGCATCGCGGCCCGCTTGCGCGACGCGCCCCCCGGCACCAGCCCGGCATGGCGGCCGTGCCGGGCGGTCAGCACATCGATGATGACGGCTGTTTCGCCATGCGGCCGCCGCGCGATGACGGTGCCTTCGCCCTGCCATTCCATCCGCGCAAGCTCAGTCTGGGTCCGGTAGCGTCAGCGACCCATCCACGGCCAGCGGCCAAAACGGATTGCAGGCGATTTCCCAGACATGCCCGTCAGGATCGGCGAAATAGCCCGAATACCCGCCCCAGAAGACCTTCTCGGGGCGTTTCAGGCAGGCGGCACCGGCGCGCAGCGCGGCGTCGAACACCGCGTCGGTTTCGGCCTCGTCAGCACAGTTCTGCGCCAGGGTGACGGCCCCGGTTCCCAGCCTGGCGCCGGATCGGCCCTGATCGGCAGCCAGGTCGCCACGGCCGAACAGGCCCAGAACAGTCCCGTTCATCTGGTAGAAGCTGATCCCCGGCTGCGACGCGGGATGCGCCTGCCAGCCCCAGCCGGCATAGAAATCGCGCGCCCGGTCCAGATCCCCGACGCCCAGTGTGATCAGCGTGACTCGTTGCCGCGGCAGTGCCATGCATGGTCCCCTTCGCCAAGACCTGTGCAGGCTGTCACGCCGCGGGGCTGCGGGCAAGTCAAGACACCAGAACGCGCCCATTCGCGGCGTGGCGTTCGGCAAGGCGGCGCCCTTTGCGGCCCTTGACCAAAGGACGCGCGGGTTCGGCCGGCGTCGCCTCGATTTCCGGGAACAGTTCAAGAATCTCGCGGCGCGCCTCGGCTCCGACCGATTTCATCGCCTGCGGCCCCGTGAACAGGGACTCCGTCATCGCGCCGTTCGAACAGACAAGCTGATGCGCGTCGAACATGAAATGCACATAGGTCACATCGGCCATGTCGTCGGCCGTGTCGATCCCGTCGATCTGCAACAGCTGCTTTGCGGCCACCAGCACCTCGGTCGTGCCGAACATGCGCTGCGCGATCGCCGACCGAATCAGGATGCGATGCTGGGGCGATACGACCAGATCCCGCGACGGCTGGTCCGGACCCAGCGCACCGCTGCTGATGCGAACGGGCCGCAGATGCGACGCCCTTGTCAGATCGATACGCGCAGAGCCAACCCAGCGTATCGATCGTGGGCCGCCGTCTGCCGTCGTCACAAGATCGCCGACCGCCAGAGCTTCGACCGGGACCGTGCCTTCGGGCGTCTCGATCAGCGTTCCGGCCGCAAAGCAGGCAAATTCGGGAACCTGCCGGTCGCGACTCAGATTGAAGGTCTGGTCCGACTCCGCGCTGGTCAACCTGACCGAACTGATCGCCTTGGCGGTCAGTGCCGGATTCTCGGCCGCAGCAGAGGATGGCGGCACAAGGTACATGTCGCCATTGGTCATCTGCGCGACTAGCACGACGGAATTCGAAGTCGTGCCATCGAAATAGTTCAGCGTCGCGTTGTAGCTGAACAGGCCATCGAAATTATAGTTTTCGGGCGTGCCGTCGCCATTCCTGTCCGCCTGAAAGAAGTCGAAGGCGCCGCCGGTGTTATTCGCGGTCAATGAGGTGGAAGGCGTCACATTGTCCTGCGTGGTAATGGTCGCCACTGAGTCGTATAACGGCTGTGTCAAACCGCCGCGATTTCCGCCGTTGCCATAGGTCCCCAGCACCGACGTCGCATTCCGGTTTTCGGCAAGGTTGTTACCTTCGGTGGTGTCGATATTCGTTGCGATCCGGCCCATATAAAGGGCGTCCCATGTCGTCGGCATGCATACTCCTGGAACCTTGGGTTGAATATTGATATTCAACTTCACTCATCAGTTGCATAAATTTGCAGACGCTGCAAAGGCCAGGGCCGGGATCTACTGCATTCGGCGGGTCGTCGCCGAGGCAGCGCGGCGTCTGGCGCCGGCCTCGCGGAACAACGAGAAACTGTAGATGGCCAACGCCGCCCAGATCATCGGGAAGGCGATCATCCGCGCCGTCCCGAAAGGCTCGTCGAACAGCATGACGGCGCACAGGAAAATCATCGTGGGGGTGATGTATTGCAGGATGCCGATGGTTGACAGCCGCAGCAGCTTGGCCCCGTTGGCGTAGAAAAGCAGCGGAATTGCCGTCACGGGACCGCATCCCAGAAGCAGCAGCATGTCCGTCGTGCTGCCGCCAAGGAAATCACCGTGACCCGCTGTCACCAGCCAGCCAAGATAGACCAGCGCCAGCGGGCACAGCAGCATCACTTCCAACGTGAAGCCCTGATTGGGGCCCAGGGGCAGGCTTTTCTTGAAATAGGCATAGAACCCCCAACTCAGCGTCAGGGTCACGGCTACGATCGGCAACCGGCCCGCCTGCACCGTCAGGATGACGACCGCTGTCAGCGCCAGCCCGATCGCCAGCAACTTGGCGCGGTTCAACCGCTCGCCCAACAGCAGGCCGCCAAGGGCGACGCTGAACAGCGGGTTGATGTAATAGCCAAGCGCGGCGTCCAGCGCGTGATCATGCGTGATCGCCCAGACATAGGTCAGCCAGTTGACCGAGATCAGCGCCGCCGTCAGCCCGGCCATCGCCAGCAACCGGGGTCGGCGCAGCGCCGCAAGAACAGCGTCCGCGCGACGCTGATACAGCAGCACGGCGGCTGCGATGGGCAGTGACCAGATCACCCTGTGGGCAATGATCTCGGCCGCCGGGATATGCGACAGCGCCTTCATGTAGATCGGCAGCAACCCCCACAGGCCATATGCCGCGACGGCAAAGGCCAGGCCACGCGGGGAATCGCCGGTCTGATCGGGCAGGCTGCTCATTCAGATTGCATATGCTGCAATTCATGGCAGCGCCAGCATGATTTGTCACGCCACCGGCGACAGAAGCGGCCTTGCGTTGCGCAGGTGGCGACGGGCAAGGTTTCGTCCCGCCCCTGCCTCGGCAAAGGGCCTGGCCGGTTCAAGAAGCACGGTCAGATCCGGGAACAACGTCAGCAACTCGGTCCGCGCGGCGGGATGCAGCGCGCGCAATGCCTGCGGCCCCGGAAACAGTGTCTCGGCCGGGGCGCCGTCTGCCAGCACGATCTCGTGCCGATCACAAGCGAAATGCCAGTAGTCCAGATCTTGCAGATCATCCTGCCGCGCAATGCCCGGCAGGCCGACAAGATGATGGGCGGCGATCAGCACCTCGTCGACATCGAACATCCTGCGCGCCACCGCGGACCGCACCAGGACACGGTGTTGCGGGGACAGCAGCAGGTCGCGACGCGGCAGACCCGCACCAAGCGCACCGGCCGCAATCCTGATCGGACGCAGCTTCGGAAAGGCCGACAGCATCCCCGATCCCACGTGGCGGCACGCTGTCCAGCGAACCGGCTGCGCGCCATGATCCCGCGTCAGAACCAGGTCGCCGACGCGCAGCGACTGGACCGGGCGTTCGCCGATGGGCGTGGCGATCCGCGTGTCGGCAGCGAAGCAGACCACCGCCCCATCGCGGTCCAACTGCGCCCGCGTCCCCGCCCCGCTGCTGAGAAAGCTGGCATTGCGGGTGAAGTCCGCAAGGTTCGGTGTCTGGCGCAGGCTATCGCCGTCGATCAGCGTCAGCGTGGTTCCCGGCGCGTACAGCCCTGCCGCGCCGGGGACATACCGCCCCTGCTGGATGTCCCAGCCCCGCGAGATGCTGATCCCGACGGGTTGGTTGTCGATGGCCAGCCATGTGGCGCGGAAATGCAGTCCGCTTGCCGGATCAACCAGGATCATCTCGAAATCGGCCTCGACATTGCTTCCCGGCGCATAGTCGATCCCGTTCAGTGTCACCGGCGAATCCAGCCGCGCGCCGTCATCGTCAGGAAACTCATCGCGACCGTCGGCGCGTGCCGTGGTCACTTGCGCGGTACCAAGACTGTCGAACGACGCGGTGCTGACATCGATCCTGCCGCCCGATCCGATCTCGCCTTCGGATTGTCCGCTGCGCCGGAACATGCCGTCGGGATCGTTCACCGAATCCCATTCGGTCACGGTAAAGGTGAATGCCATGCCAATCTCCGACCAAGCTGGCCGGCATCAGATGGAAAACTGCTTAACAATACGTTAATGTCGCGTGCGCGAAGACACGTTTTGTTGGGGCTGCGACCATCGGGCATACCCGATCTTGTGACCGCGCTAGGCCAAGCCTTCCTGGTCCAGCATTGTTCGCCCGTCGCGGCTTTCGATCTCGATGACCCACAGATCGGGGTCGAAGCCCCGCTGACGGCGGATTGCCGCGTCCACGTCGGGTTCGGGGCCGTCGGTGGTGATCCGCCACGGCCGCGCATCGGTTTCGAAATCCCACTCTCGCGCGTAAAGCTGGGCGGTGCCGTCCAGCCGCGCGCATTTGACCAGCACGGCCCCGGCGGTTTCGTCGCCATGCGCAAGCACATAGGCCGGGATGTTGGCCTGACCCAGACGCGCCAGATAAGCCGACACCCAGACCCCCGCCGCCAGCCGTGGCTCAGGCATCGCCGCCCCTAGTCGCCATCGCGGAAATCCAGACCGATCTCGCCATACCGCTCGGCCTCGTCCTGCCAGTTCTCGCGCAGCTTGACCTGCAGGAACAGATGCACGCGGCGGCCCATGAATTCCTCCAGTTCCGCGCGGGCAGCCTGACCGACAGCCTTGACCGTCTCGCCGCCCTTGCCCAGCACGATGCCCTTGTGACCCGCGCGCGAGACATAGATGATCTGATCGACCCGCGCGCTGCCGTCCTTGCGTTCCTCCCACGCCTCGGTCTCGACCGTCAGCTGATAGGGGATTTCCTCATGCAGGCGCAGGGTCAGCTTTTCGCGGGTGATCTCGGCCGCGATCATCCGCATCGGCAGATCCGCGATCTGGTCTTCCGGATACAGCCACGGCCCCGCAGGCAAGGTTTCGGCCAGCCAGTCCCGCAGATCGTCGCAGCCATATCCCTTTTCGGCCGAGATCATGAAGGTCCGTTCGAACGGGTAGGCTTCGTTCAGCTTCTGCGACAGGGCAAGCAGCGCCTCGGATTTCACCCGGTCGATCTTGTTGATGATCAGTGCGACCGGGGTCTTGCGGTCCAGCGCGGCCAACTGGTCGATGATCGCCTGCGCGCCGTCGGTCAGGCCGCGATGCGCCTCGATCAGCAACAGGATGATGTCGGCGTCGGACGCCCCGCCCCAGGCCGCCGCGACCATGCTGCGATCCAGCCGGCGGCGCGGGCGGAAGATGCCGGGCGTGTCCACGAACACGATCTGGCTGTCACCCGCAATGGCGATGCCGCGGATCCGGGCGCGGGTGGTCTGGACCTTGTGGGTCACGATGCTGACCTTGGCGCCGACCATGCGGTTCAGCAATGTCGATTTGCCGGCATTGGGTTCGCCGATCAGGGCGACAAAGCCCGCACGAGTGGTCTTGTCGGTCATTTGCGGCCCTCCAGCCGGTCCAGCAGCGCCTGCGCGGCCGCCTGTTCGATGCTGCGCTTCGTCCCGGCGCCGCTGGCATGTGCCTCGCGTCCGTCGGCCAGCCGCGCGGTGATGTGAAAGACGGGCGCATGATCGGGGCCGCTGCGGTCCGTCTGGTCATAGGTGGGCGGCGGCATGCCATTGGCCTGCGCCCATTCCTGCAAAGCGGTCTTGGCGTCGCGCGGATCGTCGTCAAGGCTGTCCAGCCGGTCCCGCCACAGGCGCAGGATCATGTCGCGCGCGGTGTCGAATCCGGCATCCAGATAGACGGCAGCGATCACAGCCTCCATCGCGTCGGCCAGCAATGCCTCTTTGCGCCGTCCGCCCGACAGCATCTCGGATCGGCCCAGCTTCAGCACATCGCCCAGGCCGATTTCCCGGGCCATGCCCGCGCAGGTCTCGCCCTTCACCAGCGCGTTGTATCGCGGTGCAAGCTGCCCCTCGCTGGCCTTCAGGTCGGCGCGAAACAGCGCCTCGGCCATCACCAGGCCCAGCACCCGGTCGCCCAGGAATTCCAGCCGCTGGTTGTCCGGCCGCGTCGCCGAGGCGATCGAGCCGTGGGTCAGCGCGCGCACCAGCAGTTCGGGCCGCGTGAAGTCATGCCCAAGCCGGCCCATGAAGGCCCGGATATCGGCCGAAGGCGTCACTCGACCGCCTTGAAGAAACGATCCGCCCGCCAGGTCCAGAAATACAGCAGCGACCGCCCGGCCGAGCTGAACATGATCCGGTCGGCGCGTCCGATCAGATAGTCCGCAGGCACGAAGCCCAGACCACCGACCTGCTGCGGGAAACGCGAATCTTCGGAATTGTCGCGATTGTCGCCCATGAAGAAATACTGACCTTCGGGCACGGTGAAGGTCGGCGTGTCGTCGGCCACCCAGCCATCGACGATGTTCAGCACGTCATGGCTGACACCGTTCGGCAGGATTTCGGTGAAACGCGGCTTGATGCATTCGCCGCCTTCGGACACCGGATCGTTCGCACAGCGCGGGATCAGGCCCTGCGGACCCTGCTGTTCCTTGATCTCGACGAAATCGCCGGCCGCGTCGGTCTGAACCTCTTCGCCGTTCAGCCACAGCCGGCCGCCGCGCATCTGAACCGTGTCGCCGGGCAGGCCGATGACGCGCTTGATGAAATCGACCCCGCGGGTGGGATGGCGGAACACGACGACATCGCCACGCTCGGGGTCGCTGCCAAGGATCCGGCCGCTGATCGGGCACAGCGCGAAGGGGCAGGAATACTGGGAATAACCATAGGCCATCTTGTTGACGAACAGGAAATCGCCGATCAGCAGCGTGTCCTTCATCGACCCTGACGGGATCCAGAACGGCTGAAAGAACAGGGTGCGAAAGATGCCCGCGATGACCAGCGCCCAGAAGATCGTCTTGACCGTCTCCCAGATGCCTTCCTTTTTCTTGCCTGCCGTGCTGTCGGCCATGTTCTTGTCCTTTGGCTGCGTGGCACGAAAGGCCGCGTTCGAGGGGCTTCATGGTCCCGCACGGGGGTCAGAGTCAAGCAGGCCGGGCTTGCAGGGGCAGCGCCTCGATCACCACGAAGGCCTGTGCCCAGGGATGATCGTCGGTCAGGGTCACATGCACGATGGCGTCGTGCCCGGATGGCGTCATTGCGGCCAGCCGTTCGGCTGCCCATCCGCTGAGTTCCATCACAGGCTGTCCGGTCGAAAGATTGCTCACCGCCATGTCCCGCCACGCGATGCCCATCGCCAGACCGGTTCCCAACGCCTTGGAACAGGCCTCTTTCGCGGCCCATCGTTTGGCCAGCGTGCCGGCCTCGTCCTTCCGGCGCGCGGCCTTGGCCAGTTCCGTGTCGGTGAAGACGCGGTGGCGAAAGCGGTCTCCGAACCGGTTCAGCGTGTTCTGGATCCGGTCGATATTCGCAAGGTCAGTGCCGATGCCAAGGATCATGCGTCAGATTGCCCCGACAGGATCACGGGGATTTGGGCAAAGAAGAAGCCGCGCAAGATCACTTGAACCCCTGCGTGACGATGTCGCCTGTCTGCTGATTTATGGTGACTGAAAGCTGAAACCAGCCTTCGTCACCGTCGAAGTCGCCGTTGACGGGATAGTGGCGGGCAGGCAGCGTGATGGTCAGGCCGCGCGCGGGATCATAGCTGGCCTGATGGGCGGCGAAGTCCATGTCGTAGAAGCCAAGACCGTTATCCAGCCCCACCACGCGACACTGACGCAGACCCAGCTCGTTCCGCGGCGGGCTGATCACCAGCAGCTTGAGGGCGCCGCCCGCTGGTTCGACCATGTCCAGCATCGCGAGGCGAACCTGATCGTCGGCATAGGTGGCGGTGTTGTCCTCCCACGGCTCGGCGATGGTATCGGCGCGGGTCGCATCGCCGCAGGGGGTGACAGTTGCCGCACTGTCCTGGGCGAATGCAGGTGCGGCCATCAGGGCAAGGGCAAGGGCGATGCGGGTCATTGGCGGGCCTCGTTCATCCGGCGGCGCATTTCCCCGATCGCCTCGCCAAGGCCGGTAAAGACCGACTCGGCAATCAGGAAATGCCCGATATTCAGTTCCTTGACCTGGGGCAGCGCGGCGATGGGGCCGACCGTATCGAAGGTCAGTCCGTGACCTGCATGCACCTCGAGTCCAAGATCGTCTGCCAACCGTGCGCCCTCGGCAAGTCCGGCCAGTTCGGCGTCCCGTTCGTCGAAACGACCTTCGGTGTCCAGATCGCAATAGGCACCGGTATGCAGTTCCACCACGGCTGCGCCGATCCGGGCCGATGCCTCGATCTGGCGCGCCTCGTGGCCGATGAACAGCGACACCCGGCACCCCGCTTCACGCAGCGGTGCGATGAAATCGCCCAGGAAGTTCTCGTTGCCGGCCACGTCCAGCCCGCCCTCGGTGGTGCGTTCCTCGCGCTTTTCCGGCACCAGGCAGACCGCATGCGGGCGGTGACGCAGGGCGATGCGCTGCATCTCGGGTGTGGCGGCCATTTCCAGGTTCAGCGGCAGCGTCAGATGTTCCATCAGCGCGTCGATATCGGCGTCGCTGATATGGCGTCGATCCTCGCGCAGATGCGCGGTGATGCCATCCGCGCCCGCCTCTTGGGCGATGCGCGCGGCGCGCAGCGGATCGGGCCATGGCGTGCCGCGGGCATTCCGGATGGTGGCGACGTGGTCGATATTGACGCCAAGGCGCAGCATGGGGGTCCTCCGCTGGTTTTGCGGGTAGTCTAGCGGCGCGGGCGCGGGGGTGCCAGTTCCGAAGCCACCGCCCACCAGCCATGCTGTTTCAACATCCGTGCGGCATCGCGGGCCTTTGCCGCGCTGGCGTAAAGCCCGAAACAGGTCGCGCCCGACCCCGACATGCGCGCAAACCCGGCACCGCTGGCATGAAGCGCGTCGATGACCTGGCCGATCACGGGGGCGACCGTTTGCGCGGCAGCTTGCAGGTCGTTGCGGGTCTGGGCGAGCCAACCGATCAGATCGTCTGCATTCCTGAAGGCGGGGATGGGCGGCAGGGGCGGATTGTCGCGGGATTGCAGCGCTGCAAAGACCTGCGGTGTCGAAACGCCCACGCCCGGGTTGACCAGCACCAGCGGCACGGGCGGCAAACCCGGCAACTCCGTCACGATCTCGCCCGTGCCCTGCATCCGGGCGGGGCGCGACAACAAGCAGACCGGCACATCGGCCCCCAGCCTTTCTGCCGCCCCGGGCAGCGCGAGGCCCAGCTGAGCAAGGCCGCGCAGCACCGCCGCCGCATCCGCCGAACCACCGCCGATGCCCGAGGCAACGGGAAGGTTCTTGGTCAGCGCGATCGCGGCATCCGCCCCGACCAGACGCGCGGCGCGCAGACACAGATTGTCCTCACCCACGTCCAGGCCCGTAGCGAAGGGACCATCGATCCGCAGGGACAACGGTCCCGGCGACAAACGCACCTTGTCGCCGATCCCGGCAAATGCCACCAGAGAATCCAGAAGGTGATAACCGTCAGCGCGCCGGCCCACCACATGCAGCGCAAGGTTCAGCTTGGCCGGCGCGCTTTCGACCACATGAACGGTGGACATGGCGCCGGATCAATCCCGGGGCGTGCCCGCGGCCTCGGCCTGCGGCTGTGGAACGGTGGGGGATTCGCCCCGCGCCTCTTCATCGGCCAGCACCGCATCAAGCCCCTGATCCAGCTTGGCGCGGATCCGGTCCGGGTCGACGTCGTCGTTTTCCGAAGGGTCCAGCGACAGCGCCCGCTTCCACTGGATTTCGGCCTCGCGCTTGCGCCCGACCATCCAGTAAATGTCGCCCAGATGGTCGTTGACCAGCGGATCGGAGGCCATTGTGCCGATCGCCTGTTCCATTGGCGCGACAGCTTCCTGATAGCGGCCAAGCCGGAAATACGCCCAGGCGAGCGAATCGAGGATGTAGCCATCGCCCGGCGACAATTCGACGGCCTTCTGGATCATCGTCAGCGCTCGGTCCAGATTCACGTTCCGATCGATCCAGCTGTATCCCAGATAGTTCAGCAGGCTGGCCTGGTCCGGATTGATCTCGATGGCGGCCAGAAGATCCTGTTCGGCGCGGTCGAACTGGCCCGACCGCTCCAACGCGATGCCGCGCGCATAAAGCGGGAACCAGCGCGCCTGTTCGGGCGCATCGGACAGCAGCGTCAGCGCCTTGTCATATGCGGGAACAGCCTGCGCGAATTTTTCCTGCTGGCGCAGCAGATCGCCCAATGCGATCCAGGCCTGCGGCAGGTCGGGATAGGCGGCGGTCAGCGACAACGCGGCCTTTTCCGCCTCGTCACGGCGGTCGGCACGCGACAGCGCGTCGATGCGGCTCAGCTCGGCCACTGGGCGCATCTGGCCCATCCGGCGCAGCGCGTCGAATTCGGGTTCGGCCAGATCGAACTGATGCCGGTCCTGCAGCAATTGCGCCACCATCAGCCGTGCCTCGCCGGTGTCGGGCGAAAGCCATGCCGCAAGCCTTGCATGGATCAGCGACAACGGTTCGGGATCAGGGCTGGACCCCAGCGCCGAGGCGAAGGTCAAATAGACCTGCGCGATGCCGTCGGCGGGGGTCTTGACCACGTCGAAAGCCACGGGCTCGCCCGATGCCAGCCTGTCGCGCAGCGCCTGCAACTGCGGCTCGGCCTCGATGCCCTGCACACCGTCCAGCATCGCCACCGCCTCGTCGCGGCGTTCAAGCTGCGCCAGCACCTCGGCCCGGGCCGTGAACCCCAGCATATGCGCGCCGGTCGCTTCGTCGGACAGCAGGGCGTCCGCGCCCTCGTAATCGCCGACCATCGCGCGGGCCAGCGCAAGATGATAGTTCACCAACGGCGCGACATCCGGGTTCTTGGCCAGCGTCTCGAAGGCGGACAGCGCATCGGATGCACGACCGGCCCCCATCAGCGCCCAGGCATTCACGATCCGATCCAGCAGGTCATCGCGGCGCAGCTCTTCGGCATCATCGGCGGATTGCTGATCCAGCAGCGACTGCCAGTTGCCCTGATGCACCAGTTCGGCCTTGCGGATCAGCGCCGACAACTCAGTCGCGCGACCATCGCTTTCCATGTCTGACGACAGGCTTACGGCGCGGCCGATATCGCCGGCCGAGACCAGCGCAACCAGGGCGCTGTCCAGCAGATACCGGTCTTCGGGATCATGTGCCACCGCCTGCGCGAAATAGCGTGCGGCAGCGCGGAAATCACTTTCGACCGCCGCCATGCGCGCGGCCAGATAGGGACCCGCAAGACCAAAGGTCAGCGGCGCGGGCGCATCATCCTGCTGGGTTTCTGCCCCTGCCGCGGCAGTGTCGCTTTGACCCACCTCCTGCGCCTGCGCGGGCCGTGGCTCGGGCCGGGGCTGCGCTTGCAGCACGCCGACGGGCACAGCCAGGGAAGCAAGTAGCGCCAGCGCGGTGGCCGATCTGGGGCGGGTCAGTTTCAAGGCATGGTCCCGGTATTCACATTTGCGTTGGACACAACCTAACGGCGCGAAAGGGCCGTCGCAACGGCCCCTTCCATCGCAAAGCGATCACATATTCGGGTAGTTCGGCCCATCCCCGCCCTGCGGCGTCGTCCAGTTGATGTTCTGGCTGGGATCCTTGATGTCGCAGGTCTTGCAGTGAACACAGTTCTGGAAGTTGATCTGGAATCGCGGCCCGTCGCTGTCCTCGACCACCTCATAGACGCCTGCCGGGCAATACCGCTGCGCCGGCTCGGCGTATTCCGGCAGGTTCACCTGGATCGGAACGGACGCGTCTTTCAGCCGCAGATGACAGGGCTGGCTTTCCTCGTGGTTGGTAAAGCTGAACGCGACATTGGTCAGCCGGTCGAAGGACAGCTTGCCATCGGGTTTCGGATAGTCGATCGGCGCATGGTCCGCCGCATTGCCGGTCGCCTGCGCGTCGGTCTTGCCGTGCTTCCAGGTTCCCAGCGGGTTCCAGCCGGTCAGGTTCGCGATCCACATGTCGAGGCCACCCAGCGCAAGCGAAGGCCAAAGCCCCAGCTTCGACCAGATCGGCTTGACGTTGCGGACACGCTTCAAATCCTTCGCGATCTCGCCGCCGCGCACGGCGGCGTCATAGGCCTCCAGCCGGTCGCCTTCGCGGCCCTCGGCCAGCGCGGCGGCGGCGGCCTCGGCGGCCTCGATGCCGGAAATCATCGCGTTGTGGTTGCCCTTGATGCGCGGCACATTGACCAGGCCCGCCGAACATCCCAGCAGCACGCCGCCCGCAAAGGACAGTTCCGGGATCGATTGCCAGCCGCCTTCGCTGATGGCGCGGGCACCATAGGCCACGCGCTTGCCGCCCTCCAGCAGATCGGCCACCACCGGATGATGCTTGAAGCGCTGGAACTCGGCATAAGGATACAGATGCGGGTTGGCATAGTTCAGGTGAACCACAAAGCCGACCAGCACCTGATTGTCCTCGAAATGATAGATGAAGCTGCCGCCGCCCGCGTTCTTGCCAAGCGGCCAGCCCATCGTGTGCACGACACGGCCCTTCTGGAACTTCTCGGGCGAGACCTCCCAGATCTCCTTCATGCCAAGCCCGTATTTCTGCGGCTCATGGCCTTCGGAAAGTCCCAGCTTGCCGATGATTTCCTTGGCAAGGCTGCCGCGCACGCCCTCGGCGATGAAGACATACTTGCCGTGCAGTTCCATGCCGGGTTCGTACATGCTGCCGGGTGTGCCGTCGGGGTTCAGCCCCATCTCGCCCGCCACGACCCCTTTCACCCGGTCGCTGCCGTCGTCGGCCTTGGCCCAGACGATCTGGCTGGCGGCCATGCCGGGGAAGATCTCGACGCCCAGTTCCTCGGCCTGTTCGGCCAGCCAGCGGCAGACATTGCCCATGCTGACGATGTAGTTGCCGTGATTGTTCATCAGCGGCGGCATCGGCCAGTTCGGCACGCGAACCTGCCCGGCCTCGCCCAGAATGTAGAAATTGTCGTCGGTGACCTGCGTGTTCAGGGGCGCGCCCTTGTCCTGCCAGTCCGGGACCAGCCGGTTCAGGCCCGACGGATCCAGCACCGCGCCCGACAGGATATGGGCACCGATCTCGGACCCTTTCTCCAGCACCACGACCTGGATTTCCGGGTCAATCTGTTTCAGCCGGATCGCCGCAGACAGGCCCGCAGGCCCGCCACCCACGATCACGACATCATATTCCATCGACTCGCGTTCGACCGTGGCCTCGTCCGTCATGGCTGGCGCTCTCCCTCTGCTTGCTGGTCCTAGCTGTATCGGCTGGTGTAAAGCGGGGCAATCGTCACGCCACGACATATCAGGCCGAAAACCGCCATCTGCGCCGATGCCGGGCTTGCATTGGCCCCGAAATTGGGTTCACGATACTTCGCACGAGCTTTCGCGCCCCTGCCATTGTCGAATGGCGGGGGCGTTCGATTAGCGTCAGGACGGCAACCGCACCCCGAAAGGACAGGGCAGCGATGGACAAGATACCGATGACCCGCCGCGGCTTTCAGTCGCTGGAAAAAGAGCTGACCGAGCTGAAATCGAAAGAGCGGCCCGCCATCATTCGCCAGATCGCCGAGGCACGCGAACATGGCGACCTGTCCGAGAACGCCGAATATCATGCGGCCCGCGAAAAGCAGGGCTTCATCGAAGGGCGGATCAAGGAACTGGAATCGATCCTGTCGCGCAGCGAGGTCATCGACCCCGCCAAACTGTCCGGGTCGATCAAGTTCGGCGCGACCGTCCAGCTGATCGACGAGGACACCGAGGAAAAGCGCATCTATCAGATCGTCGGCGAAGCCGAGGCAGATATCGAACGCGGGTTGCTGAACATGCGCTCGCCGCTGGCCCGGGCGCTGATCGGCAAGGACGAAGGCGACAGCGTCGAGGTGAACACCCCCGGCGGCCAGCGCAGCTACGAGATCATCACGATCCGCTACGAGTAGTGTCATGTCGCTGACCGGCCGCATCGCTTCGCTTGCACAGCGTGACGCCCTGACCACCGTCGGACTGGGGCTCAGCCTTGGCTGGCTGCTGTTGGTGGGACTGTTCTGGCTGCTGGTTCCCGGCGGCGCCGATGGGACGGGTGGTGTCGCTCGGCTGGCGGCGATCGCCGGGGTCCTGTTGCCGCTGGCGCTGATCTGGCTGGCGGTCGGTCTGGCGCGATCCATCGCCGCGCTGCGGGCCGAGGCGGATGAGTTGCGCGGGCACCTGACGCAGCTGCGCGAATACGCGGCAACGCGCGGGGCGCCGCCCGCCACCGGCGACACGCGCCACCGGGCCGAGCGCGACCCGGAGGCCGCGCCGTCCACATCCGCGGCACAGCCGTCCCCTGCTGCACCGCCCGCGCGGCAGCAGCCTGCCGCAAGGACCGCCACACCCGCCGGGACACGGGCCACCCCCGCAGATCAGCGACAGGCCGCGATGCGCTTTGATTCGCCCGAACCTGTGAACATCCCACCCGAGACGCTGATCCGCGCGTTGAACTTTCCCGACGGTGCCGACGACACGGCGACCATCGCGGCAATGCGTGAGGCGCTGAAGGATCACGAGAATTCGCGCGTGTTGCGCGCCGCGCATGACGTGGTCACGCTGCTGGCCGATCAGCAGGTCTACATGGATGATCTGCGGCCGGATCCCGCCGGACCGGATGTCTGGCGGCGCTTTGCCGAGGGTGCGCGCGGCAGCGCGGTCGCGGCGCTTGGCGGCATCCATGACGAGGCCGCGGTCGAGGTCGCCTCGGCGCTGCTGCGCGGGGACGAGATCTTCCGCGACGCCGCCCATCATTTCCTGCGCCATTTCGATATCCTGCTGACCCGCCTGCTGCCGCAGCTGGACGATGCCGAAATCGAGGTGCTGGCGGAAAGCCGTTCGGCACGCGCTTTCATGCTGGTCGGACGTGTCGCCGGCATCTTCGGCTGATACCCGACCGGCGCCTGCCTAACGGCCGCGTGCGGCTGTCACATCCCGGTCGCGGCGGCCAACCGTGCCGTCGAAACCGACATCAGGCAGATCATCGACCACCCGGCGCAGGATCGCCACCTGCCCCGTCCACGGCCACCCGAACCGTCCCTGCGCGACCGGCACGAATCCCATCGCCCGATAGAATTCCATTGCGCCGGAATTCTGGACCCGGACCTCGGCCCTCAGACCGGGATGACCTGCCGATGCCGCCCGGACCAGTGCTTGCCTGAGCAGCGCGCTGCCGATCCCTTGACGCGCATCGCGCACGACAATGCCGTCCACGACAAGATCCGCGGTCGCCGGGGCCGCGCGAAACGCGATCCGCGCCCCCAAAGGGGTTGCTGCGGGAAACCCGCCTTGTGCGTCGCGCAAGCCGATCACACCGGCGACACCGCCGGTATCGTCCAACGCAACCATCCCATGGCACGCACGAACCCTGGGGGGCGGGCCCCAGCCATGACCGGTTGCGCCCCACCACAGCCGGGCCGCCTGGGACAGTGCCGCGTCGGGCACGGGGCTGACGATCTGCAGCGGGTGGTCTTGTCTCTGATTGCGCATCGTGCAAGCAAGGTTGCCGCGAACCGTCGGAAAACAAAAGCGCCATGAGCCCCTCGCCCGCCCCCAGACCCAATCATCAGCAGGCTGCCGCCGACGATCCGGCAGTGGCGCGCGCCCTGACGCGCACACCCGCGCAGGCATTCCGGCACGGGATGATCCAGTCGGTGCCCCTGATGATCGTCGTGGTGCCCTTTGCATTGCTGTTCGGCATCGTCGCGCTGGAGGCGGGAATGGACATCGCGCAGGTGATGGGATTTTCGGTTCTGGTGCTGGCCGGGGCGTCGCAGTTCACCGCGGTTCAACTGTTGTCCGATCATGCGCCGGTCCTGATCGTCATCCTGTCCGGGTTGGCGGTCAATCTGCGCATGGCGATGTATTCGGCATCACTGGTCCCCTGGCTGCGCGAGGCGACAGGTTCTCAGAAGGCACTGATCGCCTATGCGCTGATCGATCAAAGCTATGCCCTGTCGATCCAGCATTATGAACGACATCCCCGGCTGTCGCTGCGGCAGCGACTTGCCTATTTCGCGGGCGTCGCTGTTGCGATGTGTGTGCCCTGGATCGTGGCATCCTGGGTCGGCGCAACGGTCGGCCAGGCGATCCCCGAGGGCATCGCGCTGGATTTCGCCATGCCGATCACCTTTCTGGCGATGATCGCCCCGATGCTGCGCACGGTTGCGCATCTGGCCGCGTGCTTTGTGGCGATCGTCGCGGCGCTGGCGCTGGCAGGGCTGCCATCGGGGCTGGGCCTGCTGATCGCAGCGCCACTGGGCATGGCCACCGGAGCCATCGTCGAAACATGGATGGAACGGAAGGGGGACGGGCGATGAACGGCGGCGTATCCGATCTGACCGTCTGGTTCGTCATCATCGTGCTGGGGATCGGCACGTTCCTGATCCGCTGGTCATTCCTGGGCGCGCTGGGGGACCGGCCGTTGCCCGGCTGGGTGCTGCGGATGCTGCGCTATACCCCGGTCGCGGTGCTGCCGGCGCTGGTCGCGCCGCTGGTCATGTGGCCCGAGGCGACGCAGGGCCAGCCGGACCCCGCGCGGCTGTCCGCCGCAGCCGCGACGCTGCTGGTCGGCGTGCTGAGCAAGAACGTGATCCTTGCCATCCTTGCGGGCGGCATCACGCTGTTCGGAATGCTCTACGTTCTGGGATAGCCCGTGATCGTTCCGTCCTTCTGTTTCAGAAGGACATCGTGATTGTTCGCCGGATCGCCGTCGCGATGCGATTTCGACACCACGCCGGGCAGGGTGCGGAACCAGTTGCGCAGCTTGATCGGGGAAAATCCGGTCGGGGCGTTCTCGAATCCCGGCAGGCCGCGCAGCACACTGCCGGTCTCGACGGCGCAGAAGCTTTTGTTGGCAGCGCCGTTTGCCTCGGCCCGTGCGATGGCCAGATCCGCGACTTCGCGGCTGACGGGAACGCGATCCTCGGCCACCCAATAGGTGCTGCGGGCGTGATAATCGATGTAGAAACGCTTGAAGTTGTCGGTGACCCCATACAGCACGTCATGGCGTTCGGGGATGCGCGGATGGTTCCAGCTGCCCGCCGGATCATAAACCACCCGCTGGCTGCCATTGATCATCAGCGCGGAATGCCCGCCCTCGCCGCGCGGAATGCCAATCACGGTGAACAGCGTGATCGATGGCGGCTCGTCACTGACAAATCGCGCGGCGCGCACGGCTTCGTCGCTTGCCCAGATGTTGTCGGCCCCGCACGCAGCCAGAACAGCCGGCAGCGACGCCGCCAGGAAGACGCGTCTTTTCATGTCATCAGATCCCGTTCGCGATCAGGCGTTCGTCAGCGCCATGAAGATCAGCGCCAGGATCGACAGCCCTGCCACCCAGCTTGCCAGCTTGATGAAGCCCGCAAAGGTCTTCCGGTGTTCGGTGATGTCCATCTTGCCATGCTCGTGATCGGCCATGCCTGTTCTCCGCGTTTGCCTGAGACGTGCGATACCCGAATCGGGCAGCGCTGTCACGCCCCCCACAGCACCGCGCCATCGCTTTCGCCGACCGCCCGGATCCGCCCCGCGCGGCGCAGGTGATTGATATGCGCAACCGCCTCGACCAGGGCCAGCCCGAACTCCATCGCCGCGATACGACGCTTGAACAGGATGTCGAAGCAGCCGACCGCGCTGCGCGGCGCCTGCGCCAACGCGTCCTCGATGCGCGCAAGGGCGCCATGATGATTGTCGGCCAGCTGACGCAACCTGTCGGGCAGTCCGGTGAAGGGCAGCTTGTGTCCCGGCAGGACCAGGTGGCGGTCTTCGGCCAGACGCGCCATGCGCGCGCAACTGGCCAGCCATTCCCCCACCGGATCGGCTTCTGGCTCGTTCGGATAGACGCCGAGATTGGGCGAGATCGAGGGCAGAAGCTGGTCCCCGCCGATCACCAGATCGTCGTCCAGAGACCACAATGTGACATGCCGCGGTGCATGCCCGTCGCCCATCGCCACCCGCCACCGACGACCGCCGATCCGCAATTCCTCGCCCTCGTGCAGCCTTTTGTATCCGGGCGGCAGCGGATGGACGACATCGGCGCTGTTATAGGGGCGTTCGGCGGCGCGTCTTTCCAGCAGATCCGCGGGCATTCCCGCGCGCCGCCAGAAATCCAGCGCCTGCGGGGTGGGCGTGTCCTGAATATCAAGTTGCAGCATCCGCGCCGTCAGCCACGCGGTCCGGCTCATCGCCAGTTCCGCGCCGTCGGTCTGCATGAACCAGCCAGCAAGTCCGATATGGTCGGGATGATGATGGGTGCCGATGACGCGAACGACCGGCAGCCCCCGCAACGGCCCCGACCGCAGGCGCTGCCAGATGGCGCGGGCGCGGCGCGTGTCAAAACCGGTATCCACGACGGTCCAGCCATCCGCTTCGCGCAGCGCGTAGACATTGACATGATCCAGCGCCATCGGCAGCGGCAGGCGCAACCACATCACGCCCGGCGCCACCTCGATGCCCTCGCCCTCGTCGGGCGGCGACTGGAACGGATAGTCGATCACCCGCCAAGCCCCCCGGCCAGCGACGCGTCGCTGATCGCGGTCAGATCGGCCAGTTCCGCGCGCGCCTCGGCAAGATTGGCGGCGTATCGCGGCAGCACCCGGGCAATGAAGACCCGCGCAAGCGCCAGTTGCGCCTCGTCCCCCTTGCGCGCCGCGCGCAGGTGGAAATGTCCGCCCAGCACCAGCGCGAAGGCCGTCAGATAGGGCACCGCACCCGCAAACCGCTGGTCCAGATCCCGCTTCAGCAGATCCTGTGTCGCTTCGCGCAGCGCCTCGGATGCCTGCCAGACGTCGTCGGCCAGTTCGGGGTGGTCGCCATGCGCGGCCTTGGCGCCATCCGACACCTCGTCCAGAAGCCGCATCGCCGCCTCGCCGCCGTCGGCCAGCTTGCGGCCGACCAGATCCATGGCCTGTATGCCGTTCGTGCCCTCGTAGATCGGGGTGATGCGAACGTCGCGCAGATATTGTGCCGCACCGGTTTCCTCGACATAGCCCATGCCGCCATGCACCTGCACGCCGGTATCGGCGACCCGGCAGCCCACATCTGTGCCATATGCCTTGGCGATCGGGGTCAGGAAGGCTGCGCGGGCGGCGCAATCACGATCGTCCGTCGCGCGCTCCATGTCGATGCTGGCGGCACAGGCCAGACAGATCGCGCGCGCCGCGAAGATCTCGGCCCGTGCCGTGGCCAGCATCCGGCGCACATCGGGATGCCCGATGATCGGCCCCATCTGGTTGCGATCCTGCGCATAGGCGACAGCCTGTTGCAGCGCCGCCTCGGCCACGCCGACACCCTGCACGCCGACGCCAAGCCGGGCGCAGTTCATCATCGTGAACATCGCGGCCATGCCCTTGTGTTCCTGCCCGATCAGCCATCCGGTCGCGCCGTCATAGCTCATCACGCAGGTCGGGCTGCCGTGAATGCCCATCTTTTCTTCCAGGCTGACGACCTTCAGGCTGTTGGCGACGCCGGGATTTCCATCCACGTCGGGAATGAATTTCGGGACCATGAACAGGCTGATGCCTTTGGTGCCCTTGCCCCCGTCAGGCAGCCGCGCAAGCACCGCGTGGCAGACATTCTCGGTCACATCGCTGTCGCCCCACGTGATGAAGATCTTCTGGCCGGTGATCGTGTAGGTGCCGTCGCCGTTGCGTTCCGCCTTCGTGGTCAGGGCACCGACATCGCTGCCTGCACCCGGCTCGGTCAGGTTCATGGTGCCCGACCATTCGCCGCTGGTCAGTTTCGGCAGATACAACGCCTTCAGCGAGTCGCTGGCATGATGCTCCAGCGCCTCGATCTGGCCCTGCGTCAGCAGCGGGTTCAGCTGCAGCGACAGGCAGGCGCCAGACATCATGTCGGCCACCGCCATGTTCAGGGATTGCGGCAGGCCCATGCCGCCATATTCCGGATCGGCGGCAAGGCCGATCCAGCCGCCTTCTGCGATCGCCCGGAACCCCGCATCAAAGCCGGGCGAAGACCGCAGCTTGCCATTCTCCAGCCGGGCCGGGGTCTGGTCGCCGGCGTGGTTCAGCGGCGCCAGAACGTTGCTGGCCAGTTTGCCGGCTTCGGTCAGGATGGCTGTCGTGGTTTCCGGGGTCGCCTCGGCGAATTTTTCGGTGCCGGCCACATCGGGAAAAGGCACGACATGTTTCAGGATGAATTCGATTTGCTCGACCGGCGCCGCATAGCTCATCTTGACCTCGCTCCCATGCGCCTTGGCAAAACCTGCTGGCGCGACTATCAGACTGTCTCGACCCGCATCTTAGGTTCACGCGGCCAAGTCTCAACCGAAACCCGGCGTCACGGATGAAGACCGAAAGACTGACCCCCGATCCCGACGGCATCGCGCGCGCGGCCGAATTGCTGGCCGCCGGTCAGACCGTCGCCATGCCGACCGAGACCGTCTACGGGCTTGCGGGCGATGCCCGCAATGGCCGCGCGGTCGCGCGCATCTTCGAGTCGAAGGGGCGTCCGGGCTTCAACCCGCTGATCGTGCATGTGCCCGACCTTGCGGCGGCGCGGGACATTGCAAGCTTCGGCGACGAGGCGCTGATCCTGGCGCAGACCTTCTGGCCCGGTGCGCTGACCCTGGTGCTGGACCTGCACGCGACATCTGACATCGCGCCGCTGGTCACGGCCGGTCTGGACACCGTGGGCATCCGCCTTCCCGATCATCCCGCCGCCCGCGCCTTGCTGAAGCGGTTCGGCGGCCCGCTGGCCGCGCCGTCGGCCAATGTCTCGGGGCGGGTCAGCCCGACCAGCGCCGATCATGTCCTTGACCCCGACGGCGGGCTGGCCGGACGGATCGCCGCAGTCCTGGACGCAGGCCCCTGCCCCGTCGGCGTGGAATCGACGATCGTCGGCTGGCCGAACGGCCGCGCCACATTGCTGCGCCCCGGCGGTATTCCCGCCGAAGCCATCGAGGCTGCAATCGGCCACAAGCTGATCGCGCCTTCCATCGATCCGGATCGCCCCAGTGCGCCGGGCCAGCTGACCAGCCACTATGCCCCGAACGTGGCGCTGAGGCTGAACGCCGCGGCGCCACGCCCGGACGAGACCTTCATCGCCTTCGGTGCGCCCGGACGCTTCAGCCTGTCCCAGCATGGCGACCTGACCGAAGCGGCGGCGAACCTGTTCGACACCTTGCGCCGCGCAGATCGCGAAGGTCGGCCGATCGCCGTCGCGCCGGTTCCGGAACACGGGCTGGGTGCGGCGATCAACGACCGCCTGCGCCGCGCGGCGGCGCCGCGCGACTGATCCCGACGGATCCGGCTGGAAGCGGAAAATGCCGAAGCCGGACCCATCGAAGGTCCGGCTTCGGCGGCGGAGGCAAGCCTCCGCCCGCTTGCGGCATCCCTACAGGCCCAGAGACCCGTAAACGTTCGAGATCCGGCGAATCGCGACCACGTAGGCCGCGGTCCGCATGTCGTCGACCCGCGGATTGGCCATCCAGACCTCTTTCATCTTGCCGAACGCCTCGCGCATGGTGTCGTCCAGACCCGACCGAACCAGATCCAGTTCGTCCGCGCCATGCAGGAAAGCTTCCTTGAAGCCCCTGGCCAGCTCGAAATTCGTGCCGGTATCGGCCGAGATCCGTTCCAGTTCCTCGATCAGCATCCGGGCACGCGCCTCTTCGTGGCGACGTTCAAGACGGCCAAGACTGATCTGCGACAGGTTCTTGACCCATTCGAAATAGGACACCGTCACACCGCCGGCGTTGGCATACATGTCGGGAATGATCACCACGCCCTTGCGCTTCAGGATGTCATCGGCATCCGCCGTCACCGGACCGTTGGCGGCCTCGATGATCAGCTTGCACTTGATCCGTTCGGCATTGTCCGAATGGATGACGCTTTCGACGGCGGCGGGGATCAGGATGTCGCATTCATCCTCGAGACGGGCCAGCCCTTCCTCGTGATAATCGCCACCCGCGAAGCCGCGCACCCCGCCCGTCGCGACGATGTGGCCGCGCAGCGCGTCGATATTGATGCCCTGCGGATTGGTGATCGCCCCGTCGCGTTCGATCACGCAGGTGATCAAGGACTTGTCCTCGGCCGACAGGAACTGCGCGGCATGATAGCCCACATTGCCCAGGCCCTGAACAATCACCCGCTTGCCGGCCAGGGTGCCTTCCAGCCCGGCCTTCTTCATCACGTCATCATGCCGGAAGAATTCGCGCAGCGCGTATTGCACGCCGCGGCCCGTGGCCTCGACCCGTCCGTCGATCCCGCCGGCCGTGCGGGGCTTGCCGGTCACGCAGGCCTTGGCGTTGATGTCATCGGGATGCAGACGTTTATATGCATCGGCCATCCACGCCATTTCCCGCTCGCCGGTGCCCATATCGGGTGCCGGCACGTTCTGCGACGGCGAAATCAGGTTGCGGCGCGACAGTTCATAGGTGAAACGGCGGGTGACCTTTTCAAGTTCGTCCTCGTTCCAGGCACGCGGATCGATGCACAGCCCGCCCTTGGATCCGCCGAACGGCACCTCGACCAGTGCGCATTTGAAGGTCATCAGCGAGGCCAGCGCCTCGACCTCGTCCTGGCTGACATCCAGAGAATAGCGGATGCCGCCCTTGACCGGCTCCATATGTTCGGAATGGACCGAGCGATAGCCGGTGAAGGTGTGGATCTCTCCGCGCAGCCGGACGCCGAAGCGGACCGTGTAGGTCGAGTTGCAGACCCGGATCTTTTCTTCCAGCCCGGGCGGCAGTTCCATCAACCCTGCCGCATGTGTGAACATTCGCTCGACCGAGCCCCGGAACGACTGGTTCGGGTTCGCCATTGCAGTCTCCTCGCCTTATACGTGGCGTTGATTCGCCACACCCCAAGGCGAAGCTAGGACAATTGTCGCAGATGATCCACGTTGCGTGGCTGTACAAGGAAGTGCATTTTCAGCAGTCGGACAGCCTGATCAACAGGCCTGCAGAAAGGGGAAAAACAACTTTCAGAACACCTACATACGCCTGCATTCATCAAGATTTTTGAAACCAAACCGCTCGTTTCGGCATTTTTATACAGGCGCGTCATTTTTCTAGGGGCGCGTTGCCGCATACTTTTGACTTACAGGGACATTTTAATGACCAAGAAACAAACACCGAACAAGGGACGCAAGTTTGAACAGGTGCGCGAAGGCGCGAAGTCAATTTTCCTGCGGGACGGGTATTGCGGGGCAAGCGTCGATGACATCGCCGCCGCCGCACGTGTTTCCAAGGCGACGCTTTACAGCTATTTCCCCGACAAGGCGTTGATGTATCGCGAGGTGCTGCATCACGAGATCGGCAGGCTGCGGGATGTCAGCCCCATCGACATTCCAGACGATGAGCCCGCGCCAGAGGCGCTGCAACGGATGGCGCATCAGATCGCCGCGTGGCTGGCATCGGACGACATCGTAAGGCTGCGTCGCGCCGGGACCGCCGAGGCCAATCGCTTTGGCGAGCAATCGCGACAGCTTCACGCGGTGCTTTCCGACGAACTGCGCGAAGCCGCGCGACGGCACCTGGATCGCTGGATCATGGCCGGCCACCTGACGATCGACGACAGTTCCATGGCCGCCGAACAACTGATCCGGCTGGCCGGTGCATTCGTGCAGGACCGTTCCCTTCTGACCCCTGCCGACCCTGCGAATGACGAGGCGATCCGTCAGGCTGGCGACGCCGCGGCGACCATGTTCATCGCCGCCTACGGCAATTGCACGAATAAGCCTGTCTCGCTTGCAGCGGCAAGCTGACATAGAAGGCGCCACGTCATCACGCGGTTGATGCAAACGTGATTCCGCGCTCGGGTTCTCAACCGGGCGCGGACGCCGTATGATATGGAGTCACAAACGATACAGCCTCGGACACACGAGGCAAACGAGGGACGCAGTCACCATGAGAAGAACAACCCTCCTGTCGCTGGCCGTGATCGGCACCGCCCTGGCAGGTTGCGCCCCGGCGCCCGCTCCGCTGCCGGCACCGGCACCAGTCACGGCACCGACGCCAGTGCCGCCTGCACCGGCCGAGGGCATCGCCGGGCTGGAAGAGCGCGAACCGGATCTGTGCCACGCCAAGGACTACGTCGCCAATCTGGGTCAGCCGGGCACGGTGATCCCGACGCTTGGCATCACCCGCGAATATCGCGTAGTCGAGTATCGCGGCATCGAGCCTCAGGAATACAATCCCCAGCGGATCGTGTTCCGGCTGGACGCCTCGGGCAATATCTACAACATCGATTGCGGATGACGATCATGCACAGAAATTCCTTCCTTGTCGGCCTGGCTGCGATCGCGGCTGTGGCCGCCTGCGAACCGGTGCCCCAGGAAGTCGCGGACCAGCCGGCCGAGGACAGCTGCGGCGCCGAAGGATATCAGGGCCTTCTTGGGCAACCGCGCGAGGTGGCGAACCAGATGACCTTCCCGGCCGGAACGCGGATCATCGGTCCTGAAGACGCAGTCACGGCGGATTTCCGGCCGGATCGGCTGAACATCGAATACGGCCGCACCGGACGGATCGACAAGATCAGCTGCTACTAGGCAGATCCGGACCGACTCGCGCCCCCGGCGCGTTCTGCACCGGACGGATGCCCTGACGGGCGCGGCATCCACCGCGCCCGTTTTTTTGCATTGCTTTGCGCAGGGGCCAATGTCACCATTCCGACATGATGAACGCCTCGACGCCCCTTCACGCCGACCCGGACCGAGTGGTGTTCGACCGGCGCGAACTGGGCGCGATCATGTCGGTTTACGGTCAGTTCGTCGCCGCGGGCGAATGGCGCGACTATGCGATGTCGTTCTTGCGTGACGTCGCGGTGTTCAGCGTGTTTCGCCGCGCGACCGAACATCCGCTGTACCGTATCGAGAAACGCCCAAGGCTGCGCGCGTCGCAGGGGGCCTATGCCGTGATCGGCATGGACGGACGCATCCTCAAGCGCGGACACGATCTGCCACAGGTGCTGAAGGTGCTTGAACGCAAGCTGATCCGCGCCGTCGACTGATCAGCCCGGGTGCCGCCGTTCAGAACCGCTCCAGCAACCGGTCCAGATAGTCACGCTCGTCCTGCGGACGGTCGCGCTGGCCGCTGCGCCGGCGGATCTCGTCCAGCAGGTCACGCGCGCGCTTGGCCGGGTCGATGCCTTCGGCCAGGGGGTCGCCCATGGTGATCATGTTGCCGTTGCCATCGGTCTGCCGACCCAGAGGATCCAGCATCGGGCGGCGATCGCTGCCCATCCCGTCCTGGGCGGTCTGGCCCTGCTCGCCGCCGGGCTGCTGGCCTTCCTGACCCTCTTGTCCCTGCTGCTGGCCGTCATCTGCCCGGCGCCGTTCCTCTTGGCCCATCATGTCCGACAAGGACCGCATGCCTTCGCGCATTGATTCGATCGCGTCGGCCTGACGCTGCAAGGCGCCGCCGGTATCACCGTCGCGCAGTGCCTGTTCGGCATCCTCCATCGCGCGGCCGGCCTCGTCCAGCTGCTGCCGCGCGCGGTCGCCCTGTTCGGAACCCTGCCCCGGCAGCATGCCGCGCTGCTGGCCCAGTTCTTCGCGCAATCCGCGCTGGCGTTCCGCCAGGTCGCCGGCGTTCTCGGAAGGCTGGCCCATCTGGCCCTGCCCGAACTGTTCCTGCATGTCACGGAACGCCTCGTCCGACAGGCGCTGCTGCTCGCGCAACGTGTCGGCCAGCCGGTTCATCTGCTGGTTGCCCTGGCTGCCCTGCTGGCCTTCCCCGCCCTGGCCCTGCGTGACCTGCAAATTCTCCATCATGCGGTTGAACTGTTCCAGCAATTGCTGGGCTTCGGCCATCCGGCCCTCGTTCATCAGGCGCTGAATCTCGTCCATCATCTGCTGAATCTGGTCGCCGGTGATGCTCTGGCCCTGCTGGTTCTCGGCAAAGCGGTCCGCTGGATCCTGCTGCCCCTGTTCGGCCAGCATGCTGGTATAGGCATCGGTGGCCTCTTTCAGCTCATCCATCAGGCGCTGGATTTCGTCGGGGCTGGCCCCGTTCCGGATCGCCTCGGACAGTTTTTCCTGCGCCTGTCTCATGCGTTCCAGCGCGTCCGACAGCCCGCCGTCTTCCAGCAGGATCGCGGCCTTCCACAGGGCTTCGGCCAGCTTGTCGCGCGCCTCTTCGGACAGTGCGCCCGACTCGAGTTGCCGGACGGCACCGCGCAGTTGCAGATACAGCGTCTGATCGATGAAGCCGTCGGGCTGCCATGTGATCGCGCGTAGGATCTCGGCGCTGCGGCGGGCATTCTGACGCGACCACAGCAGATCGCGCCGCATCTCGATCAGCGCTGCGGCGCGCGGCTCGAAGAAACGCCTGCCGGGCAGGACCGTGTCGAAAGGTTCGGATCGACCGGTCTGATCAATGCCGTCCACCGCCTCCAGCGTCAGCGTGACGGGAAGGTTCGCCCAAGGGTGGCGGGCCAGATCCTCGACAAGCTGACCGGTAACCTCGCGGCGGTCGCCACCACGTGGCAAGGGCAGGGTCAATTCGACGGGGTCGCGCGGCTCGGGCTGGGTCTTCAGGCCGAACTGCCGGTCCACCGAAGCCAGATCCAGCGTGATCCGCGCCTGCCCGGAGGTGATGCCGTTGTCATCTTCGGCCTCGAATTCCTGGACCATCCGACCGTCGGCGCGCCTTGTGGGCGCGGCACCTGCGCGGATCAGCGGCGGGCGGTCGGGCAGAACCGTGACCTCGAACAGCCTGTCTCCGACCTCGATCCGGCCCGACCGTTCGGCCCGAAATCCCGGTGCCTGCGGGTCGTCGCTGACCACGCCGCCAATGTCCTGCTCGACCGACGCCCCGTCGCCATAAAGACGAAATGTCACCGCGCTGCCCTTCGGCAGTTCCAGAATCTGCCCCTCGGCCAGTGCGTTCAGGTAGATTGTCGGGCGGCGCGTGTAGGCAGGCGGTTCGGCCCAACCCTCCCAGCTTGGCCCGGACGCGACACTCCCACCGGCCAGGGGCCGACCGACCGTCGCCGCGATAGCCTCGACACCCTTTCCCATCTGTGCCGCACCGCCGAAGATCAGCGCCATGACCAGTGCGACCAGCGATACCAGCCGCAGCGCGAACGGATCGCGCCGCGCAAGACCGGCATCGGGGCGGACAGCCCGCGCATCCCGGCTGCGCGCCTGCATCTGCGCCAGATGCGCGCGCCACAGCGCACCTTCGCCACCCAATGCCGCGTGATCGCCCAGGGCTGTCAGGGGCCTGCCCGGCAGCGTCCGGTCAAGCCGCTCGACGGCCTCGATCTCGCGCACCCTGCGATAGCGAAGCCCGCCCCGCACGGCCGTCGCGATCACCAGGATCAGCGCCAGCCCTGCCAGCCATGGCAGGGCCGCGGGCGGCACTGTCAGGACACCCCCAAGGGCAAATGCCGCGAATAAAAGACACAGCACCGCCCCCAGCGGCCAGAACGCCCGCGCGCCCCGTTCCCAGGTCATTCCCCAACGGGTCAGACGAAGCGCGCGCGTCAGACGCGTGTTCTTCCTTGTCCAAATACCCTCGTCGGGCCGGGGGCCGACAGCCACCGGCCGCGACGTCGGATCCTTGCGTCCTGTCAAAGCCATTCCGGGATGGTATCCCGGGACAGCATTTCCTCAAATGTCGGTCGCGCCCGGATGACGGCGAAGTGATCGTCCTTGACCAGCACCTCGGGCACCAGCGGGCGCGAATTGTATTCGGACGCCATCACCGCGCCATAGGCGCCGGCTGACCGGAACGCCACAAGATCACCGGCGGACAGGGCGGGAAGCTGCGTCCCCTTCTGGAACGTATCACCCGATTCGCAGACCGGCCCCACGACATCGAAGGGCCGCACCTCGGCGCCCGGCGCGGATTCGGACACCGGGACGATGTCGTGATGCGCACCGTACATGGCCGGGCGCAGCAGGTCGTTCATCGCGGCATCGACGATCAGGAAATCGCGACCCTCACCCTCTTTCAGATAGATCACCTGAGCCAGCAGGATGCCCGCATTGCCGACGATATTGCGACCCGGCTCGATCTCGATCTCGCATCCCAGATCGCCGACCGTGTCGCGGATCACCTGACCATATTCAAGCGGCAGAGGCGGGGCGTTGTTGTCACGGCGATAGGGGATGCCCAGACCGCCGCCCAGATCCAGACGGGTGATGTCATGGCCATCAGCCCGCAGCGCGCGGGTCAGATCGGCCACCTTGGCATAGGCCATGCGATAGGGGTCCAGATCGGTCAGCTGGCTGCCGATATGGACATCGACGCCGACGACGCGCAGCCCCGGCAGCGCCGCGGCCTCGGCATAGACAGCCCGGGACTTGGCGATGGGGATGCCGAACTTGTTGTCGGACTTGCCCGTGGCGATCTTTTCGTGCGTCTTGGCATCCACGTCCGGATTCACGCGGATCGCCACCGGCACCTCGACGCCCATGGACACCGCCAGCGCGGACAGTGCCCGCATCTCGGGTTCGCTTTCGATGTTGAACTGCCGGATGCCGCCTTCGATGGCCTGACGCATCTCGGGGATGGTCTTGCCGACGCCGGAAAACACGATCCGGTCGCCCGGCACGCCCGCCGCCCTGGCGCGGGCGTATTCGCCGCCCGAAACGACGTCCATCCCGGCGCCCATGTCCCCCATCAGCTTCAGGACGGCGAGGTTCGAATTGGCCTTGACCGCAAAGCAGACCAGATGCGGGGTCCAGTCCAGCGCCCGTCGGAACAGGTCGAAATGCCTGGTCAGCGTCGCAGTCGAATAGACATAGACCGGGGTGCCGACCTCTGCCGCGATCCGCGACAGGGCCACATCCTCGGCGTGCAATTCGCCATCGTGATAGTTGAAATGATCCACTTACAGCTCCGAGACGACACCCACGGTGGCGTGCCCCGAGATTGACACGCCGGATTTCGGCGGCGTCTTGGGCGCGGTTGGCCGTTCCGGCGGTCCATCGACACCGCAGGCCGACAGGGCCAGCACCGCAATCAGGGTCAGTCGCATCATGCCAGTTTCTCCTTCCAGCGTGAAATCTGTGCGCGCACCTGATCGGGCGCGGTGCCACCATAGCTTTGCCGGGACGCGACCGAGTTGTGGACGCCCAGAACGGAATAGACAGACTGGTTGATGGCGGGATTGACCGATTGCATCTCGGCCAGCGACAGCTCGTCGAGGTCGCATCCTTTCCCCTCGGCCAGCGCGACCAGCGAACCGGTGGCGTGATGCGCCTCGCGGAAGGGCAGCCCCGCCTCGCGCACCAGCCAGTCGGCCAGGTCCGTCGCGGTCGAGAACCCTGCCGAGGCCGCAGCCTCCATCCGGCCCTTGTTCGCCGTCAGATCCGCCAGCATCCCGGCCATCGCCGCCAGGGCAAGCAGCACGTTGTCGGCGGCATCGAAGACCTGTTCCTTGTCTTCCTGCATGTCCTTGGAATAGGCCAAGGGCAGCCCCTTCATGACCGTGAACAGCGCGACGGTGGCGCCAAGGATGCGCCCGATCTTGGCGCGGATCAATTCGGCCGCGTCAGGGTTACGCTTCTGCGGCATGATCGATGATCCGGTGGACCACTTGTCCGACATCGACACGAACCGGAACTGCGCCGAGGACCAGATCACCAGCTCTTCCGACAGGCGCGACAGGTGGACCGCGCAGATCGACGCCGCAGACAGGAATTCCAGCGCGAAATCACGATCGCTGACGGCATCCAGACTGTTGGCCATCGGGCGGTCGAAAGCCAGCGCCTTCGCCGTCGCCTCGCGGTCGATCGGATAGCCCGTTCCCGCCAGCGCGGCCGCACCCAGTGGCGATTCGTTCATCCGGGCACGCGCATCGCGGAATCGCCCAAGGTCGCGGCCGAACATCTCGACATAGGCCATCATGTGATGGCCCCAGGTGACCGGCTGCGCGGTCTGCAGATGGGTAAAGCCCGGCATCACCCAATCCGCGCCGGCCTCTGCTTGCGTCAGCGCCGCGCGGATCACGGCCTCAAGCCCCGAAATCGCCGCGTCGCACTGATCGCGCACCCACAGCCGGAAGTCGGTCGCCACCTGATCGTTGCGCGACCGGCCGGTATGCAGTCGTCCCGCCGGTTCGCCGATGATGTCCTTCAGCCGCGCCTCGACATTCATGTGGATGTCTTCCAGCGCCGCGCTGAACGGAAAATCGCCCGCCTCGATCTCTGACAAGACCGTGAGAAGCCCTTCCCCGATCGCGTTTGCATCGCTATCGCTGATGATGCCTTGTGCAGCCAGCATGGCGGCATGGGCCCGGCTGCCCCGGATATCCTGGGCGTAAAGCCGCCGGTCGAAGCCGATCGAGGCATTGATGGCCTCCATGATCGCGTCGGGCCCGGCGGCGAAGCGCCCGCCCCACATGCTGTTGGCGGCGTCCTTGGTCGGGGGCCGGTCGGTCATTAGGTTCGTCCTTCGGAGGTCACATGCTGCGTTCTGTCCTGCTTTATACGGCGCTGGTTATCGGTGCAAACACCGCCTTTTCGGGCGAGGTGGACTGGCAGGCCGCACATGACGCCGGTCTGGCCAAGCTGGTCCCGTCAGAAGACGCGCCCGCCATTTCCCAGACCGAATTCACCGACCCGGATGGCGGCACCCACACGCTGTCCGACTGGCAGGGCAAGGTCGCGCTGGTGAATTTCTGGGCGACCTGGTGCGCGCCCTGCCGCGAGGAAATGCCGTCGCTTGACGCGCTACAATCCGAGCTGGGCGGCGATGATTTTCAGGTCGTGACCATCGCCACCGGCCGCAACGCACCCGCCAAGATCGACGAATTCTTCGAAGAGACGGGGGTAAAGAACCTGCCGGTTCTGCTGGACCCGAAACAGCGGCTTGCGCGCAGCATGGGGGTGGTGGGCCTGCCCGTCAGCGTGCTGATCGACCGCGACGGCAAAGAAGTTGCACGGCTTCTGGGCGACGCCGACTGGTCAAGCGACGCCGCCAAACAGGTCATCCGTCAGCTGACTGCCGACTGACCTGGGCGTGGCACGGACAATCGGTCATGTGATCGTTGACCATGCCCGTCGCCTGCATGAACGCATAGACGATCACCGGGCCGCAGAAATTGAAGCCACGCTTCTTCAAGGCCTTCGACATCGCGGTTGATTCGGGTGTCGCCGCGGGCACTTCGGCCATGCTGGAAAAACGGTTCTGGATCGGCTGGCCGCCGACAAAGGACCACAGCCACGGGGAAAAGCCTTCCCTTTCCTCGATGTCCAGGAACAGCTGCGCACCCTTGACGGTTGCCGCGATCTTGCCCCGATGCCGGATGATTCCCGGGTTCTGCAGGGCGCGCTGGATCCTGGCCTCGTCCCAGGTCGCAACCCGCTCGGGGTCGAACCCGTCGAATTCCTGGCGGAAATTGTCGCGCTTGCGCAGGATCGTGATCCAGCTGAGACCCGCCTGGAACCCGTCCAGCACCAGCTTTTCCCACAGGGCGCGGGGGTCGTATTCCGGCACCCCCCATTCCTCGTCGTGATAGGCGACGTATAGCGGATCGGTTCCGCACCAGCTGCATCGCGTCATCTGCCGTTAACCTCGAGTCCAGAATTTCCTGCGCATTTACGCGAAATTAGGGGATCATGCGCAAAGTGCAACAAGACCCTACCTTGGATGAGGCCCGATGTGAGCAACGGCACACCCCCCAAAGGCTCGCCGCTGGACTATGCCATCGACCAGCAAAGCCGGATCACCCTGCCCGCCGTGCGCGCGGCGGTGGAAAAGGGCAATGGCGTCCTGGCCTTTCAACCCATCGTGCAGGCGCAGCGCACCGAACGCGCCGCGTTCTATGAAGGGCTGATCCGGATCATCGACGATTCGGGCCGGATCGTGCCGCTGAAGGATTTCATGCCGGTGGCCGAAACCACCGAACTTGGCCGCCAGATCGACTGCCTGTCGCTGTCGCTGGGATTGCAGGCCCTGACGGAAGACCCGTCGCTGCGGCTGTCGATCAACATGTCCGCACGTTCGATCGGCTATCCCGACTGGATCCGCACGCTGCGCGACAGCATCACCGACGATCCGCATGTCGGCGAAAGGCTGATCCTCGAAATCACCGAAAGCTCGGCGATGGGCATGCCCGACCAGGTGCGCAACTTCATGGCCGAAGTGCAGCGGCTGGGAATTTCGCTGGCGCTGGACGATTTCGGGGCGGGATATACATCATTTCGGTATCTGCGCGATTTCTGTTTCGACATGATCAAGATCGACGGCCAGTTCATCCGCGAAATCGCCGAACATCCCGACAATCAGGTCCTGACCCGCGCGCTGATGTCGATTGCCCATCACTTCGACATGTTCACCGTCGCGGAGTCGGTCGAGACCGCAGACGATGCCAGTTTCCTGATCGAAAACGGGATCGACTGCCTTCAGGGCTTCTATTTCGGCGCCCCGACCATCGCCCCGCCCTGGAAGTCGCCCCCCTCGGTCGCACGCCGCTGACCGACCTCGCGACGTGGCTCGCGCAGCGCCGCTCAGACAAGGCGGCGCCCGACCCGGCAAGCCGGGACAGCATGCAGGCGGGCAGTAAAGGCCACCCCTGTGCCGCGGCCCGGGTGGGCGCAAAGCCCCGCCGCGAGCCGCATCATCGGTCGTGATCGGCTTGACGCGACGGCACGAACCCGCATCCTGACATCGATTCGCCGAAGTATCGGCGTCGATGGTAAGGAGCTCGCCATGACCAAAGCCGTAATCGTTTCCGCCGCCCGCACCCCGGTCGGCAGTTTTCTTGGATCGTTTGCCAATGTGCCCGCCCATGACCTTGGCGCCGCGGTGCTGAAAGAGGTGGTTGCCCGCGCAGGCGTCGATCCGGCCGAAATCAGCGAGACCATCCTGGGCCAGGTGCTGACCGGCGCCCAGGGCCAGAACCCTGCCCGGCAGGCCCATATCAATGCCGGATTGCCGCAGGAATCCGCCGCCTGGCTGATCAACCAGGTCTGCGGGTCGGGGTTGCGCGCCGTCGCGCTGGCCGCGCAACAGGTCGTTCTGGGCGATGCAAAGATCGTGCTGGCCGGAGGTCAGGAAAGCATGTCCCTGGCACCGCACGCCGCCTATCTTCGCGCCGGCCAGAAGATGGGCGACATGAAGATGATCGACACGATGATCCGTGACGGTTTGTGGGACGCCTTCAACAATTACCACATGGGCCAGACGGCCGAGAACGTAGCAGAGAAATGGTCGATCAGCCGCGACCAGCAGGACGAATTCGCGGTCGCCAGCCAGAACAAGGCCGAGGCGGCGCAAAAGGAAGGCCGCTTTGACGATGAAATCGTCGCCTACACGGTCAAGACCCGCAAGGGCGACACCGTCGTGGACAAGGACGAATATGTTCGCCACGGCGCGACACTGGACGCGATGCAGAAGCTGAAACCGGCCTTTGCCAAGGAAGGCTCGGTCACTGCCGCCAACGCCTCGGGGCTGAATGACGGCGCGGCGGCCGTGATGGTCATGACCGAAGAAGAGGCGTCGCGCCGCGGACTGACGCCGCTGGCCCGCATCGCGTCCTATGCGACCGCCGGCCTGGACCCGGCGATCATGGGCACCGGCCCGATTCCCGCCAGCCGCAAGGCACTGGAAAAGGCCGGCTGGAGCGTCGGTGACCTGGATCTGGTCGAGGCGAACGAGGCTTTTGCCGCACAGGCCTGCGCGGTGAACAAGGACATGGGCTGGGACCCGTCCATCGTGAACGTGAATGGCGGCGCCATTGCCATCGGCCATCCGATCGGTGCCTCGGGCTGCCGCGTCCTGAACACGCTTCTGTTCGAAATGAAGCGCCGTGACGCCAAGAAGGGCCTGGCCACGCTGTGCATCGGCGGCGGCATGGGCGTCGCGCTGTGCGTCGAACGCTGAACCATCCACATGGGCGCGCAATGATCTTGCGCGCCCAGCATCTGATCGGTAACAAGATTGCCTGAATACCATTTCCGGAAGGGGGGAAACATGTCGAAGGTTGCATTGGTCACCGGAGGTTCGCGCGGAATCGGCGCGGCGATATCCAAGGCGCTGAAAGACGCGGGCTATACCGTTGCCGCGAACTATGCCGGCAATGACGAAGCCGCGAAGGCCTTCACCGACGAAACCGGCATCAAGACCTACAAGTGGTCGGTCGCCGATTACGACGCCTGCGCTGCCGGCATCAAGCAGGTCGAGGATGAACTTGGCCCGATCGCGGTCCTGGTCAACAATGCCGGGATCACCCGCGATGCGCCGTTCCACAAGATGACGCCGCAGCAGTGGAAGGAAGTCATCGACACCAACCTGACCGGCATCTTCAACATGACCCATCCGCTGTGGCCGGGTCTGCGCGACCGCAAGTTCGGCCGCATCATCAACATCAGCTCGATCAACGGCCAGAAGGGGCAGTTCGCGCAGGCCAACTATTCGGCCGCCAAGGCGGGCGATCTGGGCTTTACCAAGGCCCTGGCGCAGGAAGGCGCGCGCAACAACATCACCGTCAACGCGATCTGCCCCGGCTATATCGCGACCGAAATGGTGATGGCAGTGCCCGAGAAGGTGCGCGAATCCATCATCGCGCAGATCCCCGTCGGGCGCCTGGGCGAACCCGAGGAAATCGCCCGCGCCGTGGTGTTCCTGGCGTCGGATGACGCGGGGTTCGTGACCGGATCCACCATCAGCGCGAATGGCGGGCAGTATTTCGCCTGATCCCGAGGCCTGAGACAAAGACGGCCCGCGCGGATCGCGCGGGCCTTTCTTGCAAACAATTCACCGTTCAACGGATCAGTGGGACAGCCGGGTGATTTCTTCCTTGATGCGAAGCTTCTCGCGCTTCATCGCAGAAATTTCCAGATCGCTTGCTCCCGGACTTTTTTGCGCCTTTTCAACGGCTTCCGAAAGAGCATTGTGCTTCCTGCGCAGCTCCTCGACATGGGAAGTAACCGACATCGCGTCCTCCTCTGTGGTTGTGTCGAACAAGGCAATTGCAGCACAGCTTTTCGATTCTGTCACGAGACTTTCGTAAACAGCGCCGTGATCGGCTCACCCCGGCGAAGCACCGCTTGCGCGGCATGTGTCAGATCCTCGGCGTCGGTATCGTGCCGCACCGCACCGTGCATCACGAAGGGCGCCAGCAGCCGCAGCGGTGCCCGCCCACCCTTGCGCGCGGTCAGCAGAACGCGACCGGCCTCTCGCCCCTCGCGTGCGGCCACCGGAAGGACGATGATCGCCCCGGCACGACCGGACAACGCGCAGATGACCGAATCCAGTCGGTCGGCGCGCTGGATCAGCGTCAGAGTGCCGCCGGGCAACAGCCGCCGCAGTCCGGCATCGATCCAGCCTTCAAGGGGAGTGTATTCCTGCCGCGCGATCGCGCGGCCCGGATCGAGGGCGGCGGTGCCCCCCTGAAAAAAGGGCGGGTTGGCGATCACATGATCGAAGCTTGCATCGCGCACACCCGAGGGCGGCGACGCCAGATCGCCGGTCACGACGCTCAAGGGGATGTTGTTGGTTGCGGCATTGTGCCGCGCCAGATCGGCATAGTCCGGCTGGATCTCGATCCCCGTCAGGCGCAGATCCGGCACCCGCCACCCCAGGCACAGGCTGGCCACGCCCGCGCCGCAGCCCAGTTCCAGAACGGCCTGTCCGGCCCGCGCCGGGCAAGCCGCGGCAAGCATCACCGCATCCGCGCCCGCGCGATAGCCGCGCGTCGGCTGTGCGATGCGCAATCGCCCGTCCAGAAAGCCGTCTTCCCGGGTCTCAGTCATCCAGTCCCGCGTCGCGCAGAATGGCGCGCGCCATGAATTCGTCGCGATCCGCGACCATCACCCGGCGCGGCAGGATCCCGATGGAACCCTCGAGGACGCTCATGTGCTGGTCCATCTCGAATGCGGGAATCCCTTCGCCGTCCAGCAGGTCAAGGACGCGCGAGATGCGGACGGGGTCGGTGCTGCGCAAAAGCTCTTTCATGATGAAACAGGTAAGGGGCGGTTGCGAATTTGTCGATGGCATGGCAATGCGTTGGCCTGCATAACGGGGTGTGGGCATGGGTGTGCAAGAAGACGTCCAGAAACCGCTGGATCGGTTGTCAGAGGCTTTGGCGGCCGAAATGGAGGCCGTGAACGCACTGATCCGCGCACGCATGGCCAGCCGCCACGCCCCCCGCATCCCCGAAGTCACGGCCCATCTGGTAGAAGCCGGGGGCAAACGGCTGCGCCCGATGCTGACCTTGGCGGCGGCCAGACTGGCCGGGTATGACGGCCCCTATCACGTTCATTTGGCGGCGACGGTCGAATTCATCCATACCGCCACGCTGCTGCATGACGACGTGGTGGACGAAAGTCGCCAGCGCCGCGGACGGCCGACGGCGAACCTGCTGTGGGACAACAAATCCTCGGTTCTGGTCGGCGACTACCTGTTTGCACGCAGTTTCCAGCTGATGGTCGAGCCGGGCAATATGCGCACGCTGGAAATCCTTGCGAATGCCAGCGCGACGATTGCCGAAGGCGAGGTGCTGCAACTGACCGCCGCGCAAGATCTGCGGACCGACGAGGGCGTGTATCTGCAGGTGATCCGCGGCAAGACCGCCGCGCTGTTCTCGGCCGCGACCGAGGTCGGCGGCGTGATCGCAGGCGCGCCCGAGGCGCAGGTTCAGGCGCTGCATGATTACGGTGACGCGCTGGGGATCGCGTTCCAGATCGTGGACGACCTTCTGGACTATGGCGGCGCGACGCAGACCATCGGCAAGAATGTCGGCGACGATTTCCGCGAACGAAAACTGACCCTGCCGGTGATCAAGGCGGTGGCGCTGGCCGACGCGGATGAACGCGCCTTCTGGGTCCGGACCATCGAGAAGGGCGATCAGCGCGAGGGCGATCTTGAACACGCCCTGCAACTGCTGGCGCGCCATGGCGCGATGCAGGCGGCGCGGGAAGACGCTCTGGATTGGGCCGCACGCGCAAGGGATGCATTGACGCCGCTGCCCGACCATCCGATCCGCGACATGCTGTCCGATCTGGCCGATTTCGTCGTCAGCCGCGTCGCCTGACCAGCACCGCCCGCACAGATCCTGCCGGTTTCGATCTTGCCGCCTTCGACACCGAAAGGGCGGACCGCTTGCGCGGCCCGCCCTCTCTCCGGGAAGAGACCCTGTGTTTATTTTGCCTGGACGAAGTCGGGATAGGCTTCCATCCCCATCTCCGTGATATCCAGCCCGGTGATCTCGGCCTCGCGGTCCACGCGAATGCCCATCGTCGCCTTCAGGATCAACCAGATCACCAGGCTGACGACAAAGGTGAAGGCCCCGATTGCGACCACGCCGATGATCTGGGTCACGAAGCTGGTGTCCGGGTTGGTGGCAGGGACGATGATGGTGCCCCAGACGCCCGCCACAAGGTGGACCGGGATCGCACCGACGACATCGTCGATCTTGAACTTGTCCAGCATCGGCACCACGAACACCGCGATCGCACCGCCCACACCGCCGATCAGCAAGGCCGCGAAGATCGAGGGCGTCAGGGGTTCGGCGGTGATCGACACCAGACCGGCCAGCGCCCCGTTCAGCACCATCGTCAGGTCGATCTTGCCATACAGCAGTTGCGTGGTGATGACCGCGGCAATTGCACCGGCCGAGGCGGCCATGTTCGTGTTCACGAAGATCCGGCTGACATCGGCCGCGTCATTGACCGACCCGATGGCCAATTGCGAGGCACCGTTGAAACCGAACCAGCCCAGCCACAGGATGAATGTCCCAAGCGTCGCAAGGGCAAGGTTCGAACCCGGCATCGGCTGCAGCCTGCCGTCCGGGCGATACTTGCCGTAACGCGCGCCCAGCACGATTGCCCCCGCCAGCGCCGCGAAGCCGCCCGTGGCATGAACCAGCGTCGACCCGGCGAAATCCGAGAAGCCCATCTCGGACAGGAAGCCTCCGCCCCACTGCCAGCTGGCTTCGATCGGATAGATGACCCCGGTCAGGACGACGGTGAAGATCATGAACGGCCACAGCTTCACGCGCTCGGCCAGGGTGCCCGAGACGATCGAGGCGGTGGTCGCACAGAACATCAGCTGGAAGAAGAAGTCCGATCCGGCGGAGTAGCCGTCATCCGCCACACCCGTGCCGACCGCATCGATGCCCTTGGGACTGAAGATTTCGCCGATGATGCCCGGAACGGTCCAGTCGGACGGATACATCAGGTTATAGCCGATGACCCAGTACATGATGCCCGCGATCGCGAACAGAGAGACGTTCTTGAACAGCTGCGTGGTGACGTTTTTCGACCGGACCAGCCCCGCCTCAAGCATGGCAAAGCCTGCGGCCATCCACATCACCAGGAAGCCGCCGATCAGGAACAGCAGCGTGTTGAAGATATAGGCCACATCGGCGCTGACGGCCGGGGCGGCGGCGGGGTCGGGGGTGGCGGCGGCATCCTGCGCGATGGCGGGCAGCGCAGTCAGCACAAGGGCCGCGACCAGTCCGGGGATCATCTTTTTCATCAGTCGTCACCTGTCTTCTGGTGGAGCGACCGCCAGGAGGGCCGCTTACTCTGGCTTTGATCCCCAGTTAGACCCCATCTGCACAAGAGATGGGCGGCACGCCGCATCGCAGAAACAGAATCTGCCCGAAAAACAGTCAGAATGTCGTGGAACTGCACGATGTGGCGGCATGTCGCGGGCGCACGGGCACAGCCTTTGGCAGAACCAACGGCCCGTCATGCATCATCAAGGCGTATCAGGCATGTCTCCACGCGAATCCCGGAAGGGCGTGCCCACCGCCGCCGCATCGCCGCAGCGGGCAGTATTGTTTCGCCGAAATCACGGATTGGTCAGGTCAATTCCCTCACCCCGATTATTGCTGTATGCTGACGCGCAATTTGGCCGTAACAACCGGCCCGGCAGAGACGCAGGCACCCTACGCATGAAACGACCCACCGGCACCCCGAAACGCACGGGACGCAGTCCCGTTGCCGACAAGCGCGGTTTATCGAAGCCTTCCGACGGCAAGAAAACCGGCGTCAAAAGGCACAGCACGCGCCCCAAGCGGCGCGGGAATGCCGTGGTGCGCGCGATCACGGGCACGGTCAGCCTGATCTGGCGGATCATCTGGGGGTCGGTCTGGCGGCTGACCATGGTGGTGCTGCTGATCATCGGCGCTGCATCGGCCTATTACTACACCGGCTTGCCCGAGCCAGAGGATTTGTTCGACGCGCGCGCACGCGGCAGCGTCACCATGCTGGACCACGAGGACCGGGTCTTTGCCTGGCGCGGCGAGACATTCGGCACCGTCACCAGCGACAAGATCGCCCCGGTGCTGCGTCAGGCCGTGGTCGCGACCGAGGACCGGCGCTTCTTCAGCCATCTGGGCGTCAGCCCGCGCGGCATCGCCGGCGCGATCAGGATCAACCTTGCCGAGGGTCGCGGCCCGCTGGAAGGCAATGGCGGTTCGACCATCACCCAGCAGGTCGCCAAGCTTCTGTGCCTTGGCGAGACCTTCGATCCGATCCGCTGGAAGAACGAGGCCGAATTCGAGGCCGACTGCCGCGTCGGCAGCCTGTGGCGCAAGGTCAAGGAAGTGCCGTTCGCGCTGGCGCTGGAAGCCAAGTATTCCAAGGACGACATTCTCAACATCTACATGAACCGGTCCTATCTGGGTGCCGGGGCGCGCGGTTTCGAGGCCGCCAGCCAGCGTTATTTCAACAAGCCGGCAACGGATGTGACCCCGGCCGAAGCCGCGATGCTGGCCGGTCTGCTGAAGGCGCCCAGCTATTTCGCGCCGACCGCAAACCTGCAACGCAGCCAGGACCGTGCCAGCGTGATCCTGGGGCTGATGCACGAACAGGACTATCTGGATGATACACAGTTCGCCGAAGCCAAGGCGAACCCCGCCGTGCTGTCGAAGGCCGCGTCGGAGCGCGCGGGCGGATATTTCGCGGATTGGGTGATGGAAACCGGCCCGGGCTTCCTGACCAGCGAGACGACCGAAGACGTGACCGTCAAGACCACCTTCGACCAGCGTATCCAGCGGGCAGCGGAACGGGCGGTCAAGCGGATCTTCGACGAGAAGGTGAAGGAAGGCAGCAAGGCGCAGGTCGCCGTCGTGGTCATGTCGGCCGACGGCGCCGTGCGCGCCATGATCGGCGGACGCGACACGACGGTGAACGGTGCGTTCAACCGCGCGATCCAGGCCAAGCGGCAGACCGGCTCCAGCTTCAAGCCGTTCGTCTATGCGGCCTCGCTGGAGGCCGGGCATTCGCCGTCCGACATCGTGCAGGACGGGCCGCTGACCATCAGGATGTCGGGGGGTCGGACGTGGTCGCCGCAGAACTACACCCGCCGTTTCTATGGCCCGGTCACGCTGACCGACGCGCTGAAACGGTCGCTGAACACGGCGACCATCAGGGTGCAGGAATCCGTGGGCCGTGACGCCGTGCGTCGTGTCGCGCATGATTTCGGGATCGTCAGCAACCTGACCAGCAGCCCCTCGCTTGGGCTTGGCGCGTCGGAAGCGACGTTGCTGGAACTGACCGGCGCCTATGCGGGGATCCGCAACGGCGGCACGTCGGTCGCGCCCTATGGTCTGGTCGAGCTGAACATCAAGGGCGACGATCAGCCGTTGATGGGACAGATGGGCGGCATGGGTGCGCGGGTCATCAGCCAGCGCGCCGCCGGACAGCTGATCTACATGATGCAGCAGGTGATCGGATCGGGCACCGGCACCCGCGCGCAACTGGGCGACCGGCCCGCGGCGGGCAAGACCGGCACGACCAGCAGCTATCGCGACGCGTGGTTCGTGGGCTTTACCGAACAATATGTGACCGGTGTCTGGATGGGATATGACGACAACACGCCGCTCAAGGGTGTCACGGGCGGCGGTCTGCCGGCCGAGATCTGGCAGGCCGTGATGAGCGAGATCCACGACGGTCTGCCGGTCCTGCCCCTGTCCACCGTCTCGCCCGACGGCAGCGGCATCATCATGTCGCAGGGTCAGGGCACGCCGAAGGTGGTTACGTCGGGGTCCGCCGATGATCCTCTGGCCGCAGCGCTTGCAGGTGTGATGAACGGTGCCGACAGCCAGCGCCGCGCGGCACAGAATGGCGGCGGACGTGTCATTACCGCCCCGACCGAGGTCGGCGGCAGCGGCGCGCCGCAGACATCCGGTTCCAGCAGCAGCGCCAGTTCGGACGACGCGCTAAGCCGCGCGCTGAACGGTATTCTGGGCGGGAACTGACGGCGCCAAGGCGTCTTGGCCGCGCATGGATGATGTCATCCGGCGCGGCCCGATGCTTCTTCTAGATCACCCCGGCAGCGTGCCGCGCTCGACATAGGTCAGGATCTGCACCACCTGCTGGGGTGTCTCGGCAACCGCCAGCGCGGCTGCATCGACCTCTTTCAGGGCGTGCTGATGTTCGGGGCCGTGCAGCACGATGATGGATTTGCCAAGCGCGGCGGCCATACCTGCATCGAACGCCGCATTCCATTGCTTGTAGCGGTCACCGAAGCGGACGACGACGATATCGGCATCGGCGATGCCTTTGCGGGTGCGGATCGCGTTCAGCCTTGCGCCCTTGTTGTCATGCCAGAACTTGTCCGGTTCGCCCCCCAGGATTCTGACCCCGCAATCATCCGAGGCATCATGATCGGTCACAGGGGCCGAAAAGCGCATGTCCAGCCCCGCCGCTTCGCAGCCCTGGATGATGTCGTCGCGCCAGCCGGTGTGGATCTCGCCCGAAAGATAGATCGATATCGTCATTGGTATCTCCGTCCTTGTGTCGCCATGCAACCGGGCGGCGTCTTCTAGCCGGCCTGTTGCAGATCCTTCGTCAGGGTCGCGACATCGCCGCGCCGCGCCGCCAGCATGGCCGCGATCTCGGCGCGTTCGCTGGCCAGCATGTTCACGCCCTCGATGATGATGTTGAAGAACAGGTCGCGCCCGGACTTGTCGGACACATGCCATTCGACCTCCATCGGCGCGCGCCCGTTCAGATAGGCGACCGAGGTGACCGCATAGAAGCTTTTCAGGGGCCGTGCGCCCGTCACCTCGATCCGCGATCCGACGAATTCCCGGAAACGCTTGCCGTATTTCCGGCCGATATACCCTTGGAACGCCTGCCGGTAGGCGGCGAACTGCCCGGCGCTGATCTGCCGCGCGGGCGGTCCCAGCGCCGATCGCGCAATGATGTCCACATCCGCATATCGCGTGAAGATCGTTTCGAACTGCTGATACATCCGGGCCGGCTGCTGGCCCGAATTGATGACCGCATAAACCTCGCCCAGTGCGGTGTCGATCAGCGCGCGCGCCTGTGCGGCGTCCAGCGCCATGGCGGGTCGCCCGCCCAGAAAGGCCCCGCCCGCCACACCGGCAAGCAGCGCCAGGACATGGCGGCGATCACTGTTCATAGGGGTCGATTGCGGCAGCGTCGGCATATGGGTCGGCGTATGGGTCAATGTCACTGGATTCCTCTCCCAGATCGTGGCGGCGGTGCATCAGATAGATGAGCCGCGTTTGAGCATAGCTGTCGGCACTGTCACGAAGGACGCTGTCCACGGTATCACCGAACCGCGCCCGATCCCCGGCTTTCGCACCGGCCCGCAGGCCGAACGCCAGCGCGCGCTGCCGGTCCGTCTGCAGGATCGACCACATCGGGTCGATCGCCAGATCGACCACCTTGCCCACCGCGTCGCGCTGGGTCGATGGGCCAAGCACCGGCAACTCGACATAGGCGCCTTCGGCCACGCCCCAGACGGCCAGCGTCTCGCCGAAATCGGTGTCCTCCTCGGGCAGGCCGAAATCGCTGCCGGCCGGATCGAACATGCCGCCGATCCCCAGCGTGGAATTGACCGCGAATCTGAAGAAATTCCGTGTCGCCGGACCGGGGCGGCCCTGCAGCAGACTGTTCACGACCTTGCCCGGCAGCGACAGGTTCGACCCCATGTTGATGACCAGATCCAGCGGGCCCGGCTGGCCCTTATCGGATGCCGCGTCGTCGCCTCCGGTCGAGGCCAGCCGCGACACCGGCCCGATCAGCCTCGCGTCCACCGCCTTGTTGAAGTTGTGGATCTGCCGGTTCTGCGCTTCGTAAGGGTCATTGACGCGGATGCCGTCCTGCATCACAGGTTTCGATGCGCATCCCGCGAGGGCGGCGATCAGAAAAGCTGCGGGAATGGCCATGCGGCGGAGACTGGGACGCAAAGGATTTCCTAATCTTCTGGGCGTAAAGGCAAACCATGCCTTACAGGTGCTGACAGATCGCTTCCGACCGGGGATAATGGGCCGGGCGGTCGGCGGCAAGTCCGGCGAACAGGACGGCGGCAGGGCTGAACACAAAGTGACGGGATACGGGATGAGGACGGCACAGCGATGAGCAAGGCGCCATTTTCCGAAAGTGGCAGCCGCGAGCTGCGCAGCGCGCGCGCCGCGGGGCTGCCGCTGTTCACGGCGGTCGCGGTATTTTCAGCCGTGGTCAACCTGCTGATGCTGACCGGACCGCTGTTCATGCTGCAGGTCTATGACAGGGTTCTGGGATCGCGATCACAGGAAACGCTGGTGGCGCTGTTCATCCTTGTGATGTTCCTGTTTCTTCTGATGGGCGTGGTCGATCTGGCCCGAAACCGCGTGACCCAGCGAATCGCCGCGCGATTCCAGGACCGGATGGAGGGGCGGGTCTTCACCGCGGCCCTGCGCGAAGGTGCGATCACCGGTGACGAATCCGCCGCAACCGCCAGCGGCATGCGCGATCTGGACGCGGTGCAGCGGTTTACCGGATCGCCGGTGATGCTGGCCATGTTCGACCTGCCCTGGGCGCCGCTGTTTCTTGCTGCGGTCTACATGTTTCATCCGCTTCTGGGCGTGGTGGCCACGATCGGCGGGCTGATCCTTGTGGTGTCGACCATCATGAACCGCTGGATGACGCGCCGCCCGCTGCAAAGTTCTGCGGCGGCCGCGACACAGGCGCAGCGCATGGCGGATCTGTATCGTGACGAGGGCGAGGTCATCGGCGCGCTGGGAATGCGTGGCGCGACCTTCGCCCGCTGGCGCAAGGCGCGCGCCGAGGCACAGGAAAACGCGGTGCGCGGCGCAGATGTCTCGTCCGGCTTCACCGTCTTTTCTCGCAGCTTCCGGCTGTTTCTGCAAAGCGCGATGCTGGCCGCCGGCGCCTATCTTGTGCTGCGTCAGGAAATCACGCCGGGCGCGATGATCGCCAGTTCCATCATGATGGGCCGGGCGCTGGCGCCGGTCGAACAGCTTGTCGGCGGTTGGGCTGTCGTTCAGGCCGCGCAGGATGGTTGGGAGCGGCTGACGCGCCTGTTGTCGCGCCAGCCAGCCGAGAAACCCCGGACACCGCTGCCGCGTCCCGAGGCGCGACTGGATGTCCGCCAGCTTTCCGTCGCCCCACCGGGTCAGGGCGTCGCCACCCTGCGCGGTGTCAGCTTTTCCGTCGCGCCGGGACAGGCGATGGGCGTGATCGGCCCCTCCGGGGCTGGCAAGACGACACTTGCGCGGGCGCTGATCGGGGCGTGGCCGGTTGGTGCGGGATCGATCCGCCTTGGCGGCGCGACGCTGGATCAGTTCGATCCCGACGTGATGGGTGCGCTGATCGGATATCTGCCGCAACAGGTGACCCTGTTCGACGGAACCATCGCGGAAAACATCGCCCGCCTGACGCCGAACCCCGATCCCGATCGCGTGGTGCGCGCCGCACGCGCCGCCGCCGCGCATCAGATGATCCTTGATCTGCCGCAGGGCTATGACACGCGGATCAGCCAGACATCGGGCCGGCTGTCGGGGGGGCAGATCCAGCGGATCGGCCTTGCACGGGCGCTGTATCCCGACCCGGTGATGCTGGTGCTGGACGAACCGAACTCGAATCTCGACAATCAGGGGTCCGAGGCGTTGAATGCCGCGATCCGCCGCGTGAAGGCGCAGAACGGGGTCGTGATCATCATGGCTCACCGGCCCGCCGCGATCAACGAATGCGAGTTGCTGCTGGTGATGGAACAGGGCGTTCGCCGCGCATTCGGCCCACGCGATCAGGTCTTGCAGGAAATGGTTCAGAATTCGGCGCAGATCAGGAAGGCGCAGGAAACCGGCCGCAGCGGAGGCGTGACATGAGCGATGATGACCGCAAGGACGGCACCTCCGATGACGGGAAGCGTCTTGCCGATCCCGCAGGAACAACGCCCACCGAACGGCCATTGCGGCTGAGCGATGCGGTGGCAAGCCAGACGACGCCACCGCAGGACCCGGCCGCAGGCAGGCAACCCGGTCATGGCGCTGCCCGCGTGGCCGGACAGGCAGGCAACAGGCCCGGCCCCGGCGCACCCGCGGGTCGCGCCCCGACCCAGGCGCGATCCGGTCATGTGCCGCCGCCATCGCCCCCGCCTCCGCCCGCGCCCATCGCGCAACCCGATGCCGGACGATGGCCGGTCCGCGGCCCGCTGATGCTGGGCATCGTGGCGATCTTCGTTCTGTTCGGCGGCTTCGGGCTGTGGGCCTCGCAAAGCCGGATCGCGGGCGCGGTCGTCGCCCCCGGCCAGGTAGAGGTGGAACAGCAGCGTCAGGTGGTCCAGCACCCCGATGGGGGCGTGGTCCAGAAGATCGCCGTCACCGAAGGTCAGTCGGTGGCTGCAGGCGACCTGCTGATCAGCCTGGACGGCACGCTGCTTTCAACCGAACTTGCCATCGTCGAAGGTCAGTATTTCGAGATTCTCGCGCGCAGGGGCCGGCTTGAGGCCGAACGTGCGGACGCGACCCAGATCACCTTCCCCGAGCATCTGCTTGAGGCCGCCGAATCGAACGACGATCTGAAAAGCCTGATCGCGGGCCAGCGCAGCCTGTTCGAATCCCGGCGCGACACCCAGCGGCAATCGCTTGACCAGTTGCAGAAGCAGGCCGAACAGGTCAGCTCGCAGGTGGTCGGTATCGACGCACAGATCGACGCCCTTGGCAAGCAGCGCGAGTTCATCGGTGAAGAGCTTGAAGACCAGCAAAGCCTGCTGTCGCGCGGCCTGGCCCAGGCGTCGCGGGTTCTGGCGCTGCAACGCGAAGCGGCACGGCTGGACGGGCAACTAGGCGAATTGCAGGCCAGCCGCGCCCAGGCCGAAACCCGCCAGACCGAACTGGACATCCAGCGTCTTCGGCTGGCCGCCGAACGGCGCGAAGAGGCCGAAACCCAGCTGCGCGATCAGGGTTATCGCGAACTTGAACTGGCCGAACGCCGCCGCAGCCTGATCGAACAGCTTGACCGGCTGGACATTCGCGCCCCGGTCGCCGGGTTGATCTATGACCTGACGGTGACCACGCCGCGTTCGGTCATTCGCCCTGCGGATCCGTTGCTGTATATCATCCCGCAGGACCGGCCCCTGGTCATCGGCGCCCGACTAGCCACGATCAACGTGGATGAGGTCAGTGTCGGCCAGCCTGTGGTGCTGCGCTTTTCGTCCTTCTCCTCGCGCACCACACCCGAGATCGACGGGCGGCTGGACCGGGTGTCCGCCGATGCGCTGATGGACGAGGCCACGCGCACCCCCTATTACCGCGCCGAAGTGACGATCCCGCCCGAAGAACGCGAAAAGCTGGGCGATCTTGCCCTGATCCCCGGGATGCCGGTCGAGGTGTATATCCAGACCGGCGAGCGTAGTCCGATGGCTTATCTGCTGAAGCCGCTGGCCGACTATTTCAACCGGGCGTTCCGCGAGAACTGAACCCGCACACGGGCTTGTCTTTTGTAACGCCCTGCCACAGCCTGCCTACAGATAGCGGAGGAAAATCACATGCTCAGAGTGCTTTCGCGTCCCGCGACGCGACTGATGGAGAACTGGCTGCCGGACGCCTTCATCTTCGTCATCATCCTGACGCTGGTCGCCGCGTTGGCGGCGATGGTGACGCAGGATGTCACCCCGGTCGCGCTGATCGGGATCTGGGGCAACGGGTTCTGGTCGCTGCTGCAGTTTGCGATGCAGATGCTGCTGGTGCTGGTCACCGGCTTCATCCTGGCCAGTTCGCCGCCGGTCAGACGGATCCTGCAATGGGTGGCTGGTCTTGCCACGTCGCGCGGGTCGGCGATCATTCTGGTCAGCGTGGTTTCACTGGCGGCCAGCTGGATCAACTGGGGGTTCGGCCTTGTTGTGGGCGCGATCTTCGCCAAGGAACTGGCGCGGCAGATCCGGGTGGACTATCGCCTTCTGGTGGCGGCCGCCTATTCCGGTTTCGTGATCTGGCATGGCGGCCTTTCGGGCTCGATCCCGCTGACCATCGCGACCGAGGGGCATTTCACCCAGGATCGGATCGGCGTGATTCCGACCGCGCAGACAATCTTCTCGCCCTGGAACCTGGTCATCGTCATCGCCGTGCTGATCGTGGTGCCGCTGGTCAACCGGCTGATGCTGCCGCTGGAATCGGAACAGGTGCTGGTCGATCCGGCCAAGCTGGCGGATGACACCAGACGGTCGGCACTGCCCCCGCACGCCACCCCGGCCGAGCGGCTGGAAAACAGTCCCGTGCTGATGTGGCTGATCGGCGTGCCGGGCCTGATCTGGCTGGCCACCTATTTCGCCGGTGGCGGCGGCATCAACCTGAACGTCGTCAACTTCCTGTTCCTGTTCCTTGGGATCCTGTGTCACGGCACGCCGCGCAGCCTGCTGGCCGCGCTGGATGACGGCGTGCGTGGTGGCGCGGGCATCGTGATCCAGTTCCCGTTCTATGCCGGCATCATGGCGATCATGACCGATACCGGGCTGGCGGCCAGCCTGTCTGAATGGTTCGTTTCGATCTCGACCGCCGACAGCCTGCCGTTCTGGAGCTTCATCAGCGCGGGCATCGTCAATATCTTCGTGCCGTCGGGCGGCGGGCAATGGGCCGTGCAGGCACCGGTGATGCTGCCCGCGGCCGAGGCGCTGGGGGCAGATGTCGCACATGTCGCGATGGGCGTTGCCTGGGGCGATGCCTGGACCAACCTGTTGCAACCCTTCTGGGCACTGCCGATGCTGGGCATTGCCGGGCTGAAACCCCGAGACATCATGGGGTTCTGCGTCGTGCAGTTGCTGATTGTCGGCATCGTCGTCGGCGGGCTTCTGTATCTGCTGTGACGATGTGAACATCGGCGACCAGTGCGGATACCAAGACCGGGGCGGCATTGCCGCCCCGTTTTTCGTCGGGATCACCGATACGCGCTCAAGGCCGCAAAAAATCCGGTCACGCGACGGCCCCATGGGGCAGCAACCAGACGCCATCCTCGGGCGCGTGGCGAACCCGCAGGGCGCAGCCATAGGCGCGCGACAGCAAATCGTCGGTGATGACATCGGCGGGCCGCCCCTCGGCCAAGGCACGACCGTCCTGCATCAGCAGAACATGATCCGCGAACATCGCCGTCAGGTTCAGGTCGTGCATGACCGCGATCACGCCGCCACCGCGCCTTGCATAGTCGCGCGCCAGCCGCATCACCGTCAGTTGTTGCGCGATGTCGAGGCTGCTGACGGGTTCGTCCAGCAGCAGCCAGCGCGGCCCGTCGGATCCGACCGGATGCCAGACCTGCACCAGCGCGCGGGCCAGTTGCACGCGCTGTTGTTCCCCTCCGGACAGCTCCTGCCACAGCCGCCCCGCATGTCCCGGCAGTCCCACAAGGCCAAGGGCGGCGCGGATCAGGCGGGCGCGCTCGGCCTTAGTCCCGACATGTGTGGCAAGGCCGATGCTGACGATCTCGGCCAAGTTGAAGGAAAACCCCAGCGCGCTGTGCTGCGGCAGCACCGCGCGTCTGCGCGCAAGGGTTTCGGGGGCAAGCCGGTCGATCGGCTGACCGTTCAGGGTGATCGCGCCGCCCTGCGGTGTGATCTCGCCCGTCAGGGCGCGCAGCAGCGTGGTCTTGCCGGATCCGTTCGGTCCGATGATCGCGCTGAACTGGCCCGGTCGCGCAGTCAGGTCGATGCCGTTCAGAACCTGCCGACCGCCAAGTGACAGGCGCAGGGACCGGGCGTGCAGGCTCATGCGTCCAGCACCCGACGATTGCTGAGCAGCACCCACATGAAAAATGGACCGCCGATCATCGCGGTCACGATCCCGATGGGCAGTTCGGCGGGGGCCACGACACTGCGGCTGATCATGTCGGCGGCGATCAGCACGGGCGCACCCAGAAGTCCGGAATTGATCAGCAACCAGCGGTGATCCGGCCCGGTGATCAGCCGCAGCAGATGCGGCACGACGATGCCGACAAAGCCGATCCCGCCAGATATCGCGACCGATGCGCCGGTCGCCGCGGCTGCCGACAGGATGCAGGCGGCCTTGATCCGCTGAACCCTCAGACCGACATGGGCGGCTGCCGCCTCGCCCAGGGCCAACCCGTTCAGGCCGCGCGCCAGAAACGGCGCGCCGACCACTGCCACGATGATGACCGGCCCGGCGGCGGACAGCTTGGTCCAGCTTGCCCCGGCCAGCGAGCCCAGCCCCCAGAAGGTCAGATCACGCAGCTGATCGTCGTCGGCACGATAGATGATCAACCCCGATACCGCCGCGATCATCGCCGCCAGCGCGATCCCGGCCAGCAGCATGGTGGCGACCGAGGTGCGGCCCTGCCGCGTCGCAACGGCATACAGCGTGACCATCGCAAGCCAGCTTCCAGCGAACGCGGCCAGCGGCACCAGATGCCAACCGGCGAAAGCAGCGAACGCCGGCGGCAGCAGCCCGCCCAGCACGATCGCCGCAATCGCCCCCAGCGAGGCACCCGCGCTGACCCCAAGCAATCCGGGATCGGCCAGCGGGTTGCGAAACAGCCCCTGCATCACCGCGCCGGACACGGCCAGCGCCGCCCCGACCAGCACGGCGGTCAGCAGTCGCGGCAGGCGGATGTCGAACAGAACCACCCGGTCGGTCGCAGCCAGGTCGCGCCCTGCAAGCCAGTCGCCCATCACCGCGGGGGCCGACACGCCCGATGCGCCGTGGCCAAGCGACAGCAGCGACACCGCGATCAGCAGCAGACCCAGCCAGATGGCCAGGGCGCGGCCCAGATGGCGGCGGTCGCCCGCCTGCCTGCAAACCTGCGGCGGCGCCAGCGCGACCATCAGCCTTGTCCGTAGATGGCGTCGTGCAGATCCCGTGCGGCGCGTCCGGTGCGCGGCCCGAACCCCAGCAGATAAAGCCCGTCCATGCGGATCACCGTGCCGGTCCTGGCCGCCGGGGTCGTGGACAAGGCGGGCATCGACAGTAACTCTGCATCGGGGGTATCGTGGCTGGCGGTCGCCTCGCCACGCTGCATCATCAGGATCACATCAGGGGCGGCAGCGGTGATCGCCTCATCCGTGATCGGCTTGTAGCCCTGAAATCCCTGAACCGAGTTTTCGGCCCCGCCAAGCTGGATGATCGCCTCGGCCTCGGTCCCGTGGCCCGACGCCATGATCCGGCCGCCCTGGGCCGACAGGATGAACATGACCCGCCGTTTCTGCGGCTTGGCGGCGACATCGGCCAGTGCGTCAAGATCGGCGCGCAGCGCGGCGATCACATCCGTGGCGTTGTCTGGAACACCCAACGCCTCGGCAACCGCGCGGATCTTCGTGGCCAGCCCTTCGGCATCGGTGCCCGAGGGAATCGTTTCGAACGGAATTCCCGCCTCTTGCAGCACGGCGATAGTTTCGGGCGGTCCGGCCCCATCCTCGGCCAGGATCAGATCGGGTTCGACCGACAGCACACCCTCGGGCGACAGCGCGCGCATATATCCCACATCCGGCAGTGCCTCGGCCTCGGGCGGATAGCTGGAGGTCGTGTCGCGCGCCACCAGACGCTCCTGCTGCCCCAGCGCATAGACGATCTCGGTGACCGAGCCGCCGATCGACAGGACACGCCGGGCATCGGGATGCGGGTCTGCGAAGGCCGCCTGTGCCAGAAGGACCGCTGAGGCGGCCAGCGGCAGCATCGCGCAGATCAGGCGGCGAAATTGCGGGATAGCGACACGGGCGGCGGCGATCAGGTTCATGCGTCCTCCTGCGCGGGCAACCCTGCCACCAGCCTGGCCCAGCCTTCGGCGTCGCCGCCCTTCTCGGGGCGCATCCCGAAACACTGGAACACCAGTTCCCCGTCCCCGTCGAACGCCTCGACCGAGATGGCTGGACCGCGCTTGGTAGGCTTGTCGACAAGCCAGACCTCGGTGATGTGGTCTGCGCGAAGATGTAGGTTGAAACGGTCGTCCAGCACATTCAGCCACGGACCCATGGGCTGAATGTTGCGGATCGGACCGGAATGGATCTGGATGCAGCCCAGATTTCCGACGAACAGCATCACCTGCTGAGCCTGATCGCGGACAGCGTCGAACAGTGCGGGCACCGCGCCGGTCGCCAAGGGTCGTGCATGCGGGGCACCGACCGTGCGATAGGCCCCAAGACGGTTCATCTTCAGCCGCGCCACCAGTGCATTGAACTGATGCGTGTCGGTCATCTTCACCCACTCGGCGCGCAGCGTGTCAGTGCGGCCTTCGGCGATCTTCGCCCCCATCGGGGCCGCGCGCTGGCCGAATTCGGACAATGTCTGCTGGTCATCCAGGGCCAGGTCGCGGCGCATTGCCTGCCATGCGCCCAGATCGGACCCGGCGCGCAGATGCACCTTGTGAACGGCATCCCCGGCCCTGTTGAACACCTGGACCGATCGGCGCGGACCATCCTTGCCTTCGGTTTCCACCGCATAGGCATGCACCCAGCGCGACGGGAACATCCGCAGGTCTATTTCGGGATCAAGCGTCATCGCCGCATGATCGCCGTCGTGGAAATCGTTGTAGGTGCCGATCTTCTCGATCACGCAGGATTTGTTGCGGGTCAGCGCCATCACCTCGCCCAGCGCACCGATGGCCGGGATCAGCCGGGCCAGCGCAGGGTCAAGGCGGGTGGCGCCCTGCCCAAGATCGGCCTCGACCAGCGCGGCTTCGGGCAGACCCAGCTGTTCGGCCAGATCGAAAGGCCGGATCGTGGCCTCGCGTTTCAGTTCGCGCAGGCGCGCCGGGGTCAGATCGTTCATCAACTGCCTCTGCATCATGCAAGTCCGCGAGCATCCGGCAGCAGAGCCGGTTGCCATTCTTGACATCTTTAGTAAGAATAATTAGCCGACGCAAGACGCCAGCATCCGCAAGCGAGTTCACGACAACGCTTTGCGAGGGAATGGCGGATGAACATGACGAAAAAGGCGATCGCCTTGCTGCTTGGAACGACATATCTGGCCGCACCGGCCCACGCACAGCAGGAAGGGAACAGCATTCCGCTGGACCCCATCGTGCTGCGCGCCGGCACCCAGAAGGTTGCGTCCTCGGTCCCGCAATCGGTCAGCGTGGTCGATGATCAGGATCTGGACGACCTTCAGCCGGGCAATATCGGCGACGTGCTGGCAACAGTGCCCGGTGTCGCCGGCGTCGGTTCCGCAAGCTTTTTCGGACAGGGCTTCAACATCCGCGGCTTTGGCTCGTCCGGCACGGCGGCATCCGAAGCCGGGATCGTCCAGCTGATCGACGGCGAAAAGAAATACTATGAATCCTATCGCCAGGGTTCGTTGTTCGTGGAACCGGATTTCCTGAAACGGGTCGAGGTTCTGCGCGGTCCCGGTGCCTCGACATTGTACGGGTCGGGCGCGCTGGGGGGCGTGATCGCGATGGAGACGATCGATGCAGCGGACCTGATCCCCGAGGGCCGGACCCGCGGCGGCCGGGTCAAGCTGGGCTATGCCTCGAACCCGGACACGGCGTTCGGCAGCATCGCATGGGGCTGGCGGCCGACCGAAGGCTTCGAGGCGCTGGCCGCCTTCGTATGGCGCAAGCTGGGCGAGACGGAGACGCCCGATGGCGATACGCTGGTTCGGGCCAATTCCGACAGTCCGAACCTGCTGCTGAAGGCGCGCAAGACATTCGGCGATCACTATCTAGAGGCATCGTATCAGCATCTTGAAGCCAGGGGCGATGATCAGGATTTCAACCAGTTGGAAGGCGCCCAGCCCGGCCTGTTTCCGGGCTTTACCGGCTGGGGCGTCGGCGACATCCTGACCCGCGATCAGGTGGCGCGGCTGGAATGGGGCTGGAACCCCGCCGACAACCGCTACATCGACACAAAGGTCACGCTGTCCTACACCAACACGATCAAGGACGTGCAGCAGGGCGACGACCCGTCCGAGCCGATCATGGACAGTCTTCTGGGGCGGCGTGACTATGCGCTGTGGCGGCTGAAGGCGCAGAACACGGCGGACCTGTCCACAGCCAGCCATGACCATTTCCTGACCGTCGGCGCCGAAACATTCCGCCAGGACCGGGCCAGCACCACCCTTTCGGCCTCGCATCCCGAAGGATACACGCGCGCCGAGGCCGTCTTTGCGTGGTCAGAAATGGATTGGGGCCGATTCACGATGAATTCCGGCCTGCGATACGAACGCCAGCGGACCGAGCCCAAGGACAGCGTCACGGTGTCTTCGGACCGTGTCGATTCGGAATCGATCGAGCCGCAGGTGGCGCTGATGTATCGGCTGAACGAAGACTGGTCGGTATTCGGATCGGTCGCGTTCGTGAACAGGTTGCCCACCGTGGACGAGCTTTATGACGGATTCTCCGGCGGTGCGGCCTCGCCCGGCCTGAAGGACGAGAAGGGCAAGAACATCGAGATCGGCGTCAGCTATCGCGCCGCCGACCTGCTGCGCGCGGGCGACGAGGCCGCGATGAAGCTGACCCTGTTCCGCAACCATATCGACGACATGATCATGCGCACCAACATGCCCGCGCCGGTCCCCGCCTACATCAATATCGACCGGGCCTATCTGCGCGGCGGCGAGTTGGAGGCCAGCTATCGCAGTGGCGGCTGGCAGCTTGGCGCGGCGGTGTCTGTCGTGGACGGCAAGGATCAGGACGGCGAGGTGCTGGACACGCTGCCCAACGACCGGGTGGTGCTGTCGGCGGCATGGCAGGCCAGCCCGGCCTGGCGACTTGGCGCGCGCAGCACGCTGGCCGATGGCCGCGACAAACCCGGCGGCGCGCATCGGTCGGGTTACGGGGTCCATGACATCTTTGCCACCTGGACGCCCCGGACCGGTCCCGCCCAGGGGATCGAGGTCAATCTGGGCATCGACAACGTGACCGACCGCGACTACGTCCCTGCGACATGGCTGACCGGCCCCGCCCCGGGTCGCAATTTCAAGATTTCCCTGTCGCGCAGCTTCTGAGGGCGTCATGAATTTCACCATATCGCATCAAGGTCGCCCCCTTGCCGCCGCACCCGCCGGGTCGGCGGCGGCAGCCCCAGCAACCGGACCCATTTCCCGACGGAGACCCAGATGAACGACATCGCCCCCACCCTTGCCAGCCTGCCGCTGATCGCGATGATCCGCGACGGCGGCTGGACCATGTGGCTGATCGCCGCGCTGTCGGTCGTGACGCTGGCCGTCGTGTTGTGGAAATTGTGGTCGCTGTGGCGGCTGGGGATGTGGGGCGGCAGCCATTCGCGCCGCGCCCTGGAATTGTGGGCCGAGGGCCGCAGGCACGATGCCTTGGCCGAGGTGCGGGGCCGCCCCTCGGCGCGCGCGCGTGTCGCGCAGGCCGCCATCGGCACCTCGCTGGATCCGGCCATCGACGACAAGACGGCGCGCGAGGAAACTGGCCGGGTCGCCCGCCAGACCCTGTATCGCGCCCGCGAAGGGTTGCGGGCGCTGGAACTGATCTCGACGATCGCGCCGCTTCTGGGGCTGCTGGGAACCGTGCTTGGGATGATCGCGGCGTTTCAGGTCCTGCAGGAATCCGGAAACCGGGCCGATCCCTCGGCACTTGCCGGCGGCATCTGGGAGGCGCTGCTGACCACCGCCGCGGGCATGTCGGTGGCGATCCCGGCGGGCATCGCGCTGAGCTGGTTTGAATCGCTGGCCGACCGGTTGCAGGCCGACCTTGAGGATCTTGCGACCCGCATCTTCGTCAAGGCGCCCGACGCCCCACGCAAGCCGCGCCTGTTCGAGGCCGCGGAATGAGCACAGGCGGCTTCGATTTCGGCCCGCGCCCGCATCCGCGCCGCATGTCGCTGACGCCGATGATCGACGTCGTGTTCCTGCTGCTGATCTTCTTCATGCTGTCGTCGCGCTTCGGGATGGACGCGGTTCTGCCGATCGCGGGCGGCGCCGAAGGCGCGGGCAGCAAATGGCAGGGTGCGCCCCGGCTGATCGACATCGCCCCCGACACGGTCAGCCTGAACGGCGTGGCAACCGATATCGACGCGATTGCCGTCGAATTGTCGCCGCTGATGCCGTCGGCGGATGCGGCGGTGATCCTGCGGGCCCGCGACGGCGCCGACCTGCAACGACTGGTGGATGTCATGGACCAGCTGCGCAGGGACGGTCTTCAGAACATGATCCTGGTCGAGTAGCCCATGCAGATCGACATGCCCAAACGGCGCCCGCGCGGCGAATCGATCATCCCGATGATCAACGTGGTCTTCCTGTTGCTGGTGTTCTTCCTGCTGACCGCGCAGCTCAGCCCGCCCGAACCGTTCGACCTGACGCCGCCGGACAGCGCCTCGGATCTTCCGTCGCAGGATCGCGGCGTGCTGTATGTCTCTGCCGAAGGGGAACTGGCCTATGACGAGGCGCGCGGCGACGCCGTCTGGCCGCTGATCGTGGCCCGCGACAGCGACGAGCCGCTGGAAATCCGTGCCGATGGGACCACCGAGGCCAGCCGCATCGCCGCGCTGCTGAAGCGTCTTCGCGGCATCAGCCAGTCCGGCGCGCAGCTGGTCGTGAACGGAGATTGAACCGAATGCGCCGCAGTTGGGAAATCGCCGGGTTCGTGACCATCGCCGCCGCGCTGCATGTGTCGGCGGCGGCCGTGATCCTGACCGATCCGCCCGCCGCAGGTGTTCCGCTGAACAGCGCCCCGGCGCCGATCTCGGCGGGGTCGGGCGACATCGCGGATCTGGTCAACGAATGGGAACGACCGCCCGAGGCGGAGACCGCGACCGAAATGCAGCAGCCCGAAGACATCGCCGAACCCGACATCGAACCGCCCGTCCCTGAGGAGCCACCGGTGACGGCGGCCATGCAACCCCCGCAGCCGATCGCGCCCCAGGCCAGCCCGGCACAACCCAACCTGCCCGAGCCGCCGGAACCGCAGCCCGCGCCTGTCGAACCCGAACTGCCCGAGCTGCAAAGCTTCGAGCCGCCGCAGATCGACGTCGAGCCGACCCTGACCCTGCGGGCCTCCGACCGCCCGCAGCGGCGACCGCAGCGCCCCGACCCCGAACCCCGTCGCGAGGTTCAGCGCGAACAACCGCAACGCCAGCAGCAGCCCGCCCGTCAGGCGACCGAACCACGACAGGCCGCGCAGGGCGGCGGCGCGGGCGGAACCGCGACGCAACGATCATCGGGCGGCGGCGGAGGCGGCAGCGGCCTGACCGCCGGCCAGCGCGCCAGCCTGATGGCCCGCTGGCAGGGGCAGTTGTCGTCCTGCCTGCTGCGCAGCATCGCCCGCACCTCGGGCGCGCCCGGCACTCGCGGCGTGATCACCCTCACCATCGGTCGCAACGGACGTGTTCAGGGCGCGCGCGTCACCGGATCGACCGGCAATGCCCGCATCGACCGCGAGATCGCGCGTCGGGCGCAGCGGGCGCGCTGCCCGGCGGCCCCTGCCGGACTGACAGAGTCCAGCTATTCATTCACTCTGCCCTTCAACTCGCGCTGATCCGGTCTAGCGCAGCCGTTGACCATCGGCGTCGAAATGAAAGGCGCGCGACTGGTCGGGCGTCAGCCTGACCGTGCTGTCCACCGGGTGATCATGTTCGCCGAACTGGCGCACCGTCAGCAATCCGTGATCGGGCGTGCGGACATAGGTCAGCGTCTCGCCGCCCAGCTTCTCTAGATGACTGACGCTGCCTTCGATCGGGCCTTCGGTCGCCGAGATCGCGAGATGTTCGGGCCTGATGCCCACCGTGTCGGATGACAGGCCCAGCAACCCGGCCTTGAGGAAGTTCATCTGCGGGCTGCCGATGAACCCGGCCACGAAGGTGTTGTCGGGATCGTTGTACAGGTCCATCGGCCGGCCCACCTGTTCCACCCGGCCCGCGCGCAGCACCACGATCTTGTCGGCCAGCGTCATCGCCTCGACCTGATCATGGGTGACATAAATCATCGTCGCACCCAGATCGCGGTGCAGCCGCGCGATCTCGATCCGCGTGGCGACGCGCAGCGCGGCATCCAGGTTGGACAGCGGCTCGTCGAACAGGAACAGCTTGGGCGTGCGAACGATGGCGCGGCCGATGGCGACGCGCTGCCGCTGGCCGCCCGACAGTTCCGAGGGCCTGCGTTCCATCAGCGGGCCCAGATCCAGCATCGCGGCAGCCTTGTCGGCAGCCTCGACGATCTGCGCCTTGGGCGTGCCCAACTGCTTCAGGGCCAGCCCCATGTTGTCGCGCACCGTCAGATGCGGATAAAGCGCATAGGACTGGAACACCATCGCGATCTCTCGGCGGGCCGGGGCCAGATCGTTGATCCGCTCTCCGTCGATCTCGACATCGCCCGAGGTCACGTCCTCCAGCCCCGCGATCATCCGCAGCAGGGTGGATTTGCCGCAGCCCGAAGGCCCGACAAACACGCAGAATTCGCCGTCTTGCACGTCCAGATCGACACCCTTGATGACTTCGGTCCTGCCGAAGGCCTTGGTGACGTTTTTCAGGGTCAGGGCTCCCATCGGGGTCTCCTTCACAATTTCACGGGGGCGCCGGTCCGCACGCTTTCATCTGCGGCAAGGCAGACGGCCAGCGAACGGACGGCGTCGGTCATATGGCGGGACAGGTCGATGTCGTCGGCGATGGCGCGGGCGACGAAAGCCTGTTCGGCGTCGCACAGATCCTGATGGCCGGGTTCATCCTGCATGTTCAGGTCTTCGTCACCTTGCCCGACGCGATGGACGCGCAGGGTCGAGGTTCTGGTATGGGTGTCGATATCGTCCGAACGCGCGTCATGCGGCATCCGGATCGAGACCGCACCTTGGGGCGAGACGACATCCTTCACGAAGAAGGCCGTATCCGACATCATCGGCCCCCAGCCGGCCTCGTACCAACCGCAGGACCCGTCCGCGAAGATCACCTGGAAATGGCCGTAATTATACATCTCGGGGGCGATCTCGTCGGACAGGCGCAACCCCATGCCGCGCACCTCGACGGGTGCCGCATCGGTGATCTGGCACATCACGTCGACATAGTGCACGCCGCAATCGACGATCGGCGATGTGGTCTGCATCAGCGCCTTGTGGACCGCCCAGGTCGGCCCGCTGGACTGCTGGTTCAGGTTCAGCCGGAACACATAGGGTCCGCCCAGATCGCGCGCCTCGGCAATCAGCCGCTGCCAGCTTGGATGGTGGCGCAGGATATAGCCGACCACCAGCTTGCGCCCGGTTTCGACCGCGCAATCCACCACACGCTGCGCATCCGCGACGGTCGTGGCCAGCGGCTTTTCCACGAAGACATGCGCGCCCGCCCGCATCGCCGCCATCGCATAGTCGGCATGGCTGTCCGAATAGGTCGCGACGCAGACCAGATCGGGCTTCAACCGGTCCAGCGCCTCGGCATAGTCATGGCTCAGCGGATAGTCCCGCAGCGCATCGGGCAGGTCGGGCAGGCTGCGATTGACCAGCCCGACGATCTGGAAATCCGGGTTCTGGTGATAGGCCAGCGCATGGCTGACGCCCATGTTTCCCAGACCGGCGACAAGGACACGGATCATTTCACGGCTCCTGCGGTGATGCCACGGATCAGTTGGCGCGAGAAGATCAGGTACAGGACCAGCACCGGCACGATGGCCAGCCCCAGCGCCGCCAGCACGGCGTTCCAGTTGGTGACGAACTGCCCGATGAACACCTGGCTGCCCAACGTGATGGTCTTCGTCTCTTCGGACGGCGCAAGGATCAGCGGGAACCACAGATCGTTCCAGATGGGGATCATCGTGAACACCGCGACCGTCGCCATGGCGGGCCGCACCAGCGGCAGGACCAGACGGAAGAAGATCGTGTATTCGGAAAGCCCGTCGATGCGACCGGCGTTCTTCAGATCGTCCGACACGGACCGCATGAACTCGGACAGGATGAAGACGGCCAGCGGCAGCCCCTGCGCGGTATAGACCAGGATCAGCGCCGTCAGCGTGTTGACCAGCCCCGAGGCGACCATCATCTGCAGGATCGCCACCGTCCCCAGCCGGATCGGGATCATGATCCCCAGCGCCAGATACAGCCCCATCAGCGAATTTCCACGGAACCGGTATTCGGACAGCGCAAAGGCGGCCATCGCGCCAAACAGCAGCACGAAGAACAGGCTGCCGACCGTCACCATCATCGAGTTCTGGAAATACAGCAGGAAGTCGCCCTGCTGCAGGACCGTACGATAACCGATCAGGTCGAAGGTCTCGGCTGTCGGCAGCGCCAGCGGATCGGCGAAGATGGCGCGACGCGACTTGAAGCTGTTGACGACGATCACGAAGACCGGGAACAGCGCGATCAGCGTGTACAGGATCAGGACGCCGTGGGCCGCGATCGTGCGGGTGGTGGATTGACGTGCGGTGCTCATGTCTCCGCCCTCAGAACTGATAGCGGCGCAGCCGCGTCTGGATGGTGAAAAGATACAGGCAGACCCCGACCAGGATGATCCCGAACATCGCGGTCGCGATCGTCGCCCCCATATGCGGATCGCCCAGTTGCAGCTGGAACCCGAAGAAGGTGCGATACAGGAACGTGCCGAGGATATCGGTCGAGAAGTTCGGCCCCGCCAGCGCGCCCTGGCTGACATAGATCAGGTCGAAGGCGTTGAAGTTGCCCACGAAGGTCAGGATCGAGATGATCCCGATCGAGGGCAGGATCAGCGGCAGCTTGATCTTCCAGAACTGCGACCAGCCGGTGACGCCATCCATCTCGGCGGCCTCGATCACCTCGTCCGGGATCGACAGCAGCGCCGCATAGATCAGCATCATGGGAATCCCGACGAACTGCCAGACCGAGATCAGTGCCAGTGTCGTCAGCGCGGTGCCCTCCCGGCCCAGCCACGGCGCGAACAGCGATTTCAGCCCGACGGCGTCCAGCATGCCCGGCGCGATCCCCCAGATCGGCGACAGGATCAGCTTCCAGACGAAGCCGACGATCACGAAGGACAGGATCGTGGGAATGAAGATCGCCGTGCGATAGAACGCGGCCATCCGCAGCCGGGGTGATGACAGCAGCGCCGCCAGCATCACGCCGACCGGGTTCTGCACCAGCATGTGGATCAGGAAGAACCAGGCGTTGTTGGCCAGCGCGTTCCAGAACGCCCCCGACCAGCGCGGATCACCAAACAGCGTGGCGAAGTTCCGCAGGCCGACAAAGATGCGGTTGCCCTCGTCCAGATTGAACAGCGACAGGTTCAGCGTGCCGATCAGCGGCACGATCATGATCGCCGTGTAAACCAGCACAGCGGGCGCAAGAAACACCGCGATATGCCAGCGAAACGATTTCCGCTGCGCCATGACGCATCCCTTCTTCTTTGTGAAAATACCCTCAGGGGGGGCCGGGGGGCGGAACGCCCCCCCCCGGCGGCCGCCGGGCCGTCAGGCCCGGCTGCTGATCACTGCTGCTGCGGCTCGTACCACGACGCCAGGCCTTCCTGCAGGCGCGCCGCCGCATCCTCGGGCGTTTCGACGCCGTTTATGACGTTCGCGCTGGCGTTCCATGTCTCGTTTTCCAGGTTCGGGGTGCCGCGCGACAGGATCTGGTAGGTGGACCGGATCGTCGGTTCGCAGCTTTCGCGCCAGCTGACGAATTCCTGCGCCAGCGGATCCTGCATCTCGACCGGTGTGGAATTCAGCGAGAAGAATCCCGGCAGCGAATTGGCGTAAAGCGTCGCGAATTCGGGCGAGCCGACCCAGTCCAGGAACGTCCTGGCCGCTTCGGGATGCTCGGTCGCTGCGTTCATCCCCATGGCGATGTCCGTATGGTCGCTGATATAGCAGGTGTCGCCCGCGGCGGGGACGGGGGGCGGGAACGCCCCCATCTCGAACGCGCCGTCGATCTGCGGGGTAAAGACGCCGATCTCCCACGAACCGGCGGGATAGATCGCCGCACGCCCCAGCGTGAACAGGTTCTGGCTGTCGGGATAGGTCTGCGCTTCGAACCCGTCGCCCAGATAATCCTTCCACCGGACCAACTGCCGGAAGGGTTCAACCCAGCCCTCGTCCGTCAGCTTCTGGCTGCCATCGATCAGCGCCTGACGGCCCTGTTCGCCCTTCCAGTAGGTCGGGCCGATGTTCTGATAGCCCATGGTCGCGGCTTCCCACTGATCGGCGGTGCCCATCGCCATCGGGATATAGCTGCCGTCTTCCTTGATCTTGTCCAGAACCGCATAGAATTCGTCCACGGTCTTTGGCGGCTGGATGCCAAGCTCTTCGAAGGCCTGCTTGTTGTACATGAAGCCATGGATGACGGAAGCCATGGGCACGCAGAAGGTCGAGGCGCCGTCATCCGTCTGCCAGGCCGACTTTGCCACGTTCGAGAAGTTCGACATCGATTCCAGATCGGTCAGATCGGACAGCTTGCCGTTCTTGAACAGATCCAGCGAGGCATCGAAAGGTCGGCAGGTGATCAGGTCGCCCGCCGAGCCGGCATCCAGCTTGGAATTCAGCACGGCATTGTATTCCGCCGGAGCGGTCGGCGCGAAATCGATCTTGATGCCGGGATTGGCCTCCTCGAAGGCAGGAATGATCGTGTCCTGCCAGATCTGCAGGTCATCGTTGCGCCAGCTTTCGATGGTCAGCGTCACATCCTGGGCCGATGCCGCGCCGGCAAGCACCGTGCTGGCCAGCAATGCAAGGCGAAGTGTTCCTGTCATGGTCGTCTCCCTGAGTTCGGGCCTTGTCCCGGCCCGTGGTTGAAATCCGAAAATCGTCATTCCATCAGCGGGCCAAGATGCCCGCCTGTCTCCTCCAGCGCGGCGCGCGCCCTGTCCGGGTCCATCCCCCGCGCCACCAGAATTGCAGGCTTCACCGCGCCGCCGGTCGCGGTCAATGCCGCCTCGGCCCGTGCGGACGGAACCCCGGCCACATCGGCGACGATGCGGGCCGCACGGGCGACAAGCTTGGCGTTGTCGGCCACGACATTGACCATGTGACCGTCGTGAACATGGCCCAGCCGGATCGCGACCAGGACAGACAGCAGGTTCAACGCCACCTTCTGCGCGCTTGCAGCGCCCATCCGGGTCGAGCCTGCGATGATTTCGGCCCCGGTTTCGATCAGAACCGCGATATCGGCGACCTGCAGCAGGTCCGATCCGGGGACATTGGCGAAGCCCGCCACGGTCACGCCGCGTGCCTGTGCCGCGTGGGCGGCAGCCAGCGCATAAGGGGTCGTTCCCGACGCGGACAAAACCAGCAAAAGATCGCCCGCCACCAGCCCTGCGCGTTCGACATCCACCCGCGCAAGGTCCGGGTCATCCTCGACACTGCCCTTCATGTGCAGCAGTGCGTCCGTCCCGCCCGCGAACAGCATCGGCGTCCGGTCCGGCGGCAAACCGAACGTGCCCGAAAGCTCCAGACAATCGGCCATCGCCATCAGCCCCGAACTGCCGGCCCCGGCATAGCCCATCCGGCCGCCGGCCCCCAATGCCCGCGCGCCGGCCTCTGCCGCGCGCTCGATCGCCGGCAAGGCCGGGCACAAGGCATTCAAGGCGTCGATCTGACCCTGCAGCAGCAGCGACAGCACGCGCCCCGCCGGCTGCAGATGCAGGCGGTCGGATTCGGGGTGCCTCGCTTCGGTGCTGGGGTCGGCCATGTGATTCCTCCTGTTTCGCTAGATAATGCCAAAACAATACCAATTGTAAACCCCCTTCTTGAAATCCGCTAAAATATGGAGTTTAAGGCCCTATCGAACTTTCCTCTTTTCATTTGGTATTGCTTTGGTATCTTATGCCTCAAGGAGGCCCGAATGGCATTGTTTCTGGGAATCGACGGTGGCGGCACTGGATGCCGCGCGGCGCTGGCCGATGCGCAGGGGCGTATTCTGGGCCGCGGCGCGGGTGGGCCCGCCAATATCAACACCAGTGTCGAACGCGCCGCCGCCAGCATCATGGATGCGACGAATCAGGCCCTGGGAAACACCGGCATCGATCCGCGCGACCTGATCGCGACGCTGGGGCTGGCGGGCGGCACGATGCGGCAGGCGACGCAGCGCCTGACCGCGTTGCTGCCGTTCGCACGTATCCAGATCGTCAATGACGGGATCACCACGGCGCGTGGCGCGCTTGGGCCCGGCGACGGCATCCTGGCCGCGATCGGCACCGGATCGGTCTTCGCCGTCCAGCGCGCCGACCAGATCCGACAGGTCGGCGGGCGCGGCTTTCTTCTGGGGGATGAAGGCAGCGGCGCCGTTCTGGGCCGCTGCCTGATGGCGCTGGCGATCAGGGCCCAGGACGGGTTCGCACCGATGACCCCGCTTCTGCAGGCGATCCTTGATGAACATGGCGGCATCGAGGGCATCATCGAATTCGGCAATCAGGCCAGCCCCGGCGATTTCGGCGCGCTTGCCCCGCGCATCGCGGGCAGCGACGATCCGGCCGCACGCAGCATCTTCGACGACGCGGTTGGCCAGATACGCCACATCCTGACCACGCTTCAGGCGGGCGACAGCCTGCCGGTGGTCTTTGTCGGCGGGCTGGGCACGGCTTATGCCGCGCATCTGAACGGCCCCTGGCCGGTCCATCCCGCCCTTGGCAGCAGCGTCGACGGCGCCCTGGCGATGGCCCGGCAGATGGAGGATCGGGCATGAGCGACCTGTTCTCGCCCGATGCGTTCAGCGACAGCGGCGGCGGGCCGCTTTATGTGCAGCTGCACCGACGGATCGCCGACGCCATCGCCTCGGGCCGCCTCAAACCCGGCGACAACCTGCCGCCCGAGCGTGAGATGGCGGCGATGACCGGCCTGTCCCGCGTCACCGTGCGCAAGGGTGTCGAGGCGCTGGTCGGATCCGGGCAACTGATCCAGAAGCGCGGCTCGGGCACCTTCGTCGCGCCCAGGGTCGAACGGCTGGAACAGGCGTTGTCGCTGCTGACCTCGTTCACCGAAGACATGGCAAGGCGCGGACGTCAGGTCGAAAGCCGCTGGATCGCGCGCGGCCTGCATGCCCCTGCCCCCGAAGAGGTGATGGCACTAGGGCTTGGCGCGAACGACCGGGTCGCCCGGCTGGAACGGGTGCGCAGTTCGGACGGCGTTCCCCTGGCCATCGAACGCGCCTCGTTGCCCGCCTCGATCCTGCCCGACCCCGAGGGCGTGGACCGCAGCCTTTACGCCGTGCTGGAAGGTCGCAACCTGCGCCCGGTGCGCGCAGTGCAGCGCATCTCGGCCGCCAATCTTGCGGTCAAGGACGCCGATCTTCTGGGCGTGCCGCCCGGCGTGGCGGGCCTGCGGATCGAACGCGTTTCCTATCTGCCTTCCGGGCAGGTGGTCGAATTCACCCGATCCCTCTATCGCGGCGATGCCTATGATTTCGCCGTCGAGCTGAAACTGGCCCCCGAGGCCGAAAGGACACCGACATGACCCAAAGCCACATGGCCCGCGAAGTGGCCGAGATCCCCGAGGCCGCCGCCCGTTTCCTTGATGCGTCCCGCGACGCCGTGATCGCCGCAGGCCAATCGCTGCGCGAGCGCGATCCGACGGTGATCGCGACCGTCGCGCGCGGATCGTCAGACCACGCCGCAACCTATCTGAAATACGCCATCGAACTGCAGGCGGGGATTCCCGTCGCGTCGGTCGGCCCATCGGTCGCCTCGATCTACAAGCGGCCCCTGCGACTGGGCGGCGCGGCCTGTGTCGGCATCTCGCAATCCGGGCGCAGCCCTGACATCGTGGACCTGATGCGTGCGGCGGGTCAGGGCGGGGCGCTGGGGATCGCGATCACCAACCATGCGGACAGCCCGATGGCCGACGCCTCGGCCCACTGTCTGGCCTTGCAGGCGGGCGAGGAAAAAAGCGTCGCCGCCACCAAGACCTTCGTCAACTCGGTCCTGGCAGGGCTGGCGCTGGTGGCCGAGTGGCGAAAGGACGACGACCTGCGGGCCGCCGTGGCGGGCCTGCCCGACGCCTTGGTGCAGGCCGTTTCGATGGACTGGTCGCCGCTGTCGTCGCGTCTTGCGCGCGCATCGTCGGCCTTCGTGCTTGGACGCGGCCCCGGCTATGCCATCGCCTGCGAATCGGCCCTGAAGATGAAGGAAACCTCGGGCATCCACGCCGAAGCCTATAGTTCGGCCGAGGTGTTGCATGGCCCCGCCGCCATCGTGCAGGCGAATTTCCCGGTCCTCGCGCTTGGGGTCGAGGATGCCGCCCTGCCCCATGTGGTCAGCACGGCAGAACGGCTGGCCGCGCAGGGCGCCGATGTCTTTGTCACCGGCGCGGACGCTGCCGGGACCACGCGCCTGCCATCGGTTCCCGGACTGCACCCGATTGTCGCGCCACTTGTCGCGATCGCCAGTTTCTATGCCTGTGTCGAGGGGCTGGCGCGGCGGCGCGGCTTTGATCCCGACACGCCGCCGCATCTGCGCAAGGTGACGGAGACGGTCTGATGCGACATGTCATTGCGGGCGCACGAATTTTCGACGGCATCCGCTTCTGGGAGGATCACGCCCTGGTCCTGGATGACGGCCGGATCACCGCGATCCTTCCGGCGGGCGAGGCCGGCACGCCGACCGAGAAGGTGCAGGGAATCATCGCGCCCGGTTTTCTGGACCTGCAGGTGAATGGCGGCGGCGGGCTGATGGTGGATGGCACGACGGATCCCGACGCGCTGCGGACGATCTGCGACACACACCGTCAGCTTGGCTGCGCGGGCGTCCTGCCCACCCTGATCACCGACACGCCACAGGCGACGGCACGCGTGATCGACGCAGGCGTTCGGGCCGCGCGGATGAATATGCCCGGCTTTCTTGGCCTGCATCTGGAAGGTCCGCATCTGGATCCGCGCCGAAAGGGCGCCCATGATCCGGCGCTGGTGCGGCCCATGGAAGACGCCGACCTCGCGATTCTGTGCGACGCGGCGCGCGCCCTGCCCGCGCTGATGGTGACGCTGGCCCCCGAGGCCGCGACGCCCCGGCAGATCAGGGCGCTGGCGGGGGCCGGCGCGATCATCAGCCTTGGCCACAGTGATTGCGACCATGAAACCGCGTGCCGCGCCTATGATGCTGGCGCAAGCTGTGCGACGCATCTGTTCAACGCGATGAGCCAGATGGGCCATCGCAGCCCCGGCATGGTCGGCGCGGTGCTGGCGGGCGAGGGGTTCGCAGGGCTGATCGCCGACGGGATCCATGTGCATCCGGCCGCGATGCGGGCGGCGCTGCGCGCACGCCCCGACGGCATTTTCCTGGTGTCCGACTGCATGGCCTTCGCGGGCACCGATATGACCCGGATGGCCCTGAACGGTCGGCCTGTGCTGCGCGGGGACGGTCGCCTGACGCTGGCCGACGGCACCTTGGCGGGTGCGGATCTGCGGATGGATCGCGCCATCGCGACCCTGGTCGGTCAGGTCGGCATCACCCCTGAAAGGGCACTGGCGATGGCGGCATTGGAACCGGCGCGGGCCATCGGACTGTCCGACAGATTCGGCATGATCGCCGCCGGGCGCCACGCGGACCTGGTTCTGCTTGGCAGCGATCTGTCCCTGACCGGCATCTGGCAGGAAGATGGCTGGCGGGAACCGCTGGCCGCCTGACAACGACCCCGGCGGCACGATGCGCAGACCGCGCGGGCGGGGGGTCCGGGGGGCGGCCAGCCCCCCGGCCATCGCGGGACGCAACCCGCTTCGCTTGGATCTGGCGCAACGCCCGCCCACAGGCTAGGGAAGACACATGGAAAAGATCACCCTGCCCGAGCGCCCCGACTGGCGCGACACCGCCAGCGAGGTCGGCTTCAACTTCGCCGACATGCATGGTGAACCCTACTGGGACGAAAGCTCGGCCTATCGTTTCTCGCTGCGCGAGATCGAAGACGACATCGAAGACCCCTCGACCCAGCTTCACCAGATGTGTCGCGAGGCCGTGTCGCGCATCGTCACCAGCGAGGAACTGATGTCGCGGCTGGGGATTCCCGACCCACATCGCGATCTGGTCGCGGATAGCTGGCGCAGGAACGAGCCCGAGATCTATGGTCGTTTCGACCTGGCCTATGACGGGCAGGGTCCGGCGAAGCTGCTGGAATACAATGCCGACACGCCGACCTCGCTGTATGAAAGCGCGGCGTTTCAGTGGCAGTGGCTGGAAGATCAGCTTGCAGCAGGTGTGCTGCCCGAAGGGGCCGATCAGTTCAACGGCATCCACGAGGCGCTGGTCGAACGGTTCCGGGCCCTGTTCGCCCCGGATACCGACCTGCATTTCACGGCCGTTGCCGGCAATCCCGAAGATTACGCCACGGTCGAGGCGTTGGGCTGGGCCGCGCGCGAGGCCGGGCTGGGCGCGCATTACAGCGATCTGGACAAGATCGGCGTCAGCCCTGACGGTCAGTTCGTGGATGCCGAAGACCGGGTGATCGGCACGTTGTTCAAGCTGTATCCGTGGGAGGATCTGCTGTCGGACGATTATGCCGCGCGGATCGCCGGATCGGGCTGCATGTTCCTTGAACCTGCATGGAAGGCGCTGTTGTCGAACAAGGGCCTCCTGCCCGTGCTGTGGCAGATGTTCGAGGGCCATCCCAACCTGCTGCCCGCCTTCTTCGCCGATGACGTCGCAGGGGCGCTGGTCGAGGGCGGGCGCCCCGTCGCGGATGTCGCCGACAGCTTTGGTCGCGCGCATGATGCCCTTCGTGCCGGGCATGTCGTCAAGCCGATCTTCTCGCGCGAAGGGGCCTCGGTGTCGATCGTCGAGGGGGGCGAGGTCACGGAAGCCTCGCCCGCCAGCGATTACGACCGCCACCCGCGGATCGTGCAGGCCTATCATCCCTTGCCGGTGATGGACGGGTTCCGACCCGTCATCGGCGCCTGGATCGTCGGCGACACCTGCGTGGGGATGGGAATGCGCGAGGACCGCGACCGCATCACCCGCGACCTGTCCCGTTTCAAGCCGCATTTCATTTCCGACTGATCCACGCTAGGAATATCAGCATGAGAAAACGTTCCAGCACCGTTGCCCTGACCATTCTCGGCGCCGCATCGTTCGCGCTGGCGGGCTGCAAGGAAGAACAGGTGGACGCGCAGGCGTTTCCGGACCTTGCCAGCTGCCAGGCGGCGGCGACCGATGGCGGCCTGTTCACCGCCGATCAATGCCAGCAGGCCTTCGCCGATGCCGAGACGCTGCATGTCGAGGCCGCGCCCCGGTATGAAAGCCTTGCCGTGTGCGAGGAACAGCATGGCGAAGGAAACTGCGGCTCCGAGGCCGAACAGGTACAGAACGGCGGATCGGGCAGCATCTTCATGCCGCTGCTGGCCGGATACCTGATCGGCAGCATGCTGGGCCGCGCTGGCGGCGGCATGGCCGCATCGCAGCCGATGTATCGCAACGCCTCGGGCGGGTTCACCAACGCGGCCCGGACCAGCAGCTTTTCGGCCAATCAGGGTCGCGCGACAATGGGCGCACAGCAGTTCACCCGCCCCGCAGCCACCGCGGGCAAGGCGCCGATGACACGCGCCACGGCCGCCTCGCGCGGCGGCTTCGGCGGCACCGGCGGATCGCGCGGCTTCGGCGGCTGACAGCCGGCACATCGCGGCGTTCCGGTTGCAGGGCTGTGACGCTTTTTCGTGCCTGCATCTTCAGTAAGGCGAACGGCTAACATTTCTTGACGGCCGGAGCGCGACCTGATACTTAGGCATATGGCTAAGTCAGACCCGAATCTCGACCTGTGCTTTTCCGCGCTGGGTGATCCGACACGTCGCATGATCCTGCAACGCCTTGCACGGGGCGATGCCAGCGTCAGCGAATTGGCCGCGCCCCATGACATGGCGCTGCCATCCTTCATGGGCCACCTGCGGAAGCTGGAAGAGGCCGGACTGGTCATCTCCACCAAGCAGGGCAGAACCCGCACCTGCCGGCTGGCCCCCGATGCCTTCACACCCGCAAGGGACTGGCTGACGGAACAGCGCGACGTCTGGGAGGGCCGTCTTGACCGATTTGATGATTACGTCACCGACCTGATGAAGGAACGCAGCAAATGAACCTGGACCCTGAACGCGACCTCAGCTTCACGCGCACACTGAATGCACCCCGTTCGGTGCTGTGGGAGTGCTGGACCACGCCAAAGCACCTGATGAACTTCTTCATGCCAAGGCCCCACAGCCTTGCCGCCTGCGATATCGATCTGCGGGTCGGCGGCAGGTTCAACACGACCATGAATGTCGATGGCACCCATATCGACAACACCGGGGTCTTCCTCGAGATCATCGACGGCAAGCGCCTTGTGTTCACCGACGGCTACAGCGAGGGCTGGGTGCCCGCCGCCGATCCGTTCATGACCGCCATCATCGAATTCGAGGACGACGAGAATGGCGGCACGACCTATACGGCCATCGCCCGGCATCGGTCTGCGCAGGCACGACAGACGCACGAGGACATGGGCTTCTTCGATGGCTGGGGCACGGTTGTCACCCAGCTTGAGGAATACGCGCAGTCACTGGGCCGATAACGCGCGGCCCCGCAAGAACGGCAAGGGCCGACCGGAAAACCGCCACGATTCGTACGCCAGCGGCGGGGCGGATCATTCCCAGATCTTGGTGCGGAACTTCGCTGCTCATGCTGCCATTCTTGAAGACAACTGACGATGCAGCGGACAATGGCAGGCTTGGGGCCGGAAAATGATCCGGCCCCGCCAATCGCCGTCGCTCAGGGCAGCATGTCGTCGGCCTTGCTGAAGCCCCTCAACTGGAAACTCAGCGCGATATCGCGACCGTCGCGGCCCCTGACCGACGCGGTCAGCTGGTCCCCTGCACGCATCGTCTGCAACCACGCATCATCGACCGGGCCACTGGCATAGCAGCCCTGCCCGTCGCAGCTGTCATATTGCAGGGTTCCCACGTCATTGTCGTCCACCGACACCGATACGCCTTCCGACAGGGACACCCCGAACGGTACCGTCAGCACGGCTTCTGTCGCATCCTGTCCGGCCACGCGCGTGAAAGATGCCGTCGCCAGTCGCTGGTTCCCCTCCGAGACGATCAGGCTTTGCGAGAATTCGCACAGCAACTGGTCCGGGTTTGCCTGGTTCGAACAGGAAATCAGCCAGAGGGGCGCGTCGGGCGGGGTTTCCGCCGCCGGTGCCTGCTGCTCGGCGGGTTGCGCCTGGGGCGCTTCGCCCTGCGCGGTCGCGTCGGTCCCGGTCAGCAATGTCAGCGCCACGGCCAGCGTCGTCGCGGTATTCCAGATCATGTCGTCCTTTCCATATTTGCAATTGTCAGAAACGCATTCCGAAGCTGAGGCTGGCGGTATGACCGACTGTTCCCTGACGTCCCCATTCGCCCTGATAGCCGACATTCATGTAGCCGTCCCCGTCCTTGCCATAGAATGTCATGCCGGCCTTCAGGCGGCGGGTGCGGTCGCTGATCTGGCTGTAGTTGCGGAACGTGCCGTCGGACGGGTCCGCGCCCGGGAAGGTCGCGTTCACATACACGTCGTCGGCGTTCGAGAATGTCATCTCGCCGCGCAGATAGGCGCGCATCCGGTTCTGGCCATCGGTCGCGATGTCGGTGCCCAGCTCGACCGAAGGCGTCGCCGACAGGACCCACTGGCTGGTCTTCTTCAACTCCAGCCCATAGCGGTCGCCGCCTTCGCTGGCCGAGGCCGAATGAAGCCATGTCGCATCCAGGTCCAGACCGGGCCGCAGATAGAAATTGCTGCCCGCCGGCTGATAGCGATAGCCGCCGCCAAGCCGGATATTGGCCTGGCTGATGGTCTGGCTGACATGGGCCGTGCCCGCCGTCACGACATCGCCGTTGGGCAGCACCCCCGAGATGCCGATCACGCGGGTCGCATCCGCATCGCCTTTGCTGCCGGACAGCTGGCCATACACCTCCCACGGGCCGCGATAGGTCGCCAGCGAGACGCCAAGATGGGCACGCTTGCCATCGGCCATGAACCGGTCGCCGTTCGACATGCTGTAATTCTCGAACCCGGCGGCCATGCCCAGATACAGCTCGTCCCCGACCGGCATCCGCATTCCCGCCGAGAAGGTCGAGGTGTCCAGCGCGAAACGCTTGCTTTCGCTGGTCGCGTCGCGATCCAGGTTGGCGGCTTCGGCCGCGATCCAGTAACACGCGCGCGGATCGTCCGCCGCGCCGGCCATGTTCGCCTTGTCGCAATTCGACATCGTGCGGGCGAACTGGCGACCTGAATACAGCGCCCCGACCTGCGTCGCCGCATAGCCTTCCGAACTCAGCCGGTCCAGCGCGTCGATCACCTCGGCGCGGGTCTGCATGTTCGCGATCAGCGCGAACATCGGCCCCATCTGCGCCGACCCCTGACCGGCCAGAACCCGTCCGATGTGATCGCCAAGCAGCCGTTGGTTGCGATTGCTGCCGGCCACCGCGAAATCGGCATCGGCCAGCAGGTTGATGCTGCTGATACCGCCCGACCGCGACACGTTGATCGAATAGTCGATCACCGCCGTATCGACGACGCGCGTGCTGTCGTTGATGGCCGAACCCTCGGCCTGGATCAGCGCCAGCGGCGCGGTGCGCTGCAACAGCTGCAGGACCGGCCGGATCGTGCCAGACAACGTCGCGTCGCCGGACACACGGATCAGGTCGCTGTCACCGCCCGCCGCGCCATCGGTGCGGAAATAGACATCGGGCGTATAGGTCGCGCTGCGACCGAAGCTCAGCGATCCGGTCAGCTCGGTGGTCTGGCTGACATTCTGGGTCAGTCGGAACTGGCTTGCGCGGGTCCGGACGCCAAGGTTGCGCCCACCGGCCAGATAAGGATCGCCGCCCAGATACAGATCGCCGTCGATCCGCATCGCACCGTCATCGCCCAGATCGATCCGGTCCAGCGCGGTAAAGCTTGCGCCACGCGTCACCGCCAGCCGGTTGGCCCCCCCGCCCAGATCGACATTGCCGACCGCGCCGCCGTTCAGTGTCACCTGATCGGCGCCGCTGCCGCCCGACAGGATGCGGTCGTTCAGCGACATCAGGAAGCTGTCCGAGGACAGATCGACCGTGTTCACCGTGCCGCCATCCACGACGATGGCCGCCGGACCCGCCGTCGATCCCGCGGGCCGGGTCGGTGCGCGGGCCGACAATACGCCGCCCGACGCTGTTCCGCTGCCGCCGACGATCACGCCGTCCAGCGCCACCGAGATGCTGTCCGCGCCATCGCGGCCCGCCGATTGCGCCATCACCGCGATGCCATCACGGCCAAGCGACAGGATGTTTCCGGTCAGATCCATGCTGATCGCGCCGCCGCGGCCCGCACCGCCGGCACTGCCGCGATACAGCCCGTCCACCGCACCGCCGCCGCCGCCAAGGCTTTGCGCCAGAACCCCGACCGCATCGCGTCCGGTCGTCAGGACATAGCCACGATTTTCAAGGTCGATATTGCCGCCGTCGCCACCATTGTCGTCGGACAGATTCACGCTCAGCGAACCGGCGCGCAGATCTGTCGCGACCATGCCGCCGCCGCCACCGATGGATTGCAGCACGAAACCATGTGCCCCGCCCCCCGCGGTCTGCACGTTGCCGCGATTGGCCAGCGAGATCGCACCGCCGTCGCCGGTCGAGCCGTCGCTGGCACCCAGGGTGACGCGGGCACGATCCAGCCCGGCCATCATCGCCTGTCCGCCGCCAGCGCCGATCGACTGCACGATCTGGGCGCTGGCGTGATCGCCGCGCGTCGCAACAGCGCCGCGCAGGCGCAGCGACACGTCGCCGCCATCGTTGCGGAAGGAGGGATCGGCACCCAGCGTGACATTGGCGCTGCGCTGCCCCGAGCCGGCTTGCCCAGCGCCGGTATTCAGCATCAGCCGACCGCCACCGCCACCCACGGACTGGGTCAACCCGCCGGCAGACATGTCGCCGCGCGTCTCGACCGCGCCGTTCCGGCGGGCGGTGATGTCGCCGCCCCCGGCGTCATTGGTGTTCACCGCGCCCAGCATGGCATCCACGCGCAGATCCCCGGTGCGGCCGGCCTTCACATCCGTCACCGCCGTGCCGCCACCACCGCCGACGCTTTGCAGCAGCATGCCGGTGGACCTTGCCGCCGTCGTCAGCATGTCGCCGCGATGAACCTGGCTGACATCCGATCCGGCGCTGCCGCTGACATCCTCGCCGCCAAGCGACAGGCTGCTGGTGACGCCGACATCGGGGCCGGTCTCGGGTGCCGCCGCCAGGGTCCGCGCCGACGCTGCCTCGGTCTTGGTGAAATCCAGGAAGGTTTGGACATTGCCACCGCCGCCATTCACCGACTGGCTGAGGATCGCCTGGCTGTTCGCGCCCAGCACGACGATGTCGCCGGTGCTGTTCACGGTAACCGTGCCCGCCGTCCCGTCGGTTCCGGTGCGTGCGCCCAGAAGGGTCGAGATGACATAGTCCGCCGCCATCGCCACGGGGGTCGAGATCGACAGCCCTGCATTGCCGCCCGCGCCGCCGACCGACTGCGCGAAGATGCCATAAGCGTTGTCGCCGCGCACGGTGATCGTGCCGCTGTGGGTTACGGTGACATCGCCGCCATCCGCGCCGTCGCCGCCCGCGCCACCCACGGCCAGCTTGGTATAGGATTGCCCCTTGGCCTGTGCAGCCAGGTCGTTCAGCGACAGCGCTATGGCCATGCCGCCATTGCCGCCGCCGCCGCCGACGGATTGCGCCAGCACGCCATAGGCGCCGTCGCCCGCGACGTCGATCTGCCCGCCATTCGTGACGCTGACCGCGCCCGCCGCATTGCCGCTGCCGCCCGAGCCGCCGACATTCAGTGCCATGGTCGGATCCGAAGAGGTCCCTGTCTGCAAGGTCGCGGTGCCGGTGATCGAATAGCCGCCATTGCCGCCGCCGCCGCCGACCGACTGTGCCAGCACGCCATGCGCAGCCGCGCCCGTCGTGACGATCACCCCGTCATTGCGGACATCGACCGCGCCGCCGGTGCCGCCCGTGCCACCCGAACCGCCGATCCCCAGTTGCAGTCCCTGCCTGACCTTGGCGGTGCTGCCGGGGCGGCTGACCGATACCGACAGAACATCGCTGCCGTTGCCGCCGCCGCCGCCCACCGATTGCGCGAAGATGCCGTGGCTTTCCGTGCCAGAGGTCTGGATGCGCGCGCCCGAGATGTTGGCCACGCTGACCGCGCCGCCTGCCGCGCCCGTCCCGCCCGAGCCGCCGATCAGCAGCGCATTGCGGGAACTGTTGTCGGCATTCGGCCCGGCGATGATGTTGCGCACATATTGCGCGTCGCCACCGCCGCCGCCCACGGCCATCGCAAGGATGCCTGCGGATTTCTTGCCCGAGGTGATGATCGTGCTGCGGTTGGTGACGTCGACATCGCCCGACACCGCGCCGGTGCCGCCGCTGCCGCCGATCGACAGCGTGGCGGTCGTCGCGATGGTCGAGCGCAGATTGACGATGGTGTTGTCCACCAGACCGCCCATCCCGCCACCGCCACCGACCGACTGCGCAAAGATCCCATGCGCGGATTCGCCCAGGGTCGACACGATCCCGCCGCTGTCCACCGTCACGTCGTCCGAGGTCATGCCCTCGCCGCCGTTGCCGCCGATATTGATCGAGGCGGTGGTGCCGATCTCGGCCCCCTTGATCAGGTTCTTGGCGATGCTGAGCGCGGTGGTACCGCTTTTCACATAGCCGCCGGTGCCGCCCGCGCCACCCACGGATTGTGCCATGATGGCGGTGGCGCGCGCGCCTTCGGTCGCAATCCGGGCCGTGCTGGTCACATCGACCCTGCCGGACACCCCGCCGGTGCCGCCAGTGCCGCCGATATTCAACGAATAGGAGGTGCCCGCACCCGCCGCACCGCCCGCACCGCCGCCGGTGCCGCCGCCGCCGCCCACCGATTGCGCGAAGACGCCGTGGGAATCATCGCCCATCGTGTAGATCAGACCGTCCGCCGCGGCCGTGACATTACCGGACGCGCCGCCCTCTCCGCCTTCAAGGCCAACGCTCAGCTTGAAGGTGGTGCCCTTTTTGTCGTTCGTCTTGGGCGTGGTCAGCGAGACCGAGGTCGCGCTGGAATTGCCGCCGCCATTGCCGATCGACTGCGCGAACAGCCCGTGCGAACGGGCACCGCGCGTCACCACATCCCCATCGCTGCTGGCGATGACATCGCCCGCGGTGCCGCCCGTTCCGCCGGTGCGGCCGATCTGGATGGCGACATTGCCGCCCTCGCCGCCATTGGTCAGCGAGGTATAGCCGGCATTGCCGCCGCCGCCGCCGACCGACTGCACAAAGATTCCGTGCGCGTCATCGCCATGGGTGTCCACGTCACCGGTATTGGCGACGGCGACATCGCCGCCCGAGCCGCCATTGCCGGTGCCACCGCCGATGGCAAGGCCGAAGCCCTTGTTCTTGTCGGCATTGCCGGTTTCGAAGATCAGGCCCAGATTGAAGGCCGCGTTGCCGCCGCCCCCGCCAAGCGATTGCGCGAACACGCCGTGACTGCCGTTCTGCCGGGTTTCGACGTCGCCGAAATGGGTCACATCAACCTGACCGCCATTGCCCGCGTTCCCGGCCGAGCCGCCGATGGCGACGACAGCCGAATTCACCTGCTTGCCACCGCTGGGGGTGGTGGTGGTGGTCTTGCCTTCAAGTTCGTCAAGGACCGAGTTGTAATTGGCGATCACGCTGTCATCGACGCCGGTGTTGGTCGGCGTCTTGCGGTCCCCCGCGGTGCCGCCATTGCTGCCCGATCCGGTCGTCTTGCTGAAGCCCAGCACCGCGTTGATCCCGGCGTCGCCGCCACCGCCGCCGATGCTGCTGGCCTCGATCCCGTGCGCGCCGACGCCATCGGTGTCGATACGTCCCGCCGATGCCGTCGCGGTGCCGCGCGTGACGCTGACATCGCCCGCATCGCCGCCGCTGGCCCCGAAGCCACCGACCCCGATCGCCACCGGAGAGCTGTCCTTCGTGCCGACCGCCGTGACATTCATGCCGCCCGTGCCGCCGCCGCCGCCGATCGATTGCGCAAAGATGCCGCGTGCGTGATAGCCGCGCGTGGCGATATCGCCGTCCGAGATCACATCCACATCGCCCGCATCCGCACCGACGCCGCCATGACCGCCCAGCCCCGCCACGACGCTGAGATCAGTGGCGCCGCCCGTGCCCTCGGAACTGCCCCAGTTCAGCTGGCCGCTGACATTCATCCCGCCATTGCCGCCGCCACCGGCGACCGATTGCGCGAAGATGCCATGCTTCCAGTTGCCCTCGACACCGATCGTGCCGACATGATCGGCCAGGACATTGCCCGAGACATTCGCAGCGCCACCAAAGCCGCCGATCCCGAAAGTCACAGACGGGATCTTGCCGTCCTTGCTTAGCGCGATGCCGCCCGACACGTTCAGGCCGCCATTGCCGCCGCCGCCGCCGATCGACTGCGCCAGCAGGCCGGCCGAGCCCTCGGATTCGGGCAGTTCGTCACCCTTGAACAGGCCCAGATCCACGAACAGGGTCTTCAGCCCCTTTGAATCGACCATGTCTTCGGCTTCATCGACGATGGTATCGCCCAGGATGTCGCGCAGCTTGGCCTCGAAACTGTCATCGTCGGGTTCGCCGAAATCATCCGGATCGGTGGTCACGCCGATATCGGCGCGTGCCGTCACGGTCACATCGTCGGCGCGTCCGGCATTGCCGCCCATGCCACCGACACCGACGATCAGCGACGTGTCGGACACGATTCCGCCCGAGACGTTCAGACCGCCATTGCCGCCGCCGCCGCCGACCGACTGCGCCAGAATGCCCGAGCGTCCGGTGCCGTGCGCGGTGATCGTGCTGCCTTCGGCCACGTCCACATCGACCGTGCCCGCGTTGCCGCCCGTCCCTCCAAAGCCTCCCACACCGACCAGCACGCCGTAGGACTTGCTGCGGTCGGTCTGGCCAGCGCCAGGCTTGCTGCTGATCGCGACGCCCGCCGTCACGTTCACACCGCCATCGCCGCCGCCGCCGCCGATGGATTGCGCGACGATGCCGTTCGCGCCCTGCGTCTGGTTCAGCGTGATCGTGCCGTCGCCGTTCACCGTGCGCGGCAGCGCGGTCAGCGCGCCCGAATATCCAAGTTCGACCGCACCGGCATCTCCGCCGCCGCCGCCGAAGCCGCCGACACCGGCCGCAATGGAAAAGATGGTGTTCGACCCCGACGGCTTGGTCAGCGCCAGCGTGCCCGAGATATTCGTGCCGCCCGTGCCGCCGCCGCCGCCAAGCGACTGCGCCATCAGGCCATGCGCGCGGTCGCCCATCGTTCCGACCGTGCCGGTCACGTCCAGGCCGACCGTCCCCGCGTCGCCGCCGGCCCCGCCAAAGCCGCCGACGCCAAGCGCCACGGCAGCGCCAGACTGGCCGGTCAGGCTGACCGCACCGCTGACATTCAGCCCGCCCGCGCCACCGCCGCCGCCGACCGACTGCGCCAGAACCCCGATGCTGTCATCGCCGCGCGTCTGGAAGCTTTCGGTCGCGGCACTGGTCGCGACAGTGCTGGTCACCGCGCCGCCATCGCCACCGCCGCCGCCAAAGCCGCCAACGCCAAGCGATCCCGCGCCGCCGTTCTGTTGCGTCAGGTTGATGCTGCCGGTGACATTGGTGCCGCCATTGCCGCCACCGCCGCCAAGGCTTTGGGTGACGATGCCCGAACTGCGGTCGCCAAAGGTCAGCACACCGCCGGTATAGGTCGAGGCCGTCAAGACGCCCGCATCGGCGCCGCTGCCGCCGAACCCGCCGACACCCAGCCCGACCGCCGCACTGGTCTGGCGCGACAGCGACACCGCCCCGCTGACATTCAGCCCGCCATTGCCGCCACCGCCGCCAAGGCTCTGGCTGAGAACGCCGATCGAATCGTCGCCCGATGTCTGGACATAGCCCGCGACCGTGTGATCGACCGAACCGGCCTGTCCGCCGCCGCCGCCGAACCCGCCGACGCCAAGGCCGACCGCGCCCGAGAAGCTGGACCCGACCGAGATGCCGGCCGAGACGTTGATGCCGCCATTGCCGCCGCCGCCGCCAAGCGATTGCGCCACGACCCCGGCCGAGCGGTCACCGAAGGTCAGCGCGGTGCCGGTATAGGCACCAGTCACATCACCCGAGATCCCGCCGCCACCGCCGAAGCCTCCGACACCGATGGCCGCCGCGCCACTGCCGTTGCCCGCGATGCTGACAGCGCCGCTGACATTCAGCCCGCCATTGCCGCCGCCGCCGCCGACCGACTGCACCATCACACCCGCGGCGTTTTCCCCCAGCGTGGTCACGTCGCCGGTCACGCGGCCGGTCGCGCTGCTGCCCGCTCCGCCCAGACCGCCGGCTCCGCCGATCCCAAGGCCGACCGCGCCGCTGGACTGGCTGGACAGGCTGACCGCGCCACTGACGTTCAGCCCGCCATTGCCGCCACCGCCGCCAAGCGATTGCACCAGAACCCCGCCCGAGCGGTCGCCCTCGGTCCGCACGTCACCGGCCATGGTTCCTGTGGCTGCGGCCGCGTCGCCGCCGCTGCCGCCGAAGCCGCCGACGCCGATGGCCGCCGCACCGCTGCCGCTGCTGGCGGCGCTGATCGCGGCGGACACGTTGATGCCGCCATTGCCACCGCCACCGCCAAGCGATTGAACGGTCATGCCCGTCGAATCGTTTCCAAGCGTCAGGACATCGCCGGTCACGCTGCCGGTCGCGCTGTCCGCCGCGCCGCCGCCGCCGCCCATGCCGCCGACTCCTATGGCCGCCGCGCCGCCGCCGCTGCCGGCAACACTGACCGCACCGCTGACATTCAGCCCACCATTGCCGCCACCGCCACCAAGCGACTGCACCAAAACACCGCCCGAGCGATCGCCCGCCGTCGCGACGTCTCCGGTCAGCGCGCCAAAGGCCGAGGCAGCGTCGCCGCCACCGCCGCCAAAGCCACCCACGCCAATGGCAGCGCCGCCGCCGCCGCTGCCCGTCGCGCTCAGCGTGCCGGACACGTTGATGCCGCCATTGCCGCCACCGCCGCCAAGCGACTGAATGGAGTAGCCGGCGGAATCCGCCCCGGCCGTGGTCACGTTACCGGTCATCGTGCCGCTGGCCGTCCCGGCATCGCCGCCGCCGCCGCCCATGCCGCCGATGCCGATCGAGGCCCCGCCGCCGCCACTGCCGGACAGGTTGACGAAACCCGCGACGCTCAGGCCGCCATTGCCGCCACCGCCGCCCGCCGACTGCACCAGCACCCCGCCCGAGCGATCCCCTTCGGTCAGCACATCGCCCTCGACGCTGGCCTGTGCCGCTGCGGCATCACCACCGGCGCCTCCGAAACCGCCGACCCCGATGGCCGCACCGCCACCGCCGCTGCCGGACGCGGTCAGGCTGGCCGAGACGTTGATCCCGCCATTGCCACCGCCGCCACCCAGCGACTGAACCGTGATTCCGGCGGAATCGACGCCCGCCGTTTCAACATCTCCGGTCACGCTGCCTGTGGCCGTATCGGCCGCACCGCCGCCGCCACCCGCGCCGCCGATCCCGACCGATGCTACGCCCGAACCCGTGCCAGCAAGGCTGACCGCACCGCTGACATTCAACCCGCCATTGCCGCCGCCGCCACCGGCCGACTGCACCAGCACCCCGCCGGACCGGTCCCCGGCGGTGACAATATCGCCCGACATCGTTCCCGACGCCGCCGCGGCCGCGCCGCCATCGCCGCCGAAGCCACCGACGCCGATCGACACCGCGCCGGACCCCGTGCCCGCCGCGCTGAGCGTTCCGGCGACGCTGAGGCCGCCATTGCCGCCGCCGCCACCCAGCGACTGCACCGTGAAGGCCGAGGAATCCGTGCCCGCCGTCGCCACGTCGCCGGTGACTTGTCCGGTCGCCGTCCCGGCTGCGCCGCCGCCGCCGCCAAAGCCCCCGACCCCGACGGCCACACCGCCGCCGCCAGTGCCCGCCAGGTTCACGGTGCCGGACACACTGAGCCCGCCATTGCCACCGCCGCCACCGGCGGATTGTACCAGGACGCCGCCCGAGCTGTCACCCACCGTCGTCACGTCGCCGGTCAACGTGCCGGATGCCGCCGAGGCCAGTCCGCCGTCGCCGCCGGACCCGCCGATCCCGACCGAGGCTGCACCGCCGCCCGTTCCGGTCGCGTTCAGCGCGCCCGCAATGCTGATCCCGCCATTGCCGCCACCGCCGCCAAGCGATTGCACGGCCATGCCCGAAGAATTCAGACCGACCGTGGTGATATCGCCCGTCACCCGCCCGGTCGCCGTGTCCGCATCGCCGCCGCCGCCGCCGCTGCCGCCAAGGCCCACGGCCAGCGCACCGCCTCCGGTGCCGCTGAGGTTGACGGCGGCCGAAACGCTGATGCCGCCATTGCCACCACCGCCGCCCGCGGATTGCACGACGACGCCTGACGAGTTCGCACCGAAGGTCACGACGTTGCCGGTGACCGTGCTGTCCGCGGCTGCGCCGTCACCGCCGTCACCGCCACTGCCGCCAAGTCCTACCGAGACGCCGCCCGATCCGGTCCCGGCGCCGGTCAGGATGGCCGAGACGTTCAGCCCGCCATTGCCGCCGCCGCCACCAAGCGATTGCACGGTCACGCCGCCGGAGTTGATGCCCACGGTCGTGACATCGCCGGTCAGCGACGAGGTCACCGTGCCCGCATCGCCGCCCGCGCCCGCAGCGCCGCCAAGCCCGACGGACGCGCCACCCGATCCCACGCCCGCGACCGCGACCGCCGCGCTGACATTCATGCCGCCATTGCCGCCGCCGCCGCCAAGCGACTGCACGACCAGCCCGCCGGAACTGTCGCCAAGCGTGGTCAAGCTTCCTGTCACGTCGCTGGTCACTGTCCCGCCGGTGCCGCCACCGGCACCGCGCCCGCCCATCCCGACGCCGACGGCACCCGAACCCGTGCCGGCGCCGGTGCCCGCCGCCGTGACATTGAAGCCGCCATTGCCGCCGCCGCCGCCGACCGACTGCGCGACCACCGCCGCCGATTGATCGCCCCGCGTCAGCACGCCGTTGGCGACCGTCAGACCGACGCTGCCGCCGTTGCCGCCGCCAGCGCCGCTGCCGCCCAGCCCGACCGAGATCGCGCCTGATCCGACGCCCGCCCCGGTCAGCGTCGGCGTGATGCTGAAGCCGCCATTGCCGCCGCCGCCGCCGATGGATTGCGCAAGAATGCCGGCGGATGCGTCGCCGCGCGTTTCGACATTCGCCGATGTCGCCGCCGTCACCCCCGCGCCGTCACCCCCGCCCGCGCCGCTGCCGCCAAGTCCGACACCGACACTGCCCGCACCGGTGCCGGCAAAGGACAGGGCCGCACTGACGGAGAAACCGCCATTGCCGCCGCCGCCGCCGATGGATTGCGCGACAAAGCCCGACGAGGCGAAACCATAGGTCAGGATGGTCCCGTTCGAGGTCGCATCGACCGCACCCGCAGCGCCGCCTCCGGCACCGCTGCCGCCTAGCCCGACACTGACCGTGCCCGCGCCGACGCCCGCGCCCGCGACCGAGCCCGCCACGCTGAAGCCGCCATTGCCGCCGCCGCCACCGATCGACTGCGCCACGACACCCGACGACCGATCGCCCTGCGTCCAGACCGCGCCATCGCTGGTCAATGTCACGGCACCTGCCGCAGCACCCGCGCCGCCGCCGCCGCCAAGGCCCACGCTGACCGCGCCGCTGCCGGTTCCGCTGCCGGTAATCGTTCCGGCCACGCTGAAGCCGCCATTGCCGCCACCGCCGCCGACGGATTGCGCAAGAATGGCGGTCGAATCGGTTCCTTCGGTCGTCACGTCGCCGGTCACGGCCGCCGTCACCGCACCGCCGGTGCCGCCCGAACCTGCACCGCCGCCCAGCCCGACTGCGACCGAGCCGCTGCCGACCCCCGCTCCAGAGACTGCGCCCGAGACGGCAAATCCGCCATTGCCGCCCCCGCCGCCGATGGATTGGGCGACAACGCCGGCAGACCGGTCGCCCTGGGTCGCCACGTCGCCATTCACGGCCGCGATCACGGTGCTGCCCGCGCCGCCAGACCCGCCTGAACCGCCCAGCCCGACAGTCACGTTGCCTGCCCCGGCCCCGCCGCCCGCCGCACCCGCAGCGATGCCGAAGCCGCCATTGCCGCCGCCGCCGCCGACCGACTGCACCACGATGGCGCCGGAATCGTCGCCAAGCGTATCCACAGCGGCGTCCACGCGCGCGTCGACCACGCCGCCCGCGCCGCCACCGCCGGCCGAGGCGCCGATGCCGACATTGACGTTGCCCGCGCCGGCACCGGCGCCGTCGGCCCCGGCCGCGATCGCATAGCCGCCATTGCCGCCGCCGCCGCCCACGGACTGCGCCAGAACGCCGGTCGAGAAGCGACCGCGCGTGCGAATCAGGTCGCCGCCCGCGATCAGGTTCACGTCACCGCCCGCGCTGGCCGCAGCACCGCTGCCCGCGACCGCCACATTGATGCCTGCCGCGCCGCCTGCACTGCCGTTGACACCCGCGGCGATGCTGCCACCGCCATTGCCGCCGCCGCCGCCGATCGACTGAACCATCAGCGCGGTCGAGCTGTCGCCCACGGTGTTGACATTCGAATCGGTGTAAACGCGGACCCGGCCTCCGGCACCCCCACCAGAGGCCGAGCCGCCGACGCCGACCGACACGCTGCCCGAGAAGATCAGCGAGCCGCCGCCCGAACCGGCAACCGCCAGCCCGCCATTGCCGCCGCCCCCGCCGATCGACTGGAACAACATCCCCGTCGAGCGATCACCCGTCGTGACCACGCTGCCGGAAAATCCGGGCGCGGTCAGATTGCCGCCGCCGTCGATCGTGCCGACGCGCACCGCGCCGCCCGCGCCACCAGCCGCGCCCGACCCGCCGACGCCCACCGCCAGCGAGCCCGAAACCGGTCCGCCCGATGCCGCCGCCGCGACCGAATAGCCGCCATTGCCGCCGCCGCCGCCCACGGATTGCATCAGGATGCCCGTGGCGTCGTCGCCGCCGGTCTGGACTGAGGCATCGCCGCTGCCGGTCAGGATTGCCGTGCCACCCGCGCCACCGGCGCCGCCGGACCCGCCGACCGACACCGAGGCCGCGCCGAACGCACCCACAGCGACCGACACCGCGCCGCCGCCATTGCCGCCGCCGCCGCCCACTGACTGCACGAAGACGCCAGTTGCGCGGTCGCCTTCGGTCCGGATCTGCGATGGCTGGCTGGCATCCGTGTCGGACAGAGTGACATTCGCGGTGCCGCCCGCGCCACCCGCCGCGCCGCCACCGCCGATGGCAACGCCGACAAAGGCGCCGACTGCACCGGCCGATCCGCCATTTCCGCCGCCGCCGCCGATGGATTGCGCAAGAATGCCCATCGCGTCGTCGCCGCGCGTGGTGATGACACCGTCGTTGACGATGGTCACGGTGTTGCCGCTGCCGCCGCCAGATCCCGATCCGCCGACCGCGACCATGCCCGCCGACGACCCGCCATCGCCGCCGCCGCCGCCGATGGATTGCGCGACGATGCCGCGCGCGCCGTCACCAGTGGTCTCGATACGTCCCAGATTGGTGACGCTGACCGCCGCGCCGCTGCCGCCGCGCGACCCGGTGCCGCCGATGCCGACAAGGCCGAACGCGTTCGCGCCCTGCCCGCCGCTGCCACCGATCGATTGCGCCATGATCCCGTCAGACAGCAGACCGGTCGTGACGATCGACCCAGTGCCGGTATTGGTGACGCTGACCGCGCCGCCCGAACCGCCATTCGAACCCACGCCCCCCAGCGCCAGCGAGACCAGACCGGCCGCCGTGCCGCCCGCGCCGCCACCGCCGCCGATGGACTGCGCCATGATCCCGCGCGACAACGCGCCCTGGGTCTGGATCGCGCCCGCGTTGCTGACATTGACCGCAGATGCGTTGCCGCCGTTGTCGGCGCTGCCGACCAGCGAGACCAGCAGGTTGCCACTGATCCCCGCCGACCCGCCAGAGCCGCCGATCGATTGCGCCAGAATGCCGTTGGCGAAATCGCCGGTCGTCAGGATCGTGGCACCCGCCAAGGTATTCACATCGACCTGCCCGCCGTCGCCGCCAAAGCCGCCGCTGCCGGACTGTCCGACAAGCCCCCACTGGTTGCCGCCGTTTCCGCCGTTGTTGCTGACACTGAGTGCATAGATGCCATGCGCGTTCGTGCCGCTGGTCGAGATTTCGCCAGACTGGTTCACGGTGACATGGCCGCCGTTGGAACTGTGCCCGCCGGTGCCGCCGCCGGGCGCCGCAAAGCCGCTGCCGCCATCACCCGCGCGGCCGCTGCGGCTGTAGGCGAAGATGCCGTAATTGTTGGTGCCGGTGGTCTGGATGGTGCTGGCTGCGCCTTGAGTGGCGATCACCCGACCGCCCGCACCGCCATCGCCGCCGTCGCGACCGTCCCAGAAGCTGAGATAGGAATCGCCGCCGCGCCCACCCGCGCCACCGACGCTGCCGATTTCCCAGCCGATATTCGAGGTCGCATTGACGTCGCTGCTTAGTGTCTGGACCTGGGTCGGTCCCCCAACCCCGTCACCGCCCGAACTGGGCGGCACGAACAGCGCGCCCGCGCGTCCATTGCTGCCGTCGCGACCGAAGACCACTTGCCGCACGCCGTTCGGACCGCTGACATCCACCGGCGGCGTCAGGTCTCCGGGCGTTCCGGTGCTGTTGAAATCATCGTTGAACGCAGTCGTCGTCTGTCCCAGCGGGAAAGCCTGCGTGCCTGTCGCGCCGGGGCTGGAAACCTCGGCGTCGCCGCCGCTTATGCTGCCGATGGTGAAGGCGACGGGCGGACTGTCGCTGTTATAGAACGTCTCGCCCGCCGCCTTGACCAGGAACGTATATCCATCTGCGGTCTGGACGAACGCCGTGTCGCCGGCTGTCGGTGTCCCCGCCGGATCGACCAGCAGCGCGCTGACCGTCGTCTCGGTTCCCGTGACCGGGTTGGTGACCGGATCGCCGACAGCAGATGTTTCGGAGGGATCCGGGGGGGGCGTGGTCTGTGCCTGAAGGGGCTGGGCGCCGGCACCGACCGATATGGCAAGCGCTGTCACCATCAGCGTTCCGGGGGCGTATGCACCCAGCGGAACCAGCGAAGAAAACATCAACAGCGCACCCCGTGCGGTTGTGCAGACGAACCGTTGCATAACAACCTACCGATTTGATTTCGCGGTGTCGCGGCGTTGGGGTGATGCCGCGAACTCGCCTTTCAAAAAGCTCTGCTAAGCGTGCCATGTCAATAAATTTTCTGATAATTCTTCGGATTTTTTAGCTTGAAATCCGCGCAAACACGAATTTTCGCAATCGCGAGTCGCGCCCAGACCTCGGCGGAATGCCGCGCAAGCTGCCTGCGGGGTAAATCCTTTCCCTACATGGGTTTCGCATGATCATGCCAGTGCGCGAAGATACCAGGGCAGCAGAAATCCGCCGCCTTTTTCCGCTGTTGTTTTCAAGAAGCCAGAGAAATTCTGACGCGGGGATGGGTGCTTGGCAGAAGTGACCGAAGCAACACCCTTCGGATGACAGCGCGAAGTCCGCGATTAATCTGCGGGATCGGAAAAGATTATCTCCAGACGATCAAAGAACCCGGTTTGCTGCCAGATTGGCGGTTGCCGTCACCCGCGATGGGCGAGTCGACGGATCAGCCGCGCCAGTCGCCAAGCACGGCCGACAGTGCCCCCGTCGCCGGCGGATTGTCGTCGAACGCAATGCCAGCCTCGATATGGCGCAGATGCTGGTCCAGCAGGCGCTGCGCATCGGCCTCGTCACGCCGTTCAATCGCCTCGACGATCCGCGCGTGTTCGTCTTCGGCGCACAGCGTCGCCTGGCCCGAGGCATAAAGTCCGATGATCAACGAACTGCGCATCGTCAGCTCTTCCAGATAGCGGGCCAGTACCGGGTTTCGTCCGATCCGCCCCAGCAGCACATGGAACCCTCGCGACAGCCTGACAGCGGCCGGGCGGTTGTCGCGGCCCTTCGCGGCGTCTTCCTCGGCCAGATGAGCGCGCAAGGCGATGATGTCGTCATCGGTGGCCTCGCGCACCGCATTGCGGCAGATCACCGTCTCGATGGCGCGGCGGGCCTGGAAGATATTGCGCGCGTCCTGCGGTGTCGGCGTGGCGACATAGGCGCCGCGATTGGGCAGGTGATCAACCACCTGATAGGCGGTCAGCGTCGCCAGTGCCCGGCGCACCTGGGCACGGTTGCAGGCGAACAGGTCTGACAGCGCCTGTTCGCCAAGCTTGGTCCCGGCGCGCAGCCGCTGATCGGCGATCGCGTCCAGGATGCTGTCAACGATGATTGTCTCAAGCGGCTTGTCCATTGGACTCAGATTGCACGCCGGACGGGCGCACGCAACAGCCTCGCGCACAGCGCTTTGGCAGAAAAATAATATTGGATTGTTAACAATCTGTGTTATCAATAATGCGACTCACGGAGGGAAACGCATGAAACTAGTTGTCATCAACCCCAACTCGACCCAGTCGATGACCGACAAGATCATCGCCTCGGCCCGCGCCGCCGCCGGCGATCATGTGCAGGTCGAAGGCCGCACAGCCCATGGCGCCCCCGCCAGCATCGAAGGCCATTTCGACGAGGTGATGTCGGCGGCCCATCTTCTGCGCGAAGTCCAGGAGGCCGAGGCCGCGCATGCCGACGCCATCGTCGTCGCGTGCTTTGACGATCCGTCCATCGGCGCATGCCGCGAAATCGCCACCGGCCCCGTCCTGGGGATCTGCGAGGCAGCCTGCAAGGCGGCCAGCATGATCGCGACATCGTTCTCGGTCATCACGACCCTGCCCCGGTCGGTCCCGATCATCGAGGAACTGGTCCGCAAATACGGGCTGGACCATCAGTGCCGGAAGGTCCGCTCGGCCGCGATCCCTGTCCTTGCGCTGGAAGAACCCGGATCGAATGCCCGCCAGCTTGTCCGCGACGAGATCCTGCGCGCCATCGACGAGGATAACTGCGAAGCGGTCGTCCTTGGCTGCGCCGGGATGTCCGACCTGACCGAATGGCTGTCCCAGGAAACCGGCATTCCGGTCATCGACGGCGTGACCGTCGCCACGAAATTTGCCGAGGCGCTGGTGGGCGCCGGGCTGAAGACCAGCAAGATCGGCGCCTATGCGGTGCCCAACAAGAAATAATCCACATCACCCAAGACAGGGAGTCTGATATGACCCAGACCGATTTCACCGCCGGCGCCGTGCCGGTCGAAGATCACGAAAAGGGCGTGGGCGAGGAATCGCTGGCCCCGCAGCAGACCCGCATCATGGACCCTTGGTCCTACCTGTTCGCCTGGCTGGGCGGCTGCGTGTCGATCGGCACATTCACCATCGGTTCGGGCCTGGTCGGCACGCTGAACCTGTTGCAGACCTTCGTGGCCATCGCCATCGGCTGTACAGTGATCGGCGTCGCGCTGATGATCAACGGCCGCGCCGGCCACAAATACGGCATTCCCTTCATGGTGCAGGCGCGGTCGGCCTTCGGTTTTTCCGGCACGCGGCTTCCGGCACTGGTCCGGTCGGTGCCGGCGATCGTCTGGTTCGGCTTTCAAAGCTGGATCGGCGCGGGCGCGCTGAACCTGGTCAGCGAGACGATGTTCGGCTACTCGAACATCTGGGTCTTCTTCATCGGCTTCCAGTTCCTGCAGATCGGCCTGTCGGTGCTGGGCTTTCACGGCATCAAATGGCTGGAAAACATCGGCTCGGTCTTCATCATCGGATCGCTGGTCTACATGTTCTTCAGCGTCATCAGCAAATACGGCACCGAGATCAGCGAAAACCTGGTCAACGTGGACGGCACCTGGGGGGCACCGTTCTGGGGCGCGACGATGCTGTTCCTGGGCATCTATTCGACGATGATGCTGAACGTGTCCGACTACAGCCGCGAACTGCGCCACGAGGTCGGGTCGGTGCGTCAGGTCGTGATCTATGCGAATTCGATCCTGCCCGCGACGCTGTTCATGGGTCTGATCGGCCTGATGGTGTCGGGCGCCACCGGCCAGGTCGATCCGATCAAGGTTTTCTCCAGCGCCGTGGACAACAAGCTGCTGCTGGTCGTGACGCTGCTGTTCATCGCCTTCGCTCAGGTCACGACGAACATCCTGAACAACGTCGTCCCGCCCGCCTATGCGCTGATGGACATCTTCAAGCTGAACTTCCGCACCTCGGCGGTGGTGGTTGGCCTGCTGGCCTTCTGCACCTTCCCGTGGATGCTGGTCCGTGACGAATCCGCGGCGGGCCTCAGCCTGTTCATCCAGACCTACAGTGCCTTCCTTGGCCCGATCTTCGCGATCCTGGTGGTCGATTACTATATCATCCGCAAGCAGACCCTGAACCTGGGACATCTGTATGACGAGACCGGACCTTATCGGGGCTTCAACCCGGCCGCCGTCATCGCCACGGTGATCGGTGTCGTCGCGGCGCTAATCTTCTCGGGGATCAGCTGGTATGCCAGCCTTGTCCCGGCGGGCGTCAGCTACTGGCTGCTGATGCAGTACCTGCCCGCCGCGCGCCGGTTCCGCGACTGATATCACCTACACGCACAAGTCCGGGCGAGCCTTCCTCCGAAGGCTCGCCCTTTGCTTGCGAATTGCACCGAATTGACCCAGCAAAGCTGTCAGGAATTGACTTGCGCCCCCGAACCGGCCCACAAGTGGCGCAACACGCGCTTGCCGCACCTGACAGGAGGACAGTCATGAAAACCACCCTCGCCATATCCGCACTGGCCTGTGCGATCGCCGCACCCGCCCTTGCCGGCAAGCCGGAAGTGGTCGCGAATTATGTCGCGATCGCCCATGCAAGCTATGACGACAGCCTGACCACCGCCCGCGACCTGCAATCCGCCATCGACGCGCTGATCGCGGACCCGTCGGCCAACAACCTGACAGCCGCGCGCGCCGCGTGGAAGGCGGCGCGCGTGCCCTATATGCAGACCGAGGCGCTGCGTTTCGGCAATGCGATCGTCGATGACTGGGAAGGCAAGGTGAACGCATGGCCGCTGGACGAAGGGCTGATCGACTATGTCGATCCGTCCTATGGCGGCGCGTCCGATGAAAACGAATATGCCGCGCTGAACGTCGTCAGCCAGAAAAGCTTCACCTTGTCCGGCAATCAGGTGGACGCCGAACAGATCACCCCGGAATTGCTGTCCGACACGCTGCACGAGGCCGACGCGATCGAGGCGAATGTCGCGACCGGATACCACGCCATCGAATTCCTGCTGTGGGGTCAGGATCTGCACGGCACCGATCATGGCGCCGGCGAACGCCCCTGGACCGACTATGCGCAGGGCGAGGACTGTACCGGGGGCAATTGCGACCGCCGCGCCGCCTATCTGAAGGCCGCCGCCGATCTGCTGGTCAGTGATCTGGAATGGATGACCGCGCAATGGGCCGACGGCGGCGAGGCCGCGACCGGCCTGACCGCCGATCCCGATGCCGCGATCAGCGCGATGCTGACCGGGATGGGCAGCCTGTCCTATGGCGAACTGGCGGGCGAGCGGATGAAGCTGGGGGTCATGCTGAACGACCCCGAAGAGGAACATGACTGTTTCTCGGACAACACCCATGACAGCCATTACTATGACGGGATCGGCATCCGGAATGTCTATCTGGGCGAATATACCCGCGTGGACGGCAGCGTCGTGACCGGCGAAAGCCTGTCATCGCTGGTCGCCGCCGCCGACCCCCAGATCGACGCCTCGCTGCGCGCGGGCCTGAACGACAGCGTCGCCAAGTTGGGTCGTCTGAAAACCGTGGCCGAAGCCGGCACGTCCTACGATCAGCTTCTGGCGCGCGGAAATCAGGATGGCGAGGCGCTGATCCTTGCCGCAGTCGATTCGCTGATTGCCCAGACCCGCGACATCGAACGCGCGGTGAACGTTCTGGGCCTGCAGGATATCGGATTCGAAGGGTCCGACAGCCTGGATAACCCGGATGCCGTCTTCCAGTAGGATCCCTGCGATGTGGCGGCTGATGCCGCTGGCGATGGTCGCCCTGACGGGCGCGGGGCTGGCCCAGACGCCGGCCCCGACGCTTTCAGATCCGCATCTGAACATGACGGCGCGGACACCCGTAGAAATCGGGCGGATCGCGGATGTCGTCGCCCCGACCGACGACTTCACCAAAGCCGAGCCGTTCGAGGCCAATCCCGGCGGCGCCGCCACGGTGCGCGCCCGCGACGATGCCGACGCATTCTCGCTGTCATCGGCCAATATCTCGTTTCAGGACGAGCTGCGCTTCAAGGTCGGCAACGGGCTGTTTCGCAAGCTGTGGGTCTCATCCCCGTCGTCCACGCTGGCCTCCGACGGGCTGGGGCCGTTATACAACGCGCGCGGATGCCAGAACTGTCACCTGAAGGACGGGCGCGGCCATCCGCCGGACGCGCCGGGCCAGCCCGGTGGATCAATGTTCCTGCGCCTGTCCGTGCCCGCCGACGACAACGCCGAACGAACCCGGATCGAGGATTATCTGGCGGGCACCGGCAATCCCTATCGCCCGACGCGCCCCGATCCGGTCTATGGCGGGCAGTTGCAGGATCTGTCGGTTGCGGGCGTTCCCGCCGAAGGGCGCATGGTCGTCACCTATGCCGAGGAAGCGGTGGAATTGTCGGGTGGCGAGATCGCGCATCTGCGCCGGCCGACCTACAGGATCGAGGATGCCGCCTATGGGCCGTTGCGCGACGACCTGATGATCAGCCCGCGCGTGGCACCGCAGATGATCGGGCTCGGGCTGCTGGAATCGGTGCCCGCCGCCGACATCGTCGCGGGCGCGGACCCGGACGATGCCGACGGTGACGGGATCTCGGGACGGGCGCAGATCACATGGTCGGCGCGCTACGACAAACCGATGCTGGGCCGCTTTGGCTGGAAGGCCGGGATGCCGACGATCGAGGAACAGTCGGCCAGCGCCTTTTCCGGGGATATCGGCATCTCGACGCCGCTGCATCCCGCGCCGTCGGGCGACTGCACCCCGGCGCAGCATCCCTGTGTCAAGGCCCCGCACGGCGATGGCGATGCCCGCGTCTCCGAGATCGACGCCGAAGGGCTGGATCTGGTCACCTTCTACAGCCAGAACCTTGCCGTACCCGCCCGCCGCGACCCGGAGGATCCGCAGGTTCTGCGTGGCAAGCAGGCCTTCTACAAGGCCGGATGCGCCGATTGCCACCGCCCGAAATTCGTCACCGCCCGGATGCAGGACCGGCCCGAACACAGTTTCCAGCTGATCTGGCCCTACAGCGACATGCTGCTGCACGACATGGGCAAGGGATTGGCCGATGACCGCCCCGAGGGGTTGGCGGACGGGCGCGAATGGCGCACCGCGCCCCTGTGGGGCATCGGGTTGACCCGGCAGGTCAACGGGCACAGCATGTTCCTGCATGACGGTCGCGCGCGATCCATCCTCGAAGCCATTCTGTGGCATGGCGGCGAGGGCCAGGTGGCGCGCGACCAAGTCACCAGGATGCCGCCCGAAGATCGCGCGGCGCTGATCCGATTCGTGGAAAGCCTTTAGATGCGCGCAGCCCTTCTTCCCGTCTTCGTCCTTGCCCTTCTGCCGCGGCCCGCCTTGCCGGACGTGACGGGGGCGGTGAACGATCATGTCCTGCCCGCGACCCGGCATTTTGCCGAAACGGCCGGCGCCTTGGCCGACGCCGCCACCGCGGATTGCCGCGCCGTGTCTTTGCGACCTGCCTATCAGGACGCCTTTGACGGCTGGATGGGCCTGTCGCATCTGGGCTTTGGCCCGTTGGAGCAGGACGGGCGCGCCCTGACGATCGAATTCTGGCCCGATCCGCGCGGCCTCGTGGCGCGCACGGTCAGGGGCCTGATGGCGGACGCCGATCCGGTGGTGGACGATCCGCAGGCTTTTGCCGAGGTGTCGATTGCCGGGCGCGGCCTGATGGCGCTGGAGCGCGTGATCCACGGCGACAATGCGGACTACGGGCCTGACGATTATGAATGCCGGTATGCCCGCGCCATCGCCGTCGATCTGGCGGCCATCGCGGCGGCCATCAGGACCGACTGGGCCGATCATGCGCAGTTGATGCTGACCGCCGGCACGGCGGACAACAGCCGCTATCTGTCGGCGAAGGAACCGGAACAGGCACTGTACACCGCGCTGCTGTCGGCCATCGAATTCGACGCGGATCAGCGGATCGGCCGCCCCATGGGCACGTTCGACAAACCGCGCCCGAAATCGGCCGAGGCATGGCGGTCGGACCGCCCGTTGCGCAATATCCGCCTGTCGCTTGCGGCGCTGCGCGATCTGGCGATCCACATGTCCGACACCCCGATCCCGGTGACCGAGGCGGCGTTCGAGACCGCGCAGCAGACGGCGATGGCGCTGGACGATGCACGTCTTGCAGGCGTCGCGGATCCGCAATCCCGCCTGAAGATCGAGATCCTGCAACAGCAGATCCGCGCGATCGGCGATGCGGTCCGGGGCGAGATCGGCGGCGGGCTGGGCCTGACGGCAGGCTTCAATTCACGGGATGGCGACTGATGCGCCGGCGCAGCTTCCTGACCGCGCTGATGGCGGGCGCGGTCGCCCCGCGCCTGTCATGGGCCGACGCCGGCAGCCCGGCGATCCTTGGCGCGGCGCGCGAGGCGGACGGAACCTATGCTCTGTTCGGTCTGACCGCACAGGGCGCGGACACGTTCCGCATCCCGTTGCCGGCGCGAGGCCACGCCGCCGCCGCGCATCCGACCGCCCCCGAGGCCGTCGCCTTCGCGCGCAGCCCCGGCACCTTCGCGCTGGTTCTGAACTGCGCGACGGGCAAGGTCATGGCCCGTCTGCACGCCCCTCAGGGCCGGCATTTCTATGGCCATGGCACGTTCATTGCGGACGGCGACATCCTGTGCACGTCCGAGAACGATTATCAGGCCGGGCAGGGCAGGATCGGACTGTGGTCGCGCAGCCAAGGCTGGCGGCGCGTGGGCGAGATCCCGACCCACGGCACCGGCCCGCACGAGATCCGGCGCATGCCGGGCGATGTTCTGGTCGCCGCGAATGGCGGGTATCGCAACCACCCCGACAGTCCCGGCATCAAGCTGGGCGTGGCAGAGATGCGGCCGAACCTAGCCTATGTCAGCGCCGATGGCGATCTGCTGGACAAGGTGGAACTGGACGAATCGCTGCGGCGGAACTCGATCCGTCATATCGCGCTGGGTCGCGACGGGCTGGTCGCGTTCGGCATGCAATGGCAGGGCGATCCGGCCGAGGGCGTGCCCCTGATGGGCCTGCACCGGCGTGGCGGCCCTGCCGTGCTGGACCGCATGCCGATCCACGAGGCGGTGGCGATGGCCGGCTATGTCGGCTCGGTCGCGTTCGACGCCGCACGGCGGCAGGTCGCGATCAGTTCACCTCGCGGCGGGCGGGTCCAGATCTTCGACGATACCGGCGGACATCTGCGCACCATCCTGCGCGAGGATGTCTGCGGCCTTGCGCCAGCGGGGCGGGGTTTCTTCGTCTCGGACGGGCTGGGCGGGCTGACGCGCGCGGACGACCGGATCACGCCGCTGGCCAAGCGGGGCGGCCGCGCATGGGATCACCATCTGGTCCCGGTCACGGCCTGACGCGGCTCAGCCCCCCGCCGACGCAGCGATCAAATCCACCCCGACGCGGCGATCAATCCACGCCGAACAGGTCGCGGGTATAGACCTTGTCGGCGACATCCGACAGCAGATCGGTGCGGCGATTGGCCAGGATCAGGTCGGCCTCTGCCTTGAACGCATCCAGATCGCGGACCACCCTGCTGTTGAAGAACCGATCCTCTTTCAGCACCGGCTCATAGACGATCACCTCGATCCCCTTGGCCTTGATCCGCTTCATCACCCCCTGGATCGAGCTGTCGCGGAAATTGTCCGATCCCGCCTTCATCACCAGCCGATAGACGCCGACCACACGCGGTTTCCGGGCCAGGATCTGATCGGCGATGAAATCCTTGCGCGTCGTGTTTGATTGCACGATCGCGGAAATCAGGTTTTGCGGCACGTCCTCGTAGTTCGCCAGAAGCTGCTTGGTATCCTTGGGCAGGCAATACCCGCCATATCCGAAGCTTGGATTGTTGTAGTGATTGCCGATTCGCGGGTCCAGGCCGACGCCCTCGATGATCTCGCGCGTGTTCAGGCCGTTGCGGACCGCATAGGTGTCCAGTTCGTTGAAATAGGCGACGCGCAGGGCAAGAAAGGTGTTCGAGAACAGCTTGACCGCCTCGGCCTCGACCGGGCCGGTGAACAGCACCGGCATGTCCTTGCGGATCGCGCCCTCGACCATCAGCTTGGCAAAACGCCGCGCGGCCGGACCGTGATCCCCGACGACGATCCGCGATGGATACAGGTTGTCGTAAAGCGCCCGCCCCTCGCGCAGGAACTCGGGCGAGAAGATGATCCCCTCGTATCCGGTTTCCGCGCGCATCCGCATCACGAAACCGACCGGCACCGTGGACTTGACGATGATGGTGGCATCGGGCGCGAGTTGCCGGGCCCGTTCGATCACCGAAACGACCGTCGATGTATCGAAGCGGTTGGTCGCCGGGTCGTAGTTCGTGGGCGTCGCGACGATGACGAATTCCGCGCCGTCGAACGCCTGCTCGGGATCGGTGGTTGCGGTCAGTTGCAAGCCCCCCGCCGACAGATGCTCGGTAATCTCGACATCCTCGATGGGCGACTTGCCGGTATTGACCGACGCCACGCGCCCGGCATCGACATCAAGCGCCCGCACATCATGCGACTGCGCCAACAGGACGGCGTTGGACAGACCGACATATCCCAGCCCCGCAACGGCGATTTTCGTCATCTTGTCTTCCGCCCGCCTTGTGTCGCCGCCGGTGATGCCACAGGCCGACAGGTGATGTCATGTGCCACCAGCGGTGGCCCGGCAACCGGCCGACCGCCGCCATCTGCGCAAATCTCAGACCTCTGGCACAAGAACTTCGCGCTTGCCGACATGGTTTGCGGACGACACGACGCCCTGATCCTCCATCTGCTCGACCAGCCGCGCTGCCTTGTTATAGCCGATGGCCAGCTTGCGCTGGATATAGCTGGTCGAACATTTGCGATCCTTGGCGACGATCATCACCGCCTGATCGTAAAGCTGGTCGTCGCCGCCGTCGCCGCCGCCAAGCCCCAGAACGGCATCGATATTGTCGGCCTTCTCTTCGTCCGGCCCCTCGACGACACCCGACTGATAGCTGGGCGGGCCAAAGGATTTCAGCTGCGTCACGACCTCTTCGACCTCTTCATCGCTGACGAAGGGGCCGTGGACGCGGGTGATCCGCGCGCCGTTGCCCATATACAGCATGTCGCCCTGACCCAGCAGCTGTTCGGCCCCCTGTTCGCCCAGAATCGTGCGGCTGTCGATCTTCGAGGTCACCTGGAAGCTGATCCGGGTCGGGAAGTTGGCCTTGATCGTGCCGGTGATGACATCGACGGATGGGCGCTGCGTGGCCATGATCAGGTGGATGCCCGATGCACGCGCCATCTGCGCAAGGCGCTGGATGCAGGCCTCGATTTCCTTGCCCGCGACCATCATCAGGTCGGCCATCTCGTCGACGATCACGACGATATAGGGGAAGGTCTCGGGCTGGAATTCCTCGGTCTCGAAGATCGGCTCGCCGGTGTCCTCGTCAAAGCCGGTCTGGACGGTCCGCTTGAACATCTCGTTCTTGGACAGCGCCTCGCGAACACGGCCGTTATAGCCCTCGATGTTGCGCACGCCCATCTTGGACATCTTGCGGTAGCGGTCCTCCATTTCGCCCACGACCCATTTCAGCGCCACGACGGCCTTCTTGGGGTCGGTGACGACCGGGGACAGAAGATGCGGGATACCATCATAGACCGACAGTTCCAGCATCTTGGGGTCGATCATGATCAGCCGACATTCATCCGGCGTCAGCTTGTAAAGCAGCGACAGGATCATCGTGTTGATCGCGACCGATTTCCCCGAACCCGTGGTGCCGGCAATCAGCAGATGCGGCATCTTGGCCAGATTGGCCACGACCGGATCGCCGCCGATATCCTTGCCCAACGCCAAAGGCAGCGGCTGGGTGCCGTCGCCAAAGGCGCGGCTGGCGAAGATCTCGCGCAGCAGCACCTTTTCGCGCCGCGCATTGGGCAGTTCGATCCCGATCACGCTGCGCCCCGGAACGGTCGAGACACGCGCCGACAGCGCCGACATCGACCGCGCGATATCATCCGCCAGGCCGATGACCCTGCTGGCCTTCAGGCCCGGCGCGGGTTCCAGTTCGTAAAGCGTGACGACCGGGCCGGGGCGAACCTCGGTGATCTGGCCCTTGACGCCGTAATCGTCCAGCACCGCCTCCAGCATGCGGGCGTTTTCCATCAGCGCCTCTTCCGAGATCTGCGTCCGGTCGCTGGTCGTGGGCGCGGTCAGCAACGCCAGGGGCGGCCGCTCATACGCGGTCTCGGTCTCGTCGAATCGCAATTGCGGCTCGGCCTCGGCCCGGGCCTGTTTCGAGCTGCCCGAGATGGGCTTGCGGGCAGGCGGCACCACCACGCGCTGATGATCCGCACCGAACGGCACGGGTTCGGCGGGCTCGATCGCGAATTCCTCGTCCTGGGACGGCGTGGCGGCGGTCACCGGCGGTTCGGCGCGGGGCAGGTCGCGCGCGCCTTCGCGTGCAAGGCGCGCGGCCACCGCGGCCAGCACCGAAGGTTTTCCGGTCCGGTTGCGGATCGCGTCGCTGATCCTGCCGCTGACCTCTTCGGCGGACGGTCCGTCGCCATCGTAGTCGGCATCACGCTCGATCAGTTCGGGTTCCGGCATTTCTTCCTGCAGCTCGAAATCCTCTGGCTGCGCCTGTGCCGCACGACGCGCGCGCACACCGATGCGGGGCGACGGCCCGGACCCCGTCCGAGGCGACGTATCCGCCGCGGCCACCGGCTGAGCCCGCCGCGCACGCACCCGCTGCGCCATTCCCGCCGACGCGACCGCGCCGCGCCCTGCCAGCCGCATCGCCACGTCATAGGCGGTGACAAGCCCGATCAGGAAGCGCCGCCAGATGGCGCGGATTTCGGTTCTGTCGAAGCCAAGCACGAACACCACGGCAGCCAGCGCCCCCGCCGCGACGATCAGCGCGGCAAGACGAATTCCGATCTGCGCCTTCATCGGGATGATGGTCAGCATCGCGCCCATCACCATGTCGCCGAAATGACCGCCAAGGCCGTAATTCTGCTGCCAGTCCGGCGTCGGCGTCAGGGTGCTGCAATACACCGATGCCAGCGCGACCGCGATCGGCGTGAAGATCCCGCGCATGATGCGTTCTTCCGACCGGTGCAGCATCAGCCGCAGCCCCCAGACGAACGCCGCCAGAACCAGCACCCACGACCCGTACCCCGCGATCATCATCAGCGGCGAGGCGACATAGGCCCCGAAACTGCCCAGAAGATTCTGCGCCGGGGCATCGGTCGCCGACAGGAAGCTGGGGTCCTCGGCCGACCAGCTGCCCAGCATCATCGCGACCAGCACACCCAGCACGATCAGCCCGGCGCCTGCCAGTTCCTTGCCGCGCCGTTCCAGCGCCGCCTGCGTGTTCTGGTCGAACAATGGATCGCGGTGTTTCGCCTGCCAGCTTGCCATGCCGTTATCCTTCCCCGCACTCAATCCTGATCGTCATCATACAACACCTCTCGCAGCCGCGTCAGGGCGGTCTCGGTCTGATCCGGGCTTGCGACCAGCGCCACCCGGACAAATCCGCGACCGGGGTTCTCACCATCCACCTCGCGCGACAGATACGCGCCCGGCAGCACCTGTATGCCTGCACGACGCCACAATTTCACCGCGGCTTCCTCGCCATCGGCGACCGGTAGCCACAGAAAGAACCCGGCTTCGACCGGACGATAGCCCGGCACATTGCCAAGAACGCGGTCCGCGATGCGGTATTTCTGCTGATACAGCGCGCGGCTGGCCGCGACATGCGCCTCGTCCTGCCAGGCCGCCTCGCTGACGGCCTGGGCCGGCAGCGACAAGGGCGCGCCCGCATAGCTGCGCAACCGCCGCATCTGAGCGATATTCGCGGCGCTGCCAGCAGCAAAGCCCGACCGCAGCCCCGGCAGGTTCGACCGCTTGGACAATGAATTGAACATCACCACACGGTCGGCCAACCTCATCTCGGTCGCGACCGCCAGCGCGCCGGGCGGCGGCGTGTCGCGATAGATCTCGGAATAACATTCGTCGGCGAAGATCAGAAAATCATGCGCCTCGGCCAGCCGCAGCAATGTCTGCAGGTCATCGCGCGACGCCACCGCACCTTGCGGATTGGCCGGCGAACACAGATAGGCGATGGCAACCCGGTCCAGCAGATCGGCGGGCAGCGCGGCATAGTCGGGCAGGTTGCCGGTCGCGGGCGTCGCCGGGACAAAGATGGGGTCGGCCCCGACCGCCGCCGCGGCGACCGCATAGACCTGATAGAACGGGTTCGGAACAAGGATCGCCGGACGCTGGCCGTTCTTCTTTTCGGGACACAGCGCCAGCGCGGCGTTGAACAGGCCCTCTCGGGTGCCGTTCAGCGCCATGATCCGGTCGGCAGACACGGTGATTCCATAGCGACGCTGCAACCAGTGCCCGATGGCCTCTAGCAGGGCAGGCGTGCCCTCGTTGCTGGGATATTTCGCGAACTGGCCGATATGCGCTTCCATGACCCGGCCGACGAATTCCGGCATCTCATGGCGCGGCTCTCCGATGGTCATGACCATCGGAGCATCGCCGGCCCGCAGGTCCGGTTCGATACCCGACAACAGCGCCCGCAGGCGCGGAAACGCGTATTCCGGCAGGTTCGAGAACCGCTCGGGAATTGCCATGACTGCCTCGCTTTCGGGGTCTTGTGCCCCGCTATTGCGATAAACATTAGCGTGATCGCGGGCTTGCGTCCAGCGAAAGCCAAGCCACGGCCGCGATCCGGGTTCGATCGGCAACGGGTCTGGCGCGAAGAACGCCCTTGAACGGGAATCGTCGCATCCGGGGGCTGCGACGCGGGTAACACCATCAGGCCGCGAAGCTGGCGGTCGGCCATCGCCGCGACAAAATTCCAACAGATGCGGCGATATGCGCGCGCATGGACGGGGTTACCGGCTGGACTGACGAAGAATTGACAGCTAGAACCGCCGTCGCGAAGGCTGCGATGATACGCGGCCCGGATTGTCGTATCGGCCGGGCTTCCGGCCCGAATTGGAGAATGACCCGTGTCCCACGCAGATGACCACGTAGGCACCCGGAGGGATTTCCTCTATTATGCCACGGCGGGCGCAGGCACGGTGGCTGCCGGAGCCGCCGCCTGGACGCTTGTGAACCAGATGAACCCATCGGCCGACGTCCAGGCATTGTCCTCGATCCAGGTTGATGTCAGCGGCGTCGACACCGGCACCCAGCTGACCGTCAAATGGTTGGGCAAGCCCGTGTTCATCCGCCGCCGGACCCCCGAAGAAATCGAGGCCGCGCGGGCCGTCGATCTTGGCGAGCTGATCGACCAGAACGCCGAGAACGCCAACAAGCCCGGCGAACCGGCCACCGACGAAAACCGTTCGCTGGACGAAGCGGGCGAATGGCTGGTGCAGATCGGTGTCTGCACCCATCTGGGCTGCGTTCCCATCGGTGACGGCGCGGGCGATTTCGGCGGCTGGTTCTGTCCCTGCCACGGGTCGCATTATGACACGTCCGGGCGTATCCGGCGCGGGCCCGCCCCGCAGAACCTGCATATTCCCGTCGCCGAGTTCCTCGACGACACGACCATCAAGCTGGGCTGAGGAGGGTTCCACATGGCCGGTATTCCGCACGACCATTACGAGCCCAAATCGGGCTTCGAACGCTGGCTGCACCGCCGTCTTCCGGTGGCGGGCATCCTGTACGACACACTGATGATTCCCACGCCCAAGAACCTGAACTGGATGTGGATCTGGGGCATCGTGCTGGCATTCTGCCTTGCCTTGCAGATCATCACGGGCATCGTTCTGGCGATGCACTATACCCCGCATGTCGATCTGGCCTTCGCCAGCGTCGAACACATCACCCGCAACGTGAACGGCGGCTACATGCTGCGTTACCTGCACGCCAACGGTGCATCGCTGTTCTTCGTCGCCGTCTATCTGCACATCTTCCGCGGCCTGTATTACGGCAGCTACAAGGCCCCGCGCGAGGTGACCTGGATCATCGGCATGCTGATCTATCTGTGCATGATGGGCACCGCCTTCATGGGCTATGTGCTTCCCTGGGGCCAGATGTCGTTCTGGGGCGCCACGGTGATCACCGGCCTGTTCGGTGCGATCCCCGGGATCGGGCCGTCGATCCAGACCTGGCTTCTGGGCGGACCGGCCGTGGACAACGCCACGCTGAACCGCTTCTTCTCGCTGCACTACCTGCTGCCGTTCATCATTGCCGCGCTGGTCGTGGTCCATATCTGGGCCTTCCACACCACCGGCAACAACAACCCGACCGGCGTCGAAGTCCGTCGGACCAGCAAGGAAGAGGCGGAAAAGGATACGCTGCCGTTCTGGCCGTATTTCGTGATGAAGGACCTTTTCGCGCTTGGTGTGGTGCTGGTCGTGTTCTTCGCGATCGTGGGCTTCATGCCGAACTATCTTGGCCACCCCGACAACTATATCGAGGCAAACCCGCTGGCGACGCCCGCCCATATCGTGCCGGAATGGTACTTCCTGCCGTTCTACGCGATCCTGCGCGCCTTCGACAGCGAGGTGTGGCTGGTGCAGCTGGTCAGCTTCCTGTCGTTCGGCATCATCGACGCCAAGTTCTTCGGGGTGATCGCCATGTTCGGTGCCATCCTGGTGATGGCGCTGGTGCCGTGGCTTGACACCAGCCGCGTTCGCTCGGGCCGCTATCGCCCGCAGTTCAAGTGGTGGTTCTGGCTGCTTTGCGTCGATTTCGTGGTGCTGATGTGGGCGGGCGCGATGCCGGCCGAGGGGATCTATCCCTATATCGCACTGGCTGGCGCGGCCTACTGGTTCGCCTACTTCCTCGTGATCCTGCCGCTTCTGGGGGTGATCGAGAAACCCGAACCGATGCCCGCGACGATCGAGGAAGACTTCAACGATCACTACGGCGCCAAAGCGCATCCGGCCGAGTAAGGAGAGCCATAGATGACCCTGAGAACCAAGACGCTCACGGCCGTTGCGGCCCTGACGATCTCTGTGGCCGGCTTCGCGATGGCGCAGGACGGCGCGACCACCGCAAGCCCCGAGCAGCAGCCCGAGACGGCACAGACCGCGCCGTCGGGCGAGGCTGAGGCCCCGGCATCGGACGACGCGGCGACCCAAGAGGCAGCGTCCGAGGACGCGGCATCCGAAGACGCAGAAGAGCCGGCGGCGGAAGACGCGGCCGCGCAGGAACCGGCGGCTGAAGAAGAACCGGCAGCGGACCCCCCCGCTGCCGAAGAGCCTGCTGCGGAAGAACCTGCTGCAGACGAAGCAGAGGCAGAGGCGCCCGCAGCAGAAGATGCGGCCGAAGAAGATCAGGCGGCCGACGCGGCGCCGGATGAGACTGTTGCCGAGGAAGAAGCCGCAGAGACACTGCCGGCTGACGAATCGGCCGATCAGCCCGAGGCCGAGGAAGAGGTTCAGGACGAACCCGCCCCTGCCACGGATGAAACCGCGGCCGAGGAAACCGAGGCACAGCAGGAACAGCCCGCAGGCGCTGACGCCGAAACCGCCGTCGAGGCGGAATCGGCCGAGGAGCCGACCGTGGCCGAGGATTCCGCTGCCGAGGACGAGGAACATGCAGCCGAGGCAGAAGCCGAGGAGCACGGCGAAGCCGCAGATCATGGCGACGGCGGTGGCCATGGCGGCGGCCATATCGAGGACATCTCGTTCAGCTTCGAGGGTCCGTTCGGCAAATACGACCAGTTCCAGCTGCAGCGCGGCCTGCAGGTCTATACCGAGGTTTGCTCGGCCTGCCACGGCATGAAGTTCGTGTCGATCCGCAGCCTTGCCGACGAGGGCGGCCCCGCCCTGCCCGAGGATCAGGTCCGCGCCTATGCTGCCGGTCTGGCCGAGATCACCGACGAAGAGAACGGCGAAGACCGGCCCCGCCTGCCGACCGACCATTTCCCGACCGTCAGCGGCATGGGCATGGGGCCGGATCTGTCGCTGATGGCCAAGGCCCGCGCCGGATTCCACGGACCTTACGGGACCGGCCTCAGCCAGTTGTTCAACGGGATCGGCGGACCTGAATACATCCACGCCCTGCTGGTTGGCTATACCGGCGAAGAGATCGAGCAGGCGGGCAGCATCTTCTATGGCAACACCGCGTTTCCGTCGGGCGCCATCTCGATGCCGCCCCCTCTGTCCGAGGATCTCGTGACCTACGAGGATGGCACCCCGGCGACGGTGGATCAGATGGCCCGCGACGTATCGGCCTTCCTGATGTGGACCGCCGAGCCGAAGATGATGGACCGCAAGATGGTCGGCCTCGTGTCGGTTCTGTTCCTGATCGTGCTGACCGCGCTGCTGTATCTGACCAACAAGCGTCTCTGGGCGCCGCACAAGCACAAGAAGCTGGAGCGGTAATACCCGCTTCGGTCGATCAGTGATCGCAGAAAGGACGCGCCCCGGATCGGGGCGCGTCTTTCGTTTGGGCGGCAGCGTTCCGTCATCGGGACCTTGGCGGAAACGCCCCGTGCGCCGACCGGGCACATCCGGGCAAGGAAGAAGCCGGCGTCGCGACGGTGACTTGCCGCGCGGCACTGGACAAGCGACGATGACGGCGATCATCTGGTGCAGGTCCAAAAGGGAAAGCGCATGTCAATCTGGAACCTGGGTTCGATCAATATCGACCATGTCTATCGTCTGGATCACCTGCCGCAGCCGGGCGAGACATCGGCCGCGACGGGCTATGCGGTGGGCTTGGGCGGCAAGGGTGCAAATCAGTCGCTGGCTGCCGCAGGCGCGGGAGCTGTGACGCATCATCTTGGCGCAATGGGTGCGGCGGATGGCTGGGTGATCGATCGTCTGGCAGGGGCCGGGATCTGCACCGCAGCGATCCAGCGGCTGCCGCGCGACGCGACCGGACATGCGATCATCCTGCTGGATGGCGCGGGCGAGAACTCGATCGTGATCCATCCCGGCGCCAACCGGGCGATCGCCCCTGCCCCCCTGCGCGAGGCGATGGCCCTGATCGCGGCGGGCGACACGCTGCTGTTGCAGAACGAAACCAACTGCCAGGTCGAGGCGGCGCGCGCCGCCCGCAATACCGGTGCGCGCGTCATCTATTCGGCCGCGCCGTTCGACATCGAGGCGGTTCGCGATGTCCTGCCCCATGTCTCGATCCTGGCGATGAATGCAGGCGAGGCGGAACGCCTGTTCGCCGAGATGCCGGGACCGCTGCCGGTGGACGGATTACTGATCACGCGTGGCGGCGACGGCGCCGAATATCGCGACCTGCGGGGCGGCAGCACGGAATTTCAGCCGGCCTTCCGGGTGACGCCGGTGGACACGACCGCCGCGGGCGACACCTTCGCGGGGTATTTCGCGGCCTCACTGGACCGCGGCTGCGACATCGCCGAGGCGTTGCACCTGGCATCCGCCGCCGCCGCGCTGAAGGTGACGCGGCCCGGCGCGGGCGACGCGATCCCGAAGCTGGAAGAGGTTCAGGACTTCATCCGCCAGCACGAGGCCGGCTGAGCGTTATCCCAGCGCATATCCGGTGCCACGCACCGTGCGCACCGGGTTGTCGCCGCCGTTCTGCATCAGCGCCTTGCGCAGCCGCCCCACATGCACGTCGATGGTGCGGGTATCGACATAGATGTCGCGGCCCCAGACCCGGTCCAGCAACTGTTCGCGGGTCCAGACACGACCCGGCTTTTCCATCAGCGTGGACAGCAGCCGAAACTCGGTCGGGCCAAGATGCAGCGGCTGCCCGGCCCGGAACACGCGATGTTCCGACGCGTCCAGAATGATATCGCCGAAGCTGAGCCGTTCGCCCATGCTGGCCGGGCGGGTGCGGCGCAGCTGGGTGCGCAGCCGCGCCATCAGCTCGACCACCGAGTAGGGCTTGACGACATAATCGTCGGCGCCGGTTTCCAGCCCGCGCACCCGGTCGGTTTCCTCGCTGCGCGCCGACAGCATGATGATCGGGATGCCGCGGGTCGCGGGATCGGCCTTGACTTGCCGGCAGACCTCGATCCCCGAAACCTTGGGCAACATCCAGTCCAGCACCATCAGGTCCGGCTGTTCTTCCTGCACCAGAAGCAACGCATCCTCGCCATTGTCGGCCACGACAACCTCGAACCCTTCGGATTCAAGGTTGTATTGCAGCACCTCGCGCTGTGCGCCTTCGTCCTCGACCACCAGAACGCAGGGGGTTTGACGCGACATCGTCCCTTAGCCCTCGCCGACGACCGGCGCATCCGATGGAACGCTGTTGGCCTTGGGCCGCGCCTCGTCGGGCAGTTCGCCGGTCACCAGATAGATCACCTGCTCGGCGATCGAGGTCGCGTGATCGCCCATCCGTTCGGTATTCTTGGCCAGGAAATGCAGATGCATGCAGGCGGTGATGTTGCGCGGATCTTCCATCATGTGGGTCAGGAATTCGCGAAACAGCGCATTATACATCTGGTCAACCTCCAGATCGCGCATCCGCACATCCTCGGCCAGATCCGCGTCGCGGCGGATATAGCTGTCCAGCGCGTCCTGCAGCATCTTGTTGACCGCCAGGTTCATCCGGCGCAGCGCCAGTCCCGATCCGTCGATATAGGGCAGCTGCGACAGGACGGCCGTGCGCTTGGCCATGTTCTTGGCATAGTCGCCCACCCGTTCCAGCGACGCGCTGATCTTGATGACCGCAAGGACCATCCGCAGATCCGTCGCCGTCGGCGCGCGCAGGGCGATCAGCCGCGCGGCGTCTTCGTTGATCTGCGTCTCCATCGCATCGATGGCCTTGTCGCGGCGGCGGACCTGTTCGGCCAGCTCTTCGTCGCGCGTCTCCAGCGCGGTCGCGGCGTCGGTGATCGCTGCCTCGACCATGCCGCCCATTTTCACGACCTGCGCCTGGATCGTTTCCAGATCGCGGTCGAAAGCCGAGGATATGTGTTTGTCCCGGTTCATGTGCCTGCCTCCTGCTCGTCAGCCGATTCGACCGGAAATGTACGATTCCGTGCGCGAGTCCTTCGGCTTGGTGAAGATGTCGTCGGTTTCGCCGTATTCCACCAGATTGCCGAGATGGAAGAACGCCGTCTTCTGGCTGACGCGCGCGGCCTGCTGCATCGAATGGGTCACGATCACGACCGAGAACTGCTGGCGCAGCTGTTCGATCAGTTCCTCGACCTGGCCGGTGGCGATCGGGTCCAGCGCGGAGCAGGGCTCGTCCATCAGCAACACCTCGGGCGAGGTCGCGACGGCGCGCGCGATGCACAGGCGCTGCTGCTGGCCACCCGACAGGCCGGTTCCCGGTTCCTGCAAGCGGTCCTTGGCCTCGTTCCACAATGCCGCGCCGCGCAGGCTGCGTTCGACGATCTCGTCCAGTTCGGCCTTGTTGCGGGCAAGGCCGTGAATGCGCGGACCGTAAGCCACGTTGTCATAGATCGACTTCGGGAACGGGTTCGGCTTCTGGAACACCATGCCGACCTTGGCGCGCAGCTGCACCGGATCGACGCGACGGTCATAGATGTCCTCACCGTCAAGGGCGATCTTGCCTTCGACCCGCGCGGCGGCAATCGTGTCGTTCATGCGGTTCAGACAGCGCAGGAAGGTCGACTTGCCGCAGCCCGAGGGTCCGATGAAGGCGGTCACGGTCTTGTCCAGGATGTCCACATCGACATCCTTGATGGCGTGCGTGTCGCCGTAATAGACCTGCACCTTCCTGGCCGAGATCTTGATTTCGTCCTGTCCCACGGCGTTCTCCACTCGATTCATGTCGTACATACTGGCCTCCTTTCGGCCCCGTTACCAACGCCGCTCGAACTTGCGGCGCAGATAGATGGCCAGCAGGTTCATGCACAGCAGGAATACCAACAACACGATGATCGCACCCGAGGCGCGTTCGACAAAGGCCGGATCACCGCGCGTCGTGAAGTTGTAGACCTGCACCGGCAGCGCCGAGGCGGGCTCGAAGAAACCATCGATCGGCCAGCTTGGATAGTCGCGCACGAAAGCGACCATGCCGATCAGCAGCAAGGGCGCGGTTTCGCCCAATGCCTGCGCCAGCCCAAGGATCGTGCCGGTCAGGATGCCGGGCATCGCCAGCGGCAGCACATGATGGAACACCGTCTGCATCTTCGAGGCGCCGACACCAAGCGCGGCCGACCGGATCGACGGCGGCACTGCCTTCAGCGCGGCGCGGGTCGAGATGATGATCGTCGGCAAGGTCATCAGGGTCAGCACCAGACCGCCCACGATGGGCGCCGAGGCGGGCAGGCCCGCATAGTTGATGAACACTGCAAGGCCCAGGATACCGAAGACGATGGACGGCACCGCGGCAAGGTTCGAGATGTTCACCTCGATCAGATCCGTGAAGCGGTTCTGAGGGGCGAATTCCTCAAGATAGATGCTGGCCGCGACGCCGATTGGCAGCGCAAGGAACAGCACGATCAGCATCATGTAGGCCGATCCGACGATCGCCACGCCCAGGCCGGCGGCCTCGGGACGCAGTTCGGATGCGTCGGGGAAGGTGATGAAATCCCAGTTGAAGCGCGTCGTCAGCAGACCCGCCTCGCGCATCCGGTCGGCAAGCTGCAATTGTGCCGGGCTGACATTGCTGTCGCGTTCGGCCGAGGTCATCGAAACGCGGCCCTTGATATAGCCGTCGATGCGGCCGTTGGCCAAGGCCCAGAACTCGACGCTTTCGCCCAGCATGTCGGGATCGCTCAGCACCCGGTCGCGAAGCTGCGCGGGCGCCTCTTTCGACAGCATGTCGCCAATCTCGGTATCCGATATCCCCTCGGTCGAGATGCCGGCCGCCTGAAGCGACGCAGGGAAGGCCGCCTTCATCAGGTTGCCATAGCGCAGCGTGGTGACCTTGCCCATCTCGTCGGGGTTGCGATTGCCTTCCGGGTCCAGCTCTGCGGGGTCCAGCGTCAGCTCGATCTTGGCATAGGTCTGAAAGAACGCCGAGGCGCCGTTTCCGATGACCGAGGTCAGCAACATGACCAGGGCAGCGATGGACAGGCAGATCGCAACGGCCCCGTAAAGCCGGAAGCGGCGTTCGGACGCGTTGCGACGGCGCGTGCGCTGATCCAGGCTCAGCAGCGATTTCCCCGATGGCGCGGGGGTGTTCTGTGCGGTCGCGTCGGTCATTCGTACTGCTCCCGGTATTTGCGGACGATATAAAGGGCCAGCACGTTCAGCCCCAGCGTGAACACGAACAGCGTCAGGCCAAGTGCAAAGGCGACCAGCGTTTCGGGACTTGCGAATTCGGTGTCGCCGGTCAACTGGCTGACGATCTTGACGGTGATCGTGGTCATCGCCTCGAACGGGTTCAACGACAGCTTTGCGGCTGCACCCGCACCCAGCACCACGATCATGGTCTCGCCGATGGCGCGGCTGGCGGCCAGCAGAACCGCACCGACCACACCCGGCAGGGCGGCAGGCAGGATCACCTGCTTGATGCTTTCCGATTTCGTCGCGCCCAGCCCGTAAGACCCGTCACGCATCGCCTGCGGAACCGAGTTGATGATGTCGTCTGACAGCGAACTGACAAAGGGGATCAGCATGATGCCCATGACCAGCCCCGCCGTCATCACCGATGACGAGGAACTGCCCAGGCCAAGCGGTTGCGCGAAATAGTCGCGCAGCGCCGGTCCGACGGTGATCAGCGCGAACAGGCCGTAAACGATCGTCGGGATACCTGCCAGGATCTCGATGGCGGGCTTGGCAAAGCTGCGGACACGCTTGCTGGCGTACTCCGCCAGATAGATCGCGGCCAGCAGCCCGATCGGCACGGCAACCAGCAACGCGATGAACGACACATACAACGTGCCCCACAGCAGCGGCCAGATACCCAGATCCGAACCACCCCGGAACTGCGGGTTCCATGTCAACGACAGGAAGAAATCCTTCGCCGGATACATCCGGAAGAAACTTGCGGTCTCGAAGACCAGCGACAGCACGATCCCGACCGTGGTCAGGATGGCGACCAGGGACGACCCGATCAGCAACGCCATCACCACCCCTTCGGACACGTTGCGGGCCCGGAAGGTGGGATTGATACGGCTGATGGCAAAGGCAAAGCCCGCGATGGCGAACAGCGCCACCCCGGCGCCTTTCAGCAGGCTGCTTGCCTGGATCAACTCGCGACGCTGCTTGGCGGCCTGAAACACGGCAGGCTCGACATCAGAGCCCAGCGCGACACCCACATCGGCCAGACGCCCGCGGACATCCGCCATATCGGCGCGCATCTGCGTAAGCTGATCTTCGGTCAGGGTCGAACGCTGAATCAGTGCATCCAGCCCTTCCGAGATGCGGGTGACATCCGCCATCTTCAGATCAAGCTCGGACCCTGTCGCGCCGGTGGCCTCGACAACGCCGCGCACGCGGCTGTCGATCACGCGAGGCTCGGCCAGCATCCAGACAGCCAGCAACAGCAATGCCGGCACTACCGTGAACAGAAAGACCGACTGGCCATACTGGCTGGGAAGCGAATGAAGCTTGCGGGGATCGCCCGATACGCTGGTCAGCGCGCGGCGTCGGCCCAGATAGAAGCCGATGACGCCCAGTCCGACCACGAACAGCAGGATAAGGCCAATGCTCATGGGGTACCTGTCACAATGGGTGAAGGGGCGACGGCGCTGCCGTCGCCCCAGCTGTGTGGGATGGAATTATTCTTCCAGCGGGCCCATCGGGGTGCGGTTGGCAACCATTTCCTGCGTGGCGGCCAGTTCCGGGTCGGACACCAGGCCGTAATTGGCCAGCGGGCCGTTCGGGCCGGCCATGTCATCGGACACGAAGAACTCGATGTATTCCTGCATGCCGGGGATCACGTCCAGATGCGCGTTCTTCACATAGAAGTACAGCGGGCGCGACACCGGATATTCGCCCGAGGCGATGGTCTCGGTCGAAGGATTGATGCCGGACATGGTCGCGACATTCAGCTTGTCGGTGTTGTTCTCGTAGAACGACAGGCCGAACACGCCGATGGCGTTCTTGTTCGCGTCGATGCGCGCCAGCGTTTCGGTGTAGTCGCCGTCGATATCGACCGACACGCCATCGGTGCGCAGCGAGGTGCACATTGCCTCGGCCTTGTCCTCGTCGCCGCCGTTCTGTTCGGCGAAGACTTCCATGGCGCCCGATTCCTCGCAGCCCGCCAGGATTACCTTCTCGTCGAACACTTCACGGGTGCCGTGCTTGGTGCCGGGAATGAAGGCCAGGATCTGCTGATCGGGCAGGTCGCCGTTCACGTCGGACCAGCTGGCATTGTCGTTGGCCTTGACTTCGCCGTCCACGACGATGTCCTTGGCCAGCGCGTTGAACCAGTCGGCCGGGGTAAAGGCGAATTCGGGACCGTCGATGTCGCTGGCGAAGACGATCCCGTCATAGCCGATGCGGACTTCCATGATCTCGGTCACGCCGTTGGCGGCGCAGGTGTCGATGTCCGACTGGCTGATGCGGCTGGACGAGTTGGCGATGTCGATGGTGTTCTCGCCGACGCCTTCGCACAGCTTCTTGCGGCCAGCACCCGATCCGCCGGATTCGACGACCGGGGTCGGGAAGTCGAAGTTTTCGCCGAACGATTCGGCGACGATGGTCGCATAGGGCAGCACGGTCGAGGAACCAGCGGTCTGGATATTGTCGCGTGCGGCAGCAGCGGTGGCCGAGGCGGCGACGATGGCAAGCGCCGAGACGGTGAATTTCGCGGTGTTCATGGATCTCTCCTGAGTCGGTCATTGCCCAGTATGGGGCTGCTGCTGAACTAGACCCGGCAGGTGACGACTATGCGACTGTTATATGACGATTAGATGACAATCGACCACCTCAGCGATTGCTGGGCGAAATGCGCCCGAACGCGCGGTTGTGCGCGCCCGGATTCATACAACCTGCCGGTTTCAGGCGATCATTTGTGACGTTCGGACCTCAGCGCCAGGAACAGGCACCAGGCCATCGCCAGAACCACGATCGTGAAGGGAATCCCCATCGACACGGCGGCCCCCTGCAGGGCGTTCAGCCCGCCACCCAGCAACAGCGCGATGGCCACCAGCCCCTCGAACGTGCACCAGAAGACGCGCTGCGCCACGGGGGCGTCCATCTTGCCGCCGGCGGTGATCGTGTCGATCACCAGCGACCCGGAATCCGACGATGTGACGAAGAACACAACGATCAGCACCAGCGAGACCGGCGCGGTGATGCTGTAAAGCGGCAACTGATCCAGCATCCTGAACAGCGTCAGTTCGGGCTTGTATGCCGCGACCACCTCGGCCACGCCGTCATAGCCGCCTGCCATCTGGTGCAGCGCCAGACCGCCGAACACCGACATCCACAAGGCGCAGACGAGTGACGGCACCACCAGGACATACAGCACGAATTCGCGCACCGTGCGGCCCTTCGAGATGCGGGCGATGAACATGCCGACAAAGGGCGACCAGGCGATCCACCACGCCCAGTAGAAGGTCGTCCAGCCATGCATGTAGCCATCGTCCTCGCGGCCGATGGGGCTGGACAGCGGTGCAAGCTGGATCAGGTAGTCGCGCAGCACGGCGCCGAAATTCGTCAGCAGGAACAGCGTCGGTCCGACCACCAGGACGAACACGAACAGCACCGCCGCCAGCGCCATGTTGATTTCGGACAGGCGTTTGACGCCGGCATCCATGCCCAGAAGAACCGAACCCAACGCAATGGCGGTAATTCCGATGATCAGCCCGACGATCAGCGTGTTGGACACCGGCACCCCGAACACGTCGTTCAGCCCCGCCGCGACCTGCTGCGCGCCAAGCCCCAGCGTCGTGGTCAGCCCGAACAGCGTCGCGAACACCGCCAGCGTGTCGATGACATGGCCGGGCCAGCCCCAGACCCGCTCGCCCAGGACCGGATAGAAGGCCGAGCGCAGTGTCATCGGCAGGCCCAGGTTGAAATAGAAGATCGCCAGCGCCAGCCCGACCACCACATAGACGGCCCAGGCATTCAGCCCCCAGTGAAAGATCGTGCCGACGATCCCCATCGTCTCGTTGCCCGCAACCGCGGGATCAAGACCCAGCGGCCAGGCATTCAGCTCGGGCAGCGTGTAATACATCGGCTCAAGCACGCTGAAGAACAGCAGCCCGATCCCCATCCCGGCGGAAAACAGCATCGCGATCCAGCCCGGCAGGCTGTAATCGGGCCGCGCGTCACGCCCGCCGATCCTGACCTTGCCCAAGGGGGTGACGGCGATGAAGACACAGAAAAGCAGCAGCAGGTTGACTGACCACATCAGATACCAGTCGAAGGTGCTGGTCAGGAACGGCCGCAACCAGCCGAAGAACGCCGCCGACGCCTCTTGGTTCAACAGCGCGACCACGACGAACAGCACGATCACACCCGCAGATATGACAAAGACCGGGTTGTGGATATCCAGCCCCAGCGGTCGGATATTGTCCTGCCCCAGCTCGTACTCGGTGTCGAAATCCATCACCCTCGGATCCGGATCCAGCATTTTCTTGTTATCGGTCATGTCGTCCCCGCCTGCGAAAAGGGACCGCCCGACTTATCGCCGAGACGGCGGATAAGGCGACAGAACAACATTTTTCGGCCGTGATCACAACCCGGTGAGCCGGCGCGGCAGCCCGATCAGCCGATTTCGCCCCGAACACCGCCGGTCTGTGCGCGATCCATCAGCAGGTGATCCAGGATCACGCAGGCAGCCATCGCCTCGGCCACAGGCACCGCGCGAATACCGACACAAGGATCGTGGCGGCCCTTGGTGATCAGCTCGATCTCTTCGCCCTGCCGGTTGATGGTGCGGCGCGGCGTGGTGATCGAACTGGTCGGCTTGACCGAGAACCGCACCACGATCGGCTGCCCGGTGCTGATCCCGCCCAGAATGCCGCCCGCATGGTTCGACAGGAAGATCGGCCCGTCATTGCCCATCCGCATCTCGTCGGCATTGGCGGTGCCGGTCAGGGCGGCCGCGGCCATCCCTTCGCCGATCTCGACGCCCTTGACCGCGTTGATCGACATCATCGCGGCGGCCAGATCGGTGTCCAGCTTGGCATAGACCGGCGCGCCAAGGCCGGGCGGGCAGCCTTCGACCAGCACCTCGATCGCGGCACCGACGCTGTTCTGATCCTTGCGGATGCCGTCCAGGTAATCCGACCAGGCATTTGCCGCCGTTGCATCGGGCAGGAAGAACGGGTTTTCCGGGATCGCGCGCGCATCGAATTTCGCGCGGTCCAGATGCATGTCGCCCATCTGCACCATGTAGCCGATGATCTTCAGATCCGGCAGCAGATGGGCCAGAACCGCCTGCGCCACGCCCCCGGCGGCGACCCGCGCCGCCGTTTCTCGCGCCGAGGACCGCCCGCCACCGCGATAGTCGCGCAGCCCGTATTTCAGGTGATAGGCGATATCGGCATGGCCCGGACGAAAGCTGGTCGCGATATCCCCGTAATCCTTGCTGCGCTGATCGGTGTTTTCGATCATCAGCTGGATCGGCGTGCCGGTGGTGCGGCCCTCGAAGACGCCCGACAGGATCCGCACCTGATCGGCCTCGCGGCGCTGGGTGGTGTGCTTGCTGGTGCCGGGGCGGCGGCGATCCAGGAATTGCTGGATAAAGTCTTCGTCCAGCGCGACACCGGGCGGCACGCCATCAACCGTCGCGCCCAGCGCGGGGCCGTGGCTTTCGCCCCAGGTCGTGAACCGGAACTCGCGGCCGAATGTGTTGAAGCTCATGGCTGTTCTCCGGTCAGGGCCTTCAGTTCATAGATCAAGTCCAGCGCCTCGCGCGGGGACATCGCATCGGGATGCACGTCTTTCATGCGCGCGTCCAGAGGACCGTCCTTCGCCTTCGACGCCGCGGGTGCGGGCGGCACGGCGCGGAACAGGGGCAGATCGTCGATCAGCGCGGCGGGCCGTGCCGCACCTTCCCGTTCGCCCGATTCCAGGGCGTCCAGAACCTCGCGCGCGCGATCCACGACCGAGGCGGGCAGCCCCGCCAGCCGTGCGACCTGCACACCATAGGAACGGTCCGCCGCGCCCTTGCGGACCTCGTGCAGAAAGATCACGTCGCCGTCCCATTCGCGCACCGCGACGGTGGCGTTCTCGACCCCGTCCAGCTTGGCGGTCAGGGCGGTCATTTCATGGTAATGCGTGGCAAACAGCGCGCGGCATCGGTTGACGGCGTGCAGATGCTCCATCACGGCCCAGGCGATGGACAGCCCGTCCCAGGTCGCCGTGCCACGCCCGATCTCGTCCAGGATGACCAGCGCATGATCGTCGGCCTGATTGAGGATTGCCGCCGTCTCGACCATCTCGACCATGAAGGTGGACCGGCCCCGCGCCAGATCGTCGGCGGCCCCCACGCGACTGAACAACTGGCTGACCATGCCGATATGGGCGCTGCGCGCGGGCACGAAGGCTCCGGCCTGCGCCAGCACCGCGATCAGCGCATTCTGCCGCAGAAAGGTCGATTTACCGGCCATGTTCGGGCCGGTCAGCAGCCAGATCGCGGGGGTATCGCCCGCCGTCAGATCGCAGTCATTGGCGACAAAGCTTTCGGATTTCCGCTTCAACGCGCGTTCGACCACGGGATGGCGTCCACCCTCGATCTGAAAGACCCGGCTGTCATCGACGCGCGGACGCGTCCATCCCTCGCCGGTGGCGATGTCGGCGAAGGCGGCGGCCAGATCGATCTCGGCCAGCGCCCGTGCGGCCTGCCCGATCTGTGCGGCGCGGTCCAGCACCGCATCGCGCAGCCGGGCGAAGATGTTCCGTTCGATCTGCAGCGCGCGGTCGCGGGCGTTCAGGATCCGGGTTTCCAGTTCGGACAGCTCGACCGTGGTGAAGCGGATCTGGTTGGCGGTGGTCTGGCGGTGAATGAAGATATCGGACATCGCCCGCATCCGGTCGGCATGCGTGGTCGTCGTCTCGATGAAATATCCCAGCACGTTGTTGTGCCGGATCTTCAGGCTTTGCACACCGGATTTCGCGGCATAGTCCGCCTGCATCGACGCGATCACGCCACGTCCCTCGTCGCGCAGTCGGCGGGTCTGATCCAGATCCTCGTCGTATTCGGGGGCGACGAAGCCGCCGTCGCGGGCCAGCAGAGGCGGCTCGGCCACCAGCGCATCGTCCAGCAGGTCGATCAGGTCATCATGTCCGGTCAGATCCCGCGCGGCCCAGGCCAGCACCCGGGTTGCATCCGCCGGCATCCGCGTGGCGATCCCGGCGCCCTGTGTCAGCCCGGCACGGATCGCCGCCAGATCCCGCGGCCCACCCCGGTCCAGCGCCAGGCGCGACAGCGCGCGATCCATGTCGGGTACGCGTCCCAGCGCGGCGTGCAGATCGGCCGACAGCCGCGCGTCATCGACCAGCAGCGACACCGCCTCCTGCCGTGCATGGATCAGCGCCAGATCGCGGCTTGGCGCGCTGATACGTCGTTCCAGCAGCCGCGCCCCCGCCGCCGTCACGGTGCGGTCGATGGCGGTCAGCAACGACCCCTCGCGCCCGCCCGACAGGGCCTGGGTCAGTTCCAGGTTGCGACGCGTCGCGGCATCGATCTGCATCGCGCCGCCCGCGTTCTCGCGCAGCGGCGGGCGCATCAGCGGCAGCCTGCCCTTCTGCGTCATGTCCAGGTATTCGACGATCGCGCCCATCGCGGCCAGTTCGGCCCGGCTGAAATTGCCGAACCCGTCAAGCGTCTCGACCCCGTAAAGCGCACATAGACGCCGCGCGCCCGACGCGCTGTCGAAGGTACCGGCGGGCAGATCGGTCAGTGCCGCCCCGGCATCGGAGGCCAGATCGTCCAGCCCCGCATTCTCGACCGCCAGCAATTCGCGCGGGGCAAGCCGCGCCAGTTCCGGCGCAAGCCGGGACAGCGGGCAATCCATCACCTGAAACGCGCCGGTCGAGATATCGACCCAGGCCAGCGCGGCCTGATCGCGGACCTGCGCGAAGGCCGCGAGGAAATTGTGTCGTCGCGCCTCAAGCAGTGATTCCTCGGTCAGCGTGCCGGGCGTGACAAGCCGCACCACATCGCGCGCAACGACGGATTTCGATCCGCGCTTCTTCGCCTCGGCCGGGTCCTCCATCTGTTCGGCGATGGCCACGCGAAACCCCTTGCGGATCAGCGTCAGCAGATAGGATTCGGCGGCATGGACCGGCACGCCGCACATCGGGATGGGCTGACCCTGATGCGTGCCGCGTTTCGTCAGCGCGATGTCCAGCGCGGCGGCGGCGGCGACCGCGTCATCGAAGAACATCTCGTAGAAATCGCCCATGCGATAGAACAGCAGCGCGCCGGGATTGGCGTCCCGGATCGCCAGATACTGCGCCATCATCGGTGTGGGCTGATCGCTCATGGATGTCCTTCGCCTGTCTTTGCCGGCGTTTCTAGCTGTCCGCGGGCGGCTTGGAAACCGCGCTTTCACCTTGCAGCGCGCCGCATTCGCACTATGTTTCCGGGATACCTCGGGGGGCCCTGACCGGCTGAGACGCGACACGCGGACCCGTTGAACCTGATCCGGTTAAAACCCGGCGGAGGGAAGGTGGCGCTGTCCTTTCTTTCGAAACACCGAAGACGAAGGAGGACCGGCGATGACAAGAACCCTGATATCCGTTGCCCTGCTGGCTGCGACCGCTGCGGGCGCATCACCTGTGGCGGCACAGGACAAGCCCGTGCTGACCGTCTATGCGGGCGACTATATCGCCAGCGAATGGGGTCCCGGCCCGAAGATCGAAACGGGGTTCGAGGCGCTCTGCGACTGCGATCTGCAATTCGTGACCGGCGACATCCTGCCCCGCATCCTGATGGAGGGCGAGAATACCGATGCCGACATCGTCTTCGGGCTGAACACCGACGTGACGGCCCGCGCCCGCGCCTCGGGGCTGTTTGCCCCGCATGGTCAGGACACGACCGAGATGACGCTGCCGGTCGAATGGACCGACGATGTCTTCCTGCCCTATAACTGGGGCGAGACGGCCTTCATCTACGACGACACGCGGCTGGAAAATCCGCCCGCCAGCTTCGACGAACTGCTGAATGCGCCCGACGACCTGAAGATCGTGATCCAGGATCCGCGCGCCTCGATCTCGGGACTGGCGCTGCTGTTGTGGGTCAAGGGCGTCTATGGCGATCAGGCGCCCGAGGCGTGGGAAAAGCTGGCGCCAAAGGTGCTGACCGTCACCAAGGGCTGGTCGGAAAGCTATGGCATGTTCACCGACGGCGAGGCCGACATGGTGCTGTCCTACACGACCTCGCCCGCCTATCACATCGCGGCCGAGGACGATCTGACCAAGAAAGCCGCGATCTTTCCCGAAGGTCACTATTTCATGGCCGAACTGGCCGCACAGGTGAATGGCACCGACCAGCCGGAACTGGCACAGCAGTTCATGGACTGGATCCTGACGTCCGATTTCCAGAAGACCATCCCGCTGGCCAACTGGTCGCTGCCCGCCAAGCTGCCGGAAGACGAATGGCCGCAGGTGATGCGCGACCTGCCGCGCCCCGAAAAGACGCTGTTCTACACGGAAGAAGAGGCCGAGGCGCTGCGTCAGCCCGCGCTTGACGAATGGCTGCGCGCGTTCTCGCGCTGAGATCGGGCCTTGGCGGGCCGGCGGTCGCCGCCGGTCTGGGGGCGCTGATCCTTGGCACGCTGGCCGCCGTCGCGTGGCAGGCGCAGGGTCTTTCGGGGCTGGGCCCATGGGACTGGCGCGCGGTCCGCTTTACCGTCTGGCAGGCGGCGCTGTCAGCGGCCCTGTCGGCGGTGCTGGCGATCCCCGTGGCGCGCGCGCTGGCCCGGCGGCGCTTTGCCGGCCGCGGCGCGCTGGTCACGCTGCTGGGGGCGCCGTTCATCCTGCCGGTGATCGTGGCGATCATGGGGCTGATCGCGGTCTTCGGCAGAAACGGCGCGATCAACGAGGCACTGCGCGGCGCGGGCCTGCCGGAATTCATCATCTATGGCTGGCAGGGGGTGATCCTCGCGCATGTGTTCTTCAACCTGCCGCTGTCGGTCCGGTTGATCCTGCAGGGTTGGCAGGCGATCCCGGCGGAACGGTTCCGGCTGGCCGAAAGCCTTGGCTTTGCGCCGCGCGACGTGGCCCGGCATCTGGAACGCCCGATGCTGCGCGCGGTGCTGCCCGGCGTCTGGCTGGCGGTCTTCCTGGTCTGCCTGACTTCGTTCGCGGTGGCGCTGACGCTGGGGGGCGGACCATCCGCCACAACGGTCGAGCTGGCCATCTATCAGGCGTTCCGGTTCGATTTCGACCTGGGCAAGGCTGCGACGCTGGGGCTGGTGCAGATCGGGCTGTGCCTTGCGGCGATGGTGCTGGCGCGGCGGATCAGCATTCCCGCCGCGTTCGGCACCGGGCTGGACCAGACGCAGGGGCCGCGCGGGCCGCGCGGCTGGCGCGTCGGAACCGATGCGCTTGCCATCATGCTGGCGGCGCTGTTCCTGCTGTGGCCGATCATGGCGGTCACGGTCCAGGGCCTGCCGCGCATCCCCTCCCTGCCGCCCGAGGTCTGGACCGCGGCGCTGCGGTCCGTCGTCATGGCACTGATTTCGGCCGGTCTGGCGCTGGCGATGTGCCTGACGCTGGCGCTGGCCATCGCGCGCGGTCGCGCCGCCTGGATCGAGGCGGCCGGGATGCTGCCGATCATCGCCTCGCCGCTGGTCCTTGGCACCGGGTTGTTCATCCTGCTGCGCGGCTGGTTTTCAACGGACGCGCTGGCGCTGCCGGTGACCGTGGCGATCAACGCGATCATGGCCCTGCCCTTCGGGCTGCGCGCACTGATCCCGGCGGCACAGGCCCTGCGCGAGGATTACGGGCGGCTGGCGGATTCGCTGGACATGCGCGGGCTGGCACGGCTGCGGCACCTGACGCTGCCCCGGCTGGCCCGGCCGCTTGGCTTCGCGGGCGGTCTGGCCGCCGCGCTGGCGATGGGCGATCTGGGGGTCATCACACTGTTTGCCACCGATCAGCCGACCCTGCCGCTGAAGCTGTATCAGCTGATGGGGTCCTATCGCATGACCGACGCCTCGGCCTGCGCCGTGTTGCTGATGGCGATCAGCTTTGCGCTGTTCTGGCTGTTCGACCGAGGAGGCCGCCTTGCTTGAGTTTCGCGACACCATCACCACGCGTGGCGATTTCACCCTGCGGGCCGATCTGCGCATCGAACCCGGCCGTCGCGTCGCGGTCATCGGTGCCTCGGGGTCAGGCAAGTCCACGCTGCTGTCGCTGGTCGGCGGGTTCCTAACGCCCGATCAGGGACGCATCTTGTGGGACGGGCAGGACATCACCGACCTGCCGCCGGGCGAAAGGCCCGCGTCGTTCCTGTTTCAGGACCAGAACCTGTTTCCGCATCTGACCGTCGCCCAGAATGTCGGGCTGGGGCTGCGCCCGGATCTGCGGCTGAACGGTGCGCAGCAGGCGCGGGTCTCGCAGGTGCTGGATCAGGTCGGGCTGGACGGCATGGCCCAGCGCCGCCCCGCCAGCCTGTCGGGCGGCCAGCAAAGCCGTGTCGCCCTGGCCCGCGTCCTGCTGCGGGCAAGGCCGATCCTGCTGCTGGACGAACCCTTCGCCGCGCTGGGACCGGCGTTGAAGACCGAAATGCTGGACCTGCTGTCGGGTATCGCGGACCAGACCGGCGCGACGGTGCTGATGGTCACGCATGATCCGCGCGACGCCCGCGCCTTCGCCCCCGACACGGTCCTGATCCAGGATGGCCGTGCCGATCCGCCGACGCCCACGGACCCGCTGCTGGACGATCCGCCGCCCGGCCTGCGCGCCTATCTGGGTTGATCAGCCCTCGGCCAGCTGATCCCACACCGCCATCGCCTTGGCCGCATACATCAGCCCCGGACCGCCCGCCATGTTGATCGCCATGGCGCAGACATCGGCCATCTCCTCGCGACTGGCGCCGGTCTTCATCAGGGCCTCGACGTGGAATTCGATGCAGGGCATGCAGCGCGTGGCGATGGCGATGCCAAGGGCCACGAATTCCTTTTCCTTGACCCCCAGCACGCCGCCTTCCTTGATCGACTTCTGCATCGCGCCAAAGCCGCGTGTCTGATCCGGCAGTGCCCGGTTCAGGTTGCGCAACTGGTCCCGCATCTCATCCATGCTGGCCTTGCTGTCCATGTTCCGCCTCTCCGATACATTCCTTGTCATGAATATTGCATCGACAAGGCACCGGCAAGATCAACGTCTGCGGCTGACAGGCCGTCGAAGTCCATCCGTGTTAGATCGCCAATTTCGACCGATATATAACGGTCTGGACTCGCTAGATATATCGCATCAGTAACATATTTTTCACGGATGTTTCACGCCGCGCCGCGACCCTTGAAGCCCGGTTCAATCCAGACCGAAAACAGGAAAGGAAAGATCATGGTTTTCTGGGTAGGCACTAACGGAAACGACACGGCGCCCAACTCGAACGGCGCCGACCAGCTTTACGGGCTGGGCGGCAACGATCGCATCAACGGGCTGGGCGGCAACGACTATATCAGCGGCGGGTCAGGCAATGACATCCTGACCGGCGGCGGCGGCACCGATACCGTCTATGGCGGTACCGGCAACGACACGATCCGGTCCAGCGGGTTCGGCGTCTATGACGGCGATTCCGGCAACGACTATGTCTATGCGGGCCTCGGCACGCCCGAGACGCTGCGCGGCGGCACCGGCATCGACTGGCTGAACACCACCAGCTTCAGCGGCAATTATACGGTCAACCTGACGTCCGGCGCGACCAACTTCGCCGGCGAAAGCTTTATCGAGTTCGAGAATCTTTATTCCGGCAGCGGCAGCGACAACCTGACCGGCACGACGGGCGCCAACCGCATCTATGGCAATGCCGGAAACGACCGGATCAACGGTCTGGGCGGGAACGACTATATCAGCGGCGGCTCGGGCAATGACATCCTGACCGGCGGCGGCGGCACCGATACCGTCTATGGCGGCACCGGCAACGACACGATCCGGTCCAGCGGGTTCGGCGTCTATGACGGCGATTCCGGCAACGACTATGTCTATGCGGGCCTCGGCACGCCCGAGACGCTGCGCGGCGGCACCGGCACCGATTGGCTGAACACCGCCAGCTTCAGCGGCAACTATACGGTCAACCTGACGACCGGCGCGACCAATTATGCCGGCGAAAGCTTCGTCGAGTTCGAGAATCTTTATTCCGGCAGCGGCAACGACAACCTGACCGGCACATCGGGCGCCAACCGCATCTATGGCAATGCCGGGAACGACACGATCAACGGGTTGGGCGGCAACGACTATATCAGCGGCGGTTCGGGCAATGACAGCCTGACCGGCGGCGGTGGCACCGATACCGTCTATGGCGGTTCGGGCAACGACGCGATCCGGTCCAGCGGGTTCGGCGTCTATGACGGGCAAAATGGCAACGATGTCGTCTATGCCGGTCTGGGAACGCCCGAAACGCTGCGCGGCGGCAGCGGCACCGACCTGCTGGACACGACCAGCTTCAATGGCAATTACCGCGTCGATCTGAACAGTGGCGCCACCAACTTTGCCGGCGAAAGCTTCACCCAGTTCGAGAATCTGCGCGCGGGCAACGGCAATGACTCGCTGTATGGCACGGCGGGCTCGAACCGCATCTACGGCGATGACGGGAATGATCTGATCCAGGGCCGCGGCGGAAACGACTATCTGTATGGCCAGGACGACAACGACCGCGTGTATGGCGGCGGTGGAAATGACGGCATCTCCGGCGGGAATGGCCATGACAGGCTGTATGGCCAGTGGGGCAACGACCGGCTGTATGGCAATAACGGCAATGACTCGCTGGCAGGCGACGGCGGCAACGACAGCCTGTATGGCCAGTCGGGCAGCGACCGGCTGTTCGGCGGCGATGGAAACGACTTCCTGAATGGCGGCACCGCCAATGACCAGCTTTACGGGCAGAACGGCAACGACATACTGGCCGGCAGCAGCGGCGCCGACGCGTTGACCGGCGGCGGCGGCGAGGATGTCTTCCGCTTCTACAGCACGTCGGATTCTCCCTTCGGGAACTCGGCCAATTACGACACGATCCGCGATTTCCAGGGCGCCGGCATCAATCTTGTCTCGGCGACCGAGGATCGCATCGACCTGTCCTCGATCGACGCGAATGTGCACCTGGCGGGCAACCAGGCCTTCTCCTTCAACGGCACCACCGCAGGCGGGGCAGGCACGATCTGGATGCAGAATGTCGGCAACCAGACCTGGCTGCGGGTCAATACCGACAATGACGCGGCCCCCGAGATGACGGTCAGGATCATCGACGGGGTGGATAACGCCAGCGACTACTGGGCCGGCGATTTCATCCTCTGACCCGTGATCGCTTCAGCTTCGGGGCGCGGCCGTCACTGGCCGCGCCCTTCACGCAAGTGGTTCAGCCCTGTCGCGTCAGCGGGATGGGCGTCGGCAGCGGCCTCGCCGGGCCGGGCCAGCGCGATCGCCTGCAGGATGACCTCGGCATCGCCTATATGGTTGGCCAGCAGCAGCACCAGCCGCGACCAGATCCTCAGGCTTTCGGCTTCGGTCCGGCCCTCGTGCAGACGCAGCAGCGCGGCATACAGATCGTCATGAGCTGACAGGTGCACATCGGTTCTCAGTTCGGCCATGGCGTTCCCCCGTTGGCGCGCGACAAGGCCGCCCCGATCCGGTCCCTGTCGGGTTGCATCCATCGCGCGGCGACATACTGATCGGGGCGCACCAGACAGGCCGCGCCTGCCTGCAGTCCCAGCCGCCGCGCCGCCGCCCCGTCGATGGCCACGACGCACAGCCCCGCCGGAACCTCGCCCTGCCATCCGTGGGCCAGCAGCACGAAATCGTCGCCCAGCCGTTCCAGCAGCCAGCCATCCCCAAGCGGCGCGTCCGGAACCGGCGCACCGGGCGCCACGCCGCCCTGCCACGCGTCCTCGTCCGGCGTGGACAGCGGGCTTTCGGGATAGGCGACCGCTGTGGACAGCCGCCCCGAATTCACGAATGGGCGCGCGAATTCATGGTCCTGCGCCAGTTCCAGCACCGCGTCGCGCAGCGCCTGGCTGGCCGGCGATTTCGGCGTCAGGAAATCCGTCGAGCGGGTCGAGTTCAGGATGTTCTCATCCGCCATCAGGACCGCTTCGTGGTCATAGCTCTGGATCAGGCGCCGATCCGCCTTTCCCCTCAGGACCAGGTCCAGCTTCCAGCCCAGATTGTCGATATCGGCGAACCCGCCATTGCAGCCCCGCGCACCGAAGGGCGACACAAGATGCGCCGAATCGCCCGCGAATATCACGTGTCCGTGGACGAACCGGGCCATGCGCCGGCACTGGAACGTATAGACCGAATACCATTCGCGTTCGAATTCGACATCGCCGCCCAGCATGGCGCGGATATAGGGCTCGACATTTTCGGGTCGCGTCGCGGCATCGCGGTCGATATCCCAGCCCAGCTGGAAATCCAGCCGCCAGACATCGTCGGGCTGGCGATGCATCAGTGCCGATTTGCCCGGATTGAAGGGCGGATCGAACCAGAACCAGCGTTCGGGCGGCATCTCGTGGGTCATCCGGATATCGGCGATCAGGAAATTGTCCTCGAAGACGCGGCCTTCGAAATCCAGCCCCATCCGCGCGCGCACGGTCGAGCGTGATCCGTCGCAGGCGATCAGCCAGTCGGCCGACAGCCGGTAATCCGTCCCGGCGGCCAGGATATCCAGTTCCACCCCGTCATCGCGCGGCGTGACCTGTTCGATGCTGTGGCCCCAGCGGATCTCGACATTGGGCAGCGCCAGCAACGCATCCAGCAGAAATTCCTCGACATAGTATTGCTGGATGTTGATGAAGCCGGGCCGCTTCTGGCCCTTCACCGGCAGCATGTCGAACTGATAGATCGGCTGCTGGCCGTCGCCCCGGAAGACTTTGCCGACATTCCACGTCACGCCCTTGGCGACCACCGCATCGCCGACGCCCAGCCGGTCCAGAATGTCCAGGGACCGCTTGGAAAAGCAGATCGCCTTGGAACAATGGGCGATGAAATCCAGCCGCGTGACCACCGTCACGCAATGGCCGCGCCGCCCCAGATCCAACGCCATCGCCAGACCCACCGGACCTGCCCCGGCGATGACCACACCGGCCTGATCGGTCCTGCCGGATGGCGCGGGCGTCGCCCCGATCCGCCTGTAGACGGGGATGTCGTGATGTCCGCTCATGCCCTCTCTCCTCCCGCCACGGGCCTAGTCCTGCAGCTTGGCCCACACCTCGCGGTCGCGTTCGGCCGTCCAGATGCGTGGATGTTCGATCCCGTCGAATTCGTCCCACAGACGCTGCACGTCGAAGGGCAGACAATGTTCAAAGATCGGCCAGGAACCGAATTCAGGCGCCAGCGCGTCGCGGGTGGCCTCGAAGGCCGCCTTCAGCGATCCGCCCGCCTTGTGGACGCGACCGACATTCTCGATCATACCGTGCAGGAACTTGCGGGTCTGTTCGACCGCTGCGTCGGTTTCGGCCACACCGCGCGATACCGGGCCCCGCCCGCCGATCAGATGTTCGGCGCGATAGGCCTTGACGTTGTCCAGCGTCGCGCCGGCCCAGTCGAAATGATAGGCGTCGCCGGTATAAAGCGCGGCCTTGGACTCGACCAGATCGCCCGCGAACAGCGTCCGGGTCTTGTCGTGCCAGACCGCGATATCGCCCCCGGTATGACCACGGCCCAGAAAGCGCAGTTCCAGCCTGCCGCGATCGCCGCCCAGTTCGATGTCATGGTCCGTGGCGAAGGTGATCGTGGGCCAGGTCAGGCCCGGCACCTCGTCGGCGTTCTTGGCAAGGCGCGGCATCCGGCCGAATTCGCTTTTCCAGTCCTGTTCGCCCCGCTCTGCGACCAGATCGCGGCTGGCCTCGGACATGATGATGTCGCCGGCATCGAAGGCGCTGGCGCCCAACACCCGGACGGCGTGGTAATGGGTCAGCACCAGATAGCGCACCGGCTTGTCGGTCTGTTCGCGCAGGATCTTCAGCCAGTCGCGGCTTGCGGCGGGGGTGGCGCGGCTTTCGATGGCGACGACGAAATCCTCGCCCTCGATCGCACCGACATTCGGATCGCCCTCGGCGGTCAGCGCGTAGACTCCATCGCCCAGGATCTCCAGCGTGTCGGTCTTTTCGGATCTGTCGGCCGAGGAAGCGAAGGATTTCGCCATGTCTCTCTCCCATTCTGTCAGGTGCATCTGGTGTCGAGATCATTTCTATTGCAACGAATCGGGGCTGTATGTCATTAGACCTGATGACATGGAACGCGAGGCCGCGATGATCTCCTCGGGCCTGATCGACCCTGACCGCGCCGCGACGCTGCTCGAGGCGCGCGATCCGCTGCTGTTCTCGCAGCGGCTTCTGGACGCCGCGCATTCGGTGGCCGGGATCGAAGAGCTGTTTGCCTATCGCAGCGGCGACGGCGCACCGCAGACCCTGGCATCGTCCAGCGATCTCGACGATGTCGCCGAACGCGCCGAGGCTTATGCAAGGCGATTTCACCGCAGCGATCCCGCCGTCGCGGCCCGCGACGCGGCCGCGCCGGGCAGCGGGTTTCTGTGCCGGGTTCCCGCCGACGCGATCGAGCTTGCAGCCTATCGCCGGCTCTGTTTCGAACGCCCGCGATTTTCCGAAAAGATCTGCTTTGGCTGGCGCTTTGCCGATCACAGCCTTGTCGTCACCTTCTATCACCGGCACAGCGATGCGCAGGTGGACATCGCGCAGCTTGGCGCGCTGGCGCAGCTGGCAATCACCGGGCTGACGGGGCTTGCCCGGCAGCTGTCCTACAAGGCCGGGCTGGTCGATCGGATCACCCGGCGCCTTGCCGCGGCGCACACGATCCTGACATCGCGCGAATGCCAGGTCTGCGCCCGCACGCTTGCGGGCCACACGGCGCGGCAGATCGCTGTTGATCTGGGGCTGGGCCATGGCACCGTGCTGACCTATCGGCAGCGGGCCTATCAGAAGCTGGGCGTCCACAAGGCCAGCGACATGCTGCCCGCGCTGATCGCCTGACGAAAGACCACCGGCCGGGTCGGGGACGCGGGGGCGCAGGCCCCGCCGCCGCGCGGCCCCCTCGATGGGGGCCGGGTGGCGCGCCCGCTTCGTCAGCCGCCGCGCCGCAGCGCCGGACGGTCATCCGCGCGATGCCAGCTGTCGCAAGGCCCGGTCCAGCGCCGCAGCGTCGTCGCCCAGTTCGGACAACAGCTCGGCCTGGAAGCCGGTCGCGACCCGGCCCAGCCGCGCCATCAGGTCGCGACCCGCCGGCGTCAGCTCCATCACGATCAGCCGTCGGTCGGTCTCGTGCCCCGACTTGCGCAGGAAACCAGCCTTCTCCAGGCGCGAGGCCGCCCGGCTGACCATCGACTTGTCCAGGTTGACCCGTGCATGAATGTCCCGCACGCTGACCGCGCCGGAATGGTCCAGATGCGCCAGCACCCGCCATTCCGGGATCGTCAGCCCCGCCTCTTTGGCATAGCGGGCGGCGAATCGGCGGCTGATCTGGCTGGCGGCGACCGACAGGCGATAGGGCAGGAATTCGTCAAGATGGAACGTCATGGTCTCTCCTTCCCTGACAGATCAGCAATATTTCGTTGCCTGTGCAACAGGCAAGCCCGCGCGGATGTCGATGCTTGACGTCGTTGCACAAGCAACGTTATGATCGTTGCATTCGCAATGACATGGTGAGTGGAGGGAATTCGATGGCCACGCAGGATCTTCCCCGGGGCATGATCCGCGCCACCGGCGCGACCGGACCGCATGAAGGCTACATGCCGGGTTTCGGCAACGACTTCGAAACCGAGGCCCTTCCGGGCGCGCTGCCGCAGGGTCAGAACTCGCCGCAGAAATGCAATTACGGTCTCTATGCCGAACAGCTGTCCGGCACCGCCTTCACCGCGCCGCGCGGACAGAACGAACGGACCTGGTGCTATCGGATCAGGCCCTCGGTCAAGCATACCGGCCGGTTCCGCAAGATCGATCTGCCCTACTGGCAATCGGCGCCGAACGTCGAGCAGGACGTGATCTCGCTGGGCCAGTATCGCTGGGATCCGGTGCCCTTGGGCGATCAGGCGCTGACCTGGATCACCGGCATGCGCACGATGACCACCGCCGGCGACGTCAACACCCAGATCGGCATGGCCAGCCATATCTATCTGGTCACCGCCTCGATGCAGGACGAATACTTCTTTTCCGCCGACAGCGAATTGCTGGTCGTCCCGCAAGAGGGGCGCCTGCGCTTCTGCACCGAACTGGGCGTGATCGACCTGGAACCACGCGAGATCGCCATCATCCCGCGCGGCCTCGTCTATCGGGTCGAACTGCCCGACGGTCCCGCGCGTGGCTTCGTGTGCGAGAATTACGGCCAGAAATTCGACCTGCCCGGCCGCGGCCCGATCGGCGCGAACTGTCTTGCCAACCCGCGCGATTTCAAATGCCCCGTCGCCGCCTTCGAGGATCGCGACGCCGCCTCCCGCGTGGTCATCAAGTGGTGCGGCCAGTTCCACGAAACCTTCATCGATCACAGCCCGCTGGACGTGGTCGCATGGCACGGCAACTACTGCGCCTACAAATACGACCTGCGCACCTACTCGCCGGTCGGGGCGATCCTGTTCGATCATCCGGACCCGTCGATTTTCACCGTCCTGACCGCGCCGTCAGGGCAGGAAGGCACCGCGAATATCGACTTCGTGCTGTTCCGCGAACGCTGGATGGTGGCCGAGCACAGCTTCCGCCCGCCCTGGTATCACAAGAACATCATGTCCGAGCTGATGGGGAACATCCACGGCATCTACGACGCCAAGCCCAAGGGTTTCGTGCCGGGCGGCGTCTCGCTGCACAACATGATGCTGCCGCACGGTCCCGATCGCGCCGCCTTTGAACACGGCTCGACCGAACCGATGCAGCCGGTCAAGCAGGACAACACGATGCAGTTCATGTTCGAGACACGCTTCCCGCAGCATCTGACCCGCTTCGCCGCGACCGAGGCGCCCCTGCAGAACGACTATATCGACTGCTGGGACAGCATCGAGAAGAAGTTCGACGGCACGCCGGGCACCAAGTAGCTCCGGCGACGGGCCGCCCTGTTCAGCACCGCCAAGCTTGACTATGCTGACCGGCATGCCTCCCCGGCCGTTCTCGCGGCCGGGGCCTCACCCGTCTCAGCCCCAAGGCCCCCGCTTGACCGACACGCCCCTTGTCATCGCGCCGAACCTGAAACGCCGCCTGTCCGGCGTCACCGCGACGGTGGTGCGGCTGATCCCGGTCCAGGCCCGTCTGATCGCCATCCGCGCGACAGGGCCGGGCCTGCCGCCGGAATTGCCGCATATCCCGCTGTGGCGCGCGGCCACCCTTCCCCGTGACCGCTGGCGGGTCTGGCACGCACGGCGCAACACCGAAATGGCGCTGGGGCTGATCCTGCGCCGCGTCCTGCGCCGCAAATACCGCCTGATGTTCACCTCGGCAGCCCAGCGCCGCCATACCGGCTTCACCCGCTGGCTGATCCGCCAGCAGGATGCGCTGGTGGCGACCACGCCGCAGGCGGCGGGCTATCTGGAACGGCCCGCGCAGGTCATCATGCACGGTGTCGATACAGACGTCTTTCACCCGACGGATGATCGCGCCAAGCTGCGCCGCCAACTGGGGCTGGACCCGGACGCGGTGCTGATCGGCTGTTTCGGGCGGGTCCGCGAACAGAAGGGCGTCGATCTTCTGGTGCAGGCCGGGCTGCACCTGCTGCCCGACCGCCCGCGCGCGCAGATCGTCTTCACCGGCCGGATCACGCCGGAGCATCGCGGTTTCGCCGACGCGTTGCAGGCCCGGATCGACGCCGCCGGCCTGCATGACCGCATCCGCTTTCTGGGCGAACTGCCCTGGGACCGGCTGGTCCAGCATTACCAGGCGCTGGACCTGTTCGCCGCGCCTGCCCGTTGGGAAGGGTTCGGCCTGACCCCGCTCGAGGCGATGGCCTGCGGCGTGCCCGCCATCGGCAGCCGCGTCGGCGCCTACGAGGCGCTGATCCGCGACGGCCGGACCGGCAGCATCGTGGAAACCGGCGACGCCGCATCGCTGACCGCCGCGCTGGCGCATTGGCTGGACGACGACGCGGCCCGCGCGGCGGCAGGCCAAGCGGCGCGCGCGCATGTGGAACAGGACCACAGCATCCAGACCGAGGCCCGCGCACTGGTGCAGATCTATTCCGACCTGCTGGATCGGCCGTGACGCCGCTGCGCTTCTACGCCGCCCGCCTGCTGCGCGACGAACCCGCGCTGCGCCGCATCTCGGTGCCGCAGGGCAATCTGCTGGCCGATCTGGAAGGCAAATCCATCGCCCTGATCGGCAATGCCCGCGCGCTGGCCAAGGGCACAAGCGGGTCCAGGATCGACGCCGCCGATCTGGTCATCCGCATCAACCGCGCGCCGATGCCCTCGGCGGAAAGCCACGGCACCCGCACCGACTGGCTGGCGCTGGCCACGCGGCTGTCGGACGCCGACCGCGCGCGCATCGCCCCCGACCGCATCCTGTGGATGTCGCCCAAGCGCAAGCGGCTGGACTGGCGCAGCGCCAGCAGTCCCGGCTTCTACCTGCACCCGCTGGACGATTACACCGCGCTGCGGGGCCGTCTGGCCGCGCCGCCGACCACCGGCGCGATGATGATCGACCTGCTGATGCGATCGCGGCTGCGCACCCTGTCGCTGTATGGTTTCGACTTCTTCGTTTCGCAAAGCCTGTCGGGCCGCCGCAGCGCCGAACAGGTGCCCCATGACTTTCCCTCGGAATCCGCATGGGTCAACGACCTCGTTCGCACCGATGCGCGCCTGACCCTGATCCGCCCCGCCTGACCACATCCCGGCACCGGTCGCATCGCAGATCCGCAGGATGACCGACACGCTTGTTCACAAACTTGATCATGACCAGGCAGCGAACACCGAAGTTCCTGAACCGAAACCGAGTTTCAGCTTTCAACCTGACAAGGTTTGGAGAGCGGGACGAACTTGCCATTCGCCGCTCACGGCGAGATACCTTGCCAGAGCAAGGGATATGGAGAAAGACGATGCCTCAGGCGGTGAACTTGGCGGCAAAGCTCGCGACATTCGATGAAAAATGGTCACCGCGCACGGTCGCAACCTTCAACGGTCATGACGTCATGGTGGTGAAGGTAGAGGGAGAGTTCAGATGGCATTCGCATGCAGACACAGATGACTTCTTCCTTGTTCTTTCAGGTGAAATCGACATCCAGCTCAGGGACGGGTCCGTCACTTTGAAAGGAGGAGAGATGTTTGTGGTCCCTAAAGGTGTCGAACATTGTCCATTCGCCCGTAAGGAAGCGCATCTTTTGCTCATTGAGCCAACCGGAACCCCTAACACTGGGGATGCCGGGACTGCCGCAGAGCGTAAAGTCATCTGATCGACCGTCGGATAAGGGCTCAAAGCAGGCCCCGCTGCTCCTTGCAGGAATGTCCGCGGTGTCAGTTCAACTGTCCAAGGCTATCGACACCCTTGACTACCCCCGGTCTGTTCTTCGCGCTTCTGGATGTGCATTTGGATGCCGGTCAGCAGTCGCATCGCGGCAGCCCCGGCGGCGCCATTGAGAGGATGCAGGCATCCGGTGTAGATATGGCGTCATGCAGAATGCGTTTTCCGACTCTTTCCCGCTGCGGTCAGGCAGGGTTCACGAGGTCTGCGGGGCCGGGGCCGCAGGCTTTGCGGCGATGGCCGCGGCGCAGGTGACGGGTCACGTCCCGTGGATCCGCGAGGCCTGGCTGCATGATGCGCTGAATCCCGTGGCCCTTGCCGATTTCATCGATCCGGCCCGTATCCTGCTGATGCGATCGCCCGGCCAGACCGACAGCCTTGCCGTCGCGGAAGAGGCGCTGAAGGATACCGCCGTGCGATTCGTGGTGATCCAGGTCACCCGGCCCCTGAATCTGCGCGAAGGACGCAGATTGCAGTTGGCGGCCAAGGCGGGCGGAACCACCGGACTTTGTCTCATTCCCGAAGGCATGGGCAGCAACGCCGCCGAAACGCGCTGGCGGGCGGTGCCGGTCCTGGATCCGCAGCGGCCGGACTCGACTCTGATGCGGTGGGAAATTATCAAGAACAAATCAGGAACAAACGGTGCCTGGCATGTTCGATGGGATGAACAGACGCATCATCTGCTTGTGGTTTCCCCGGCTGGCAACTGAACGGGTTCTACGCACTTGCCCGACTGACGGCCCCTTCGCGCTGACACTGCGGCACGGCAATGCCGAGCGTCTTTATTGCCTCAACCCCCGCGCCGAGGCGGTCGGACTTTGTCGCGACATGAGCCTGGCCGATGCGCGGGCCTATTGTCCCGACCTGCTGACCGGTCCGGCGCGGCCGGATCTGGATGCCCGGTTTCTGGGGACTCTGCGCCGCTGGGCCATGCGGTATTGCCCCTGGGTGGGGTTCGAGGGCCGCGACGGGCTGGTGCTGGATGCGACGGGATCGACACATCTCTGGGGCGGCGAGGCGGCATTGCTGGACGACCTGCGCGGCAGGGCGGCGCAAGCGGGGCTGACCCTGCGGCTGGGGCTGGCCGGCACAAGGGGGGCGGCCTGGGCGCTGGCCCATTATGCGCAGGGCGACGAGCCGCTGGAGGCGCTGCCGGTCGCCGCGCTGCGTCTGGACGGCAAGACCGACATCGCCCTGCAGCGGCTGGGACTGAGCCGAATCGGCGACCTGGTGGCGACGGCGCGCGCGCCCCTGGCGCGGCGCTTCGGGCCGGACCTGCTGGCCCGGCTGGATCAGGCCCTGGGCCAGATGCCCGAACCGGTCGTGCCGCAGCCCGATCCGCCCCGCTACGCGCTGCGCATGACATTGCCCGAGCCGATCGGGCTGACCCGCGACGTGATGGGCGTCACGGCACGGCTGCTGGACCCACTTTGCGCGCGGCTTGGCCGGGACGACATGGGCGCCCGGATGCTGATCCTGTCGCTGCGCAGGATCGATCGGGCCAGCCACCCGATCACGCTGCGCCTGGCCGGGCCGATGCGCGACCCCGCCCGGATCCTGCCGCTGTTCGAACGCGACATAGAGGCGGCCGATGCCGGTTTCGGGATCGACCAGATCCGGCTGGAGGCGGCGGTGGTCGAACCGCTGACCGCCCGTCAGACCGGGATCGACACGAAGGCTTCGGGACAGGACCGGCTTGACGATCTGATCACCCGGATCGGCACAAGGATCGGGCTGGACAACATCCAGCGCTTCCGCCCCGCCGACAGCCATATCCCGGAACAGGCTTTCTTTCTGGTTCCGGCCACCCTGTCCCCCCCGGCCGCCGCTTCGGCCTGGACCCGGCCCGGTCTGCGGCCCGGTCTGCGGCCCCTGCGGCTTTTCCCGCCCGAGCCGATCAGCGCCTCGGGCAGGCAACCGCCCGCCCGGTTCCGCTGGCGGCGCATGTCCTTCACCGCGGCGCGCGCCACCGGACCCGAACGGATCGCGCCGGAATGGTGGGCCCCGAATGACGGCTGGCGCTCGGGCCTTCGGGATTACTGGAAGATCGATACCCGCGAAGGCCGCCGCCTGTGGCTGTTTCACACGCCTCAGCATCCCGGCTGGTTCGTGCAGGGGGAATTCGCGTGACCGGGACCATGCATGATCCCCGCGGCGCCACTCAGGCCGATGACGACCAGCCCGGTCCCGTCCGGGACGGGCCGAACTATGCGGAACTTTGCGTGACCTCGAATTTCACCTTCCTGACCGGCGCCTCTCACCCCGAGGAACTTGTCCTGCGCGCCGTCGAACTGGGGCTGCAGGCCATCGCCATCACCGATCGAAATTCGCTGGCCGGGGTGGTGCGGGCGTGGTCGGCCATGAAGACCCTGCGCAAACAGGCCGAGACGCGCCTTGCCGTGCGATCCACCCGGCGGATCGACCCGTCGTCCCGGCAGGAATTCGGGCCGCGGCGGGATCTGCCATGCGACCCCGCCGCCCGGCTGCCCCGGCTGATCGTGGGCGCGCGACTGGTGCTGCGCGATGGTCCGGTCGAATGGCTGGCCCTGCCCACCGACCGCGAGGCCTATCACCGGCTGGCCCGGCTGCTGACCCTGGGCAAGCGCCGGGCCGGCAAGGCCGAATGCCATCTGGATCTGCACGATCTCGAGGATGGCTGCCAGGGCATGATCCTGATCGCGCTGCCGCCCCGCGATCTGGCGGATGCCGCCGATCCGCTGCGGCGGCTGGCCCGGCGCCATCCGGGGCGGGTCTTTCTGGGCGCTGCGCCGCGCTATGACGGCTCGGACCAGGGCTGGTTCGACGCCTGCGCCGCGCTGGCCCTGCGCGCCTCGACCCCGATGGTGGCCGTCGGCGATGTGCTGATGCATCGCGCCGCGCGCCGTCCGCTGGCCGATGTGCTGACCTGCCTGCGCAAGGGGATCACCATCGACGCGCTTGGCACCCGTGCCCTGCCCAATGCCGAAAGGCGGCTGAAATCGGGGGCCGAGATGGCCCGGCTTTACCGCAACCATCCGGCGGCGATCCGGCGGACGGTCGAAATCGCGGATCGCTGCGCCTTCGATCTGGCCCAGCTCAGCTATGAATATCCGGATGAGATCGCACAGGGCGAAACCCCGCAGGACCGGCTGGAACGGCTGGCCCACGCCGGGCTGGCGCGGCGATATTCCACCGCCCCGTCGGACCGGGTTCTGACGCTGCTGCAGAAGGAACTGACCCTGGTCAGGGAACTTGGCTATGCCGCCTATTTCCTGACCGTCCACGATATCGTGACCGAGGCACGCCGACGCGGCATCCTGTGTCAGGGGCGGGGGTCGGCGGCCAATTCGATCCTGTGCTTTCTTCTGGGGATCACCGATGTCTCGCCCGACATGATCGGCATGGTCTTCGAACGCTTCATCTCGCGGCATCGCGGCGAACCGCCCGATATCGACGTCGATTTCGAACATGAACGGCGCGAAGAGATCATTCAGTGGATCTATGAAAAATACGGCCGCGACCGTGCCGGGCTTTGCGCGACGGTGATCCATTTCCGCTCGCGCGCCGCCATCCGCGAGGTCGGCAAGGTCATGGGCCTCAGCCAGGATGTGACCGCCGCCCTGGCCGGGCAGATCTGGGGAATGTCGAATGACGGCGCCGATCCGGCCCGCATCCGCGAACTGGGGCTGGATCCGCGCGACCGGCGGCTGGCGCAGACCATCCGGCTGATCGGCGAGATCATCGGCTTTCCCCGCCACCTGTCCCAGCATGTCGGCGGGTTCGTCATCACCCGTGGCCGGCTGGACGAGCTTTGCCCGATCGAAAATGCCGCGATGGAGGGCCGCACGATCATCGAATGGGACAAGGACGATATCGACGCGCTGAACATCCTCAAGGTCGATGTGCTCAGCCTCGGGATGCTGACCTGCCTGCGCAAATGCTTCGACATGCTGGAAAGTCATGAAAATACCTTCCTGTGCCTGGACAGCGTGCCGCAGGAAGACCCGGCAACCTATGAAATGCTGCAACGCGCCGATGCCATCGGGGTGTTTCAGGTCGAAAGCCGGGCGCAGATGAACTTCCTGCCCCGGATGAAACCCGCGACCTTCTATGATCTGGTGATCGAGGTCGCCATCGTCCGTCCCGGCCCGATCCAGGGCGGTATGGTCAAGCCCTATATCCGCCGGCGGCAGGGGCTCGAGACATCCGAACCCTTCGGCCCGGCCCTGGCCGAGGTCACGAAAAGGACGCTGGGGGTGCCGCTTTTTCAGGAACAGGCCATGCAGATCGCCGTGGTCGGGGCCGGTTATTCCGCCGAAGAGGCCGATCAGCTGCGCCGGTCTCTGGCCGCCTTCCGGCGCATGGGCACGATCGGCGAACATCGCGACCGTTTCGTAAAGGGAATGCTGGCCAACGGCTATTCCCAGGACATCGCCGAAGCCTGTTTTTCCCAGATCGAGGGCTTTGCCGATTACGGCTTCCCCGAAAGCCATGCGGCGGCATTCGCGATGCTGACCTATGTCTCTTCCTGGCTGAAATGCCACTACCCGGCGATCTTCGCCTGCGCGCTGCTCAATTCCCAGCCGATGGGATTCTATGCGCCCGCGCAGATCGTGCGGGATGCCCGCGAACACGGGGTCGATATCCGCCCGATCTGTGTCAATCGCAGCGCATGGGACAATCTTCTGGAACGGCGCGCGGATGGCAGCCTGGCCCTGCGGCTGGGATTCCGCCAGATCAAGGGGTTCCGCGAAGAAGACGCGGGCTGGATCGTCGCGGCGCGGGGCAATGGCTATCCCGATCCCGAAAGCCTGTGGCTGCGCTCCGGCGTGGCTCCGGCGACGCTGGAACGGCTGGCCGAGGCGGATGCGTTCGCCGGCATGGGCCTGACCCGGCGCGACGCGCTGTGGCAGGTGCGGGCCATCCGGGCACCGGCGCCTCTGCCGCTGTTTGCCGATCCGCTGGATGGCGAGGGGCATCGCGAACCGGCCGTCACGCTGCCCGCCATGCATCTGGGCCAGGAGGTGGTCGAGGATTACCTTTCCATGCGCCTGACGCTTCGCGCCCATCCGATGGAACTTCTGCGCCCCTCGATCCCGGGCCTGACCTGCCATGACCAGTTGCCCGCGACGCCGCAAGGACGTGTCACGGTCTGCGGTCTGGTCATCACCCGGCAGCGGCCGGGCACCGCGTCGGGGGTGATCTTCCTGACGCTTGAAGATGAAACCGGGGTGTCCAACATTGTCGTCTGGCCCAAGGTCTATGCGCAGTTTCGCCGTATCGTCATGGGCGGGCGGCTGTTGCGGGTCAGCGGACGGCTGCAACGCGAAGGCATCGTCACCCATCTGATCGCGGATCGGATCGAGGATCTGTCCCATCGCCTCTCCGATCTCGGCCATCCGCTGGAAGAGGCCGTGGGCGTCACCCACGCCAAGGCGAATGACGCCCCCCGCCCTCGCGCGCGCAGGCAGCCGCCCCGCGCCATGCATCCGCGCGAACAGGCAAAGCGCTTGTTCCCCAGCCGGGACTTTCACTGACCTTCCGCGCAACAGGGCGTACGCAAGCGGTGTACAGGCTGTGCACGCGCTGTGCTGGCCCGGTGCATGCGCGGTGCAGCCCGAAACCCTGCATTTGCTGGCGCTTTTCGCGTCACGTCCCACCTGTTGCGCGACGGGCCGAAGCAACGCCCGCAGCGCTGCGCAACGCCGCGCCCCTTCCATCCGGCCCCTGCCTGCGGTAAATGCTTGCAACCGCAGAAAACAGGAGTCCCCAATGGGCTATAAAGTCGTTGTTGCCGGCGCCACGGGGAACGTGGGCCGCGAGATGCTGAATATCCTCGACGAACGGCAGTTCCCGGTCGACGAGATTGCCGTGCTGGCCTCGCGCCGGTCGCAGGGCACCGAGGTCAGCTTCGGTGACAAGACCCTGAAAATTCAGGATATCGAACAGTTCGACTTTGCCGGCTGGGACATGGCGCTGTTCGCCATCGGCTCGGACGCGACCAAGAAATACGCGCCCATCGCCGCCAAGGCCGGCTGCGTGGTGATCGACAACTCGTCGCTCTATCGCTACGACCCCGACATCCCCCTGATCGTGCCCGAGGTGAACCCCGAGGCGATCACAGGCTATTCGAAGAAGAACATCATCGCGAACCCCAACTGCTCGACCGCGCAGATGGTCGTCGCCCTGAAGCCGCTGCATGAACGCGCCCGCATCAAGCGCGTCGTCGTCTCGACCTACCAGTCGGTCAGCGGCTCGGGCAAGGAAGGCATGGACGAACTGTGGGACCAGACCAAGGGCATGTATGTGCCCGGTCAGGAAGTCGAACCGAACAAGTTCCAGAAGCAGATCGCCTTCAACGTGATCCCGCAGATCGACGTCTTCATGGAAGACGGCTCGACCAAGGAAGAATGGAAGATGGTGGTCGAGACGAAGAAGATCGTCGATCCCAAGATCAAGGTCACCGCGACCTGCGTGCGCGTGCCGGTCTTCGTCGGCCACGCCGAATCCATCAACATCGAGTTCGAGGATTTCCTGGACGAGGACGAAGCCCGCGACATCCTGCGCGAAGCGCCGGGGATCATGGTCGTCGACAAGCGCGAACCGGGCGGCTACACGACGCCGGTTGAATGCGTGGGCGATTATGCCACCTTCATCAGCCGTATCCGTCAGGATTCGACCATCGAGAACGGCCTGAACCTGTGGTGCGTCAGCGACAACCTGCGCAAGGGCGCGGCGTTGAACGCGGTCCAGATCGCCGAGTTGCTGGGCAACCGGGTCCTGAAAAAGGGCTGATCTTGTTCGACGGCATCGCCAGTTTTCTGGAGGGCGGCGGGGCATGGGCCATCGCCGCCCTCATGCTTCTGGAAAACGTCTTCCCGCCAATCCCTTCGGAACTGATCATGCCGCTGGCAGGCTTCAACGCCGCGCGCGGCACCATCCCTTTGTGGCTGGCGATCGGCGCGGGCGCGGCCGGGTCGCTGGCCGGGGCCTATCTGTGGTATCTGGTCGGGCTGATCTATGGCCCCGACCGCCTGCGCAAGCTGGTCCGGCGGCACGGGCGCTGGCTGACCATGACACCATCGGAACTGGACCGCGCGCAGGCCTGGTTCAACCGTCACGGCCGGTCGGTGGTGTTTTTCGGGCGCTTCGTGCCGACGGTTCGGACGCTGATCTCGGTTCCGGCCGGGCTGGCGCGCATGTTTCTGCCGGGCTTCATCCTGTTTTCGGGTCTGGGCAGCCTCATCTGGTGCGCTGCCCTGGCCCTTGCCGGATACTGGCTGGAAGACCGCTATGACCAGGTCAGCAGTTGGCTGAACCCGGTCTCGACCGCCGTGATCGTCGCACTGCTTCTGGTCTATCTATGGCGCGTGATCCGCTGGCGTCCCGGACGCTGATACGGGATCGGTCGCTTTGCCGCCGTAGATTGCAGACAAACGTCGCTGGCCTTGCTGCGACGTTTGTCTGCGAAGGATCTACGCGACCAGCGCGCGGCTTTTGCGGGCGTGACGTTCGGCCATCTCGCGACCTTGACGACCGGTCAGCAGGGTGCGCGCGCCCTCGGGTTGCCGGTCGGGCTCGCGGTCCCGCAGTTCCGGGAAGATCAAGAAAATCTCTTCCAGCGCGGCGGGGCCGACTGATTTCAGGGCCTGAGGTCCGGTATAAAGGCTCTCGGTCTCGGCACCGTTCGAGATCACAACCTGATGGTCCTCCATCAGAAAATGGACATAATCGACCTGCGTCACATCCGTAGCCACATCGATGCCCTCGATCGACAGAAGCTGCTTGGCCGCGACCAGCACTTCGGCGGTCCCGAACATGTTCTGCGCGATCTTCGAGCGCACCAGCACGCGATGCTGGGGCGAGACCAGCAGATCAGAGAACGGCGTGCCCTCGCCAAGCGCGCCGGCCCGGATGCGGATCGGGCGCAGGTTGGGGCGGGCGGCCAAGTCTTCCGCGCTCAGCCTGCGGGAACCAATCCAGCGCACAATCTGATATCCCTCATCAAGGGTCAGCACCGGATCGCCCACCGCCAGCTTTTCGATTGCGACCTCGCCGTCGGGCGTCCTGATCAGCGTTCCAGAGGTAAAGCAGGCGAACTCTACCACCTCACGTTCGGCGGTCAGGCGGCGACCGTTAAAATTATCGCTATTGATCCATGCAGGCGAGGTCAGCGTGATGCTTTCAATTGCCTTGGCTTCCAGCGCATCACCGTAGCTTGATGCCGAAGCGGGAGGGACGATATAGCTTTCACCATTTACGTCCTGTGCAACCTGCAATGTGGTCGTGACAGAAGTTCCGTCGTAATAGGTAATTGTGCCGTCGTAATACTGAAGAGCATCGAACGACTGGGCATTGCCCCCATCGATCTGGAACGTGTCGTTCGAAGTCTCGTTGTCAATATCGTAGTCACTCGAGTTTCCACCACTGTAGTCAATCGCGCTCCAGGTTCGCACTTGCTGATACAGCGGATCCGCCTCTGATCCATAGGTCCCAAGCAGATTGTTCACCGCCGTTTCAGACAACACGCCATTGCCTTCCATGGGATCAATGATGTCAAGTTGACCAAGGTAGATGACATTGAAAGTAGTGCTCTCTGGCATAGCTAGTCGCTCCGCTAAGCAAAGTATTTTGAGCCGGCGGTTCGTGCCCGCTCACGACCAAGAACTGATCTCAGCGATGCCACCCCGGACTATCACCGCTTCGTGAGTTAAGGCCGATCTGCAATAAGCGACGCGCAATTTCAAGAGCGCGGCGTCAATCCGTTCTTAGCGCAACCGTTTGTTTTCTCTGCATAGGAGGGTCCTTTCTTTGTCCAAGTTGCTCGGACATCGACAACTCCTCCATGTGATGCAGGGTTCAGGACAGCGGTAAAGAGGCCGTTCCGGTCAATCCACGCAGGCCACAAGATTGGTCAATCCTCCCTCCTGAACCGGGAAGGGTTACCATTCGCCAATTCCGGAACGCGAAATATGAGACCAAGCTCGGCGCAAGCCGACTAACGGATCCGGAACCTGGCCAGATCCTGCCGTCAGGCGCGTAGGATCAGCCCTGCTGACGCTGGCCTTCCTTGGCACAAAGCGCATCTGCGGTCTCGACCGACATGGCATCGGGGCGAGAGATCGAACGGTCCCACTGAACGAGGCTTTTCGTATAGAGCTGACACACGACCGGGCCCTGGGCCGTATCGAGCGTCACCGGTTCAGATTCATACTGCTTGGGGCTGCATGCGCCCAGAGCCAGCAGTGCGGCAAAAACGATCGTGATCTTCATATTTTGGCTCCCGTTTTAAAGAGTTAGTTTGATGTGCGGGCCTTCTAGCTGCGCTGTTTTCAGCTGTCTGTAGGCGCAATTACCGGGTTTGCGCATCAACCAGCCCGCCGACGCGGATGTGGATCGGGCGCAGGTTGGGGCGGGCGGCCAAGTCTTCCGCACTCAGCCTGCGCGAACCAATCAGTGCACAGGCTGCAGGCCTGCATCGCGCGTCACCACAAGTTCACCCGTCTTGATGTCTTCGATCGCGGCCTCTCGGTCAGCCGTCGCAATCAGCGTACCCGAAGTGAAACAGACATTGGGCGGAAATTCGTCGAAATTTGCGAGGATATTGCTGGTGTATTGCACTTCATCCCAGGTGCCCAGTTCGACACTGGTGTTGTTCTGGTACAGAAAATCCTCGGGTGCCGCGTTGCTGTCGTCGTCGCGCATCCTCACCACCAAATCGCCTTTGCCGATCTGATACACCACAGCCCTGGCCACATAGGTCTGAAGCGCACCGTCGGCATCGATATAGGTGTAGACGCTGTCGTCGAAGATCCGGACTTCGAAGATCTGTCGGTCGACGCCATCCGGTGTGGTGAAACGACCTCCGTTGCCCGGCGCAGGCGAGCCGTTGGCCTGCACTGCAGACAGGTTCCCTTCGCCATCGCCGTCAACCCGCGCGTTTCGATCCTATGGTCCAAGACTATCGCCACCGATCATGGCCTGGCACCCATGCCGCCACCCGGCGCTGATTCACGGGCCGGGTCGGCAATGCCGGATCAGACGACCGTCCAGCGATGCCCCGAATCCTCGGCCTGATACAGCGTGCCTTCGCGAATGTCGTGAACAAGCCCGTGCAGCGACATCTCACCCGACTCGACGGCCGCCTTGACGAAGGGGAATGTCATCAGGTTCTCGACCGAAACCAATACGGCCTCGCGCTCCAGCGCGCTGACCTGCTGATCCTCTGGCAGATCCTTGATGCGCTCATAGCCCGGCCGCAGGATATCCATCCAGCGACCCACGAAGCTGGATTTTTCCTCAAGCTCGGGGGCCTTGCCGGAACACATCGCATGACAACCCGCCACGCCGCCGCAGCTTGTGTGGCCGACCACGATCAGATGCGCCACCTTCAGCGCCGTCACCGCGTATTCCACCGCAGCCGAAGTGCCGTGCTGCTGGCCGTCGGGGGCATAGGAAGGCACAAGATTGGCGATATTGCGGTGAATGAAGAACTCGCCAGTATCCGCGCCGAAGATGCCGGTGACATGAACGCGCGAATCGCAGCACGAGATCACCATCGCCCGCGGACGCTGGCCATCGTCGGCCAGACGCCGATACCAGGCGCTGTTCTCGGCATAGGACGTGGCCTTCCAGCCGTGAAAGCGGCTGACCAGATACTGCGGTAGGGGGCGGACGTTGTGCATGGCTGACCTCGCGCGTTTGGCGGCTTGATATGCTGAGATTGAGGAAAATTCGAGCGGTTTCTTTCAGGGCGGTCAAGCCTTTGTTCATCGCCCGCGGTCATGTTGCCCCGATAGGTGCGGACAGGAATTTGTCGGAGGTGCGGATGGCACAGATCAAGGCGCTGGCGGTATCGGAACCGGTGCGCGTGGACGCAAGGCGCGTCAGCGACATCATCAGCGAACTGGGCGAAACGGCCGCGCAGAACGTCATCGGGCTGGCGCTGGAGCAGCTTGCGGTGGCGCTGGAATCCACCGACCGCGCGCTTGCCGATGGCGATCTTGCGCTGGCCGTCGATCATGCCGACAGGCTGTCGCGGCTGGCCTGGCAGATCGGATTGCTGTCGCTTGCCGGTGTCGCGATGGATCTTGGCGCGCTGGCCGAACGGCGCGAAACGGCGGCACTGGCCGCAGTCCGTGCCCGCCTGATGCGCGTTGGAAACCGGTCGCTGACGGCGATCTGGGATCGCGACAAGTCGGGCTGATGCGGGCCGGCGACGGACGCAGGGCGGGGCCTTGCGGACCCGACAGCAGGATGTAGTCTGGCCCGACGCAGCCAAGGACACCGCAGATGACGCCCGAATTCGCCCCCAGCCATCAGGACGCCCTGCCGATCTGGTCCGTATGGCAGGGCCAGCCGGTTCCGGACGCCGCTGACGCCGGCACATGGCCCGCAAGCTGCGGCTTCGACGGCGCTGCGGGGCAGTTATGCCTGCTGCCCGATGGTCGCGGCGGGGTCGCTGGCGCCCTGTTCGGACTGGGCAACCGGGACCGCGCCGACCGGCAGCGTTTCACCCTGGCCCGCGCCGCCGAGACACTGCCCGAGGGCAACTGGCGCCTGGCGGTCATCCCCGAGGGGATGGATGCGCGGCAGGCGGCGCTTGGCTGGCTTCTGGGTCAGTATCGGTTCACCCGCTACAAGTCCGGCCCCGGCGCCGGGCGCGCCCGCCTTGTCTGCCCCGAAGGGCTTGACGCGCAGGAAGTGCAGGCGATCGCCGCGGCCGAATTCCTGACCCGCGACCTGATCAACACGCCCGCCAGCGACATGGGGCCGCAGCAACTGGAAGACGTGGCCCGCGCGCTTGCAGACCGGCTTGGCGCCTCCATCGAGGTGACCACCGGCACGGCCCTGCTGGACGCAAACCTGCCGATGATCCACGCGGTCGGCCGCGCCGCCCAGGCCCAGCCGCGGCTGATCGACATCCGTTTGGGGGATGGCGACGGCCCGATGCTGACCATCGTCGGCAAGGGCGTGTGTTTCGACACCGGCGGGCTGAACCTGAAGCCCGGCGCGTCGATGGGCCTGATGAAGAAGGACATGGGCGGGGCGGCGACGGCGCTTGGCTTCCTGCAGATGCTGGCTGGCACGGGCGCGGCGCGCGGACGCCGCATCCGGGTGTTGATCCCGGCGGTGGAAAACAGCCTGGCCGGCAATGCGTTCCGGCCCGGCGACGTGCTGACCAGCCGCAAGGGACTGACGGTCGAGGTGAACAACACCGACGCCGAAGGGCGTCTTGTGCTGGCCGATGCGCTGACGCTTGCGGCCGAAGAAAGCCCCGATCTGATGATCTCGTTCGCGACGCTGACCGGGGCGGCACGGGTCGCGCTGGGACCGGATATCCCGCCCTTCTACTGCGATGATGATGCGACCGCGCAGGCAATTCAGGCCGCCGCAATGGACGCGGCGGATCCGCTGTGGCGGATGCCGTTCTGGGCCGCCTATGACAGCGTGATCGAACCGGGAATCGCCGATCTTGACAATGCCCCTTCGGGCGGAATGGCAGGCTCGATCACCGCCGCCTTGTTCCTGCGCCGCTTTGCCCGGGGCGCGGGCAGATATGTTCATCTGGACATCTATGGCTGGCAGCCGACCGCCGCGCCGGGCCGTCCGAAGGGCGGTGTAGGACAGGGCGCGCGCGCCCTGCTGGCCGCCTTGCCGAGTATCCTGCCATGAGCCTTGATCGCCGCCTGACCCCGGCGACCGACCGGATCGCGTTGGCCAGCCTGCGGGGAATCCTGGATCGTCCCGACTATACGCCCGGCACGCCCGCGCGTCTGGCCGTACCTCTGGCGGACCTGCTGAACGCGCCCGATGGACGGCGCGACCGGCAGGTGAATTTCGGCGCCGAGGCGACGGTGATCGACCGGGACGGCGACTGGACATTCGTGCAGATGGGGCTGGACGGCTATTGCGGCTGGTTGCGGGACACCGCCCTGACCCGCGATCTGCCACCCCTGACCCACCGCGTCACGGCGCCCGCCACCCATGCCTATCCCAGCCCGGACATGAAGCAGCATCAGATGCACGCCTTGTCCATCGGCGCGCGGCTGGCCGTCGAAGGGATCGAAGCTGGGTTCGCGCGTCTTGCCACGGGTGGATATGTGCCGCTGCCGCATATCGCCGACCAACCCGCCACCGATCCCGTGGCAGTGGCGGAGCTGCTGATCGGCACGCCCTATCTCTGGGGCGGCAACAGCGACTGGGGGATCGACTGTTCGGGCCTCGTCCAGGCAGCACTCAGCGGTTGCGACATTGCCTGCCCCGGCGACAGCGATCTGCAGCGTGCGGCCTTTCCCGAGGTGACCGACATCCGCCGCGGCGATCTGCTGTTCTGGCCGGGTCATGTCGCGCTGGCGGTATCGCCCGATCTGATGATCCATGCCACGGCATGGAAGATGGCGGTCATTCTGGAACCGATCGCCGAGGCCATCGCGCGCATCGACGCGGCCGGCGATGGCCCGTTCCTTGGCGCCCACCGCCCTCGCTGAGACTTCGACTTTGCGGCAATGCCCGCAATTGCGGGCGGCAGCCCCTACAGATTGAAGACCCGCTCAGGCTGGACCTTGCCGCCCTGATAGCGGCCGATGCAGACTGGCAGGTTGCCGTCGCTGACCCAGACCAGATCACCCCATTCCGCGCCGCCGGTCACCTCGCCGGGATTTCCGTTGCGGATACGGATCGCGCCTTCCGGCGTCGCGCGCAGCTTAGGCAGATCGTCCAGCGCCGATTCCAGCGGCAGAAGCTGTGCCTGCAGCCAGTCCTGCGCCTCGCGGTCCACCTTGTCGAAGGCCACGCCGTCCTCGACCTCAAAGGGTCCCGACCAGACCCGGCGCAACTCGGCGACATGGCCAAGGCAACCCAGCTTGCGTCCCAGATCGCGGGCGATCGACCGGACATAGCCCCCCTTGCCGCAGACCATTTCAAGCCGTGCGGTGTCACGATCCGCATCCATCAGCGTCAGGCTTTCAACCCACAAGGGTCGCGCCGCCAGATCCAGTTCCTCGCCTTCGCGGGCCAGGTCATAGGCGCGCTCGCCATCGACCTTGACCGCCGAGAATGCTGGCGGAACCTGCATGATCTGGCCGATGAACCCTGGCAGCGCAGCTTCGACCGCGGCGCGGTCGGGACGTTCCTCGGCGTTTCGCAGCACTTCCCCCGACGCATCGTCGGTCGTGGTCTCGGCCCCCCAGTTCACCCTGAAATCATAGCATTTCAAGGCGTCCGTCAGGATCGACACCGTCTTGGTCGCTTCGCCCAAAGCGACGGCCAGAACGCCGGTCGCATCCGGGTCCAGCGTGCCGGCATGGCCCGCCTTCTTCGCATCCAGCGCCCAACGCACCTTGTTCACGACCGAAGTCGAGGTGACGCCCGCGGGCTTGTCCACGATCAGCCAGCCCGTGATGTCGCGGCCCTTCTTGCGTGCCATGAGACCCTCTTGGAAAAAATCGAAGCCGGGCAGATAGCCCTCGGGCGGGCGCGGGTCAACCGCGCCGCATCATTCGGTCGTACCGACCAGCCCGATGATCGGGCCCAGACTGCGCCCGAAATCCGCGCGATTCACGCCCGGAGCATAAAGCCTGCTGATCGAGCCGTCGAAATACAGCGCGTCACGCACCTGCAGCCCGTCGCGAAACAGCCGACCGAACTGATGGAAGGTCACCGGACGGTCAGAGATCGCGAACCACGCGGTCTGCCCGTCGGGCGACACGCCAACGCCGTTCCGGATATAGCGGCTGTCGGAATCGACCAGAAAGCGCGGATGCAACGCGCCGTCGATGACCAGCATCGGACCTGATTGGGTGGCCAGTCGGCATTCGGGGTGCGCCTTCGCAAAGGCGCGGCTTTCGATCACCTGAAAGGGCCGCGCGCCACCGGTGCAGAAGACGCCGTTAGGCAGCATCCCGAAATTCCCGCCGCCCGCCTGCGTGTTGATTCCGTGCCGTTCCTGCCCGTCGATCACCAGCAGCCCGACCGGGCGGTAATCGGGATGGAACATGCCCGCGTTCATCGCGAAATCCAGCCTTTCGCCGGACGCCAGGGACTTGCGGACATTGTTGAAATTGTTCAGCGGCTTGCCGTCTTCGTCGTCCTGCCACAGCCGCAGTGCGGGTTCCTGCGCGGCCTCGACCTGACAGACGACATAGCCCTGTCCGTCATGTTCGAGATGGCCACAACCATCCGAGGCGGCAGGCAGCGCGAAGGCAAACATCATTCCCAGCGCGACGCCAAGCTGCCTCTGCACCTCAAGCATCATCGCGATCATCGTGCCCGTCGCGTTCCGATGCGTCGTCGTCGGGCGCCTCGACATCGCGGCGGACCCGTTCATCGGCGAACATCCGGCGGGTATCATCCAGCCGGTCGAAGGTTTCGTCCAGCTGGAACCGCAACTGCGGCGCATATTTCAGCGTCATGGCCTTGGCGACCAGGTGGCGCAGCTCGGGCGCGTTGCGGCGCAGCGCGGCCAACGCCTCTTCGGCGTCATGCCCGCCAAGCGGCAGAACATAGGCGGTCGCGACCTTCAGATCGGGCGAGGTCCGAACCTCGCCGACGGTGATCGAATGCCGGTTCAGATCCGGGTCGTGCACATCCGCGCGCAAAAGCACGTCGGACAGGGTGCGGCGGATCAGCTCGCCCACGCGCAGCTGGCGCTGCGACGGGCCTGAGCCATGGGAAAAGCGGTTCTGTGCCATGCGTTCCGATGTAGGGGGTCGCGGGCCGCGCCGCAACGGGGTATGAGGCGGGAAACGCGGGGGTGATGGATGAGCGATTTCCAACAGACCGAAACCGGGGATCTGCCGGGTATCGTGGTGACCGGTGCCTCGGGGCGGATGGGGCAGATGCTGATCCGGCTGATCCTTGAGAACGGCGACTGTCGGCTGGCCGGCGCGCTGGAACGCGCGGGCCACCACTGGATCGGTCGCGACATCGGCGAGGCGATGGGCGGGCAGCCGGTGGGCGTCATAGTCAGCGACGATCCGGTCGGCGTGATCGCACGGGCCCAGGCCGTGATCGATTTCACCGCGCCGGCGGCCACCGTGGCCTTTGCCGAACTGACGGCGCAGGCGCGCGCGGTGCACGTGATCGGCACCACCGGTCTGGCCGAGGACGACCTGGCGAAACTGGCGGCCTCGGCACGTCACGCCCCGATCATTCGCGCCGGCAACATGAGCCTTGGGGTCAACCTGCTGGTCGGCCTGACCCGAAAGGTGGCAGCCGCGCTTGGCGAGGAATGGGACATCGAGGTGGTCGAGGCGCATCACCGCATGAAGGTCGATGCGCCGTCGGGAACGGCGCTGATGCTGGGCGAGGCCGCGGCCGAAGGACGCGGCGCCGCGCTGGCCGATCTGCGCACCCCGGCGCGCGAGGGAATCACAGGCGCGCGCGAGCCCGGCAGCATCGGCTTTTCCGCCATTCGCGGCGGCGACGTGGTGGGCGAACATGACGTGATCTTCGCCGGTGCGGGCGAACGCCTGATCCTGCGCCACATCGCGACCGATCGAGCCATCTTTGCACGCGGCGCGATCCGCGCGGCCTTGTGGGGCCAGGACAAGGGACCGGGCGAATACGATATGGCCGACGTGCTGGGCTTGACCTGAGATACCACCCTAGTCCGCGATCCGGCAGCACCCCGACAGCAGGCTTGGGGTATCGCCATGGCGGATCAACGTCGCGCGCATCCCGAAGCTGCGATCAGACATCCCGTCAGAACAGATCTGCGGGGTTTCGACCAGCGTGATCCCCTCGGCCACCACGGCACGGGCTGGGTCGCCGAACACGCCCGTGCCCAGGATCGATTGCACCATGTGGCGTTCCTGTTCGATGTCCACACCGCTCAGCACCAGATCGCCGCCGTCGATCCTGACGTCCCAGAAGGGCTCGGTTCCGAAGCAGGCGAACCCGTCCGGCACGGCGCCGTCCTGCCAGACATCGGTGCGATAGCTGAGAAAGCGCATCGACACCCACCCTGCCCGTTCGCCGCTGTTCACCTGCCCCCAGCCATCCTGTTCCTGCACGACCTCGATCCGCGTCGCATCCGGGGCAAGCGCACCGATCACCGGGGCCGAGGCATCGGGCCGTTCGCGAATGTTCAGCACGTCATCCGGGGCGACCTCGGTCACGTCGAACAGGGTCGGCAGGATATATTCCTGCGTGGCAAGGGCCGGATGGGCCAGCAGCATGAAGACAAGGGCAAATCGCAGCATGAGGCGTCCTTTCCACTGGCGGCAGCACCGGACAGATAGTGCCATGACACGGGGCGTTTGCACCAGCCCGACAACCAGCTAGAAGCGGGGCATGACCAGCACGCGACTGACCGCCGACGAAACCATGACCGCCGCCCTTGCACGGATGCTGGCGGCCACGGCGCGGCCGGGCGACACGATCCTGCTGGACGGGCCGGTCGGCGCGGGCAAGACCCATTTCGCGCGCGCCTTCATCCGTGCGCGGCAGGGCGAGGCCGCCGAGGACGTGCCCAGCCCGACCTTCACGCTGGTTCAGACCTATGACGACCCGATGGGAACCGAGATCTGGCACGCCGACCTCTATCGCCTGACCGACCCCTCCGAACTGGACGAGCTGGGGCTGGACGAGGCGCAGGACAACGCGATCTGCCTGATCGAATGGCCAGACCGGATGGAGGCCCTGCCCGAACGCGCGCTGACCGTCTTGATCACCATGAAGGACGACCCGGATCTGCGTGACATCGCCCTGTCCGGCCCGGATGTCATCCGCACCGCGGAACGGGCGCGGTTCGTGGTCGCCGCCGGCTGGGGCGCGGCGCGGGTCCTGCCACTGGCCGGCGATGCATCCGCCCGGCGATATTTCCGCCTGACGGATCAGGCAGGCAGCGCCGTTCTGATGGACGATCCGTCGGGCGATTGTGCCCGCTTTGCCCGGATGACCCGCTGGCTGCGAGATCGCGGCTTTGCGGCCCCCGCGATCCTGGCCGAGGATCAGGCAGCAGGATTGCTGCTGGTGCAGGATCTGGGCGACGATCTGGTTGCGCGCGTGCTGCAGGCCCAACCTGACCTTGCGCCCAGGATCTATCACCGGATCACCGATTTCCTGGTCGATCTGCATCGTCATCCGGCACCCGATTTCGTTTGCGCGCTGGACGGCCCCACCCTGGCAGACCAGGTGGGACTGTTCGCAGAGTGGTATCCGCAGGCGGTCGGCCACCCAGGCGGCGCCGCGCGCGACATTGCGCCCGCCATCGCCCGGCTGCATGCCGAACTGGCGGCAGACATGGCCCCGGTCCTGTCCTTGCGCGATTTCCACGCCGAGAACCTGATCTGGAACGGCGATGCCGCGCTTGGCCTGATCGACTATCAAGACGCGGTGGCCTGCCATCCGGCCTATGATCTGGTCTCGGCGCTGCAGGACGCCCGCCGAGACGTCGATCCCCGGATCGAGACCGACTGCATCGCCCGCTATCTGGCCGCGACCGGTCTGGACCGGGATCGATTCCGCGCCGCCTATGCGCTGCTGGGGGCGCAGCGGAACCTGCGGATCGTCGGCATCTTCACCCGGCTTTGCCTGCGCGATGGCAAGCCGCGCTATCTGGATTTCATGCCACGCGTCTGGGATCATCTGCAGCGCGATCTTGGCCATCCGGCGCTGACGCCGCTGGCCCGGATCATCGCCGACATCCCCGCCCCGGACAGCGCCGCCATTGAAAGGATCCGCCGCCAATGCGCCCGCTGATGATCTTTGCCGCCGGGCTTGGCACGCGGATGCGCCCGCTGACCGACACATGTCCGAAGCCGCTGATCCGGGTCGGCGGACAGACCCTGCTGGATCGTGCGCTGGCGCTGGGACGGCAGGCCGGATGCGCGCCGATTGCGGTGAACAGCCACTATCTGGGCCAGCAGATCGCCGATCATCTGGCCGGGCAGGACGTCGCGATCAGCGACGAACCCGGCACCATCCTCGACACTGGCGGTGGCTTGCGAAAGGCGCTGCCGCTGCTGGGGCGGGGGCCGGTGATGACGCTGAACCCGGATGTGGTCTGGACCGGGCCGAACCCTCTGGCCGCGCTGGCCGATGCGTGGCGCGACGACATGCACGCGCTTCTGGCGCTGGTCCCGCTGGAGGGCGCCACGGCGCGGATCGGCGCGGGCGATTTCGCGCTGGATCAGGACGGGCGGATCAGCCGCAAGGGCGATTTCGTCTATGCCGGGGCACAGATCATCCGGCCCGACCTGCTGACCGACATTCCCGAGAAGGTGTTTTCGCTGAACCGTCTCTGGGATCTGATGATCGCCCAGGGGACCGCGTTCGGCATGATCCACAAGGGCGGCTGGTGCGATGTCGGACGCCCCGACGCAATTCCGCTGGCCGAGGCGCTGCTGCATGGCTGAGTGGCAAAGCGGCCTGTTCGCCCTTCCGCCCGGCGTCGATTTCGCGGCCGAGTTCGTGCACGGTTTTCTGGACCGGATGTCCGGCCAGCCGCCCGAGGCCGTGGCGCGCGTCACGATCTATGCCAATTCCGGCCGCACCCTGACCGCAATGCAGGACGCCTTTGACCGGCACGGCCCGCTTCTGCTGCCGACTCTACGGGTCGTGACCGATCTGGGCGCAGGTCCGGCGGCGGCGGATGGACCGCTTGCCGCACCGTTGGCGCGCAGGCTTGAACTGGCGCGACTGATCGACGGATTGCTGCGCAAGCGCCCCGACCTGGCGGCTGGCCATTCGGTGCCCGCGCTGGCGCATTCGCTGGCCGACCTGATGACCGAAATGCAGACCGAAGGCTGCGGCCCGGATGCGCTGTATTCCATCGACACCGGTGATCATGCGCGCCATTGGCAAAATGCGCTGGAATTCCTGCGCATCGCCGCCGATTTCCACCTGAAGGGAGCGCCGGTCGATCGCGCCGCCCGCCAGCGCATCGCAGCCCAGACCGCCGCCGCCGATTGGGCCCGGGGACTGAACCTGCCTGCCGATCCGGTGATCGTCGCGGGTTCGACCGGATCGCACGGTGCGACGCGGCTGTTCATGCAGGCGGTGGCCGGGCTGCCGAACGGCGCCGTCGTGCTGCCCGGCTTTGACGCGGGCCAGCCGCAGGATGTGTGGGACCGGCTGGACGTCACCGCCGAGGATCATCCGCAAGCCCGCTTCGCGCCCCTGATCGGCGCAGTCGGCATGCCCCGCGCATGGACGGACGCAGCCGCCGCGGCACCCGACCGCAACCGGCTGGTGTCACTGGCCCTGAGGCCCGCCCCGGTCACAGACCAGTGGATCGCCGAGGGACCGTCCCTGCCCGACCTGTTGCCCGCCTGCGATGGGCTGACCCTGATCGAGGCCGACCAGCCTGGGCAAGAAGCCGAAGCCATCGCCCTGGTCATGCGCGACGCTGCTGAACGGGTCACGCCGGTGACGCTGATCGCCGCCGATCGCGACCTGATCCGGCGTGTGAACGCGGCACTGGACCGCTGGCATCTGCGCGCAGATGACAGTGCCGGTCGTCCGTTGCCGCAGACCGCGCCGGGCCTGTTCCTGCGCCATGTGACGGGGCTGTTCGGCGAGGCACTGACCATCGACCGGCTGCTGATCCTGTTGAAACATCCGCTGACGGCGACCGGCTCTTTGATGATCGGTGCGAACGATGCCAGACGTCAGGCACGTGATCTGGAACTGGAGTTGCGCGACCGGGGGCCGGTCTTTCCCACCGGCGACGCGTTGCGAAACTGGGCGACACGGGGCGATGAGGTGCGCAAGCTGTGGGCAGAATGGGCGGCAGACGTTGCAGATCGCTTCAAGGTCTTCGAGACCGATCTGACGCCCCGCCCGATTTCGGACCGGCTGGCGGATCTTCGCCACATGGCCGAGATGCTGGCCGCTGGCCCGGGTGGCGATGCAAACGCGTCGGAACTGTGGAAGAAAAAGCCCGGCCAGCTTGCCAGATCCGTCATTGACCATCTGGCCGAACACGCGGGGGAAGGACCGGATCTGGGCCCGGGCGATTTTGCCAGCCTGCTGTACGATGAACTGCAGGCGCTGGCCGACCGCACCGAGGCAGATTATAATCCACTGCTGAAAATCCGCGGCCCGCGCGAGGCACGGATCGTGGGCGCGGGCCTGGTCATCCTGTCGGGCCTGAACGAAGGCGGCTGGCCGCAGGCACTGACGCCCGACCCCTGGCTGTCGCGCCAGATGCGGCTGCAGTCCGGACTTACCCTGCCGGAACGCCAGATCGGTCTGGCCGCGCATGATTTCCAGCAAGGCATCGGTGCTGCGCGGGTGATCCTGACACGGGCAAAGCGCAATGCGGAAGCCGAGACAATTCCGTCGCGCTGGCTGAACCGTCTGACAAATCTGATGGCCGGCCTGCCGGAACGCAACGGCCCCCAGGCGCTGCACGCAATGCGTGAACGTGGCAGGCAGTGGCTGGCCCTGGCCGAGGCCGCGGCCCGGCCCAACGCACGGCTGGCGCCGGCTGCCCGCCCCTCGCCCATTCCGCCCGCACCCGCCTTCGACGAACTTCCCGTGACGGATATCGCGCTGCTGATCCGCGATCCCTACGCCGTCTATGCCAAGCGGGTGCTGAAACTGCGGCCGCTGAACCCGCTGCGCCCGGAACCCGACGCCGCCCTGCGCGGCCAGACCCTGCACAGCATCGTCGAGGCCTTGTTGCGCACACGACCGTCAGCGCAGACCCCGCCCGACGCGCTGCGCCGGACATTTCTGGCAATCACCGCGCAGGTTCTGGAAAACGAGGTGCCGTGGCCATCGGCCCGCGCCTTCTGGCAGGCCCGGATGGAGGGGATCGCCGACCGGATCGTTTCCGACGAACTGGCCCGGCTGGCCGAGGGCAGCCCGCAGGTAATCGAACAGCGCGGCGCGGTCCGGGTGCCCGGCATGAATTTCCGGCTGACCGCAAAACCCGACCGGATCGACCTGCTGCACGATGGCCGGGCAATGATCTACGACTACAAGTCCGGCAAGCCGCCATCGGACGCGCAGATCGCGCATTTCGACAAGCAACTGGTGCTGGAGGCCGCAATGGCCCGGCACGGCGGATTCCCGGATCTGGGTCCGGTGGACGTGGCCGGGATCCGCTATATCCAGCTGGGGGGCGATGGCGCGACCCACGAACGCGACTTCTCGGCCGTGATCGAGGGGCAGAACTGGGACGGCTTCCTGCGCCTGATCGCGTCATATCTGACCGGCGGAACAGGCTTCACCGCGATCCGGGCGCCGGAATTGCGGGCCTATGCCGGCGACTATGATCATCTGGCGCGCTATGGCGAATGGTCGTTGGCCGATGACCCGCAGCCCGGAAAGGTCGGCCATGACGAATGACGCGACGCTGAACCAGATCGCCGCCGCCGATCCGCTGCGCTCGACCTGGCTGACGGCGAATGCCGGATCGGGCAAGACGCGGGTGCTGACCGACCGCGTCGCGCGTCTGCTGCTGTCGGGCTGCGCGCCCGAACGCATCCTGTGCCTGACCTATACCAAGGCGGCCGCGACCGAGATGCAGAACCGTCTGCTGCGCCGCCTGGGCGAATGGGCGATGCTGCCCGAACCCCGGCTGCGCGCCGCACTGGCGGATCTGGGCGAGGGCGTCACCGCCGATCTGGCACAGGCGCGGCGGTTGTTCGCCCGCGCCATCGAAACCCCCGGCGGGCTGAAGGTCCAGACCATCCACAGCTTCTGCGCGGCGCTTCTGCGGCGCTTTCCACTGGAAGCCGGCGTCCCGATGGGGTTCGCGGAACTGGACGACCGCTCGGCCCGCGTTCTGCGCGCCGAGATCGTCGAGGAAATGGCCCACGACGGCGACCCCGCGATCCGCGACCTGACCGCATTGCATGGCGGCGACAATCTGGACGGGTTCCTGGCCAGCCTGTCCGAGGCCGATTTCGGCGATACCCCCGACGCGGAGGCGATCTGGGCGGTACTGGGGCTGCCGGCCGGACTGACCGAGGATCTGTTGCTGGGCCATGTGTTCGAGGGGGGCGAGGCTGATCTGTTCGATGCGCTGCTGCCGGTCTTTGCGACCGGCGGCACGACCGATGCGCGACTGGCCGCCAAGCTGGGTCAGGGCAACTGGCACGCGCCCGGCATGGCCGAACTGCACCTGCTGATCGGCGCGCTGCTGACGGGATCCGGCGCCAAGGAACCCTTTACCGCGAAAATCGGCAGCCTTCCGACCAAGGGACTGCGGACCGGCCCGTGCGCACCGTTCATGGCCGATCTGGAAGACCTGATGCTGCGTGTGCAGGATGCCCGCGCTGACGCGCTGGCGCTGGCGCTGGCCGGCAAGACGCTGGCGCTGCATCGCTTTGGCCATGAATTCACGCGGCGGCTGGCGCAGCGCAAGGCCGCGCATGGCTGGCTGGATTTCGACGACCTGATCCGCAAGACCGCACAGCTTCTGCGCGAATCCAGCATGGCGCAATGGGTGCTGTGGCGGCTGGATGGCGGCATCGACCATATCCTTGTCGACGAGGCACAGGACACCAGCCCCGAACAATGGCGCGTCGTGCGCAGCCTGACCGACGAATTCACCAGCGGCGCGGGCGCGCAGGACCGCACCCGCACGCTGTTCGTGGTGGGCGACCCGAAACAGTCGATCTATTCCTTTCAGGGCGCCGACATCGCCGTGTTCGAGGAAATGCGCGCCCGGTTCGGCGATGACTTTGCCGCCGTCCAGCGCCCGATGCAGCAGCGCGGTCTGGCACATTCCTTCCGCTCGTCCCCGGCGATCCTGTCGCTGGTCGATGCAGTGTTTCAGGGTGAGGCGGCCGAAGGGCTGGGCGATCCGCCCCGTCATATCGCCTTTCGCGACGCCTTGCCGGGCCGCGTCGATATCTGGCCGCCGCTGGCCGAACCCGACAGACCCGAGCCGGGCGACTGGACCCAGCCGGTCGATGCGCCCGCCGAAAACGCCGCCGACACGATGCTGGCCCGCGCGGTGGCATCCCAGATCAGGGCGATGATCGGCACCCCCTTGCGAGACGCCAAGACAGGCGATCTGCGCGCCATCGGTCCGGGCGATATCCAGATTCTGGTGCAAAGAAGGGCCGGCCTGTTCGAGGATCTTCTGCGCGAATGCAAGGCCGCCGGGCTGCCGGTCGCCGGGGCCGACCGGCTGAAACTGGCCGCCGAACTGGCGGTGCGCGACATCACCGCGACGCTGTCGGTGCTGGCCACGCCCGAGGACGATCTGTCGCTGGCCGCCGCATTGCGATCACCGCTGTTCGGTTTGTCCGAAGACGATCTTTACCGGCTGGCTGTCGGGCGGGGCAAGAAACACCTGAACCAGCAACTGCGTGCCTCGTCTCATACGCACGCGTACGCAGTCTTGTCAGATTTGATGGACAAGGCCGATTACTGGCGGCCCTATGACCTGATCTCGCGCCTGCTGACCCGGCATGGCGGGCGCGCTGCGCTGATCGCAAGACTGGGAGAAGAAGCCGAGGACGGGATCGACGAATTGCTGTCGCAGGCCCTTGCCTATGAAAGTGCCGAGACGCCGTCACTGACCGGTTTCCTCGTCTGGCTGTCCAGCGACGAGGTCGAGGTCAAGCGACAATTGCCGGGGGGCGCGGGCGGGCTGATCCGGATCATGACCGTGCACGGGTCCAAGGGTCTGGAAAGCCCGGTGGTCATCCTGCCCGAAACCAGAAAGCGCCGTCCCGACAGTCGCACCCGCACGGTGCGGATCGATGGCCGCCCGACATGGCGCGGCAGCGCCGCAGAACGCCCCGACGCGGTGGCCGATGCCGTCGCAGAGCAGACGCGGTTGCAGGAACAGGAACGCCGCCGGCTGCTTTACGTCGCGATGACGCGGGCCGAAAGCTGGCTGATCGTGGCGGCGGCGGGCGAGACCGGGGCTGGGCTGGACAGCTGGCACGCGATGATCGCGGACGGAGCCGGCCGCGCGTCGCTGGATCGTGCGGAAATCCCGATCGACGGCATAGGCACCGGCCTGCGGCTGTCATTCGGCGACTGGCCCACCGGCGATGTCGGCACCCAGCCCGTGTCACCCGCCCGGATCGCGGTGCCCGATTGGGCGCGCCTGCCCGCCCCGCAGCCGCCGGAACGCGCGCGCCCCGTCGCCGCGACGTCGCTTGGCGGGGCCAAGGTGCTGACCGGCCCGGTCGACGACGCCGATCCCGAGGCCGCGATGCTGCGCGGCACGCGACTGCACCTGCTGCTGGAACATCTACCGGGTACACCGCCCGAGGCCTGGGACGGGCTGGCCCGGGCCGCCCTTGCCGGGGCCGAAGGCGGGTTGCCCGACGCGGCCGAATTCGCCGACCTGATGTCCGAGGCGCGCGCGGTCATTCAGGCACCTTCATTGGCCCAGGTGATGGATGTGCCCGAAGGCACCACCGTGCTGCGCGAAGTCCGCCTGACCGCGCCGCTGCCCGGATTGGGCATCCTGCACGGCACCGTCGACCGGCTGCTGGTCCGCGACGATCAGGTGCTTGCCATCGACTACAAATCGAATACCGAGGTACCGGCGACGCCCGACGCCACGCCAGAGGGGATCCTGCGTCAGATGGCCGCCTATCGCGCGGCGCTGCAGGCGATCTATCCCGGTCGTGCCATAGGCGCGGCCATCCTGTGGACCGCGACGCGCAGCCTGATGGCATTGCCGGATCCGCTGCTGGACGGGGTGGCCGATACCCTTGACCCCACGCGCCTGCGTCCATAGCTGTATTCCATCCCGCCACGCCGGAACGCCCGGCCCCGCCTTCCAAGGAGAGATCAGCATGGCTACCGTGCACGTCAATGACAGCGAATTCGACGCCGAAGTGCGTCAGGCCGAAACCCCGGTGATCGTCGATTTCTGGGCCGAATGGTGTGGCCCCTGCAAGCAGATCGGCCCGGCTCTGGAAGAGCTGTCAGACGAATATGCCGGCAAGCTGAAGATCGTGAAGGTCAACGTGGACGAGAACCCCGAACAGGCCGCCGCCCTTGGCGTGCGCGGCATCCCGGCGCTGTTCATGTTCAAGGATGGCGAGGTGGTGTCGAACCGGATGGGCGCCGCGCCCAAGGCCGCGCTGAAAAGCTGGATCGACGAATCCGTCTGATCGCCTGACCTTCCTGCGTCGCCGCCCCGGCCCCTGCGCCCGGGCGGCGTTTTCATGTCCGGCTGTCAGTCAGGCTCTGTTTCCGGGTCCGGAAGATCGGTCTGGATCCAGCGCGGCGACAGGTGGATATCCGTCGTTTCCAGCCGTCCCGGACCCAGATTGTGGAACTTGTGCGGCATGTCGCGCGGCCCGAACAGGACATCACCTGCGACCGCCTCGATCTTCTGCGCCCCGATCGTGAACAGCGCCCGGCCCTGACGAACGATGAATACCTCGTCATAGGGGTGGACATGCCATGCCGGTCCCTTGCCCGGCGTGTCTGTCTGGTAGAACAGCACCGTCACATCGGTGCCCAACTCCGCGCCTTCGACATGGCCGCGCCACGCCTCATTCCCACTGGCCCAATCCTTGCGCGACACGCGCATCGGAACCCGCCCATCCGTCATTGTCCAACCTTTCCGATCTCGCCTAGACCGGCCAGCCACCCCGCCGCATCGCGGCCAGCAGGCGCTCATCGGCGTCCGCCGCCATCATATCCATGCTTTGTTCGCGAAGGAACCAGTGCAGATATCCGGCGAAATCCGGCCGATGGCCGGGCGCATCCGCCAGCGCCCGATCCGTGCCGAGTTCGGCGACGTTCAGCGCGATGTGATGAAAATCGACCTGCGCGAAAAGCACCGCCGGTTTGCCCAGAATATAGCCGTCGAACGCAACGGCGCTGTTCTGGGTGGCGACAAAGGCGCAATCGCGCAGAAGTGCCATCGTGTCGCCGCCGATCGCCAGGTTCGGGTGTCGCCGCGCCAGATCCGCAAGCGCGGCGCGGTCGGCGTCGTCATAATGTTCCTTGGGATGCAGCGTTGCGACGCAGGGACGTCCCGTCCGGGCCACCGCATCGACCATCGCGACCGGACTGACCGTCTGAAAGGACCGGTGCTGCCGAATGCGGCCCTGCAGCGGGATCAGCACATGATCCCCAGATCGCGGTTCGGGTCCGGGCAGCACGCGGCGGCACAGACGGTCGGCAAAGGCGCGCGCGGCAGGCGGATCGGCCGCAGGGCAGAATTCGGCTTGCGCGACCGGCCAGCGCCAGCGTTCCGCCACGGGCTCCAGCCGCCAGAATGGATAGTGATAGGCCAGCCGGAAGGTCAGCGCCCGATCATGGGTCGGCTTCTCCATGTGATACAGCGCATAACCTGGAACATCCGGCGCCTCGGCGCGCGCACGCTTGCCCGACCAGCAGATTTCAACCTGCCAGCCGCGCGCGGTCAGCAATCCCTGCATCCTGTTGAGAAAGCCCAGCTTTTCGGCCCGCGCGGTGTGCAGGACCGGCGGATGCAGATAGATGCGCAGGAACCGGGACTGGCTCATTCCGGCAGGCTAGAACCGGCCCGGATCGGGCGCAACTTCTTGCGCTGGGACGCTTGCGCCCATATCTGACCCGAAACGAGACGACGGAGGCCCTTTGATGGCGGACGACAAGTTTCCCGGCTGGCACGGCACCACGATCCTTGCGGTGCGGCGCGGCGGCAAGGTGGTGATCGCGGGCGATGGTCAGGTCAGCGTCGGGCAGACCGTGATGAAGGGTACCGCGCGCAAGGTCCGTCGCCTGCAGCCCGGCGGGCGCGATGTCGTGACCGGCTTCGCGGGGTCCACCGCCGATGCCTTCACCCTGCTGGAACGGCTTGAAAAGAAGCTGGAAGGCGCCCCGGGACAGTTGCAGCGCGCCTGTGTCGAACTGGCCAAGGACTGGCGCACCGACAAGTATCTGCGCAATCTGGAAGCCATGCTGCTGGTCACCGACGGCGACCAGATCTTTGTGGTGACCGGGGCGGGCGACGTGCTGGAACCCGAACACGACGTGGCCGCGATCGGATCGGGCGGCAATTTCGCACTGGCCGCCGCGCGCGGCCTGCTGGAAACCGACTTGGACGCCGAGCAGGTGGCACGCAGGGCGATGGCCATTGCCGCCGATATCTGTGTCTATACCAACGGAAACCTGACGGTCGAGATCCTGGAAGGCTGAGGGGCGCTGCCCCGTCGCCGCTCCGGCGACTCCCCCGGGATATTTTTGCAAAGAAGAAGCCAGTGAGGCGAAGAGCATGAGCGATTTGACACCGCGCGAGATCGTGTCCGAACTGGACCGTTTCATCATCGGGCAGAAAGAGGCCAAGCGGGCGGTTTCCGTCGCGCTGCGCAATCGCTGGCGCCGCAAGCAGTTGGGCGACGATCTGCGCGACGAGATCTACCCCAAGAACATCCTGATGATCGGGCCGACCGGCGTCGGCAAGACCGAGATCAGCCGGCGGCTGGCCAAGCTTGCCAATGCGCCCTTCATCAAGGTCGAGGCCACGAAGTTCACCGAGGTGGGCTATGTCGGGCGAGACGTCGAACAGATCATCCGCGATCTGGCCGACACCGCCATCGTCGATACGCGCGAGCGGATGCGCGACGAGGTGAAGGCCAAGGCGCATCATTCCGCGGAAGAGCGGGTGATCGAGGCACTGGCCGGTGAGGGCGCCCGAGACGGCACCCGGCAGATGTTCCGCGACAAGCTGAAGCGGGGCGAGCTGGACGATACGGTGATCGAGCTGGAACTGCAGGACAATTCAAACCCGCTTGGAGGAATGGAGATGCCGGGCCAGCCGGGTCAATCGCTGGGCGGCATGATGGATCTTTCGGGGCTGATGAAGGCGTTCGGCGGGCGACGTGTGCGGCGCAAGGTGACTGTCGCGGAAAGCTATGACCTGCTGATCGCGGAAGAGGCCGACAAGCTTCTGGACGACGAGGTGGTCAAGGCCGCCGCGCTGGAATCGGTGCAGGAGAACGGCATCGTCTTCATCGACGAGATCGACAAGGTCAGCGCCCGGTCCGATGCGCGCGGCGGCGATGTCAGCCGCGAAGGCGTGCAGCGCGACCTGTTGCCCCTGATCGAGGGCACGACGGTCAGCACCAAATACGGCCCGGTCAAGACCGACCATATCCTGTTCATCGCCTCGGGCGCATTCCATGTCGCGAAACCCAGCGATCTGCTGCCCGAATTGCAGGGCCGACTGCCGATCCGGGTCGAACTGCGGGCCCTGACCGAGCAGGATTTCATCCGCATTCTGACCGAGACCGACAATGCCCTGACTCGACAATACACTGCCCTGATGGCGACCGAGGGCGTGACCGTCAGCTTTACCGACGACGGGATCGCGGCGCTGGCAAGGATTGCGGCCGAGGTGAACGGTGCCGTCGAGAATATCGGCGCAAGACGTCTTTATACGGTGATCGAGCGCGTTTTCGAGGAACTGTCCTTCACCGCACCGGATCAGAGCGGCGACAGCGTCAGCGTCGATGCCGCCTATGTCGAACGGCACCTGGGCGATCTGGCACGGTCGGCGGATCTGTCGCGTTACGTCCTGTAACGGAACCCGTTCCCGCGATCCGGTGTTGGCCTTGTCGGATCAGCAAGGAAAGCCGCCATGGAATATATCTTCGGGATCATCATCTTCGTTCTGGACATCTGGGCGATCGCCCAGGTCATCAACACGAACGCAAGCACGGGCACCAAGATCCTCTGGATCGCACTGATCGCCATCCTGCCGGTCATTGGCCTGATCATCTGGTATTTCGCGGGCCCGAAGGCGAATTACTCTGCCTGATCAGCCGGCGGGCCGCCTGAGATAGACGTAGTATGCTCCCTCACCCCCGTGCCGGTAATGCGCGGGGGTGACCTGTTGAACGACCGGGGACAGCGGTGCGGTATGCAACCAGTGCGGCACCTGATGCCGCAAGGCGCCGGGGCGAGTGGGCAGCGGACCATGATCGCCCCTGCCCTTTCCCGTGATCACCAGAACCAGCCTGTGTCCCTGCGCATGCGCGGACAATATGAAGTGGATCAGGTGCGGATGCGCGGCTGCAAGCGTCATGCCATGCAGGTCCAGTCGCGCCTCTGGCCGGATCTTGCCGCGCGACATGCGCTTGTGCACCTTGTGATCCATGCGCAACGGGGCGGCGGCAAGCCGTTCCGCAGGGCTGGGCACGCGGCTGTGCTCCGGCCCGGACGCCCCAGCGGCCTGACCGATCCGAAAACGGGGCGTTGGCGAAAATACGGTCTGCGGCTTGATCCGTGGCACGGGATCCTTGCCGGCGGTGTCGTCGCGATCATCATCCGATGCGACACCGCCCTTCTGTCTGATCCGCGCGGAAAGAGGCGTCGCGGTGTCGGCAACACGATGCCAGAGCGCCTTTTCCTCTGGCGTCAGTCCCCGACGACGACGTGACATCAGCCAGTTGCGACCAGTTGCCAGTTCGGGTCGGCTTGGCCCATATCGCGCGCAAAGGTCCAGACGTCCCGCTGCTTGCGGGCAGCCTTGGGATCGCCGTCGACGACATTGCCTTCTGAATCCTTGGTCGCCGCGATCAGCTCACCCACGAACCGCACCGAAACCTCGGCGATCACGGTCGAATGATCGAACTCGGCCCCTGCCAACCCGGTGTCTCTCAATCCCAGGAACTGCGCCTCGACGGTCTGTCCCTGCGCCTTGCGGGCATCAATCACCGACTGGAACGCATCCGCGACAGGATCGGCCAGAAACGGCCGCACCTCGGACAGATCGCCACGTTCGAACGCCATCAGGATCATCTCGTATGCGGATTTCGCGCCATTCAGGAAATCCGCCACACCGAAGGACGGATCAACCTCCTTCATCGCGGCCAAGGCCTCGGCGGTCGGGCTGCCCGGTTCGGCGTGATCGAAAATATCGTGATCGGGCTCGTCGGCGGTTCCCTCGATCACCTCGAAGCGGCGGCGCGCGGGTTGGGCGTCCTCATCCACCTGTGACGGTTCGAACCCATCGCGTGTGCCCAGCACATTGCGAAGCCGCAGGATCAGGAAGATCGCGATCGCGGCCAGCACAAGCAGCTGGATCAGCGGGTTGGACATGGAGACGGCCTCAATTCTGGTAAGATCGGTTGGTATCGTCGCTCTGCGTTACTATGTAGGGATCGGATCGGCGCAAGTCCAGTTTGTGCGCCCGTCGGGAAGGGGATTTCGCATGTGGCTTTTCTGGCTGTTCGTCGCGGTGCCGATCATCGAGATCGCGCTTTTCATTCAGGTCGGCGGACTGATCGGCCTGTGGCCGACGCTGGCGATCGTGGTCCTGACCGCCATCATCGGAACCACCCTGATGCGCAGCCAGGGCGCGCATGCATGGGGCGAGGTGCAGCAAAGCTTCAACGAGATGCGCGATCCCACCCGGCCGCTGGCCCACGGCGTGATGATCCTGATTGCGGGCATGTTGCTGCTGACACCCGGGTTCTTTACCGATGCGCTGGGACTGTCGCTGCTGATACCCGGCGTGCGCGATGCGGTCATGCGGCAGGTCGCCAAGCGCGTCCGGGTTGCGCGCTTCGAGATGAACAGTGCATCGATGCGGTCCGAGCCGCATCGCCCGCCCTACGGCGACGGCGTCATCGACGGCGATTATGTGGTCGAAGAGGATGATCCGCGCACGGCCCGCCCACAGACGCCGCCGGATCTTCCGCCCGAGCTGCCGCATGATCCGCCGGGACGGCGCGGCGGATCTGGCTGGACGCGGCATTGAGGCCACCATGCGCGCCTGATAGAAGCTGTCGCAAGTCCGAACTTGCGAGGAAAGATCATGGCTGACGAAAACACCCCGAACGGCGAGGCGCAGGCGCAACCTCAGGTGCGCATGCAGATCCTTGCACAGTATATCCGCGACCTGTCATTCGAGAACGCGGTCGCGACCAAGGGCGCGCCGCAGGGCGACGTGCAGCCCGAAATGACCGTTCAGGTCAGTCTGGACGCCCGCAAGCGCCAGACCGAAAACCAGTACGAGGTGATCTCGAAGTATCGGGTGACATCGACCAACAAGAGCGACGGGCAGACCATGTTCCTGGCCGAGCTGGATTACGGCGGCGTCTTCCACATCGACGGCGTTCCGGAAGATCAGTTGCATCCGTTCCTGATGATCGAATGCCCGCGCATGCTGTTCCCGTTCGTGCGGCGCATCGTGTCGGACCTGACCCGCGACGGTGGTTTCCCCCCGTTCAACATGGATCCGGTCGATTTCGTCGCGTTGTATCGTCAGGAACTGGCGCGCCGGGCGCAGGCGCAGCAGGGCGCGCCCGCAGATCAGAAACTGTCCTGACGGCGGCGCCCATGCCGCCGCGATCCCGGCGGGCCTGGCAGCGCATGCTGTCGGGCCGACGCCTTGACCTGCTGGACCCGACCCCCTTCGACATCGAGATCGAGGACATCGCCCACGGGCTTGCCTTCGTCGCGCGCTGGAACGGCCAGACACGGGGCGACTGGCCCTATTCCGTCGCCGAACACTCGATGCTGGTCGAAGACATCTTCGCGAAGATGAACCCCGGCTGCGACGTGGCATGGCGGCTTGCCGCGCTTTTGCACGACGCGCCGGAATATGTGATCGGTGACATGATTTCACCGGTCAAATCGGCGCTGGGACAGGAATATGGCGCCATGGACGAAAGACTGACGGCGGCGATCCACAGACGCTTTGGACTGCCCGCTGCTCTGCCGGTCGCCATCAAGAAGAAGATCAAGAAGGCAGACCGTATTTCGGCAAGACTTGAAGCGGTTCAGATCGCCGGCTTCACAGAAACAGAGGCGAAGAAGCTTTTCCCGCTGGAAAGCGCAGGGATCGTGTCCGAGCTTTCACTTACATTGCGCCCACCTGCGGATGTGCGCGCTGCGTTTCTTGAACGCTTCAACAATTTGATCCGATCAATCGACAAAAGCTAAACTCAGGGTTGTGCCTTATTGGCAAGAAGGCCGTTACTACGGCCTTCTTGCTGACATATCAGATCAGCAAATCGTCCAGCTCTTTTCCCTTTTCGAGATTTTCCTGAACCCAGCGCGGCTTACGCCCCCGTCCGGTCCAGGTCATCGTCGGGTCTTCGGGATTGGCATATTTCGGCGGGACGGTTCCGGAACGACGCGGCTTTCCGCCGGTCAGTTCCGCCAGATTGAAGCCATGCTCGCGGGCAGCTTCCTCGATCGCAACCAGAGCCTCGCGGCGCTTACGATCCTCGTAGGAATTGATCGCCCGATCAAGTTTCGCGCGAAGATCCCGCATTTCCTTTAGCGTCATCTTATCGAAGTCTACGTTCATTTCTTGGGTTCCAATTCGTCTTGATAATTCGAGAACTATATCAGCCAAGAAAAGTTTCAACCTAATATTTTCGTAACTATCTCGGCCCGCGTTTGGCAAGAATTCGCTGAAGTGTGCGTCTGTGCATGTGCAAACGGCGCGCTGTTTCACTGACATTCCGGTCGCATTGTTCGTAAACACGTTGAATATGTTCCCATCTCACGCGATCGGCGGACATCGGGTTTTCCGGCGGCGGCGGCAACAATTCGCCGGATGCCAGCAATGCCGACGTTACGTCATCTGCGTCGGCGGGCTTGGCCAGATAATCCGTCGCCCCCATCTTGACCGCAGCGACGGCCGTCGCGATGGCGCCGTATCCGGTCAGAACGATGATCCGCGCGTCCTCGCGGGCCTCGCGCAGGGCCTCGACCACGTCCAGCCCGCTGCCATCCTCAAGCCGCAGGTCGATCACGGCGAAGGCAGGTGCCGCCTCGCCGATCAGGCGCAGGGCATCCGTCACGCTCAGCGCGGTCCTTGGCTGAAAACCTCGTTTTTCCATCGCGCGTCCCAGCCGCGTGACGAACAATTCGTCGTCATCCACCAGCAAAAGAGACGGGTCCGGCCCGATCTGGCCGTCAGATTGATCATCCATGACATTTCCTCGCATGCCGTCCTGTCGTGGCATGTTTGGGCGGGAATACACGTCAGTGCAAGAGAATGCGGGTCAGGCGGCCGCGTCCAGGAAGCAACCCAGCTTGTCCGCCATCTCGGCCGGAGAAGTATCGCGCGGAAAATACTCGACCGTGCGATTGCCCGGCATGACCAGGTAGGTATTGGTCATGTGATCGACCAGATAATACTCATCGTCCTCTTCGTCATTGACCTTGTAGTAATTGCGCCAGCCCTTGTTCACTGCCGCGATTTCCTCATCGCTGCCGGTCAGGCCGATCATGTCGTCCGAAAACAGATCGGTGAAATCGGCAAGAACCTCGGGCGTGTCGCGTTTGGGATCGACGGTCACGAAGACAAGCTGAACATCCTCGCCCTGCTCGGCCAGAATTGCCTGCGCCTCGGCGTTCCGGGCATTGTCCAGCGGACAGACATCAGGGCAGAACGTATATCCGAAATACAGAAGCGATGGTTTGGTGAAAACCTGTTCGGCGGTGACGCGCTGCCCGTCCTCGGCGGTCAGCGTGAAATCGGTTCCGAAACTGTCCAGCCCGCCCGCAACGGTGCCCGCGCGACATTGGGCGAACTGATCCCCGCCGGACCCGGCCGACAGGTAAACGCCACCCGCGACAAGGACGGCGACTGCGGCGGCGGTTCCGATCATCAGCAGCTTGCGGTCGGCCATGGCTCTTTCCTCGGTGTTGGTCGTTGCGCGCATTGATCGCCGATCCGCGGACGGGTATCAAGGCGCGCAATGTCGCAGCGGGAGACGCAGATGAGCGCGCCGAACGGACAGATCCCTCCCGAACCCTCCGGCAACAAGGCGGCCGGGGCCGAACCGATCCGGATGCGGACCCTGGTTCTGCTGCGCTGGGTGGCGATCGGCGGCCAGCTTTCGGCGGTAATCGCGGCCTGGGCGATGGGCCTCGAGTTCGCGCGGGTGCCGGTGCTTTCACTGATTGCCGCGGCCTGTGCGGTCAACACCTGGCTTTGGCTGAATCCGCCACGCCGCGTATCGCCGCACCGTGCGGTGGCGCAGCTTGCCTTCGATCTGGTCCAGATTTCGGCCTTGATCGCATTGACCGGCGGGATGTCGAACCCCTTCGCGCTGTTGATCCTGGCGCCGGTCACGGTCGCCGCGACATCGCTGAATGCACGGCAGACGGTCGCGATGGGCGCGGCGACGATGGTAATGATTTCGCTTGTCGCGGTGCTTGCGGTTCCCCTGCATGATGCACATGGCGATCAGTTGAAGCTGGCGCCGATCCTGACGCTGGGTCACTGGTTCGCCCTGGTCATCGGCGTGGCGTTCTTTGCGGGCTACGCGCATCGGGTGACGGCCGAGGTGGCGGCGACATCGAACGCGCTGTTCGCCACGCAGATGGCACTTGCGCGTGAACAGCGGCTGCAACATCTGGGCGGGGTCGTCGCCGCCGCCGCGCACGAGATGGGAACACCGCTGGCAACGATCAAGCTGATTGCAGGGGAACTGGCCGACGAGTTGCGCGACCGGCCGGAACTGCGCGACGATGCCTTGGCATTGCGCGAATCCGCCGACCGCTGCGCCGGCATCCTGCGCAGCATGGGTCAGGCCGGCAAGGACGATCTGCTGCTGCATGCCGCACCCTTGCGCGCCGTGCTGGAAGATGCCGCCGCCCCCCATGCAGAGCGTGGTCCCCTGCTGCAGATCATCGCGGAAGGCCCAAGCATCCGGCGCGATCCCGCGATCATTCACGCGCTGCGTAACCTGATCCAGAACGCCGTGGACTTCGCCCAGTCACGGGTGGTGATCGAAGCCGAAATCAGCGGCAGCCATCTGACCGTGACGATCCGCGATGACGGGCCAGGCTATCCGCCCGCACTGTTGCAGCGCATCGGTGATCCGTATCTGACCAGCCGCCGTGGTGGCGCGCAACGCAAGGGTTACGAGGGGATGGGGCTGGGCCTGTTCATCGCCAAGACGCTTCTGGAACGCTCGGGCGCGCGTGTTGGGTTCGCCAATGGGGGCCCGGGCGCGGTCGTCACGGTGCGCTGGCCGCTGTCGCGCATTATTGCGGATCAGCGCGGTGCCCTTGGCGACAATCCTATGCAGTCGGTCTGATATTGCCTTAACCTTTCATTAAGGCTGACCGGACTAATGTCGGCGAAATGACCGGAGGCAGGATTCTGTGGCGTTCGAAGGTTGGTTCGTGGTGCTGACGGCACTTGCTGCCGGGACCGTTTCGGTTCTGGCGGCGATCGGGTTTCTGCGTCTGTGGGACCGGCACCGCGCCGGTGCCGCGATCCGCTTGCGCGGGGACCGGCTGGAACCACGATTGCAGCCGATGGTATTCCTGTTCCGCGACCGCCGGCTGGTCGATGCGACGGCGCCTGCGCGCGCCCTGCTGAGCCGCGTCGCTGGCCCCGACGATGACTGGGGCAAGCTGCAGCAATGGATCGGTCCACGCTTTCCCGATCTGGACGGCGATCTGGAGAGGATCAGCCGGACCGGGCGGATCGACATCCAAGGCACCCGCGGCACCGGCAGCGCAGCCTTGCGCCTGACGGTCGAGGATCTTGGTCAGTCCCTGCTGCGGATCGCCGTTACCGACCCCGAGGCGGATCATGCTGGGATCGTTGTCGATTCCATGTCGCAACAGGCCATGGAAGAGGAATTGGACCTGTTGCGGCGGGCTTTGGACCAGACCCCCATGCTGGTCTGGCGCCAGGACGCCGACGAACGGGTGACCTGGGCGAACGCGGCGTATCTGCGGCGCGCCGAGGCGCGGGTCGATGGCGAACTTGGCTGGCCGCTGCCTCGGCTGCTGGACACCCCCAAACCGGTGCCGGGTGCGGGAACGGCAACGCGACGCGCAGCGCTGGACGATAACGGCATCGTCTCATGGTATGACTGTCACAGCCACCGGATCGGCGATCAGACGATGATGTTTGCCCTTCCCGCCGATGCTGCGGTGAGGGCAGAGCGCAGCCTGAGGGAATTCGTTCAGACCCTGACCAAGACATTTGCCGATCTTCCGATCGGCCTGGCGATCTTTGACCGGCAACGAAATCTGCAATTGTTCAACCCGGCGCTGATCGACCTGACCGGCCTGCCGACCGGTTTCCTGACCGCAAGGCCGACGCTGTTCGACCTGCTCGACAAGCTGCGCGAATTGCGGATGGTGCCCGAACCCAAGGATTTCCGCAGTTGGCGTCAGCAGATGGCCAAACTGGAAAGCGCCGCCGCCACCGGTCACCATGCCGAGACATGGTCCCTGCCCGGTGGACAGACCTATCGCGTGACTGGCCGTCCGCATCCCGATGGTGCGGTGGCGTTCCTGTTCGAGGACATCACCTCGGAAGTATCACTGACCCGCAAGTTTCGCGCCGAATTGCTGCTTGGGGCGCATGTGCTTGACGGAATCGAAGACGCGCTTGTGGTCTTTGCACCGAACGGCCAGGCGCTGATCCACAATCAGGCCTATCGCAGTCTTTGGGGTGACAAGGCTGAAACGCTTGCCTCTGCCATCGACCAATGGGAATCGAAGATCGCTGCGGGTCCGGGCTTCGAAGCCTTGCGGGCCAGGTTGACCGGCAGCGCAGAAGATGCCCGCGACAGCGGCGCGATGGTCGGTCCCGATGGTTCATTGCTGGGATGGAGTGTGTTGCGTCTGAACGGCGGCCGTCTGATGTTGCGCTTCCGTGGCCCCGAGGCGATGCGCGACGGGGTGGCGGCAGAGATCGACAGTATCTCTGATCTGGTCAGTGCGGTCGGGGCAGACTGACCCCGACCGATCCGAAATCCCTGATCAGTAGTCGCGCTCGAAATAGATGCCCAAGGTGTTGTCGCCATCGCTGCCGACCGAACCGCGCGCGCGCAGCGTCTCGGAGATGTCGAGATTGAGATTGATCGTGCTTTTTCCATCATCGCCGACCGAGACATCGGTATAGACATTCTCTGACAGATATTTCCCGGCGCGAACCTGCACGTTGCCGTCATCGTCGGTCTGCAGGTCAAGATCATCCAGCCCGACCTGGTTGCGCAACCGGCCCACGATCCCCTCGCCGCCACGTCCGGCAAGAACCGCCAGCGCGTTTGCAAGCTGTGCGGCCTGCAGCGGACTGATATTGTCCAGACCACGCCCGAACAGCAATTGTGACAGAACCTCTTCCTCGGGCATCTCGGGCGAGGATTCGAAACTGATTTCGGGGTCGCGCGCCTCGCCGTCGATGATGATGCGGGTCGTGACGCCATCCTGACTGGTCTGTGCGACAAGCCGGATCACAGGCATCATGCTGCCTTGCAGCTCGACCAGCCCCTCGGTCAGATCGAAGCGTTTGCCCAGAAGATCGACCCGCCCGCGGATCAGTTGGAAATGCCCGATCGGCACGACGTTGCGGGTGGTGCCCTGAACCTGCAATTCCCCGCCCATTTCCGCATCGACGCCACGGCCCCGGATGAAGATCCGGTTCGGGGCGTTGATCTGCAGATCCAGACGCGGCGGGTTCGCCGGCGGGGTCGAAGCCGGTCCGCCCATTCCGGCATCGCGAGATGCCGCGCTGGGATATTCTTCCAGTCCGGCCTTGGCGCGCGTGGCCCGCATCGGGCGCGTATCGTCCACATGACGTATCTCGGGTATCGACTTGGCGCCGCCCATCCCGGTCGAGGGAATGCGGATCTCGGTTTCGCCCAGCGTGATGCGGCCAGAGATCAGCGGCCCCGCCTGCATCTGCCCCGCAAAGCCGACCTGCCCACTTATCTCGGTCTGGTACAGGTTCGGATCGCGCGCCACGACGCGATCCAGCCGCACATCCAGATCAACATTTCCGCCGGCAAGATCGAGGGGACCGCGAACCGTGATCCGGCCGCCCGCGGCGACATTGGCCGCGGCGTCAATATTTATGCTGCCGCGCTGGAATCCGGCCGTGACATTCATCTGCTCAAGCCGCAATCCCAGTCCCGGTTCGGACAATTCGCCGCCCTGCAGGACGACCTGACCGCCAAGCGCCTGCAATCCCGGCGGTCCCTGAAGGGTCAGGTCCAGCCGCAGCGGTCCCTCGATCGTGCGGGTGCGGACAAACCCGTTGGCGATCGAGGCATTGCTGGTTCCGCTGATCGACAGATCGGTCGTCGAAAAGTTGCGCGCCGCCGAGCCTGAGACCCGGATATTGGTCTGACCGGGTGCAGTCGCTGCCAGATCGACCACGAAGTTCGCGCCAGCCTCGCGGATGGTGCCGTTCACCGTCGCGGGTCCGGGCAGTTGCGGCTGAATCTGTCCAAGGTCGTTCAGCCGGGCCTGCACGTTCAGGCCGCTGGCCGTATCACCGCTGGCATCAACCCGCAGTTGCGGGTTCGTGATATCGACGCGCTGGATCGACAGCCCGCTGGCCGATTGCGTGGCCGCCAGATCGAAATTCGTCTGGCCCCGCAGCAGCGGATCGACCTTTGGCTGCCCGACGGACAGGCCGCTGGCCGTGCCCCGCGCAGTAATCCGGCGCAGATCGTTTTCTTCCACCAGCCGCGCATCGGCACGCACCGCGCCGTTGATCCCGTTGCCCAGGAATCGCAGGTCGCCGGCGTTCAGGGTCGCGCTCAGATCCGTCTGGCCGCCACCGACCTTGCCGGTCGCGCTGCCGGTCAGGCGCGGGTTCTCGACCTGTGCCTGTTCGATCGTGAAGACACCGTCGCTTTCAGTCGCAGTCACCTGCAGGCGCGTCTCGCCCGCCAGCGCACCGTCGATCTGGGCCTGCCCGAACGCCAGGTCCCGGCCCGTTCCGGCAAGCTGCAGCCTGCGCACCCCGTCACCCGCCTCGCGGAAACTGCCATCTACATTCACCGCACCACGCCAGCCGGGGCCCATGAATGCCAGTGATCGCGCGTCGATGGTCGCGGCGATATCGGTAACCCCCTCGCCATAGGTGCCATCAGCCGTCACTTCCAGCTGATCGTTGGTCAATTCCACGTCCCGCAGGGTGATGACGCCCGATTTCTCCTCGGCCTGTACCGTCAGGCGGGTGGTGCCGGTCAGCGCGCCATCGACGTTCTGTTGCCCAAGGCTGAGATTCTGTCCCGTTCCGGTCAGATCGACGAAACGCGTGCCGTCCTGTTCGGACAGCTTCGCACGAGCCTGGAAATCGCCGGACCAGTCAGGGCGGATCGCGCCCAGATCGAACAGCTCGAACTGGGCTGTCGCATCCAGCGCACCGGCGGCAAAACTGCCTTCGCCCTCGGCCTTCAACTGGGGATTGGCCAGTTGGAATGTCTCAAGCTGATAGGCACCGTCCTGGGTCTGACCCGCGATCACCGCAAGGTTCGTGCGGCCCTGAAGCGCGTTGTCCAGTGCCTCGATGCCAATCCTCAGGTCGTCGGCTTCGCCACTGACGCTCAGCCTGCGTTGCCCGCTAGCACCGTTCAGTTTTGCCTCGGCCTGCAACGAACCGGCATAGGCGGGATCCGCCGATTCCAGGGACGGCATCGAAATCTGCGCGGTCACGTCGCTGGACAGGCTGTTCAGATACCCCTGCGCCTCGGCGGTCAGACCCTGCGCATCGACGGAAAACCGGGTGATCTCGATTCCGGCTTCGTCGCGACGTGCCCCAAGCCGGATCTTCGAGTCACCCTCCAGCAGTCGGTCAAGCTGGGGCTGGTTCAGGGCGATGTCGGTTCCGGTGACCTCGGCCTGCAAATCGAAACTGCGGTTCAGGACCCTGTAATAGCCGCTGGCGGAAAGGTCCGCGGCGCCGGTAATGTCCCGTCCGGCCAGCGCCGACAGACGGCCCAGATCGTCATAGCCCGCATCGACATCCACAGACAGCAGGAACCCGCCCGACAGGCCCGACAGCAGGAAATAGCCCGACAGCCCGTAATCCGTGCCGTCAAGCGTCAGTTCCTGAACCTCGAACGCATGGCCGGGTGTGAAATCGAAATTCGCCCTGCCCTCGACCTGCTCGCCGACGGCCTGCGCCATCGCGGGATCGTCGAATCCAAGCTGTCGGCCGCCGAAATCGATCTGCCCGGTGACCCCGGCAAGGGCTCCGTTCTGGGTGGCGATCTCGCCCGAGCCGTCCAAGGTAAGCGCACCGATCCGCATGTCCCCCTGATCCAGTTCGCCGACCCGACCGGTCAGCGTCCAGCCCTGCCCCTCGGCCGCATCGAAATGCAGATCCAGCTTGCCGGATTCCACCGTGGCATTGTCTGCGCCCGGCAACGCCACCGGTATCTGGGTGGCATTCGCGTCGCGACCCAGAAGGATCTGAAGATCCAGATTCTGCGGCGCCGATTGCGCGTTGGTCGCCATCGAACCTGCAACGGACAGCGCCTCGGTGTCGATCTTCAGTTCCGGAAGGTCGATCCGGCCATCCTCGCCGCGCCAGCCGCGTGCCAGAAGCTGGGTGTTCTGACCGAAGAACGTCCGATCCTCGGGCGGCAGCAGCGTTGCCACATCACCCCCCAGTTCCAGCCGGAACGCCGTTCCCGGACTGCCGTCCTCGCCCGGCGCGGCATTCGCGCTGGCCTGCCCGGTGACACGGGGCTGGCCATTCGTCGCGAGGCTGATATCGGCGGTGAAGTCCTGAACCGCGCCCTCGCCAGTGATCTGCGCGGAAACCGAGGGTCTGTCGTACAGGTCGACCAGGTTGACCAGCAGCCCATCCGCCGCCTCGTCCAGAGACAGGTTCAGACGCAAAACCTTGGTTTCGTTCGCGTATCCCGCGTCCAGGACGAATTCGCCGCGCGGTCCGTCGAGCCGGTCGATGGTCAGGTCGACATCGCCTTCGCCACCGGCAAGGCTCATGCTGCCGGACAGGCTGATGGCGGCTTCGACACCGATCACCGGCGCGCCCAGTTCGACCCGTTCGGCGTCGATCTGTTCAATGTTGATCGATACCGGCAGTTCGGGCAGGGCAAACTCGGTCGCCTCGGCCTTGGGGGCATCCCCGCCGGCCGCAGGCAGACGCGGCAGCAGGATTTCCGCCGCCGACAGTTCCGCGATGCTGACCCGGCCGCGCAGCAACGCGGCCCGGTTCCACTGGATCGCGCCGTCCTGCAGCGTCAGCCAGACCCCCTCGGTGTCCGCAATCGTCATCCGGTCAAAGGTCGCACGCGACGACAGCGCGCCTTGAAACCCGTCGATCGTCACCTGCCGACCGGTGCCCGACAGGTTCTTTTCCAGAAGTCGTGTCAGGAATCCACGATCGTCATCAACCTCTTCCGAGATATCGGCCGCGCTTTGCGCCAGCACGATGGCCGGGAACAGCACTGCAAAGAATATCGTGACCAGTCTGCGCATCAGAATGCCTGCCCCAATCCCAGATAAAGCTGCACGCCATCGTCGGTGTCGCCGTTTCCGACCGGCGCGCCGATGTCGAAGCGCAACGGCCCGATGGGCGTCGCATAGCGCACCCCTGCCCCTGCCCCGGCATGCCAGCGACTGACACCGCCCCACGCATCTTCGGTCCAGACACGGCCATAATCGGCGAACAGAACCAGCCCGATCTTCTCGCGCACCTGAAAGCGGAACTCGGCACTGGCATTGGCCACGCTCATCCCGCCGGTCTTGATCGGCCCGTCGGGGCCGACGATCTCGTTCACGCCAAGCGACTGATAGGATTGCCCGCGCACCGTGCCGCCACCGCCCGAGAAGAACAGATACTCGCGTGGCGTGTTCTGGATCTCGCTGCCCAGAATCGTGCCGATCCGGGCGCGTCCGGCCAGGGTGAACCTGTCATCCTCGCCCATCGAATGATAGGCGCGCCCCTCGCCCAGAAGCCGCGCCCCGGAATCGGTGTCATCGAACCCCTTGAAGGGCGTCGCCTCTGCGCTGAGGTAATAGCCCCGCTTGGCGTCCGTCGGCTCGTCCCGGCGGTCCCAGGTCACGTCCATCGGGAATGCCAGCGCCTTGAAATCGCTGGTTTCTCCCTGATCGTTCACCCTGGACTGGAAATACTGGATCGCAAGATCGGCGGTCAGGCGGTCGCTGAAGATGTGGTTGAAACCCAACGCGATGCTGCCCGAGTCCGAATCGTAATCCTCTTCGCGCATCCGGGCGAGTTTCGTCTCGATATAGGCCGTCGTGTCGGGTGTGATCGTGGCCGGCCGGTCGATGCGCAGCGTCAATTCTTCGTCCCGACCGCTGGTGTCGGACCCGATATCGGACATTTCCGCATCGATGCGCAGCCGTTCGCCGCCGCCAAGCAGATTGCGATGCATCCAGTAGGCCGAAACCTGTGCGCCATCGGTGGTCGATATCTCGAATCCGGCACCGATGCGGCGCGGCTTCTGTTCAACCACCGTCAGATCGACATCAAGCGTGTCGTTGGCATTCAGATACTCTGCCTCTTCCAGCGTGATCGCCGAAAACACGCCGGTGCGCCGAAGACGCTTGCGCACCGTTTCAAGATCCTCGGGGTCGAAAGCCTGGCCTTCGGGGAACCCCGCGATCTTGCGCAGGCGCCGCGGGTTCATGCGGTCATAGCCGGAAATGCTGAGCTTGCCGAAGGTGACGGCGGGACCGGGCGCCAGCGCGATCCGGCTGTCGATCGTGTTGACATCGTGATCTGCGACAATCTCTTGCCCGCCGACGTCAGCCTTGGCGTGACCGTAGTTTCGCCAGCCTTCGACGCCCGCAAGCGCCGCCGACTTGATCGTGCCGGTGCCGCCTGTCTCGCCCCTGGCATATTCGCTTGGGATATCGCTTTCGGGGGCGACGGGCGCGATCTGGGCACGCGAGAACTTGAACACCGGTCCCGGATCGACCGTGACAACGACCGCATTCACGACCGAGGGCGCGTCCAGCGGCGCAATCTCGGCAGCCTCGACCCCATCAAGCGTGATGTAGATCAGCGCCGAATAATGGCCTTCGTCGTAAAGTGCGCCAAGGATCCGGGCATAGTCGGCGCGCGCGGCGGCCAGCACGTCCTGTCCGGTGGTGCGCCCTTCCTGCAGGGCACCCGCCACCAAAGAGGTGTTTCGTATGGTTTTCTTCAGATCGCCGTCGTCGCCCTGGACGCGGATATCCAGCGACACCGGGCCTTCGGCCTCGCTGCTGCCGCCAAACAGCCCCGAAAACGGAGACGACGACTGCCCCAGCGCCATTCCGGCAAAACCGAGGGCCGTAGACACGATCAGTCCCGCCCGAAGATAAGCCCGCATCATTCCTGCCCTGCCATGCTCGCTTTGCAGCGAGTTGAACAGGAATGAGGCGTGAATTCCAGCAATTCATTCGGGAATGGCAGGCAAACCACCACCTTTCGCCGATGTGTGGCGCTTACGACAAAGCGGCAAGACAGCCGTGCAGCGCCGCCATGTCGTCGCGGATCAGGAAGATCGGCGTATTCTCGGGGATATGGCGCATAAAGGGATCGTCCAGAAAGCCGCGCTGGAAAATATCGACTCGGTCGGCAATGCTGCGCCCGACGCTGCCGGCGAGGAACAACCCCTCAAGCGGCATGAACCGCAGCGCCAGTTCACGACAAAGCTGTCCGACCATCTCGGTGAACAGGTCATAGGTCTCGATGGCCTGCGCATCGCCGGCGGCTGCGGCGCGGGCGATGTCCTCGCTGCGGATCGGGTCTGTTCCGGTGCGGGCGGCATGCAGGCGCGACAGACCGCGCCCCGCAAAGGTTTCCTCGGTCGAGGTGAACTGCGTTGCCGCGTCGTCCCCCAGCAGGCGCACAAGACGTTGATAGATATTGGCGGGAAGATTGGTGTGACCCTCTTCCGCCTCCAGCGCCGTGATCGCGCCGCCCTGCAGGACGCGCACCGCGCAGACATTGAAGCCGGTGCCCAGTCCGACTACCAGCGCCTGTCCGTTGCGGGCACGATCCTCTGGTGCGTCGCGCAGCATCGCGACCCCGTCGCCATGAAGGGCAGGGGTTGCGTAACCCAGCGCGGTCAGATCGTTGATCAGCCGGACCTGATCGGCATCGGTCAGCCGGGCCAGGCGGTCCTCGTCGAAATCCCAATCGCGGTTTGTCAGTTGCGCCTTGCCGCCGCTGACCGGTCCTGCGACCGCGATGCAGACCGACGTGATGCGCGGCTGGTCCTGTTCCTGCAGAAAGCGGCGCACCACGTCGTCGAAACTGGTGAAATCGTCGCCGCGAAACCGGGTCACGGTTTCCTCGTCGATCACCTGATTCCGTGCGATCGCCAGTCGGGCATTCGTTCCGCCCACATCCCCAAGAAGCATCGCCATGGCCGTTCCCCGCACGCTGTTCGCCGTGTTTCATTCACTAGGGCAGAATATCCGACTTTTCGAGAGGGCGCATGATAGCGGAAACGTCTTTCTTGCGGCCATCGACGATGACGGTTGGCCGCCAACCTTGCCGTTCGCAGGAACTTCGCCCCGCGCCGATGCGTTTTCTGGTCGAACGATGACAAAGGGAAAGGTCTGAACCATGGCCCGCATCGCAAACCGTATCGCACGCCTGACGATTGCCGGCAGCCTTGCACTGCTGACCGCAGCGCCGGCCCTTGCCGTATCACGCGCCGATCAGCCGGTGCAAAGCTGGTCGGCCATGCAGGGCATCGACGTGCCGGAACTGCTGGATCAGGCGCAGGACATGCCGACATCGGACATGGCGCTGGGTGATCAACCTTACTGTGCCGACAACCCCGAGATCCGCCAGACATTGCAGCACGACTTCGCCGAACAGCCCGTCGATTCGTCGCATGCCGGCACGCAGCTATGGGCGTCCGACCAGATGGGCACATGGACCCTGGTGGCGCCGCGCGCTGACCAGACAAGCTGCATCATCGCCTCGGGGATCGGCTATCATCCGGAAAAGGATGTCGAGGTTTATTACCAGACCGCAGGCCTGAACTGATTAACCCACGCGCCGCAGGAAGCTGCGCGTGCGATCGTCCTGGGCATTGCCGAAGATCTGGCCGGGCGGCCCCTGTTCAACGATCCGTCCACCTTCCATGAACACGACGCGGTCCGCGATTTCACGCGCAAACTGCATCTCGTGCGTCACGATCAGCATCGTCTGCCGCCCATCCGCAATCTTCCGGATCAGGTCCAGAACCTCGCCCACCCATTCGGGATCAAGGGCGCTGGTCGGTTCATCAAACAGCATCAGATCGGCGTCCAGCGCCATCGCACGCCCGATCCCCACGCGTTGCTGCTGTCCGCCCGACAGGCCTGATGGATAGCTGTCGCCGCGATCGCCCAGACCGATCTGGGTCAGGATCTGGTCGGCGCGATCCTGTGCCTTTTCCTTCGACCAACCGCGAACGGTCGTCAGACCCTCCATGATGTTCTGGCGCGCCGTCATGTTGGCAAACAGCGCATAGCCTTGAAAAACGAACCCCGTCCGCCGGCGCAGTGCAAGGATCTGGGCGTTGCCGGCCTTGGCGGCATCGACCGTCAGATCGCCGATGGCGATTTTTCCCTGATCCGGCCGGTCCAGATAGTTCAGGCAGCGCAGCAAGGTCGATTTGCCGGTGCCCGAAGGGCCGATGATCGCCACGCGCTCGCCCGGTTTCAGGCACAGGTCTATCCCGTCCAGAACGGTGTTGGCTCCGAACCGCTTGACCAGCCCGCTGACGTCGATTTCGCAACTCATCGCGCCACCGCCTTTCCAAGATGCGCTTCCATCCGGCGCTGACCCACCGACAGCACCTCGACGATGGCCCAGTAGAACAGCGCGACGACCAGAAACGCCTCGAGATAGAGGAAGCTGCCGGCAGCCTCTTTCTGCGCGGCACCCATCATCTCGGTCACGCCAAGGGTGAACGCCAATGAAGTGCCTTTGATCATGTCGATGAAATAGTTCATCAGCGTCGGCGCCGCCACGCGGGCGGCCTGCGGCAGAATGATCCGCCGCAGCAACTGGCCCTGGGTCATGCCGATGGACTGCGCCGCCTCCCACTGGCTGCGATCGACGCCAAGGATCGCGCCGCGGATGCTTTCGGCCATATAGGCCGAAAAATGCATCGTCAGCCCGAAGATCGCGGCGGTCACGCCATTGATGCTGGTCAGAAAGCTCAGCATCTGGGGCAGCCCGTAATAGAACAGGAACAACTGCACCAGCAGCGGAGTCCCCCTGAAAAAGCTGATGAACACCGCCACGACCCGGTCCAGGATCGGCACGCGAAGAACCCTCACGATGGCAAGGATCGCAGCCAGAACCAGCGCGGCGATCATCGAGATGACCGCCATGAACAGGGTCAGGGGAACATACCCGGCGATCACCGGCACCAGATCCCACATATAGGCGATGTCCAGCGGGCGCATTATTCGCCGTCAGCCGGTTGCGTCACATCGGCATCCAGCCATTTCTGCGAGATCTCGGCCAGCTTGCCGTTTTCCTTCAGCGTCGTGATCGCGGCATCGACCTTGTCGCGCAGGGCTTGCCCGGCCTCGTCGTTGCGAAACGGCAGGGCGTTCCGGATCTCGTCGAAGGGCTTTCCGGCCAGTGCCAGCGGCAGCGGGCTTTTCGCGATCACCTGCGCCGAGGATACGCGGTCCATCACGAAGGCATCGACGCGACCCAGCGCGGTGTCCTGTTCGATATTGCTTTCATAGGTGCGGATGTCGATCTGGTCGGCATAGGGCAGGTTGCGCAGCAACTCTTCGAAATTCGAGCCCAGATTGACCGCCACCGATTTGTCTTTAAGGCTTTCCGGGCCAGTGATCTGGTCTTCGTTCCCGGCTTTCACGACAACCTGCGCACCGTCATAGACATAGGGCTGGGTGAACGCGAATTTCGCCTCACGATCCGGGGTGATGGTGATCTGATTGGCGATCGTGTCGATCCGGCCCGATTCCAGCGCGCCGATAAGTCCGGAAAAGGACATGGTGACGAATTCGACATCATCGCCCGTCTCGGCGCCGATGGCGTTCAGGAAATCCACCTCGAAGCCCTGCAATTCGTCGGTTCGGGTGAAGGTGAACGGAAAATAGCCGCCGGACATGCCGACGCGGATCGTCTCGGCTGCCGCGGGCAGGGCGGTGGTCAGGGCGAGGATCGCTGTCAGGATCGTCTTGCGCATGGGAAACTCCTTTAAATCTTCGCCCACTAGATGCGGCCTTGAACCAGATGCGACAACCTGCGCGGGGCAGGGCCTGCAAAATAAGAACAGCGTCGAAGGGCTGGCCGCAAGAGATGGAACGGATCCGTTCCAGAAAAGCCGCAAACCGGGAATTTGTTCCGGCCCATATTGCCGGATTTATAATTTTCGGAACACGTTCCCGACCCAGAAACGCCAAGGGAGGCGGGTTCCGGGTCATTGCGCTTTACCTGCATGTCGCGCAAACTCTGCCCGAAACGAGGGAGGAAACCAGATGAAGCACCTGTATGCCGCCGCGCTGATCGGTGCGGCCGTCGCCGCGCCCGCAGCCGCGCAAGAGATCAAGATCGGCTACGCGCTGGCCGAGGATAGTCATTACGGCGTGGCCGCCAAGGCGTTCGAGGAATCGCTGAAAGGCAGCTTGGGCGACCAGTTCACGTTCCGCCATTTCCCGTCATCGGGTCTGGGCGGCGAACGGGAAGTGGTCGAAGGCATTCAGCTTGGCACCGTCGAGATGACCATCGTTTCGACCGGCACGCTGTCGAACTTCGTGCCCCAGGTCGGCGTCTTCGACGTGCCATTCCTGTTTACCAGCCTTGATCACGCGCGGAAGGTCCTGGACGGCGAGATCGGTCAGGACATGCTGGCAAAATTTGATGACGCCGGTCTGCACGCGCTGGCATGGGGCGAACAGGGCTTCCGTCACATCACCAATAATCGCGGCGCGATCCAGACGCCCGCCGACACCGAGGGTCTGAAGATCCGCACGATGGAGAACCCGGTTCACATCGAGGCGTTCAAGGCGCTTGGCGCGGCACCGACCCCGATGGCATGGCCCGAGGTGATCGGCGCGCTGCAGCAAGGTGCGATCGACGGGCAGGAAAACCCGTTGTCGGTGATCGTTTCGGCCAAGCTGAGCGAGGTTCAGAAATACCTGACGCTTGATGGGCATGTCTATTCGCCGGCGGTCATCCTGATCTCGCCCGCGCTGTGGGGTCAGCTGGACGACGACCAGAAGGCCGCATTCGATCAGGCCGCCGCCGACGCAGTCACCGCGATGCGCGGCTATGTGGACGATGTCGAGGCGTCCGGCGTGGCCACGCTGAAAGAACAGGGGATGGAGGTCAACGAGCTGTCGCCCGAGGAAAAGGCGGCATTCCGCGACGCGCTGGCCGAGCCCTACAAGGATTACGAGGCCCAGTTCGGCAAGGAACTGATGGACCGTATCCAGGCCGCCGAATAACGGCACGATGCGCCGTATCGAACGCGCATTCGTCATCCTGAACGGCACCGCCGTCATCGCGGGACTTGCGTTGATGGCGGTGGTGGTGGGCTGGAACGTGGCCGCCCGCTATCTGTGGGCGGGCGCGCTGCCGTGGGCTGACGAAGTAGCGCGCTATACGATGATCTGGCTGACATTTCTGGGCAGCGGCCTTGCCCTGCGCGAGGGCGCGCATGTCGCCATCGCCAACGCGCAAGAGGCGCTGCCCGGCCCCGCGCAGCGTGGGCTGCGCTGGCTGATCCTGCTGATCCTGTTCTTCTTCTTCGCGTTCATGGTGTGGGTCGGCATTGACTATATGAGCCGCATGGCGATCCAGAAATCCGCCGCGCTGCGGCTGCCGATGAAATGGGTCTATGCGGCCATGCCCACGGGGTTCGCGCTGATGATCCTGCATCTTGCGCTTGTCGCGCCACGCTATCTGCGGGCCGGATTCCAGGCGACGGAACAGGCAACCGACGAGGCCGTTCGTGGTTGAGATCCTGATCGCGGCGTTCCTGATCCTGATGCTGATCGGCGTGCCGGTCGCCTTTGCGCTGGCGCTGGCCGCATTTGCCGCCGTTGGCCTTGGCGGACATTATCCGCTGGTCGTCGTCGTGAAGGAGATGTTCACCGGGCTGGACAGCTTTCCCCTGCTGGCAGTGCCGTTCTTCATCCTTGCCGCAGAGATCATGTCAACGGGCGCGATCTCTGCGATGCTGCTGCGCTTTGCCTCGCAGTTCGTGGGTCACCTGCGCGGCGGGCTGGGCTATGCCAACGTGCTGACCTCGACGCTGTTTGCGGGGATTTCGGGATCGGCACTGGCCGACGCAGCCGGGCCGGGCGCGATGATGGTGCGGATGATGGAAAAGGGCGGCTATGACCGTGCCTATGCCGGGGCGCTGACCATCGCGACATCGGTCGTGGGTCCGATCATTCCGCCCTCGATCACCATGATCATCTATGCTCTGCAGGACCGGAACGTGTCGGTCGGATCGCTGTTCATGGCGGGTATCCTGCCGGGGCTGCTGATTTCGCTGGTAATGGCCGGGGTCAACTGGTGGATCAGCCGCAAGCGCGGATATCGCAGCGCCGAGGCGCGGCCGCATCTGCGCCAGATGGTCCGCAACACGGTCGCGGCGCTGCCCGCGCTGGCCCTTGTGGTGCTGATCGTTGGCGGCATCCGGGGCGGCGTCTTCACCCCGACCGAGGCTTCGGTGATCGCGGTGGGATACGCGATCGTCGTCAGCGCGGTCATCTATCGCGGGTTCACGCTGCGGGATCTGTGGGGCGCGTTCTGGCGGGCGGGCATCATGTCGGTCGCCGTGCTGATGATCCTGGCTGCGGCGCGGGCCTTTGCCTGGGTGCTGATCATCGAGGGCGTGCCGCAGGCCATGGCCGACGCGGTGATCGCGATGAACCTGTCGCCCATCGCCTTTCTCTTGATGGTCAACCTGCTTCTGCTGGTTTTCGGCATGTTCATGGACCCGCTGCCGGGGGTGATGATCCTTGTGCCGATCCTTGCCCCCATCGCGCACAGCCTTGGGATCGCCGCCGATCATTTCGCCATCGTGGTGATCGTCAACCTGACCTTCGGCCTGATGACGCCCCCGGTCGGTGGGCTGATCTTCGTCGTCGCCTCGGCCACCCGGCAGCGTCCGTCCGAACTGATCCGCGAATTGCCGCCATTCTTCGTGGCCGCCATCGCGGCGCTGTTGATCCTGACCTTCGTTCCGGCGCTGTCCACGTGGCTGCCCGGGATCAGCGGGTTCGCGCGCTGAGCATGGGCAGAACTGCGGACTTGATAAAAATGCCCTTGCCCAGCATTCTTTCAACCATTGAAAACAGGTCCGGGGGACATGGGACATGGGAAAGCGCGACGATCTGATCGCGAAATACGCGGCCGATATTCAGGACAAGCTGGGACAGGCGCCCGACATGGACCTGCTGACAAAGGTGACGATCGGTTGCGGGCCGTCGATCTATGACGACGACGCCTCGACCGTCGCTTCCAGCGACGACGCCGAGCTTGAGCGGATCAAGTCCAGCTATCTGATGAAGAAGCTTGGCCTGCCTGACGGCCCGAACCTGATGGAAGGTATCAATGCGGTGATCGACGCATATGGTCGGTCCAACCGGAACAAGTATCGCGCCGTGGTCTATTACCTGCTGTGCCGTCACTTCGGCAAGGAATCTGCCTATCTCTGACCTGCCATCGCCTTGATGGCGGTGACGTGATCGGGCGTGGCCGCCAGACAGTCGGCGACCAGCGCCTCGGCATGGCGCATCAGATCGGTCGGCCGCACGATGCGGTCGATCAGGCCCCATGACAGTGCCTCGGGCGCCTCGATCCTTTCGCCGGCCATCAGGATCATCCGCGCGCGCGACGGACCGACAAGCTGTGTCAGGCGGCGCGGGTCGCTGGGTTGTGGCAGGAATCCCAGCTTCATGACCGGATAGAAGAACTTCGCGTCAGGCACGGCGATCCGCAGGTCACAGGCCAGCACCATGCCGAACGCACCGCCCGCCAGCGTGCCGTTCAGCGCGGCGATGGTCAGGCAGGGCATCGTCGCCATCCGCGCCGACAGCCTTTCCCATTCGGGCGACTTCGCCAACCCGGCTTTTGCTTCGTCCAGATCGGCCCCGGCCGAGAAGACCCTGCCGGTCCCGGTCAGGATCAACGCCCGGCTTTCGGGATCGGCGGCGGCGTCATCCAGCGCGGCAGTCAGATCGCGCAGCATCGCCTCGGTCAGGGAATTGGCCTTGTCGGGCCGGTCGATCACCAACAGCGTCAGACCGCCGCGCCGTTCGTTTCGGATCACGGAATGTTCCCTTTCCCTTGGCGCGCCGCTGTGTCAGACATTCGGCAGTTTACTGGCATTTCGAAAGGTATCCGGCATGTTTCGTTCGCTTGCAACCTCGGCCGTGGCGCTGATTGCCGCCGCATCGCCCGGCCTGACAGAGGTGACCCCCGCGCAGGTCTGGGATGACCTGGCCAGATCCTATACCGACATGGGCTACGAGGTGACGGTCGGCAGCCGTGACGAGGCAGGCGATACGCTGAGCCTGTCAGACGTGACCGTCTCGGTCGATGGTGAAACCAGCGATGTCAGCTTTGCCATTCCGGGCATCGTTCTGCGTCAGACCGGCGACGCGAAGGTGCGGACGGTCATCGAAGGCGAGATCACCGGCGAGGCGGTCGCCGAAATGCCCGATCAGGACGACACCAACATGCAGTTCCTGATGACCATGCCCGGCAACGAGATGCTGTCTTCGGGCAGCGCCGATGACATGCTGCACGAGATGAGCTATCCCGAGCTGACGCTTGCCGCACGTTTCGGCGCACAGCCGGAGGATGCCGGGGCGGCACAGGACATGCCGTTGCGGATCAGCCTTGCAGATGTCGCCGGAACCTATCGCAACACCAAGGCCGCCGACGGCACCGACACCACCTACGACATGACAGCAGGCAATCTGGATCTGGCGATCGAGATGACGGATGTTGCCGCCGACGATCAAGACGGCGCGTCGGCGGGCAGCCTCAGCGCCCGGAGCGTGGTTGACGGGCTGACCATGACGGGGCGCATGAAGACGCCGTCCGGCCAGATGGACATGACCGACAACCTGCATGTCGCGTTGAAGGACGGGCTGCGCATCGACGGCAACTTCGCGATGGGCCCGATGACCGGCAGCGCCGAATTCTCGGGCACCGATGCCGAAGGCGTGCAGAAATCGGGCGACGCCACCTTCGGCTCGGACAGCAGCGAATTGTCGGTCGTCATGTCCCGCGATGCGCTGATCTATCGTGGCAGCGCCAAGGGCACCCGGGCCGAGATGAACATCGCGGATCTGCCGTTCCCGATCAGCTATGCCGTTGAAAGCGCCGCGGGCGGCCTGACCCTGCCGATCTCGAAGTCGGACGAATCCCAACCCTTCAAGTTCGACTATGCGCTGGCCGGTCTGACGCTTGCGGACGGGATCTGGAACCTGTTCGATCCGAACGGCCAACTGCCGCGCGATCCGGCCAGCCTGACCATCGACATCGAAGGCATGGCAAAGGTCAGCGAAGATCTTCTGGATCCGGCGATGGCGCAGCGGATGGAAGAGGCGGCGGAAGCGCAGGCACAAGCGCAGCAGCAGGCCGAGGCGGCACCGGACGCCGAAGACGGCGCAGCAGCACCCGCGGACGTTCCGCCGATGCCCTCGCCGCTGCGGCCCGAGACCGTGCGGATCAACCAGTTCACGCTGGACGCGGTGGGTGCGAAGGCCGATGTCACCGGCGATCTGACCATTCCCGAAGGCGCCGAGCAACCGGTCGGCAAGGTCGAGGGCAGCTTTGCGGGCATCAACACGCTGCTGGACACGCTGGTGTCGATGGGTGTGGTCCCGCAGGAACAGGTGATGGGCGCGCGCATGATGATCGCCATGTTCGCCCGTCCGGCGGAAGGTGATCCGAACACCCTGAAGACCGAGCTGGACTTCCGCGAAGACGGCTCGATCTTTGCGAACGGCCAGCAGGTCAAGTGACCTGAAGCGCGCAGGGGCAGGGACCGGACATCCGTCCGGCCCCTTTTCGTTTGCGCCGGGCGTGCTGGCGCGTGAAAAAGGGCCAAGCGACAAGAGGACGGGATGAGCAGCGAACAGACCTCTGGGGAACATGCGGCGCAGCTGCGGGATCTGGCCGAGGCGCTGATCGCGGCTGCGCGGCGTGCCGGCGCCGATCAGGCGGATGCGCTGACCATGCGCGGCCAGTCGGTCAGCATCGATGTGCGCGGCGGCGGGCTGGAACATGCCGACCGGGCCGAGGGCGTCGAGATCGGTCTGCGCGTGCTGATCGGGGGACGGCAGGCCTGTGTCTCTGCGTCTGATCACAGTCCCGACAGCATCGCCGAAATGGCGGCACGCGCCGTGGCCATGGCGCGCGAGGCGCCCGTGGACGACTATCTTGGTCTGGCCGATCCCGGACAGCTGGCAAGCCAGCGCGACGCGGTCGCGTTGCAGATCTGCGACGACCGTCCCGACCCCGCGCCCGACCACCTGCAAGACGCGGCACTGCGGGCAGAAGCCGCCGCACTGCAGGCCGCAGGCATCAGCCAGGTCGAAAGCGCCAATGCCAGTTTCAGCCGCCGTCATCTTTGGCTGGCGGCCTCGAACGGGTTCTCGGGCGGCTACAGTCGCACCACGCATGCCATATCGACCGTTGCGATCACCGGCGAGGGGCTGGGGATGGAACGCGATTATGCCGCTGAATCGCGGGTCTGGGCAGACGACCTGCCCCAGCCCGAAGAGATTGGCCGCCTTGCCGCCGAACGCACATTGGCGCGTGCGGGATCGCGCAAACCGCCGACCGGCGCCTTTCCGATCCTCTATGACCGACGTGTGGCGGCGTCGCTGATCGGGCATCTGCTGTCGGCTGTGAATGGCAGTTCGGTCGCGCGTGGCGCAAGCTGGCTGCGCAAGGCGATGGGCGAACCGGTTCTGCCGTCGGGAATGGATCTGATCGAAGATCCGCTTCGGCCACGCTATCCCTCGTCGCGACCCTTCGACGCCGAAGGTCTGGCGACCCGCCAACGCGGCATCGTGGCGGATGGTGTTCTTCAGGGCTGGACACTGGATCTGGCGACCGGACGCAAGCTGGGCATGGACAGCACCGCATCGGCCGCGCGGGGGATGGCCTCCGCGCCATCGCCAACCAACAGCAACGTGATCCTGACATCCGCCGATGCCGGCGCGGACGACCTGATGGCCGAGATGGGCACCGGGCTGGTGGTGACGTCGATGCTGGGTGCCTCGATCAACGGTACCACGGGCGATTATTCACGCGGCGCGGCCGGGTTCTGGGTCCAGAACGGCAGGATCGCCTATCCGGTCAACGAATGCACAATCGCCGGAAACCTGCGCGACATGCTGATGACATTGCGGGCTGGCAAAGATGCGTTGCCATGGCGAGGCGCCGAGGTGCCCAGCCTGCTGGTTGAAGGAATGACCGTTGCGGGCGCCTGACGACGATCTTTCATTGCTGGTCGATGCCGCACGCGCGGCAGGCGACATCGCGCTGCGATATTGGCGTCAGGATCCGCAAAGCTGGGAAAAGCCCGACGACGCCGGTCCCGTAACCGAGGCCGACCTGGCCGTGAACGACGAACTGCAGCGGCGTCTGACCGGCATGCGGCCCGATTACGGCTGGCTGTCCGAAGAAAGCGAGGCCGATCCCGCACGTCTGGACGCGCGGCGCTGCTTTATCATCGACCCGATCGACGGAACCCGCGCCTTCATCGCAGGGCAAGAGGGGTTTTCGCATTCGCTGGCCGTGGCGGAAGGCGATCGGATCGTCGCGGCGGTCGTCTATCTGCCGGTCAGCGGCCGTTGCTATACGGCGGCAGCGGACGGACCGGCACAGATGAATGGCCAGCCGATCACCCCCAGCGACGCCGGAATCGATGGGGCCAGTGTCCTGACCTATCGTGCCGCATCCGATGCGGCGCACTGGCGCGGCGGAATCGCGCCGGGATTCATCCGCGAATTCCGCCCGTCTTTGGCCTGGCGGCTTTGCCTTGCCGCGGAAGGCCGGTTCGATGCCGCCCTGTCGCTGCGCGCGGCCTGGGAATGGGATATCGCCGCGGGCAGCCTGATCGCCGAACGGGCAGGCGCCGCGGTCACGGACCGACGCGGACACCGGATGCGATTCAACAGTCCCCGCGCGATGGTCGACGGGCTGATCGTCGCGGGACCGCGGCTGCACGGCGAATTGCTGGACGCGCTGCAGCCCTGATCGCTGCGGCTGATCGTTCGATCCACACGGTATCAGGCAGTCACGGAATATCGCCTCCGGAACGGCTCACGCCGCTCTGACGCGCTTTTCTGGGTTGTGACCCGCAAGAATCGCGAAATTTCCGTCGTATTTTGGTCATTTTCACGCCCGTGGGGCCTGATCTTTCACACCGTTTTCACGACCCCCATGGCAAACAGGCCCAACAGCAATGCGAGGAAGCAAAAGGGGACAACCCGACCCGCAAGCCAACAGAGAGAGTTCCCAGACCATGTCCGCGCAGCAAAAGCAGAATGTGAACACCGTGATCGCCGCACTTCAGCTTCTGGGCGCGGCGCCGGGGGGTGCAGAGAATGAACCGGCCCGCCGCGCGCTGGAAAGCCTTGGGGCGGCGATGCCGGGGCGGTCCGATCCGGAGGCTCCTCTACCCGGATCGGACCGCCCTACATGGGCCGCATTCAGACGGCTTGAGCGCGAAAACCAACTGCTGATCGACCACGCCGAGATGCTGGCCTGCGCGCTGGGGGCGTGTCCGAATTGCTGGGGTACGATCCTTGACTGCGAGGAATGCGGAGGTGTCGGCAGGCCCGGCGCGTTCAGGCCTGATCGCAGTTGCTTTGACCGTTTCGTCCTGCCCGTCATCGCCCAGGTCATGGGCGGCGACGGGGCCGAACAGGACACACAGATCCCGATCGCGCGGTTGTGCGACCGGGACCACCCGCAGGGCACGTCAGTTTAACGAGTTTCTCCCTGCTCAGTCCCGCCCGCGGGTGGATTGGCGGATGGCCCCCAAAAGGTCATCCGCCAAACTTTTTCAGGCCAAACTGGCGTCAGGCGCTAGAACAGCGGATCAAGCGCGAAGGGGTCGTTGGTGGCAGCGCGTGTCGCAATCGTGCGCCCGGGCCCCGACAATGTCGCGATCTGCACCGCCAGCTGCGAGATGGCCTGTGACAGCGCCGCCGCGATCGCGGCAGGCTGATCGCTGCTGGTCATCGGCACCGAAATATCAAAGCTTCGCGCGTGATTGGCACCACCGCTGCCACTGTCCGAGACGAAATATCGCCCACTTAGCCGATACGTGCCGTTCGACTGTGCCAAGGCCTTTTCGACCCGCACCTCCAGCGCGCGCTGCGGCGGTTCGGCCAGCGGCCATGGTTCGCCGATCACCGTCGCGCCGGACTGGTCCGAGATCGCGCGGGCCAGCGCCAGCGTGAAGGCGCGCTGCGGATTGTCGGCCCACAGATTGTCGGGGGTCGAACGCACGGCGCCATCGGCGGTCTGCCACATCACTTCCTGATCCGAGGCGTATTCCGGCAGGGACACGTCCTTCAGCTCGGCCGTGCCAAGCCGGTTGGGCACCTGTGCCCCGGACACCGGCGGGTCGATCAGGTAACGGCCGGTCTTTTCGGGATTTGAACAACCGGCCAGGGCCATGGCGGCCAGCAAAGTCGCGGCGGAAATGGATTTGATCATCATCTTAGCGTCCCAGAATAAAGGCGCGGGGGTTGCGTTCGATCATCCGCGCCAACGAGCCGAAGCTGGCCGTCGCGCGGCGCAGTTCGCGCAGCATGCCAATCGCCTCGCCGTTGAAGGCGGACCGGTCGCCATAAGCCGCCAGAACCGCATCGGCGCGTGCCGCCGTGGTCTGCAGGCGCTGGATCAGCTGTGGAAGCTGCTGCACCGATTTCGCCACCTCGTCCGCGGCGACGCTGGCCGAATCCAGCGCATTGTTCAGGCTTCCGGCGGCATTTCCATCGCGAAGATCGTTCAGCAGACCCGACGCCGCCTGCAGCGTGTCGGACAGATTGCGGGGCAGGCGTTCGGCGTCTTCGCTGCCCAGCATGGCGCGAAGATCGGCAAGAATGCCTTCGGCTTGCGCGCTGATCTGGGCGAAATCGACCTCGTTCACCTTGGCGGCTGCGGCGTCGATCTGATCCACCATGTCGGGCACATCGACCGCAGCTTCCTGCACCGACTGGAAAGCCGAGGTGGCTTCGTCAATCATCCGGCCCAGATTCTCGCCCGCTCCGGACCGCTGAATATCGCCCGCCAGCGCATCCACTTGCGCCGCCGCGCTGTCCAGCGTGGCGACAAGGGTGCCGATCTTTTCGGGCAGGGCCTCGGCCTCGGGGGTGCCGATCACGTCACGAACGTCCTGCAACGTCGCGTCAAGCTGCGCCCCGATCGACGCGAAATCGACATCCTGAACCGAAGCCGACGCCGTCTGCAGGGATTCCAGAATGGCCGGCAGACGGTCGGCGGCCTCGTTCAGCTTGGCCGCGACTTCGCTGGCCGATGCCAGCGCGGTCCCGGCGTTGTCGGCCGCGCCGCTGTCGCGGAAATCCTGAACCATGGTGCGAATATCGGTCAGCGTCGTCTGCGCCTCGTCTATGGTCTTGCGCAGGCTTTCGGGGATCGCCCGCGATTCCTGCGAACTGGCCAGCTCGGTGACGCTGTTCATCATGTCGGTGGCCGATTTCAGCACTTCCTCGATCGGAAGATCGCCGATCCGGGTCAGGAATCCCTGCGCCGTCTGGGTAAAGTCCGAGATGTCGCCTTCGACCGTGGGCACGATGGGATAGGGCTGGCCGTCCATGTCGATCTGCGCCTCGGGCGCGTCGGGGATGTTGACCAGTTCGACGATCAGCGAGCCGCCGAAGAAGCCCGCACTTGCCACCCGCGCGCGCAGACCCGCCTGCACCGCTCCGCGCAGAAACTCCAACGCGTCTTCTGGGGTGGCATCCTCCGCCAGGCCAAGCCTGCTGGGAGAGATCGCGATCGACACCTGTTGCAGCGCCTGTGGATCGACGCCGTCCTGCCCTTCTTCGACGCGCACCGCCAGTTCGGTCACCTTGCCGACGCTCAGCCCCTGAAACTGCACATCGGCGTCCTTTTCCAGCCCGCTGACGGTGCTTTCGACCAGAACGCTCAGCTTCAGCTGACCTTCCCTGTCGGCCACGAACAGATTGTCGCGGGCGGCCTCTTCGTCAGGTTGCAGGGTGAACACGTGGCCGTTCTCGACCTGCTGGCCACCGCTGACCAGCGTATCGAAGGTGATCCCCCCCTGCACCAGCGACGACAGCGAATTGACGTTGAAGGAGATTCCATTCGCACCAAGCGAAAGCGAAAAACCCGAGGTGTCCCAGAAGACCGTCGATGTGGTCAGCCGTTCGTCATGCGGTGACTCGATGAACGCATCAGCAACAACGTTGTCATCATCGGGCGACAGGCGCAGGTTTTCCATCCGGCCCACCTGAACGCCCCGATACAGGACCGGCGCGCCCTCGCTGAGACCGTCTGCACTGTCCATCGACAGCGTGACCCAGGTTCCCTTCGCGTCCTCTCGGATCAGGGGCGGGCGATCCAGGCCGACGAAATGCGTTTGCCGCGGATCGGTCTTCGCATCCCAGTAGCCTTCGATGAACGAGCCGGTCAGAACGGTATCCAGGCGCGTGACCCCCTGCGCCGTGACCTGCGGGCGCACGATCCAGAACTGCGCATCCGCATCGATATAGTCGGCGATGTCATTCTCGACGCGGATTTCGACCACGACCTTGGAGAGGTCCGGGGTGAAATGCACGGCCTCGACCTGCCCCACGGTGATCTCGCGAAAACGCAGCGTCGTCTCGCCGGGTGTGATCCCCGTGGCGTCGGCGAATTCCACCTCGATGATCTGACCGCGATCCGAATAGGCGTTCCAGGCAACGCCAAGTGTCACGATCAGCGCGATGATCGGCACAAGCCAGACGACATTGACGCCAGCCTGGGCGGCGCGCACGGCGGTTTTGCGGACGGGGCTTGCCGGCTTCAGCGGCGGCGGTGGCGTATCGCTCATTCTGTCTTGTCGTTCCTGCCGTCGTCTTCGTCGTTAGAACGGCGGCGCAGCGGCAAGCCGCGCCAGATCAGCCGTGGGTCAAAGCTTTGCGCGGAAAGCATCGTGAAGGCAACCGACAGCGCAAAGGAAACCGCCGCCGGTCCGGGATGGATGGATGCGACGAAACCCAGCTGAACCAGCGCGGACAGGATCGCAACCACGAACACGTCGATCATCGACCAGCGGCCTATGAACTCGACCACCTCGAACATCTTCAACCTTGTATGCGCCTGTTCGACGGTGGCGGGCTTTCCGGCGACCAGCGCCAGCCAGGAGATCGCGATGAATTTCGCGATCGGCACGACAATCGAGGCAAAGAAGACAATCGCGGCAATGTCATAGCTGCCGTGATCGATCAGCTGCATCACGCCCTCGAAGATCGTCGCCTCGGAACTGCCCTGCAGCCCCGCGAAGGTCTGCGTGCTCATCATCGGCAAGAGATTGGCGGGGAAATACATGACAACGCCGGCGATCAGCCACGCCCATACCGCCTGCAGGCAGCGGCGGTCCGGCGGGGAAAGGCGGGCGCCACAGCGGGCACAGGCGGTCGTGTCTTCGGGCCAGACCCTGCCGCAGCTTCGGCACCCGACCAGCCCGGCGCGATGCGCCGTCATGATGGGGCCGTCATGGATTTGCGCGCCGCCGCTCATGTCCCGGCCTCGGGCGCTTCGACCAGTTCGCGGCCATCGGTCTTCAGCCCGCCATCCTCGATCGCGTCCCAGATCGTCGTCTGGCACATGAAGCCGCGCGAGGCGGCGTTGACGATGATAAGTGCGCAGAATGCCCAGAAGGCCGGACCCAGATGCACGGTCGCAAGCCCGGCGACCTTGACCAGCGCGACCGAGGTACCGATCACGAAGATCTCGGCCATCGACCAGGGTCGCAGCACCTCGGACCAGCGGAATGCGGTCGCGGCGTGGCGATGCGGCGGCCGCCCCTGCGCCAGCGGCACCAATGTGTAAAGCAGCAGGAACGCGCGTAGAACCGGCAGACCGACGATCATGACCAGCACCGCGACGACCAACGGCAGCAAGATGCCGTCCGCGAAGGCCAGGGCGACGCCGAACAGTGATGTGGCATTGCCGAATCCCATGCGCGAAATTTCCAGAAACGGAAAGAACACCGCGCCCATAAGCAACACCATCGAGGTGAACGACAGGGCGATCAGCTGGCCGAACGCGCCGCTGCGCGGTTTCGCAAGCACCGTTCCGCAGCGCACGCAGCGCGCGGTCTCGCCGCTGGTCAGTTCCTCGTCGACATGCAGCGCATCGCAACGCGGACAGGCCAGAAGGCCTTCGCCTGTGCTCAGATCAAGGGTGGTGCGCGAGGTCATGGCGTCAAGATAAGCCGCCGTCTGCGAGGCGCAAGCGTTGTCGCGCGGCAATGGGGCGAATACCGCCTAGTGCCGGGCGCCATCGCGCGCCGCCGAAGTCAGCACCACCTTGCGGTCGTCGGTTCCGGGCGGGCGCGTCGCGGCTTCGATCGCGAAGGTCAGTTCAAGGACATAGCTTCCATCCTCGAACGCCGTCCGGGCCTCGCCCTCGAGTTGGGTCGAGAACGCCTCGATCAACTGGCTGCCCAACCCCGTGCCTTCGTCTTCCACTTCCCGGTCGCCGGTCGAATTAACGATCCGCAACACACCGCTTCCGGTTTCGGGCGAGGTCAGATGAACCCTGACCCACGGACCATCTTCACCTGCCGGAGTTCCCGCGTATTTCAAGGCGTTGGTGAACGCCTCGGTCGCCAACAGGGACAGCGGTACCGCCTGATCGGGCAGCAATGTCATCGGTTGCAGCTTCGTCTCGACCCGCAGATTACTGCCCGGACCGACCGAAGCGTTGACCATCTGGTTGATGATGTCGCCGATCAGCCGATCAGCCTCGACAGCGTCCAGATGTTCGGCCTGATACAGGTTTCGGTAAATCGTCGCCAGCGCCGCCACCCGATCCTGAACCGACCGCAGCACCCGCTTTGCGTCGTCATCCGAGATCACGCGGCTTTGCATGTTGATGATCGAGGCGATCAACTGAAGATTGTTCTTCACGCGATGGTGAACTTCTTTCAGCAGCACGGTCTTTTCGGTGACTGCATCCTCCATCGCCTCTTCGTCGCGGATCAGGATCCGCGCCATGTTGTGGAAGGTCTGGCTGACATCGTGGATTTCGGTGGGCGCGTCGGTCAGGATCGGCGGCGGCTCGTCACGGTTGCCGATCGCGAACCGACGCATCTGACCCCGCAGGACGGTGATATGCCGCAGGACCAGCCGGAAAACAGCGAAATATGCCACTGCAAGCGACACCAGCCACAGCGCGGCCGGAAACAGGAACGCACCGAACCGCGTCAGTTGGAACAGTCCCACGCCGGCCAGTTTCGGGCTCCAGCTTCCCAAGGCATAGACCAGTCCCGGCACCACGGGAACCACAGTGAACACGCGCATTTCGCCCGTGTTGGCGCGGGCGCGGAACGTCGTCTCGTTGCGCGACAGCAGGCTGAGCAGCGACACACCAGCGGGAAGGATGTCATCCGGCGAGCCCTCATCCGCGCTATCCGAGGTCAGGATATTGCCGCGGTGATTGAAGGTCAGGATCCGCGCACCCTCGGTGCCGAAATTGATCGAATGCGTGGATCGCAGCAATTCGTGGGTCAGCGAGATCCCGATATATCCCTGCAATTCGCGGTCGCGATACAAGGGGTGCATCACCAGCACCACAGATTGCCCGCTGACCACACCCTGTTCAAGCGATGTGACCAGCGTCCCGGGTTCGGCCATGAACTCCTGAAAGGCGGGCGATTGACGCATGTCGGCAACCGCGCCGACATCGGGGTTGGAATTGCAGGTGCTGAGACCGCTCAGCGGCACGAATCCCGCGTAGATATAGGTGGCGCTGCGCTGGATGAAGTTGCGCATCAGGTCGCTGCAATCCGCGGTCCGGTCCAAGGCGTCCAGAACCGCCGGCCCAAGCGCATCGGCCGATCCAAGCGCGCTGATCAGCAACGCCCGTTCCCCGGCGGCAGCCGAGGCCGTACGGCCAAGCAGGGCAATTTCGGCGCTGCGCTGAACCTCGCGGGACATGTGCAGGTTCTGCGCCAGCGAGATCAGGCCAAGCGGCAGGATCGCGACGGAAAGAAGGGCGCCCAGACGAAAGCCCAGACGCCGCGTAAAATCCAGCCTGTCGCGCAATCGCCTCAGCATATCGGGTTCTGTCTAACGGGAAACGGTCTGATTTGACGCCATCACGGCCATGGTCGCCTGATCGGTCAGGTCCAGATCGTCGGCGCCGCTTAGCTGCAGCAACTCTGCCAGCTTGCGACGACCGCGGTTGGCGCGCGATTTGACCGTGCCGACCGCAACCCCGGTCATGTCCGCCGCTTCTTCGTAGGAAAAGCCCGACGCGCCGACCAGAATCAGTGCTTCGCGCTGTTCGTCGGGCAGTTGCTGGAACGCGGTACGAAAATCGCGCAGGGCCAGCTTGCCGTCGTGATCCGGCTTCGTCGCCTGCCGCGCTGCGTGAATGCCGTCCGTGTCACTGACCTCACGCTTGGTCTTGCGTCGCGCCGAATAGAATGTGTTCCGCAGGATCGTGAACAACCAGGCGCGCAGATTCGTGCCCGGCTGGAACTTGTCCATATTGGTCCAGGCCTTGACGATGGTGTCCTGCACCAGATCGTCAGCGGACGCGCCCTCGCGCGTCAGGGACAAGGCGAAAGCCCGAAGCGCGGGCAGATGATCCACAAGCTGGTCGCGCGGCTCGGTCGAGTCGGATTTTTTCATGAGTGTATCGTAGCGCCTTCCCGCAAGGGTTTGGTGTCAGTCCTGCTCGCGCAGCTGCTTCAGCAGGTCGAGAAAGCGATCCGGAATCTGCTCGGTCACGTCCTGCTCATACACTTTGCGCAGATTCTCGTCGATCTGCTTTTCGACCGCCTCGCGCCGGCCGTCTTCTCTCTTTGTCGTCATGTTTTTGTTAATCCCGGAAATCTTGTGCGCACGGGATGCAACCATTAGTGCTTTGTGAAAGTTCCGCAACGCATGCGAAATTCTGAGGATATCGAAAATGGCTTCTGCCGATCTGGCCCAATCCATCGGGCGCGAGCTTCCCTACCTGCGCCGTTACGCCCGCGCACTGACCGGAAGCCAAAGCGCCGGTGACAATTATGCCGCCGCAACGCTTGAGGCGATCCTGTCGGATCGTTCGGTTCTTGACGGTGACGACGACACCAGGCTGGGCCTGTTCCGCGCCTTCCACGCGATCTGGCAAAGCTCTGGTCAGCCAGTGGCCGAAACAGACCAGACAACGCGCGAACAGCGCGCCCAGGATCATCTGCGTCGCCTGACCCCGAATTCGCGCGAGGCACTGTTGCTGCGCACGATCGAGGAACTGCGCTATGACCAGATTGCCCGCATCATGCAGGTGGATCAGGGCGAGGCCGAGGAGCTGGTGCAGATCGCCCTGAACGAGATGAGCAGCGCGCTGCGCGGCAAGGTCATGGTGATCGAGGACGAAATGATCATCGCCATGGACCTGAAGGGCATCGTTCAGGCGATGGGCCACAGCGTCACGGGCGTTGCCCGTACCCACCGTCAGGCAATCGATCTGGCGGGGAAGGACCGGCCGGACCTGATCCTTGCAGACATCCAGCTGGCCGACGGGTCTTCGGGCATCGACGCGGTGAACGAGCTGCTGGCCGATATGGGCGATATTCCGGTGATCTTCATCACCGCATTCCCCGAACGGCTGCTGACCGGTGACCGCCCCGAGCCGGCCTTCCTGATCTCGAAGCCCTACAGCGAAGAGCAGGTGCGGTCTGCCGTCAGCCAGGCGATGTTCTTTGCCTCGACCGAAGGGATGGAGGCGTAATTCGCCTTCAGCCCTCGGGCACCGTCTCTCGCACGGCCCGCGCGGCGCGGACACGTCTGCGCCGCGCCAGCTCCACATTGATCAGCGCGCCCAGCATCACCGAAAAACCGGCAAGATAGAACCACATCAGCAAGGCCACGACCGTGCCGATGGATCCGTAGATGCGGTTGTAGCTGTTGAAGCTGGAAAGATAGGCCGAGAAGGCGACCGATGCCGCGGCCCACAGGATCGCCGCGAACAGTGCGCCCCAGGTGAAGACCGGTGTGCGTGGCGTCTTCACGTTCGGGCCGTACCGATACAGGATTCCGATCCCGATGATCACCAGGGCGAACATCGCCGCCCATGGCAGGCCAGCCACCAGCCAGGCCCGCGCCGGACCAAGCACCAGAAAATTCAGCACCACCGGCACGATCACGATGGTCGCCAGACCCGCCAGCGACACACCGACGATCGCCAAGGTCAGGCCATAGGCCAGGATAAAGCCGAAAATCGTCGAATGCGCGCGCACCCCGTAGGCGGCGTTCAGGCCGCGCACCAGCGCGTCGACCCCCGCCCGCGCGGCTATGGTCGCCACCATGAATGAAATGAAGGATGCCCATCCAACGCTGGTCCGTCCGCCCGCCGTCAGCGATCTGATCTGGGAATCGATCAGCGCGGCTGCGCCGTCGGGCAGGAATTCATGCGCCACATCGACATAGGCCATGATCACGTTCGGATCGAACCAGAGGCTCCACAACGCGATGATCGCGGCAAGTCCCGGAAAGACCGCGAACATGGCATAGAAAGCCACCCCCGCGGCGATCAGGCCCATGTGGATCTTGTCCATCCGCTCGAAGATGGACGACCAGAAGTCCCAGAATTCACGGAATAACTGCGGCATGCCCATCCGTTCGCCTTTTTCAGGCAGCATGTGCCGTGCCCGAACGCGGCGCAAGTCCCGTATCGCCTAGGTTGAATATCTGGCCCAGACCGCGTGTTCGCCCAGCTTCGCCATGAATTCGACATGCGCCTCGGCCTCGGCCTGGGTCAGCCGTGACGGCAGGGGTGCGGGACGCGCAGCGCGGCGTGACCCGGCGGTGCCGTCGTCGCCCCCGCCAGATCCCACCGACAGGCCCGGCGCGTCCAGCACCAGATCCGGCTGCCGTCCGCCGATCAATTCAAGATAGACCTCGGCCAGAAGCTCGGAGTCGAGAAGAGCGCCGTGAAGTTCCCGGCCCGAGTTGTCGACACCGAACCGCCTGCACAACGCGTCCAGCGACGAGGGCGAGCCGGGAAATTTCTCGCGCGCCAGGGCCAGTGTATCCAGGGCGCGGCTGAACGGCAGGGTGGGGAACCCCGCGCGGCGCAGTTCGGCATTCAGGAATTTCATGTCGAAGCTGGCATTGTGGATCACCAGTTTCGCATCGTCGGCCACGAAATCCATGAAGCCTTCCGCGATCTCGGCAAATTTCGGTTTGTCGCGCAGAAAATCGTCGCCCAGGCCATGCACCTCGAACGCGCCTTGCGGCATCGATCGTTCGGGATTGATATAGACGTGATAGGTTCGCCCGGTCGGCAGATGATTGATCAGCTCAAGCGCGCCGATCTCGACGATACGGTCGTCCTTGTCGGCATCGAAACCGGTCGTCTCGGTATCCAGGACAATCTCACGCATGCATGATCTCCTTGCAGATCGCGTCCACGGACTTGCGCGCATCTTCAAGCGTGTCGGTGGGTATCACCCAGTCAGCGCGGACGCGTTTGTCCTTGTCGGGCAGTTGCCGCGCCAAGATCATCCTGAATGTCGCCTCATCCATGTCCCTTCGCGCCAGAACACGGTCGCGCTGGGTCTGGGCATCGGTCGAAACGACGGCCACGCCATCCAGCCCCGCGGTTCCGCCCTGTTCGAACAGAAGTGGAATGTCCAGAACGACGATGGCGTGGTGATCATGGTTTCGCACGAATTCGGATCGGTCGGCGGCGACAAGCGGATGCACGATCCGTTCCAACCGGTCCAGCGCATCAGGATCGGCTGACAGCGCAGATTTCAGCGCCTGACGGTCGATGCCCCCATCGCGCAGCGCTGTCGGAAACGCCGCGGCGACGCGCTCGACCGCGGCGCCGCCCGGCGCATACAAGCGGTGCACGGCAGCATCGGCGTCCCAGACCGGATGGCCTAGGTCGCGAAACATCTGCGCCGTTGTCGATTTTCCCATACCGATGCTGCCCGTCAGCCCCAGGATATAGGTCATTCCAGCACGACCCGACGGGTTTCGGCGTCAACCTCGGGCCGCCTGCCGAACCATCGCTCAAAACCCGGCGCGGCCTGATGCAGCAACATTCCCAGCCCATCGACGACATGGCAGCCGCGGGACGCGGCCTCGGTCAGAAACGGTGTCATCAGCGGCGTATAAACCAGATCGGTCACCAGCGCATCCGATGACAGCGCGTCCAATGGCACGCGCAACGGTTGTTTGCCCGTCATCCCCAGCGAAGTCGCGTTCACGACGGTTGCCGCATCCTCCAGCATGTTGCCGGCCTGCGCCCAGTCATAGACCACAAGCCGCGCCCCGAATTCGGACTTGATCTGTTCAGATCGCAGCCTGGTCCGGTTGGTGATCCGCAACTCCTTCACGCCGCTGTCCAGAAGTGCGGCCACGACCGCGCGGGCGGCCCCGCCTGCCCCTATCACGGCGGCGGGTCCGGCATCGGGCTGCCAGTTCGGCGCGTGTTGCCGCAGGTTCGCGATGAACCCGTATCCATCCGTATTGTCGGCGTGAATCTTGCCGTCCGGGCGAAAAATCAGCGTATTGGCGGCCCCGATCAGCGCCGCGCGATCGGTCACCGCGTCAGCCAGCGCCAAGACGGCCTCTTTGTGGGGGATCGTCACGTTCACCCCGACAAAGCCCGCCCGAGGCAGGATTCGCAGAACCTCGGCAAGATGTTCCGGCATGACAGGCAGCGGCACGTAATGGCCGTTGATGCCATACCGACGCAGCCAGTGGCCGTGCAACTGCGGGGAACGCGAATGCGCGATCGGCATGCCGATGACGCCGGCAAGCGGCGCGTGTCGGATCGGGGACTGTGAACTGTCTTCGGTCATCGACGATGTCATTTCTGGCCTGTCAGGAGGCACAGAGTAGGCCGGGATCGAGGCAGAAAAAAGCCCCGGCCGTGCGCTTTCGCAACGCTGCCACCGGGCCCTGTGGATGAAAGCAGGGAAAACCCGGTGTGAAAGCTGTGCCCGATTTGCCGCCATTCGCCAAGGCTGCCACTTCCGCCTTGAACGAAAGTGGAACGCAACGACCTTTTCCACAGGTGGACAAGTAGCGGCCTCGCCCTTGTGCCTTTGTGGACACATTGCCGCCGCGACAACAATCCACAAATTTATACACAGCCTAATATGTTGATTTATATGTGTTTTTTTATACTTTCCGAGCTGTCTGCGCGATCTTTCCACAGCCCGTCAAACTGTGTATGGGGCGGTGGAGATCATCTTGATTCAGGCATCCACAGCCCCAACAACAACATCATTCCTATTTCTTTTCTTTTTATTTAATTGAAGAGGAAGTGAGGAACACATGATCGATCTGCTTGCCGCGTCCTATCCCTATCTCAAGGCATTCCATGTCATGTCCGTCATCTCCTGGATGGCCGGGCTGTTCTATCTTCCACGGCTATTCGTCTATCATGCCGAACGTGCGGCGACCGGCACCGAACCCGTCGCCAGCTTTGTCATCATGGAAGACAAGCTGCTGCGCGTGATCATGCGCCCGGCGATGATCGCAACCTGGATCAGTGGGCTGTGCCTTGTCCTGACGCCGGGTATCGTGGATTGGTCGATGGTCTGGCCGTGGGTGAAGGCGGCCTGCGTGCTGGCGATGACATGGTTTCACGGATGGTGTGCCGCCGAGCGTCGCCGCATCATCGATCAAACGCCGTTGCCAGGTCGTCGATATCGGATGATGAACGAGGTTCCGACGCTGCTGATGATCGGCATCGTCCTGGCCGTGATCGTCAAATTCTGACCGTCAAGATTGACTCGGGTGGTTCTGAGGCCTATTTGCATCCTCAACCCCGGCCGTCCGGATCGGGAATCCCCTGTCACGATATTTTCGACGCCGACCGATCTGCGGCGCATTGGTGAACATTCATGAGCGAAGAACGTCTCAATCTGTCCGATCTCAAGGCCAAGAGCCCGGCGGATCTTCTGTCGATGGCAGAAGAATGGGAGATCGAGAACGCCTCGACCATGCGCAAGGGCGAGATGATGTTCTCGATCCTGAAAGAGCATGCTGAGGAAGGCTGGGACATCGGGGGCGAGGGCGTTCTGGAGGTCGTTCAGGATGGTTTCGGCTTCCTGCGGTCCACCGAGGCGAACTATCTTCCCGGCCCGGACGATATCTATGTCAGTCCCGACATGATCCGCATGCATTCGCTGCGCACGGGTGACAGTGTCGAGGGTGTCATCCGAGCGCCGGGTGAGAATGAGCGATATTTCGCGCTGACGCGGGTCGAGCGGATCAATTTCGAGGATCCCGAAAAGGCGCGCCACAAGGTCGCGTTCGACAACCTGACACCGTTGTATCCCAATGACCGGCTGAAGATGGAGGTCGAGGATCCGACCATCAAGGATCGGTCGGCGCGGATCATCGATCTTGTTGCACCGATCGGCAAGGGACAGCGTTCGCTGATCGTGGCACCGCCGCGTACCGGCAAAACCGTTCTGCTGCAGAATATCGCCAACTCGATCGAGAAAAACCACCCCGAGTGCTATCTGATCGTCCTGTTGATCGACGAGCGCCCGGAAGAGGTGACCGACATGCAGCGCAGCGTGAAGGGCGAGGTGATATCTTCGACCTTTGACGAACCTGCGAGCCGCCACGTCGCAGTCAGCGAGATGGTGATCGAGAAGGCCAAGCGCCTGGTCGAGCATAAGCGAGATGTTGTGATTCTTTTGGACTCGATCACAAGACTTGGTAGGGCGTTCAACACCGTTGTGCCGAGTTCCGGTAAGGTTCTGACCGGTGGTGTCGATGCGAATGCCCTGCAGCGCCCGAAACGCTTCTTCGGTGCCGCGCGAAATATCGAGGAAGGTGGAAGCCTGACGATCATCGCCACGGCGTTGATCGACACGGGTTCGCGCATGGATGAAGTGATCTTCGAAGAGTTCAAGGGAACCGGCAACAGCGAGATCGTCCTGGACCGCAAGGTTGCTGACAAACGCGTCTTCCCGGCCATGGATATCCTGAAGTCCGGGACGCGTAAGGAAGAGCTTCTGGTCGATTCGAGGGATCTGCAGAAGACCTATCTGTTGCGTCGGATCCTGAATCCGATGGGAACCACCGATGCGATCGAGTTCCTGATCTCGAAGTTGAAACAAACGAAGACAAACTCCGAATTCTTCGATTCAATGAACGCCTGACGAGGCCGGGATGGATCTGATTTTCGCCGAAGCCACTCCGCCCGGGCGGGGGGGCGTTTCGGTTATTCGATTAAGCGGCGATGGAGCCAGGTCGGTTGCGGAGGCTCTGGCCGGTGAACTGCCCTTGGCCAGACATGCCTATCTGCGTCAGCTATCCCATCATGGAGAGACACTGGACCTGGGCCTAGTGATCTGGTTCGAAGCCGGCGCGAGCTTTACGGGTGAGGAAACGGTCGAGCTGCATCTTCATGGCGCTCCGGTCATATGTCGGCGCGTGATGTCAGCGCTGTCGCAGTTCAACGCGAGGCAGGCAGAGGCCGGCGAATTTACGCGCCGGGCACTTCTTAACGGCCGTATGGATCTGGCCGAAGTCGAGGGGCTTGGCGATCTTTTGCAGGCCGAAACAGAAGAACAGCGGAAACTGGCCGCGAAAACTGCTGGAGGAGAGTTGGGCCGAAAGGCCGAAGCATGGCGAGGTTTGTTGATTCGCGCCGGCGCGCTTGTCGAGTCCAGCGTGGATTTTGCCGACGAAGACGTTCCAGATGATGTTCCGGACGAGGTTTTTGCACTTCTTGCGCGATTGCGGGACGAACTTTCCGTTGAGATTGACGGATTTCCGGCGGCCGAGCGCGTCAGGACCGGATTCGAAGTTGCGATCATTGGACCGCCAAACGCCGGTAAATCCAGTCTGCTGAATCGGATTGCAAGCCGGGATGTTGCCCTGGTTTCCGATATCGCCGGGACGACCCGCGATGTGATCGAGCTGCGGATTGATCTGAGCGGTCTTGCGGTCACGCTGCTTGATACCGCAGGGCTGCGCGAATCGGATGACCATGTTGAAGTGTTGGGCGTTGAGAAGGCGCGGGAACGCGCAGCTTTCGCGGATCTTCGGGTTCATCTGTCCGACGATGGATCGAAGGATGCGATGCTGTGGCGATCAGGTGATTTGGTGCGTCGTGGAAAGTCAGACACCTTGAACGACGCGCAACCCGACGCGATATCGGCGAGAACCGGTATGGGCATCGATCGATTGCTTGAGGACATCTTTGACGAGCTTCGCAAACGCGTGGCCGGTGCGGGTATCGTCAGTCACGAAAGACAGGCGAAGGCCTTGGCAGAAGCACGAACCGAACTGGAGGGCCTGGAGGACCTGCCGCCAGAATTGATCGCCGAGCGAATTCGCCATGCGGCATCGCGCCTCGACAGGATGCTTGGCAGAATCGGTGCGGAAGAGTATCTGGACGTTATCTTCTCATCCTTCTGTATCGGCAAGTGAAAGGTGTTTCACGTGAAACATTTTGATGTCATCGTTATCGGAGCAGGGCACGCGGGCAGTGAGGCTGCATCTGCGTCGGCCCGTTTGGGCGCTGACACCGCGTTGATCTCGATGCGGCCGGAAGATATCGGTGCGCTTTCCTGCAATCCAGCGATCGGGGGCCTGGGGAAAGGTCATCTTGTCCGCGAGATTGACGCGCTTGATGGCTTGATGGGACGATTCGCTGATGCGGCGGGAATTCAGTTCCGGCTGCTGAATCGTCGCAAGGGTCCAGCCGTCCAAGGACCCAGGGCGCAAATGGATCGTGCCCTGTATCGGAACGTCGCGTTTCGCAGCCTTTCTGCCGTGCCGGGCTTGACGTTGCTTTTTGGTAAAGTTGCCGAATTGGACACCCAGGAGGGCGCGGTCGCCGGCGTCCGAATGTCAGACGGCACGCATTATGGGGCAAAAGCGATTGTCCTCACGTCAGGGACATTTCTGGGGGGCGTCATCCATATCGGCAATATCAGCCGTAAGGCTGGTCGCTGGGGCGATGACGCGTCCAACAGCCTTGCAGATTCGCTTCGCCGGTTTGACCTTCCGCTGGGTCGGTTGAAGACCGGAACGCCGCCGCGACTGGACGGACGAACAATTGATTGGTCGCGACTGGAAATGCAACCTGGCGACGATCAACCGACCATGTTCTCGTATCTCAACAATGCGCCAGAAAATCCGCAGATCAGTTGCGGCATCACGCATACCAATGCGAAAACGCACGATATTATCCGCCAGAACTTGGAAAAATCCGCGATGTACGGCGGACAGATCTCGGGGCGTGGCCCAAGATACTGCCCCTCGATCGAAGATAAGGTGGTGCGCTTCGCGGAGAAGGAGTCACATCAGATCTTCCTTGAACCAGAGGGGTTGGATGACGCGACGGTGTATCCGAACGGAATCTCGACATCCTTGCCGGCCGAGGTGCAAGAACAGTATGTTCGCACCATTCCCGGCTTGGAGCAGGCCGACATCCTGCAGCCAGGATACGCAGTCGAATATGACTATGTGGACCCTCGGGCGCTGGACAACACGCTTCGTCTTAAGTCTGTTCGTGGACTTTTTCTCGCAGGACAGATCAATGGCACCACCGGATATGAAGAGGCCGGAGCCCAGGGGCTGGTCGCGGGTCTGAACGCCGCGCTTGCGACGCAGAGCCGGGCGCCAGCGATCTTCAGTCGTACCGAAAGCTATATCGGGGTAATGATCGACGACCTGACGACGCGAGGCGTGACCGAGCCATACCGGATGTTTACGTCACGCGCTGAATTTCGGCTGACCCTGCGCGCGGACAACGCCGATCGACGGCTGACCCCGTTTGGCATCTCGCTGGGTTGCGTCAGTCAGAATCGTCGCGAAGCCTTCGAGGGCCGCGAGGGCAAGTATCACGCGGCAAGGACGGCTGCGGAATCGCGCCAGTTTACACCGACGGAACTGCAGCGCGCCGGGTTCAAGGTGCGACTGGATGGGCAGCCGCGATCTGCCTTTACTCTGTTGGGACTGTCGGACATTGATGCCGATCAGGTTCTTGCTTTGACGCCTGAGCTTGCCGGTTGCGAGCCGCAGACGCTTCGACAGTTGCAGAACGATGCTCTTTATCACCAGTATACGGATCGGCAGACCCGCGATGCCGAAGCGCTGCGTGCGGATGAGGCGGTCGAACTTCCCGTTGATCTCGACTACGCCGCCATATCCGGACTGTCTGCAGAGCTGCGGCAGAAGCTTACCGACGCACGTCCCGCAACACTCGCCGCCGCCGCCCGGATCGAGGGGGTAACACCCGCGGCACTGACGCTTCTTGTGGCAGTTGTCCGCGGCGCTCGTCGAAATGCCGTGGCGAGATGATTGTTTCACGTGAAACACAAGAGCGCCTGGACGAATATGCGGCGCTGCTGTCCCATTGGAACAGCAGGATCAACCTTGTCGCGCCCGGAACAATCGCTAATCTGCGACCCCGCCACATAGAAGACTGCCTTCAGATTTGCCAGCACGTGACGCCCGAGGACGGCATCTGGGCGGATCTTGGCAGCGGAGGCGGGTTGCCGGGGCTGGTGCTGGCCATCGCCTTTCAAAGGACTGATACCGAGTTTCGCTTGGTCGAAAGCGATCAGAGGAAAGCTGTGTTTCTGCGAACTGCGATCCGCCAGCTTGATCTAGCCAATGCGTCGGTCGTCACGCGGCGAATCGAAGATATCACTCCGCTGAATGCCGCCTATGTGTCGGCCAGAGCGCTTGCTCCTCTTCCCCTGCTTATGCCATATCTTTCAAGGCACATGGCAGATAACGGGCAGGCGTGGCTGATGAAGGGCGAACGGTGGCAAAGCGAAGTGCGTGACGCGCAAGCTGACTGGCGGTTTGCCTGCTCAGCCTATCCAAGCCTCACCCATTCGGGCGCGGCAATTCTCAAGATAAGCGAGGTCTCGCATGTCTGACCACAATATCGTGGCGATTGCCAACCAGAAGGGCGGTGTCGGAAAGACGACCACCGCGATCAATCTTGGCGCCGCACTGGCCGACGCCGGATACGAGACCGTGCTGATTGATCTGGATCCGCAGGGGAACGCATCGACGGGCCTTGGGATCCTGCCGGAACAGCGAGAGCGAACCATCTATGATCTGCTTGCCGGTCCCGAGACCCTTCAGGACTGTGCGGTGCCGACCCAGATTCCCAACCTGCGCATCGTTCCGGCGACCTCGGATTTGTCATCTGCCGATGTAGATCTGTCGCAGACCGCCGATCGGACGCGGCTGCTGCGTCGCAAGCTGGAATCGCTGCCGCAGGGCAGCATCGTGCTGATCGATTGCCCGCCGGCCCTGGGTCTGCTGACCGTCAATGCGATGGTGGCGGCGGATAGCGTGCTGGTTCCGCTTCAGGCGGAATTCTATGCGCTGGAAGGCCTGTCGCAGCTGCTGACCACCGTCAAACAGGTCCGGCGGACGGCGAATCCCGAACTGCGGATCAATGGTGTGCTGCTGACCATGTCGGATTATCGGAACAATCTCTCTCAGCAAGTCGAGGCGGACGCGCGGGCGACACTTGCGGATCTGGTCTATCCGACCGTGATTCCACGGAATGTCCGCGTGTCCGAGGCGCCGTCGCACGCCCAGCCCGTCCTGATCTATGATCCCAGCTCGAAAGGCAGCGCGGCTTATCGCGCATTCGCCGCCGAGTTTGCCGCCCGTCTCAAACTGGTTCCCGAGGAGGCCTGAACATGTCCGACAGCAAGACCGCAAAGCGCGGGTTGGGGCGCGGGCTTTCCGCGTTGATGGCCGACATGGATCTGTCCGAGCAGACGCCGCAGGCGACGCCGCGCGATCAGACATTCGTTCCTATCGAGCAGTTGACAGCCAATCCCGATCAGCCGCGCAGAAAGTTTGATCCCGAGGCGCTGCAGGAACTGGCGGATTCGCTTCGCAACCGGGGCGTTCTTCAGCCGCTGATCGTCAGGCCGCATCCCTCCGATAGCGGCATCTTCCAGATCGTGGCGGGCGAGCGTCGCTGGCGCGCCGCCCAGATGGCGCAACTGCATGAATTGCCCGTCATCGTCCGCGAGATGTCCGATACCGAGGTTCTGGAAGTCGCGATCATCGAGAATATCCAGCGTGCTGACCTGAACGCGATCGAAGAGGCGGCCTCGTTTCGCCAGTTGATGGATCGGTTCGGGCATACGCAGGAAAGGCTTGCCGAGGCCCTGAACAAAAGCCGCAGCCATATTGCCAATCTGCTGCGTCTGCTGAACTTGCCGGATCAGGTTCAGGACCTGGTGAAGGACGGAAAGATCTCTGCCGGTCATGCACGGGCGCTGATCACGGCCCCCAACGCGGGGCAACTTGCGCGGAAGGTGATCGAGAAGGGGCTATCGGTCCGCGAGACGGAAGACCTTGTCCGCAAGCAATCATCTCAATCCGAAGCCGCGCCCCGCAAGGCAACGAAGTCACGGTCCGAAAAGGACGCGGACACCCGCGCGCTCGAGTCTGATCTTTCCGCGCATCTCAAGATGGGTGTGTCGATCAATCATACCGGTGTCGATGGCGGCACCTTGACGATCACCTACCGCGATCTTGATCAGCTGGATCGGCTTTGCCAGGTTCTTGGCGGGAACTGACTTAATGTAGTGTGTATTGGCTTCAAGCACACTACATAAGGTAGCTACTGCTCGGGTCGGCTTGCGACGAATGCGCCCACTGCCGCACAGGTCCCGGCCTGCAGGCCAATCACCCAGACCGGCAGATCCAGCCAGATGCTTAGCCCGATCCCCGCGGCCATCGCCGACACCGCCCAGATCTTCGCGATGCGGCTTATCGCGCCACGTTCCTGCCATGCACGGACCGAGGGGCCATAGGTCGGGTTATCCAGGATCTTTTGCCGCAATCTGGGAGAACTGCGGGCGAATGCCCAGGCCGCAACCAGAAGGAACGGCACCGTGGGCATGACCGGCAGCGCGACACCGATCGCCCCCAGTGCCAGAAAAAGCGCGCCTACCGCGAACCAGATCTGCCGCTTCATTGTCAGGCGGCCAGTTCGCGCAGGATCGCGTTCAGCACCGGGCGGCCTTGATCGGTGGCCATCAGGCGCCCGGACTGCCGACGGACCATGGCCAGGTCTTCCAGACCGGCGATCACATCCGCGTTCAATGGCGCACCAGCCATTCGCGCATAGCGCGCTTCGTCCAGCCCTTCGGAAAGTCGCATCGACATCAGAAGATATTCCATTGCCTGCTCATCAGCAGGGATGAACGCGCGAAGGGATTCACCCGTTCCGTTGCGCTCTACCGCGTCCAGCCATGCGCCGGGTGCGGAATGCGCCTCGGTCGCGACCCGGCCCTCAGCCAGTGTCACCCGCCCATGGGCACCAGGGCCGACCGCAGCCCAATCCCCCTGCCGCCAATAGACCAGATTGTGGCGGCTTTCTGCGCCCGGCGCGGCGTGGTTCGATATCTCATACCCCGCCATTCCGGCAGCGACGCAAATTTCCTGCGTATCCAGATACATATCCGCCGACAAATCATCTGTTGGCAGATCGCGCAGCTTGCCAGCCGCAGCGCGCGCGCCAAACGCCGTGCCGGGCTCGATCGTCAGTTGGTACAAGGACAGGTGATCCATGGCCATGCTCAGCGCTTCGCGCAGTTCAGCCCGCCAGGCGTCTCGATCCTGGCCTTGCCGCGCATAGATCAGATCGAAGCTGACCCGATCAAAGCAGCCGCGCGCAACCTCGAACGCGGCGCGCGCTTCGGCGACCGAATGCATGCGACCCAACCGGCGCAGATCAGGATCATTCAGCGCCTGAACTCCCATCGACAGCCTGTTGACGCCCGCATCGGCATAGCCACGGAACCTGCTCTTCTCGACGCTGGTCGGATTGGCCTCCAGCGTGATCTCGATGTCATTGACAAAGCCCCATGCCGCGCGGGCGGCGCGCAAAATGCTGTCGACCGTCTCGGGCGCCATCAGCGACGGCGTTCCGCCGCCAAAGAAGATGCTGCCCAGATGCCTTCCGGGCAGTTCCGCGCCAAGCCGCGCGATCTCGGTTGACAGCGCATCCGCCCATCGCCGCTGATCGACCCGATCGACGACATGGCTGTTGAAATCGCAATAGGGGCATTTTGCCGCGCAGAACGGCCAGTGGACATACAGGCCGAATCCGCCCGCACGCCAGTCGGACTGCGCTGCATCGGTCATTCGCGCAAGGCCGTGACTTCGATCTCGACCTTCATTTCAGGACGGATCAATCCGGCGACCACCATCGTCGCCGCGGGCCTGATATCGCCCATTGCCGTACTCAGTGCAGGGGCAATCTGGTCGACAAACGCCGCGTCGGTGACCGTGTATTGCACCCTGACAATGGCGTCCGGCGAAAATCCAGCCTCGGACAGCACGGCGAATATGGTCGCAAAACAGTTCTCTGCCTGCTCCAAGGCGCTGTCCGGCATCGTCATCGTGACATAGTCATAGCCGGTGACGCCCGAGACAAAGCACCAGTTTCCCTTCACGACAGCGCGGCTGTATCCCATCGCGGTCTCGAACGGCGATCCTGTCGAGATTCTATGCAAAGCAACCCTCGATCATCTTCGCGACGGCCAGTGCGCGGTGGCTCAGGCGGTTCTTTGCCTCAGGCGTCATCTCGCCAAGCGTCTGCCGGTGCCCGTTGGGCATGAAGATCGGATCATAGCCGTGCCCTTCGGCACCACGTGGCGGCCAGACGACGCGACCCGGCAGAATACCCTCGAAGACCTCGTCATGGCCGTCCGGCCACATCAGCACCAAGGTGCAGCGGAACTGGGCGCAGCGTGGCTCGGGCGCGCCCGCGGCCTCTAGCTTTTCCCACGTCCGGGCCATGGCCATCGCAAAATCGCGACCATTGCCCGTCTCGGCCCAGTCGGCGGTATAGACCCCCGGCGCCCCGTTCAGCGCATCCACGCAGATCCCGCTGTCGTCGGCCAGAGCAGGCAGGCCCGTCGCCTCGACGGCCGCGCGCGCCTTGATGCGCGCATTGCCGACGAAGTTGTCCTCGGTCTCGACAGGCTCGCTCAGACCTGCCTCGGCGGCACCCGTCACCTCGACGCCAAAGGGGGCGAGAAGGGCGCGCATTTCCGCCAGCTTGCCGGGATTGTGGGTCGCGACCAGAAGGCGCGTTTCGGTGAACTTTCTCATTCCAGCGCGGCCTTTTGCGCCGCGACCAGATCGGCCACCCCGGCTTCGGCCAGATCCAGCAGGCGGCCCATCTCGTCGCGGCTGAAGGTCGCGCCCTCGGCCGACATCTGCACCTCGATCAGCTTTCCCTTGCCGGTCATCACGAAATTGCCGTCGGTGCCGGCCTCGCTGTCCTCGGCATAGTCCAGATCGACGACCGGTTGTCCGGCATAGATGCCGCAGCTGACCGCCGCGACGTGGTCGATGATCGGATCGCTGGTGACGGCGCCCGCCTTCATCAGCTTGTTCACCGCCAGGCGCAGCGCCACCCATCCGCCGGTGATCGAGGCGCAGCGGGTTCCGCCGTCGGCCTGGATCACGTCGCAGTCGATGGTGATCTGACGTTCACCCAAGGCCACGCGGTCGATACCGGCACGCAGGCTGCGGCCGATCAGCCGCTGAATTTCCTGAGTGCGGCCCGATTGCTTGCCCTGGGCCGCCTCGCGCCGGTTGCGGGTGTTGGTGGCGCGGGGCAGCATGCCGTATTCCGCCGTCACCCAGCCCAGGCCGGTTCCTTTCAGGAAACGCGGCGGATTGTCTTCGATGCTGGCTGTGCACAGCACATGCGTTTCGCCGCAGCGGATCAGGCAAGATCCTTCTGCATGGCGCATCACCCCGGTTTCGATTGAAATCGGACGCATTTGGCTTAGATTCCGGCCAGAGGGGCGCATGTGTCATCCTTTCGGTGAGGTTTCGCTGCCCAATACAGGGCCGCGCCCCCGTCACGCAAGCCCGCGAGGGATATGAGTCAGGAATCGGTACTCTCAGAACTTAACGACCGCTCCCGCGAGGTGTTTCGCCGGGTGGTCGAGACCTATCTGGAAACCGGCGAGCCGGTGGGGTCGCGCACGTTGACGCGCGCGCTGTCCGAAAAGGTCAGCGCGGCGACAATCCGCAATGTGATGCAGGATCTTGAATTCATGGGCCTGCTGGACAGTCCGCACATTTCAGCAGGGCGCTTGCCGTCGCAGCTTGGGTTGCGGCTGTTCGTGGACGGCATGATGGAGGTTGATGCCGTCGCGCCCACGGACCGGGCCGCGATCGATCAGACCTTGGGCAACGACGACCCCGATACCGGCCTGTTGCTGGACCGGGTCAGCACGGCGCTGAGTTCGATCACGCGGGGGGCGTCCCTGGTCCTGATGCCGAAACACGAGGCGCCCATCCGCCATATCGAATTCGTCAGCCTGGCGCCCGATCGCGCGCTTGTGGTGCTGGTCTTCGCCGATGGCCATGTCGAGAACCGCATTTTCACGCCGCCGCCCGGCCAGACTCCGTCTTCGATGCGCGAGGCCGGGAACTTCCTGAACGCGATGGCCGAGGGGCGGACCCTGGCTGAACTGCGGACCCATCTGGGTCAGCAGATCGCGGTCAGGCGGCGCGAACTGGATGTTCTGGCGGCCGAACTGGTGCAATCCGGGCTGGCGCTGTGGGACGGTGAGAATACCGACCCTCGGCTGATCGTCCGCGGGCGCGCGAATCTTCTGGACCGCGAAGCCGCCGATCTGGACCGCATCCGGGTGCTGTTCGACGATCTTGAACGCAAGCGCGACATCGTCGAATTTCTGGAACTGACCGAAAGCGGCGACGGGGTGCGCATTTTCATCGGTTCCGAGAACAAGCTTTTTTCGCTTTCGGGTTCCGCTTTGGTGGTTTCTCCCTATATGAATGCCGACCGGAAGATTGTAGGCGCGGTGGGCGTCATCGGGCCGACGCGGCTGAACTATGGCCGTATTGTTCCGATCGTGGATTACACGGCGCAGCTGGTGGGACGTGTCTTGTCCGGCCGGAAAGGATGAGTTTGAGGATGACCGAGCAGAACGAACAGCCAAACGACGACATCATGGACGATCCGTTGGCCGATCCGTCCCACGATATCGCGCGCCTGACGGCCGAACGCGACGAGTTCCGCGACAAGTGGATGCGCGCGCTGGCGGATGCAGAGAACTCGCGCAAGCGTGCCGACCGGGAACGCCGGGACGCAGAACAATATGGTGGGTCGCGACTCGCCCGCGACCTTCTGCCGGTCCATGACGCCCTGACGCGTGCGCTTGATGCCGCGGGCGATGAACAGCGGGCCGCAGCCTCGGCATTGATCGAGGGCGTCGAGCTGACCTTGCGGGAATTGTCCAACGTCTTTGCAAAGCATGGAATCACCGTGATCACCCCGAAGGCCGGCGATCGTTTCGATCCGACATGGCATGAAGCCATGTTCGAGGCTGCGCTGCCGGGAACCACCGCTGGCGAGATCATTCAGGTCATGGAAGACGGCTTCGCGCTGCATGACCGGCTGCTGCGGCCTGCCAAGGTCGGCGTCAGCTCGACCCCGGCCAGTTGATCGGGTCGCCGGGGTGCGTTGCGCCCCGGTGCTACAACCTTCCTCTGACTTGCCGATCGTTCCCGTCCGCGCGACCCTTGGAATGACTTTCGGTCAATCGGAGGAGGGGACCATGGCCAACACAGATGGGGTGAAGATTCACCCCGCCGTGGATCACGGCATCAAGCCGGGCGATCCGTCTTTTGCGGGCGGGGTGCTGGCGTGTCACTGCGCCACGAACCCTGTAAAGGTCCGCGTCGGAGGACAGACCGCCCATAACCACGTCTGCGGCTGCACGAAGTGCTGGAAACCGGACGGCGCGGTTTTCAGTCAGGTCGCCGTGGTATCGCGCGACGCGATCGAGGTGCTGGAGAACGGCGACAAGCTGGAAATCGTCAACGCGGATGCACCGATCCAGCGCCACCGCTGCAAGGAATGCGGTGTTCACATGTATGGCCGGATCGAAAACAAGGATCATCCGTTCTACGGCCTTGATTTCGTCCACACCGAACTGTCCGACGAAAACGGCTGGTCGGCGCCGGAATTCGCGGCCTTCGTAAGCTCGATCATCGAATCCGGCGTCGATCCGTCGCGGATGGATGGCATCAGGTCGCGTCTGCGCGAACTGGGGCTTGAACCTTATGATGCCTTGTCGCCACCGTTGATGGATGCGATCGCGACTCACATCGCCAAGCGGTCCGGTGCCTTGCCCGCTTGACGCGGACAGGGACGGAATTCACAGAAATCCCAGGGGGCCGCGGAAACCGGCCCCCTCGGCCATGACAGCAAGCCCGATCGGAACGATAGGAGAGTAACGATGAAAACCCGTGCCGCCGTAGCCTTCGAGGCCGGCAAACCGCTGGAAGTGATGGAGGTCAATCTCGACGGGCCGAAAGAAGGCGAGGTGATGGTCGAGATCAAGGCGACCGGCATCTGTCACACAGACGAATTCACCCGGTCGGGCGCGGACCCCGAGGGTCTGTTCCCGTCGATCCTGGGCCACGAAGGCGCGGGCGTCGTGGTCGAGGTCGGGCCCGGCGTCACGTCGGTCAAGCCGGGCGATCACGTCATTCCGCTGTACACGCCCGAATGCCGCCAATGCGCGTCCTGCCTGTCGGGCAAGACCAATCTCTGCACGGCGATCCGCGCCACGCAGGGTCAGGGCCTGATGCCCGATGGGACCAGCCGTTTCAGCCTGGATGACGGCACGCCGATCCACCATTACATGGGCTGTTCGACCTTTTCGAACTTTACCGTGCTGCCGGAGATCGCCGTCGCCAAGGTCCGCGACGACGCACCCTTCGACAAGATCTGCTATATCGGCTGTGGCGTGACCACCGGCATCGGTGCGGTCATCAATACCGCGAAGGTGGAAATCGGTGCCAAGGCCGTCGTGTTCGGTCTGGGCGGGATCGGCCTGAACGTGATTCAGGGCCTGCGCCTGGCCGGTGCCGACATGATCATCGGCGTGGATCTGAACAACGAAAAGAAGGCCATGGCCGAACGCTTCGGGATGACCCATTTCATCAACCCGAAGGAAATCGACGGCTCGATCGTGCAGGAAATCGTCAACATGACGAAAACCCCGTTCGACCAGATCGGCGGGGCGGATTACAGCTTTGATGCCACGGGCAGCACCAAGGTGATGCGCGACGCGCTGGAATGCACGCATCGCGGCTGGGGCCAGTCGATCATCATCGGCGTGGCGGCGGCCGGGGCCGAAATCAGCACCCGCCCGTTCCAGCTGGTCACCGGCCGGGTCTGGAAGGGCACCGCGTTTGGTGGCGCGCGTGGCCGGACCGACGTGCCGAAGATCGTGGACTGGTACATGGACGGCAAGATCGAGATCGACCCGATGATCACCCACACCATGCCGCTGGACGACATCAACAAGGGCTTCGACCTGATGCATCACGGTGAATCGATCCGCTCGGTCGTGCTTTACTGATCCTTCATCGCTGCTTAGGTAAAGATACGGCGGGGCCATCGGTCCCGCCGTCGCCATGAGAACAACAAGGAGCAGGCAGATGCGCCATCAGTGGCTGGACGACGATGATGACGATGATGACGACGACCACCCGCAGAAGGGCGACAAGGATGGCGGTCTGGGCCTTCCCGAAGGCGACCGGATCGGAAAGCTGTATTTCAAGTCGCGGACGGTGATCGTTGCCGGTCCGATCAACGACAAGCTGGCACAGCGGACCGTCGCACATCTTCTGGCCCTGGCCGAAGACAGCGACGCGCCGATCAATATGCTGATCTCGTCGCCGGGCGGGCATGTCGAATCCGGTGACATGATCCATGACGTGATCAAGTTCATCCGTCCGACGGTGCGCACGATCGGGTCGGGCTGGGTCGCCTCTGCGGGCGCGCTGATCTTCGTCGGTGCGGACAGGGAAAACCGATACTGCCTGCCCAACACCCGCTTCCTGATCCACCAGCCCTCGGGCGGGATCGGCGGCACCTCGTCCGACATGATGATTCAGGCCGAACAGGTCCGGCTGATGCGCGACCGCCTGAACCACATCTTCGCCGACGCGACGGGTCAGCCGATCGAGCGGATCGAGAAGGACACCCATCGCGATTTCTGGCTGAACACCCAAGAGGCGCTGGATTATGGCCTTCTGGGACGCGTCATCCGCAGCGTGGATGAACTGAAATGAGCGACGGCGGGGTGAAGATCCGCCCCGCCGGTCCGGCAGATCACGATGCGATCTGGGCGATCCTTCGGCCAGTCTATCGTGCGGGCGAAACCTACTGCATCCCGCGCGACATCACCCGTGACGAGGCGCTGGCGGACTGGTTCGCGCAGCCCTTCACCGTCTTCGTGGCCGAGATCCAGGACCGTGTCGTGGGCACCAGCCATGTCGGCGCCAATCGGCCGGGCGGCGGATCGCATGTCGCCAACGCCTCGTTTGCGACCGATCCGGCGGCGCGGGGCAGGGGCGTCGCCCTTGCCTTGGTCCGGCACGCCAAGACTTGGGCCACCGGGATGGGGTTCCGGGCGATGCAGTTCAACTTTGTCGTCTCGACCAACGCCGATGCCGTCCATTTGTGGCAGAAGGTCGGTTTCGAGGTTGTCGGTCGGCTGCCCGGCGCGTTTCTTCATCCAAGACATGGGCCGGTCGATGCGCTGGTCATGTTCCACGTTCTGACAGGAGAGAACCATGAGCCTTGAGACCGTATCCGAGAACCGCAGCTTTGGAGGCACGCAGGGCGTTTACAAGCATCGCTCGCAGGCCACGGGGACCGACATGACCTTCGGGCTTTTCCTGCCCGAGGCGGCCCAGTATGGACGGGTGCCCGTGCTTTGGTATCTGTCCGGACTGACCTGCACCCATGAGAACGCCATGACCAAGGCCGCCGCCCAGCAATGGTGCGACGAGGCCGGCATCGCCATCTGCTTCCCCGATACCTCGCCGCGCGGCGAAGACGTGGCCGACGACGACGCCTATGATCTTGGCAAGGGCGCGGGATTCTATGTCAACGCCACGCAGGATCCGTGGAAGCCGCATTTCCAGATGTGGCATTACGTCGTCCATGAACTGCCCGAGCTGATCGGTGAGAATTTCGCGGTCGACCGCGACGCCATGGGGATCACCGGGCATTCGATGGGCGGGCACGGCGCGCTGACCATCGCGATGACCCATCCCGACCGCTATCATTCGGTCTCGGCCTTCGCGCCCATCGCGAATCCGACGGAATCCGACTGGGGGCGCAAGCAGCTTTCGGCGTATCTGGGCGACGACAAGGCGGCCTGGCGCAACCACGATTCGACGCTGCTGATGTCGGAACGGGGCTATCCCGGCGAGGTTCTGATTGATCAGGGCAGCAGCGACCAGTTCCTGGATCTTCTCAAGCCCGAGGCGCTTGCCCATGCGATGATGGCACGCCGCCAACCCGGACAGTTCCGCATGCAACCGGGTTACGATCACAGCTATTTCTTCGTGCAAAGTTTCATGCCCGACCACGTCATGTGGCACGCCGAACGGCTGATCTAGGCGCCTTGCCGAAAGTTCCCGGAATCCTTGCCATTTGACCCCATACTTTAGGGTTAAATGGCCATGGGGCCGATTGACCCACGACGGCGCTCATCCAACACTGATCCCATGGACAGCTGCGGGAGGAGGAAACCGCAGCGCATGAGCCAATGGCGGAGGAGCACTTCATGAAACATCTGCTGAACAGCGCGGCCGTCGCGCTGCTTCTGACCGGTACGGCCTACGCGAACGAAAGCGTCATGACCGAGATCGGCAAGCCCGAACAATGGGCGATCCAGACTGGCGATTATGCCAACACGCGCTATTCCAAGCTGGATCAGATCAACAAGGAGAATGTCGGCGACCTTCGTGTCGCATGGACGTTCTCGACCGGGGTGCTGCGCGGCCACGAAGGCAGCCCGCTGGTGATCGGCGACGTGATGTATGTGCACACGCCGTTCCCCAACAACATCTTCGCGCTGGATCTGGCCAATGACGGCAAGATCCTGTGGCGCTATGAGCCGCAGCAGGATCCCGAAGTGATCGCGGTCATGTGCTGTGACACGGTCTATCGCGGCGTCGCCTATGCCGATGGCATGATCCTGACGCACCAGGCCGACACCACGCTGGTCGCGCTGGATGCCAAGACCGGCGAAGAGAAATGGAAGGTCAAGACCGGCGATCCCGCGGTCGGCGAGACCAACACCGCCACCGTTCTGCCGGTGAAGGACAAGGTGATCGTCGGGGTGTCGGGTGGTGAATACGGCGTTCGTGGCCGCGTCACGGCCTACAACCTGTCCGACGGGTCCGAGGCATGGAAAGCCTATTCGACCGGCCCGGACGAGGAAATGCTGGTCGATCCCGAAAACACCATGCATCTGGGCAAGCCCATCGGCGCCGACAGCAGCCTGAACAGCTGGGAAGGCGATCAGTGGAAGATCGGTGGCGGCACCACCTGGGGCTGGTATTCCTATGATCCGGACCTGAACCTGATCTACTACGGCACCGGCAACCCCTCGACCTGGAACCCGTCGCAGCGTCCTGGCGACAACAAATGGTCGATGACCATCATGGCCCGCGACGCCGATACCGGCATGGCCAAGTGGTTCTACCAGATGACGCCCCATGACGAATGGGACTTCGACGGCGTGAACGAGATGATCCTGACCGATCAGGAAATCGACGGCACTTCGCGCAAGCTGCTGACCCATTTCGACCGTAACGGCCTGGGCTATACCCTGGACCGCGAAACCGGCGAGTTGCTGGTGGCCGAGAAGTACGATCCGGCGGTGAACTGGACCACCGGTGTCGACATGGATCCGGATTCGGACAGCTATGGCCGCCCGGCCGTGGTCGCCGAATATTCGACCGCGCAGAATGGCGAAGACACCAACACGACGGGCGTCTGCCCGGCGGCGCTGGGGTCCAAGGACCAGCAACCGGCGGCCTATTCGCCGGATACCCAGCTGTTCTATGTTCCGACCAACCATGTCTGCATGGACTATGAACCGTTCCGCGTGGCCTACACGGCTGGTCAGCCCTACGTCGGCGCGACGCTGTCGATGTATCCTGCACCCGACAGCCATGGCGGCATGGGCAACTTCATCGCCTGGGACAACGTCAACGGCGAGATCAAGTGGTCGCTGCCCGAACAGTTCTCGGTCTGGTCCGGCGCGCTGGCGACGGCTGGCGGCGTGGTGTTCTACGGCACGCTGGAAGGCTATCTGAAGGCGGTTGACGCCGAAACCGGGGACGAGCTGTATCGCTTCAAGACCCCGTCCGGCATCATCGGCAACGTGATGACCTACGAGACGAACGGCAAGCAGTATGTCGGGGTCCTGTCGGGCGTCGGGGGCTGGGCCGGGATCGGTCTGGCGGCCGGTCTGACCAACCCGAATGACGGGCTTGGTGCGGTCGGCGGTTATGCGTCCCTGTCGGACTACACCGAACTGGGCGGACAGCTGACGGTGTTCGAGCTTCCGGGCGACGTCGCCGCGGCCCCGGCCGAGGACGCTGCGGGCGAAGACGCGTCCAGCGGCTAATACTTTCGTTCCGTTATCGCGCGGCATGGCTGTGCAAGGATCACCCCAAGAGTAGTCTTGGGGTGATTTTACCTGCGGAGGACGGGTAAGTTGGAACTTGGGAGGAAGACAGCATGAAAGCCATCACCAGCCTTGCGGCGCTGGTCCTGGGGGCGTCTCTGGGCGGTGCAGCCCTTGGACAGACCGCCACGACGGAACAAGCACCCCCGGCAGATGCGGGGGCAGGCGCTGCCGCGGCCGTGTCGGGGAACGCCGCCGCGAACGAACAGCCCGCCGAAGATGGCGCGGATGCCGCAGCGCAGGACAGTGCCGCAACCGAGATGGCCGAAGGTCAGACAACCCTTCCGAACGGCACGGATATCACGCCCGATTACGAGGAAAACGGCCGCTGGTACACGGTGGACGGCATTCCGACCTACAAGATCGACGAAGACGGGACCGTCGATTTCGCGACCTTCAACGGATATCGCCGCTATTCGGCCGAATGCCATGTCTGCCACGGACCGGATGGCGAGGGCTCGACCTACGCACCGGCCTTGAAGGAATCGGTGCTGCGGATGGATTACTATGACTTCCAGCAGGTCGTCGCGTCCGGCAAGCAAGAGGTGAATGCGTCACAAAACCAGGTCATGCCGGCTTTTGGCACCAACAAGAATGTCTGGTGCTATATCGACGACATCTACGCCTATCTTCTGGCGCGCGGGACCGATGCGCTGCCACGCGGTCGTCCGGCCAAGAAGGGTCCGAAGACCGATGCTTTCGCAGAGCAGGAAGATTCCTGCATGTCGATGTGATGTGATGCGAACACTAATCCTGACAGCCATCATGGCGATTTGCGCGGCGGCTTCGGCTGTCGCGCAGGTCGCCGACCTGCGTTCGACCACGCAGTTCAGGGTCTGCGCCGATCCGGCTAACGCGCCCATGTCCACGCGCGACGGGACGGGGTTCGAGAACAAGCTGGCCGATCGGTTCGGCGAGTGGCTGGACCTGCCTGTGACCTATAGCTGGTTTCCTTCTGGCATGGGGTTCATCACCCGGACGTTGCGCGCAGGGACCTGCGATGTGGTGATGGGCTATGCCCAGGGCGACGAACTGGTGCAGAATACCAATCATTACTACACCTCGATCTTCGGCATCGTGACCCGCAAGGACAGCCCGCTTGCGTCGGTGGACCATATTGGCGACCCGGCGCTGAAGGATCACCCGATTGGCGTGATCGCTGGCAGCCCGCCCGCCACGATCATGGCGCGTGCCGGTCTGGCCAAGGACATGCGCGGCGCCGACCTGTTCGTGGACCGGCGCGTGAAGGATCCGATCGGCGGGCTGATCGACGGCGTGCGCGATGGATCGCTGGATGCTGCCGTGTTGTGGGGCCCTCTGGCGGGACCGCGGATCAAGGATGACCCGGATCTGCAGTTCACACCGCTGCTGAAGGAAACTGCCGGGCCAAAGATGTTCTATCGCATCACCATGGGCGTTCGCCTGGGCGAGCAGGAATGGAAACGTCAGTTGAACAGCCTCATTCGTCGCCATCAGGACGACATCAACCAGACCCTGCGCGAGGCGGGGGTGCCTCTGGTCGATGACTATGGCAAGGCGATACTGGAATGAACCGGATCGCGGCTGCCCTGGTTCTGGTGGCCGCGATGTCGGGACGGGCCTTGGCGCAAGTGCCCGAACCGCAGGATTATCGGGGCGAGCCCTATAACGCGCCCGTCCCCGCTACGCTATCCGGCGCCGAGGTCATTGACGCCGAACGCGCGGTTGAATTGCATGCCGACGGGGTCGCCTTCGTCGATGTGTATCCCCGGACGACGAAACCCGAGGGCCTGCCTGAAGGGACGATCTGGCGCGAACCCCGACACAAGACGATCCCCGACGCGATCTGGCTGTGGGACACCGGCTATCAGCGATTGTCCGCAGACGAGGAGGCGCGGCTGCGGAATGGTCTGCACGACGCGACGTCGGGCGATCCTGCTGCGCCCGTGGTGATCTTCTGCCGCGCGGATTGCTGGATGAGTTGGAATGCCGCGCGCCGTGCGGTCGCCATGGGCTATACCGACGTGAAGTGGTTTCCGGGCGGCACCGACGAATGGCAGGACGCGCTTGGGCCAGATCTGGTCAGTGCGGAACCTGTCGTCCCGTGAATGCGCCGAACGCGCGCGGCCCCGCGGGCACGTCGATCCGGGCGCGAACGGTCAGGCTTTGGGCGTCCACGACCTCGACTGTATCCGAATCCCAGTTGGCAACCACGACGCCGCTATCGTCGGGCAGGGCGGCGATTCCTTCGGGATACTCGCCGATGTCGATCTCGGCCTGAACCGCCAGCGTCTTGGGATCGAACACGGTCAATGTGCCCGCATACTGATTGGTCACGAAACCGCGTCCGCCCGCAAAGGCGACACCATAGGGATGGCTGCCTGTCGGCACTTGTCCGATCAGCTTGCCCGCGATCGGATCGATGACCGACACCGTGTCGCCCTGGACATCCGCGGTCCACAGGCGATCATCATGAAAGGTTATGGCGAAGGGATGCGCGCCTGCGGTGGCGATCTTTCGCAGCAGTCGCCCGGTCGTGGCATCGAAGATGCTGACCGCGTCATCGTCACGGTCGGCGGTGGCGACCAGATCTCCCGCGGCGCTGACAGCGACCCCGGCAGGGGCGTTGCCGGTGTCGGTGCGCCACAACGTCTTCAGGTCGCGACCTAGCCGGGTCAATCCTGCCTCGAACCAATCCGTCACGAAAAGCTCGCCATTGGGCGCTGTCGCGATGCCGAAAGCACCTTCGCCCAGGTCGCGCGTGGCGGTGATGCGACCTGCTTCGTCGATCACGCTCAGCCGTCCGGTATCCGCGGCGATGACATAGGCCCTGCGTGCCTGAGGATCATAGGCGACGGGCGCGGGCGCATCCTGCAACGCCGTCTGCGTGATTATTTCATTGTCCGACAGGTCGATGATCGACACCATGTTGCCGTTCTGCGACGTCACGAACGCAAGATCCCCGGCAGTTGCCGGGGACAGCCAGCATGATCCGGCGAACAGGGCTGCGACAAGGGTCGCGCGAACCGGCACGCTGTCACTCGGCCTTGCCGAATCTTTCCGCAAGCGCATCCATTCCCGCCTGATACACGCCGGTGACCGCCGCGATCGCGGCCTCGTCGTTCAGTTCTGCCGGCGGGTCGTTGTTGGGAAAGCCGCGATAGAATCCGGCCTTCCAGACCACCTCGGCATTGCCGTCCTTGTCCTTGACCTGAAGGGTCGAGGAATAGTTCGTCACCGGTAGAACCTCGACCGCGACATCGGTGATCATGTATTTGTACATCCGCTTTTCCGGGCTCCAGCCGATCAGCTGTTCCGTGATGGTCGGATCGCCGGATTCGGCTTTCAGATGCAGGATGCGGGTGGATTCGTCGGAGATGTCGGCTGCCGCACCCTCTGGCGTCATCTCGGTCGAGGCGACGGCGGGATGCCAACTCATGTCGTCGAACTTGCCGATCGCCTGCCATACCTCGTCGGGCGTCGCATCCAGGACTTGCGTCATCTCGACCTTCTGGCGCGATGGACCATGGGCCTGGGCCGCACCGGCCAGCGCCAAGGCGGTTCCCACAATCACGGCAAGCAGTTTGCGTTTCATCGTCCCGTTTTCCTTCCGGCTTCAGTCTGGTCGATTCAGGCGGATGACCCCGCCGAAGCCGGGTTCCGCGCCTTTCATCAAACCATGCCCCGGTCATCGCCGGGGCGTCCATAAGACCAAAGACTGAACCAAACTTTCCCGGTCACGCCGGGAACAATAACCGGGTTGCCCAAGGGCTGTCGCACACTCAACATGATTGTCGGGGAGCGAGAAAATGTTCAAGAGAATCATAGTACTTTTGGCTGGTGTCTGGCTGTGCGCCGTTCCGGCCGCCGCGCAGCAGCAGCCCGAAATGGCGGTGATCCGGGCTGCCGTGCTACGGGTGGATGATCCCGGCCTGCCGCCGATCTCGCGGCTGGATCTGCCGCCCGTGGATCTGGCCTTCGCGGGCGCGCGGCTGGCGATCGAGGACAACGACACCACCGGCCGGTTCATGAACCAGGACTTCGAGGCCGAAGAGATCGCCACCGATCCGGTCAGCGCAGGGGCCGAACTGGACCGGCTGATCGAGGACGGGATCCAGTTCGTCGTTGTGCTGGCGGACGATGCGACAACGCTGGCCCTGGCAGACCGGGCCGGCGACCGGGCGATGATCCTGAACGCGATGGCGCGCGGCGATAATCTGCGCGGCACGGATTGCCGCTTCAACACGATCCACGTGGCGCCCAGCAACGCGATGCTGGCCGACGCGCTGGCGCAGTTCCTGATGTGGAAGAACTGGCCGCGCTGGTTCCTGATCGAAGGCAGCCATCCTGCGGACACCGCGCTGGCCGACGCCTATCGCCGCGCGGCCACGAAATTCGGCGCCAGGATCGTCGAGGATAGGATCTATGAAGATACCGGCGGCGCCCGGCGCACGGATTCGGGCCATGTTCAGGTCCAGAAGCAGATGCCCGTCTTCACCCAGCGGGCCGAGGACCACGACGTGGTCGTCGCCGCCGACGAAGCAGATGTATTCGCGTCTTACCTGCCGTATCAGGTCTGGGATCCCCGCCCGGTGACCGGATCTGCCGGGCTGGTCCCGCGCAGCTGGCATCCGGCGATGGAAGCCTGGGGCGCCTCGCAGTTCCAGAACCGCTTCGAGGAACTGGCCAACCGTCCGATCCGCGAACCCGACTATCAGACATGGCTGGCGCTGCGCATGATCGGAGAGGTGGCGACACGCACCCAGTCCGCCGATCCGCAGACGCTGCGCGAATTCATGTTGTCCGAACAGTTCGAAGTGGCCGGGTTCAAGGGGCAGAAACTGACGCTGCGCGACTGGGATCATCAGGTTCGCCAGCCGATTCTGCTGACCACCGGCAAGCTGACCGCATCGGTCAGCCCGCAAGAGCAGTTCCTGCACCAGACAAGTCAACTGGATACGCTGGGGATCGACCGCCCTGAAACCGAATGCAAGTTCCGAGAGGCGACATGAAACATCTGCTTACCCTGACCCTTTGCCTTGCCGCCGCACCTGCGCTGGCCAACCGTGTCTTCGTCAGCAATGAAAAAGGCAACGACGTGACCGTTCTGGACAGCGAGACGCTGGAAGTGATCGGCACCTATCCCGTCGGCAACCGCCCGCGCGGCATCACCATCAGTCCCGACGGTTCCGAGCTGTATGTCTGCGCGTCCGATGACAACCTCGTGCGCGTGTTCGACCCCGAAACCATGGAAGAGATGCACACCCTGCCCTCGGGGCCGGACCCGGAACTGTTTGTCCTGCACCCCTCGGGCAACCCGCTTTACGTCGCGAACGAGGACGACAATCTTGTGACCGTGGTGGATACCAAGACCCACGAGGTGCTGGCCGAAATTCCGGTGGGCGTCGAACCCGAAGGCATGGGCGTCAGCCCCGATGGCCAAGTGGTGATCAACACCTCGGAAACGACCAACATGGCGCATTTCATCGACAGCGACAGCTTCGAGATCGTCGCCAACGTCCTGGTGGACAGCCGTCCGCGATTTGCCGAATACAATCACGACGGCAGCAAGCTGTATGTCAGTTCGGAAATCGGCGGCACGGTCAGCGTGATCGATCCATCGACCCAGCAGATCGCCCACAAGATCGAATTCGAGATCCCCGGCGTTCTGCCCGAGGCGATCCAGCCGGTCGGGGTGCGCGTGACCAATGACGGCAAGAAGGTGTTCGTGGCGCTTGGACCCGCGAACCGGGTGGCCGTGATCGACGGCGAGACCGACGAGGTAAAGGACTATCTGCTGGTCGGGCAGCGGGTCTGGCAGATGGCGTTCACACCGGACGAAAGATACCTGTTCACGACCAACGGCAATTCCAACGATGTCTCGGTCATCGACGTGGCCGAAGAAGAGGTGGTGAAATCCATCCCCGTCGGCCAGCAGCCCTGGGGCGTTGTGGTCGCACCGGACTGACATACCAATAAGGAGGAACGACATGACCAATGATCTGACACGCCTGCTGGCGATACTGATGCTGACCACCGGACTGTCCTCGCCCGTCTTCGCACAGGACAGCGGCACCGGCGATGATGCCGCGACCGAGGCTGCCGCAGACGAGGCGATGGCCGGGGAAGAAGATGACGACGACGATGATGATGAGGAGGACGCCGGGGGCGACAGTGCGGGCGCATATGACGCCAAGGGCAAGTTCGATTACGGTTTCGCGGGTCTTCTGGACCGCGACAACCGCAGCGATCTGGCTCCGTTGACGCTGGCTGCGGGGCAGCCGGTCTCGGGCGGCGAATACACGCTGAAATCGGGCGGCTATTACCGCATCGACATCAATGCCGACGGCAGCCAGGAACTGGCCTTGTCCGGCGGAGATTTCTTCCGGGCCGTCTGGGTCAACGAGATCGTCATCAACGATATCGAGGTGCGGCCCGTAGGTGTGCACAGCCTTGAATTCGACGACGCGGGCACCGCCACCATGAGCTTCATTGCAATCGTGCCGGGACGCTATACCCTGTCGGTGCCGGGATCGTCCGGAGATACGCTGCAGGCGGTGTTCAACATCCAGTAGCGGATGGGCCATCCACCGGCCGGCGGACGCCGATCTTCGCGTCGATCCGGACCCGGATCGGCCGCGCAGACAGAAGCGCCAGCCATGTTGAAATTGAATTGGGGGAAAAGGCGAGGCCGCAGGGCCTTGCCGTCCGGATGACAACAGATGCGCTTGCCATCGACGATGTCAGCCACAGCTTCGGCCGCGTTCAGGCGCTGAAGAATGTGACGCTGAATGTGCCGCCGGGCCGATTCACCGCTCTGCTGGGCGTGAACGGCGCTGGCAAGACAACGCTGTTTTCGCTTGTCACGCGGCTATATGACAACAGTTCCGGCGCGATCCGCGTGGCGGGGTACGATCTGCGCCGCAAGCCGTCGCAGGCGCTGGCGCGGTTGGGGGTGGTGTTCCAGAGCCGGGCGATGGACGCGGATCTGACGGTGCGCCAGAACCTTGCCTACCATGCCAGCCTGCATGGGATCGGTCGGCATGCCGCGTCAGACCGGATCGCCGAGGTGCTGGGCCAAGTCGGGCTGTCGGAAAAGGCCGGTGACAGGATCAGCGCGCTGTCCGGTGGCCAGCAGCGCCGGGCCGAGATCGCCCGCGCCCTGATCCACCGTCCCGACATCCTGCTGCTGGACGAGGCCACAGTGGGACTGGACGTGAAATCCCGCGCCGAGGTTCTGGCGCTGACCCGCAGGCTGATCGCCGAGAACGGCGTTTCGGCATTGTGGGCCACTCATATCATGGATGAAATCCAGCCCGACGACGATCTGGTGATCCTGCACGAAGGGCAGGTCTTGCGCCGTGATCGCGCGTCCGAGATCGCCAGAGGCAAGGGACTGACCCAGGCATTCCTGGATTTGACCGGGGTTGAGCCGGCATGAGCGATATCCCCTTTCCGCCCCGCGCATGGATCACCGCCTTTCTCGGCATTGCCCGTCGCGAAACCCTGCGCTTCGTCAATCAGCGTGGCCGGTTTCTTGCTGCGCTGGTCCGGCCTCTGGTCTGGCTGTTCATCTTCGCGGCCGGCTTTCGCGCCGTGCTGGGCCTGTCGATCACGCCGCCCTATCAGACCTATGTCCTCTACGAGGTGTATGTCACGCCGGGCCTTGTCGCGATGATCCAGCTTTTCAACGGGATGCAGTCATCGTTGTCGATGGTCTATGACCGCGAAACCGGCGCCATGCGGACGCTGCTGGTCAGCCCGTTTCCGCGCTGGTTCCTGCTGGCGTCGAAACTGGTGGCGGGTGTCGTGGTGTCGATCATTCAGGTCTTCACCTTCCTGGCCATCGCCTGGTTCTGGGGTATCAGGCCTCCGGCGATCGGCTATCTGACGGTGCTGCCCGCCCTGATCCTGGCCGGGCTGATGCTGGGTGCTATGGGGTTGTTCCTGTCCTCGGCGATCCGGCAGCTGGAAAATTTCGCCGGGGTCATGAACTTCGTGATCTTCCCGATGTTCTTCGCGTCGTCGGCGCTGTATCCGCTGTGGCGGATGCGAGAAAGCTCGACCCTGTTGCACGACATCTGCGCGATGAATCCCTTTACCCATGCCGTCGAACTGATCCGCTTCGCGCTGTACGCGCAGGTGAACTGGCTGTCGCTGGCGGTGGTTCTAGGATGTTTGGCGGGGTTCTTCGGGGCGGCGGTGTTCATGTATGATCCGGCCAAGGGGCTGTGGGCCCGCAGAAAGGGGGGAGGATGAAACCTGTACTCGTGCTGATCCTGATGATGGCGGCCGGCCCGGCGCTGTCGGCCAGCGGCACCGACCCGACCTGGCCCTGCATCCAGCGCAAGCAGCCACATCTGTCGCTGGGGCAGATGTGGGCAGGTCCGGTGCCGGATGCGCAGACCGCCGAACTTGCCCAGGATCCGCAGATCGCCGCGCTGGCGGACCGTCTGGAACAGCGGCGACTGCCGCTGGAAGAGGCCGACAAGATCATCGCCGAATTTGCCGGCGATGCCGACAATGCGCGCCTGACCGCGCTGATGCAGGCGATCTTCGACCGGATCGAACCCGACCGTAGTGCGCTGATCGACGGCATTGCCCGCTATGGCCGCAGACAGGTGGATCTGTCGAAGATGATCGAGGATCGGCGCGCCGAGATGGCCCGCATGGAACAGTCGGAGGATCCAGACTTCGATGCCATCGACGCCGAAGAAGAGGCGCTGGACTGGGATCAGCGCATCTTCACCGAACGCCAGCAATCGCTGACCTATGTCTGCGAGACGCCGGTGATCCTGGAACAGCGGGCCTTCGCGCTGGCCCGTTCCATCGCGAGCCATCTGGAATGACCCTGCCCGGCTAGTCCGGCGAGGTGACGAAGGCGGGCGGCACGGTGCCGCGCCGTGCGCAATTCAGGAACGCGTCTGCGGTATCCATGGCCTCTCGGATGGTTACGTCCATGTCGAGATAGCGATAGGTTCCCAGCCGACCGACGAAGGTGACGCCTTCGGTGGCCTTTGCGCGGTCGATGTAGTCCGCCAGCAGCGCCTTTTCCTTGACCAGCCGGATCGGATAATAGGGAATGTCCTCGGGCCCCGCCGCCCGGCTGTATTCGCGATAGCACACGCTGCCGTCATGGGTCTCCCACGGGCTGAAATGCTTGTGCTCGGTGATCCGGGTCCATGGCACATCGCGGTCGCCGTAATTCATCACCGCGCAGCCCTGATAGTCGCCGTCATGGGTGAAGCGTTCGAAATCCAGCGTGCGATACCCCAGCCGGCCCAGATCATAGCCGAAGAACCCGTCCAGCGGACCCGACCAGAAAACGTGATCGACCGTCGCGGCCATGTCGGGGGTATAGGGGGTGTCCAGCTGGACCGTGATATTCGGATGGTCCAGGATCGCCGCGATCATCGGCGTGTATCCGTCCTTGGGCATGCCCTGAAACCGATGAAAGAAGTAGTTGTCGTCGTAGTTGAAGCGCACCGGCAGGCGCTTGAGGATCGAGGCCGGCAACTCGGTCGGCGCGCAGCCCCATTGCTTTTCAGTATAGCCCTTGAAGAACGCCTCATACAGGTCGCGGCCGACGAAACGCAGCGCCTGTTCCTCGAAATTCTGCGGCTCCTCGATGGTCAGGTCGGCCTGTGCCGCGATGAAATCGCGGGCCTCGTCGGGACGCATCGTCTTGCCGAAGAACTGGTTGATGGTCAGCAGGTTGATCGGCAGCGAATAGACGGCGCCCTGCGTCGTGGACTTGACCCGGTTCTGGAACGGCAGGAACTCGGTGAAGCCGTTGACATAGTTCCAGACCTCTTCATCGTCGGTGTGGAAGATATGCGGGCCATAGACATGCATCATGACGCCCGTATCCGCGTCGCGTTCGGTGTGGCAGTTGCCGCCGATATGGCTGCGCGAGTCGATGATCCGGCAGCAATGTCCCGCCTCGGCCAGTTTGCGCCCGATTACCGCGCCGGAAAGACCGGCCCCTACCAGCAATATCTGCATCGCGTCCCCAATCCGGCCTTTTCTGCCCTGGTCGGGCCTTGCAGCCTGACCAGACAACAGCCTATTGCCCCGGTCCTCAGGGTTCCAGCCGGCATTTGCGACCAGCATGGCCGCGGGTTCCCCGCGTGGCTTGCGGCGAGGGTTTGCCGTCCCTAGTCTGACCCGATCAGCAATCCAAGGAGCCACCATGCCCCCCCGCCTGATCGGAGCCGAGATCGAATCACAGCTGGATTGGATGGCGCTGACCGATGCGCTGGCCGAAGGACATCGGCTGCCGCAGGCCGAGATTGCCGACAGCTTCCTGTATCGAGGCAAGGACACGCTGCTGACGCGTTCGGCATGGATTGACGGGCTTGGTCTGGCGGTCAAGCCGGCGACGGTGTTTCCCGGAAATCCGGACCGGGATCTGCCGATGGTGAACGGCGCGGTCAACCTGTTCGACGATTCCACCGGCCAGTTGCAGGCGATCATCGACTTTCACCTGGTGACCAGATGGAAGACGGCTGGGGACAGCCTTCTGTCGGCGCGGCTTCTGGCGCCGGAAAATCCGCAACGGGCGTTGGTCGTCGGGGCCGGCAAGGTGGCCGCCTCGATGATATCGGCCTATCGCGCGGCGTTTCCCGGGATCGAGGTGACGATCTGGAACCGGACCGCCAGTGCCGCGTCCGATCTGGCAGACCGAATGAGGGCCAGCGCAACCGACGATCTGCGCGGCGCGGTCGGTCAGGCGGATCTGATCGCGACGACGACGATGGCCAGCGAACCCGTGATTCATGGCGGCTGGCTGAAACCCGGCACGCATCTTGACCTGATCGGCGCCTATCGGCCGGACATGCGCGAGGTCGATGACGAGGTTCTGCGCCGCGCCCGGATCTTCGTGGACAGCCGCAAGACCACCATCGGACATATCGGAGAGATCCAGATACCTCTGGATCATGGCGTCATCGCCGAAGCCGACATCGTCGCGGATTTCTATGACATCGCCTCGGGGCGCTATGCGCGGCTATCGCAGGACCAGATCACCGTGGCCAAGAACGGCGGCGGCGCGCATCTGGACCTGATGACCGCGCGGTACATCATGGATGTCGCCGCCTGAGGCCGGTCAGGACTATCGGACTCAGGCCGGGTCGCTGACCGGCGCGGTCCATGGCCGGATCTCGGCCTCCATCCAGGTGCCGTGGGCCGCGTTCGGGAACACGATCCAGTCGTCGCCGAAACGGTCGGAATGTTCCTCGGCCAGGCGGTGCTGATCGTCCAGGCCGATCCCCGCGAATGCGCCGTGAAAATCATGCAGCGTGTCGCCAAGATGCAGGATGATGCGGTGATCGCGTTCGATGGCGGCGCGGCGTTCGGCCTTGGGCGGGCCGAAAAGCTGGACATGATCGGCGCTGACCTGGGGCAAGCCAAGGCTGGACAGCGTGGCGATCGTGGCCAGCTTGTTTTCGTCGAAACGGTCCGAGACATAGAAGATCGTCACACCCAGCCGGTTTGCGAGGTGAAAGAAATCGGCAGCACCGGGGATCAGATGCGGGTCGCCCTCGCGTTCCCAAAGCTTCCAGGTTTCGACATTGTCGCCCTGATGGGTCATCGCGTGGGCCATGATCGCCGTGTTGTCGAGGATCGTTTCGTCGATGTCGCTGACGACAGCCAGCCCCGCGCCCTGACCGCCGGCGGCATCCACCGCCATCCGCAGCCGCAGCGTGGCCAGCGCATAGCATTGCCGTTGCAGCGCCTTCACCTCGGCCGAGCGCTGTTGATAGCGGATCGCCATGGCATGTTCGCGCGGATGGCGTCTGGTCGTGTCTGTCATGTCCGGTCCCCGTATCCTGCGCCGCGGACGCTAGGGCGGTCGCGCGGAAAGGTCAAACCGGGGCCGCGCGACGGTCGCGGCGGGCGGGTCAGGCGGCAGCGGGCAGACGGCTGGGTTCCTCGCGGACCGGCAGATGGATCAGGGCCGAGAATGCGCCGACGCCGACACCGACCCACCAGACCGTCGTGTAGTTGCCATAGGCGTCATACAGCGCCCCGCCCAGCCAGACACCAAGGAACGATCCGATCTGGTGCGACAGGAACACGAAACCATAAAGCGTGCCCATGTAGCGCAGCCCGTAGATATGCGCGACCAGCCCCGAGGTCAGCGGAACCGTGGCCAGCCACAGGGCGCCCATCACCAGCGAAAACACGATCACCGTCGCGGGCGTGATCGGGGTCAGGATGAACGCCGCCGATGCGATGGTCCGCAGCGTATAGATGCCGGCCAGCAGGTATTTCTTGGTATAGCGCTTGCCCAGCCACCCCGACAGGATCGAACCTGCGATATTTGCAAGGCCGATCAGGCTGATGGCGATGGCCCCCAGCGCCGAAGTGGTGGTGATCCCGATCGAGGCCAGCGTGCCCAGAGGGCTGATCGGGCCGCACATCTCGGTGATCATCGCGGGGAAATGCGCGGTGATGAACCCAAGCTGATAGCCGCAGGAAAAGAATCCCACGAAGATCATCATGTAGGACGGGTCGCGAAAGGCGCGCCGCAGAACGCTGCCCATGCTTTCTTCAAGCTCGGACCGCGTGGCGGGTTTGCCGCCGCCCAGCATCGGCAGGAACAGCAGCGTCGTCAGGACGATCGCGCCGAAGATCACGAAGACCGCCTGCCACGAATAGAATGCCAACAGCACCTCGGCCAGCGGGGCGCCGAAGACCTGACCCGCCGACCCGGCGGCGGTAGCGATTCCCAATGCCAGGCTGCGGTTCTCGTCGCTTGCGGCGCGGCCGACCACGGCCAGGATCACGCCGAAGCCGGTCCCCGCGACGCCGAACCCGACCATCACCTCCAGCAGTTGCATCGTGGCGGGTGTGGTCGCGAAGGCCGTCAGGATCAGGCCGGCGGAATACAGGATCGCGCCCAGGATGACCGCCCAACGATCACCCCAGCGTTCCGCGAACGCCCCGAAGATCGGCTGACCGATGCCCCAGGCAAGGTTCTGGATCGCGATTGCCAGGCTGAATTCCGCCCGTGGCCAGCCGAATTCCTCGCCGATGGGGATCTGGAAGACCCCGAAACTGGCGCGCAGCGCGAAGTTGATCAGCAGGATCAGCGAACCGCCGATCAGGACGGGCGTGAACAGGCGGGCATTGGTGGACATGACATGATCCCGTGCGGCAACGTAACGTCACAGCGTTGCGATCATGTCACGAAAAGGTCAAGAGTGCTGTCGTGATACATCGTATCAGCCGGGCTGATGAATAGCCCGGCTGTGTGACGCCTATCGCAGCACGAACTTCGAATCGGGGATCGAGGCGCCCTTGCGCATGTCGCCAAGGATGACGGTGGTTTTCTGGCCGCTGTCGTCTGTCACGATCCACTGGCGCAGTTCGGTCGGGCTGGTGAACACCATCTGGATATTGCCGTATTCCGGGTGCGCGGGATCCTGCGCCGTCACCACGGTCGAATTCTTAGCCTCGGTGTATCCCGTCACCATGTTCGCGCGGCCCAGATCGACATTGCGCGCAAGGATGATCGAAAGCGGCGTCTTGGACAGCGGATAGTTTTGCGGCCCGCCATTTGATTTGGGGTCCACCACGGTCACGTTCCCGCCCGAGGCGACCACCAGCGTCTTGTCGTTGTTGTATTCGAACCGCACCCGTCCGGGCCTGCGGATATAGACGGTCCCGGTCGAGATCGTGCCATCCGGGTTCACCTGTGTGAAGTCGGATGTCGCTGTCGTCAGGCTGTTGAGATAGCGAGAGATTTCGTTCAGCGGGATCTTTTCGGCCATGGCCGGAAAGGCCAGCCCGAGGCTGAGAACGAAGGCGGCGGCGGGCGCGAGGGCGAATTTGCGTCTGTTCATGGCGCCGATCATATCCTTTTCGTTTCGCAGTGCACATCACGTCTGGCGGATGGCACCGGGCGCGAACGCTCTCGCGGGTGTGAGGGTTCCGGCTGATCCGGGGCTTTGGCGGATCACGCACACCCACGGCCATGGCGGCCGGCGCGCGATGGTCACGAAACTGCCGCGTTGCTGACGCCACCCGGTCACGTTTCATGCCTATTCCTGCTGCCAGAATCCAGCCGACAGGAGCCAGACGCATGACCCTCATCCGTCCCCGCATGACTCGCCGCAGCCTGCTGATGTCCGGGCTGGCCACGACCTCGATCCTGGCCATGCCGGCGATCAGCCGGGCGTCGTCGCGACCGGTCTTTACCCATGGTGTGCAGTCGGGCGATATCACAGCGCAGGGCGGGATGGTCTGGACCCGCGCCGACCGCCCGGCCCGGATCGCGGTCGAGGTCGCCACGAATGAAAGCTTCCAGAATGCCCGTCAGGTCGCCGCGCTGAATGCGCTTCCCGAAAGTGACTACGCCGTCAAGGCGATGCTGGAGGGGATCGAGGGCGATCAGACCGTTTTCTATCGCATGACCGCCACCGATCTGTCCGACAGCAACGCCCGCAGCGAACCGGTCGTGGGCCGGTTCCGCGCCGCGCCGACCACCCGCCGCGACATCCGTTTCGTCTGGTCGGGCGACACTGCCGGGCAGGGCTGGGGGATCGATGACGAGGGGATGCGGACCTATGCGACGATGGCCGCGCATCAGCCGGACTTCTTCATCCATTCGGGCGACACGATCTATGCCGACGGCCCGATGAAGGATGAGGTCGAGATCGAGGGCGGCATCTGGCGCAACACGGTGCTGACCGATGAGGTGCGCAAGGTCGCCGAAACGCTGGACGAATTCCGCGGCCGCTGGAAATACAACCAGATGGACCGGCACGCGCAGGCCATGTCGGCCATGGTTCCGACCCTGTTCCAGTGGGATGACCACGAGGTGGTCAATAACTGGTCACCCGGCAAGGACCTGACCGGCGACGATCGCTATACGGAAAAATCCGTGGCGCTGCTGACCGCCCGCGCGCAGCGTGCCTTCCACGAAATGACGCCGATCAGCTATTCTCCTTCGGAACCCGGCCGCGTCTATCGCAAGATCGCGTATGGTCCGCTGCTGGATATCTTCTTCCTCGATCTGCGCAGTTATCGCGGCGCCAATAGCGAGGGCATGGAAGATGAGGTCACGGCCCAGTCGCAGGTTCTGGGCAAGGCGCAGATGGATTGGCTGAAATCCGCGCTGAAATCCTCGAACGCCACCTGGAAGGTCATCGCCTGTGACATGCCGATCGGCCTGTGCGTCTGGGACAAGGTGTCCGAAGACCAGAAATTCGTCGAGGCGGTCGCGAATGGCGACAACGCGGCGCCCAAGGGTCGCGAACTGGAATTCGCGCAACTTCTACGCTTCATCCGCGACGAGGCCATTCGCAACACGGTCTGGCTGACCGCCGATGTGCATTACACCGCCGCGCATGAATACCATCCCGACCGTGCAAGCTTTCAGGAATTCGATCCGTTCTGGGAATTCGTGTCCGGGCCGCTGCATGCCGGGACGTTCGGCCCGAACGATCTGGACATGACCTTCGGACCCGAGGTCAAGTTCGTGACGGCCCCTGCCGACGGACAGGTGAACCTGCCGCCTTCGGCCGGGATGCAGTTCTTCGGGCTGGTCGATATCGACGGCGCGACGGAACAGATGACCGTGCGGCTGATGGATCGCGCCGATCAGGAATTGTGGTCGGTCACGTTGGACCCGCAGCAGGCCTAGGTCGCTGCCGTCCTTGGTGGAAAGCGGCGCCCATCGGGCGCCGCCATGATGTTTCAGGCCAGCCGGTCGCGCCGCACGTCCAGAGCACGGACCTTGCCGCGATGCGACAGGAAGGCCGGACGCGGTTTCGGCGCGGCGAACGGCGCCTGAACCGCGTTCGAAACCGCATTATAGACGAAGAACGCGTTCGAGCGCGGGAACGGGGTCACGTTGCCGTTCGATGCGTGCAGGGTGTTGCACTCGAAAAAGATCACCGTGCCTGCGGGTCCGGTCGCGGCGTCAAGGCCGCTTTCCTCGGCAAGGCGTTCCAGGATCGCCGACGATGGCACACCGATTTCCTGCTTCTTCAGGCTGGACTTGTGGTTGTCTTCGGGCGTCTCGCCCTTGCAGGCGATGAAGTGCCGGTGCGAACCGGGGATCAGCATCAGCGGACCGTTCAGCGCGGAATTGTCGGTCAGCAGGACCGAGGCCGACACGGCGCGCATCCGGGGCATGCCGTCTTCGGCGTGCCATGTTTCGAAATCCGAATGCCAATAGAATTCTTTCCCCGTGAAGCCGGGTTTATAGTTCAGGCGGCTTTGATGCAGATAGACCTCGTCCCCCAGCAGGAAGCGCGCGGTGTCCGCCAGCCGCGCATCGCGGGCCAGACGTGCGAACACGTCGCTGTGGTCGTCCAGCCGAAAGACGGTGCGGACGGCATCCGTGCCCGGTTCGGTGACCAGATCCTCGGTCCTGATGGCCGAGGCATCGGCACGGATCTCGGCCGAGGCGTCGATCAGCTTGCGGACTTCATCCGGGCTGAACAGATCCCGCCGGATCAGATAGCCCTTGTCTTCATAGCTTCGCGCCTCATCGCGGCTGATCGGGGCGGTTTCGGACCAGTCGGACCAGATCACAGGATCCACGCGCGGCGTGCTTTTTTCCTGATCGGGCAGGCGGGTAGGATAGATGTCCTGCGCCGCGAACTGTGTCTCGTGGTGCATGACGTTCATGACGGTATTCCTCCTTGGAATGCGATTTTCATGTGCGGACCGGAAACGGTCCCACGCTGCGCGGGGTCGCACGGACGGGATTGACCTCGCCGGATCGGAACGGGGCTGCTTCAGCCGGTGATCCGGATCGCACCCGGTTCAGGTGCTTTCGGTCGATCTGCGCGCCTTCAAGACGGCATGCCTGCCCGCTTGCGCTGCACCGGGAACGTGACGATCAAAAGCCCCAAGATCAACCCTTGTGACCCTGGACTTGACTAAGATCAGCTTTGGGTTGCCGTCACAAAGCCCGGCCGGCAAGCAGCCTTGGCATCGGATCCACCGCCAGCCCGGCCGCCTGACGCATGAAACCGCGCCGTAGCGCGGGCACGGCAGTCACCGCGCCCATGCCCAGACCGCGCGCCGCGCGCAGCAGCGGATTGTCGTTGCCGAACAGATTGTTCACCGCGTCCATTCCCAGCGCCAGCGTGGTCGCGTCGAAGCGACGCCAGCCCTGATATCGTTCCAGAACCGGATGCGCGCCGATATCCTCGCCCCGGCGCGCTGCCTCGACCAGCGTTTCGGCCAGTGCAGCGACATCGCGCAACCCAAGATTCAGGCCCTGGCCGGCAATCGGATGTACGCCATGGGCGGCATCGCCAACCAGGGCGATTCGTGGCGCGACATAGGTCTCGGCCAGCGACAGGCTGAGCGGATACGAGAAGCGCTGCCCGGCAAGCCCGATCCCGCCCAGATAGTCGCCGAAGCGCGGGCGCAGGACGTCAAGAAAGGCGCCGTCGGGCAGGGCGGCGATCGCCCTGGCGTTGTCATCGGTTTCCGACCAGACGACGCTGCTGCGATTCCCCGGCAGAGGCAGAATTGCCAGCGGGCCGGTCGGCATGAAATATTGCTGGGCGATGCCATGATGCGGCAGGTCGTGGTCAATGGCCGCGACCAGTGCGGTCTGGCCGTAGCCCCAGCCGCGCCGCGCGATTCCGGCCCGCGTCGCGACGCCGGATCCGCGCCCGTCCGCGCCGACCAGAAGGCGCGCGGTCATCCGCCGCCCGTCGGACAGCATTGCCGTCACGGTGGCAGGCCCGGATTGCTGTCCGGTGACCGAGACGCCGGACAAATGGGTGACGCGGCCTGTCATCGCCGTCAAAAGCGCACGATACAGGAACCGGTCTTCAAGCATGTGTCCGACGGGACCTTCCTCGATCTCGGCACTGTCGAAATGCAGGAAGAACGGGGCTGCGCCGTCTCCGGGCTGGCCTTGCGCCGCCTTGACCTCAAGGATCGGCTGGCTGTGCGGGGCCAGATCGTCCCACAATCCCAGCGCCTTCAGCAGGCGCTGCGACGCGATGGCCAGCGCATAGGCACGCCCGTCGAATTCTTCACTGGTCCGCGCATCTGCGGGGCGCGGATCGACCACCGCAACGCGCAGCCCGGCACTGGCCAGGGCCAGGGCCAGGGTCGGGCCGTTCAACCCGCCGCCTGCGATCAGAACATCGACATCGGTTTCCATGACCGAAGATCAAGCACGCCGTGCCGTCAAAGTCCATGCGACCTGACGGCACCGACCCTGCCCCGCCGCGATCATGACGGATGCGGGCTGTGGTGCAGTCACGATCCGGCGCGCTCGGCGCTCAGGATGGCCTGCAACGCGCTTCGATAATCGGGATAGCGCAGCGTGATCCCCAGTTCACGCTTGATCCTGTCGTTCCGCACCCGTTTGCTGTCGGCATAGAAGGACCGCGCCATCGGGCCAAGATCGGCCTTGTCGAAATCAACCGCTGGCGGGACGGGCACCCCCATCATCTCGGCCGCGCAGGCGATGATGTCCTGCGGCGGCGCGGGCTGATCGTCACAAAGATTATAGATCGCCCCTGGATTCGGCGCCTTGATCGAGGCCAGCAGCACCTGTGCGATATCCTCGGCATGAATGCGCGAAAAGACTTGTCCGGGTTTGATGACGCGCTGCGCCGTTCCGTTGCGCAGCTTGGCGAAGGGACCGCGACCCGGGCCGTAGATGCCGGCCAGCCGGAAGATGTGCAGCGGAAGATCGTGGGCACGGGCCAGATCCTGCCACGCTGCCTCGGCTGCGACGCGGGCGCGGCCACGTGATGTGGACGGCGCGGGGGGTGTCGCCTCGTCGACCCAGTCACCGCCCGCGTCGCCATAGACCCCGGTCGTGGAAAGATAGCCCAGCCATTGCGGCGTGGCGCGGGCCAGATCATCCGCGAAGGCGGCCAGAACGGGATCGCCGTTCTCGCCCGGCGCGGCCGAGATCAGGATCGCGTCGGCGCGTGCAATGGCGGCGCGCACGGCGTCGTCCTGACCCGGCCAGACGATCGGCGTGGCACCCGCAGCAGCGACCCGTGCGGCATCGCTGCGCGTGGTGCCGGTGACGGTCCAGCCCTGCGCGATCAGAAGCGGTGTCAAGAACCCCGCGGAATAGCCGTGACCCAGGATCAGCATGTTCATGACGGCAACGTAACGGGACTGATCGTCGGGCACCAGATGCTTGCCTGCGGGCCGTCGCACTGGCAGGATTCGCGCCATCAGAAGGATGACGATAGAATGGATATGGATTCCCGGTTCCTGCCGGTCGAGACGCCCGAATCTTCGGCGCGCGAACAGTTCACCGACGCGCGCGAAGCCGTCGCCCGGTTGCAGCAGCTTTATGCCGAGTCGACCGATTTTCTGCTGGCGCATTTCACCCGGCTGATCGACGGCGAACAACCGCGCGCCCGCTATCGCGCCTATTACCCGGAATTGCGCCTGACGGTGGCTAGCCACCCACAGGTTGATTCGCGTCTGTCTTTTGGCCATGTCGTCGCACCGGGCAGCTATGCGGCGACGATCACGCGTCCCGACCTGTTCGAGAATTACTTGACCGAACAGATCGGCCTGCTGATCCGCAATCACGGCGTGCCGGTGACCGTCGGTCCCAGCGAGACGCCGATGCCGGTGCATTTCGCGGTCGCCGCGCAAAGCGATTTGGCGGTGCCGCAGGAAGGCGTTCTGGATTTTTCCCTGCGTGACGTGTTCGACGTGCCCGATCTGAACACCATGAATGACGACATCGTCAACGGCGTGGCCGCGCCGCTGTCCGACGGTGCGCAGCACCTTGCGGCCTTTACCGCGCAGCGGGTCGATTATTCCCTGGCGCGGCTGCAACACTATACCGCGACCGCCGCTGAGCATTTCCAGAACTTCGTGCTGTTCACCAACTACCAGTTCTATGTGGACGAGTTCGAGGCATTCGCCCGCCGTGCGCTGGCCGATCCCGCCTTGGGCTATACCGGCTTCGTCGCGCCCGGGAATCAGCAGATCACAGGCGCCGAGGATCCGCTGACGCCGCTGCCGAAGATGCCGCAGATGCCCGCATATCACCTGAAACGCGAGGCCGGGCAGGGTATCACGCTGGTCAATATCGGCGTGGGGCCGTCCAATGCGAAGACCGCGACCGATCATATCGCGGTGCTGCGTCCGCATGCTTGGCTGATGGTCGGCCACTGCGCGGGGCTGCGGAATTCGCAAAGCCTTGGCGATTTCGTGCTGGCGCATGCCTATCTGCGCGAAGACCACGTCCTGGACGACGATCTGCCGGTCTGGGTCCCGATCCCGGCCCTTGCCGAAGTGCAGGTCGCGCTGCAGGAGGCCGTGGCCGAGGTCACCCAGCTGGAAGGCTATGAGTTGAAGCGGATCATGCGGACCGGGACCGTCGCCACGATCGACAACCGCAACTGGGAGTTGCGCGACCAGTCCGGACCGGTGCATCGGCTGTCGCTGTCGCGTGCCGTTGCGCTGGACATGGAAAGCGCGACCATCGCGGCGAACGGGTTCCGTTTCCGGGTCCCCTATGGCACATTGCTGTGCGTCAGCGATAAGCCCTTGCACGGCGAACTGAAGCTGCCCGGCATGGCCACGGATTTCTACCGGACACAGGTCGCCAACCATCTGCTGATCGGCATCAGGGCGATGGAGAAATTGCGCGAAATGCCGCTGGAACGGATCCATTCGCGCAAATTGCGGTCGTTCAGCGAAACAGCCTTTCTTTGACGCCACGTCAAGTGCGCGCCGAATCGCGGCAATTCGCGCGATTCGCGAAAAATGCTTGATCTGCCGGTCAAAACCGTGTGTAGCAGGCGATATGCCGCAAAAGGCGCAATTGATGGGCCCATAAAAGAGCAGGGCAAGAGGAGACAGAGACTATGGCTACGCCTTCCGCAAAACCGATGACCAAGACCCAACTGGTCGCCACGCTGGCCGAAGAGATGGGCTCGGACAAGAAGTCGGCATCGGCTGCCCTTGACGCTATCGCTTCGGTTGTGACCCGCGAAGTCGCGAACGGCGGCGCCGTCACGCTGCCCGGCATCGGCAAGATCGCCTGCCGCGCCCGCCCCGAGCGTCAGGTGCGCAACCCGCAGACCCAGGAAATGATGACCAAGCCGGCCGACAAGCAGGTCAAGGTCACTGTCGCCAAGGCCCTGAAGGACAGCGTCAACAGCTGATCCGACACCACGAACCGTATGAAGGGGTCGTACCATCGGGTGCGGCCCCTTTTGATTTTCGTGAAAGCCGTTTGCCGCCGGGTCTTTCCGCGGCTCGCGGGCTCTGCTACCCCATCATTGCATGATCTGCAGAAGGGCTTGGCCGATGGATATTCGTGCAATCTTCATGGGCTTTAGCTTTGCGCTGATGTGGGCTTCGGCCTTTACCACGACCCGAATGATCGTCACCGAGACGCCGCCCCTGATGGCGCTGTCGCTGCGCTTTGCACTGTCCGGCGTGATCGGCGTCGGAATTGCCCTGGCCATGGGCGAGACGTGGCGGCGGCTGACCCGCAATCAGTGGCGCGCCGTGGTTATTCTGGGGCTGTGTCAGAACGCGCTGTATCTGGGCCTGAACTGGGTCGCGATGCAATGGATCGAAGCCGGGCTGGCCTCGATCATCGCCGCGACGATGCCGCTGATGGTGGCGGCGATCGGCTGGGCGGTGCTGGGGGAAAGACTGCCGCCGATGGGTATCGGCGGGCTGGTGCTGGGCCTGATCGGCGTCGTCATCATCATGGGTGCACGGCTGCAGGGCGGCAGCGATCCCGTTGGCGTCGCGATGGGATTTCTGGCGGCGCTGGCCCTGGCGGTCGCAACCCTGACGGTAAGGGGCGCCAGCGGCAGTGGCAATGTGATGATGGTTGTCGGGCTGCAAATGCTGGTCGGTGCCGCGTCGCTGGCAGTGATTGCACCCGTGTTCGAGGATTGGCAGGTCACCTTGACGCCGCGCCTTGTGTCGGCCTTCGCCTATACGGTGGTCGTGCCGGGGCTGCTTGCCACCTGGGTCTGGTTCCAGTTGGTCGGCCGTATCGGGGCGGTGCGTGCGGCGACCTTTCATTTTCTCAGTCCGTTTTTCGGTGTTTCGATCGCCGCGCTGTTTCTGGGCGAGAAGCTGAGCCTTGGCGACATTCTGGGCGTCGCGATCATCATGGCGGGCATCCTTGCGGTGCAGCTGTCGCGACAGCCTCGGGTCAAACGCCCGCCTCCGGCGTGAGGGTTCAGCCAGCGATGGCGTCGTCGTGCATGCGACGCAGCGCCGGACGATCCTGACAGCGCGCCACCCAGTCGCGCAGCGCGGGTGTTATGGGCATCTGATCGCCGAACCAGGCGAACGGGCTGGCGCAAAGCAGATCCGCCGCGCTGTAGCGATCGCCCAGAAGATAGGGTTGCGCGACCAGAACTTCATCGAGGCGCTGGATCGCGGTGTCGTAGTCGCGCAGCGACGCATGGATGGCCGGATGTTCAACGCTGGCCCAACGAAGGATCGCGACCGGCTCCAGCATGCCTTGATACCAGCTCAGCCAGGACAGGTAGCGACCGCGTTGCGGATCGCCCACGGAACGGCCAAGCCCTGATTTTGGAAAGCGATCGGTCAGGTACAGGATGATGGCGCCACGTTCGCGAACGAAATCCTCGCCATCGGTCAGGTAAGGGACCTTGCCTTCGGGGTGCGGATTCCGCGGATCGTGTGCACCGGTCCCGTCCTGGCGCGGAATGGTGACCTCGATCGTTTTGATCTGGTCGGAAACGCCCAGCTCCTCGATCAATTGCGCGATGCTGGTCGAGCGGCTGTTGGACGAATGATAGAATGTCAGCATGTCTTGCCTCCTTGGCTTTGAATGACCAAGAATTATCCCGCTCCTGCTGACAGAAAGAGACAGCATGTCCCGCACCGACCGTCTGATGCGCCTGATGGATGTGTTCCGCCGCCTGCCCGCGCCGGTGACAGCCGCCCGTTTGGCAGACGAAACAGGCGTGTCGCAGCGCCAGCTGTATCGCGATATCGCCACGCTGCGCGCGGGCGGGGCGCTGATAGATGGAGAGGCAGGGTTGGGATATACCCTGACGGAAGACCCGGCGCTGCCTCCGCAAAGCTTCTCGCGGCTTGAGATCGAGGCGCTGCGGCTGGCGGTGGATGCGCTTGGACGGATCGGCGATGCGGAACTGACCGATGCGGCCCATGCCGCGCTGGCCCGGATCATCGCGACACTGCCAGAGCGCCAGTCGCGACAGGCGCTGCACGCGATCATGCGTAGCTTTGACACCGGACCTGACCGTGATCCGCCGCGCGTCGATCTTGCCGTGATCCGGGATGCCTGCTGGAACGAGGCCGCGCTGGACATCGATTATACCGACCTGAAGGATGCGCCAAGCCGCCGCGTGATCTGGCCGCTTGGCCTGTCCTATTCCCAGCACACGCTGATGTTGTTGGCCCATTGCAGGCTGCGCATGGATTTCCGGGTATTCCACGTGAATCGCATTCGCGCGCTGCGCCCGACCGGTGACAGTTTTCGTCCCCATCGTGTGTCGCTGGTCCGTGAATATGCCGCCAGGCGCGACATGCCGCCACCCACCGGACCGTGCAATCATCGCGAATGAAACCGCGGGCCATCGGCCGCGTTGATTTTCACGAAATGTTCGCCATCTTGGTTCCATGCGCGCCGACCAGATCCTGCACCCTACCGAAGCCGGCCTTTATTGTCCGCCCGGAGACTTCTTCATCGACCCCGTTCGCCCGGTTGCGCGCGCGCTGATCACGCACGGGCACGGCGATCATGCGCGTGCCGGGCATGGCGCTGTGATGGCGACACGGCAGACCCTGGACATCATGGCCATTCGCTATGGCGATGATTTCGCCGCCGAGACGCAGATTGCCGATGGCCCGGTTCGCGTCGGCGATACCACCGTCAGCTTTCATCCTGCCGGACACATCCTGGGATCGGCCCAGATCGCGGTCCAGCCGGTGAAGGGCCCCAGGATCGTCGTCTCGGGCGACTATTGCTGTCGGCCAAACCCCGTGTGCGCCCCATACGAACCTGTTCCCTGCGACATCTTCGTGACCGAGGCGACGTTTGGCCTGCCGGTCTTCAGGCATCCCGATCCGATTGCCGAGATGTCGCGCCTGATCGCCAGCATGGATGAATTTCCCGACCGTCCGCACCTGATCGGTGCCTATGCGCTGGGCAAGGCGCAGCGGCTGATCGCGCTGGCGCGGCAGGCCGGGATTGAGGGTCCCATCGCCATTCACGGCGCGTTGCAGCGGCTGTGCGATTACCATGTCGAACAGGGGATCGAACTGGGCGAACTGATCCCCGCCACCGCAGACAGCGTGCCCGCGCAGCTTGTCATCGCGCCGCCTTCGGCCTTTGCCTCGCCCTGGGTGCAGCGTTTCGCGGACCCGGTGATCGGTTTCGCATCGGGTTGGATGCAGGTTCGCGCCCGCGCGCGGCAACGAGGTGTCGAGTTGCCTTTGGTCATCAGCGACCATGTCGATTGGTCACAGGTGACGGCGGCCATAAGCCATCTTGCGCCGTCCGAGGTGTGGATCACCCACGGGGCCGAGGACGGGTTGCTGCGCTGGTGCGAACTGGAAGGCATTCCCGCCCGCCCATTGCGGCTGGTCGGCTATGAGGACGAGCCGGAATGAGGGCGTTTGCGCATCTTCTGGAACGACTGGCCTTTACCCCGGCGCGCAACGCCAAGCTGCGGCTGCTGCGGCACTATCTTGAGACGACACCCGACCCCGATCGCGGATTTGCCCTTGCCGCACTGACCGGCGATCTGAAGCTGCGGGCGGTGACGCCGGGGCTGCTGCGCGGCCTGATGGCGGATCGGGTCGATGAACAGCTGTTCGCCCTGTCCTATGATTTCGTCGGCGATCTGGCCGAGACCATCGCGTTGCTGTGGTGCGATAGCGTGGATCAGGATGTGCCGCTGCACGAGGCCGTGGACCTGCTGCAATCGACGGGCAAGGCCGGGCTTCCCGCGGCCATCGCCGCGCTGCTGGACCGGCTGGGCCCCTCTCAGCGTCTGGCATTCCTGAAACTGGCGACCGGCAATATGCGTGTCGGACTGTCGGCACGGATGGCCCGGATCGCGCTGTCCGAGATGGGCACGCCCGACGTCGCCGACATCGAGGAAATCTGGCACGGGCTGTCCCCGCCATATCAGCCCCTGTTCGACTGGATCGACGGCGGCGCGCGTCCCGAACATGCCGCGAAGGCGCCATTCCGGCCCGTCATGCTGTCCACCCCGGTCGATGCGGACCAGCTACGCGGCTTTGATCCGGGCGACTATATGGCCGAATGGAAATGGGATGGCATCCGTGTGCAGGCGATCAACAATGACGGCGTGCGGCGGCTGTATTCCCGCACCGGCGAGGATATCGGAGGCAGCTTTCCCGATGTGATCGAGGCGCTGAACTTTGACGGTGCGGCCGACGGCGAATTGCTGGTCCGCCGTGACGGTGCGGTGGCGGTGTTCGGCGATCTGCAGAAGCGGCTGAACCGCAAGACGGTCGGCAAGCCCCTGCTGGACAGCCATCCCGCCGGGTTGCGGCTGTACGACCTGATGATCTGGCAGGGTCGCGATCTGCGCGATCTGCCTTTTGCCGAACGCCGCGCGGTGCTGGACAGGGCTGATTTCGGCAGCGATCGGATCGACGTGTCGCCGCTGCTGGATTTCGCGACATGGGAAGATCTGGCCGCGTTGCGCGCAGACCCGCCCAGCCCGGTGATCGAGGGCGTGATGCTGAAGCGCCGCGACAGTGCCTATGTCGGCGGCCGTCCGCGCGGGCCGTGGTTCAAGTGGAAGCGCGATCCCAGACTGGTCGATGCAGTGCTGCTTTACGCGCAGCGCGGCCACGGGAAACGATCCGGCTTCTGCAGCGATTTCACCTTCGGCCTGTGGGACGGGCCGGAACTGGTGCCAGTCGGCAAGGCCTATTTCGGTTTCACGGACGAAGAGTTGCGCGAACTTGACCGTTTCGTGCGCAACAACACCGTCGATCGGTTCGGCCCGGTGCGCGCCGTCGCGCCGAAGCTGGTGCTGGAGGTCGCGTTCGAAGGGCTGAACGAATCCGGGCGCCACAAATCCGGCGTCGCGATGCGCTTTCCCCGGATCAGCCGTATCCGCTGGGACAAGCCGGCGGCAGAAGCCGATGTCCTTGAGACGCTGAAAGCGATGTTGCCGTGACGCTGCCGGCCTCGTTTCGGGACTGGTTCGCGCGTCAGGGCTGGCAGCCCCACCCGCATCAGGTCGATCTGCTGAACGCGCAGGGCGACAGCCTGCTGATCGCGCCGACCGGGGGCGGCAAGACGCTGGCCGGGTTCCTGCCAAGCCTTGTGGATCTGTCGCGGGGACCGCATCGGGGGATGCACAGCCTGTATGTCTCGCCCCTGAAGGCGTTGACGGCGGATATCGCGCGCAACCTGGCCCGGCCCGTGGCCGATCTGGGGCTGAACATCCGGATCGAGGATCGCACCGGCGATACCCGGCCTGCACAGCGCGCCCGTCAGCGGGTCGATCCGCCCGACATCCTGCTGACCACGCCGGAATCGCTGGCGTTGATGCTGTCCTATGAACAGGCTCCGGCGATCTTCGGCGGGCTGAAACGCGTGGTTCTGGACGAGTTGCACGCCCTGGCCGAAAGCAAGCGCGGCGATCAGCTGATGCTGGGTCTGGCGCGGTTGAGGACGCTTGCCCCAGATCTGACCGTCACCGGCCTGTCGGCCACCGTCGAGGATCCCCGGTCGCTGGCAGCCTTCATGGGCGGTGCGCGGGTGATCAATGCCGATCCCGGCCCCGATCCCGACATCGCCATGCTGCCAACCGCGCGGCCGGCGCCATGGGCAGGCGGCGGCGGGCATCATGCGATCCCCGAGGTGCTGGCGCAAATCAAGGCTGCCAACACCACGATCATCTTCATCAACACCCGCGCGCAGGCCGAGCTGTTCTTTCAGGCATTGTGGGCCGCGAATGACGAAAACCTGCCCATCGGGCTGCATCACGGCAGCCTTGCACGCGAGGCGCGCCAACGGGTCGAGGCCGCGATGGCGGCGGGTCGGTTGCGCGCCGTGGTGGCGACGGGCAGTCTTGATCTGGGGATAGACTGGGGTTCGGTCGATCTGGTGATCCAGGTCGGTGCGCCCAAGAACGTCAAGCGGCTGGTCCAGCGCATCGGCCGGGCGAACCATCGCTATAACGCGCCATCGCGCGCGCGGATCGTGCCCGCCAACCGCTTCGAGGTGATCGAATGCGTGGCTGCGCTGCAAGCCGTGGCCGAACGCGATCTGGACGGCGATCCCCGTGGCCCCGGACCGCTGGATGTGCTGTGCCAGCATATGCTGCTGACCGCCTGTGCTGGACCGTTCGACGCCGATCACCTGTTCCACGAAGTATGTGGGGCGGGACCATATCGCGGGCTGTCGCGTGCCGATTTCGACGCATGTCTGGATTTCGCCGCGACCGGCGGTTATGCGCTGCGCGCCTATGACCGCTGGCAGCGCCTGATGCAGCGCGACGTGCTGTGGCGGTTGCGGGATCCGCGTGCGGCGCGCGATCTGCGAATGAATGTCGGCACCATCGTCGAGGCCGAGATGCTGAAGGTGCGGGTGCGCGGGCGCGGTGGTGCCCCCCTGGGCGAGGTTGAAGAGGCCTTCGCGGCCAGCCTTGAACCCGGCGACAGCTTTCTGATCGGCGGCCAGACGGTGCGATACGAGGGGCTGCGCGAGATGGTGGTCGAGGTGACCAAACAGCCGACGAAACAGCCCAAGATCGCGGTCTTTTCGGGCGTCAAGATGGCCACATCCACCCAGCTTTCACATCGCGTGCAGGCGCTGATCGGCGATCCCGCCCGGCACGATGCGCTGCCCGGCCCCACCCGCGACTGGCTGGACCTGCAGGCACGGATCAGTGCGCTGCCGCGTGATGGCGTGCTGGTCAGCGAAAGCTTTCCCCATGCGGGCCGTTGGCATTTCGCGCTGTATGGCTTTGCCGGGCGGAACGCGTTGCAGACCCTTGGCCTGTTGATGACCCGGACGATGGAGGATGCGGGGCTGGGTCCGCTGGGGTTTCTGTCCACCGATTACGCACTGCTGATCTGGTCGCTGGACCCGGTCACCGATCCCGCGCCGTTGCTGGACCGCGACGCATTGCGTGATGGTCTGGGTGACTGGCTTGCCGGGAACGCGGTGATGAAGCGAAGCTTTCGCAGCGTGGCCACCATCGCCGGGCTGATCCAGCGGAACCTGCCGGGCCAGCGAAAATCCGGCAGGCAGGCGACGTTTTCCAGCGACATCCTGTATGACACGCTGCGCAGATACGATCCCGACCATTTGCTGTTGCGGATTACCGCGGATGAGGCGCGGCGGGGCCTTGTGGATTTCGACCGGATCGAGGACATGCTGAACCATTCGCCGCAGCACGATCACCGGATGCTGGACCGGGTGACCCCCTTGGCCGCGCCGCTGCTACTGGAGGTCGGCCGGGTGCCGATCGCGGGGCAGGGACGCGAGCGTCTGGCCGAGGAGGAAGCGGCGGCCTTGATGACGGAGGCGGGGTTGGCGTGACGTCCTACATGTTCGACTTTGACGGGCAATCGCTGCAGGCGCGGCCATCGGGCGCGCTGTTCTGGCCCGCGCGGCGCTGGCTGATCGTCGCCGACCTGCATCTGGGGAAATCCGAACGCATCGCCCGTCGCGGCGGCGCGCTGCTGCCGCCCTACGAGGTGCAGGCAACGCTGGACCGTCTGCAGGCAGAGATCGCGGCAACCGACCCGGCCTGCGTGGTCAGCCTGGGCGACGGGTTCGACGACGACGACGCCCGCGCGGCGCTGACCGATCCGGTGCGCGAACGCATCAGGGCAATGGCGCAAGGGCGCGAATGGCTTTGGATCAGCGGCAATCACGACCCCGCGCCGGTCGGTGCAGGGCTGCCGGGCGAGACACATCCCGAATGGCGCGACCTTCTGACCCTGCGCCACGAGGCGGGCACCGGACCCGATGTGTCGGGGCATTATCATCCGTGCATTCGCCTGGCAGGTGAACGGCGTCGCTGTTTCCTGATCGGATCGGATCACCTGATCCTGCCCGCCTTCGGGGCCTATACGGGCGGGCTGATCGCGCAAGATCCGGCGTTGACCCGTCTGGTGCCGGACGGGCTTGCGGTTGCCTGCGCGAGCCGGGCGATGGCAGTGCCGCTGCAACGGTCTGACGCGCAACCCTTTGGAAGGCGCCGCAATCCTGCAGGTCGCCGGTTCTGACTGGGCGGAAATAGAAAAGGGCCGACGCTTGAAAGCGCCGACCCAGGTTACTTCCGCTTCCCTGAGCGATCAGAAGCTGAAATTCACGCCAAGCTTCAGCGAATGATGTTCGGGCGTGGCTTCTGTGTGATATCCAGCGGCGTCGGTCAGCGTGGTCTTGCCGAAGTCGCGATACTCCCATTCACCGAATACCGACATGCGCTCGGTGACTTTACGTTCTACGCCAAGACCGACCGACCATGCATTGGTGCGGAACGTGTCCGAATAATCCATCGGAGCGAAGGGCGCGCCATCTACCTGATAGTCAAACTCCCCGCGCGAAATGCCGACGCTGCCATAGAAAAGGGTGTTCTGAGCAGCATTGAGAACGCCGGTCTTGAAGCGCAGCGACAGCAACTTCTTCATCTCGTTCGATGCTTCGGTGCCGTTTGTCGTGAAGCTGTCGTCTGCGCTGCTGCCTTCGAAAGCCAGTTCGGGACCGAATACAACTTGGCGGCCACTAACCTCGCGCTGCCAGCGATATCCGGCGTGCAGACCATAGGTCGCGCCGGAAATGTCAACCGAATCGGGCGACGTCAAAAGCGTGTCGGTGGAATCGCTGATCCCCACGCGGTCATCGCTACCAAACACATAGCCCGCGCTGAGACCCGCATAGGCCCCCGACCAATCACTGACAGGCGCGGGTGCGGCAACCGGCGGAACCACGGGCGTTTCCGTCACAGGGGCAATAAAGCCGCCCGAGAACGCGGGCGATGCCAAGGCGGCGACCGAAGCTGCTATGATGGCGGGGGTGAATTTCTTGAACATCTAATCGGTCCTTGGATCTGCAATGTGACGCGACCGGCGGACCGGCACGCCTTTAGGGGCAATCATACAATGTGACCGCCATCCGATTGAAGCCAAAACCTTTCGGATGCCCGCGTTAACCAAGGAAATATTGGCGTGCGCGGCACATCTACAACAGTCCGGCGATCAGTTCTCAGGTGTCCAGGTTCGCCACACTCAACGCGTTTTGCTGGATGAATTCGCGGCGCGGTTCGACCACGTCGCCCATCAGCTTCGTGAACAGGTCTTCGGCTTCCGCCACGTCCTCGATTCGAACCTGCAGCATCGTGCGTGCGCCGGGGTCCAGGGTCGTTTCCCACAGCTGATCCGGGTTCATCTCGCCCAGACCCTTGTAGCGCTGCAGCGACAGGCCCTTTTCACCCTCCATGAAGATCGCCGCCAGCAGCCCCAGCGGACCGTGGATGGGCTGGTCACGGTCCTTGCGGATCAACTGAGCGGGCTGGGAATAGATATCCTGTAGCGTGCCGGTCATCTCGCCCAGGCGACGGCTTTCCGCGCTGCGCAGCATCTGCCCGTCCAGCGTGCGGATTTCCTCGACCCCGCGCAGGGTGCGCGTCAGCCGGATACCGGCATCCTGCGTCGGCCGCCCCTGCCAGCCGCGTTCATATTCTTCGGCGATCATGTCAAGGCGCGCGGCGACGCCCGAGGCGACGGCTTGCGCATCCGCGTCGATCCGGCCCGGCAGCAGCGCGCCGGCGATGGCCGCCTGTTCGGTGATGTGGGGTGGGTAATGGGTCGGATAGGTGCGCAGGATGCGCCGGACCGTCCGGGCCTCTTCGACGACCCGCGCCAGGTCGTTGCCGGTGATGTCCTCGCCCGATCCCAGACGCAGGGCCGCGCCCTCGATTCCTTGCTGGATCAGATAATCCTCCAGCGCGGCTTCGTTCTTCAGATACACCTCGGATCGTCCGCGCCCGACCTTGTACAGCGGCGGCTGCGCGATATAGAGATGCCCGGCCTCGATCAGTTCAGGCATCTGCCGGAAGAAGAAAGTCAGCAGCAGCGTGCGGATATGGGCGCCGTCCACATCTGCGTCGGTCATGATGACGATCTTGTGATAGCGCAGCTTGGCAAGGCTGAATTCGTCCCGACCGATCCCGGTTCCCAGCGCGGTGATCAGCGTGCCGATCTGGTCGCTGCCTAGCATCCTGTCGAAACGGGCGCGTTCGACGTTCAGGATCTTGCCGCGCAACGGCAACACCGCCTGGTTCTGACGCGACCGGCCCTGCTTGGCTGATCCGCCGGCCGAGTCCCCCTCGACGATGAACAATTCGGAACGCGACGGATCCTTTTCCTGGCAATCGGCCAGTTTGCCCGGCAGCGACGCCACGTCCATCGCGGTCTTGCGTCGGGTCAGTTCCCGGGCCTTGCGCGCCGCTTCGCGCGCCAGCGCGGCCTCGATGATCTTGCCGACGATCTGCTTGGCTTCGGTCGGATTTTCCTCGAACCATTCAGCCAGCTTTTCGCCCACAAGGCTTTCGACCGCCGGACGCACCTCGGACGAGACCAGCTTGTCCTTGGTCTGGCTGGAGAATTTGGGGTCGGGCACCTTGACCGACAACACGCAGGTCAGCCCTTCGCGCGCATCGTCGCCGGTGAAATCCACTTTCTCGCGCTTGGCGATGCCCGAAGACTGGGCATAGCCGTTGATCACCCGCGTCAGCGCGCCGCGGAACCCCGCCATGTGGGTGCCGCCGTCACGTTGCGGGATGTTGTTGGTAAAGGGCAGCACGGTCTCGTGGTAGCTGTCGTTCCACCACATCGCGACCTCGACCCCGATCCCGTTCTTCTCGCCGGTCATGAAGATCGGCTCGGGCATGACCGGGGTCTTTGAGCGGTCGAGGAACTTCACGAATTCCCGCACGCCGCCTTCGTAGAACAGTTCGGTCTTCTGGACCTCGGCGTGGCGTTCGTCCTCAAGGATGATCCGCACGCCGCTGTTCAGGAAGGCCAGTTCGCGCAGGCGGTTTTCCAGCGTCTTGAACACATAGTCCAGATTGCTGAACGTGCCGTCCGGGTGGTTCGTCTTGGCCGCGGCCATGAACCGCACCTCGGTTCCCGTCTGGCCGGGGGCATCGCCGACCACGCGCAGATGTTCGACCGTGTCGCCATGTTCGAAGCGGACGTAATGTTCCTGCCCGTTCCGCCAGATGCGCAGTTCCAGCCAGTCCGACAGCGCATTCACGACGGACACGCCCACGCCGTGCAAGCCGCCCGACACCTTGTAGCTGTTCTGGTCGAATTTCCCGCCCGCGTGCAGCTGGGTCATGATGACCTCGGCCGCGCTGACGCCTTCGGATTTGTGCATCTCGACGGGGATGCCGCGGCCATTGTCGCGCACCGAAACGCTGTTGTCGGCGTGGATCTTGACCTTCACATAGTCGGCATGCCCGGCCAGCGCCTCGTCGATACCGTTATCGACGACCTCATAGACCATGTGGTGCAGGCCGCTGCCGTCGTCGGTATCCCCGATATACATGCCGGGCCGTTTGCGCACCGCCTCCAGTCCCTTGAGAACCTTGATGGAATCGGCGCCGTATTCGGCGGGCTGCGAGGCTGCTTCGGTCATGTGAGATTGTTCCTGTCGTTCTTGTGACGATATATGCCGTCGCAGCGGTAAAGTCACGGCAATCGCATGATTTTTCCGGCCAAATCATGCCAATTGCCGTTTTTCTTGCGCATCGTCACGCAGCCGTGGATGATCGGCGCTGCATGGCATCGGAGGCACGGGATGGTGTGGCTGAAATGGCTGGCGGCCGGTCTTGTGCTGCTGCTGCTGACATGGCTGGCTGCACGGGCCGTGTTCGCGGTCCCGGACGCCACGGATCGGCCGCGCGAGACCGCCCTTGCCTTCGATCCGACCACCACCTTGGCACCGCGCGCGCAAGAGGCGCTGGACGGGCATCCTGGACAAAGCGGCGTCCTGCCGTTGGCCGACGGGCAGGGCGCGCTGCGCAGCAGGCTGAAGCTGGCGGATGCGGCCGAACGCTCGATCGACGCCATGTATTACATCTGGCACGACGATGCGTCGGGGATGCTTCTTCTGGATGCGCTGCGGCGTGCGGCGCAACGTGGCGTCCGCGTCCGCCTGCTTCTGGACGACAATGGCATTGCCGGGATGGATCCGGTTCTGGCGGCGCTGAACGCGATGCCAAATTTCAGCGTGCGGCTGTTCAACCCGTCCACTTTGCGACGGCCGAAGATGCTGGGATATGTCCTGTATCCGCTGCGGATGAACCGGCGCATGCACAACAAGGCCTTCATCGTCGATGGCGCGGCGGCGATCGTCGGCGGGCGCAATATCGGCGACGAATATTTCGCGGTCGGCGATGCTCCGGCCTATCTGGATCTGGATGTGCTGGGTGTCGGGACGGTGGTCGGCGATACCACGGCGATCTTTGACGACTATTGGAACAGCCAGCCGGTGCTGGCGCTGGAACAGGTCATCGACGGGCCGGGCGACATCGGTGCGCTGGACCGGGCGATGACGGACATGTCGCCCGCCCCGGAACAGGACATCACCGCCGCCGAACGGCTGAGCCGGGGCAGCGCGGATCTGGAATGGACCGCCGTGCGGGTGGTGGCCGATGATCCGGCCAAGGGGATGGGACGGGTCGATCGCGATCAGTTGATGATCACGCGGTTGGCCCGGATCATCCGGCAGGTGGACAGCAATCTTGACCTCATCTCGGCCTATTTCGTTCCGGGCAAGGCGGGGACAGCATTCTTTTCGGGATTGGCGCAAGACGGGCGCAGAGTCCGGATCCTGACGAATTCATGGCAGGCAACCGACGTGCCGATGGTTCATGCGGGCTATGTCAAATATCGCCGCGAACTGCTTGAGGCAGGCGTATCACTGTATGAACTGAAACCGCTGGAAGATCAGCCCCAAGGTCGCGCCGAGCTGGGATCCTCGGGGCTTTCGGGTGGATCGCTGCATGCCAAGACCTTCTCGGTCGATGATGCGCGGGTGTTCATCGGGTCGTTCAACTTCGACCCGCGATCGGCCCTGCTGAACTGCGAGATGGGTTTCCTGATCGAAAGCCCCGCGATCGCGGCCTCGGGGACCAAGGCGATGACCGACCGGCTGATCCCGCGCAGCTTCCAGCCGGTGCTGACGCAGGACGGCGCGATGGTCTGGCGGTCGCCGGACGGTCAGGGCCGAGAACAGCTGCACGAGCATGAGCCCGGATTGGGTTTCGGAAACCGCATCCTGGTCTATGTTCTGAACCTGCTGCCGATCGAGTGGCTGCTTTAGCCGGCCATCAGCTGGCCTGCCGCGATCACGCATCCGACGACGATCAGCAACGCGCCCGAGACCAGGTTCATCCGGCGCAGTCCTGATGGGGTGGCAAGCCGGGCGCGCGCCGCGCTGACCGCCGCGCCCATCGCCAGATTCAGCACGAAGGGGATCGTGGTGGACATCGCCACGATTACAACCACATCCGCGGCAGAGATACGGGCGACGTCGAAGAACCCCGGCAAGACGCCCACATAGAACAGCGCGGCCTTGGGATTGCCGGCGATCGCCAGCAGGCCGGCAGAAAAACCCGCCCATCTGCCGCGCCGTGTCAGGCGTTGATCACGTTCGACCGGCTGGTTGGCGTGGCGCAGCAGCACGATTCCCATGCCGACGAAGACAAGCGCCGCGACCCAGCGCAGTCCGATCATCAATGCGGCGTGCTGCCCCACGACGACCGCCAGACCGAAGATCGCGATCAGCGGCCACATCATGTCGCCGATCGCGACGCCGAGTCCCAGCGGCCAGACGCCCCGAAACCCCGATGCCAGCGCGCGCGCCATGATCGCGACCCAGACAGGACCCGGAGTCAGCCAGATCGCGACCATCGCACCTGCATAAAGCCAGATCGATTCGGCGGTCAGTGTCATTCGATTCCCTCTGTGGCGCGCGAAGCACCGTCATCCTTGTGAATCGACAGCCGCCGGGCGCGGGCGCCGAAAGCGTCGAAAAGTTCCGGGCCGGTTCCCGTCAGCATGGTCTGCGCGGGCAGGTGGCAGATCTGGTCATACAGCATGGCGCGCCGGTCGGCGTCCAGATGGGCCGCAACCTCGTCCAGCAACAGCACCACGGGCTGCCCTGACAGCGCGCGCGCATTGGCCAGGATCAGCGATAACAAAAGCGCCTTCTGCTCGCCCGTCGAGGACAAGGCCGCCGGCATCTGCTGCGGACCCCAGCTTGCACCCAGATCGGCGCGATGCGGACCGCTGAGACTGCGGCCGGCGGCCAGATCGCGCGGCCGCATCGACGACAGCCGGTCGGCGATGCTGTCCGGGTCGGCGTCGTCGGCCTGCCCTTCGCCGGGCATCAGCGTCAGTTGCGCGGCCGGGAACCCGGTTGCCGATTCGTCCTGCGCGGCCATGATCGCGCCCAAGGCAGCCTGCCGGTTGCGGGTCAGACCCGCGCCGGATGCGGCCATCTGCGATTCCAGCGCCCGATACCAGCCGGGATCGCCGATCTGATCCTTCAGCAGCCGGTTCCGTTCGCGCATTGCCTTGTCATAGGTCAGCGCAAGTTCCGCATGATCGGGCGACAGGCTCAGCGTCACGCGATCCAGAAACCGGCGCCGTGTTTCCGGCGGATCGGTCCATAACCGGTCCATCGCGGGCACCAGCCAGATGATGCGGACCAGACTTGCAAGGGCGGTCTGGGCGGTGGGCTTTTCGTCGATGCTGACAACGCGTCGGGCGCCCGGCTCGGCGGTGGTCTCGACCTGGCGGTCGCCGATCTGCGCCCGGATCCGCCACCCGGCGTTCTTGCCCTGTCGCGCCTGATCGGGTGCGGCGGCGGCGCGCAATCCGCGGCCTGGCGCCAGCATCGACACGGCTTCAAGAATATTGGTCTTGCCCGAACCGTTCGGGCCGAGGATCGCAAGGGGATGCCGGTCCAGATCCAGTTCCAGCCGTGGCCAGGATCGGAACTGCGCCAGCGACAGCCGGCCTAGCGTCACACGCGCATCGGCATGACGACATAGACCGCGCTTTGATCGCTGCCCTCGCGGATCAGCGCGGCATCGCCCGAGCCGTTGAACAGAAACACCGCGTTGTCGCGATCGACCTGGCTGGCGATCTCTTGCAGGTATTTCGCGTTGAAGCCGATTTCCAGCGGATCATCGGCATAGGCCACGATCAGCTCTTCCTCGGCGGCACCCGCGTCGGGGGCGTTCACCGACAGGATCAGCCTGTCGGCATCCAGCGCCAGCTTGACCGCGCGCGAACGTTCGCTGCTGACGGTCGCCACGCGGTCCACGGCGCGGGCGAAATCGCTGGCATCGACCTCCAGTTTGCGGGTGTTCCCCGAGGGAATCACCCGGCTGTAGTCGGGGAAGGTGCCGTCGATCACCTTCGATGTCAGGGTGATCGTCGGCGTTGCGAAGCGCACCTTGGTTTCGCTGACCGATACGGCAATGTCGGCATCATCGTCGTCCAGAAGCTTGCGCAGCTCGGCGACGGTCTTGCGGGGCACGATGACGCCCGGCATGTCTTCGGCGCCCGCGGGCAGAGCCGCGTCGATGCGCGCCAGACGATGGCCGTCGGTCGCCACGCAGCGCAGGCCGGGACCGTCCTCGGTCTGCGCAACATGCATGTAGACGCCGTTCAGGTAATACCGCGTCTCTTCGGTCGAGATCGCGAATTTCGACTTGTCGAACAGCCGCCTCAGAACCTTCGCCGGAGCACTGAAATTGGCGCTGTATTCGGTCGAGGCCATGACCGGGAAATCCTCGCGCGGCAACGTGGCAAGGCTGAAATTCGACCGCCCCGCCTGCACGTTCAGCCGTCCTGCCGCATCGTCCGAGGTGATCGCGACCAACGCCCCGTCGGGCAGCTTGCGGGCGATCTCGTTCAGCATCACGGCGCTGACGGTCGTCGCGCCGGGACGTTCGACCTGGGCCGCGGCGCGGTCCACCACCTCGGTGTCCAGATCGGTGGCGCGGAAGCTGACGCCGTTCTCGCCGGCTTCGATCAGCACATTCGCAAGGATCGGAATGGTGTTGCGGCGTTCGACCACCGATTGGGCCTGCGAGACGGCTTTGACCAGAACGGCGCGCTCGATCGAGAATTTCATCGCTTTTCCCTGTCCCTGTCGGCCCTTCAGGCCCCTGCATCGGACCTGTTTTGTAACCGCCCGGCAAGGCGGTCACAAGGATTTCATTCGGGGTGCACGGGACTTATGCCTGCAGAAGCCGCTTCAGCATCGCGATGTCTTCGGCCAAGCCGTGATCCTCGACCGAAAGCTCCTCGATCTTGCGGACGCCGTGCATGATCGTGGTGTGGTCCCGTCCGCCGAAGCGGCGGCCGATATCGGGCAGGCTGCGGCTGGTCAGCTGTTTGGACAGATACATCGCGATCTGGCGCGGACGCGCAACATTGCGGGACCGCTTTGGGCCGATCATGTCGGCCAGCCGGATGTTGTAATGCTCGGCCACCTTGCGCTGGATGTCGTCGATGCTGACCTTGCGATCGTTGGTGCGCAGGATGTCGGCCAGGCATTCCTGCGCCACTTCCAGGGTGATCTCGCGGCGCAGCAGGCTGGCATGGGCAAACAGGCGTTGCAGCGCGCCTTCCAGAACCCGGACGTTGGTGCTGATCCGGTGGGCCAGGAATTCCAGCACGCCGTCACCGATTCGAACCTCTGGGTCTTTCCGGCGGAAGGCCTCGGTCTTGGATTGCAGGATGCCCAGGCGCAGTTCGTAGGTGGTCGGGTGCAGATCGACGATCAAGCCGCAGGACAGGCGCGACTTGATGCGCTCTTCAAGGCCCTTGATCTCGGCGGGGGCGCGGTCGGCGGAAATGACGATCTGCTTGCCCTGATCGACCAGCGCATTGAATGTGTGGAAGAATTCTTCCTGCGTGCTGTCCTTGCCGGCGATGAACTGCACGTCATCGACCATCAGCATGTTCACATTGCGGAACATGCTCTTGAAATCCATGATCGAGCTTTCGCGCAGCGCCTGGACGAAACGATACATGAACTGTTCGGCGGACAGATACAGCACCTGCGCCGACGGGTGGCGGCTTTGATAGTCGTGGGCGATTGCGTGCATCAGGTGGGTCTTGCCCAGGCCGACGCCGCCATACAGAAACAGCGGGTTGAACCCGACAGGACCGCCCTCGGCCACACGGCGCGCGGCGGCGTGGGCGAGCTCGTTGGGCTTGCCGACAACGAAATTTCCAAAGGTATAGCGCGGGTCCAGCGGTGCGCACAGATCAGGGCGAACCTTCGGGCGAGCCGTGGCGGCAGAGGGTGTCGCGTGGGCCGCATCGACGCGCTCGGGGCGGGCAGCGCCCGGACGAGCCCGGCCATTCGCCGGGGCCGAGGGGACGACCTCGAAGCGCAGACGCTCGATCGAGGACGGGCCGACGCGGTTCAGTTGGCCCATGATGTCGTCGGCGAAATGCCGGTTCACCCAGTCGGACACAAAGCGCGTGGGGCTGGCGAAGCGTGCCACCCCGTCTTCCAGCGCGGTCAGACGCAGGGGCTTGATCCAATGGTTGAAGTTATTCGGCCCGACACTCTTTTCCAGTTCCACGCATGCCTGCCCCCAGATTTCTTCCATCATCATTGCCCTACTTGTCCTGTCCCCAGCCCCCGCCGTGTTTCGACGGGACAGCGTTCGCGCGCGGCGGGGGACAAACGGCAACAGAACACCCGTGCGACCGAAGATGGTCACATGCGTGGGCGTCAGCCCGTTCAGAACACTAGACACGGAGCCTGCAAAAACCGGTGGCAGCCGGTCTTCGCAGAACCCGAGGGCAGAAGAGAGTTGTCTCTGCTTCGTCGCCCGGCCTGGCTTGCGGTGATCCAAGGATCCTGCAGGCTGTGGCCTGTCCCCCAAAGCGACGTGAATCGCAGGCTGAAACTAGCAACAGCCACAGCGAAGCTGCAACCGAACTATGCGCTTGACACAATCTTTGTCTGATCGAATCTCTGATGTCCTTGACTCCTCAGACAAAAATCATGAGGGCATTGAAAATTAACGATTTATTAACGGATCTCGCGGTCGCAGAAATGCAAACGGGCGCGCGCCAGCAGCGCACGCCCGGTATGAGATTCGGGGCCTTTAAGGGCCAATTCGCGGCGTTTTTCGGCGCCGCGAGCGGTGATGTTCAGGCCGCCGAAATCGCCTTCACGCGCGACGACAGACGCGAGATTTTCCGCGCTGCAGTATTCTTGTGAATCACACCTTTGGTGACGCCACGCATCAGTTCGGGCTGCGCGCTTTTCAGGGCTTCCTGAGCGGCGTCTGCATTGCCCGAGGCGATGGCCTCTTCGACCTTGCGCAGGAAGGTGCGGATGCGCGAGCGGCGGGCTTTGTTGACGTCGGTGCGGCGCTCGATCTGGCGGGCGCGCTTCTTGGACTGGGGCGTGTTGGCCATGTCTGGGCTCCTGTTCGGGTCTTTGTCGTTTCGATCGCGCAAAAGACCCAAGCACCAGCCCCGATCCGGGCTGGACATGATTCTTGCCTAAGCGGGCCCACGCGCATGTAAGCGTGGGCGTATAGATCAGCCGGATCGAAAAGAAAAGCCGGAAAATCAGCGGTCGCGGAACTGCGCCTCGCGTTTTTCAAGGAACGCGGCCATGCCTTCCTTCTGGTCCTCGGTCGCGAACATCGACTGGAACGCGCGACGTTCGAACAGCAGACCCTCGCGCAGGGTCGTCTCGTAGGACCGGTTGACCGATTCCTTGGCTGCCATGACCGAGATCTGCGATTTCTCGGCGATCTTGCGCGCCGCCGACAATGCCTCGGAGACCAGCTTGGGCGTCGGGACGACGCGGCTGACAAGGCCCGATCTTTCGGCTTCTGCGGCATCCATGAAGCGGCCCGTCAGGTTCATGTCCATGGCCTTGGACTTGCCGACGAATCGGGTCAGGCGCTGGGTGCCGCCGATGCCGGCGATCACGCCCAGATTGATCTCTGGCTGACCGAACTTGGCATTCTCGGCGGCGATGATGAAATCGCAAGCCATCGCAAGCTCGCATCCGCCGCCCAGGGCATAGCCGCTGACGGCGGCGATGATCGGCTTGCGGATGCGGCTGATCGTGTCGATCTGTGGTCCGAACAGGTCGCCGCCATAGGCATCGACAAAGCTTTTCTGCGCCATTTCCTTGATGTCGGCGCCCGCGGCGAAGGCCTTTTCGCTGCCGGTCAGCACGATGCAGCGGACCTTGTCGTTCCGGTCGGCTTCGGTCAGCGCGGTGGAAAGCTCGTCCAGAAGCGTGGCGTTCAGCGCGTTCAGCGCCTCGGGACGGTTCAGCCGGATCAGGGCGACCTCGTCCTCGATTTCCACGATGATGGTTTCAAAAGCCATAGGGCCGGACCTCGTTGCAAAGAAGCGTTGCAGCGACTCCTAGCAGCAGCGGGGCGCGAAAGCCAAGCCTTGGCCATACCAGGGCGTTCAGCGCTGGCAGCGCGGACAGAAGAAGCTGGACCTACCGGACTGCACGATCCGGCGGATCTGGCCCGGACAGCCGGGACGCGGGCAGGGCGCGTCCGCGCGATCATAGACCCGGAAGCTGTGCTGGAAATAGCCCAGCTCGCCACTGGCCTGACGATGATCGCGCAAGGACGACCCGCCCGCCGCGATGGCGTCGCTCAGCACGTCGCGTATATGGCCGACCAGTGCCGCGATCCGCACCGCACCGATCCGTCCGGCCGCGCGGCGCGGGTCTATGCCGGCACGCCACAGCGATTCGCTGACATAGATGTTGCCCAGCCCGGCCACGATGCGCTGGTCCAGAAGGGCCTGTTTCACCGGCACCCGCCGTCCCGAAAGGGCGGCCGCAAGATAGGCGGGGCTGAAGGCCGCGTCGAACGGTTCGGGGCCAAGATGGTCCAGCAGCGGATGTGATTCCCCTTCGCGGATCAGATCGACCATGCCGAATCGGCGCGCATCATTGAAGGTGATGGTGGTCCCGGCTTGGGTCAACAACACCACATGGTCATGGCGCGGCAGGATCGACGGATCGCGGTGAAACCCGGCCAGCCCCGCGCCTTCTACCAGCATCCGCCCGGACATGCCCAGATGCATCAGCAATGTGCCGCCCCGGTCCAGATCGGCCAGCAGGTATTTCGACCGCCGCCGCAGGGCGATCACCCGCGCCCCGGTCAGTACCTGCACCAGATCGGGCGGCAGCGGCCAGCGCAGGTCCGGACGCCGTGCCTCGGCCCGCGCGATGCGCTGACCCTCCAGATGCGGCTGAAGGCCGCGCCTGACGGTTTCGACCTCGGGCAGTTCTGGCAATCCGCTTCCTTTCCCTGCATTGTGCGCGCGATGCGCCGGACCTATCTGGCGATGAGGCAGGCAAACGGCAAGCGGCATGAGCGATAACAGACAGACCCATTTCGGTTTCCGGACCGTGGACGAGGATGCCAAGGCCGGTATGGTCCACGGCGTCTTTTCCAGCGTCGCATCGCGCTATGACCTGATGAACGACCTGATGAGCGCGGGCATCCACCGGGTCTGGAAAACCGCGATGATGGACTGGCTTGTTCCGCGCGATGGTCAGCATCTTCTGGACGTGGCCGGGGGCACCGGCGATATCGCCTTCCGCTTTCTGGATCGCGCGCCGGGCGGGCGCGTGACCGTCTGCGACATGACCGAATCGATGCTGGTCGAGGGGCGCAAGCGCGCCGAGGCCACGGAAAAGGCCGACCGGCTTGCCTGGGTCACCGGCGACGCGATGAAGCTGCCTTTCGGCGACAACAGCTTTGACCGCTATACGATCAGCTTCGGCATCCGCAACGTCACCCGTATCGCCGACGCGCTGGCCGAGGCGTTTCGAGTGCTGCGCCCCGGCGGACGACTGATGGTGCTGGAGTTCAGCCAGATCCCGGTGCCGGCGATGCAATGGGCCTATGACCGCTACAGCTTCAACGTGATCCCGGCGATGGGGCGCGCGGTGACCGGGGATCGCGACAGCTATCAGTATCTGGTCGAATCGATCCGCCAGTTTCCCGATCAGGAAGCCTTTGCCGCGATGATCCGCGAGGCGGGCTTTGACCGTGTGCAGTATCGAAACCTGTCCATGGGCATCGCCGCGCTGCATTCGGGTTGGAAGCTGTAGATGCGGGGACCGCACAATATCCTGCGCCTGATCCGGACAGGCGCCACCTTCGAACGCACGGGCGCCATGGGCGCTGTGCTGGACGCGATGGAAGCACCGCCCCGGCTGCGATTGGCCGCGCGCGTGCTGGGCTGGCCGTTCCGCTGGCTGGGCTATGCGGGCGATCCCGATCTGCCGCCGATCACGCGCGCCATCACCGCGTTGGGCCCGGCCTATATCAAGTTTGGCCAGATCCTTTCGACCCGCGCCGATGTCGTGGGCGCCGAACTGGCCGACCAGCTGCGGATGTTGCAGGACAGGTTGCCGCCGTTTCCGACCCCGATCGCCAAGGAGATCGTCGAGGCCGAGCTGCGCCAGCCCGTAAATGCCCTGTTTTCCGAGTTTTCCGAGCCCGTGGCCGCCGCGTCGATCGCGCAGGTGCATCGCGCCCGGATCCGCGAAACCGGGCAAGAGGTCGCGGTCAAGGTTCTGCGTCCGGGAATCGGTGCCGCGTTCCGCCGAGATATCGACGCCTTTCACTTCGCCGCCTCGATCATCGAGGCGTTGTCGCCCGGCAGTCGGCGCCTGCGCCCGCGCGACGTGGTCAGCCATTTCGAAAGCGTCGTGACCGGCGAACAGGACATGCGGCTTGAGGCAGCGGCGGCATCCGAATTTGCCGAGAACACCCGCGAGGACGCGAATTTCCAGATCCCGGCCCCGCATTGGCATCTGTCGGGACGGCGCGTTCTGACCGCGGACTGGGCCGAGGGGTTGCCGATGGGCGACCCGCAGGCGTTGATCGCCGCCGGCCATGACGTGACTCATATCGCGACGCGCGTGATTCAGCTGTTCCTGCAGCACGCGCTGCGGGACGGGTTCTTTCACGGGGACATGCATCACGGCAATCTGAAGGTGGCGCGCAATGGCGACGTGATCGCCTATGATTTCGGGATCATGGGCGAGATCGACGAATATACCCGCCGCGTCTATGCCGAGATCCTGATGGGCTTCATCCAGCGCGACTATCGGCGCGTCGCAAGGGTGCATTTCGAGGCCGGCTATGTTCCGCGCGACCGCGACGAAGCGCAGTTCGCCCGCGCCCTGCGTGCCGTGGGCGAGCCGATCTTCGGGGCCGACGCATCGCGGATCTCGATGGCCAATCTGCTGGCCTATCTGTTCGAGGTGACCGAACGTTTCGGGATGCGGACCCAGACCCAGCTTATCCTGCTGCAGCGCACCATGGTCGTGGTCGAGGGTGTCGCCCGCTCGGTCGATCCGCAACTGAACATCTGGGAAGCGGCGCGCCCGGTCGTGTCGGACTATATCAAGTCAAATCTCGGTCCGCGCGCACTTGCCGGTGACATGGCGAAGGTCGCGCAGACGGTCGGCCGCTTTGGTCCGCTGCTGCCGCGGATCGTGGAGCAGGCCCTGTGGGAACGCGCACACCCCGAGGAACGCAATCCGCAACCCCAGACGAGGCCCGATATTCCCGCCTGGCTGGTCGCAGGCCTGTCGCTGGCCGCTGGCGCGGCGATCGGGCTGGTGCTTGGCTGATCACCGCGGCCCGTGCATGCGGATCGCAGTAAGGCAAGGCGAGATCAGAAACAGAGGATCTCGGCCTCGGCTTCCGCGCGGCGCAGCTTGGCCACGATCTCGGTCATTTCGGCCATGCCCTTGAACATCGAGGCGCGCTCTCCGGTGACCTGCCGCATCCGCAGGACCGTCTCGGCGCTGACATAATCCTCATAGGGCAGCACGGTCGCGATCTGGTCTATGGCGCAGGAACAGCGGTCCAGCATCTCGCGGTTCTCGCCGTTGGTTGCCATGCAGGTAAAGACATATTCGGCGCGGGCATTGGTCGGGTAATCGTTGACGGCCTGCGCCCAGGCTGCCGGGGCTGTCAGCGCGGCGATCAGCACAAGTGCGCGCTTCATTGCAGCACCATCCGATTGACATAGCCGGGCCCGGTGTCGGCGGTTTCTGCCCGCAATTCGCGGATCGGCGCCTTCGGATCGTCCGACAACATGAAGGTCAGGCGCAGCGACTGAAAGCCCTGCATCCGTTCGGCGTTCGGATCGTTCTCGAAGGGCTGGAACACCGCGGTTGCGCCATCGTCGTCGCGGGTGATCTGTCCGCCCCGGAAAACCGCGTCTTTGATCCGGTTGCGGATGTAATGGGGGCTGCCGCCGGTCAGACCGGCCATGTCGCGGGCAGTCTGTTCCAGAAAGAAGATCAGCACCGGGTCGCCGCCCGAGATCGGGAACGGCCCGATCTTGCGTGTGCGGCTGTCGGTCTTCTGAGTGATCTGCAGGACCGGCTTCTGGTCCGAAGGGTCGATCGTCTGACCCAGCGCGACCGAGCCGTCATCGACATGCAGGAAGCCGGGCTTTTCGGGGCCTTCGACATGCAGCGACCAGGTCAGCGGCCGGTCCTTCAGATCCCACGGGCCGCGATCGGCAAAGACCGCATCCCCGGCCTCTCCCGCCGACAGGGTGGCGGGCGCGGCGATGCAGGTCATGACCAGCCACATCGCGGTGGCGATGGCGCGTTTCATCCAAGGTTCCTCCCATTCGTCGCGACCAGACTTGCGCCGGCAGGCGCGAAGGGCAAGCCCCGGAACCGCCGGTCTCAACCCTTCGTCTCAGCCTCAGCCCAGAATGCGGCCCAGAACCTCGGCCAGTTCCGACGGACGCACGGGCTTTTCCAGTGCGATGACACCCATCGCGGCGCAGGCGCGTGCGATTTCGGGGTCGCGATGCGCGGTGATCATCACGGCGGGTACGCTGCGGCTTGCCCGCCCGCGCAGGGTTTCGATTGCGGCGACACCGGTATCGCCGTTCTCAAGGTGATAATCGGCCAGGATCACGTCCGGCGGCTCTTCGCCCATCGTCGCGACCGCCTCGGCCGTGCCGCCGGTCACGCGCGCGACCATGCCCAGCCTGTCCTGCAGGATCACCTCGTAGCCGCGCCGCATGCCGGGGTCGTTCTCGATCACCAGTGCGACGCGCCCGCGCAGGTTCAGCAGCGCCGTGTCGGGCGGTTCTACGCATCGGTCGCCGCCGCCTTCCGCGACCGGCGGCAATCCGACCCGAAAGAGGGTTCCGCGCATCGCCTCGGAATTCAGGCTGATCGGGTGCCCCAGCTTGCTGCAGGCGCGGCGCACGATGGACAGGCCCAGACCCATGCCGGGGGTGCCGTGATCGTTTCCCAGCCGCTGAAATTCGTCAAAGATCCGGTTGCGGTCCACGGCGGGAATTCCCATGCCACTGTCATAGACGCACAGCCAGCACAGCCCGCCCTTGCGGCGCATGCCCACCACCACGCCGCCCTGATTGGTGTATTTTATCGCGTTCGATACCAGGTTCTGCGCGATCCGCCGCAGGAAGACCGGATCGCTTTCCACAACAGCGTCCGTGGGCACAAAGCTGAGCCGCAGTCCCTTCGCCTCGGCCAAGGGTGCATATTCGGCGGCAAGCCGGCGGAACAGTTCCCCCAGCGCGACAGGCTGGCGATGAAATTCGATCCGCTGGCTGTCCAGGCGCGAGATGTCCAGAACCGCATGCATCAGCTGTTCGACCGATTCGAAGGCACCGGAAAGACGTTCCGACAGTTCCTTCTGGTGATCGTCCATCGGCGTGTCGGCCAGCGCCGACAGGAACAGCCGCGCGGCCGAAAGGGGTTGCAGCAGGTCGTGGCTGGCGGCACGCAGGAAACGTGTCTTCGACCGGTTCGCCTCTTCCGCTGCGGCGCGGGCGACCGCCAGTTCGCGGTTGCGCTGCGACAGGTCGGCCAACGCCTTCTCAAGCTGCCTGGTGCGGGTAAGAACCTCTTGCTCCAAAGCGACGGCGGCCTGGAACATCGACCAGGCCGATCCGCGCGACTCCTCAAGCCGGTCGATCCTGTCGATCAGGACCGTGTTGATCCGGCGCAGCTTCTGGATCTGCCGCTGGGGCGGATCGTCGTCACGCAGCATCATGATGCCCCGACGGCCCCGAGCCCGCCTCGGGCGGTGTCATGAAGGCAAGGCCGACGAATGTCTGGTTCACATGCATTCCGCTGTGCTGTTCCCCATAGGTGTTGAAGCCCGCGACCCGGTAGCGGGTGAACAGGTCGGACATCGCCTGCGTCAGCCCCGCGCGTTCAAGTGCCAGCCGCCGCAGGATGCAGTCGAATCCCAGCACCATCAAGGGTGGTCGCGGCAAAGCCTCCAGCGCCTCGGCGAAACCCTGCGTCAGATCCTCGGCCCGCCCCAGCGTCAGGACGGTGCCGGTGTCGATGGATGACATCAGCGACAGGCCGCCATCATCGGTCAGGGCGCTGATGGCGCGGACATGGTGGCGCCGCCCCATGCGCAGCAGCAGCGGGTGCCGCGCGAATTCCGTGGGCGTCAGCCGTTCGGGCGGAATTCCGGTGATGCGGGCATATTCCTCGGCCGCCGGTTCGGCGTTCAGTTCCAGGATGCGTCGCTTGTCGGGAATGGCCGCGGTCACGACCGCGCGCGTGGCGGTCGGGCTGAAATGCGCAAAAGTCACCTCGCTGACCGCCAGATCGGTCTCGACCAGCAGGAACACCGCCGCGTTTGAAAACACCCGCCCCTCGGCCAGCAGCGAGGTGCTGCGAAAATCCAGCCCGTCGCCCGCCGACCCGCCAAGCGTGGGAACCGCCGGAAGGGCGGCGTCAATGGTGGCAACCAGCGCATCTTCCTGCCCCGCGATGCCATCGACCAGCAGCAGCCCGAACAGGGAGCGGCGCGGATCAGGCGTGAATCCCGCCTGCATGCGGCGCAATGACGACATCCAGTGGGACACCGGCAGGGATGACAGATTGTCCAGCACGATGCTGCGCGCCCGGAAACTGCCGGACGGAAAACCGATCGCGACGACACTGCCCGAGGCATAGCCGGATGGGCCGATCTCTCCGGCAGAGGAACATCCGGCGATCACGCAGCCCTCGGGCAGTCCCGCCCGCAACCCCGCATCGAGATGCGAAAGATCGTCGCCGCGCGCGCCGAATATCAGCACCAGCGACGGTTCGGCGGCGCGCAGGCCGGCCAGAAGCGTTGGGACCGCCTCGGCCCCGGTCCGGTCGGCCTGCACGGCCACCGGCCCGGCGGCGCCCTCCTTCGCAGCCGGGCCGGTATCCATCAGCCGGCCTCGAACAGCCGGACGGAATTCGCAAGAAGCACCGCCTGCGTGCGGCGCCTTGCATTGATCTTGGACATGATCGCCGTGATATGGGTCTTGACCGTGGCTTCGGCGATCGACAGTTCGTAGCTGATTTCCTTGTTGGCCTTGCCTTGGCAGATCAGCCGCAGAATCCGCATCTGCTGGGGTGTCAGCGTTGCAAAGCGGCGGGCCAGTTCGGCCTTCGCCTCGTCCTCGGCACCGGCCTTTCCGGGCTCATAGCCTTCGGGCGTGACATGTTCGCCGTCCCACATCCGGCGCAGGCTGTCGACCAGCGCCTCGCGGCTGAGAGACTTGCTGATATAGCCCTGCGCGCCAGCCGCCATCGCGGCCGAGATCATCGCCCCCTCCAGATCGGCCGAGATCATCGTGATCGGCACATCCGGCAATTGTCGGCGCAGCGCTACGATGCCTTCGGCGCCGCGTGCATCGGGCAGATTCAGGTCCAGGATCACCGCATCCGGCGCCCCCTGCGACTTGATCTGCTCGACCGCGGCGCCAAGGCTGCGCGCGGTGCGCACGTTCTTCAATCCAAAGCTGATCTTCAGCGTCAGCGCCAAAGCGTCGCACATCAGCGGATGGTCGTCGACGATCAGGATCTCGCGAACCTGGTCGGCATTTGGTCGTGGCGAATGCGACGGTCGCGCCTGCATGGCTGCGGCTGTCATGATAGCTCCTCCCTGTGACGATCTTACGGCCTCCTCCCCCGAGGCCGCAACATTCTTTCGCGATCTTAGGCTGCGCGCGGCGCAAGGCAAGGCCGCATCTCATCCCAAAGTTGGACAAGCTGGCTATTGTCGGCCGGAACCTTGCGTGACACCCTTTTCCCTTGAATGGGGAGGAAATCTGTCATGTTTGCTGCGCGCATTGTCGCGGCGCTTTTCTGCGTGATCCTGGCATCTGCGCTGGGCGGACCGGCGCAGGCACAGGACGAAAGCCTGCCAGAGATCACCGTGGGTGCGCTGCAGAACGGCACCGTCACCTGGGAACTGCAGACGATCATCGATCAGGGTCTGGATCGCGACAACGGCTTCCGGCTGCGCGTCCTGCCGTTGGCCGGGAATCCCGCCACCCAGATCGCCATGAACGGCGGCGAGGTGGACAGTATCGTGTCCGACTGGCTGTGGGTGGCGCAGAACCGTGCGAGGGGCGCGGACTTCACCTTCCTGCCCTATTCGACGGCAGTCGGCGGGCTGGTCGTGCCGGCTGACAGCGATGTTGCCGGACCGGACGATCTTGACGGCGGCAGGATCGGCATCGCTGGCGGTCCGGTGGACAAAAGCTGGCTGATCCTGCGTGCCTGGCATCGTCAGCAGGCGGGTGCCGATCTGGCGGATGTGACCGAACAGGTCTTTGGCGCACCGCCGGTGATCCAGAACGCCGCTGAAACCGGTCAGGTCGATGCGGCGGTGAATTTCTGGCACTATCTGGCGCGGATGAAGGCGGGCGGCATGCGCGAGGTGATCGATGTCGCACAGGCGGCAGGCGATCTGGGGTTGGATCCGTCCACGCCGCTTCTGGGCTATGTGCTGCGCGACAGCTGGATCGAGGATCATCCAGATCTGGCGCGTGGCCTGGCCCGCGCCTCTCGGCAGGCCAAGGACATGCTGGCACAGGACGACGCCCTGTGGGATCGGCTTCGTCCGATCATGGACGCCGCCAACGATGCCGAGTTCGCGGCGCTGCGCGCGGGATGGCGGGCGGGTATCCCGCCTGCGGGTCCGGTCGATGCCGCCAACGCACAGGCCATGTTCTCGATCATGGCGGAGCTGGGCGGAGAGGAACTGACCGGCGGCCTCAGCCGACTGCCCGACGGATTGTTCTGGTCGGGTGATTAGCGGGCGGCGACATCGGAAGTCTGGCACCGGCGCTGTGCCGGGCGTCCTGTCGCTGGCGGCGATGCTGGTGCTTTGGGTGGTGGTTGCCCGGATCTCGGACAACCCCCGGACCATGCCCGGCCCCGAGGCGGTGGCGATGCGCCTGTGGCAGATCACCGTGATGGGCGAATTGTGGTTCCACGCCGGAATGACCCTGTTCAGGGTGCTTGCCAGTTTCGCACTGGCGATGGCGGTGGGGGTGGCGCTGGGGCTGTGGATGGGACGGTCGCGGACAGCCGATCACTGGCTCAATCCGGGGTTGGTCATCGCGCTGAACGTACCGGCGCTGGTCATCATCGTGCTGGCATATATCTGGATCGGCCTGAACGAAGTCGCGGCGATCCTGGCCGTGGCGCTGAACAAGATTCCCGTGGTGACGGTGATGCTGCGCGAAGGCACGCGCGCCCTGCGCCCGGATCTGGACGACATGGCGATGGCGTTCCGAATGTCGCGTGCGGCGCGATTGCGCCATGTGGTGATGCCGCAGCTTGCGCCGCATGTCGCGGCGGCGGCACGGGCGGGGATCTCGTTGATCTGGAAGATCGTCCTTGTGGTCGAGTTTCTTGGGCGATCGAACGGCGTCGGCTTCAAGATCCACCTGCTGTTTTCCAACTTCGACGTTGCAGGCGTGCTGGCTTGGGCGCTGGCCTTCGTCGCCGTCATGCTGGCCATCGACATCGTCGTGTTGCGCCCGTGGGAGGCACGGCTGAGCCGTTGGCGTCGCGATGAGGATTGATATTCAGCGAAAATCCTTTGGCGGACCCGATGTGCTGGGCCGGCTTCGGCTGGATATACGGCGCGGGCAGCGGATCGCGGTCCTGGGGCCGTCCGGAATCGGGAAATCCACCCTGCTGCGGATCATCGCCGGTCTCGACCGTGATTTTCAGGGCAGCGTCGGCGGGGACGAACGTCTGTCGGTGGTGTTTCAGGAACCGACCCTGCTGCCATGGCGTCGGGCGCTGGACAACATCACCATTCCGACTGGCTGCAATCCGGCGCTGGCCCGCGACCTGTTGGCGCGGGTCGGCCTGCAAGATCAGGTGGACCGGTTTCCCCGGCAGATGTCTTTGGGGCAGCAGCGCCGGCTTTCGCTGGCCCGCGCCTTTGCGGCCCGGCCCGACATCCTGCTGATGGACGAGCCCTTCGCCAGCCTTGATCCAGACACGGCGACACGGATGATCGCCCTGACCGGGGATCTGCTGGATCACAGCGGCGCCGGGCTGATCCTGGTCACGCACGATGCCCGCGAACCGGCGCGGCTGGCGGCGCGGCCGCTGATGCTGCGCGGTGATCCGGCAACGCTGCACGAGGACCGGCAGGCGAACTGAGCGCCGCAAGTCCCCGTGCAGTCCTGCGCGGTCAGGCGACCAGACGGTATCCGCCCGATTCGGTCACCAGCAGGCGTGCGTTCGACGGATCGGGCTCGATCTTCTGGCGCAGCCGATAGATATGGGTCTCAAGCGTGTGGGTGGTCACGCCGGCGTTGTAGCCCCAGACCTCGTGCAGCAGCACATCGCGCGGCACCACCCCGTCCTGCGCGCGATACAGGAATTTCAGAATGTTGGTTTCCTTTTCGGTCAACCGGATCTTGCGATCCTTCTGATCGATCAGCATCTTCATCGCCGGCTTGAACGTATAGGGTCCAAGCTGGAAGATCGCGTCCTCGGACTGCTCATGCGTGCGCAGCTGTGCGCGCAGACGGGCCAGCAGGACCGGGAACTTGAACGGCTTGGTCACATAATCGTTGGCGCCCGCGTCCAGCCCCAGGATCGTGTCCGCATCCGTATCGTGGCCGGTCAGCATCACGATCGGACATTTCACGTTCAGCTTGCGCAGCTTCTTGCACAGCTCGCGCCCGTCCGTGTCGGGCAGGCCGACATCCAGGATCACCAGATCATAGATCGCGTTCTTACTGGCCTCGACCGCCTCGGCGCCGTTGCCTGCCTCGATCACGTCGAAATCGTCGGTGGCGACCAGTTGTTCGGCCAAGGCCTCGCGCAGGTCTTCCTCGTCATCGACCAGCAGGATCTTTTTCAGTCCGGGCATGCTTGCCTCCTTTGCCTCACTTGCGCAAAGGAGTGGGGTCACACCCGGCCGCCGTCCAGCGACATGTCGAAATTCTCACATGGAGTTGTCGGAAAAAGCCACTATGTTTCAATTTGTTTCAATCACGCGCGAGCCATGAGCCTTATTCCCACCCTTGCCGAAACCGTTTCCCGCGCCCGCGCCGATCTGCGCATGGGCCTGCCGGTGATGATCGGCGGCCATCTGGCGGCGGCGGTCGAGACGTTGTCCTCGGCACGGCTGGACGACATGCGGCGGCTGGGTCGGCCGGTTCTGGCGATCACCCAGCGCCGCGCGGAAACCCTGAAGGCGCGTGCCTATGATGACGTGCTGGCGCGGGTGCAGGTGCCGCAGGACGCGGATCTGGCATGGCTGCGCGCGCTGGCCGATCCCGCGAATGATCTGCGCACGCCGATGAAGGGGCCGCTGTTCACCGACCGGGATGGCGATGCGACGCCGCATATGGCCGCGCTGGCGCTGGCCAAATCGGCGCAGCTTCTGCCCGCCGTTCTGGTCGTGCCCGCTCATGCGCCCGCCGGATTGACGGTGCTGGCGCCGGGGCAGGTGCTGGCGCAGCTGGCGGGCGAGGCTGCGCTGGCTCCGGTTGCCGCTGCGCGCCTGCCGCTGATGTCTGCGGAACATTCGCGGCTGCATATCTTCCGGCCCGATGATGGTGCCGCCGAGCACTACGCCATCGAAATCGGCGATCCGCCGCGCGACCGGCCGGTTCTGGCGCGGCTGCATTCGGCCTGTTTCACGGGCGATGTGCTGGGCAGCCTGAAATGCGACTGCGGCCCGCAGCTGCATGCCGCGCTGGACGCGATGGGGCAGGCGGGGGCAGGGGTGCTGCTGTATCTCAACCAGGAAGGGCGCGGCATCGGTCTGGCCAACAAGATGCGTGCCTATGACCTGCAGAATCAGGGTTTCGACACGGTCGAGGCCAATCACCGCCTGGGATTCGAGGATGACGAACGCGACTTCCGCATCGGTGCGGCCCTGCTGAAGCGGATGGGCTTTGCGCAGGCGCGGCTGATGACCAACAACCCGCGCAAGGTCTCGATGATGGAAAGCCACGGGATCGAGGTGACGCAGCGCGTGCCGCTGATCACCCCGCGCAATCGCTTCAACACCGGCTATCTGGACACCAAGGCCGAGAAATCCGGGCATCTGCTGTGAGACCCGATGATCTGGTGCTGACCCCGCAGGGCATCCGCTTTCTGGGCCGCCTGTTTGCCTGCAGCATCGGCAAGGGCGGCCTGTCCACGGCCAAACGCGAAGGCGACGGGGCCACGCCCACGGGATTCCACCGCATCACCGGCCTGTGGTACCGCCCCGACCGGCTGACCCGTCCCGCAGCCTGGGCGCGACCGATCGGCCCCGGCGATCTGTGGTGCGACGATCCGCGCCATCCCGCCTATAATCACCACGCCCGTGCGCCGCTGTCTGCCAGCCATGAACGCTTGCGCCGCGCCGATCCGCTGTACGATCTGATCCTCACCACGGACTGGAACTGGCCCGACGCCACGCCGGGCCGCGGTTCGGCGATCTTTCTGCATCAGTGGCGGCGTCCGAGATACGGAACCGAGGGCTGCATCGCCTTCGCACGCGCCGACCTGATCTGGATCGCCACGCGCGCAGCCCCCGGAACGCGCCTTGTCGTGCCGGCTTCTTCCTTGTCCAAATACCGCTGAAGTGGCGGCTCAGCCGTAGTCGCGGGCCCCGAAAATGGCCGAACCGACACGGATATGCGTCGCGCCCTCGGCGATCGCGGTCTCGAAATCCGCGCTCATCCCCATCGACAGCAGGGCCAGCCCGGACTGTTCGGCCAGCTTGCGCAGCAGGCGGAAATGCGGAACGGGATCCTGATCCTCGGGCGGGATGCACATCAGCCCCTCGGGTGACAGACCCAGATCTCGGCACTGGTCAAGAAATCCCGGCAGTTCCGCAGCGGGAATTCCCGCTTTCTGAGGTTCGTCCCCGGTATTCACCTGGATGAACAGTTGCGGGGTTCGGCCCTGTTCGGCGATCTGGTGGGCCAGCTTGCGGGCAAGGCTGATCCGGTCCAGCGTGTGAATGGCGTCGAACAGCTCGACCGCTGCCTTGGCCTTGTTCGATTGCAGCGGTCCGATCATGTGAACCGACACACCCGCGAAGCGCTGGCGCCAGTCGGGCCATTTGCCCTGCGCCTCTTGCACATAATTTTCGCCGAAGGTCCGGTGGCCCGCGTCCAGAACGGCCGTTACGCGTTCCGCGGGTTGCACCTTGCTGACCGCGATCAGCGTGACCGATCCGACCTTGCGTCCGGCGGCGCGTTCTGCCGCGGCGATGCGGCTTTTGATGTGATCCAGTTCCATGCGCGCAGAAGACAAAAAGAAAAGAGCGGGCGCAAGGCCCGCTCTTTCCGGAAGACTTGGATCCGGTTGGATCAGAAGTCGAAGCGAACGCCCATGTCGGCGGTCACGAGTTCGTCGTAGTCGCGGTGGATCGACGCACCCAGACGAGCGCCGCCCAGATCGTAGTTCACACCGATACCGAACGCGTTGTCGCTTTCGTTGAAGTCAGCGCTGTTGTTGGCAACATAGGCTTCGATGTTGGTCATGCCATCGGCCAGGGTATAGTCGCCATACAGGGTGACGGTGTTGCCCAGATCGAGACCCAGAACTTCGCCGTTGTCGATCCAGTTCAGGCCGACGCGAGCGTTCGGCATGACGGCGTAACGGGCGCCGACAAAGTACTGGTCGTTGTCTTCGATACCGGCACCGTCCATGACGGCAGCGGCCGACAGTTCCAGCGCGTCGTTCCAGGTGTAGGATGCCGACAGACCGAATTCTTCCGAGGTGCCGAGTCCGGTTTCGTTCAGGCCCGACTGATCCGGATCGACATACGAAGCCATGACGCTGACGCCGGCGATTTCGTATTTCGCGGCGATGCCGACATAGTTTTCGTTGTCATAAGCATCGGCGTCATAGGCGAAGAACGCGCCGCGCGAGTTACCGAACGAACGGTCGAACGCGCCCAGTTCCGAAGCGTACAGCAGGGCGGCCGAGTCGAACGCGGTGTCGACGTTACCGACTTCGACGGTCAGACCGTTCGAGGTCACCCACAGCTTGCCGGCGTTCAGCTGACCAGCGTCATCGCTGTTCTGGTCCCACTGGATGCGGAAGCGCGCGCCGAAATCCACGCCCTGATCGGTCGAGGTGGCGGCGTCGATGTTCATGCGCAGACGGCCGACGACCTGCGATTCGTTCACGCCAGCCGCATCTTCAGCAGCGGTGTTTTCGTAATAGATCACGCCGGTGCGGCCATAGCCCGAGATGGTCACGTCGGCAGCGGCGACGCCGGCGGTCAGAACCAGCGCGGTGGAGGCGATAAGAGCCTTTTTCATGGTGGTGTTCCCTCTTGTCTCTCTGATGCCCAAACCGGAAGCCCGTCTTGGGTATGCAAACTGTTTCCCTCTTTCGACCTCGCGATGCAACGGATTCACGGTGTCGCCAATTTCTTTCGTGTTTTCTGTGATGCACAAGGGCCACACATCGCTGTGTGGCGGTTCCGGCAGGGAAACGGCCCGCCCCACGCGCGCGCGGCAAGGCGCTTGTGGCAGCAGGGCAATCCGCGCTAAAGCTGCGGGCAACACGATATACCGGGGGACCCGCATGAAAACCGCACGCGCCGCGCACCTGATCGTTGCATCGACCCTTTGCGTCGGGCTGGCCGCCTGTGGCGGCAGCGGAAACCGCGCCCGTGACGCGGGCGACATCGACCGCGAACTGCGGGCGGACGCACGGACCACGACGATCTGGGACCTGTTCGGCAATGATGAGAATCCGAACAACACCGTCGGCGTGAACAAGTATCTCTGGAATGCCAGTCTCGAGGTTCTGAACTTTCTGCCGGTCCAGTCGGTCGATCCGTTCACCGGGGTGATCGTGACCGGTTACGGCACGCCGCCCGGCGGCGGGCGCAGCTATCGCGCCACGATCAAGATCAGTGATCCGGCGCTGGATGCACGCAGCCTGAAGCTGTCGCTGCAAGGGTCGGGGGGTGCGGCGGTCGCGCCGGGCACGGCCCGCGCGGTCGAGGATGCGATCCTGACGCGGGCACGGCAGTTGCGGATTCAGGACGGACGTTTGTGACCGCGCCGCGCTGAGGCGCGGGCTTCGGCCACTGGACCCTGCATTCGCCGCCGTATAAACGAAGGCGCGACGAATGATGCCCGAGGTCCAGAAGATGCCCTATGATCCCGCCACAGCCGAAGCCCGCTGGCAAAAGGCCTGGGCCGACGCCGGCAGCTTCACCGCCATCCGCGACCAGCGGCCCAAGTATTATGTGCTGGAAATGTTCCCCTATCCGTCGGGGCGCATCCATATGGGCCATGTGCGCAACTACACGATGGGCGACGTGGTGGCGCGGTTCAAGCGCGCGCAGGGGTTCAGCGTGCTGCATCCGATGGGCTGGGACGCATTCGGGATGCCGGCCGAGAACGCCGCGATGGAGCAGGGCGGTCATCCGCGCGACTGGACCTATGCCAATATCGCCACGATGCGCGAGCAGCTGAAGCCTCTGGGCCTGTCCATCGACTGGTCTCGCGAATTCGCCACCTGCGACGACGCCTATGTCGCGCAGCAGCAGGCGTTGTTCCTGGACTTCCTCGATGCCGGGCTGATCACCCGCAAATCGGCGCAGGTGAACTGGGATCCGGTCGACATGACCGTTCTGGCCAATGAACAGGTCATCGACGGCAAGGGCTGGCGGTCCGGCGCGGCGGTCCAGCGTCGCGAACTGACCCAGTGGTTCTTCAAGATCAGCGATTACTCCGATGAGTTGCTGTCGGCGCTGGACGGGCTGTCGGGCTGGCCCGACAAGGTGCGGCTGATGCAGGCCAACTGGATCGGCAAGTCGCGCGGGCTTCAATTCCGCTTCGACACCGTGGACGCGCCCGAGGATTTCGCGCAGATCGAGGTCTATACGACCCGCCCCGACACGCTGATGGGCGCAAGCTTCGTCGCGCTGTCGCCGGATCATCCGCTGGTCCGCACGCTGGCCGCCGCCGATCCCGCCGTGGCCGCGTTCGTCGAGGAATGCCGCCGCATTGGCACCACCGAGGAAGCCATCGAGACCGCGCCCAAGCTGGGCTTCGACACCGGGCTGACCGTTCGACATCCGCTGGATGCCGACTGGCAACTGCCGATCTGGATCGCGAATTTCGTGCTGATGGATTACGGCACCGGCGCGATCTTCGGCAGCCCGGCGCATGACGAACGCGACCATGAATTCGCCACGAAATACGGCCTCCCCATCCGCGCCACCTTCGGCGAGGCGGGAATGACGCTGGAACAGGCCGATGCGATGGTCGCCGAGGCCCCCTACGTGCCGATGAAATCCGAACCCGTGACCTATGTGCGCGGCTTCGCGGGCAAGGCCGACCAGACCGGCGAGGCCGCCGTGGACGCCGCTATCGCCCATGCCGAAGCGGCGGGTTATGGCGAGGGCGTCACGAAATTCCGGCTGCGCGACTGGGGCATTTCGCGGCAGCGTTACTGGGGCTGTCCCATCCCGGTGCTGCATTGCGACAAATGCGGCACGGTCCCCGAGGCCAAGGAAAATCTGCCCGTCCTGCTGCCGCAGGATGTCAGCTTCGACCAGCCGGGCAACCCGCTGGACCGGCATCCGACATGGCGGCAGACCACCTGCCCGCAATGCGGCGGCGCGGCTTTGCGCGAAACCGACACCATGGATACCTTTGTCGATTCGTCCTGGTATTACGCGCGCTTCACCTCGCCCGGCGCGGCGACACCCACCGACCGGGCCGATGCCGACTACTGGATGAATGTCGACCAGTATATCGGCGGCATCGAGCACGCGATCCTGCATCTGCTGTATTCGCGCTTCTTTGCCCGCGCGATGGTCAGGACCGGCCATCTGCCCGACAGCGCGAAGGAACCCTTCGATGCGCTGTTCACGCAGGGGATGGTCACGCATGAGATTTACAAGACCACAGATGCACGGGGCCGTCCGGTCTATCACCTGCCCGATGATGTGACCGACGGTCGGTTGGCCGACGGCACCGTCGTCGAGATCATCCCCTCGGCCAAGATGTCGAAGTCGAAAAAGAACGTCGTCGACCCGGTCAACATCGTGGCCAGCTTCGGCGCCGATACCGCGCGCTGGTTCATGCTGTCCGACAGCCCGCCCGAACGCGATGTCGAATGGACCGCTGCCGGGGCCGAGGCCGCGCACAAGTTCCTGTCCCGCCTGTTCCGGCTGGCCGAGGATGCGCCGGCGACGGGCGATGACGACCCCGACCTGACCCGTGCCGCCCATCGCGCCATCGCCGAGGTCACGAAATCCATCGAGGGATTCGCCTTCAACAAGGCCGTCGCCAAACTGTATGAACTGGCCAATACCGTCGGCAAGTCGAGGGCCGGGGGAGAGCCGCGCAAGGCGGTGCTGCGGATCATGGCGCAGTTGATGGCGCCGATGGTGCCGCATCTGGCCGAAGAGGTCTGGGCGATGGCCGGCGGGCAGGGCATGGTCGTCGATGCGCCCTGGCCCAAAGCCGATCCGGCGATGCTGGAGGATGACACGGTGATCCTGCCGATCCAGATCAACGGCAAGCGCCGGGCCGAGATCAGCGTGGCCAAGGACATGCCCAAGGATCAGATCGAGGCGATGGTGATGGCCGACGAGACGGTGCGCCGTTTCCTGGATGGCGCCGCGCCGAAAAAGCTGATCGTGGTGCCCGGACGGATCGTCAATGTCGTGGCCTGATCGCCCCTCGCGCCGCGCGGCGCTGCTGGGTTTGCTGGTGCTGCCCGCAGCCTGCGGGCTGACCCCGGTCTATGGTCCGGGCGGCGCGGGCACGCGGCTGTTCGGCAAGGTTCGGCCACGTGATCCCCAGACATTCCAGGATTTCAGCTTCAACCAGCGGCTGGCCGAACGGCTGGGACCGGATGGTGCCGCGATCTATGACCTGGATTACCGTCTCAGCGTCGGCGTGGTGCCGCAGGCGATCACGCCGGACGAGGTCACGACCCGCTATTCGCTGAACGGGACCGCGGATTTCGCGCTGACGGATGCATCCGGCGCCGTGCTGGCGCAGGGCCGAGTCAGCAGCTTCACGTCTTACTCGACCACCGGCACCACCATCGCCACGCTGGCTGCCGAAGGCGACGCGCGCGAAAGGCTGGCGCGGATGCTGGCCGATCAGGTGGTCACGCGCCTGCTGGCGGCGGCGACAAACCTGCCGGACACCCAGCCTGCCCGCTCCACGGAATGAACCTCAAGGGCGCAGAGATCGCCCGCTATCTGGCGCGGCCCGACCCGTCCCGACCGGCCTTGCTGATCTATGGCCAGGACGCGATGCGGGTGTCGTTGAAGCGCGCCGAGGCCGTGGCCGCGCTGACCGGCGCGAATGCCGAGGAAGAGATGCGCCTGAACCGGTTGGCCGGGGGCGGGCTGAAAAAGGATCCGGCCAGCCTGATGGACGCGATCAAGGAAGTGGGGTTCTTCCCCGGTCCGCGCGTCGTTCTGGTCGAGGACACGCCCGACAGTGCCGCCGATGCGATCGCCGCCGCGCTGCAGGAATGGCGGTCGGGCGATGCGGTGATCGTGGTGACCGCGGGCGGGTTGGCCAAGTCGTCGGCGCTGCGCAAGCTGTTCGAGCCGCACCGAGAGGCCGTCGCCGCCCCGATCTATGACGATCCTCCGGGCGAGGACGAGATTCGCCGCTGGCTGCAAGAGGCGGGACTGAACGATGTCTCGCCCGAGGCGATGCGCGACCTGACCGCGTTGGCCCGCGCACTGGACCCCGGCGACCTGCGCCAGACGATCGAGAAGATCGGACTTTACAAATACGGTGACACGACGCCGCTCACCCCGGCCGAGATCGCGTTGCTGGCGCCCGCGACCATCGAGGCCGATCTGGACGAGTTGCTGCATGTCGTGGCCGAAGGCCGGTCGGATCAGTTCGGCCAGCTGATGCGGCGGATCGAGGGGCAGGGGATCGCGCCAGTGACGCTGGCCATCGCCGCGCTGCGCCATTTCCGCGCGCTGCATCTGGCGGCGGCGGACCCGCAGGGTCCGGCTGCGGGTCTGTCGCGGATGCGCCCGCCGGTCTTTGGGCCGCGTCGTGACCGGATGGCGCGGCAGGCGCAGGGCTGGGGCGTCGGTCCGCTGGAAGAGGCGGTGTCCTCGTTGCTGGCGACCGATCTGGCGTTGCGCAGTTCGTCCCGCGCCCCGCAGATGGCGCTGATGGAACGCGCGCTGATCCGTCTGTCGATGATCGCCCGGGGTCGCAGGTGACCGAAGCGATGGACGCGCTGGTGATCGGCGCGGGTCCGGCCGGGCTGATGGCGGCCGAGATCCTGTCTGCCGCCGGTCATCGTGTCGTGGTGGCCGAGGCGATGCCGACGCCTGCGCGGAAATTCCTGATGGCTGGAAAATCCGGGCTGAACCTGACGAAGGACGAGCCCTTGCCCGCCTTCGCCCGGCGTTTCGCCGGGGGCAGCGGCGGCTGTCCGGCCCCGCACCTCCGAGGGTATTTCAGCAAGGAAGAACACGCATTCGGACCCCAAGCCGTTTGTGCCTGGGCGCGGGGGCTTGGTGTCGATCTGTTCACCGGATCGACCGGGCGGGTGTTTCCGGTCGGCATGAAGGCCTCGCCATTGCTGCGGGCCTGGCTGGCGCGGCTGCGCGGCGCCGGGGTGGAGTTGCGGACCCGCTGGCGCTGGGTCGGGCTTGAGGGCGGGTTCCGTTTTGACACGCCCGACGGGCAGCGCGTGCTGACGCCGCAAGTCGCCGTGCTTGCGCTGGGTGGGGCAAGCTGGCCGAGGCTGGGATCGGATGCCGGCTGGGTGCCGATGCTGCGCACGGCGGGCGTTGGCGTGACCGAATTCAGGCCCGCGAACATGGGGTTTCGGGTCGATTGGACGCCGCAGATGGCCCGGCATTTCGGCTGCGCGGTCAAGGGTACCGCGATCCGGGTGAACGGGCAGGTCAGCCGGGGCGAATGGGTGATTTCCCGGCAGGGGATCGAAGGCGGTGGCATCTACGAGGTCGCCGCCGCGATTCGCGACGGCGCGCGGGCCCGCGTCGATCTGGCCCCGGATCTGGATGACACTGTCCTTGCGGCACGATTCGGCCGTCCGAAGGGCAAGCTGTCGGTCGGCAACTGGCTGCGTCGTATCCTGGGCGATCCGGTCAAGGTCGCGCTGCTGCTGGAATGGGGCCGACCCTGGCCCGACGACGCCCGGGCTTGGGCCACGCGCGCGAAGGCGCTGCCGCTGAACCATCACGGACCGATGGGGCTGGACCGGGCGATTTCGTCGGCCGGCGGGATAGACTGGTCGGCCGTCACCGACGATCTGGAACTGCGTGCCTTGCCAGGGGTGTTCGCGGCGGGCGAGATGCTGGATTGGGAAGCGCCGACCGGCGGCTATCTGTTGACCGGATGCCTTGCGACCGGGCAAATCGCGGGTCAGGCGGCGGCGCGCCGTCTGGGCGCTGCGTGACGGCGAAGGCTTCTGCTGGACAGCGTCCGTTGTCCGTCGGGCGCCATCGGCCTCAAAGCGCGGCGGCGCGCTGAAAGGCAGGTCGCTGCCGCATCCGGTCAAGGAAATCGGTCAGCCGCGTTTCGACGACCGGAAATCTTGCCGTCAGGGCCCAGGTCAGGCAATGCGCCAGGATCAGGTCGGGCACAGTCATCTTGTCACCCATCACGAACGCGCCCTCGCCGATCCTGTGGACCAGGGTCTTCTGGCTGCGTTCGAATTCCCAGCGCAGCGTGTTCTTGATCGCGCTGAGGCGCATTTCCTCGGGCAGGACGAAGCTGTGGCGCGCAGCCAGCCACAGCGCGGCGTCGAATTCGTCCAGCAGGAACTGCGTCAGGCTGTCCTGCCGTGCGCGGTCCAGCGTGCCGGCGGGATAGGTCAGATCGCCGTGGCGATCGGTCAGGTAGGTCAGGATGGCGGTCGAATCGGTGACCGGCGTGCCGTCGTCGATCAGCACCGGCACCTTGCCGGCAGGGTTGAACGCCACCACGCCTTCGCCATGCGGATTGGCGGGAACGTGGCGGTAGGGCTGACCCAGCTCTTCCAGAAGCCACAGAACGCGGAAAGCGCGGCTGTTCGATGTGCCGATGACGGTGTACATGCGCGCCCCTTATCCGGCCCAGTCCAGGATCAGTTGGGTCTGGGTGACGATCGCCGCAACCTTGCCGTCACCGCGCGTCACGGTGGTTTGCCAGACCCGCGTGGTGCGGCCGCGATGCAGTGGTTCGCAGACCGCGCGCGCGGTATCCCCCAACCGGATCGGGCGCAGGAAATTGGTCTTGCTTTCGACTGTTGTCGTGCTGCGGCCTGCGGGAAGGTTCAGGAACGTGGCGGTGCCGCCGGCATTGTCGGCAAGCCCCATGATCGCGCCGCCATGCAGGACACCGTTGCGGTTGGCCAGATCCTGGGTCACCTGCATGTCGAACACCACCCGCTCGGGCGTCGACTCGACAAGCCTGGCACCCAGATGTCGGGCAAAGTCCGGCTGCGCCTCGGCCACCGCCTGCAAACCCGTCGCGTCATCCTGCATCGGCTGCCCCCTTATCCGCTGCGATCCATAACGACGCGGAATCGAGGGCTTGGCAAGGGTCGGGATGCGGCCGGGATCACGCCTTGCCGCAGGACACCAGCTGCGCGCGATACATCTGCGCCCGCTGGCCGACCTGACCCGAAACCCTGACCAGCCAGCTTTTGCCAAGATAGGACCGGCGCGCATAGCCCGACCGCCCCTCGTGATAGGCCAGATACTGCGAGGTGGCGTCCCATTTGGACAGGCCAAGCATCCGTGACGATCCGTCCATGTACCAGCCCATGAAATCGGTGGCATCGTTGATGTCGTTGCGCCGCGCGCGGCGGTTGCCTGTCTCCTGGACATATTCTTCCCAGGTGCCGTCCAACGCCTGGCTGTAGCCATAGGCGCTGCTTTGCCGTCCGATGGGAATGACACCCAGTGCATATTGATGCGGCGTGCGGGCGTCGCCGATGAATTTCGACTCCTGGTGGATCGCGGCCATCTGCACATGGACGGGGATACCCCAGCGCCGCTCGGTCTTCTTCATCGCGCGCAGATAGGCGGGCCGCTCGGCCACGATCGCGCAGGCATTGTCCAGATTGCGGGGGGCCTTGAAGTCGCCGCCACCACACGACGCGACCAGCCCGACGATCGCCAGTTTCAGAAACCTGTTCATCCTGCCCTCTTGTCGTTTTCCCGCAATACTAGGGGAAAACGACAAGAGGTGAAATCACAAACCCGGAAGGTCAAAGCGCCAGAACGGCCTGAACCGCCCGTTTCCACGCGGAATACCGCCGGTCGCGGACAGACTCGTCCATGGCGGGTTCAAAGCGGCGATCCAGGCGCCAGGCCTTGGCGTATTCGTCGGGGCCGGGGCAGATCCCGGCGCGGTATCCGGCCAGCCACGCCGCCCCCTGCGCGGTGGTTTCGGTGTTTTCCGGCCGGTCGACGGGCGCGCCGATGATGTCGGCAAGGAACTGCATCGCCGGTTCGCTGGCGGTCATGCCGCCATCGACCCGCAACACCGCGTCATCGGCCTTTGCCCAGTCGGCACGCATCGCCTCAAGCAGGTCGCGGGTCTGAAAGCCCACGCTTTCCAGCGCGGCACGCGCGAACTCGGCCGGCCCGGTATTGCGTGTCAGCCCGAAGATCGCGCCCCGCGCCTCGGGTGCCCAATAGGGCGCGCCCAGCCCCGTGAAGGCGGGCACCATGATGATCTGCTGGCTGTCGTCGGCCGTGGCGGACAGGCGCTGTGTTTCGGCGGCCTCGCGGATGATCTTCAGCCCGTCGCGCAGCCATTGCACCACGGCGCCCGCGATGAAGATGCTTCCCTCCAGCGCATAGGTGGTCTGACCGTCGAGGCGATAGGCGATGGTGGTCAAAAGGCGATGTCCGGAACGCACCGCCTGATCGCCGGTGTTCAGCAGCGCGAAACAGCCTGTCCCGTAGGTCGACTTCATCATGCCGGGCTGGAAACAGGCCTGTCCGACGGTCGCGGCCTGCTGGTCGCCCGCCACGCCAAGGATCGGCACCTCGCGCCCGAACAGGTCGGCCCGCGTCATCCCGAAATCGTCGGCGCTGTCCCTGACCTCGGGCAGCAGCGCCATCGGCAGGCCGAACAGCTTGCACATGTCGCGGGACCATTCGCCCTTGCGGATGTCGTACAGCAAGGTGCGGCTGGCATTGGTGGCGTCGGTCACATGCGAGCGACCGTCGGTCAGTTTCCAGATCAGAAACGTGTCCACGGTGCCGAACGCCAGTTCGCCCGCCTCGGCGCGTGCGCGTGCGCCCTCGACCTGATCAAGGATCCAGGCGATCTTGGTGGCGCTGAAATACGGGTCCAGAAGCAGCCCTGTGACGCCGGTCACCTGATCCTCGGTTCCCTCGTCCTTCAGCCGCTGGATGACGTCAGCGGTGCGGCGGTCCTGCCAGACGATGGCGCGGTGGATCGGCTGGCCGGTCTTGCGATCCCAGATCACCACCGTTTCGCGCTGATTGGTGATCCCGATCGCGTCGATGCGCGGATTGCCGGCTTTCTCCAGCGCGCCGCGTGCGGTGGCGGCGCTGGTCGTCCAGATGTCGTCGGGTTCATGTTCGACCCAGCCCGAGCGGGGAAAATGCTGGCTGAATTCCTGCTGCGCGCTGGCCTGGACGCGCAGATCGTCGCTGAACACCAGCGCGCGCGAGGATGTGGTGCCCTGATCCATCGCCAGTATCGTCATGCCCGCCTCCTGTCTTGGTTTCTTCTTTGCGCAAATACCCCGCCGGAGGCTTCTTTCCGTGCCGATGAAGAATCGGGTATCTGGGCAAAGAAGAAGAGGGCAGTCGGGTGACCGCCCCCTGTCGTGGTTTCTTATCTATTCCTGCCAGCTTTTCACCAGCTCGTCATAGCTGACGGTTTCCGGCTGCGGTTTCTCGTTTTCAAGCTTCAGCTGAGGTGCGATGGTGCCGTTTTCCTTGGCATAGTTGTTCCACCATTCCAGGTCATGTTCTTCGGCCATCTTCGGACCGATATCGCCCTGGATGCCGGCGCGCTCCAGCCGTTCCATGACCTTTTCCTGCTCGGCACACAGGCTGTCCATGGCTTCCTGGGCGGTCTTGGCGCCCGAGGACGCGTCACCGATCGCCTGCCACCACAGCTGTGCCAGCTTCGGATAATCCGGGACGTTGGTGCCGGTCGGCGACCAGTTCAGGCGGGCGGGCGAACGGTAGAATTCGACCAGACCGCCCAGCTTGGGCGCGCGTTCGGTGAAGCTGTCGTGCTGGATCGTCGATTCGCGGATGAAGGTCAGGCCGACATGGCTTTTCTTCACGTCCACCGTCTTCGAGGTGACGAACTGCGCGTAAAGCCACGCGGCCTTGGCACGGTCATCGGGCGTCGATTTCAGCAGCGTCCAGGAACCGGCATCCTGATAGCCCAGCTTCATACCGTCCTGCCAATAGGCGCCATGCGGCGAGGGGGCCATGCGCCATTTCGGCGTGCCGTCCTCGTTCACGACGGGCAGGCCGTCCTTGACCATGTCGGCGGTGAAGGCGGTGTACCAGAACATCTGCTGGGCAATCTCGCCCTGCGCGGGAACCGGGCCGCTTTCGCTGAAGGTCATGCCCTGCGCCGCGGGGGGTGCATAGGATTCCATCCAGTCCAGGTATTTCTGGATCGCATAGACCGAGGCCGGGCCGTTGGTGTCGCCGCCGCGCGCCACGCAGGATCCGACCGGGCGGCTGTTTTCATCGACGCGGATGCCCCATTCATCGACCGGCACGCCGTTCGGGATGCCCTTGTCGCCGTTTCCGGCCATCGACAGCCAGGCGTCGGTGAAGCGCCATCCAAGGCTGGGGTCCTTCTTGCCATAGTCCATATGGCCAAAGACCTTCTTGCCGTCGATTTCGCGCCCGGTGAAGAATTCGGCGATGTCCTGATAGGCCGACCAGTTCACCGGAACGCCCAGGTCGTAGCCGTATTTTTCCTTGAATTCGGCAGCGATCTCGGGGTCGTTGAACCAGTCATAGCGGAACCAGTAGAGATTCGCGAATTGCTGGTCGGGCAGCTGATAGATGTCGCCATCGGGCGCGGTGGTAAAGCTGATCCCGATGAAGTCGTCAATGTCGAGATTGGGGTTGGTGACGTCCGCACCCTCGTTCGCCATCCAGTCGGTCAGGCTGCGGGCCTGCTGATAGCGCCAATGCGTGCCGATCAGGTCGCTGTCGTTGACATAAGCGTCATAGACATTCTCGCCCGACTGCATCTGGGTCTGCAGCTTCTCGACGACATCGCCCTCGCCGATCAGGTCATGGGTGATGTTGATGCCGGTGATGGCGCTGAACGCGGGCGCCAGAACCTTGGCCTCGTATTCATGGGTGGTGATGGTTTCCGACACCACGTTGATGTCCATCCCGGCGAAAGGCTGGGCGGCGTCGATGAACCATTGCATCTCGGCCTCCTGCTCCTCTCGGGTCAGGGTCGAGTTGTCGATTTCAGCATCGAGAAATTCCTTTGCCTCCTCGATGCCCGCCTGCGCGGCGGTCACCATCAGCGCAAGCGCCATGGCGGTCGTCAGATGTAGTTTCATGGTCTCCCTCCCATTGGATGCCGGTTTGCCCCGGCGGTTCTCACACCCAGCGGAACACCGCCGCGGCGTAGATGATCGCGCAGGCCAGCCCACCCCAGACGGGTGTGCCGATCACGCCAAGCCAGATCAGACAGATGAAGGCGCTGCCCAGAAGGCTGATGAACAGCCGGTCGCCGCGCGTCGTGGTGATTCCCAGAATGCCCTTGCGCGGGGTTTCGGGAAAGCGGATCGCAAGATAGGTGAACAGGATCAGCAGTCCTGCGATGATGGTGAAGAACAGCGCGCTGGGAAAGGTCCATGCCATCCAGCCGCCGGGATTCAGGCTGCCGAACCAGTCCCTTGCGTCATCGCGCATCGGCACCAGCGTGGTCAGCCAGAAGGCGAAGCCAAGCCAGACGATGCCGGCAAGAACGAATCCGGTATTCAAGACTCTGTTCATCACGCTCACCCGCTTCCTATAGATTTTGTGAAGCCGCCCAATATCCCTCCAACGAGGTCGCCGAGATTGGCGTATCCCTTACCACTTGCGTTCACCTTGGTAATCGCTTGGCCGAGCGTCAAATCACCGTTAAATCTTGAGCCGAGAAGCTGATAGCCCTTGGAGGTGAGTACGAACCGAAGAGCGTATACCTCGCCTTCAGCTGTGCCATTCATGAACTTGATTTTCTCGCTCGAGAAAACCACACCTTCATTCTGAAGCCAGTTCACGGCATCAATGAATAGCAACCTCGATTCATTCCCGCTTTCGTAGCCAAGCTCTGTGCTCCCGAATGTGGTTCGTTGGACACCATATGGCGCCAGATGTGCGACAATTCTCGCCACCATCTCTTCGCTCTGAGCTAGCGACTCACCAGCTCCGTCCATCACACCCTCCCCAGGGCAAAGCCCTTGGCGATGTAGTTGCGCACGAACCAGATGACCAGGGCGCCCGGAATGATGGTCAGGATGCCGGCCGCCGCCAGCACGCCCCAGTCGAGGCCCGAGGCGCTGACCGTGCGGGTCATGGTCGCTGCGATGGGTTTGGCGTTCACCGAAGTCAGCGTTCGCGACAGCAGCAGTTCGACCCATGAGAACATGAAGCAGAAGAAGGCGGCAACCCCGATGCCCGAGGCGATCAGCGGCATGAAGATACGCGTGAAAAAGCGCGGGAAGGAATAGCCGTCGATATAGGCGGTCTCGTCGATCTCGCGCGGGACGCCCGACATGAAGCCCTCCAGGATCCACACCGCCAGCGGCACATTGAACAGGCAATGCGCCAGCGCCACCGCGATATGCGTGTCGAACAGCCCGATCGACGAATAAAGCTGAAAGAACGGCAAGGCGAAGACCGCCGCCGGTGCCATGCGGTTGGTCAACAGCCAGAAGAACAGATGCTTGTCGCCCAGAAACCGATAGCGCGAGAACGCATAGGCGGCAGGCAGCGCGACCGTGATCGAGATGACCGTGTTCATCACGACATAGATCAGGCTGTTCACATAACCCATGTACCATGACGGATCGGTCAGGATCGTGCGATAGTTCTCAAGCGTCGGGTTGCGCGGCCACAGGCTGAAGGCCCCGAGGATCTCGGTGTTGGTCTTCAGGCTCATGTTCAGCAGCCAGTAGATCGGCAGCATGAGGAACAGAAGATACAGCGCCATCACCAGTGCTGCGCCCCGGCCTTTCGATTCTGCGACGGCGGCCATTACAGCGTCTCCCCTTCCTTGGTCATGACGGTGTAGAAAACGAAGGAAATCAGCAGGATCACCAGGAAATATATCAGGCTGAACGCCGCTGCCGGACCAAGGTCGAACTGGCCGACCGCCATCTTCACCAGATCGATGGACAGGAAGGTGGTGGCGTTGCCCGGCCCGCCTCCGGTGACCACGAACGGCTCGGTATAGATCATGAAGCTGTCCATGAAGCGCAGCAGCACGGCGATCAGCAGCACCCCCTGCATCTTGGGCAGCTCGATATAGCGGAACACCTTCCAGCGGCTGGCCTGATCGATCTTGGCGGCCTGGTAATAGGCGTCCGGAATGGATTGCAGCCCGGCATAGCACAGCAGCGCGACAAGGCTGGTCCAGTGCCAGACATCCATCACGACGACCGTGATCCACGCATCCAGCGCGTTATTGACGTAGTTGTAGTCGATCCCCAGCTTTGTCAGCGTATAGCCCAGAAGCCCGATATCGACCCGGCCGAAGACCTGCCAGATGGTGCCGACGACGTTCCACGGGATCAGCAGGGGCAGCGCCATGACGACAAGGCAGAACGACGCCCAGGCGCCTTTCTTGGGCATGTTCAGCGCCACGAAGATCCCCAGCGGAATCTCGATCGCCAGGATGATCGCCGAGAACAGGATCTGTCGGCCAAGCGCGGCGCGCACGCGGTCCGAATGGATCGTGTCCTGGAACCATTCAAGCCCGGCCCAGAAGAACTGGTTGTTGCCGAACGTGTCCTGCACCGAATAGTTGACGACGGTCATCAGGGGCAGCACCGCCGAGAACGCGACCAGCGCCAGCACCGGCAGCACAAGGAACCACGCGCGGTTGTTGAGCGGTTTTTCCATCACGCGGCCCTTTCCTGTCTTGCGGGGTCGGCGCGCCAGTCATCGACATAGACATGGGCATGCGCGGGATCGATGATGACCCGATCGGTGTCCGCCGGGATCGGCTGACCTTCCGGGACGATGACGTTCACATCGGCACCCTCGATTTGGCCCCGCACGATGCGGTGATGGCCGACATCCTCGATGCGTTTCACAGTGAAGGGCAGGCCGCCGCCACTTGCGCCAAGCCGCAGGAATTCCGGGCGGATGCCGATCTGGGTCTTGCCTGCCAGGGCGCCATAGCCATGCGCCAGCGCGATCTCGGTGCCCGCGACATGGGCGGTCGCGCCATCGATCCGCGCATCCAGCAGGTTCATGCCGGGCGATCCGATGAAATAGCCGACGAAGGTATGTTCCGGCGCGTCGAACAGCGCCTGGGGTGTTCCGGCCTGCACGACCCGGCCGTCATACATGACGACGACCTGGTCGGCGAAGGTCAGCGCCTCGGTCTGGTCATGGGTGACATAGATCATCGTGTGACCGAACCGGCGATGCAGGTCCTTCAGCTGCGTGCGCAGTTCCCACTTCATGTGCGGGTCGATCACGGTCAGCGGCTCGTCGAACAGGATCGCGTTCACGTCCTGCCGGACCATGCCGCGTCCAAGGCTGATCTTCTGCTTGGCATCCGCCGTCAGGCCCCGCGCGCGGCGGTCCAGCACCCCGGTCATGCCGATCATCTCGGCCACCTCGGCCACGCGGGACGCGATGACATCCGCCGCCAGACCACGGTTCTTCAGGGGAAAGGCCAGATTTTCGCGGACCGACATGGTGTCGTAGACGACCGGAAACTGGAAGACCTGCGCGATGTTGCGTTCCATCGTGGGCAGCCCGGTCACGTCCCGGTCCCCGAACAGGATGCGCCCCTGTGACGGCACCAGCAGTCCCGAAATGATGTTCAGCAGCGTCGATTTTCCGCAGCCCGACGATCCCAGCAGCGCATAGGCCCCGCCGTCCTGCCATGTCAGCGTCATCGGCTTCAGCGCCCAGTCGGCGTCGCCCGACGGGTTCGGCAGATAGCTGTGGGCCAGGTTTTCCAGTGTGATCTCGGTCATGCTTCCTCCGCCACGGCTGTCCGGGCCTCGGCCGCGTAGGGCGCGGCGCGGGCCAGCGCCCCCTCGGGCGTGAAAAGATAGATATGCGCGGGGTCCAGCCAGACGGTCAGGTTCTGGCCATGATCCAGCTTGTGGACGCCGTTGACCAGCCCGACCCAGCGATCCGGCCCGTGGCGCAGATGCAGGAATGTTTCGGCGCCGGTGATCTCGGTCGTGTCCAGCACCGTGGACAGCGGCACCGCGCCGGGCCGTTCATGCAGCGACAGGTGCGCGGGGCGGAAACCGGCCATGTAATCGCCATCGGGCAGCCCGCCCGCATCCCAATCGGCGGCGTGGATGGCCGCTCGGCCGGCGCGCAGCGAGACCTGCTTGAAGTTCATCGGCGGGTCCGAAAAGACCCGTGCCGTGGTGGCGTCCTCGGGCGCGCGATAGACCTGCGGGGTAGGGCCGAACTGGGTGATCCGACCCTCCCACAGGGTTGCGGTGTGACCACCCAGCAGCAATGCCTCTTCGGGTTCGGTCGTGGCATAGACGAAGATCGCGCCGGATTCCTCGAAGATGCGCGGAATTTCGACCCGCAATTCCTCGCGCAGCTTGTAATCCAGATTGGCCAGCGGTTCGTCCAGCAGCACCAGCCCGGCGTCCTTCACCAGCGCACGTGCCAGCGCACAACGCTGTTGCTGCCCGCCCGACAGTTCCAGCGGCTTGCGGTCCAGCATCGGCGTCAGGCGCATCATCTCGGCTGTCGCGCGCACCCGGCGGTCGATCTCGTCCTTCTTCACCCCCATCAGCCGAAGGGGCGAGGCGATGTTGTCATAGACGCTCATCGACGGGTAGTTGATGAACTGCTGATAGACCATCGCGACCTTGCGATCCTGCACCCGCTGATCGGTCACGTCCTGACCGTTCCAGAACACCCGTCCCTGCGTCGGTTTGTCCAGCCCGGCCATCAGTCGCATCAGCGTGGTCTTTCCCGCCAGGGTCGGTCCCAGCAGGACGTTCATGCTGCCGGGGCGCAGCGTCAGGTCGGTCGGATGGATATGCACCCGGCCGCTGACCGATTTCGAGATCCCGCGCAGTTCCAGCGTCATGCAGCTGCCCTTTTCTGGCTCATCCAGTCATCCAGTTCCGCGATCTGCGCCGCCGTCATGCGCAGTCCCAGCTTGCTGCGCCGCCAGACCACGTCCTCGGCATGGCGGGCGAATTCATGGCGCATCAGCCACTCTACCTCGGCTTCGGTCAAAGTCGCGCCGAAATCGCGACCCAGATCGGCCGTCGATCCGGCCCCGGCCAGCATTGCTTGCGCATCGGTGCCATAGGCGCGCACCAGCCGCGTGGCCCACGCATCATCAAGGAACGGATGGGCGGTCTGCAGGCCATCGATCAGCGCGGCGACCCCATCGACCGGGAAATCGCCCCCCGGCAACGGGGCACCGGCGGTCCAGGCCGTGTTCGCATGCGGAAAATGCGCCACCAGCTTGTCCATCGCGTGTTCGGCCAGGCGGCGATAGGTGGTGATCTTGCCGCCGAACACGTTCAGGCAGGGCGCCCCCTTGTCGTCAAGGGAAAGCACATAATCGCGGGTTGCCGCCGTCGCCGATTTCGCGCCGTCGTCATACAGCGGGCGCACCCCGGAATAGGTCCAGACGATCTGGTCGGGGCTCACCGGTGTCGCGAAATATTCGGATGCAAAGCGGCACAGATAGTCCTGTTCCTCGGGCGTGCATTCGGCCTCCAGCGGGCTGCCGTGGTGGTCGCGGTCGGTGGTCCCGATCAGGGTGAAGTCGGTCTGGTAGGGGATCGCGAAGATGATCCGCCCGTCATGCCCCTGAAAGAAATACGCCTTGTCGTGATCGTACAGCCTGGGCACCACGATATGGCTGCCGCGCACCAGGCGCACGGTCTCGCGGCTGTCCAGATGCGCCACGTCACGGATCACGCTGCCCACCCAGGGTCCGCCCGCATTGACCAGCGCGCGGGCATGGAACACCCGCCCGTCATCCAGCGATACCCGCCACAGATCGCCGTCGCGCGCGGCCTCGGCCACGCGGGCGCCGACCATGATTTCCGCGCCACGAATCGCGGCATCGCGTGCGTTCAGCGACACAAGGCGCGCATCCTCGACCCAGCAATCGCTGTATTCATAGGCTTTCTGCAGCCGGTCTTTCAGCGGTGCGCCCTCGGGCGTGCCGCGCAGCGACAGTGAGCGTGTGCCGGGCAGGATCTTCCGCCCGCCCAGATTGTCATACAGAAACAGCCCGGCGCGGATCAGGAGATTCGGGCGATGACCCTTGTTCCACGGCATCAGCAGCGCCAGCGCCTTGCTGACCGGCGTGTCGGATTCGAAGGTCATCTGCGGGTCCAGCGGCAGGACGAAGCGCATCGGCCAGCTGATATGCGGCATCGCCCGCAACAGCACCTCGCGCTCTTTCAGCGCCTCGCGGACCAGCCGAATCTCCAGATATTCCAGATAGCGCAGCCCGCCATGAAACAGCTTGGTCGATTTCGAACTGGTGGCCTGGGCCAGATCGCCCATCTCGGCAAGCCGAACCGACAGGCCACGGCCCGCCGCGTCCCGTGCGATCCCGCATCCATTGATGCCGCCGCCGATGATGAAAAGGTCGGTTGTGTCCGACATGGCTCCTCCCAAAGCTGAGGTTATCCGATCACGCTGTCGTGTCGTCTGTCAACGAATATTTTCGTAGATGCGCGTTTACATTCGGATTGACAAAAAACGCACATGACGCTTCCGTGAGGGAAAGGGGAGGGCGGCGATGGCCATGAACATCCGCCAGATGGAAATTCTGGATCTGGCCCGTGCAACCGGCCGCGTCGCGGTCGAGGAGCTGGCCGAACGATTCGATGTGACGCTGCAGACCATCCGCCGCGATCTGGGCGAACTGGCCGATCAGGGGATGCTGGATCGTGTCCATGGCGGCGCGGTGATGCGATCCGGCGTCAGCAATATCGGCTACGAGGAAAGGCGCCGCATGAACGAGGATGCCAAGGCCGCCATCGCGCGGGCCTGCGCGGCGCAGATTCCCGACAATTCCTCGATCATCATCAACCTGGGCACCACGACCGAGGCGGTGGCCCGCGAATTGCTGGCGCACCGCAACCTGACGGTGATCACCAACAACATGAACGTCGCCAACATCCTTGTCGCCAATGAAAGCTGCGAAATCATGGTGGCGGGCGGCGCGTTGCGGCGGACGGATGGCGGGCTGGTCGGCGACCTGACGACCGAGTTCATGGCGCAGTTCAAGCCGGACTACGCGATCATCGGCACCTCGGCACTGGATGCCGACGGCGATCTGCTGGATTTCGACATGGCCGAAGTTCGCGTCAGCCGCGCCATCGCCGGCCTGGCGCGACATGCCTATCTGGTGACCGATATCAGCAAGCTGGAACGTTCCGCGCCGGTCCGCATCATCTCGATGCAGGATCTGGACACGGTGTTCGTGGACAAGCCCTTGCCCGCGCCCCTGACGCAGAAATGCGCCGAATGGGACACCCGCGTGATCGTCGCCGATTGAGGCGCGAAACCCGCCCGCGCCTCAGCGGGAACTGCCGGCGGGACGTTCGGGCATATGGCCTTTCAGGGCGTCATGGACCAGCCCGGCGCGCTGGTCGTGCATCATCTCGTGCGTGCTGGCGGCGGCCTTGTCGCGCGCGGCATCCGCAAGACCTCGCAGACGCTGCGGTGTCAGCGAGGGGTCGGCCAGAACCTGTGCCAGTGCCGCCGCATCGCCCGCAGGCACGAAGATCGCGTCCTGTCCGTCGCGCGCGACCTCGCGGTTTCCGGCGGTGTCCGATGCGATCACCGGCACGCCTTGCGAAAACGCATCCAGAATCACCCGCGGCTGTTCATCGCCCGTCGTCGGAACCAGCGCGGCGTGATAGCCGCGCAGCAGCGGCAGGAACTCGGTCGCATAGGCCACTTCGGGCAGGATCCGCACGCGCAAGGACCTGGCCTGCGCGGCGAACTCGGCGATCTGGCCGGCCATGGATCCGCTGCCGACGACATCCAGCTGCAGTTGCCTGCCCTCGGCCTCAAGCTGCCGCAGCGCCTGCAGGACGACCCCGGTGCCCTTCTCGGCCGTCAGCCGAGAGGCCAGCAACAGCCGCAGATCGGCGGGCTTTTCCTGCCAGCTTCGCGCCAGGGCATCCGGGGTCAGGACATCCTGCTGATGGATCCATGTGGCCGGGCTGACCGCCGAGATTCCGCCGGGTCCGACCGGCAGCGATTCGGCATAGCTGCGCTGGGTATAGATCCCCAGACGTGCGTGGCGGCAGGTCCAGCGCGCAAACCGTTCGGTCGCGGCGGCCTCGGCGCGCCAGCGAAGACTGGCGTCCGTGCCTTCGGGAATGCGCCAGAAGGCGCTTTCGATATTGATGACCAGCGGAAGTCCGCGCCGCACCACCATGGGGTTGAGGATCAGGCCGGGGGGAATCGGCCAGCCCGCGGCACCGCTGTGCACCGCATCCGCGCGCGCCAGCGCCTGACGCATGGCGCGGATCATCCCCGGCAGGACGCGCGGGATCTGCCGCCGCCCCGTCATCATCGGCCCGGTCGCGACGAACTCGACGCTCTGGCCGGGCTCTGGCTCGACCCTTGTCGCATCCTCGCCCTCCAGGTGATCGACCTGCGCCGCCAGGATGATCATGTGCGGCAGATAACGCAGATGCATCATCAGGTCGCGGTGCCAGCGATCGCCCACCCAGACGTCGCCGCGCCGGTCGCGCATGAACGGCACCAGCGAGCTGAGAAGATAGTGCCGGTCCGACAGCAGTTCGCGGCAGGCGGTGAAATTGTCACTCATTCGGATCTCGCATTTCCGCCGTCTGGCAGTTCTCTCGTTTCGCCGCGACGATAGGCGCTTTGACGCGGGGTCGCAATTTTATTGCCGGGCCGTCGCCCGATCGACTTGCAGCATTCCGGCAAAGGCATAGTCTGGATGCAACGTCGAAAATGGGGGCTTTCATGTCTGATACCGGAATCGTCATTCTGTCCGGCGCGCGCACCGCGATCGGGTCCTTCGGCGGCAGCCTTGCGGCGATTCCGCCGATCACGCTGGCCGCCGACGTCACCCGCGCCGCGCTGGACAGGGCCGCGGTGGCGCCTGACCGGATCGGGCAGGTGGTCTTCGGCCATGTCATCAACACCGAACCGCGCGACATGTATCTTAGCCGTGTCGCGATGCTGCAGGCGGGCATTCCGCACACGACGCCCGCGATGAACGTCAACCGGCTGTGCGGATCGGGGGCGCAGGCGATCGTGTCGGCCGCGCAGGCGCTGATGCTGGGCGACGCGGATTTCGCCGTCGCGGGCGGCGCCGAAAGCATGAGCCGCGCGCCCTACGCGGTGCCATCGGCGCGGTTCGGCGCGAAGATGGGCGATCAGAAGATGCTGGACATGATGACCGGCGCGCTGACCTGTCCGATGGGCACGGGCCATATGGGCGTGACGGCGGAAAACGTCGCGGCCGAACACGATATCAGCCGTCAGCAACAGGACGAATTCGCTCTGGAATCGCAGCGGCGCGCGGCGGACGCCATCGCCTCGGGCCATTTCCGGGATCAGATCGTCCCGGTCGAGATCAGGATGCGCAAGGGCGTGGTGCAGTTCGACACCGATGAACATCCCAAGGAAACCAGCCTGGAAAAGCTGGGCGCACTGAAGACGGTGTTCCAGAAGGATGGGTCGGTGACGGCCGGGAATGCCAGCGGCATCAATGACGGTGCCGCCGCGCTGGTGCTGGCGCGCGCCGACGCCGCCACGGCCGCCGGGCTGACGCCGCGTGCACGGATCCTTGGCTATGCCGTCGCGGGGGTGCGCCCCGAAGTGATGGGAATCGGCCCCGTCCCGGCGGTCGAGGCGCTGCTGGCCCGGACCGGGCTTTCGATCGGCGATTTCGACGTGATCGAATCGAACGAGGCGTTCGCGGCGCAGGCGCTGGCCGTGAACAAGGGGCTGGGCCTTGATCCGGCCCGGGTCAATCCGAACGGCGGCGCCATCGCGCTGGGGCACCCGGTCGGCGCGACCGGCGCGATCCTGACGGTCAAGGCGCTGTATGAACTGGAACGCATCGGCGGGCGGACGGCGCTGGTGACGATGTGCATCGGCGGCGGTCAGGGCATCGCCATCGCGATTGCCCGCGACTGACGCCGCGGCGCGATCATTCGCGCCAGATCCTGTCGATCCAGCTGACCGGCCTGAGGTAGTGGCGAAGATGCTTTGACAGGGATTCGCGCCGCCGACCGTCAAAGGCGGCGCGAAGATGGTCCAGCGCGGGCCTGCGACTGTCGCTTTCGTCCCATCTGCCGGCCCGCGCATCGGGTGGGTTCAGCGCGCCCGCGAAGATGATGATGCGCGATTTCGGCGGAATCCTGGCTTCGCGGACATAGTTCAGCGGAAAGACGGGCATGCAGTGCATCCTGAAATGCGCCAGCCAGCCGCGCGGCCAGAACTTGACCCCGCCCGGCGCGTTCCGCGTCACGAAACGCTGCTCGTAGCGATAGGTGTCGGCGACGCCCTGCGGATCGTCGCGGAAGATCTGCTGCAGCGGCTTCAGGTTTCCGACCCGCATCCGATAGACCGATGTCTGACCCAGCTTTTCGAACGGGGTATTGGGATTGCGGCCCAGTATCGTGTCGTCGGGGTCGCCATAGCTGAAAAACGGGTCGAGGCTGCCCGTGATCAGAACGTCCAGATCAAGAAACAGCACCACGCCCGTCACATCGCCCAGATCGCCCCACAGGCGCGACTTGGGCCATTTGCCGCGGGTGTTGACCGGGGCGACATAGTCGAATTCGGGCAGCGGCCGCACCGCGATGTCGGGATGCAGCCCGTCGGCGTCGTCGGTGAAACAGAACAGGCGGAACGGCGGGGTGATGTTGCGCGACACCATGCCATGCAGCCGGTTGACGTATTCGGGGCCGAATTTCGTGCCCCACTTGATGCAGATGATCTGCTTGATCTCGCCGCTCGGCACGTCGTCCATGGCTGTTCCGTCTGTTGTGCGGAGAGATTGTTGCAGGCGTCGCGCCGCTTCGCAACCAGGCGGCAGCGCGGCCCCCGGAAATTGGAACGGGCCGCCTCAGATCAAGACGGCCCGCGAGATCCACGGAGATGGTCCGGTTAGGGAAGGATAAGATCCGTCCGGTCCCAATCAGGGTTTACGACCCTAGGGGCTGCCCTCAGGCCACGGCCCCCCTGACTGTTCCGACACCTCTCTCCACTATCACTCTCGACACTGGACCACCTCCTTTCAATAAGTTGCCGTTGTAAGGGGAAGGGTGACACAGATCGTGAATCTGTCAATCAGGTTTCTGGATGAAATCGCAACAAATTGCGGATAATCATCCTGAACGGCACAAGGGCAAGTAGCGCCAGACCAAGTTTGACCATCCAATCAGCAACTGCCAGCGAAACCCACAGCGCTGTGACCGGGCCATGACCAAGCAGCGGAACGGCCTCGTTCGCCCAGCCCGTGTTGGCGTCCACGGGCAGTGCGGCCGAGAAGGCGATGCCGAAGAACAGCGCCGTATCGACGGCCGAACCGACCAGGGTCGACGCCAGCGGTGCGACCCACCAGCGTCTTTCCCGCAACAGGTCAAACAGTTTTACATCCAGAAGTTGTGCGCACAGGAAGGCCGTGCCGCTGCCGATCGCGATGCGCAGCGTGGATTTGTCGAATCCGGCGGCGATCAGCGAACAGACGACGCCCACGATGAACCCGGCGAAGACGACGCGGCGGGCCGAACCGGCGCCATAGACGCGGTTCATCACGTCGGTGACCAGGAAGGCGAAGGGATAGGTGAAGGCTCCCCATGTCAGCCAGTCGCCGATGACGAACTGCACAAGGATGTTGGACGCCACCACGATGGCGGCCATGGCAAGAATGCCGGGCAGATAGCGGGTCATGTGATTCAATTTCCGTTTTACAAGGTCGCGGAACAACTCGGCCCCGGTTCGAAACGGGACAGCTGCGCCTAGTCCTCGCGCAACGGCTTGTCAATCTCCGGCCGTTCGGGCGGTGCGGCGCTGTCAGGGGCGCAGCCGGTACTCCACCAGTTCCGTGCGCTGCACGATCAGGAAATTGTCGTCCGAGATCATCGTCAGCCGGATGCCCTGCCCGTCATCCCAGACCGACAACCCTTCCAGATTGTCGTATTGCAGCGGCTTGGTGGTCAGCAGGATCTCTTCGTCGCGCGGCCCGTCTTCGGTCAGCCGCATGCGGCGGACGCGGGTCGAGAATCCCAACAGGCCGTGAAAGTCGCGCTCCAGCAGGTATAGATAGCCGTCCGGCCCGAAATCCGCACCGACCGGCAGCCAGCGCGGATCGCGGCGCAGCCGGGTCAGGCGGCTCCATTCGCCATCGCGCAGCTGCAGGATCGGAAAGGGCCGGCTTTCGCGCCCGGATCGTTCGGGCAGGGTGATCAGCGTGCCGTCGTCGCGGATGGCCAGCGCCTCCAGCCCGGCGTTGACGCGCATTCCCGGCAATTCCGGGGGGCGTGGCAGTACACGGGCAGGGGCATCGGGGTCGTCATAGACCGCCACCCGGTCCAGCCCTTCGAAACTGACCCGGATGCGCCCGTCATCCCCGATGGCCAGACCCTCGCTGTCGCCCAGATAGCCGGGCTTCAGGGGCTTGCCCTTGCTGTCGCGCAGATGCGCGCGACCGGCAACGTTCATGCCGCGGATCAGCCCCTGCGAATCGCGTTCGATGCTGCCCCAGTATATCCATGCCCGGTCGCTGAGCGCGTGAAACCCGCTGCCGTCCGCGCTGATCTCAAGGCCCGAGAACCCGCCGAAGCTGTCTTCGCCGCTGCGCCAGACATAGGTGCCGACATATTCCAACTCTGCGGCCGGCGCCATCACAGCGCCGGCCGCAGACAGAAGGAACGACAGGGCCGCGCTCAGGGCGCGGCGGCGACGGTGCGGCATTGTGTGGGCAACTCGCTCAGCCGGTAGCTGCGCGGATGGCGGTAATTCGGGTTGGGCGGGGTCGGCTTCACGCGGCTGGGATCGATGCGGTTCTTGATCCACTCGGCCGCCTCGGCGCAACCGTCGCCCGGCGGCGGCGGATCCTGATCCCGGCAGATCGACCCCTTGGGGCAGGACATGCGGACATGGAAATGATAGTCATGTCCGTTCAACGGCCGGATCTTGCGCAGCCAGGACCTATTGCCCTTTTCCATCTGGCACATCGCGACCTTGACGACCGGATCGGTGAAGATCCGTTCGACGCGCGGATCGCGGGCGGCGGCGCGCATGATGGACATGTGGCCGCCATTGAAATTCGGCGACAGCGCGGTGCCGTTGCGCGCCACGGCCGAGACCGATGAAATGCTTTCGCGCTGTGCGGGCGACAGCGTCAGCGAAGAGGGCGGCAGCATCCAGATATCGGCGTCCAGCCCCAGCTGGTGGCTGGCATGGCCGGTCAGCATCGGCCCGCCGCGCGGCTGGCTGAGATCGCCGATATACAGACCTTTCCAGCCGGCCTGCTGTGCGGCCTTGGACAGCCCGATCAGGAAACCGATCAGCTCGGGATGGCCCCAGTTGCGGTTCCGCGACAGTCGCATCGCCTGCCAGCTTGGGCCGGTTTCGGGCAGCTGCACGAAGCCCTGCCCGCAGCCCTTGGAATAAAAGCCGATCGACACGGCCGGCCCCTGAGACGCTGATCGGAACTGGCCGAAGACATCCTTGGCCAGCGGTTCGGACATCGCGGGTGCCGCCAGGCCCATGGTCAGGGCGGCGACGGTCAGGAATTTGCGGATCACTGCTTTGCCTCTCCTTCGGGTTTGACCCAGACTAGCAGAACCAGCGCCAGAAGGAACATCACGATCAAAGGAGAGATTCCGATGCGCTGGTTGCCCGACAGGTCGGTGACGGTCGCGATCAGGGCGGGGGCCAGAAAGGCCGTCGCCTTGCCCGACAGGGCGTACAGGCCGAACCCCTCGGTCGCCTTTTCCTCGGTCGTGTGGCGGACCATCATCGTGCGGCTTGCGGCCTGCATCGCCCCGCCCGCGCCGCCGATCATGACGCCACAGGCGAAGAACACCAGATCGGGTCCACGCAGCCCCGCCAGCAGCGGGTCCGGCGACCAGGACATGCCATAAAAGCCCGTCCGGTCCATGCCCACGACGATCAGGCAGACGGCGGTCAGCGCGACGATGCAGCAGATGATCACCGGGCGCGGCCCCCAGCGGCGGTCCGCACGGCCGCCCAGCCAGCTGATGATCGCGGCGGCGATGGCGCTGATGATGCCGAACACACCGACCAGAAAGACCGGCCAGCCCAGAACCGTGCCGGCATAGACCCCGCCAAAACCATACAGCGCGTTCAGCGCGTCGCGCGACAGCATCGACGAGACAAGCCAGCTTGCCAGGCTTTTCCGGTGACGCAGGCTGCGGATCAGCGTCCACAGATCGCGCATCGCCACCCCCAGCCGGATCGGCGCGCGTTTGCCGCGCGGCTCCTTCACCCAAAGGAAGAACGGGATCATGAACACCGCATACCACAGCGCCACGAACGGCCCGACAAAGCGGGTGCCCTCGCGCTGATCCGGGTCCAGCCCGAAGATCGGGGATATCCCGATCAGCGTCCGGCCGCTTGGCGTTTCCTGGAACAGCGCCAGCATGATCGCCAGCGCGGCCACCCCGCCCACATATCCGAACGCATAGCCCGACCCCGAGACGCGCCCGGTTTCATCGCGCGGGGCAAGGCCGGGCAGCAGCGCATTGGTGAAGATCGTCGCGAATTCCATGCCGATCAGGCCGATCCCGAACAGCACCACCGCCTGGATCAGCGCGGGTTGTTCCGGCATCAGCAGCCACAGCCCCCCGGCGCCCATCACATACAGCCCCGAGAACAGCCAGATCCACGGCATCCGCCTGCCCGATGTGTCGGCGATGGCGCCCAGCACCGGGGCCAGGATCGCGATCACGGCACCGCTGACCGACAGGCCCCAGCCCCACAGCGCCTGGGCCTGCGCCCCAGCCATCGTGCTGCTGGCGCCGATGGTGATATAGTGATGTCTGGCGACATCCGCGAAATAGACCGAGAAGATGAAGGTCAGCAGCAGTGTCGCATAGGGCTGGCTGGCCCAGTCAAAGAACCACCAGCCCCAGATCCGCCTGCGCTGCATCCTGTCGTCCCCGCCGAATTCGTTTTGGCCATAAGGCCCAAGCGGGGTCAGGCTGGCAAGCCTCGTTTCGCCTCGTCGGGGATTTCGGGTGGCCAGGGCCGCTGCGCATCGGCCGCGATCCAGGCGTCGACCCAGGCGGGCAGGGACGGGCTGTCGGGCGCGCGCCCCAGCGCCTCCATCAGCCGCGCCGGCGGCACGATGCCCTGATCCGAGGTGATCGCGGATCGCAGCAGCATGTGGTTGCAGCATTCGCCGCGCTTCCACATCGACTGTTCCATATAGACGAAGCGCTGATCCCAGCCGACGACGAACGACACCATGGTGAACCGGTCGAACATCCGGATCCGGCGGCGATAGCGGGTCGAATTGCCCGCCACGGTGATCCCCCAGCGATTCCGGCGCAGGACGCCCACCAGTCCGGTCCGGCGCGCCATCGGAATGCGGCCCAGATCGAACAGCGTCAGCGTGCGGCCGTTGTTCAGCTCGATCCACGGGTCCAGATCCCACGGCCAGCATATGTGGGTCGAGACATGCGCCTCGCCCGGTTCCAGCGGGGCGGCGTTGCGAAACTTGACCATCTCCTTGGCGAAACGGATCAGCGGATACATCGGCGCCCCCTTGTCGTGACGGGCCCGGCGTGCAGGCTGGCCACGCGATCGTCAAGCCGGACGCGGCGGCAACCGGGTTGCGCCCCCGCCCCCGCCCGGCCATACAGGGGCGCAATCGCTGCGAAGAGGGCAAGATGGGAACGCTGTACGAGGCCTTGCAACTGATCCTGCAGGTGGTGTGGTTCGTGATGATCGTCCATATCATCATGTCGTGGCTGATCAATTTTCAGGTGCTGAACCTGCGCCAGCCGCTGGTCGCGCAGATCTGGGACGGTCTGAACCGCCTGCTGGAGCCGATCTATCGCCCGATCCGCAATATCCTGCCCAATACCGGCGGTCTGGACCTGGCGCCGCTGATCGTCTTCGTCATCATCATCATCCTGCAGCGGGCCTTGGCCAATAACGCCGGCTTCTTCTACGGGATGTGATGGCGCGCGATCTGCCATCCTCCGATCTTCTGCGGCAGGTCTGGGGCTTTGACGGGTTCCGCCCCGGTCAGGGCGAGATCGTCGAAGCCGTGGCGGCGGGCCAGGACGTGCTGGCGATCATGCCCACGGGCGGCGGCAAGTCGCTGTGCTATCAACTGCCCGCACTGATGCGCGACGGCGTGACGGTGGTCATCTCGCCGCTGATCGCGCTGATGCGCGATCAGGTTCGCGCGCTGACCGCAGCGGGCGTCGCGGCAGGCGCACTGACCAGCGGCAACACGCAGGATGAAACCGATGCGGTCTTCGCGGCGCTGGAACGGCGCGACCTGAAACTGCTTTACATGGCGCCGGAACGTCTGGCCTCGGGCGGCACGGTCAATCTGCTGCGCCGCGCCGGCGTCACCGCGATCGCCGTGGACGAGGCGCATTGCGTCAGCCAGTGGGGCCATGATTTCCGCCCCGATTACCTGCGCATCGGCGATCTGAAACGCGCGCTGGACGTGCCGCTGGCCGCCTTCACCGCCACCGCGGATGCCGAGACGCGGGCCGAGATCGTGACCCGCCTGTTCGACGGGGCAGAACCCGTCACCTTCCTGCGCGGCTTCGACCGTCCGAACATCCGCCTGGCCTTCCAGCCCAAGGACGGCCCGCGCGCGCAGCTTCTGACCTTCGTCGCGGCGCGTCGCGGCCAGTCGGGTATCGTCTATTGCGCCAGCCGCGCGCGGACCGAAACGCTGGCGCAGGCACTGAACGCGGAAGGTCACAGCGCAGTGGCCTATCACGGCGGGATGGAGGCCGATCAGCGCCGTCACGTCGAAAGCCGCTTTCAGCAGGAAGACGGTCTGATCGTCTGCGCCACGGTGGCCTTCGGCATGGGCATCGACAAGCCCGATATCCGCTGGGTGCTGCATGCCGATCTGCCGAAATCCATCGAGGCCTATTATCAGGAAATCGGCCGCGCCGGCCGGGATGGCGACCCGGCCGAGACGCTGACACTGTATGGCCCCGACGATATCCGGCTGCGGCGGACTCAGGTCGATGAGGGGCTGGCCGCCAATGACCGCAAGGGTGCCGATCACGCCCGGCTGAACGCGCTGCTGGGTCTGGCCGAGGCGACCGGCTGCCGCCGCCGCCGCCTGCTGGCCTATTTCGGCGAGGAACTGGCCGAGGATTGCGGGAATTGCGACCTGTGCCTCGATCCGCCGAAACTGTTCGACGGCACGCAGGCGGTGCGGATGGCGCTGTCGGCCATGCTGCGCACCGGCGAATGGTTCGGCTCGGGGCACCTGATCGACATTCTGACCGGCAACGCCACCGCAAAGATCCGCGAACGCGGCCATGACCAGTTGCCGACCTTCGGCGTCGGTCGCGATCATTCGCGCGGCCAGTGGCAGGCGATCTTCCGGCAGATGATGGGCCTTGACCTGTGCCGCCCCGATCCCGGCCGCCACGGCGCGCTGTTCCTGACCGAAACCGCCCATCCGATCCTGCGCGGCGAAAGCAGCGTGACCTTGCGCCACGACACGACGCTGCGGGCCAAGGCCGCCAATGTCGTGCGCACCCAGGTCGCCGAAGAGGACGAGCCGCTGCTGTCGGCGCTGAAGGCCAAGCGTCGCGCGCTGGCCGAGGCCGCCCGCGTGCCCGCCTATGTGATCTTCCCGGACCGCACCCTGATCCAGATGGTGCAGGATCGCCCGCAGACACTGGACGCGATGGCCCAGGTCAGCGGTGTCGGCGCGAAGAAGCTGGAAAGCTATGGCGGTGATTTCCTGTCGGTGATCGCGGGCGACCAGCCCCGGATCCACCCGCAGCGCCGGGCGCTGGCGGGCCGCCCCGAAGGCGCGCTGTTCGATCGGCTGATCGAGGCGCAGTCACGACTGATGCGCGGCGAGGATGGGACCGAAAAGCCGCTATCCTGCTCGACCAGCCAGTTGCGCCGCATCGCCGAAACCCGCCCTCAGGACAGCGCCGCCCTGTCGCGGCACCTGGACGCGCCAAGACTGGACCGTTTCGGCCCCGCCTTCCTGCAGGAAATCGCTGCCCGGTGACGGGGCGAGGGGGCGCGGTGCCGGATGGGTTGCGGCTGCTTTGAGCCCAAACCAACGTTCCTGCTGCGTCGCGGCGAATATCCGTTTGCAGAAATAGTTTGCTAAGCGGCCAACTTTTTTTATAGTTGGCCACATGGAAAACTATAAGCCCGCGCTTGATACTGCCTTTCATGCTCTTGCTGACCCGACTCGTCGGGCCATGATCGCACGGCTGATTGAGGGACCTGCTTCGGTCAAGGAGCTTGCGGAGCCTTTCGAAATGGGCCTCCCCTCATTCCTTAAGCACGTGAAGGTTCTGGAAGCCAGTGGGCTAATCAGCTCGGAGAAGACCGGACGGGTTCGAACCTGTCGCCTGGTGCCAACGCACCTCGCTGCCGCGGAAGACTGGTTGCATGAACAGCGTGCTATCTGGGAGGCTCGAACCGATCGCCTGGCTGCATTCGCCGAAAATCAACATGCATCGGAGACGAACAATGACATCGAATAACCAACTGTCCGTATCCAGACTGATCAATGCCCCGCGTTCTGTGGTCTGGCAGGCTTGGGCGAACCCAAGGAATTTCGAACGGTGGTGGATACCCGCCCCTATCGTTTGTCGGGTCGAAAAGATGGACCTTAACCCCGGCGGGGGCTTCGAGACCCTGATGAGCGAAGACGGCAGTGAATTTAAGCCTCATGTGGAGGGGTGTTTTCTAGACATTCTCCCGCAGGAACGGATCGTTTTCACCACGGCGCTGAAGGAAGGATGGAGGCCTGCCGAACCATGGCTGACGTTGACCTCAATCATCACAATGGAGGACGAAGGTAGCGGAACAAGATACATCGCCCGTGCCCTCCACAAGAATCCCGAGGACAGCCGAAAACATGAAGAGATGGGGTTCGAGGAAGGCTGGGGAAGCACCATAGACCAGCTAGCGACGCTGGCCGAAAAACTTTGAAGCAATCAGCAGGCAGATAGAGCGGACATCCGAGTCCGCGGAGCGAGGGGCAGGATGGTCCGCATCCCAGACACCATCCCTGAACCCCGGTTGGAACAAGGCGCAGCGCAAGGACGTCGGCGACCGCGGGATGCGTTTCGGCGCGCCGCGCTGGCCCCGATGCAACGGCACCGTACGCAAGCGGTGTACAGGCTGTGCACACCCTGTGCCGCCCTGGTGCACGCACTGTGACGCGCCGTGCCCAGCAATTCCTGGTGTTTCCGGGTCTGACCCGGAAAATCCGCGCAACACGCAACGCCCGCCCTGTTGCGCGCGTTATTCCAGCATCAGTGCATCGGCGATGATATCGTCCAGCATGTCCGCTGCGGGCTGCATCGACGGATCATAGCCGCGCCGCCCGACGGTGATCTTGCCCGGCTGATCGGGCGTCTCGAACAGGAAGATGGAATAGGGACAATGCTGGATGTTCAGGATATCCGCCTCCATCACCTCGCGGGAAACCGTTGCGGAACAGAACGTATAGACGTCGCCATGGGTATACAGATCCTTCTGCCCCCCGACATCTTCCTTGGTCCGGTTCAGCATTTCGCCGACGTGGCTGCGCTGTTCGATGACCAGACCCTTGTTCACGATCGCATTCTCGACCGCGAAGGCGATATCCTCGAACGAGCCGTCCACCTGATGCGTAATTGCCGGGATCACCGGGTTGTCATCGGCATGGGCTGTAACGACCAGACCTGCCAGAACGAAGGGTAATAGGAATGTGATGCGCATTTCGGCCTCCTTCACCGTGTTTATGTGATGATGGGTCAGCATGTGCAGCCGACGCAAGATATATCGGAGGAAGAATATGAAACTTGCATGGTCCGACGTGACGCCAAGATCGCTCTGGCTGAATCGCCGCAATTTCATCGCCGCCGGTGCGGCCGCTGCCGCATCGCCCGCATTGGCGCTGCAGGGCAAGCCGTCGCCCTATTCCACGGATGCGGACGCAAACACGCTGGAAGAGATCACCAACTACAACAATTTCTACGAGTTCGGCACCGGCAAGGAAGATCCCGCGCGTCATGCCGGGCAGATGACGGTCGATCCCTGGTCGGTCGAGATCGGCGGGCTGGTCGAACGTCCCGGCAGTTACGGGGTCGAGGATCTTGCCCCCGACAACGCGCTTGAGGAACGGATCTACCGGCTGCGCTGTGTCGAAGCATGGTCCATGGTGATTCCCTGGATCGGCGTGCCGCTGGCCTCGGTCCTGAACAAGGTGGGCGTGCAGCCCGGCGCGAAATACGTGGCCTTCCAGACCGCGTTGTTGCCCGATCAGATGCCGGGCGTCAGATATCCGATTCTGGACTGGCCGTATCGCGAGGGGTTGCGGATCGACGAGGCGATGCATCCGCTGACGATTCTGGCGACGGGGCTGTATTCCGATCCTCTGCCCAACCAGAACGGCGCGCCGATCAGGCTGGTCGTGCCGTGGAAATATGGATTCAAGTCGATCAAGTCGATCGTGAAGATCACCCTGACCAGTGAACAGCCGGTCGCCACATGGAAATCCATGCAGCCGGGCGAGTACGGATTCTATGCCAACGTGAATCCCGAGGTGGACCATCCCCGCTGGTCACAGGCCACGGAACGCCGCATCGGTGCGGGTCTGTTCGGCGGCCGCCAGGAAACGCTGATGTTCAACGGATACGCCGATCAGGTGGCCTCGTTGTACCAGGGCATGGATCTGACGAAGAACTACTGATGACCCGCACATTGAACGACGTATTGCGCCGCTGTCCCGTATGGATGCTGTGGCTGGGTGGGATGGTGCCGCTGGCCCTGCTGACATGGGACACGCTGGCCGGCGGTCTGGGAATTGATCCGATCCGAGAGATCGAGCATCGGCTGGGGCGCACCGCCCTCTATTTCCTGATCGCCAGCCTGGCGGTGACGCCGCTGCTGCGGATCACCGGGATCAGCTTCATGCGGTTTCGCCGCGCGTTGGGGTTGATCTGCTTCACCTATGCTGGGCTGCATGTGCTGTCCTGGCTGTCGATGGATATGGGGTTCCTGTGGGGGCAGATGGCGCGCGACATCGTCAAGCGTCCCTACCTGCTGTTCGGCATGCTGGCCTTCGTGATGTTGACGGCGCTGGCCGTCACCTCGAACAACCTGTCGATCCGGCGCATGGGCGCCTTGGGATGGCGGCGGCTGCACAAGCTGGTCTATGTCGCCGCGCCCCTGGTGGCGCTGCATTGGATCTGGGCGCTGAAGACATTTCCCGTCACGCCGGGCTTCTGGTTGCTGGTGATTCTTGCACTTCTGGGCCTTCGCGTCGCGATTCCACGGCCCCTGCGGCGATCCAATCCGGCAAGGGCTTAAAAATAAATCATTATAAACAATGCATTGCCGGAAAGATGACGTTTCGGCGAAGATTTTCGCGAATTTCCTCTTGCGGGTCTCGGCGGCCATCCGTAAATACCCCTTCACCGAACGGCGGGACACGCTGAACGGGACGGAGAGACGGGCCAGACGGAACCGCGCTTCGGGAAGACAATCTGGGAATGAAC